>NZ_CP149625.1:0-1372500 GCF_037901235.1 Acetobacter sp. AC2005
ATGACAATCGGAGTGGACGATGACGAAAGCGCCTTTTCCCGGCTTGAAGACGGCAAGGGGCTTGAGGAATCGTGGCTGCGTATCTGCGCCCGCCTGAAGGGCGAAGTTGGCGAAGTTGAATACCGCACCTGGCTGACCAAAATTGCGCTGGGCCCGATTGATGGCGATGAAATCACCCTGCTTTTACCCACACGCTTTTTGCGCGATTGGGTGCGAAGCCAGTATGGTGACCGCCTGAGTGAACTGTGGAACCAGGAAATACCCAGTATCCGCCGGGTAGAGTTGCAGGTTGCCCGCGCTGGTGATCCTGCCCCCATACCGTTGGAAGATATTCCCACCGCCAGTGCTGCAACACCCGCGCAGGAAGAGGCAACCCCAGCAGCACGCACCGCGCCAGAAGTGCGGAGTGATTTGGTAACCGCACTGGATAGCCGCTTTACGTTTGATACGTTTGTGGTGGGCAAGCCAAACGAATTTGCTTATGCCTGCGCCCGCCGTGTTGCAGAAAAGCCCTCCAGTGTTGGCTTCAACCCGCTGTTTCTTTATGGCGGCGTTGGGCTGGGTAAAACACACCTGATGCACGCCATCGGGGCCGAGCTGATCCAGAGCGGTAACGTGTCTGTGGCCTACATGTCCGCCGAAAAGTTCATGTATCGGTTTATTGCGGCCATTCGCTCTCAGTCCACCATCGAGTTCAAGGAACAACTGCGCTCCGTCGATGTACTGATGATTGACGATTTGCAGTTCCTGATCGGCAAGGACAACACGCAGGAAGAGTTTTTCCATACCTTTAATGCGCTGGTGGATGCCGGGCGGCAGATTGTGGTTTCAGCTGATAAATCTCCATCCGATCTATCGGGGCTGGAAGATCGGCTGCGCACGCGTTTGGGCTGCGGCATGGTGGCAGATATTCACGCCACCACGTTTGAACTGCGTATTTCCATTCTGGAATCAAAAGCTGCTGCGTCTGGCGTTGTGGTGCCCGGTAAGGTTCTAGAGTTTCTGGCACACAAAATCACGTCCAACGTGCGTGAACTGGAAGGCGCGCTTAACCGCCTAATTGCTCATGCCAACCTGTTTGGGCGCCCCGTTACGCTGGAAGCTACGCAGGAAGTGCTGCACGATATCCTTAAAGCACACGACCGGCGTGTGACGATTGAGGAAATCCAGAAAAAAGTGGCAGAGCACTGGAATATCCGCCTCACAGACATGTCATCCGCCCGTAGGGCGCGCAATGTTGCGCGGCCCCGGCAGGTTGCCATGTATCTGGCCAAGCAGCTTACAAGCCGCTCGCTGCCAGAAATTGGGCGCAAGTTCGGTAATCGTGACCACACAACCGTTATGCATGCGGTAAATCGCGTTACGGAACTTATGGGGCTGGATGCAGCTTTTGCAGAAGATGTGGAACTCCTGCGGCGGATGCTGGAAAGCTGAAAACGTAGAGATTCCAAAGGGATTGACTGATAACGCCCACCTGTTACTTTTCGAGGTGGAAAAAGCGGATGCCTCTTGCAAAACAGAGGCCCTGTCTTGCAGGAAAGAGGGTTAGATGAAGTTTTCGGCGGAACGCGCAACACTGCTTAAGGCGTTGGCCCATATCCAGAGTGTTGCGGAAAAGCGTAACACCATACCCATTCTAGCCAATGTTCTTATTCAGGCAGCTAACGGACAGCTCAGCCTGAAAGCCACAGATATGGAAATTGAAGTGGTTGAGGAAGTTCCCGCCAAAATCACGCGGGAAGGGGCTACAACGGCCCCCGCAGCAGTTTTGTATGAAATTGTGCGCAAGTTGCCCGATGGCGTGGATGTAGAACTGGATCAGGCCGATAGCGAAGGCCCACTTCTGCTGCGTGCCGGCCGCTATGCCACCCGCCTGAACGTGCTGAGCGTGGATGATTTTCCATCCATGGGCGCAGGGGATTTCCCGCATCGGTTCAAACTGCCTGCCACCACACTGCATTCGCTCATAGACCGCACACGGTTTGCTATCTCCACCGAAGAAACCCGCTATTACCTGAACGGTATCTTCCTGCATGGCACGGAAGTAGATGGAGAACCGAAACTGCGCGCCGTGGCAACTGACGGGCACCGTCTGGCCCGCGTGGAAGCTGATTTGCCTGCGGGCGCTTCCGGGATGCCGGGCGTTATTGTCCCGCGCAAAACAGTGGCCGAAGTGCGCAAGCTGATTGATGAAGCGCCCGAAGAAGTGGAAATTGCACTTTCTGAAACGCGTATTCAGTTCACGGCAGGGCCTGTTACACTCACATCCAAGCTGATTGACGGCACGTTCCCTGAATATGAACGCGTTATCCCGCGCAACAACACACGCATCCTGCGGGTTGGTAAAAAAGACTTTGCCGATGCCGTGGCCCGTGTTGCTGCCATTAGTCAGGAACGCTCCCGCCCGGTAAAGCTAACGCTCGAGCCTGGCTTGCTCACGCTGTCTGCCAGCAGTGCCGAGCAAGGGGTAGCCAAGGAAGAACTGGACGACAACCGCATTTCCTACGATGCAGAAGGGTTGGAAATCGGCTTTCAGGCCCGCTACCTCAACGACATTACAGATCAGGTAGAAAAAGAGGTGGAATTTGCGTTTGCTGATAGCGCATCCCCCACCATTGTGCGCGATGTAGATAGCCCATCCGCACTGTATGTTCTCATGCCGATGCGCGTGTGATCCGCTTTTTTGCTTTAACACTTACAGCCTGCCAGCATTGCCCAAATGCAGGCAGGCCAGCAGAAGCAGCGTGGCATGCCCCGGCTTCTTAAACTTACGCTTTCCAATTTTCGCAATTACGAACGGCTTGTATGGTCTCCCGATTCAAGCCTGTTGGTGCTAACGGGCGAAAACGGCAGCGGCAAAACCAATTTGCTGGAAGCGGTTTCTCTTCTCTCTCCGGGTAGAGGCCTGCGGGCAGCACCCCTTACACAATTCGGCCGCATGGGTGCAACCAACTGGGGTATTTCGGCGCGCATTGAAACAGAAGATGAGTTTCTTGAACTGAGCACCGGCACACAGGGTGGGCAGGAGAGGCCACGCCGCGTTTTTTTACTAAATGGGCGGCAGATCCGGGGGCAGGAGGCGTGGGAAGACACCCTCGCCACTGTGTGGATCACCCCGCAGATGGACCGGTTGTTTAGTGAGGGCGCATCCGGCAGACGGCGCTTTCTGGACCGTCTGGTTATGGCAGTTACGCCCCACCATGCGCGGGAACTGGCAGCGTATGATCGCGCCATGACACAACGTAACAAACTGCTGCAAACACGCTTTTCCGAACACTCATGGCTATCCGGGCTAGAGGCCTCCATGGCGCGGCATGCTGTGGCTGTTGCCGCGGCTAGGCAAGAGACCGTGCGCCAGATTTGCCATTACGCCCAAAATGGTCTGGGGGCTTTTCCTGCTGCCATTGCAACATTGGAATGCGCTGTAGCCCAAAAACTGGAAACATCTCCAGCACTGGCCGTAGAGGACTGGCTGCGCGAAAAACTCGCTGATCTGCGCGAAGATGATGCGGCACGTGGTCGGGCCACATTTGGCACGCATCGCAGTGATTTTCTGCTGGAAGATCTTTCGTCCAGACAACCCGCTGCACTAGCAAGCACCGGGCAGCAAAAATCCTTGCTTATTGGTGTTGTGCTAGCACATGCCCGGCTTGTAACAGATTATCGTGGGCAGCCCCCCATCTTGCTCTTGGATGAACCTTTGGTGCATCTGGATGCCGCGCGCCGGGCCTCATTACTGGAAATTGTGCAGGATTTTCGCACAACCGTGTTGCTTACCGGCACAGATCAGGCGCCTTTTGCCCCCCTTAAGCAGACTGCCCAGTTTGAAACCCTGAAAAACGGAGCTTTTTTGCTCTCAGGGTCATAAAACATGCTGCTCAATCTGGCCCCAGAGGTTTGATCAGGGTATAAGAATAAAAGGTTTTTTGTTCTTTCCTGTACGGAGCGTACCGTTCTTATGACCGACCTCTCTCAGCCCACGCCATCTGCCGTTTCCGAAGAGTATGATGCCGCGTCGATCTCTGTGCTGAAGGGGCTGGATGCTGTCCGTAAACGGCCCGGCATGTATATTGGTGATACGGATGATGGTTCCGGCCTGCACCACATGGCGTTTGAAATTATTGATAACGCGGTGGATGAGGCTCAGGCTGGTTTTGCATCTCGCTGCGTTGTCACTTTTAATGCAGATGGCAGTGTGAGCGTGCGTGATAACGGGCGCGGCATTCCTACAGATATGCATGCTGAAGAAGGCATTAGCGCCGCTGAAGTGGTGCTGACGCGCCTGCATGCTGGTGGCAAATTCAACCAGAACTCCTACAAGGTTTCTGGCGGTTTGCACGGCGTGGGTGCCGCTGTGGTGAATGCGCTGTCCGAATGGATGGAAGTACGCATCTGGCGTAACGGTAAGGAACATTTCATTCGCTTCCAGCACGGTGAGCGTGATGCCCCGCTGGAAGTGGTTGGCCCTTCTTCCGAACCCTCTGGCACGGAAGTCACTTTCAAACCCAGCAGCGAAACATTCCCCAAAACGGATTTTGATTTCACCATTCTGGAGCGCCGCCTGCGTGAACTGGCCTTCCTGAACTCCGGGCTGGAAATTGTGCTGCGTGATGCACGCGTTACCCCCGTGCGGGAAGAAAAATTCTTTTACGAGGGCGGGCTGGAAGCTTTTGTAAACTGGTTGGATCGGTCTCGTACCTCGCTGTTTGCACCGCCCATTACCGGCAGTCTGGAAAACCCGGATAACGGCATTAAGGTAGAGTTTGCTCTGACATGGAACGATAGCTTCCATGAAACCATGCTGTGCTTCACCAACAACATTCCGCAGCGCGATGGTGGGGCGCATCTGGCAGGTTTCCGTCAGGCGCTTACCCGTGTTGTTGGTAAATATGCAGAAAGCATTGCCAAAAAAGATGCGCTCTCCCTGCAAGGGGAAGATATGCGTGAAGGGTTGACGGCTGTTCTGTCCGTTAAAGTTCCAGACCCCAAGTTCTCATCCCAGACCAAGGACAAGCTGGTTTCTTCCGAAGTGCAGCCCGTTGTGCATGCGGCGGCGGCAGACATTATCAGCCACTGGTTTGAAACCCACCCCAAAGAAGCAAAAATTGTTATCTCCAAGGTGCTGGATGCTGCCTCTGCGCGTGAAGCTGCCCGTAAGGCGCGTGAGCTAACACGCCGCAAGGGTGTGCTGGATGTTTCCTCGCTTCCCGGTAAGCTGGCAGACTGTCAGGCGCGTGACCCCGCCAAAGCTGAACTGTTTATTGTGGAGGGTGATTCCGCAGGCGGCACCGCCAAGCAGGGACGTGACAGACGCTTTCAGGCCATTCTGCCGCTTAAAGGTAAGATCCTGAACGTAGAGCGTGCACGGTTTGACCGTATGCTGGGTTCTGCCGAAATTGGCACGCTTATTACCGCATTGGGCACTGGCATTGGCCGTGGTGAGCCAGAGCAGGGTGGTTTTTCTATTGAGAAACTCCGCTACCACCGCATTGTCATCATGACTGACGCTGACGTGGACGGCTCTCATATCCGCACACTGCTGCTGACCTTCTTCTTCCGCCAGATGCCGGAACTGATTGAGCGCGGTTACCTCTATATCGCCCAGCCACCGCTTTACCGTGCCAAACGCGGGAATGAAGAAACCTATCTGAAAGACGATGCAGCACTTGAGCAGTATCTGCTCAACAAGGCCCTGAGCAACGCCAGCTTTGTTTACACGGATAAACGCGTTGTAAGTGGTGAAGAACTGGCAGCAGACCTTCCGTTCATTCGGCAAGCGGCGCAGGCTATTAACCGTCTTTCCAACCGCATTCCTTCCTGGATTATTGAGCAGGTAGCCTTGGCTGGCGCGCTGACAACGGATGTGGAGCTGCTCCAGCAGCGGATGCCCGCACTGCAGCAGCGCCTTGATGCCGCATCTGCTGAAAATGAAAAAAGCTGGAAAGCCGTTGCCAGCACCGATGGTGTGGAACTGGCCCGCAATGTGCGTGGAGTAGGGGAAGTGTACCGCATTGACCCAGCCATGTTGGCCAGTAACGACGCCCGCTGGCTGACCATGCAGGCAAACCGCCTGCAAAAAGACTTTGCAGAGGGCGTGGCGTTGAAAAACGATACCACCGAGCACCAGCTGAGCGGTCCGGCTGATCTTTACGCTCGACTTCTGGCTCAGGGCCGCCGTGGGCTGACCATCAACCGCTTTAAAGGTCTGGGCGAAATGAATGATGCCCAGCTTTGGGAAACCACGCTGGATCCGGCCATGCGCACACTGCTGCAGGTGCGTGTAGGTGATGTGGAAGAAGCGGGCGATGTTTTCACTACCCTGATGGGCGATATTGTTGAACCGCGCCGTGACTTCATTGTCGGCAACGCACTCAAGGTTGCCAACCTGGACGTCTAATACCCGCACAAACAAGGGAGAGAATTTATCTCTCCCTTGCAGAAGCTACAAAAAAAGCCGCAGCCTGAATAATCAGGTTGCGGCTTTTTGCTGGAAAGCAAGCTGGCTGCTTACCCCTTAATGAGAGCATCAATCTGTTTAAACTGCTCCAGCAAGGCAGGCAGGCTTTTAATTGGCAGCATGTTGGGGCCATCACTCGGTGCTTGGTCCGGGTTCTCATGCGTTTCAATAAACAGAGATGCCACACCAATTGCCAAAGCTGCACGAGAGAGCACAGGGGCAAACTCTCGCTGGCCACCAGATGCGCCGCCCAAACCACCGGGCTGCTGCACAGAATGCGTGGCATCAAACACAACTGGGTAACCGGTTTGAGCCATAATGGGCAGGCCACGCATATCGTTTACCAGCGTATTATAGCCAAAGCTGGTGCCGCGTTCGCACAGCATGATGCGATTATTACCGGTGGAAGCAATTTTGGCTGCCACGTGCTTCATATCCCACGGAGCAAGAAACTGGCCTTTTTTTACATTTACTGCGGCGCCAGTTTTACCAGCAGCTAACAGCAAATCCGTCTGGCGGCACAGAAAAGCGGGAATTTGCAACACATCTACAGCTTCAGCCACAGGGGCACACTGTTCTGGTGCGTGCACGTCTGTCAGCACCGGAATATCCAGCGTGTTGCGCACATTTGCCAGAATATCCAACCCTTCTGCCATGCCAATGCCACGTGCGCTGGAAATGCTGGTACGGTTAGCTTTATCGAACGAGCTTTTATAGATCAGCCCGATACCAGCCTTCTGGCAAATTTCCTTCAGCGCTGTGGCTGTTTCCATGGCATGAGCCGCAGATTCAATCTGGCACGGCCCGGCGATCAACACAAAAGGCTGATCGTTCCCGATGTACAAAGACCCAAGCTGGAAATCTGAACCCAATGCCTGCGTCATGCTTTTTTAGCCTTTTCCAGCGCAGCTCCCACAAAACCGGCAAACAGCGGATGCGGTGCAAACGGGCGAGACTTCAGTTCCGGGTGATACTGCACAGCAATGAACCACGGGTGATCTGGGTATTCCACCACTTCTGGCAAAATGCCATCTGGTGAAAGACCAGAAAACTTCATCCCGGCTTTTTCAAGCTGATCCTTGTAATGAATATTCACTTCATACCGGTGGCGATGCCGCTCACGGATGGAAGTTGCGTTATACACTTCTGCTGCACGGGAGCCTTCAATCAGCTTGGCAGGGTAGGACCCAAGGCGCATGGTGCCGCCCAGTTCTCCGCCTTCGCTCCGGCGCAGGCGTTCGTTACCACGTGCCCATTCCGTCATCAGGCCCACCAGAGGCTCTTCCGTATAGCCAAATTCGGTAGAAGACGCATTGGGCAGGTCTGCCAGATTGCGGGCGCATTCAATAACCGCCATCTGCATGCCAAAGCATATCCCAAGGAATGGAATACCTTTTTCACGCGCAAAGCGAATGGCCTCAATCTTGCCCTGAGAGCCACGCTCACCAAATCCGCCGGGCACCAGAATGGCATCTACATCACCCAGCTTGGCTTCCAGTGATGCAGGATCTTTTTCAAAAACCTCGGCATCCACCCAGTCCAGAACAACCTTGGTGCGGTGGGCAATGCCACCATGCAGCAGGGCTTCGTTCAGAGATTTGTAGCTATCCAGCAGGGCTGTGTATTTGCCAACCACGGCAATACGCACCTCGTTATCCGGGTGGCGGATGGCATCTACAATCTTTTCCCACCCTGTCAGATCAGGTTCTTCTGCATGTGGCAGACCGAAGTAACGGAGCACTTCGGTATCCATACCTTCTGCGTGGTAGGAGAGGGGGCAGGAGTAAATGGTATCCACATCCCGCGCGGCAATAACGGCTTCTGGCCGCACGTTACAGAAGTTGGCAATCTTGCGCCGCTCTGTTGGCGGAATGGGGCGATCACACCGGCACAGCAGAATCTGCGGCTGAATACCCACATTCTGCAATTCCTTAACGGAATGCTGGGTCGGCTTGGTTTTCAGCTCACCCGCAGAAGGGATCCACGGCAGCAGCGTAAGGTGCACAACCATGGTCTGATCCGGACCCAGATCATTGCGCAGCTGACGGATCGCTTCCAGAAACGGCAGGCTTTCAATATCGCCAACTGTGCCGCCAATTTCCACCAATACGAAATCCAGATCATCCGTATTGGCCACAACAATATCTTTAATGGCATCCGTAATATGCGGGATAACCTGCACGGTTGCGCCCAGATAATCACCACGCCGTTCACGCGCGATAACGTCTGAATAAATCTTACCTGTTGTGGTGTTGTCTTCCTTGGAAGCATTCACCCCTGTGAAGCGTTCGTAATGGCCAAGATCAAGATCTGTCTCGGCACCATCCTCAGTCACAAACACTTCCCCATGCTGGTAGGGGCTCATGGTGCCGGGATCAACGTTCAGGTAGGGATCAAGCTTGCGTAGGCGCACTTTGTAGCCACGCGCCTGCAACAGGGCAGCAAGGGCAGCAGATGCAATGCCTTTGCCAAGAGAGGATACCACACCACCGGTGATAAAAACAAAGCGGGTCATGAGCAGACTTCCTACACGGACATGGCCGGGCGGGTAAAGATGGACAAACGCAAACTACCGCATGCCACAGGACATGCGGAGCTGAAGGGATAAAAGGGCTCTCTCCTCACACATGGCGGAAAGGAGAGAGTAACCTGCATTTTACGGATGCGCCGGAGCAGCTGGCTGCGGAGCCGGAGCCGTTGTTGCCGGAGCAGCAGGCGCGGGCGTGGTGGCTACCGGGGGCTGGGCCAGAATATCGTGCCCTTCACCCGTAACAGAGCCTTTGTAAAGCACGGCCAGCAACAGGGAAAGCAGCATGAACACACCAGCCAGCACAGCCGTTGTGCGCGTAAGCAGGTTGGCTGTTCCACGGCCGGACATGAAAGCCCCCATGCCCTGGCTGCTGCCAATTCCAAGGCCACCGCCTTCACTCCGCTGAATTAGCACAACGCCAATCAGAGCTATGGTCACACAGAAATGCAGGATCAGCAGGGCTGTGGTCATGTCAGATTCCAGATCAGAACAGCAAATCAGGCAGCAGATGCTGCGCTGACGATGGAAAGAAACGCGTCCGCCTTAAGGCTGGCGCCGCCAACAAGCGCACCCGCCACTTCAGGAATGGGCAGGATGGTGGCCGCATTCCCGGCGTTTACGGACCCTCCATACAGGATTTTGATGACTTTTCCAGCCTCTCCAAACTGCCGCACCAATTCTTCACGCAGGAATTTCATGGTTTCGGCTATCTGATCGGTGGTGGCAGCAAGACCTGTACCAATTGCCCAGATGGGCTCATACGCCAAAATACCGTTGAAACCATCGGGCAGGGAACCCTTGATCTGCCAACCCAGCGCATCAAAGTGCTCACCGGTTTCGCGCTGATCTTCTGTTTCACCAATACAGACAATAGGGGTAAGCCCGGCTTTGGCAGCGGCCATGGCTTTTTCACGCACCGTTTCGTCCAGCTCACCATGTTCCTGACGGCGTTCTGAATGGCCCAGAACAACATAAGACACGCCCAGATCGGCCAGCATAGGGGCAGAAATATCACCCGTATGCGCGCCAGAAACTTCCTGATGGCAATCCTGCGCACCCAGCTTTACCGATGTGGGCTTAAGCATATCTGTTAGCAGCCCAAGTTGGGTAAAGGGCGGGCATACCACAACATCTGCGCTGTTGGCGGGCAGGCCGCTGGTAATAGCCTTGACCAGTTCCTGCGAATCACGGCTTAGGCCATTCATTTTCCAGTTGCCGACAATAATCTGTCTGGTCATGCCCTGCTCCTTGCCTGTAGCGCGCCATGCCAACGGGCACGCGCGTTTTACAATATGGTTCTTCCATGAAGGCTAAACCATAGACGCACCCTTTGGGGCAAGAGAGCAGGCGCCTTATTCTTGCCTGTCTGGCGTGCAGGCACGGTTATGTCTGGTCAAGCACCGCAGCTACCCTTATGGTGCCGCGCCTGTGCATACCCTTTTGTGGTATGGTTTTTTTAAAGCATAGCTGTGGATCCATCGGGTCATGATTTCCTATCTACGTCGCGTTTTTGTTGAGTCCTGGCTGGGCCGGGTGACTGCAATTGTCATTTTTCTGGCGTTTGTCGGCTGGGGAATAGGCGATGTTATGGGCTATATGGGGGAAGAAACAGATGTTGTTGCCAAAGTGGGGCAACAGCAGGTTTCTGCCGATGATCTGGCCACAGCCCTGCAATCTGAACTACCAACTATTGCGCGCCAGATGGGGGTGACGGACCCATCGCAAATTCCTCTGGCCATGCAGCGGCAGGTTGCCTACCAGATTCTGCACCGCCTGATTGGGCAGGCAGAACTGCTGAACACTGCACAGAAACTGAAAGTGGCCGTACCTGATTCGGCCGTGCGGGATGAAGTATTCTCGCTCCCTTATTTCAAAGGGGCCAATGGCCAGTTTGACCGCGCCAGCTTTAATCAGAAACTGCGTGACCGCGGGCTGACCGAGCAGCGTTTTCTGGATATGGTGCGAAATGATCTGACAACCCGCACCATTCTGCAGCCTTTGGCTCAGGCTGGCAGCGTTTCCGATACAATGCTTCAGCGTTTTCTCACCTACGGTGCAAAAACGCGCGTGGTAGATTTTGTAAGCATTCCGTTTGACGCACAGCCCACACCCAAAGCGCCAGACGATGCTGTGCTCCAGCGCTATTACAACAACCATCCGTGGATGTTCCGCACGCCGGAGCTGCGCCATGCCAAAATTGTGGTGCTTTCCCCCCAAACAGTGGCAGACAGCATCACCTTGGATGAAGCTGACATCAAACGCATTTATGATGAGCAGAAATCCCGCTACAACGTGCCAGAAACGCGCGATATTCAGCTGATAACCCTGCAAAATCAGGCGCAGGCAACCGCCATTGCCAATGCATGGAAAGTAGGTGGCAACTGGCAGGCTATCCAGAACAGCGCAAAAGATGCTGCAGCGGTAGAAATGCCAAATGCGCGCCCATCCACCATTCCTTCCACCACATTGCGGCAGGCGGTTTTTCAGGCACCTGAAGGGCAGGTGAGTGATCCGCTTAAAACAGAAGGGGGATGGGCTGTTTTTCGCGTCACCAAAATAACGGCTCCGCATACCACGCCGTATGAGGATGCCAAAAAAGACATTCTCTCACAGTATCGGGCCGCTGTTGCGCCATCAGTTGCAGGTGAACGCAAACGCAAACTGCAAGATGCCCTTGCAGGTAAAGGGCTGGATGCCATTCCGGCTGATCTGGGTGCTGTTGCTGCCGCAGGCACACTGGATGCACAGGGCCTGACTGCAGATAAGGAACCCGCACCGCTGCCTGCATCGGGCAAGCTGCGTGAAGCCATTATCCACCAGATTTTCACACAAAAACCCGGCGCTCGCGCAACGCTTGTTGATGGGCCAGACAACAGCAGCTTTGCTGTGGAAGTAGATACCGCAACGCCAGCAGCGCCACGCACCTTTGAACAGGCACACGCAGACGTTCTGGCCGCATGGCAGGCCGAAGCCCGCAAACATGCCGCAAATGAGCAGGCAACAAACCTGTATCTGGCAGCCAAAAACAAGCAGGCTTTGGCAGCAACAAACGCACCGGGCGCACAGATGACGCGGGATGCGGCATTCTCCTACGCCAAGCCCAACAAAAACATACCAGACGCACTGATGGACTATCTGCCGCGCATGCAGCCGGGGCAGGCAGTTATGGCGGAAGATGATGGCCACTTCCTTGTGGCGATTGTTACAAAACTGTTCGTACCCAACCCGCCAGCGCCTGCCGATGGCGTGCAGCGCCTGAAAGATTCTCTGGCGCAGGCCGATAGTGATGATCTGGTTGCCAGTTACGTTGAAGCATTAAGCAAACGCACGCCGCCCCACATTAATGAACGCGCCGTTATGGCCACACTATCTGCAGCCGGATTTGGAGGAGCAGCCACGCCATGAGCATTACCGCACGCATTGCGCCTTCACCCTCTCGGCAGGAATGTGAGGCCGCTTGGGCACAAGGTCTGCCTTCTGTCGTGTTCTCTGTAGAAGCCGCGGATCTGCTTACGCCGGTTTCGGCCTATCTGCGCCTTGCACGCTTTGATGGTGGCACAGGCAAAAATACGCTGCTGCTAGAAAGTGTAGAAGGCGGCACATCCCGCGGGCGGTATTCTGTTATCGCCCTCAAACCGGATATCATCTGGACCTGCCATAACGGGCAGATCACCTTGGATGAGAACCCGGAAAACCCGGATAGCGCCCCGCGCATTCTTACAGAAAAGCCGCTGGAAAGCCTACGTGCGCTCATCCACGCCACGCGTCTGGAGCTGCCCGAGGGTGTGCCCCCTATGGTGGCGGGCCTGTTTGGGTATCTGGGTTATGACATGGTGCGCCAGATGGAGCATCTGCCAGATGCCCCACCGGATGACCTGAACCTACCTGAATCCATTCTGATGCGTCCCGGTCTTTTTGCTGTGTTTGACACGGTGAGTGACGAACTCATTCTGGCCGCACCCGTTCGCCCGCAAAAAGATGAAACCGCAGGGCAAGCTTGGGATAAAGCGCAGGACCTGCTCCGCCGTGCGCGGGAATGTCTGGCAGGGGCGCTTCCGCCTTTACCCAAACCGCCAGAAAACCTGCCCGAACCTGCCGAGCCGCGTTCCTCATTCAGCAAGGATGAGTTCTGTCAGGCTGTTGAACGTATTCAGGATTATATTGCCGCCGGCGATGCCTTTCAGGTTGTGCCCAGCCAGCGTTTTTCCACACCGTTTCCGCTGCCATCTCTGGCGCTGTATCGTACGCTGCGGCGCATCAATCCGGCGCCATTCCTGTTCCATCTGGATTTTGGTGAGTTCTCGCTTGTCGGCTCCTCGCCCGAAATTCTGGTGCGTTTGCAGGATGGCACCATGACGGTACGCCCACTTGCGGGCACGCGCCCACGCGGCAAAACGGCCGAGGAAGATCTGCGGCTTGAAAAAGACCTTCTGGCTGATCAGAAAGAATTAGCAGAACACCTGATGCTGATAGACCTTGGCCGTAATGATGTAGGCCGTGTCAGCATTCCCGGCACGGTGAAAGTAACGGAACGATTCGTCATTGAGCGTTTCAGCCACGTCATGCACATCTCTTCTAACGTGCAGGGCACGCTCAAGCCGGAACTGGAAGCGCTGGATGCTCTTGTGGCCGCTTTTCCCGCAGGCACACTTACGGGCGCGCCTAAAATCCGTGCCATGGAAATTATTGATGAAGTCGAGCGCACCCGCCGCGCCACCTATGCCGGGTGCATTGGCTATTTTGGTGCTGGCGGCAACATGGATACCTGTATCGGGCTGCGTATGGCCGTTGTAAAAGACGGGCAAATGCATGTGCAGGCAGGCTGTGGCGTGGTGGCAGACAGTGTGCCCGAAACAGAATATGAAGAAACACGCCATAAAGCGCGCGCCGTATTCCGCGCCGCAGAAGCTGCGCTGGAACAGGCAAGGGCAGGGCGCTCCTAATGCCGCTTCTGTTTCATTCTTATTTGACCCCAACAGCACATAAGGTCATCATTCGGCCATGATCCTTCTGATCGACAATTATGATAGCTTCACCTTCAACCTCGTTCACTACTTGGGTGAACTGGGTGTGCAGTGTGACGTACGCCGCAATGATACCCTGAGTGTGGAAGATGCGCTGGCCCTTAAGCCAGAAGCCATCGTGCTTTCTCCCGGCCCATGCTCCCCCAATGAAGCAGGGATCTGCTGTGATCTGATATCTGCCGCGGCCGGTAAGGTGCCGGTTTTTGGGGTGTGCTTGGGGCATCAGGCCATTGGGCAGGTATTTGGCGCAGAAGTAGTGCGTGCACCTACGCCCATGCACGGCAAGGTGAGCCCCGTTTTCCATAACGGGCAAGATGTTTTTGCAGGGCTACCCAACCCATTCAATGCCACACGCTACCATAGCCTCACGCTTGAACCCGCCAGCATTCCTGATGCTCTGGAAGTTACGGCGTGGACGGAAGACGGCGTGATTATGGGTGTGCGCCACCGGCAATATCCTATTTCGGGCGTGCAGTTCCATCCAGAAAGCATTGCCTCGGAATACGGTCATGATCTGATGAAAAACTTTCTTTCCATCGCTGCTGCCTGGAAAGAAAAACAGGCCGTTGCCTGATGTCTGCTCCCACTCAGGACACCACGCCTCAACAGGCTGGTGAACAGTTTTTTTCCTCCATTCTGGCACGTGTCGCTGAAGGACAGACACTCAGCGCAGCCGAAGCAGAAGCCGCTTTTGGCGTGATTATGGATGGCCTGATTGCGCCAGAGCGTATTGCGGCTTTTCTTATGGCCTTACGCGTGCGTGGAGAAACACAGGAAGAACTGCTGGGCGGTGTAACAGCCTTGCGCGCCCGTATGCACAGCGTACCCGCCATGCCAGCCGATACAATAGACGTATGCGGCACGGGCGGAGACAATTACGGCACGCTGAATGTATCCACCGCCGTGGCGTTTGTAATGGGTGCGCTGGGCGTGCCTGTTGCCAAGCATGGCAACAGGGCTATTTCCTCCCGATCAGGCGCTTCCGATGTGCTGGCCGCGCTGAGTGTACCGCTTTCTGCACAGGCTGAAGTGCTGGCGGAACAGATGCAGGCGCATAAGGCTGTCTTTTTATCTGCCCCGCACCATCACCCCGCCATGCGTTTTGCTGCCCCGGTACGTAAAGCCTTGGGTGTGCGTACGCTGTTTAACTTGATGGGCCCTTTGGTAAATCCAGCAGGTGTTAAGCGGCAACTGGTGGGCGTGTTCTCACCCGCATGGCTAGAGCCGATGGTCAATGTGCTCAAAAATTTGGGCTCCCAGAAAGTCTGGGCCGTGTGCGGGCTGCCATCAGACGGGCAGGGCGGCATTGATGAAATCACGCTGGCAGGCCCCACGCAGGTTATGGCGCTGGAAGATGGTGCCATCTGCCCGTTTTCCATTACGCCGGAAATGGCTGGCCTTGCCTATGCCCCCGTTAGCGCCATATTGGGGGGAGATGCCCAATATAACGCACAAGCTCTGGAAGCTTTGTTGCATGGCGCACCGGGGGCATATCGTGATACAGTGGTTTTGAACGCCGCCTGCGCACTCCACGTGGCAGGGCGGCTAACGCTCCTGCGGGACGGACGCATTGATCCGCAGGCCTTGCGGGAAAGTGTGGCTCTGGCTGCACGCCCACTGGATGATGGCACGGCTCTGGCAGTGCTGAATGGTTTGCGTGCTTCCACCCCGGATGCACGCGCCTGAGACATGACTGGATAATCATGAACGATACACCACTCGCGTCCTCGGCAGGTTCTGCTCCGGACATTCTTGCCAGCAAGATTGACGAACTGCCGGATGTTCTCTCCCGCATCTGCGCACGCACCAAGCTGGAAGTTGAACATCGCTCCACCCTGATGTCCCTTAAGGAAATCACGGCCAAAGCGCAGGAAACCAAAGAGGCCCCACGCGGGTTTGGTCGGGCCCTGAAGGAAAAAGCTGCGGACCGTGCCGTTGGCCTGATTGCAGAAATCAAGAAGGCTTCTCCTTCTGCCGGTATCCTGCGTGAAACCTATGATCCCGCAGAAATTGCCGCAGAATACGAGCAAGCCGGCGCAGCCTGTATTTCCGTGCTGACGGAAAGCTCCTGCTTCCATGGTGATAATGAAGATCTGGGCAAGGTGCGGGCGGCATGCTCCCTTCCTGTTCTGCGCAAGGATTTTATCCTTGATCCATGGCAGGTTTATGAAAGCCGCATGATCGGGGCAGATTGCATTCTGCTGATTATGTCCATCCTGTCCGATGAAATGGCGCTGGAACTGGTTGACCACGCCAAAGGGCTGGACATGGATGTGCTGGTGGAAGTGCATGATGAGGAAGAACTCAACCGCGCCCTTGCGCTGGATACCTTCCTGATCGGTATCAACAACCGCAATCTCAAAACACTTCAGACCAGTCTGGATACCACGCGGGAACTTTCTCCGCTTGTGCCGCCGGATCGGATTATTGTGTCTGAAAGCGGTATCAAAACGCATGAAGATATCGTTCAGCTTTCTGGCATCGGTGTAACGGGCTTTCTGGTAGGTGAATCCCTGCTGCGTAATCCGCACCCGGGCGATGCAGCCAAAAAACTTCTGGGGCTGGCCTAACGTGGCCTCCTCTCCAGCACTCACACATCTGGATGCGGCGGGACATGCGCATATGGTGGATGTTTCCGCCAAGGCTGCCACACGCCGCAAGGCTGTTGCCACCGGGGCTATTATTATGCAGCCCCAAACACTGGAAATGATCCTTTCAGGCGCAGCGCCAAAAGGTGATGTTCTGGCAACAGCCCGTATTGCTGGCATTATGGCCGCAAAAAAAACAGCTGATATTATTCCGCTCTGCCATCCACTTAGCTTGAGCAGTGTAACAGTGGATCTGGCGCCGAACGATAACAGGATCGAGATTACCGCAACTGTTACAACAACCGGCGCAACCGGGGTGGAAATGGAAGCGTTAACCGCCGTGTCTGCTGCAGCCCTTACGCTTTATGATATGTGCAAAGCAGTTGACCGCGGCATGCAGATAGAAAATATAAAGCTCCTTCACAAAAGTGGAGGACGCTCAGGAGACTACAACGCTGCATAATGAATCACGCGAAACACCATGCGGTTTTACTGGGTCTTTAGGAAATACCTGAAGATCTGGAAACGGATGCCGCTGTTACGCACCATTTATTACGAACTGTTTACATATCGCAGAAGGTTCATCACGCATGGGAACGAACGCCAAACAGGTCGGTAAGGCAGGGAATAATGGTCCTTCCTTAACACGAGACCAGTTTCTTAAAGCCTACTATGACATGCTTCTGATCCGCCGCTTTGAAGAAAAAGCCGGGCAACTTTACGGCATGGGTCTGATTGGCGGTTTCTGCCACCTGTATATCGGGCAAGAAGCTGTGGTGGTTGGTATCCAGATGAGCCTGAAAGAAGGCGATAAGCTGATTACATCTTACCGAGACCACGGCCAGATGCTGGTGGCCGGTATGACCCCCCGCGGCGTGATGGCAGAACTGACGGGCCGCTCTACCGGGTATTCCCACGGCAAGGGTGGCTCTATGCACATGTTCTCCCGCGAGAAGAACTTTTACGGTGGCCACGGCATTGTTGGCGCGCAGGTTTCTCTGGGCATCGGGCTGGCATTTGCTAACAAATACCGTGATACGGATGAAGTTTCCGTAGCTTATTTTGGGGATGGCGCAGCCAATCAGGGCCAGGTTTACGAAAGTTTCAATCTGGCTGCTCTGCTCAAGCTCCCCTGTATTTTTGTTATTGAAAACAACCGTTACGGTATGGGCACCGCTGTTGAGCGGGCGTCAGCATCGCACGAACTCTACAAAAATGGCGAGCCGTGGGGCATTCCCGGCAAGCGGGTGGATGGCATGGATGTTGCCGCCGTATATGCCGCAGCAGAAGAAGCCGTAAAGCATTGCCGCGCAGGAAAGGGGCCTTACCTGCTGGAGATGATGACATACCGCTATCGTGGCCATTCCATGTCTGACCCGGCAAAATACCGCACGCGAGATGAGGTGGATGAAGTCCGCAAAACGCGTGATCCCATTGAACACGTTAAACACATCCTGCTGGATTCTGGCGTGACAGAAGCAGAACTGAAAACCATGGAAACCGAGATCAAGGGCATCGTGAACGACTCTGCGGAATTTGCGCAGACCAGCCCGGAACCAGATCCGGCCGAACTTTATACGGATGTTGTTCTGGAGGCTTGAGCATAAACATGGCGACTGAAATTTTAATGCCCGCCCTTTCTCCTACCATGACAGAGGGCAAACTGGCCCGCTGGCTGAAAAAGGAAGGGGACGCCGTAAATAGCGGTGACGTTCTGGCCGAGATTGAAACCGACAAAGCCACAATGGAAGTAGAAGCTATTGAAGAAGGTATTCTAGGCCGTATTCTCACAGCAGAAGGCACTGAAGGTGTGGCTGTGAACACACCTATCGCCATTCTGGTGGAAGAAGGTGAGGCGGTGCCAGATAATATCGACACACCTAAAAGCATTGCGCCTGCAAAAGCCGCGCCCGCAGCACAGCCAGCCGCATCTGCTCCCGTAAGCGCACCAGTATCTGCCCCTGTTGAAGAAGAAAAAGACTGGGGCGAGACGCAAGAAATTACTGTGCGTGAAGCACTGCGCGATGCACTGGCTGCCGAATTGCGGCGTGATCCAGACGTGTTCCTAATGGGTGAAGAAGTTGCTCAGTATCAGGGCGCTTATAAAATCTCCCAAGGCCTGTTGCAGGAATTTGGCGAGAAGCGCGTAATTGACATGCCTATTGCCGAACACGGCTTTACAGGCATGGCCGTGGGCGCTGCCCTTACTGGCCTCAAGCCCGTTGTAGAGTTCATGACCATGAACTTCTCCATGCAGGCTATTGACCATATCATCAATTCCGCAGCCAAAACGCTGTATATGTCTGGCGGCCAGATGGGGTGCCCCATTGTGTTCCGTGGGCCAAACGGCCCTGCATCCCGCGTGGGTGCGCAGCATTCTCAGTGTTACGGTAGCTGGTACGCCCATGTGCCGGGCCTGAAAGTGGTTGTGCCTTGGTCTTCCGCTGATGCCAAAGGCCTGTTGCGCGCCGCTATCCGTGACCCCAACCCCGTTGTGGTGCTGGAAAACGAAATTCTTTACGGGCGCAAATTCCCTTGCCCGATTGATGAAGACTTCATTGTGCCCATCGGCAAGGCCAAGATCGAACGCGCTGGCTCGGATGTCACTATTGTTGCGTTCTCCATTGCTGTTACCACGGCGCTGGATGCTGCGGCTGAGCTGGCCAAGCAAGGCATTGAGGCTGAAGTGATCAACCTGCGCAGCCTGCGCCCGCTGGATACAGATACAATTGTAGAAAGCGTAAAGAAAACCAGCCGTCTGGTTACGGTAGAAGAAGGCTGGCCGTTTGCAGGTATTGGCGCAGAAGTTGCCATGCAGGTGATCGAACACGCGTTTGATTGGCTGGATGCCCCACCGGCCCGTGTAACGGGTGTGGATGTGCCCATGCCGTTTGCCGCCAATCTGGAAAAATTGGCCCTGCCACAGCCTGAAGATGTGGTTAAAGCCGCACTTGGCCTGATGTGAGGGAATGACAGATGGCGACTGAAATTTTAATGCCCGCCCTTTCTCCTACCATGACAGAGGGCAAACTGGCCCGCTGGCTGAAAAAGGAAGGGGACGCCGTAAATAGCGGTGACGTTCTGGCCGAGATTGAAACCGATAAAGCCACAATGGAAGTAGAAGCCATTGAGGAAGGTATTCTGGGCCGTATCCTTATTCAGGAAGGTGCAGAAGGTGTTGCGGTCAACACACCTATCGCCATTCTGGTGGAAGAAGGCGAGGCGGTGCCCGATAACATCGACACACCTCAAAACGCGGCATCTGCTGAGCCAGCCCCTGTGCCGCACCCTATCGCTTCAGCAGCACCAGTAGCAACGCAGGCAGCACCTGCACAACGGGCAGATAAACCTGTTGGCCGGGTTGTGGCATCTCCGCTTGCGCGACGCATTGCACGCCAGAAGAATATTGATCTGGCAGCCATTAAAGGCACTGGCCCAAATGGCCGCATTGTCAAACGGGATGTGGAAGCAGCTCTTAACAAAGCCCCGAGTGCAGGGCAGGTGGCTTCTACCTTGCCTGCATCTGGTGGCAGCAGCGCAGTACCGCACACCACCATGCGCAAGGTTATTGCCCGCCGCCTGAGTGAATCCAAAGCCACCATTCCGCACTTCTATGTTTCCATAGATGTAGAACTGGATGCACTTCTGGCTTTGCGTGCGCAGCTTAATGCCATGTCTCCGGCAGAAGGGGTGAATGCTTTCAAGCTGTCTGTAAACGACATGCTTATTAAGGCTTCTGCCGTTGCCCTCAAGCAGGTGCCGGAAGTGAAC
Organism: Acetobacter sp. AC2005; assembly: GCF_037901235.1. NCBI lineage: Bacteria > Pseudomonadati > Pseudomonadota > Alphaproteobacteria > Acetobacterales > Acetobacteraceae > Acetobacter > Acetobacter sp. AC2005. The sequence continues at coordinate 20,371 of NZ_CP149625.1, forward strand.
GCGTCTTACACCGAAGAGGCCATGATCCTGCACGAAGATGCAGATATCTCGGTTGCCGTTTCTCTCGATGATGGGCTGATCACGCCTATCGTCAAACAGGCAGACCGCAAGAGCCTGAAAGATATCAGTCAGGAAGCCAAGGATCTGATTGCCCGCGCCCGCGCCGGCAAGCTGAAGCCAGAAGAGTTTCAGGGTGGTACGTTCTCCATCTCCAACATGGGGATGTACGGCGTGAAAGACTTTGCCGCCATTGTTAACCCGCCGCAGGCTGCCATTCTGGCTATTGCAGCAGGTAAAAAACAGGCTGTGGTGAAAGGGAATGAACTGGCTATTGCCACAGTCATGACCGTTACCCTCTCGGTGGATCATCGCGTGGTAGATGGCGCTGCGGCAGCCCGTTGGCTTTCTGCTTTCCGTGCAGCGGTTGAATCTCCGCTTTCACTCGTTCTCTAACCGCACGGCTTTCTGAGGATCAGGCATATTATGAGCCAGACTGATTTTGATATCATCGTTATTGGCGGTGGGCCGGGCGGTTATGTGGCGGCACTTCGGGCAGCACAACTCAAGCTTTCCGTTGCTGTGGTGGAAGCCAACCATCTTGGGGGTATCTGCCTGAACTGGGGCTGTATTCCCACCAAGGCATTGCTGCGTGCTTCCGAGATCAACCACCTGCTGCATGATCTGGGCACATATGGCTTTAAAGCTGATGGCGTAAGCTTTGATTTTAAAGCAATTGTTGCACGCTCTCGTGCTGTTTCCAAACAGCTTGCTTCTGGTGTGCAGCACCTGCTGAAAAAGGCCAAAGTTCCTGTTTTTAAAGGCTTTGGCAAGCTGGACGGTGTTGCCACTGGTGGCAAGCGCAAGGTGCTTGTGCAGCCGGAAAGTGGCGCACCGCAAACCCTTACCGCCAAACACGTTATTCTGGCCACAGGCGCACGTGCGCGTGCATTACCGGGGCTGGAAGCAGACGGCAAACTTGTCTGGTCTTACCGGGAAGCCTTGGTGCCAGATGAACTCCCCAAACGGCTGCTCGTCATTGGATCTGGCGCTATCGGCACGGAATTTGCCTCCTTCTATCGCAACATGGGGTCTGAAGTTACGCTGGTGGAAGTTGCGCCGCGTATTCTGCCCGTGGAAGACGAAGAAATCAGCGCCTTGGCCCGCAAGGAATTTGAAAAACAGGGCATGCGCGTTCTTACCAGCGCCAAGGTTGGGGCGCTGAAAAAGGGCAAGAATGATGTGACTGTGCCGGTAGAAGTAGGCGGCAAAACGGAAACCATTACCGTAGACCGCGTTATTTCTGCCGTGGGCATTGTCGGCAATGTTGAAAATATCGGGCTGGAAGGCACCAAGATCAAAGTAGACCGCACACATGTGGTTACCGATGATCTGTGCCGTACGGGTGAACCGGGCGTTTACGCTATTGGTGACTTGGCAGGGGCCCCGTGGCTTGCACACAAAGCCAGCCATGAAGCTGTGATGTGCGTTGAAGCCATTGCTGGCAAAACCGTGCATCCTATTGATGTTACAAAAATTCCGGGCTGCACATATTGCCGGCCTCAGGTGGCTTCTGTTGGGTATACAGAAGCGCGTGCCAAGGAAGCCGGTTACAAAGTGCGCGTTGGCAAATTCCCGCTTATGGCTAACGGCAAAGCGCTTGCCATGGGTGAGCCTGAGGGCATGGTGAAAACCGTATTTGATGCCCAGACAGGCGAACTGTTGGGCGCGCATATGATTGGCGCGGAAGTTACGGAAATGATTCAGGGCTTTGTTATTGCTCGCACGGCAGAGCTGACTGAAGCCGAGCTGATGGAAACCATTTTCCCTCATCCCACCATTTCTGAATCCATGCACGAAGCCGTTCTGGCCGCTTATGGCGGGGCGCTTCACTTCTAGTTTTGGTGTATCATCTCAAGGGTTTGATGTTGCCAAAGCACTATCTGGAGCGTTCCTGCCTTGACGCCACGGCAGGAGCGTTCCAGTTCTGTGGTAACCCTTGGCAAAAGCGGGCAAAGATATGTCTATTCGCGTTGTGATTGATCATCGAACAGGAGGCAGCAGCCCCAACAAGCTGCGTCATCCAGAAAAAGCACACCGGCCAGACAACCCCATAGCCCGCAAACCGGACTGGATACGCGTTAAGGCACCCAACCACCCAGTTTACCACGAAACACGCGCGTTGATGCGCAGCAACAAACTGGTAACCGTGTGTGAGGAAGCTGCGTGCCCCAACATTGGGGAATGCTGGTCTCAGCGCCATGCCACCATGATGATCATGGGGGAAATCTGCACCCGGGCCTGTGCATTCTGCAATGTGACTACCGGCCTGCCGCATGCGTTGGATGAAGATGAACCCACCCGCGTGGCAGAAGCCGTAGCGCGCCTTGGGCTGCGGCATGTTGTGATTACATCCGTAGATCGGGATGATCTGGAAGATGGGGGCGCGCACCATTTTGCCCGCGTTATTCATGCCATCCGTGCAGCGGCACCAGAAACAACCATTGAAATCCTGACACCAGATTTTTTACGCAAAAAGAACGCGTTAGAAGTGGTTGTTGAAGCACGGCCTGATGTTTTCAACCACAATCTGGAAACCGTGCCACGCCTGTATCCGACCATTCGGCCGGGGGCTCGTTATTACCAGTCCTTGCGGTTATTGGATCGGGTCAAACAGCTTGATGCATCCATTTTTACCAAATCCGGGCTGATGCTTGGATTGGGGGAAGAAAAAATGGAACTCGCTCAGGTCATGGATGATCTGCGCGTGGCAGATGTAGATTTTATTACAATGGGCCAGTATCTCCAGCCTACAGTCAAACATGCCCCAGTTGCACGTTTTGTTACCCCGGCAGAGTTTGAGGATTACGGCACAATGGCACGCGTAAAAGGCTTTTTACAGGTTAGCTCCAGCCCGCTTACGCGCTCCTCCTACCATGCCGATGCCGACTTTGCCGCACTGCGTGATGCACGCAATGCCCGCCTGAAGGAGGATCAGTAATGCCACAGCACGCAGAAAAGCGTGTTTTACCTTATCGCCCGGATCAGATTTTTGATCTTGTTGCCGATGTTGGCCAGTATCCCAAGTTTCTGCCTTGGTGTGTTGCCGCCAAAGTGCGCACTCGCACTGCCACAGAACTTGTTGCGGACTTAACCATTGGTTTTGGCCCGTTCCGGGAAAGTTTTACATCGCGCGTGACCTTGGACCGTCCATCATCCATTACCGTTCGGTATGAGCGCGGGCCTTTTAGGTATTTGCGCAATATCTGGAAATTCACTGCAACACCTGAAGGCTGCCTTGTAGAGTTTTTTGTGGATTTTGAGTTCCGTTCGCGCATTTTGCAGGCGGCTATTGGTGTTGTGTTTACAGAAGCCACAAGGCTGATGGTTTCTGCCTTTATTAAACGTGCGCGGGAAGTATATGGGCCGCCACAAACGCCAAGCACCAACACAGCAACAGCCTGTACCAGTGAACACCCCGCTACCTGAAAGCAGCGCGGATATTTTCTTTGGTTTATTCCTTTGTTTCGGTTGAAACCCTGCTTATGATACGCGCAGGCAATTTTCTGTAACCTATTGTGGAATATGGGAATTGCCTGTGAAAAGGCGATTCAACCTTATTGAAGGAATATATCCATATGAAAAAACTTTTTGCGGCAGCTCTGCTGGCATCTTCTGCAACTCTGGCTGTTGTGCCAGCTATGGCTGCTGAAACCGCAACGCATCATGGTATGCATGCGCACCATCACCATGAACATTGCCTAAAAGGCAAATGTGCCGCAGGTGAAAAAGCTGCACAGAACAACGGTGATGCTGAAACAGCAGATCTGAACGCCAAAAGCCTGGCAGCAGCACAGAGCAATCAAGTTCCTGCCATTGCTGGCGCAGCACCTGCCGTAACAGCTCCAGCTGCACCAACTCTTACCGCACCAAGCGTATCTGCTCCTGGCATTCCGGCCCCGGTAGCTGCTGGCACAGGCGTAAAAGCGCCAGCTCTGCCTACAGCGCCTACCGCTACGGCGCCAACAAATGCTCCGCTGCCGGCTCCTGTTCCGGCTCAGTAATCTGAGTGACGTGCTGCTGTCGGACCTGTTTCGGCAGCAGCATTTTATTGGTGTTTTTAGCTCAAACGCTGTAAAATCAGTTCAAACGCATGTAATGCCGCTTGCGCTCTTATATCTTCCCGCCCGCCTGAAAAAATCTGCTTGTCCGAGATAACAGCACCATCTTTCTGGGCTGTGGCAAACCATACAAGCCCTACGGGTTTTTCCTCTGATCCGCCACCCGGCCCAGCAATACCAGAAATAGCGACAGAAATAGTTGCGAGTGGAGAGGCTGCTAACGCACCTTCAGCCATTTTTTCCACGGTTTGTGCACTTACGGCCCCGTGCTTTTCCAATACTTTAGCCGGAACGCCCAGCACCTTTTGCTTCATGATGTTGGAATACGTGACAAACCCGCCTTCCGTAACATCGGAAGAACCGGGAAAATGCGTCAACATGGCCGCAGCCAAACCACCTGTGCAGCTTTCTGCTGTTACCACGTGTCCATCTATCTGCCGTAAACGGGCCAGCACACGCTCAGCTGCTGCCAACACAGAGAGCTCTGAAAAAGATGCATCAGCCGCAGACATGGCCCAAACCTTCCGCTTAGTGTGATGAGCGCCCCACAACCGTGCGCACGCCTTTTACACATAACGCTGCCATAACGCCTGCAACTACATCGTCCCCCATCACACCTGTGGCATCATGCCGTTTATCCAGCACACCAACGGGGCCGGGCTTTGTAATGTCAAACAAACGGAAAAAGGCAAACGAGAGCAGAGGGTACATCCAGAACCATTTTTCACGGGCCTGTTCCTCTGTTTTGGGCAGGCACGCCAGTAGGGCTATCCACATACCGGCCACTTCATCAATCACAATCCAGCTATGATCTTCGCCTTTGCCACTGCGTTTTGTGGCCCACCAACCCACCACGGTGACAACAGCAATACCAGCCACCAAAAGCCGAGGGCGCTTTAACAAAGGCAACCCCACCACCAGTGCCGCCAAGGAACCAACCGTACCCGGCGCGCGGGGTGAAAGCCCACACCCACCAAATGTTGCTATCAGCCGTGCCATATCCATTTTATTAGTTCCCCAATGCCACATAGATGGTCATGTTTTCCCACACACGCTGCACGTAATTCCGCGTTTCGGAATAGGGAATACTCTCAATCCAGTCGATCATCTCTTCGGCCGAAGCGCCGTTCTGGGCTGGGTTGCCAGCTGTGCTCAACCAGCGTGCCAAACGGGTAGGGCCTCCATTATACGCTGCGGCCATATACGGCACCACAGCCCCAAAGCGGGATTGAATATGCTCCAGATAAGCTGTGCCCAAACGCATGTTGTTTTCTGGGTCATGCAGCCCGGCAGCCGTTGCCGCTGAGGCCGGCAGGCCCGTTACACGCAGCATATCTCCTGCAGTGGAAGGCTTAAGCTGCATAAGCCCAATAGCGTTAGAGGGGCTAACGGCATCAAGGTTAAAGTTACTTTCCTGCCGCATCAAACCGAGTGCCACGCCCGCAGGCAACGTGCTGGATGGCGGCGTATAAGGTAGCGGCCAACCAGAGCGCAGCAAAAATACGCCATCTCGGCCCGCATGGCGGGAGACTGTTACCGCAATATCCGGCAAGCCCAACTGCGCAGACAAAGAAGACAGTGCCAGACGCTGCGGCGTACTTGTAACCTGCTGTTCCAACATGTTCATAAAATCTCGCGCATGGGGGCGATCTCCCCACGAAACAAGAATTTGCGCTGCCTGCGCCAGTTCACTGCCAGAAACGTAAACATCTTCTGATGTAGTTGTTTCCGGGTCACGCTCAGCTTTTAGGCGCGTGCGGGTTTCTTCTGGCACATTTGCGGGGTCCAGCAGCACATTGTTGCGGCCTTCCAGTGCTGCGGCTGCCATTTGCCCATAAAATGTACCGGGCAGGGCCGCTGCCTGCTGCCAATTTGCGTGGGCCGAAGCGGAATCTCCTGCCGCAGCACGCGCCCGCCCAAGCCAATAAAAGCCGCGGCTACGCGTAATAAGGGCTGAAGACTGCGCAAGCGGGCGGAAAAAAGTTTCTGCTGTTGCCGGATCATGCTGCAGGCGCAGGGCAATCCAACCGGAAAGAAACTGTGCATCCAGCCTGTTGGTTGGTGTGGTCGCAGTATCATTTGCCACAGCAAAAGCATCTGCAGCACGACCTGCCTGAATCAATTCCCGCGCCAGCGTATCTCGTTCCCGCCAGAATGAGGCACCATGTGTGCTGCGTTCGGCATCTACACCAGCGCTTTTCCATAGCGCCACGGCTTCATCATAACGCTGCTGTTTGCGCAGCCAGCGCGCATGATCAAGAATAAGATAAGGGTCAGACCGCTGGTTAGCGGGTAGGGCGGCTAGCAGTGTTTCTGCGGCCGGATCATCGGCACGGAAAGCCAGGCGGGCCTGCGCCAGCGGCTGCTTTTGGGCCGAAAGAGTGGGCAGGGTTTGCTTGGCTGCCGCGACCAGCCCATTTTTTTCTTCACGATCAAACCGCAACCAAGAACGTTCTGGCGTGATGGCAGATGCAAAGTTGCTTTGCAGGGCTGCGGCGGCGGAGCTGGTATCATTCCCATTTACCCAAGCCTGTGCGGCTTCTGCATTCAAGCGTTTGCTTAAATCCGCCGAGGCCGGAACCTGCGTGGCACATTGCGCAAGGGCTGGGCCATATGTCAGATTTTGTGTGGCGCACAGCCGGGCCAGCACTGCCGGATCTGTTTCCTTGGCCAATGCCAGTTGCATGCGTGATGTCAGCAACTGCCAACGGGGCCATACCGGACGTGTTTGCAGGAAATCAGCATAAGCCTGCGCACTGTTCTGCGAGGATTTCACCAACCCCAGCCAGACCGTCAACCGGCTAGCCACATCACTTGTAGGGGGTGTGCCTTGGGCGGCCTGCTGCTCCGTTGGCCATGCCAAACGGTTTTCAGAGGCTCCCTGCTGTTCTGGCGAGGAGGACGAGCAGGCGCTCAGCCCCATGCACGCCAGAGAAACAGCCGCCACAAGGCGGTATCGGTACGAAATCGCAAAACGTCTCATACCGCAGAATCAGCGCGTTTCCCGCGCCTTGGCAAGTGCTTTCCGCACCAGCCTCCAATCAGTGGGGCAAATGCCCCCAAACTTCGCCGCCACCTTTCACAATCAGCTCAATGGCAACGGCCAGAACAATCAGCAGGCCAACCCAGGAAATCCATTTATATTTATCCAGCAGCCGCGCAATAACAGACGCCGCCAGCCCCATAAGCAGCACGGAAAGCGCCAGACCGGCTATAAGAATACCCGGATGCTCCCGCGCGGCACCGGCAACAGCCAGCACGTTGTCCAAGCTCATGGACAAATCAGCTATCAGGATACGGAAAATCGCTTTTCCCAAGCTGGCTGGTGGAGCAGGGCCTGCATCAGCATCGGCATGGCTTTCCCGCATTTCGCGGTACATGCGCCAGCATACCCAAAGCAGCAAAAAGCCGCCAGCCAGCGTAAGGCCCACTATTTCCAGCAGCCGCACCGCCACCAACGCCAGCAAAATACGGATAACAGCCGCCAGCCCTACACCGGCAAAAATGGCTTTCCGCCGCTGCGCGCCAGAAAGAGACCGCACCGCCATACCAATAACAACGGCGTTATCCCCCGCCAGTGTCACATCAATCAGCACAACCTGCAAAAAGGCGACAAATGCTGTCAGGCTGAAGGAATCCAGAAAGCCGTTCACGTGAGCTCCGATTCGAAAAACAGGGCGCAAAATGCGCCCGAAAAGGCGGCAGTTTCGGGAAGGAACACAAAAAGTCAAAGTTTTCCGCTTTGCGGGCAGACGAAAGGCACGAAATCCGCTAGAGAGACGCCACCTGTTGGCTTTATTGTTTTGGTTAAGGAATTCTGCGTTATGGTGCCGCGTTATACTCGCCCCGTCATGGCCGCCATCTGGTCTCCCACAAACCGCTATCGCATCTGGTTTGAAATTGAAGCGCTGGCGTGTGAAGCCATGGCTGAATATGGCACCGTGCCAAAGGAAGCCGCCAAGGTTGTGCGCGAAAAAGGCGATGCCGCAATGGCTGCCTTCTCTGATGCCGATCTGGCCCGCATTGATGAAATTGAAGCCGAAACCCGGCACGACGTCATTGCCTTCCTGACATGGCTGGCAGAAAAGGTTGGCCCGGAAAGCCGCTTTGTGCATTTGGGCATGACATCATCCGATGTGCTGGATACCTGTTTGGCCGTGCAGCTTGTGCAGGCAACAGACCTGCTGCTGAAAGATCTGGATGGTGTTCTGGATGCGCTGAAAACACGCGCTTTCGAACACAAACATACCCTCACCATTGGCCGCAGCCACGGTATTCATGCCGAACCCACATCTTTCGGGCTGAAGCTGGCTGGCCATTACGCAGAATTCGCCCGCAACAAAGAACGGCTTGAAACTGCGCGCGCTGAAATTGCTACCTGTGCCATTTCTGGTGCTGTGGGCACCTATGCGCATCTGGACCCGCGCGTTGAATCCTATGTGGCAGAACGTCTGGGCCTGAAGCCGGAAACCGTTTCCACGCAGGTTATCCCGCGTGATCGGCATGCCGCTTACTTCTGTGCTCTGGCTGTGATTGCCAGCGGCATTGAACGTCTGGCCATTGAAGTGCGCCATCTCCAGCGTTCTGAAGTGCGTGAAGCCGAAGAATTCTTCCATAAGGGCCAGAAGGGCTCTTCCGCCATGCCGCACAAGCGCAACCCGGTGCTGACAGAAAACCTGACAGGTCTGGCCCGTTTGGTACGTGCGGCCGTTATTCCGGCGCTGGAAGACGTAGCCCTGTGGCATGAACGCGATATCAGCCATTCTTCTGTAGAACGGAACATCTGCCCAGATGCCACTATCGGGCTGGATTTTGCCCTTGTGCGCCTGTCTGGCATGATCTCCAAAATGCTGGTATATCCAGACCGCATGGCCGCCAACATTGAAAGCCTTGGCGGTGTTGTACATTCCGGCGAAGTGCTGCTGGCACTGGCCAAAGCTGGTCTTTCACGCGAGGATGCCTACCGGATCGTGCAGCGTAACGCCATGGAAACATGGACCAAACTGGGCACGCCGGAATGCAAGACCTTCCGTGAAAATCTGGATGCAGATCCGGAAATTTCTGGCCGTATCTCCCCCGACGTTCTGGATGCGGCAATGGATAGCCGCCAGCACCTGAAGGCGCTGGATACGCAGTACGAAAAAATCTTTGGTGAAACAGGGCCCCGCCAGTAAGCAGGCTCCCCTGTCATAGCAGGATATATCTTCCTACCCAGAAGCCTGCTATGAACCATATCCTAGCATGTAAGGGGCCATACTGGCTGGCCCCTTGAACAACAGCCAGTTCTGCCCGAACTGGCTTTACCCTTTTTCGACAGGTAAGGATCATCATGGCCCGTCGGCGTCAGCTTTATGAAGGTAAAGCCAAAATCCTTTTTGAAGGCCCCGAACCTGGCACCCTTGTGCAATATTTCAAGGACGATGCCACAGCAGGGAACGGCGCAAAAAGCGGCGTAATTACCGGGAAAGGCGTTCTGAACAACCGTATCAGTGAATTTCTGATGCTGCGGTTGCAGGAAATCGGCATTCCCACGCACTTTATCCGCCGCATCAACATGCGTGAGCAGTTGGTCAAGGAAGTGGAAATTATTCCGCTAGAAGTGGTTGTGCGCAATATTGCCGCTGGCAGCATTTCCAAGCGCTTTGATATTCCCGAAGGGGAGCGCCTGCCGCGCCCGATTGTGGAATTCTATTACAAGAATGACGCGCTGGGTGATCCTCTGGTTTCAGAAGACCACATCATCGCCTTCGGCTGGGCCTGCCCGCACGATATGGAAGAAATTACCGGCATGGCCATGCGGGTAAATGATTTTCTGTGCGGCCTGTTCAGCGGTATCGGCATCCAGTTGGTAGACTTCAAACTGGAGTTTGGCCGTATCTGGGAAGGCGAAGATATGCAGATTGTGCTGGCAGATGAAATCTCGCCAGATAACTGCCGCCTGTGGGATATGCACACAAACGAAAAACTGGATAAAGACCGGTTCCGCCGCGATATGGGCAACGTAAAAGAAGCCTATCAGGAAGTGGCGCGCCGCATGGGCATCCTGCCAGAAAACGGGGCAGGCGGAGATATGAAGGGGCCGGAAACGGTCCAGTAACCACGCTGGTGGCAACGGGAGCTTGAAAATGAAGGTACGTGTAACCGTCATGCTGAAGGACGGTGTTCTGGATCCGCAGGGCAAGGCCATTAGCCACGCATTGCAGACACTTGGCTTTGAAGGCGTGCAGGATGTGCGCGTGGGCAAGGTGATTGAGCTGGATCTGCCCGGCGCAAAAGCCGCGGAAGCCCAGAAAAAGGCCGATGCCATGGCGCGTGATCTGCTGGCCAATCTGGTAATTGAAGATTACTCTGTAGAGGTGGTGGAATGAAGCGCACCCTCCTTGTAACTTTGGCTTTGGCATGCGCGGCACCGGGCTTTGCCCATGCCCAGCGCATTGCGCCCATGAAGGCAGGCAACTTTGCCCGCCTTTGCACGCGCGCCACCAGCGCTGGCATTTGCGATGCCTATATTGGCGGCCTGACGGATGGTGTCTCTCTTTCCAAGATCAATGATCGGAACGAGGGTGATCCATCTGCACCTGCTGGTTTTTGTGTGCCTACCACAGAAACCATGCCCGTTATGCGTTCCAAGGTTCTCGCCTGGCTGAAAGCGCATTCTGAAACACTGGACAAGCCGGTTGGTGAAAGCGTTTTTGCCGCCCTGCATGCCTCTTATCCGTGCAGTGTGAAAAAATGAAAGCAGCAATTATCGTATTCCCCGGCACGAACCGGGAGCGCGATATGGCCATTGCCCTCAAGCGTGTTACAGGGCAGGCCCCGCGCATGATCTGGCACCATGAAACAGATCTGGGAGATACCGATCTGGTCGTGCTGCCAGGTGGTTTTAGCTATGGCGATTATCTGCGCTGTGGTGCCATGGCCGCGCATTCTCCCATTATGGGGGCTATCAAAGCGTTTGCCCAAAAGGGCGGCCATATTCTGGGTGTATGCAACGGCTTCCAGATTTTAACGGAAACAGGGCTTCTGCCCGGTGCACTGTTGCGCAACGCCAACCTGCGCTTTCTCTCTCAGGATTGCTACCTGAAGGTGGAAGCAGAAAACACGCCTTTCACCCATAAGTGGAAAAAGGGCGATGTTTTCCGCACCCCGCTGGCGCATGGTGATGGCAATTACACGGCAGACATCGCCACGCTGGAACGGCTTGAAGGCGAAGGCCTTGTGGCGTTCCGCTATGCCGATGCCAAGGGCAACGTGCAGGCGGATGATGCCGCCAGCAACCCCAATGGCAGCGTTAACAGCATTGCGGGCATCCTAAGCGAAAACAAACGCATTTGCGGCATGATGCCTCATCCGGAAGATCTGGTTGATCCTCTGATGGGTGGTGAAGATGGTCTGCCGTTGTTCCAAGGTCTGGTGGAGGCTGTAGTCCGGTGAATAAGCCTGTAACCGTTGATGAATCTCTCGCCCGTGAATTCGGGCTGACATCTGAGGAATACGGCCGCGTGCTGTCCATTATGGGTCGCACCCCCAGCCTGACAGAACTGGGCGTGTTCTCTGTGATGTGGTCGGAACACTGCTCCTACAAATCTTCCCGCAAGTGGCTGCGCACGCTGCCCACCAAGGCGCCGTGGGTTATTCATGGTCCCGGTGAAAATGCTGGTGTGGTGGATATTGGGCAGGGCTATGCCGCCATCTTCAAGATGGAAAGCCATAACCACCCCTCCTTTATCGAGCCCTATCAGGGTGCGGCCACGGGTGTTGGCGGTATTCTGCGCGATGTGTTCACCATGGGCGCACGCCCCATTGCCAACCTGAACGCCCTGCGTTTTGGCAGCCCGGAAAACCCCGTAACCCGCCGCGTGATTGATGGCGTGGTGCGTGGCATTGGCGGCTATGGCAACTGCGTGGGCGTGCCCACCGTAGGCGGGGAAATCAACTTCCACCCGGCCTATGATGGCAACCCGCTGGTAAATGCCATGACGGTTGGTTTGGCCCGTAAGGACCGTATCTTCCTTTCCGCTGCGGCAGGCGTTGGCAACCCGGTTGTTTACGTGGGCTCCCGCACAGGGCGTGATGGTATCCATGGTGCCACCATGTCTTCCGCCGAGTTTGATGAAGATGCACTTTCCAAGCGCCCCACGGTGCAGGTGGGTGACCCCTTCATTGAAAAGCTGCTGATTGAAGCCTGTCTGGAACTGATGGCAACAGATGCCATTGTGGCTATTCAGGACATGGGCGCTGCAGGGCTGACATCTTCTTCCGTGGAAATGGCAGGCAAGGGCGGCGTAGGTATCGAGCTTGATCTGGATGCCGTGCCACAGCGTGAGCCGAATATGACGGCTTATGAAATGATGCTGTCTGAAAGCCAGGAACGCATGCTGATGGTGCTGCGCCCTGACCGGACAGACGTGGCCCGCAAGATCTTTGAAAAATGGGAACTGGATTTTGCCATTATCGGGCATCTGACAGATACCGGCCACATCGTCGTCAAGCACAAAGGGCAGTTGGAAGCCGATATTCCGCTGGACCCATTGGCAGAACAGGCCCCCATTTACGATCGCCCAGCAACACCACCCAAGGCGCCGGCTCCGCTGGAAGGCGTGCATGCACCGCTTTCTTTGGATGCCACATTGCTGAAGCTGGTTGGTTCGCCAGATCTGGCCTCCCGCGCATGGGTATGGAACCAATATGACAGCACCGTAGGGGGGCAGACAGTCCGCCGCCCGGGTGCTGCTGATGCTGCTATTGTGAAGGTGGAAGATACAGACATTGGTCTGGCCATCACCACAGATTGCACCCCGCGCTACTGTCAAGCAGACCCAAAAACGGGTGGTGCACAGGCTGTTGCAGAAGCATGGCGTAACCTTACAGCTACTGGCGCACGCCCACTGGCCGTAACGGATAACCTGAACTTCGCCAACCCGGAAAAGCCCGAAATCATGGGCCAGTTTGTGGCCGCGGTTGAAGGGATGGGGGAAGCCTGTACAGCGCTGGATTTCCCGGTCGTGAGCGGCAACGTGTCTCTTTATAACGAAACACGAAACCCAGATGGCTCCACCACCGCCATTCTGCCCACACCTGCCATTGGCGCTTTGGGCGTTCTGGATGATGTGAACAAGGCTGTTGGCCTTGGCATGCAGCCAGAATCTGACGTGGTGCTGATTGGTGAAACCAAGGGTGAACTCGGCCAGACCATCTGGCTGCGTGAAATCCTTGGTCAGGAAGCTGGTGCACCACCGCCGGTCGATCTGGCTGCTGAAAAACGCAATGGTGACTTTGTGCGCAGCGCCATTCTGGATGGCACCATTACCGCATGTCATGACATTGCTGACGGTGGCATTATGGTTGCCGCCGCAGAAATGGTGATGGCAAGCGGCATTGGATGTGAGCTGGAAAGCCCAGATTCCGGCATCCGGCCAGAAGCCTTCTGGTTTGGTGAAGATCAGGCCCGCTATCTGGCTTGTGTGGCAAACGGCAAAGCCCTGTGCGAACGCGCTCAGGCAGCTGGTGTGCCAGCACGCATTATTGCCCGCTCAGGCGGAAATGATTTGATTCTGCCCAGCGGCGTCACCATATCCGCAGCACGCCTAAAAACGGCCCATGAAGCGTTTTTCCCGACGCTGATGGGCAACTAACAAACAAGCGGGAAGGAAGCAGACCGATGGCAATGTCCGCCACAGAACTCGAAACCTATATCCGGCAGGCTTTTCCAGATGCCCAGATCAAGATTGATGATCTGGCAGGGGATGGTGATCATTATGCCTGTTCCGTGGTGAGCGAAGCCTTCCGGGGCCTTTCACGCGTGCGGCAGCATCAGCTTGTCTATCAGGCCCTGCAGGGCCACATGGGCGGCAAGCTGCATGCGCTGGCGCTTACAACTTCTGCTCCCTAATCACTTAGCTTTAAGGATATCAGACCATGACAGATACAGCACAGCAGCGCATCAAGCAGGACATTGAAGCCAACCCCGTCATGCTGTTCATGAAAGGGGATGCCGATTTCCCTCAGTGCGGTTTTTCTGCTCGCGTTGTGCAGATTCTCCAGCACCTTGGCGTGCCTTTCAAAACCGAAAACGTGCTGGCTGATCCGGCCATCCGTCAGGGCATTAAGGATTTCTCAAACTGGCCGACAATTCCCCAGCTTTACGTAAAAGGGGAATTCATTGGTGGGTGCGATATTGTCACCGAAATGTATCAGTCTGGTGAACTGCAAAACCTGTTCAAGGAAAAAAACATTCCTTGTAACGCCCCAGCCTGATTTTTGGGTTGTCAAGTGGGGGTGGGACTGTATAGTTCCTAAAGAAAAGAGAAACAGGTTGGGATCAGATTAATGAAACGAGTTGCGGTTGTACGTGGCGCTCTTGCTCTTACAGCACTTGGCGTAGGGTTAGTCACCACTTCTTCCTCTGCTCGGGCAGAACGCATTATTTCTGATCTGGAAGCCAGCAAGCTGACTTTCGCGGCGCTTACAGCAGCGCCGCCGCCGGTTGTGCATCATGTCCGGCATGTTGCTGTGGCCAAGTCCTCACACCGTGTTGTTCTGGCTGCAGCCCAGCATGGCAAGGCCCATAGCATGGTGCGGCTTGTAAGCTACCACCCAGCGCATGCGGTTTCTGCACATAGTGTCAAACGCCGCCATCGCACCTGATTTTTTCTCTTTTACACCCACGCATGTTTTAAAGGCGCTCCTGTTGCAGAAGCGCCTTTTTTACATTTGGCGGATAACATCCTCCAACCGCTCCATCCTGCCTGCATCATCAAACACAAATAGATCAAAACGCATTTCTTCATATTGCCAATAAGGGTGCTTTTGCAGCAGACATTCCGCCGCACGGAACAAGCGCCGCTGTTGTGCTGGCTGTAAACTTACCAAGGCTTCTTCTATAGAACGCCGTTTTTTTACTTCCACAAAACACAGAACTGCTGCTTTACTGGCCACAATATCAATTTCACCGCGGTGGGTGCGGGCTCGGCGCAAAAGCACGGTCCATCCGTCCTGTTCCAGCCAGTCACAGGCTTGCTGTTCGGCTGCCACACCTTGCGTGTAGGCAACACTGCCGCGTCTTTGTTTCTGCAAAAATGCTGGCCCCTGTTTTGCAGCTACTTTGTTCGGTATCTTATAGCCCAGCCCATTTTGTGTGAGCATTTTACCTATCATGTTGCCAGACTTGTCCATTTCACCTTTTACGCTTGTGCTTACAGTTATCAGGTTTGTGCTGGTTGTTTCTGTCGGATTGCACATTCTGCTTACAAAACGCAACACGGCATCTGCTATCGGGTGGATAGGCGCGTGTGTGTTTATGCCTATACTGGGTACAACCCTTTATCTGATGTTCGGCATCAACCGCGTAACCCGCTTGGCCAAAAAGCTGGTTGGAGATCGCTCCCCCCGCCGGTTGGAAATAGATCAACCTTCATCTTGGAACAGGGAGCTGGAAGGGCAGTTTGCGCCATTAGCCCTTATGGTGGGTAAGCTGAGCAGTCGCGCTCTGGTCGGTGGTAATTCCATCATTCCATTGCATGATGGAGATGGCGCATACCCGCATATGCTGGATGCCATAGAAAAAGCCAGCAAAAGTATTCTGCTGTGTTCCTATATTTTCAGAGATGACAAAGTTGGTGGCCTGTTTGCAGATAAACTGGTTGCTGCCCATAAACGTGGCGTGCAGGTGCGTGTGCTGGTTGATGGCATAGGTAGCGGTTATTTTCTTTCTCCCCTTTACCATCGGTTGCGGCGGGCAGGGGTGCCGTGTGCGCGCTTTATGCATTCTTTGCTGCCGTGGCGGATGCCTTTCATCAATTTGCGCGATCACCGCAAAATTCTGGTGGTAGATGGGCGTATTGGCTTTTTAGGCGGGCTGAATATTGCGGATGAAAACATGGTTTCCCGCAAACCCAAGCACCCGGTATCGGACACGCATTTTAAAGTGGAAGGTCCGGTTGTCCGCCAGTTGGCCGAAGCCGCTGCGTGGGATTGGTATTTTACCACGCAGGAGCGCCTGCATGGTGATCTGTATTTTCAGGAACACAAAAGCACAGGCGAATCACTGGCACGTATTGTCACGGCTGGGCCGGATACAGATCTGGAAAAAATAGAATACACCATGTTGCAGGCCATTACGCTGGCCCGCAAAAACGTAAGGTTGATGACGCCTTATTTTCTGCCGGGGCAACGCCTGATGTCCGAGCTGGGGCTGGCGGCCCTTCGCGGTGTGCAGGTTGATCTTGTTATCCCTCACCAGAGCAATCATCTCCCGCTGGATTGGGCGTGTGCTGCCAATATTGCACCTTTGCTCAATGCCGGGGTGCGTGTCTGGCTGGCAAATCCACCCTTTAACCATTCCAAGTTAATGGTGGTGGATAGAGCTTGGTCTTGTGTGGGAAGTTCCAATCTTGATATTCGCAGCCTCAGGCTGAATTTTGAAATCAATATGGAAATCTACGATACCGTATTGGCCGAAATGCTGGATGATTTTATCATCAAACACCGTAACAAACGGCTCACACATTATGATCTGGATAACCGTAACAAGATCATCCAGATCCGAGATGCGTTTGCCAGATTGTTTATGCCCTATTTGTAAAAATTACAGCCCAATCAAAGGCCGTAAAGTGACCGCAATAGGCCGGTGATCCGAGGCAAAAACCGGCAGAACACGTGCGCTTAAACACTGCATGCCTTCCACCAGGCACCGGTCAATTCTAATAGGCAGCAAATCTACCATCCGATGCGTGGGGGCCTTAGGCCCAACATCCTTAAAACCGGGCACCAATGTTGGGCCCAACAGGTTGAAATCCCCCAAAATGGCACATGGGGGAGAAAGCAGGGTAGCCAAACGCCGCAACTGCTTACGGTTTAACATCTGCCCATGAGACAGATGCACATTGGCCAGAGAAAACTTATCATACTCAATAATCTGGGCATGGCGCTTAAACAGCGGGCCAGAAGGAATGGTGCAGGCTCTGGGCGCGCGTGCGAATGGAATACGGCTCCAACATGCCACACCATGAATACGCCCCGGCTGCGGGTTACGCGCATAGTGGCCACCAATTACATCTGGCAGCACGTCTATTTCTACCGTGGCCTCCTGCATCAGCAGCACATCGGGCTTTTCGGCCTCAATAAGGGCGGCAATATCATGCACGGTTGCCCCCGTGCGGCGCAACAGGTTCCAGCTAATAACCCGCACGCCCTCCATATCGCAGGCAACAAAGGAATGGGCTGACTTGCGACGCGCAAACTCAACCAGCCGAGAGAGTGGACGCCTCATGATGTCAGAGTCCTTTTTTCATCCTGCGTAAGAGGTTGCGCGGCTTCATCTGCTGCAAATTCAGTTGTGAGCGTAAAGCCAATAGCCAGCAGAATAGGCCCCAGAAAAATGCCTACACCGCCAAAAGCCAGAAGGCCGCCAATAACGCCCAGCACTGTCAGCAAATAGGGAAGCTTACTGCCCCGCGCAATAAACAGCGGGCGGATAAGATGATCTGCCCCCGAGATAACCAAAACACCATAAAGCAGCAGTAAAATGCCTTTTCCCGGATGGTGCATACCAAACAGCCATAGGGCGGCAGGTATCCACACCAACGGAGCACCTATGGGAAAAACCGCCAGAAATGCCGCCAGCACACCTAAAATAACAGCTTCTCCAACCCCTAACAGCCACAGGCCCAAACCTGTGAGAATACCCTGTATGATCGCGGTGCCTAAAATGCCATATACTGTCCCGCGTACTGTACTGCCGACAATATGCAGGTGCCGCCCGGCCTGATGGCCTGCAATACGCACCATAACGGCTTGCACCGTATCCCATAACATGGGGCCGCTGAGCCAAAAAAAGAAGGCAATAAACAGCGCCATAACCAGATGCAGGGCGCCATTGGCCATGCGCATCAACACTTCAAGGAGAGATTGAATGATCTCACCCGCATAGGGGCGCAGTTCATCCCCCACAGAGCTGATGTTACGGCTCCAGCGCTCCCAATGGTGGCTGATATCTGGCCCAAACGCCGGCAGTGATGCAATCCAATGGGGCAGGGGTGGCAGTTCATGAATAGTTCCAACAAACGCCATAACCTGACGCGCCCAGCGTGGGCCGGATGATACACAGGCAGATGCCAGAAATGCCAGCGGCAACACCACGCCAACGGCGCATAGCAATGTCATGGTCAAACTGGCAGCGTTTGGCCCCATGCGGCGGCGCAAATGCTGGAACAATGGCCACGTTGTATAAGCCAGCACGCCCGCCCACAGCAGAGCGGAAGAAAAGGGTGCAAGCACCAGAACGCACCCATACGTAATGCCGCCCAAAAGCAGCAGCCGCATGATGCGTTCGGTAGAAGCGGGCTGACCAGTTGCCATTCAGCTATTAAATCATGAAATCTGGATTTTGTCTGGTGTGAAAACAAAACTTCTCCATGCACACTCAACATGCCGCACCATGATGTTTTGTTTGCCAGCCAGACGGGGCTGTGTGATCTTTGCGGTAGAATATTCAGAATAACAATGGGTCAGACAGCCGATATGTCACCTCTTATTTCCACACAAAAACTGGCCGAAATGCTTGGCTCCTCCGGCGTGCATGTGCTGGATGCAACTGCCCTCCTGCCCGGAGAAACCTTTAACCCGCAGCAAAGTTTTGCCGCAGCGCATATTCCCGGTAGCCGGTATTTTGATATCGAACTGTTTTCTGACCCAGAAAGCGCGTTGCCACATACTGCCCCCTCCGCCGCGCGGTTTAGCCACCTGTTTGGCAGGCTGGGCATAACGGCACAGGATACCGTGGTTTTTTATGATCAGGGCAATGTGGCATCGGCTTGCCGCGGGTGGTGGTTAACGCGCCTGTTTGGGCATGAACACAGCTTTATTCTGGATGGCGGATTGCCCGCATGGGTGCGTGATGGACACCCAACAGAAGCAGCAGCCCCAACCGCGGCGTTACCGGCACCTTATCAGCCACGCACATGTTATACGCATATTGTGGGGCTGGGGGACATGCTGGATATTGTAAAACACGGCTCACGCCCCATTCTGGATGCCCGCAGCGCTGCCCGTTTTTATGGGGAAACTCCAGAACCTCGGCCCCATGTCGCTTCAGGCCACATGCCGGGTGTGCGCAATATGCCTTATAAAAACTTGCTGAATACAAAAGGGCAGTTTTTACCTCCTGAACAGTTGCATACTCTATTTGCGCAAGCAGGCATTACGGAAACTGATACCCCCGTAACCACCTGCGGCTCCGGCATGACCGCCGCCGTGCTGACAGCAGGTTTGGCTATTGCCGGGCTTAATATGGGTGCCTTGTATGATGGATCCTGGGCCGAATGGGGCAGCTTCCCCAATGCGCCCGTAACAGTGGAACGCACAGCATGACAGACGAAAACAGAGTTTCCGCCGGCTGGCTTAAACTTGCATCTTCCCTCAGCCATGTTGCCCGCCCACAAGCAACAGAGGCAGGTACTTATGTAAACCTGCCACTGGAACGTGGCTCTACCGTTGTGTTTCCATCCTTGGATGCCATGCAGCAGACCGGCCGCAAACGGTATGAGCATGTCAGCATTTATGGGGCCATGGGCTCGCCCACCCAGCATGAACTGGAAAAAGCCATTGCTACCATAGAAGGCGGCTCGGACACGCAAGTGGTCTGTTCTGGTCTGGCAGCTTGCACCACGCCGCTTCTGGCTTTCCTCAAAGCCGGAGATCATTGCCTGCTGGCAGATAACGTATATGGCCCAACGCGGCGCTTTGCAGAAAATATGCTCAAACGCTTTGGGGTGGAAATTTCTTATTTTCCACCCTGTGCGGATGCCGCAACCATAACGGCCCTTATGCGCCCCAATACGCGTGTGGTGTTTACAGAAAGCCCCGGTAGCCACACGTTTGAGGTGCAGGATGTTGCCATGCTGGCAGAAGTTGCCCACGCGCATGGTGCCTTGTTGTTTTTAGATAATACATGGGGCTTTGGCATTTTTACGCCATTTAAACACGGCGTGGATGTGTCTATTCAGGCACTTACAAAATACCCGGCTGGCCATTCTGATGTGATTGCTGGTGCCATTACTGTTGCCGATACACGCCTGTGGCATACATTGCGTGATGCCGCCATTCAGATGGGACAGGTAGCTGGGCCGGATGAGTGCTGGCTTACGTTACGCGGCCTGCGCACCATGGGTGTGCGGTTGGCTCAGCAGGCAAAATCTGCCCTGCACATTGCCAAATGGCTGCAAACGCGGCCGGAAGTGGCCCGCGTATTACACCCCGCATTACCAGAATGCCCCGGCCACACATATTGGAAGCGTGATTTTACCGGAGCAGGCAGCCTGTTTGGTGTTGTGTTGAAGGCCGATTACACAGTACAGGACATGCAGCGCATGATTGATGCCCTGAAGATGTATGGCATTGGCGCATCTTGGGGAGGATATGAAAGCCTTATTCTTCCTACCACGGGTGGCATTACCCGCAGCGGTGAATCCCCTGTACAGGCTGGCCCAGCTTTTCGCCTTCAGATTGGTCTGGAAAACCCGGATGATCTGATTGCTGATCTGGAACAGGGCTTGCAGGTTCTTAAAAGCACCTGACCAATTTTCTACCAGCCGGGGTTAGTTAGCAGAGCTCCGGCTGCGATAGGTGGCTGCTTCTGCCACATGCTGGGGCTGAATATCTAGATCTCCCGCCAGATCAGCAATGCTGCGTGCTACGCGTAACATGCGTGTATAGCCGCGAGCAGAAAACCGAAATCTGGCCGCTATGGCTTGCGCCATGTTCTGCGCTTCTGCTGATACGCATAAATCTTCCAACGCGGCTTCTGCGTTCTTGCGCGCACCTTGTCGCTCTGCCTGCATCTGGCGCGCGCACCGCACACGCTCTGCCACTGTTGCGCTGTTTTCTCCCGGTGGGCCTGCCATATAGCCCAAGGGTTCATAGGGCTGCATGGCAAGATGCATGTCTATTCTGTCCAGCAATGGGCCAGAAAGACGGTTCATGTAATCCTCACCACAGCGCGGGGCTTTTCTACATTCTCGGCTAGCATCGCCCAGATACCCACAACGGCACGGGTTCATGGCCGCAATAAGCTGAAAGCGGGCAGGGTAGGTTACATGCACGGCAGCACGCGCAATGCTGATCTGGCCGGTTTCTAACGGTTGCCGTAGCGCCTCCAAAGCGGAGCGGGAAAATTCTGGCAATTCATCTAAAAACAACACACCCCGATGCGCCAGACTGATTTCACCCGGCCGCGCACGGGCACCTCCGCCCACTAAAGCGGGCAGACTGGCCGAATGGTGCGGGTCACGAAAAGGGGGGCGCCTTATGGGCCGGCCACCAAGCAATAAACCCGCCGCACTATAAATACGCGAAACATCCAGACTCTCTGCCACAGAAAGATCTGGCAACAAGCTCGGCAAACGCGCAGCCAGCATGGATTTACCCGCACCCGGCGGCCCACTGAGCAATAGGGAATGCCCACCTGCCGCTGCAATTTCCAGCGCACGGCGGCCTGTTTCCATCCCGCGTATATCCGCCAGATCGGGTTCAGACACCGGTTCATCTTCCTGCGCAGAAAACGCTGGAGGAGACAAAACCTGCAATCCGTTAAAATGATTGATAAGTGCTAGCAAATCTGGTGCGGCCAGAATGGAAATATCCCCACCACACAAGGCTTCCTGCCCTTGTGCCGCAGGGCATACCAAACCCAAATTCATGGACGCTGCTTCCAGAGAAGCAGAAAGCACACCCGCAACCGGGTTGAGCCGCCCATCTAGGGAAAGTTCGCCCAAAGCGGCATACCGCGCCACTTCCTCACCCGGTATCACCCCCATGGCCGTTAGCAACGCCAAGGCTATGGGAAGATCGAAATGCGATCCTTCCTTGGGAATGTCCGCGGGAACAAGATTAACCAGAATACGCTTGGCAGGCAGGGCAAGCCCGATGGAAGTGAGCGCCGCACGCACACGCTCACGCGCTTCTGCTACGGCTTTATCCGGCAGGCCAACCATTAAAAAGGCAGGCAAACCGCTGGAAATCTGCACTTCCACCCAAACGGGGCGGGCTTCTATGCCGCAAAAGGCAAAGCTACGGATGCGGGAATTGAGTATTCCCGCCCCGATAGACACGCTTATTTACCTTTGTAAATCAGGCGTGCGCGGATTGTGCCTTCCAGACCGCGCAGAGCCTGAAGAAGACGATCATCCAGTTCCGTGTTGCCGCCGGTATCGGCTTCAATCACCACGTAACCGATTTCTCCATCCGTCTGCAGGAACTGCGCCGTAACGTTGCAATCTGCGTTCATGAAGATTTCGTTCAGGCGCATCATCATGCCCGGCACATTGCGGTGCGCGTGCATAAAGCGCGTGCCACGTGGGCTTTGCGGCAGCTGAACGCCGGGGAAGTTCACGGAACCGAATGTGGACCCCACATCGGAATATTCCACCAGCTTGCGCGCCACTTCCACGCCAATGCGTTCCTGCGCTTCCACGGTAGAGCCACCAACATGTGGGGAGAGGATAACGTTATCCAGCCCCTGCACGGGTGTTTCCAGCTTGTCGTTCGGGCCTTTGGGTTCCTTGGGGTACACGTCAATAGCTGCACCCAGCAGATGGCCGCTTTTCAGTGCTTCTGCCAGCGCATCCAGATCAACCACGTTGCCACGTGCGTTGTTGATGAGGAAAGAGCCTTTCTTCATCGCCTTGATCTGGGCTTCACCCATCAGGTTCTTGGTTGTGGGCAACTGCGGAACATGCAGGCTAACAACATCGCTTTGTGCCAGCAGGTCTTCCAGCGTTTCTACTGGCAGCGCATTCCCGTGGCCCAGCTTGTCCACCACATCATAATACACAACGCGCATGCCAAAGGCTTCTGCCAGCACGGAAAGCTGGGAACCAATAGAACCATAGCCGACAATACCCAGCGTTTTACCGCGTACTTCCCAGCTATTATGGGCGGATTTGGACCACTTACCTTCATGGCATTCCACAGAGCGTGGGAAAATACGGCGCATGAGCATGACAATTTCGCCCATCACCAGTTCCGCCACGGAACGTGTGTTGCTGTAAGGTGCGTTAAAAACGGGAATACCGTTCATACGCGCAGCTTCAAGATCAACCTGATTGGTGCCGATGCAGAAGCAGCCAATGGCCATAAGCCGGTCTGCGCCATCCAGCACTTCCTTGGTCAGCTGCGTGCGGGAACGGATGCCAACAATATGCACACCTTCCAGCGCCTCTTTGAGGGCATCGCCCTCCAGCGCGCCTTTATGACGCACAACGTTTTCATAACCGCTGGCTTTAAGAAGGGCGACGGCACTATCGTGGATACCCTCCAGCAGCAGAATGCGGATCTTGTCCTTGGGGAGAGACAGGTGCGTGCTTGTGCTCATGTGGAACCGACCAAATAGCTGTTGTGCCGAGCGGCAGACCTATCTCAAAAACTACAAAATTGATAGGGCCGCCGCATGAGAGATAA
Source organism: Acetobacter sp. AC2005 (assembly GCF_037901235.1). NCBI lineage: Bacteria > Pseudomonadati > Pseudomonadota > Alphaproteobacteria > Acetobacterales > Acetobacteraceae > Acetobacter > Acetobacter sp. AC2005. The sequence continues at coordinate 43,944 of NZ_CP149625.1, forward strand.
AGAAAAGATACCGAAATCTAGCGATCTGCCTGCAAGGTTGCCACGGCCTGCTGATGTAAAGATGCCGAACCAGCCGCCAGCACTGTACGGTCTCCATCCATCCGCAAGGGTGTGCCATCCCATGCTGTTATCACGCCACCTGCGCCTTCAATAACGGGCACAAGGGCAGCCCAATCCCACGGATTCATGTCACATTCCGCAATCAGATCAATCTGCCCCAGAGCCAGCAGGCCATAGGCGTAGCAATCTCCACCCCATGTCATGCGCTTGGCGCAGGCTTTCAGGGTTTTCCAGCCGGTGTGCGGGGCCAGTTCCAGCATTTCGGGGGATGTGCAGGACATTTCCGCAGCTTCCAGCGCCACGTTCTGGCGTGTAGCAGGCCGACCGCCCAGCGGTGATGAAAACTGCGTAGGCTGGCCTTTCACACCCAGCCAGCGTTCATTCAGCACCGGCTGATCCAACAGCCCCAGTACCGGCACACCATGATGGCAAAGGGCAATAAGCGTTCCAAACATGGGGCGACCCGTTACAAAAGCCCGCGTGCCATCCACCGGGTCCAGCAACCATTGCCACGGAGCCTCTGCGTTTTCATGGCCGAACTCTTCACCGAATACACCGTGATCGGGCAGGCGTTCAGCCAGAATGGCACGCATCACCCGTTCTGCGCTGCGGTCTGCAATGGTTACGGGGCTTGCATCCTTTTTATCATCTACCGCCACATCTCGTCGGAACCACGGACGCACAACCGTGCGGGCGGCATCTGCCATCATGGTGGCAACATCAGTAAAAAGACCGAGTTCTTCCGAATGTGTCATGGTGTGCATCCTGCCTGCGCGGGCGCAGCCTGCCCGCCGAGAGTGTGAAGAAATGCAATAACATCCGCCCGTTGGGCGGGATCTGGTATACCGGTGAGAGACATACGCGTGCCGGGCGCAAAGCGGGCAGGAGCCATAAGCCAATCTGCCAGCATCTGGTCTGTCCAGTGCTGGCCTGCATGCTGCCGCAACGCTGCAGAATAGGTGTACCCTGTGCATGAGGCCACACCACGCCCGGCAACACCGGCCAGCGGTGGCCCGGCATTTTCCGCAGCCCCTCCAGCCAAGGCGTGGCACTGCGCGCAAACCTGCCTTACGGTTGCACCACCACGCTGCGCATTGGCCTGCACCATTAACGGAGCAATAGGTACGGGCTCTAACCCCGGCAGAGAAAAAGCAGGGCGGACAGGGGCTGTATCTGGCACGGCACTACGTGCGGCAAACACACATGTTGCCAGCACTGCCGCACTGAGTACGGTGGAAACCGCTATTCTGTTCAGAAACCTGCCATCCATGCCCGGGAGGCACCTCGTTTTCTGCCGGTTGCGTTTACCGTGCAGCTTTCATAAACTGCGCGCCGCTTTCAACCGGCTATAGGACGAGCCGCCTTTCGGAGCAAGCTGATGGTTTCTTCTCTTGTTGTCATACCTGCCCGGCTTGCTTCCACTCGCCTGCCAGGAAAACCGCTGGCAGACATTGCTGGCCGCCCCATGGTGCTGCGTGTGTGGGATGCAGCCATAGCCGCCAATATTGGCCCGGTTGTGGTGGCCGCGGCGGATCAGGAAATTTATGATGCCGTAACCGCAGCAGGTGGCACCGCGATTCTAACAGACCCCAACTTACCTTCCGGGTCAGACAGAGTATGGCAGGCCACCCAAGCGTTTGATCCTGACGGCAAATATGACGTGCTGCTGAACCTGCAGGGAGACCTGCCAACATTTGAGCCACAGGCCTTACGTGCAGTTATGGATGTTATGGCCAACCCAGCGTATGATGTTGGCACACTGGTTGCGCCCGTAACATCGGATGCTGAAAAAAACGCACCCTCTGTGGTGAAAGTGGCCTGTGATTTTTCAGAGGATACGCAAACAGCGCCCGCGCTTTATTTTTCCCGCCAGCCTATTCCGTGGGGCAATGGGCCACTATGGCACCATATTGGTGTGTATGGATGGCGCCGGGCTGCGTTGGAGCGGTTTGTAGCTCTGCCACCATCTGGCTTGGAAAAGCGTGAAAGTCTGGAACAGCTTCGGGCACTGGAAGCTGGCATGCGTATTGGCTGCACACGCCTTGCATCAGCGCCATTTGGGGTGGATACACCAGAAGATCTGGAACGCGCACGCCGTGCATTTGGAGCATAATTGAGGCATGACACAAAAGGTTATCGCCTTTCAGGGCACACCGGGCGCGTATTCAGATCTGGCCTGCCGTAACGCCAAACCGGGGTGGAAAACCCTGCCATGCCGTACTTTTGCTGATGCTATTGATGCTGTGCATCAGGGCCGGGCAGATCTGGCCATGCTGGCGTGCGAAAACAGCTTGGCCGGGCGCGTGCCAGATATTCACTCCCTGTTGCCAGCTTCTGGCCTGCAAATTGTGGGAGAGCACTTTCAACGGGTGGAACACTGCCTGCTGGTTGTGCCCGGCACCCGTATGGAACAGGTGCGGCGCGTGCATACGCACCCTGTAGCCTTGGGGCAGATCAGAAACCTGATCCGTGATTACAATCTGGAACCCGTGGCCGAGTTTGATACGGCGGGTGCCGCGGAGTTGGTAGCTTTATGGAAAAAGCCGGCAGAAGCCGCTGTGGCTTCTGCTCTGGCAGCAGAACTCTATGGGCTGGAAATTCTTAAAAAGAACGTGGAAGACGCAGACCACAATACCACGCGTTTTTACATTGCTTCCCGCACAGCAGATCGTCCGCCGGTAGAAACCCCTAATGTGATGACGACGTTGATCTTCAGTGTCAAAAACCAACCCGGCGCGTTGTATAAAGTGTTGGGCGGGTTTGCCACCAACGGCGTCAACATGACCCGGCTGGAAAGCTACATGTCTGGTGAAACCTTTGCCGCCACCCGTTTTTTGCTGGATGTTGATGGACATCCAGATGATATACGGTTGAGCAAAGCACTGGCAGAACTTGATTTTTTTGCACAGAACACCACAATTCTAGGTGTCTACCCTCAATCGCCCTTCCGCCAGCATACCCCTGCCGAAGAGCAGGACACGCCGCGCAGTGTGCCGGCACATGCCATTTCAGGATAAGTGACTGCCCATGTCTGATACCTTTTTCTCCGGGTCTATTACCGCGCTGATTACCCCCATGAACCGGGACGGCAGTCTGGATTTTGCCTCGTTCGAAAAACTGGTGGACTGGCAGATCCGTGAGGGTACGTCTGCCTTGTGTGCTGTTGGCACAACAGGGGAAAGCCCAACCCTTTCTCATGCTGAGCACCACGCGGTAGTGGAGCGTACCATTAAGGTATCGGCCGGGCGGGTTCCTGTTATTGCAGGCGCAGGTTCAAACAGCACATCCGAAGCCATAGATCTGGCGCAGTATGCTGAAAAAGCCGGGGCAAATGCTGTGTTGGTGGTAGCGCCATATTACAACAAGCCCACGCAGGAAGGGCTTTACCGGCATTACATGGCTATTGCAGATGCCATTTCCATTCCGGTTATTCTTTACAATATTCCGGGCCGTTCCATTGTTGATATCAGCGTGGAAACAATGGCGCGTCTGGCGCGGCACCCCAATATTATTGGCGTAAAAGATGCCACAGCAAACCTTTTGCGCCCATTACAGGTGCGCCGCGCAGTAGAAAAACGCTTTAACCAGCTTTCTGGGGAAGATGGTACTGCCGTAGCTTTTCTGGCTGCAGGTGGTGATGGCTGCATTAGCGTAACTGCCAATGTGGCGCCTGCCTTGTGTGCCAATGTGCAAAAGGCGTGGCAGGAAGGCCGCACGCAGGATGCCATTGCCATTCAGGATAAGCTTCTACCGTTGCATGATACGCTGTTTTGCGAGAGCAATCCGGCCCCGGCCAAATACGCAGCCAGCCTGCTAGGGCTTGCGGGAGAAACCTGCCGTCTGCCGCTTGCACCGCTAACCGAACCTTCTCGTGAGAAAGTACGCGCTGCCCTTGTTGATGTCGGGCTACTGAACTGATGAGCTCCAAATCTGGAAAATCTGCCAAAAGCTCCATGATCTCTCATGGCATGGTGGCGCAAAACCGTAAGGCGCGCTTCAATTACAATATTCTGGAAACCATTGAAGCCGGACTTGTGCTGAAGGGTGCTGAGGTTAAGAGCCTACGCCTTGGCCGTGCCACCATTAACGAAGCCTTTGCTGGCGAACGGGATGGAGCGCTCTGGCTGTTTAACAGCTATATTCCTGAATATCAGGGCGGTGTTCTCTCTCGCTTTGATACGCGCGCGCCGCGCAAGCTGCTGATGCACCGTAAGGAAATGCGCAAGTTTATAGGTGCCATTGCCAAGCAGGGCGCAACACTTGTGCCTTTAAATGTGCATTTTAATGATAGAGGCTTGGCAAAAGTTACGCTCGGCTTGGGCGTTGGCAAGAAAAGCCATGACAAGCGGCAGAGTATTGCAGACAGAGATTGGCAGCGTGATAAAGCGCGCCTGATCCGGAATAAGGGGAAGGGGGACTACTAACCTCTCTTTCCCGTTTGCCTGTTTAAATATTTAATCAGCCAAGCATAAAAAAAACCCCGGCAAAACCGGGGTTTTTTCTTGAAACCTAATTCTAAAATCAGGATCAGGCCGGAGAAACTTCAGCAGCTTCCGGGCCTTTCTGACCCTGAACCACCTTTACGTTTACACCCTGACCTTCGTTCAGTGCGCTCAGGCCAGACCGTTCAAGAGCAGAAGCGTGAACGAAAATGTCCTTGCCACCGCTTTCCGGTGTGATGAAGCCAAAGCCTTTGACAGAGTTGTACCATTTTACGGTACCACGTGTGTCTTCAGCCATGGACAGATCCGGGGCAGGGCGGCCAGCCGGACGGCTGCCAAAACCGGGGCGCGGTGCACGGGGGCGTTCTGGCTGAGCGGTGCTTTCGTCAACGGAAATAACTTCCGCAACCTGGCGACCTTTCGGGCCCTGGCCAATCCGTACAACCAGTGTCGCACCGGGGCTTACACCCTGATGGCCTGCCTGAGAGAGTGCATTGGCGTGCAGGAATACATCACCGGTGCCATCTGCCAGTTCAACAAAGCCGAAGCCTTTTTCGCTGTTGAACCATTTAACAGTTGCACCAACTTCCGGCCCGGAAGCCACAACCTGCGGACCACCAGCGCCACGGCGCGGTGCAAATCCACCACGGTCACCGCCACCAAATGCTGGGCGCTCACCAAAGGAAGGCATGGACATGTAATCGTCATCAAATCCGCCGCGGCGAGGAAAACGAGAGCTGCGGTCGGTCCTGTTACTTTTCAACGGTCTTGATCCTGGAGTACGGAGAAGGCTGAAGCTTCTCCCGATATTGAAAAACGGGCAGTTTGCCGGAATGGGTTGACACGTTTACGTATTTTGAAGAAAACGCCACCGTTCCCGTTCCTGAAAGCTGCAAATGCGCCCACTGTTTCCGTAGCACAGCCAACAGCGTGCGACTATAGGAAAGCATGAAATTGGCGGGAGTTTCACACACTTTTCTTAATCTCACAGTTATGTGATACCTCCGCCCCCATAACCGCCTGATGCTGGCATGATAGCCACAGCAAGACAGGATAAGGGGAAACGGGCTTTCTTGTGCGGGTATTATCCATTAAGAACAGCCTAGAATCATGCCCGCACATGGCCAAATGGAAGAAAAAGCATGCCCGTAGTTTTAAAACGGCTTCGCGCACGGCGCCTTGCCCTTGCGTCTCTTATGCTGGCAGGGGCATCCGTGTGTTCTCTTTCTTCCGCCAAAGCGACTCCTGCCTCTGATAACAAAGGCACATGGACCCTTCAGGGTGAAAACGATGCCATCACCACCCTGAAAGGTACGTCGGACCAATACTATACCAGCGGCCTGCGCTTTAACTGGACATCTGGCACCAACACGCTGCCCACACCCATTGCTGCCATTAACAAGGCCATTTGGGGGGAAGGGGTGCAGCGTATCAGCATAGGCTTGCAGCAGCTTATCTTTACGCCGCGCAACACGCAGGTTTCCAGCCCGTGGGCTCCGGGGCAGGCGCAAACTGCTCGTATTAATGATAGGCCCTATTCCAGCCTGCTGCTGGGCACCGTGAACCTTATTAATGATACGGATAGAACCCGCAGCGTATTTGGCATTCAGTTTGGTATTATGGGGCCGGGCGGCTTGGGCGAGCAGCTCCAGAACGGATTCCATGGCCTGATTGGCGATACCAAAAACCAGGGCTGGTCTCATCAGCTTAAAAACCAGCCCATTTTTCAGGTGCAGGGTGGACGTATCTGGCGCTTGCCTTTGGCGCATGTGTTTGGCGTAGAATTTGATATGCTGCCATCCGCCGCTGCAGCCATTGGTGATTACCAGATTTATGGCCGTATTGGGGATGTGTTCCGTATCGGGCAGGGGCTGGATAGTGATTTCGGCACACCTACCATTCAGGCCTCCGGCACAGATGGCACAGATGCCTATAAATCTCGGCGTCCTTTTTCATGGTACATCTTTGGTGGCGTAACGGGTGAGGCCGTTGGGTATGATGCCTCATTGCAAGGCAACACCATGCGCAGCAATTCCCTGCATGTGATTAAAAAATGGGATGTAGGTGAAATTCACGCCGGTTTGGCCTTTATGTTCTGCGGTTTGCGCATTTCCTACAGCCAGGTCTGGCAGACACAGCAGTTCACCACAGCCAAGTCTGGCCTGTTTAACTATGGCTCATTAATGGTTTCGGCAAAGTTCTGATTCTTTTTTCTGCACCACAGAAAGGCGTTTGCACAAAAAACAGGCATAAAAATTGTGCAATTTGCGTGTATTTGTGTTTTTTTCGTCACGAGGTCTCGAACCTGCCTGCTTTTGAGGCGTTAACATTCGTTTTCTCATAGCGTAGCGCGCTGCGGCTCTTTTACACTCCAAACATCAAGACCGAACCGGGATTGTAAGGGGGATAAAAGAAACCATGACGCGCACAACAACATCTTCTCAGCAACACACCTGCCAGATCATCCCATTCCAGATGGAGATCACATCCCGCCAGCAGGCTTACCTTACCCGTTGGGTTCAGGCTGCTCAGCCCATGGGCATTTGCGATGCGGATGTTTTTGTATCTGAACAGAAGCAGGCCGGCGTTTCCGCTGGTTATGTTGTGGTATGGGTGCGCGAAACGCCAGATCCGGCTTACCAGATTTACTGCCACGGCAACCGCTGGATTGTTATGGATGCTATCCGTGACAATAAACTGGGCAGCTTTAACACCTTTGCAGATGCCCTGAACATGATCCGCCCCGTCATGCCGCGCGAACAGGGTATTGTTGCCGCTTAAACGCCCCAGTTTAAGGTATTATTCCGGTTGGCCGCCTTCTTCCCTTACAAGGGAAGGGCGGCTTTTTTTTGCCCTTTGCCTTGCACCAAATCATTACGAAATCCTGTTATTTCCATTTCAGGGATTGCCTCATGGGTTTCTCCTGCTGCAAGGACTACGCAGACCATCACCAGTTCGAGCAGATCTGAAAGGATCCTGAGATGACAAGCCTGACCCTCGCATACCCCGAAACCACCGTGCATGAGGCTACGGCAGCAGCAATCATCCGCGTTCTGGAAGCCAATGATGTAGAGCCGGATATTGTCACTGGCCCGAAAGACGTGCTGACAGACATGCTCAAAAAGGGTGAGGTTGATTTTTACGTGTCTGCATGGCTACCGGATGAAGATGCGGGCATGCTGGCCCCCGGTATTTTGCCTCTTGGCAATTTGTTTCGCCCAGCCGCCCATTGCTGCATTTCTGCAGAAGATACACCGCTGACATCTCTGGATGATGTGGCACAGGCTGGGCTAGAACTTTCCCGCACCATTATCACGCCTGCATCCCTGCAAAAACACATGGAAAACGTGTTGCAGCAGTATGAGCTGGATACTGCAGGATTCAGCCTGAAAGTGCTGCCGGATGAAGAAGCTCTGGCAGAGCTGAACGCTGCCCTCAAGCGGGAAGAACTGGTGCTGATGCCGCTGTTTCAGCCTTGCTTCCTGTTCCATATTGGCGGTTTCCGTATTCTGAACGACCCCAAGAATGCACTGGGGGGCGAACAGGATGCACGCATTCTGATCCGTGCAGAAACCAAGGATGAAATGGAGCAGGACCTTCTGGACGAACTGGATGAACTGATGCTGAGCGCCAAAATTATCAGCGCCATGGATTACGCCATGCGTGTTGAAGGCATGACAGCCGATGAAGCGGCAGAAGCTTGGCAGCGCGGCAAACTGCTGCCCCGCTAAGGAAAGGCCGCGCCAGCATGACAGATCAATCCCCCGCCGATACGCGCGATTCCAGCCTTGCCGCCCAGTATGAGGCGTATCCATACCCGGAAAGAAACCCGCAGGATGAGGCCAAGCGCCTTTTAATAGGCAGCCCCAGCCATCTGCGGGAAATTGACTACTGGGTTTTTGGTGCCAAACGGCCGCAAAGCCAGCCTTTGCGGGCACTGGTGGCGGGATGCGGCACGGGGGATGGTGCCATCATGCTGGCAACCCACCTACAACGCGCCAGGCGCCCCGGTGAGGTTGTGTGTGTGGATCGCTCCCAAAAAGCGCTCTCCATTGCACAGGCACGGGCAGAGGCGCGGGAGCTGGCAAATATCCGCTTCATTCAGGGCTCTCTGACAGAGCTGGATGGGCTGGATCTGGGCCTTTTTGATTATATTGATTGCTGTGGTGTACTGCATCATCTGCCTGATCCTGATGCCGCATTAGCCATGCTGGAAAAGCACCTCGCGCCCGGTGGTGGAATGGGGCTAATGGTCTATGCCCCTTATGGGCGCACAGGCGTTTACATGGTGCAGGATGCACTGGAAAAAATTGCCCCACATTCCGAAACGCCTCAAGCGCGGCTGGATATGGCGCGCCGCGTCATGCGCACGCTGCCGGCTACTGCGTGGTTGCGGCAGAATGGCAACTTTGGAGATCATCTCTCTGGCGGCGATGCAGGATTGTATGATCTGCTGCTGAACCCGAGAGATCGTGCTTATACCGTTACCGAGTTTTTGAATTTTCTCGACAAAGCCGGTCTGGAACCATCCTGCCTGATGGAACCGGCGCGGTATGATCCAACCCTGTTTTTGCCAGACCCACGCCTGCGTGCACGCATCAGCGGCCTACCATGGCAGCAGCAGGCCGCCATAGCGGAAGATCTGGCGGGCAATATGGCCACGCACGTTGCCTATGTTGTACGCAAAGGCGCGCGCGTTACACCTCCAGACCCGCTAGATTTTGCGGCTGTGCCAGTAATGCGTGAAATACCGGGGGTAGAGTTGGCCAAACAGATGCGGCCAGATCACACACTACCTTTTGCGTTTGGCACGTTGATTGTGCCCATTCCCTTGCCGCCACAAATGCGCGGCATTCTGCCATTAATTGATGGTGAACGCACTGTTGGCACCTTGGTAGAGGCCGTGGCCCCACGTGGTATTTCGGAAAGCAAGTTCCGCAAAGTGTGGGCTGAAGGCTTTACCACTCTGGAGCGGCTTAACCGCGTGCTGTTACGTCCTCCAGCCTGATTGCACCCATTGCGGGGAGGAGATTTGAAGTGTCAGCACTGCCCGTAATTATTTTTGGTGCAGCCCTCAATCCAGATGGCAGCCCTTCTGTAGCGCTCCTAAACCGGGTGCATTCAGCACTTGTGTTTGGCGCTGCGCATGGGCCCGTTGTGTATATTCCCACAGGTGGCGTGCCACAAAATGGCCAGACAGAAGCAGATGTTATGGCTTCCTGCCTGTTAAAGGCCGGCGTTGCTCCAGACACTATTTTGCCCGAACCTACGGCGGGAGATACGTTTGATTCCGCCATTGCCTGCACACGTTTGTTGCGTCAGGCAGAGTATTCTACGGCTCAGCCCATAGCTGTTGTTTCCAGCCCCTTGCATCTGCCGCGCTGCGTTTTGCTTATGCGCCTTGCTGGCTGGAAAGCGCAGGCTGTGCCTTTTTTACGTGCACAGCCGCATGTGCCCAACATGCGCAAAAAACTCCTGCGTATCGCGCATGAATGCCTTGCCCTGCCGTGGGATGCACTGCTTGTTCTGGGCTGGCGTATTGTGCGGCGCTAAACTGCGCCGTATTCTGCCGCCCGATTTCCTGCCGGTCTGCGTTTTGCGTGGCTTCCTTTTTACAGGCCGCCATAAAACGCAAAACATAACAAAGCAGCCCGTGCAGTTCATGATCTTGCCAAAACTGGTGGCTTCCATCCGTCTGGCAAGGAAAAATTTGGAACAGTGAGTATCATGGCCGTTTACGCATTTGTTTTTCCCGGACAGGGCAGCCAGTCTGTTGGTATGGGGCAGGAACTTGCAGAAGCTTTTCCTGCGGCACGTTCTGTTTTTGAAGAAGTTGATGACGCCCTGGGCGAAAAACTCTCCAAAATCATTTTTGAAGGCCCGATGGAAAGCCTGACCAGCACAGAAAACGCCCAGCCTGCACTTATGGCGGTTTCCATGGCTGTTCTGCGCGTTCTGGAACAGGATGGCGGCTTGGATCTTGCCGGCAAAGTTACGCTGCTGGCCGGGCATTCTCTGGGTGAATATTCTGCTCTGGCTGCTGGGCGCGCCTTTGGTGTGGCAGAAGCAGCACGCCTGCTGCGGCTGCGCGGGCAGGCCATGCAGAAAGCTGTTCCTGCAGGGGAAGGCGGTATGGCAGCCCTTATTGGCGTTACATTGGCACAGGCAGAAGACATCTGCTCCAAAGCCTCTGCCAAAGGCGATGTGGAAATTGCCAACGATAACGGTGGCGGCCAGATTGTTATTTCCGGCAAGAGCGCAGGCATTGATGAAGCCATTGCCATCGCCAAGGAAATGAAGATCAAGCGCGCGCTCAAGCTGCCGGTTTCCGCTCCGTTCCATTCTTCGCTCATGAAACCAGCAGAAGATGTGATGGCCGAAGCACTGGCCAAAGCCGAAATTGCCGCCCCAATTGTGCCCGTAATTGCCAACGTAACAGCCGAGCGCGAAACCGATGCCGATACGATTCGGCAAAATCTGGTGCGTCAGGTTACTGGCCGTGTGCGTTGGCGCGAAAGTGTGGCCGCTATGGTGGGCATGGGCGTAGATACGTTTGTAGAAATTGGCGCAGGCAAAGTGCTTTCCGGCCTTGTGCGCCGCATTGATTCTGAAGTGACTGGCCTTTCTGTGGGAACGCCCGCCGATATCGAATCTTTCCTGAAAACTTTGTAAAAACAGCGGGTAAATACATATCATGTTCAAACTGGACGGAAAAACAGCACTGGTTACAGGCGCAAGCGGTGGCATTGGTAGCGCCATTGCGCGCCTGCTGCACGCACAGGGTGCAAAAGTGGTGCTGTCTGGCACGCGTGAAGCCGTGTTGCAGAAACAGGCAGAAGAACTGGGGGAAGGGCGCGCATTCTACGTGGCTGCCAACCTTTCTGACCCGGCAGAAGCCGATGGGCTGATTGCCAAGGCAGAAGAAGCTGCTGGAGCACCCATTGATATTCTGGTGAACAACGCAGGCCTAACGCGCGATATGCTGGCCCTGCGCATGAAAGATGAAGACTGGGATCAGGTTCTGAATGTTGATCTGTCTTCTCCTTTCCGGCTGTGCCGCGCAGCGCTTAAGGGCATGCTGCGCCGCCGGGCAGGGCGTATTATCAACATTTCCTCGGTAATCGGCTCTACCGGCAATGCTGGGCAGGCCAACTATGCCGCTGCAAAAGCTGGCATTGTAGGCATGAGCAAATCCTTGGCGCAGGAAGCCGGGCCGCGTGGCGTAACAGTAAACGTGGTGGCTCCGGGCTTTATTGTGACCCCTATGACAGACGTTCTGCCAGACGCACAAAAAGAAAAACTTCTGGGCGCGATTCCGCTGGGGCGTCTGGGCCAGCCAGAAGATGTGGCTTCTGCCGTGCTGTATCTGGCATCAGACCAAGCTGCATGGGTTACGGGCACCACGCTGCATGTAAACGGCGGTATGGCAATGGTTTAAGGGGTAACGCCCTTAAACTTGGCCTCTGCATTTGTCTGCGCAGAAGAGAGGGTGCAAAATCCTTTCAGATGTGGCAGACAGACTATACAAACACGCACATGGCCAAGGGGCCGGAAGAAAGTCTTTTCCGGTTTGCCTTGGCTTGTGATGGAAAAACGTGCTAAGCGCCCGCAACCCCTGTTGCTGGGGAAGAATAACGGAAGCAGTGCTGTTTTCTATTCTTCTACCAATAGGGGTTGTGGTAGAGCAGGCACCAGAACAACCTGCCCGCATGTAAAACCGGGCCTATGGGATACAAAGACAGATGAGCGAAATCGCTGATAAGGTTAAGAAAATCGTGGTCGAGCATCTCGGCGTCGAGGAAAGCAAGGTCACACCGGATGCATCGTTCATCGATGACCTGGGCGCTGACAGCCTTGATACCGTTGAGCTGGTGATGGCGTTTGAAGAAGCCTTCAATGTCGAAATCCCGGAAGATGCAGCGGAAAAAATCACCACCGTTAAAGATGCTATCGATTACATCGAAAAGCAGAAAGCTGCCTGATTTTCAGGTACTTTTGCGTTTAACGGAAACTGTAGGTCCCTCTGCTATTTGAGGGACCATATACGTGCAGAACAGGGAGCGGGCTGGTTTGTTGCAGTCGGCCGGAGTAAATTCTGGACGGAGACGGGTAGTCGTCACCGGAATGGGCATCGTCGGACCTCTGGGTCTGGGCGTTGAAAACGTATGGTCACGTCTGATTGCAGGCGAAAGCGGGATTGGTAGAATCACGCAGTTCGACCCAAGCGATCTGCCGGCCCATGTGGCTGGGGAAGTGCCGGAAGGGCCGACCGCAGAAGGAAAGCTTACACTTTCCGAGTGGATTTCCCCCAAAGACCAGCGCAAAATGGACCGCTTCATTCACATGGGGCTGGTGGCAGCAACGGAAGCGGTTGAGGATTCCGGTTGGAAACCCGAAACCGAAGAAGATAAATGCCGCACCGGTGTGATGATTGGCTCTGGCATTGGTGGTTTGCAAACCATCTATGATGCCTCCATTACCGTGCATGAAGGTCGGGCACGGCGTCTTTCGCCGTTCTTTATCCCGTCCGCTCTCATCAATCTGGTTTCTGGCCATGTTTCCATCAAATATGGTTTTCAGGGGCCAAATCATTCAGTTGTGACAGCTTGCGCCACCGGTGTGCATGCCATTGGTGATGCCGCGCGCATTATCATGTTTGGTGATGCCGATGTAATGGTGGCAGGTGGTGCAGAAGCAACCGTTTGCCCATTGGGTATTGCTGGTTTCTGTTCAGCCCGCGCGCTGTCCACCGGCTTTAATGACACACCCGGAAAAGCCTCCCGCCCATGGGATAAAGACCGTGATGGTTTTGTAATGGGTGAAGGTTCCGGCGTTGTGGTGCTGGAAGAATACGAACACGCCAAAGCTCGTGGCGCCAAGATTTACGGCGAAATTATCGGCTACGGCATGTCTGGTGATGCATACCACATTACCGCACCGGCAGAAGGCCATTACGGGGCATACCGCGCCATGCGCGCTGCACTGAAAAGTGCAGACCTTACCCCGGCAGATATCAACTACGTTAATGCTCACGGCACCTCCACCATGGCGGATGATCTTGAGCTGGAAGCTGTTGAACGTCTGTTTGGTGATGATGCCCGTAAGCTGGCCATGTCTTCCACCAAATCTGCAACAGGCCATTTGCTTGGCGCAGCTGGTGCAGTGGAAGCCATTTTCTCCATTCTGGCTATTCGGGATAACGTGGCACCGCCTACGCTGAACCTGGATAATCCATCGCGTGAAAGCGTGATTGACCGCATTGCCCACACGGCGCAGCAACGGGAAATCAACGTGGCTCTTTCCAACAGCTTTGGATTTGGCGGCACAAATGCCAGCCTGATTGTGCGTGGCGTCTAAACCGAAAAAGAAGCCTGCAAAACAGCCTGCCAAAAAAGGCCGTGCTGCCCTGAAATGGCTAGGGGGCCTGTTTCTTCTTTCTGCTTTAGCAGGGGGAGGAACAGGTTTTTTTGCATGGTATAACTATACAAAACCGGGGCCTCTGCCAGTAGCTACGGATGTTGTGGTGCCACATGGTGGCTACGCCAGCACGATAAGCGCGCTACAACAAGCACAGGTTCTACCTTCTGGCTGGTTTACAGATAAGCTGTTTGTAACAGCTATTTCTCTTACGCGTAAAAGTGGCCAGCTACACGCAGCAGAACTGCATTTTCCACAACATGTTTCCATGCAGAATGTGCTGTTTATTCTGCGGCACGGCAAACCTGTTTTACATAAGCTGACCATTCCTGAAGGGCTTTCTGCCCACCAGATTCAGGCCATTATTGCCTCTGCCCCTTTTTTGGAAGGCGAGGCGCCTCTGCCAGCAGAAGGCAGCACATTACCGCAAACCTATAATTATCTGCGAAATAGCCAGCGTGCGGATATTGTAAAGCGTGCACAAAACGCCATGCAAACAGCACTGGATACTATCTGGCAAAAGCATGATCCGGCTTTGGATGGCACCATATCCTCACCGCAGGTTCTGCTTGTACTGGCTTCCCTGATAGAAAAAGAAACAGCCTTACCCGCAGAAAGGCCCATGGTTGCGCGTGTTTTTCTAAACCGCCTGCAAAAGGGCATGAAACTGCAAACAGACCCAACCGTGATTTATGCCATAACACATGGCAATCCACCGCTGGGGCGCGCACTTACACACACAGATCTCGCTACGCCAGATCCGTATAATACGTATGCTGTTACGGGGTTACCTCCCGGGCCTATTTGCTCACCCGGCATGTCTTCATTAGAAGCAGCGGCACATCCAGCCAGTGGGGATGCTCTTTTCTTTGTGGCAAACGGCAATGGTGGGCATAATTTTTCCACCACTCTGGCCGAACATAATCGGAATGTTTCTGCTTTTCGGCAGCATAATACGCATTAAGCACTTTCCACCCTCACAGGTAAAAAGCGCTTAATACTTCACCATAAAAAAAACTTATCTAGAGGGGCTCAGGCTTTCCTGCTTGATGCCACCACCGCCAGATGCCCCAACCGTATCTGCTGCCAGAGCATCTGCATCGCTCTGAGAAACCGTGTTGCTGTTAGATGCGCGTGAGGATGTAGAAGACGCGCTGACATTTTTTGCCATAGCGGCATAACGCATCAGCACACTCCGCAGGGGGTCTGCATCCGGGTTGTTCACACGCATGCTCACCACAATATCTTCCGGCCCAACGCTCTGCTTGTAGTATTCACGGTTGGCATCACTGTTCACGGTCAGCTTGCTGCCGCCCAAGGAAGCTCCGGCAAACACACCCTGAGATTTCTGGGCAATCAGAATATCCGTATTGCGTGCGCCCGCATTTCCCTTAGCAACTGCCGTGCTCATGCTGGCAAAAGAGGCCCCAGCATTAGAAGAAAACTGGAACTGGCTATCAAGCAGGGCCTGCAAGCCGCGATCTGTCATGACAAAGAAAACAATCTCGGAACTCTGCACCCCAAACTGCAAACCAAAGGATGCGGTGCTAAGGGTGTAAAATGCCGGGTCAGACCATGAACCACGCGCATCGCGCGCCAGCAGCAGGCAGCCACCATGCGCGCCACCAAATGCAATAGACATGCGGAACATATCTGGGCACACCATCACGGCACGCGCCTTGGCCAAATTGGTTACCATCGGACTTTGGCCGGTTGCGCCTACAAAAACATCCTGTACGCTCAGGGCAGCCTTATCAACCAGCGCCTGCGGCTTATCAGCCGCCTGAGCCGGTGCCGCAACGCACAGAGAAAACGCAGCAGCCAAAGCCAGAGAAGCAGAAGAGAGGTGAGTAACCAGACGCATGCCGGAATTCTCCACAATAAGCCGGTAAATATGATCTGCTAGAAAGCACGCTTTTGTGGCCGCAGAAAGGCCCAGCGTGCATGTTTTTTATTTATGCCAGCGGAATGGACACAGCCTCGGAAAGAGCCTGCGCAATATGCGGGTTTGCAGCCATAATTGTAGCTGGCCCCGTAAGCCCACCTTCCTGCAAAAAGGGTGAAACACGCGCGCCAGCTTCTGCCAGCAAGGGCAGGGCTGCGGCTACATCCCACAGGTTGATAACGATTTCGATATAGCCATCCAGCCGCCCGCTTGCCACATCAGCCAGCGCCAGCGCACCACAACCGCCAGAACGGGGCATGGTGCCCATTGCCATAATGGCATCCATTTTTTCCATGAATACAGGTTTGGGCACTCTGTTGCTCCAACCCATTTCAATCATGGAACTGGCGGGGTCCTTTACCGGAGAGGCCTGAATACGCTTGCCATTTAAAAATGCGCCATATCCACGCAGGGCAGTGTAAACTTCACCCAATGCTGGGGCATCAATCACACCGGCCACGGGTTCATCCCCATCTAGCAGGCCGAGTGAAATACACCACCGACAACGGCCACGGGCATAGTTGGATGTGCCATCAATAGGGTCCACCACCCAACGCAGGCTACCTGTACGGGCCACGCCACCTTCTTCACCCTGAAAGCCATCATCAGGGAAAAGAGCTTTCATGCGGTTGGCAATAAAGGCTTCTACCGCGCCATCTGTTTCTGTCAGCCAATCCTGCGCAGATTTTTGCGAGGCCTGCGGCCCCCCCGGTGGCGGACGCATGGCCATGGCCATTTGTGCGGCATCATGCACCACAGCCCGCGCGGCTTCCAAACGTGTGGCAAGGGCTGGGCTAGGTGAAGACATATTGCTGTAACTCCTGATAAAATAAGGCATTAAAGACTGAGCGCATCATACGCCTTTACGTGTGGCAAGACGAGCGCGCAGGCCTGCATTCGGCCCATGCCTTACATGCACACACCCAAAAAACTAGGCCTTGCGCTTATAAAGTTCCTTGGGCCAACGCCGGTGTAACCACAGCCAGCTTTCTGGCTTGCGCCTTATCCATGTTTCAAGGCGATCATTGATCATCTGCGCCAATGTGTGCAGATCTTGCTTGCGGTCTCCCGTATCCGGCAAATCCAGCGGTGGCTCAACCACAATACGCAAACGGGCAGGGCCAAGGCGTTCCACATAGCCAGGAATAACCGGGCAGCGATAACGCAACGCCATGGCGGCAAGGGCAGGAGCTGTCATGGCTGGGCGACCAAAGAATGAGACCTCAATGCCGTCATTCATTTTCTGGTCAACCAGCATACCCAGCCTGCCTCCCTTGGAGACATAAGAGAGTGCCTCACGCGCACCTTTGGCGCCTTTGGCAAACAATGGCACAGGCGTGTTGCCCATGGCTTTATCACGCAAACGGCGGATCATGCCATCTATCAGCGGATTGCCTGCGGCCCGGTAGAAAGAGGCAAAAGGCGTGCCATGCCGGGCTACTCCGGGGGGCAGCATTTCCCAATTTCCGATATGGCCAGATACAAACAGAACAGACCCACCCTTGCGCGCCTGCTCCTCCAGATACTCAGCTCCCTGAACCTCAAACCCCGGGCCAGAAGGTGTGTTTTCCTGCAAGGCCGCAATATGAGGCAGTTCCCCCACCGTGCGGCCCAGATTTTCCCACACACCATGCACAATCTGGCGGCGCTGCTGAGGGCTGAGCTCTGGCATAGCGAGTTCCAGATTGCGATATGCCACATTAGAAACCGGCAGTTTAGGGCCAATAAAACGGCAGACATTCCCCGCAACATTGGATGCGGTGGCAGGGCCAAGCCATGTCAGAAACTTCAGCAAACCGCTTGCTAAAAGAGCCTCTGCCTGCAGCAAGGCAGCGGTGAGGGCTTTGCTGCTCATTCTGCTGCCCCGTTCAAAAACTGGTCCAGCAAGACTTCTGGTGCAGCAGGGTCCTGCCATACCAGTTCTACACCTACGGTTATCACTTTCTGGCGGAAGTATTCAGGCAAACGCACGGCATCCTTGGGTGTTGTCACCAAACGCGCCTGCAGAGAAACAGCCATGTCTGCCAGACGCGCCAAATCCTGTTGTTTATAAAAATAATGATCAGGAAAGGCTACGGTCTGCGCTAATGCAACATTGCAGTTTTTAAGCCCTTCAAAAAACTTTTCTGGCCGCCCCAACCCGGCAAACGCCACACAACGCTGCCCTTGCAACATTCTAACCGTATCAGACTGCCGAAGTTCTGCCCGCATAAGATGCGGTGCCATTTTGCCAAATCGTTCCTGAAAGCCTGTTTTATCCGGCCCGATCAAAACTGTAGCCTGTGCCCGCGCAAAGGCCTGCACTGGCTGCTCCCTTAACGGGCCGGCTGGCAAAACATGGCCATTACCCAAGCCAACACCACCATCCACCACCAGCAAGGAGAGATTTTTGTGAAGGGATGGATTTTGAAAGCCATCATCCATCAACAGGCAATCCGCGCCAGCAGCCACAGCCATACGCGCAGAAGCTGCACGGTCTGCCCCAACCCATACAGGGCAAAGCTGTGCCAGCAACAAGGGTTCATCCCCCACATCCTGCGCGGTGTGTTGTGCAGGGTTTACCTGTGTTGTGGTGCGTAGGCGCCCACCGTATCCGCGCGTGAGGATGTGAGGGGTTTTGCCCCGCTGGAGCAGGCGAGATGCCAGATCCAGCACCACCGTAGTTTTACCTGTGCCGCCTACAGAAATATTCCCGCAACACAACACGGGCACCGGTGCCGCCCAGCCCATCTGGCGCTGTTTACGTGCGGTTATTGCCGCCACAATGGCAGAAAAAGGAGATAACAGGAGCGGCCTTATTTTGGCAGAAGGCTGGCTCCAAAACGCAGGGGCACGCAGCCTTACCATATCTGCGCTAGAATATGCTTTGCCAGACGTTCTGGCAGATCTGCATTGGCCGTAGCAATGCGCTGCACATTATCTGCAAGCTGCTGCCGTTTGCCAGGATTTGTGAACATATCTCGCACCCATGCAGCCAGTTCCTGCGCAGTGCTTACAATTGTAATGCCTGTGGCCATGTGCGCAAAGGCATCTACAAAGTTCTGCACCAATGGGCCAGATGCAATGGCACATCCTAACCGAGCAGGCTCGTACGGATTATGTCCGCCACCACCACCCAATACACCGGGCAGACTGTTGCCAATAAACACGCACGATGCCAGACGGAAAAACAGCCCCAATTCACCCAGCGTATCGCACACCCAAAGCAGATCATCTTCTGTAGGCATTTGCCCGGCACCACGGCGCGGTACATAGCCCAGCATCACACTTAAATCTGCCCCGCGCTCTGGATGGCGCGGAATAACCAGAACCAGCACATCCGGGTAATCTCGCCGGATCAGCTTGGCAGCCTGCGCAATCTGCTGTTCTTCACCCTGATGGGTGGAAACCGCAGCAAAAATCCTGCGGCCTGCCAAACGTTCTTTCAGACGCGCCAATTCAGCCTCATCCACCGGCAAAGAGGGGGCTGCGGTTTTCAGGTCTCCCGTTTCAAGCAGCTTGGTGGCGCCCAGTTGTTTCAGGCGCTGGGCATCTTCATCCGAGCGCGCGGAAACCCATGCAAAACGCTCCAGCATCCGCCGCGCCACACGCCCCATACGCTGCCACCCCTTAAAGGAAGATGCAGACATACGGCCATTAACCAGCATGACGGGAATATTACGCGTATGGCACAGCCCCAGCATGTTGGGCCATAATTCGCTTTCCGTAAAAACAGCGGCTTTTGGCTGCCAGTAATCTAAAAAGCGCTTGCCCCAACGCGGTACGTCCAGCGGCATGAACTGATGTACCACACGCGGGTGCGTAAGACGCTGCGCCAATAGCCGCGCAGCCGTAACCGTGCCAGTTGTAACCAGCACTTGAAAATCTGTTTTCTGCGCCAGACATGCGCAAACAAGTGGCAGGATAGAAACGGTTTCTCCCACACTGGCGGCGTGGAACCATATCAGATTAGCGTTACCCCGAGAGCGTGAAGGAAAACCCATTTTTTCCCGCACGCGGGATGGAATTTCCTTTCCCTTGGTTTGCCGCCATCTCAGAAAAAAGGGCAGAGCAGGGGAAAGAACCGTAGCCGCCACCTGCCACACGCGCGAAGGCATAAGGGAAAGCGGGCTAAGGGCCACCTTTTCCTGCGAGTAGCCTGCAGGAGAAGACATGCTGGAAGGCTGTTGCGCAAGATGCATCATGTTATCCAGCGCGTGTTCCAACTTTTGGGTAAATGTTTCGCCGCCGCTGCCTTCTTCCTGATTATGCCGCTGCATATCTATAGGAGGCGCACAGGCCATGGTGCCGTGCCCAAAAGGCAAGGGGAAAATCATCTTATCCCATGTTTTCAGCCGTATGCCTGTGCATGTTGCACCCACCAGCACAATCGGTTTGCCTGCCAGTTTGGCAAGGGCCAGCGTGCCCTGCTGCGCCTGCCGGCGCGGGCCACGCGGGCCATCGGGCGTAATGGCAACAAGGGTGGCATTGCGCAAGCTTGCGCGCATCCGCCTGAGAGCTGCGGCCCCACCTTTGTTTTTTCCTTTGGAATCTGATGATCCGGCAATGGACCAGATACGCCACGGGGCCACCACATCTGCAATCATGCGGCCATCACGGTTGCGGCTTATCAGCACACGTAGGCGGATATGGGGGTTTTGAGGTTCAGCCCACCACCACAAGGCTGGTGTAAGGGGCAATATTTCGTGCCAGAAAGCTACAACCGCTGTTTGCCCGTTCTGGCTGGTTAACAGCGGCCATGCCTGTTCGTTTACCCGAAATGTCCATCGCGTTGTTTTAAGGGCAAACCCCAAGTACTGGCGTAAACTCCATACGCCAGCCTTGCGGGCCATATTTTTGCAATCTGTCTTCAGGACGCGCAGCATAATCACGCAGCCTGATTAGGAGAGAAATCTCCTGAACGCAAAGCCTTCCGGCTTTTCGTTCAACACAGAAGGCTGATAGGCGATGGTGAAGCGATGATGCGCTTTTTCCCACACATCAATCTTGCTGCCTTCAGGAATAACCACCTGATCAACCCCGCAACGCAGCAGGAATTCGTATTGATCGGGCAGGAAATGCCCGGTTACACGAATTTTTCCCGCATAATGCAGATGTTCACGTAAGCTGCGCGCCTGCGTGAAGGCCCGTCCATCACGGAAAATGGGGAATGTCAGGCACACAACATCAAGCCGGGGCAGGGCGGCTTTCAGGTCTTCCACCTGTTCATCCTGCTTGAGCAGAACGCCCAGACGCCCATTGCCATTACGGCCCAAACCTTCTGCCAGACGCGCCAGCGGCACCAGCACATCACCTTCCGGCAATGGCTGATCATCCTGTGCGATCAGCCATGTATCTTCAATAATCTGGCCGTTTTCAAACAGGGGCATAAGCTGCATCCTTGAAGGGGGCTGTGCCAAGACGGCGGCACGTATCAATAAACCGTTCTCCGGCCTCACGCTGGGCCAGATATGTATCTATGATCCGCGCCACGGCATCAACCGTTTCATCTTCAGAAAGTGCAGAGCCCAGAATCTGCCCGACAGAGGCATCTTCCATCGCGCTGCCACCCAGAGTGATCTGGAATGCTTCCTCACCCCGTTTATCAACCCCCAGAATACCGATATGGCCCGCATGATGGTGCCCGCAGGCATTGATGCAGCCAGAGATATTCAAACGCAGGTTGCCAATTTCCTGCTGGAGTGTGGCATCTCCAAAGCGTTCGCTTAGCTTTTGCGCAATGGGAATGGAACGCGCATTGGCCAGTGCGCAATAATCCAGACCGGGGCAGGCAATAATGTCTGTCACCATCTCGATATTGGCCGTGCCCAGCCCGTTTGCCTTAAGGATCTGCCACAATTCATGCAGCGCATCCTGGCGCACATGGCCCAGAACCACATTCTGCAAATGCGTAATGCGCAGTTCACCAAAGCTGTATTTATCTGCCAGATCAGCCAGCAGATCCATCTGGGCAGATGTTACATCCCCCGGAATTCCGCCAACCGGCTTGCAGGATATGGTAACGCATGCGTAGCCGGGCTGTTTGTGAGCATGCGTGTTGGTGCGCACCCATGCATCAAATTGCGCATCGGCTTTCTGTTGGGCAGCCAAAGCATCTGCCGCGCCATTTTCTGCCTGAAACTCTGGCGTGCCAAAACGGGCCTGAATGGCCGCAACAATTTCTGCTGGCAGGCGATAGCGCGCCCGATCCATAGCCGCAAATTCTGCGTTTACCTTGGCCAGAAAAGCCTCTGCGCCCAAAGCCTGCACCAGTATCTTGATACGGGCCTTGTACATATTATCGCGCCGGCCGTATTCGTTATAAACACGCAGCACGGCTTCCAGATACGCAATCAGGTCTTCTTCTGGCAGGTCATCACGCAGCTTTACACCCACAATAGGGGTGCGGCCCAAGCCACCGCCAACGTACACTTCAAACACGGCACGACCGTTTTCACCCTTACGGGCCAGCAGGCCGATATCATGAAAGCGTGCAGCAACGCGGTCCTGCTTGCTGCCAGAAATGGCAATCTTGAACTTACGCGGCAGGAACGTGAATTCCGGGTGCAGGGTGGACCACTGACGCAAGATTTCAGCATGCACGCGCGGATCCAGCACCTCATCCGCCGCAGCGCCAGCAAACTGGTCTGACGTAACATTACGGATGCAGTTACCGCTGGTTTGAATGGCGTGCATTTCTGCATCAGCCAGCACGTTCAGGATATCGGGCGTATCTTCCAGCTTGATCCAGTTGAACTGGATATTCTGCCGTGTGGTAAAGTGCCCGTAATCCCGATCATACGTTCTGGCGATATGTGCCAAGGCGCGCATCTGGGAAGAGCTGAGCGTGCCATAGGGAATGGCCACACGCAGCATATAGGCATGCAACTGAAGGTACAGGCCGTTCATCAACCGCAGGGGTTTGAACTCTTCTTCGGTCAACTCCCCAGCGATACGACGCTGAACCTGATCCCGAAACTGCTCAACACGCTGCTTGAGAAACGTACGATCAACATCATCATACGCGTAACGGCCAACCGGAAGGGCAGGCTGGGTGGAATAAGACATGGCTTTAACTGTGTCCGTCTTGCTCTGCTGGTATCAGGCGCTGGCGTGTTGCGCAGCCTGCCATGCAGGTGTGAATTCGGCATGAACGCTTGGCCCAAGGGCACGAATACGCTCCCGCGTGGTTATGGGCAGCAGGCCAGACGATGTTTGCTCGACCTGTACACCATACACCCCAACCACTTCATCCGCGGCAGCTTTTGCGTTCTGGCGGGCCAGAACCTGTTCCATTTCCGCATTGGGGAAAGGATGCGCCTGCTGGATAAAAAGCTGCCACTTACCTTGCGCATCCAACCATACAATACGCCCATCAAGCAGACGGTTGGCTGTAACAACGCTCAGCCCCTGTTCATCCCGCCGATTATTTCTCCGATCCAACGCTTATCCCTTTCTGCCCCGTGTGCAGGTTCAGAATTACACAACAGATGCGAGAATATCAATATACCACGAATCAAAAACGTATCTTGAAGCACCCCCGGCACCTCAAGATACACATATGCTCTTAACAACCACCTGCAAGGGCAAATAAGGCGGGTATTTTACACCCGCCTTATCAAACCAGAACGCAATCAGGACTGCGCGCGAGCACCCGTTTTGTTACGCACGGTGTCTTCTACAAAAGTCACTAGCGTTTTTGTGGCTGCTTCTACGCTATCCTTACCTGTTACCAGCCGCAGAGCAGGTGCGGCAGGGGCTTCATACGGGGCATCAATGCCCGTAAAGCCGCTGATTTTTCCTGCACGGGCGGCTGCATACAGGCCTTTGGGGTCACGCTGTTCGCAGGTGCCAAGATCGGCATCTACAAACACTTCCTCAAACCCGTCCCCAATAATCTGGCGGGCCAGATCGCGATCAGAACGCAGTGGGGAGATCAGAGCCACAATCACAACCTGACCAGCATCACGCAGCAGGCGTGCCACTTCCGCAGCCCGGCGCACGTTTTCTGTCCGATCCGCTTCAGAAAAGCCCAGATCCTTGCACAGCCCAGCACGTAGCGTATCACCATCCAGCACGGTCACATCCACACCATCTGCAAACAGGCGGGTTTCTGCCGCACGGGCCAGCGTGCTTTTGCCAGAGCCAGACAGGCCTGTCAGCCAGAACACAGAGCCTTTATGGCCCTTGGCGCGTTCACGGTCCTGCACGGTAACGGTGCTGGCACTTGGGTGAATAACCTTTTCACCATCTGCAATGCTGGCTGGGCCAATAATGGGCGCACCACCCACAATACGCTGCTGGCGGTCAACCAACACACCGCGGCCATCCGTTGTACCGGGGGTGAACGGGTCAAACTGAATGTTTTCTGCCGCAGACAGCACGATTTCCGCAAAGCCTTCGGGCGGAACTTCGGTGCCGGGATGTTCTGTCAGATCATCCAGATCTACCACTTTATCAATAGCCGTCACGGTAACGGCATGTTCTGCCGTGGCCAGACGCAGGCGGAAATGCTCACCCACACGCAGCGGTTCCTGACGCAGCCAGAACAGACGCACCCGCACGCGGGAGGCTTCCATAGGCGCAGCATCGGCATGGTGCAACAAGTCACCACGATCGGGAATAACGTCTGGTTCCAGCGTTACTGCAATGGACTGCCCGGCAGAGGCAGACACATGCGGTGCCGTATGCCAGCTTTCAATCGAAGCAATGCGGGCAGGGGTTTTTTGCGTGCCGATAATAACCGTATCGCCCACACGTACACGGCCACGCTCAACACGGCCAGCCACATAGCGGGTGTTATCAAAACGATACACATCCTGCACGGGCAGGCGCAGCGCCAGTTCGGAACGGGAAGCGGGTGAGGGCACGCTGGCCAGAGCTTCTGTGAGCGTAGGGCCTTTATACCACGGAGAGCGTTCTGAGCGGCTGGCAATGTTATCACCATCACGCGCAGAAGCCGGAACAAACAGAGCAGCTTCTAGCCCCAGCTTGTTCAGCAGTTCCGTTACGGATTTTTCGACCGCTTCCACCTTGGCCTGATCGAAATCAAGCAGATCCACCTTGTTCAGCAGCACAATAACGTGGCGAATGCCGATAAGGTGCAAAAGCATGGCATGGCGGCGTGTCTGTTCACGCGCACCTTCCTGCGCATCCACCACCAGCACGGCGGCTTCTGCATCGGCGGCTCCTGTAATCATGTTACGCAGGAACTGGCGGTGTCCCGGTGCATCCACAATGACAAATTCGCGCTGGCCCAAACGGAACGGAATACGGGTGGAATCAACCGTAACGCCCTGATCGCGCTCGATCTGAAGGGAGTCCAGCAGGAAGCTCCACTCAATCTTCAGGCCACGCTTTTTGGATGATTCAATAATCTGGGCAACCTTGCCATCCTGAAGGCTGTCCGTATCGTGCAGCAAACGCCCAATAAGGGTGGATTTGCCGTGGTCAACATGCCCCACAATCACGATTGGCGTGGCGGCATCCTGAGATGAATAAACTTTTTCGCTCATGATATTCTATTTCCAGTCCACGCCGTAATCAGAGGTAACCCGCCACACGCAGGCGTTCAAAAGCATCTTCGGATTCATGATCCATTGCGCGGCCTGCGCGTTCAGATGTTTTGGTTGTTTCCAGTTCTTCAATCACTTCCGCCAGAGTGGAAGCGTTGCTTTCTACCGGGAAGGTGATGTCTGAATCACCCAAGGAGCGGTAACGCTTGCCGTTTTTAGCGAAATACAGATCAACCAGCGGAATGCCTTCACGCTCGATATAGCGCCAGATATCGATTTCACGCCAAGCCAGCAGCGGATGCACGCGAATGTGCATGCCTTCTTCGTGCGGCGTTGCGTACTGATCCCAGAATTCGGGCGGCTGGTTGCGGATATCCCATTTATGGCTAGCACCACGCGGGCTGAAAACACGTTCCTTGGCGCGTGTGCCCTGCTCATCACGGCGGATACCGGCAATAACGCCCTGCAACTTGTGCTTTTCGATCATGGCGGCAAGACCTGCCGTTTTACGGGCAGCAGAACGGGCAGCAGGAGGCAGGGAGGGGTCCATATCTTCTACCGGCGGGCACTCGCCCAGCAGTAGGTTGAGGTCCCACTTTTTGGCGTATTCATCGCGGAATTTGTACATTTCCGGGAACTTCTTGCCGGTATCAACATGCATGACAGGGAAGGGAACCCGGCCCAGAAACGCCTTTTTGGCCAGCCAGACCATCACATTGGAATCTTTACCCAAAGACCACAGCATGGCCAGAGGTTTGAGCTTTCTGTACGCTTCTCTCAGAATGAAAACGCTCTGAGCTTCGAGTTGATCAAGATGATCCATGTTTCCGTTTCCGTAACCCTGTGTATGACACGATGCGGCTGAGGGTAAAATCAGCCAAAACCCGTTAGTGTTTGATGTGGATACCGCATTCGGTTTTGTTCAACCCGGCCCAGCGTCCGGCCCGTGCATCCTGCTCACCATTGACGGGTTGCGTGCACGGGGCGCAGCCGATGGAAAGATAGCCTTCCGCCACCAACGGGTGAGGAGGCAGCCCCCGGCGCTGCATTTCCTGCGTAATGTCTTCCGCACTCCAAAATGCAAGAGGGTTAAGCCGTAGCTGCCCATCTTCTCGTAATTCCACAATTTCCAGCGTAGATCTTGTAACGGCCTGCCCACGCTTACGCCCGGTCACCAATGCCTCATAGGGCAGAGAGGCCACTTTTAGGGGCTCCACCTTGCGCAAGGCGCAGCAGGCATCAGGATCAAACGCCCATAATTCCCCGGTAGGATCTCGATTTTCGACCTGCTGGGGCTGGGGCGCTACATCCTGAACGTTGGAAAGATGCAGAAAATCCGCCAAATTCCGCCGATATTCGAGGGTTTGCGGGAAGTGTTTTCCGGTATTCAGAAATAGCACTTTCATGGCCGGATCGGCCTCTGCCACCATTGCCAGAAGCAGCGCAGATTCCGCCCCGAAAGAGGAGAGAACAGCCAATCTGTCTCCCAAAAGCTCACTTGCCTTGCGCAGCAGCAGAACTGGGTTCTCCTGCACAGGCACAAGCTGCTTTGCTATGGTCGCTGTATCATCAGAAAGAGCGGTCACTACACACAAACCCGTATGACAGAAAATGTAATTAACGACGTGATACAGATATAATAAGGAACCCACAACCCAAAATTCAACGCATCAATGGTCACATTCCCAAATTAACCATCATAATGAATAGTTATATAAGCGATCCCTCACGCACTCATGTTTTATAGTGCGTTTTGTTGGCATAATATATCTTATACAATTTATGGCCGTTTCGAAAATACTCCGGTCGATCCATCATATCCACACCGCATGCTTTCACACGCTCATTCTAACGCCCTAAAATCCTGAAATTGATCCACCCTATTGCCTAAAGCGCTCAAAATACCCGATGCAAAGCCCCCTCACGGGTCAAAACGCTCTGCATCGGGCCAAAAATCATGTTCGATCGATCAGATCACTTTTTGGGCGCTGGATTGTCCCTGCGGAACAGTTCCCATTCTTCCATCACGCTGCCGTCTGGCAGATGGCAGTAGCTGATCTGCCCCTTGTCTGTGCTTTCGGTGCTCAGCGTGCCGCCTTTCTTGATACAATAGACTGCAGCCGGATTTGGCATCCGCAACGGCCGTACCGCACGGTTGGCATTTTCTTCATGCTGTTCATGACAACCACCCAGAAGTCCGGTAATTGCAACAGCAAGAACCGCGCCGGAAACGCCTTTTTTTGCAGACATTTTGTTCTCCTTCATTCCAGCCGCATCATGACAAGCTGAATTATAAACATTTAGTATGGCGTATAGCCCTGAATATGTCTTTAACACGCAACGTGAAAACTGGCCTTACTGCGATAAAAAGGCTATAAATCACTTTCCTTCTCTATAAATCTGGTTCGGTTTGCACTCCATGCCTGATGGTTCTTCCCCGCTCGCTCACTCTTCTGTCACCTCCTCTTCGGAAGTCCGCCATGATTGGACGGTCGCAGAAGTTCAGGCTCTGCTTAACCTGCCGTTTCCTGAACTGATGTTTCGAGCGCAAACCCTGCATCGCGCTACGTTTGACCCCACGGAAATCCAGATTTCCACGCTACTTTCCATCAAAACGGGTGGCTGCCCGGAAGATTGCGCCTACTGCCCACAAAGCGCCAAGCATGAACAAGGCGTAAAGGCAGATAAGCTGATGGCTGTTGAAGCCGTGTTGACCGAAGCCAAAAAAGCCAAGGCCGCTGGGGCCAGCCGTTTTTGCATGGGTGCGGCCTGGCGCTCCCCCAAGGAGCGTGATCTGGATACCGTGTGCGCCATGATTGAAGGCGTAAAGCAACTGGGCATGGAAACCTGTGTCACGCTAGGCATGCTGGATAATGCGCAGGCCCATAAATTGCATGATGCCGGGCTGGATTACTACAACCACAATCTGGATACTTCCCCCGAATATTATGGGGAAATCATCAGCACCCGTACCTATCAGGAACGGCTGGATACGCTTTCCAACGTGCGGGATGCTGGCATCAATGTGTGCTGCGGCGGCATTGTGGGGTTGGGTGAAAATGAATCGGATCGCGCTGGTCTGATTACCGCCCTCGCCACCCTGCCCGCACATCCTGAAAGCGTGCCGATCAATCTGCTGGTTAAGGTGGAAGGCACACCACTGGCCAAAGCGGACGAAGTAGAACCGCTTGATTTTGTGCGCATGATTGCCGCTGCACGCATTACCATGCCCAAAAGCCGTGTGCGCCTTGCCGCTGGCCGTGAAAACATGAGTGATGAAACACAGGCACTCTGCTTTTTGGCTGGCGCCAACTCCATCTTCTATGGTGAACGCCTGCTGACCACCCCCAACCCACAGGCCACGCGTGACAGAGCCCTGCTGGATAAGCTTGGTATGCACACAACAGGCATTAGCCTGCCTTCTGCATAATTCATGACATATTCGGTTAAAGAAATTTTCCTTACCCTTCAGGGTGAAGGTGGACAGGCTGGTCGTACGGCTGTTTTCTGCCGTTTTACGGGCTGCAACCTCTGGTCTGGGCGGGAGGAAGATCGGGCTAAAGCCATCTGTCAATTTTGCGATACCGATTTTATCGGCACAGATGGCGTAAACGGCGGCAAGTTTGAAAATGCGGCCGAACTGGCAGCAACCATTGCCAGTTTCTGGCCGCAGCCTACGCAGGATGCAAAAGCAACCGGTCAAAAACTGGTTGTTTTTACAGGGGGTGAACCCCTGCTCCAGCTTGATACCGCCTTGATAGACGCCATGCATGCCCAAGGCTTTAGCATTGCAGTGGAAAGCAACGGCACAGTAACCGCGCCCGCAGGCATAGACTGGCTATGCATCAGCCCCAAAGCCGGAGCTGAGCTGGTGCAAAAAACGGGAACTGAGTTGAAGCTCGTATTCCCGCAGCCGGGCATTGACCCTGCCACTCTGGAAAATCTTGATTTCCAACATTTCTGGCTTCAGCCTATGGATGGGCCGCAACAGGCCGCCAACACGCAGGCCGCTATTGAATACTGTCTGGCGCACCCTTTATGGGGGCTTTCACTGCAGACCCACAAGCTTATCGGAATACCCTAATCATGCCCCTTCCTGCCCGTGATAAACAGGAATCTGCCCTTGTTCTTTTCTCTGGTGGCCAAGATTCTGCAACCTGTCTGGCATGGGCGCTGGAACGCTATGGGCGCGTAGAAACACTGGGGTTTGATTACGGCCAGCGCCATGCGGTTGAGCTGGAATGCCGTGCCAGTATTCGCCAAGGGCTTGCGCGACAGAATCCCGTCTGGGCTGAACGCTTGGGAGAAGACCACACCCTGCCCTTGCACGCGCTGGGCGAGGTTTCTGAAACATCCTTAACGCGAGATGCTGAAATCAGCATGGCAGAAAACGGCCTGCCCAATACATTTGTGCCGGGCCGAAATCTGATTTTTCTCACTTTTGCGGCTGCTTTGGCGGCACGGCGTGGCATTAAGCACATTGTTACCGGCGTGTGCGAAACTGATTATTCGGGCTACCCGGATTGCCGGGATGATACCATCAAGGCCCTACAGGTTGCGCTCAACCTTGGCATGGAATCCCGCTACGTTCTGCACACTCCCTTGATGTGGCTGGATAAAGCCGAGACATGGGAACTGGCGGAAGAGCTTGGCGGGCAACCGCTTGTTGAGCTGATCAACAAAGAAAGCCACACCTGTTATTTGGGAGAGCGCGGCACATTGCATGCATGGGGGCATGGGTGCGGCACCTGCCCCGCCTGCCAACTGCGCAAATCTGGGTGGGATGACTACGCAGCCCACAAAAAAGGCACACAGACACATGCCTGATCTTGTTTTTACCCGCCGTTTTTCCATGGGCCATCGGCTTATTCATGGTGCGAGTGAAAGCTGCGCCCTGCCCCACGGCCATAATGAGTTTGTAACCGTACGCCTGAAACCCACATCTTTTGCGCCGCTGGATGGCAAAGGCAACATGCCGGTTTCCTTCCAGAAAGCCAAAAGCACATGGCATCGGTTTGTAGATGAAAAGCTGGATCACGCCCTACAACTTGCAGAGGATGATCCATTGCTGGCGTGGTTTCAAACCAACGAGCCAGCCCGCGCGGCCCGTATTGTCATTACGCCGGGAGACCCCACCACAGAATTGATGGTCTGCCTGCTTATGGCCAAGATCAACGCCTTTCTGGCAGCAGAAGGCGGCCTGCTATGGTGTTCTGAACTGAGTATTCAGGAAACACCCACCAACACAGTCTCTTTTTCCGGTAATCCGGCAGAGTTTATCCCTGCCCCACGACCGCCAGAAAATTGCTGGTGGAACCGGGCGGATATGAGCATATCCGACACCAATAGCCCGGTTACCTTTATCTGATAAAACGCAATAAGAGCCTGCCGTAATCACTGGCAGGCTCTATGCAGTATCAGGCTTCTTTCAGCCCCAGAACACTGGTGGTTTTATCAAATAGCTGCGCACAGAGTGTCGGATTATCTGCCAGTTTCTGGTCGTAAGATGGGATAATCTGCTTCAGCTTTTCTTCCCACTCAGGCAGCTTGCTGGCAAAGCACTTTTTCAGAACTGTCAGCATAATTGGGGCGGCAGTTGATGCACCCGGAGAAGCTCCCAGAAGTGCAGCTACAGATCCATCTGCGCTGGAAATAACTTCCGTACCAAATTGCAGAACACCGCCTTTTTTGGCGTCTTTCTTGATAATCTGCACGCGCTGGCCAGCCACAACCAGTTCCCAATCCTTGGCCTGCGCATCGGGAATAAAGTCCCGCAGCGCCTTGATCCGATCATTGTGGGACTGCATGACCTGTTCGATCAGATACTTGGTAAGCGGCCAGTTATCACGGGCCACAGCCAGCATGGCGCTGATGTTGCTTGCCCGAATGGAACGCGGCAGATCCATTAAGGAACCATTTTTCAGGAACCGGGTAGAAAAGCCCGCATATGGGCCAAACAGCAGCGCTGGGGTGCCGTCTATCATGCGTGTATCCAGATGCGGAACAGACATGGGCGGTGCACCAACAGAAGCCTTACCGTAAATCTTGGCATGGTGCTGTGCAATCAGGTCCGGGTTGGTGCAACGCAGGAACTGCCCGCTAACCGGGAAGCCACCCACACCGCGAGATTCCGGGATACCCGTTTTCTGCAACAGCGGCAGAGCACCACCACCACCACCGATAAAGACAAACCGCGCCTTAACCTCACGTTCCGTATTCAGGCGCGTATCCTGTACCTTGATAACCCAGCGGCCATCTGCATCACGGCGGATATCATGCACCTCGTGCTTGGTGTGCAATGTGCAGGCTGGCGTGCTGACCAGATAGGTAAACAGCAAGCGCGTGAGTGCACCAAAGTTTACATCCGTGCCGCGCAGGCTGCGCGTGACAGCCAGATTTTGCCCCGCGGGGCGGTTGCGCATAATCAGTGGCGCCCACTGCGCAATCTGTGCCTGATCCTGCGTAAACTCCATGCCGGAAAACAGCGGGTGCTCACTCAGCGCCTTATAACGCGCTTGCAGGAAGGATACGTTTTTATCCCCCCACACAAAGCTCATATGTGGCACAGGGGTCAGAAAATCTCGCGCAGAAGCCAGAATGTTCTGCTCAACCAGATACGTCCAGAACTGGCGGGAAACCTGAAACTGCTCGTTTACGTTGATAGCCTTGGAGATATCAACGCTGCCATCTGCCTGCTGTGGCGTGTAGTTTAGCTCACACAAAGCAGAATGGCCTGTGCCGGCGTTGTTCCAGGCGTTGGAGCTTTCTTCCGCCACGCTATCCAGGCGTTCAAAAATGCTGATGCTCCAGTCCGGCTGAAGCTGCCGCAGCAGGGTTCCCAGCGTGGCGCTCATGACGCCCCCACCGATCAGGACGACATCAACAGAAGAAGCGGTATCGGTCGTGGTGGAACTCATCGTGGTCTCCGCATTGTCAGCCGTATCTGCCTTTTGCACCTTACATGCTGGCAGGGCTGGATCCATACCTGCACATGCCCCCAACTTCTTTTGCATGCAAGAAAGAAGTATGCGCGCGCGGCAGGCCTTTAACTGGAAAGCATTATAGGCACATCGTTGCGCTCTCGCCTGCTCATCTCTGCGAGAGCATGGCTGCTTTTCCTGAACCATTCCCCCGTAAGAGCGTTTGGGCTGCTAACCGTTAGGATGGTTTTCTAACATTCACACATAAATGAAAAGGTTTGGGTATGAGCATTATCAAATACGGTTCCGCACATTGGGAAGGTTCCATCAAGGAAGGTAAAGGCACAATTTCCACCGAAAGTGGAGCCTTAAAAGACCAACCTTACGGCTTTAACACCCGCTTTGAAGGCAAGCCCGGTTCCAACCCGGAAGAGCTTTTGGGCGCTGCCCATGCCGCCTGTTTTTCCATGGCTTTTTCGCTCATTCTGGGTGAAGCGGGGCTGACTGCTTCTGCCATTGATACACGCGCAGACGTGAGCCTGAACAAAAAGGATGGTGGGTTTGAAATAGATAAAGTCAACCTCACCCTTAAGGCGCGTATTCCGGGCGCAACCGCGGATCAGTTTGAAAAACTGGCTACAAAAGCCAAGGAAGGCTGCCCGGTTTCCAAACTGTTCAAAGGGGCCTCCATTACCTTGGAAGCCACTCTGCTAGACTAAAAGGTGGATGGGTGGGCTTTTAGCCCACCTGTGCCCGGTGGCGCATTAGATGGTCTGCCAACACGCAGGCCATCATGGCTTCACCCACTGGTACGGCACGAATACCCACACATGGGTCATGCCGGCCTTTGGTAATCACTTCCGTTTCCTTGCCATCGGTTGTGATGGATGGAACCGGCGTGAGCATGGAGCTGGTTGGCTTAACCGCAAAGCGGGCCACAATAGGCTGGCCGCTGGAAATACCGCCCAAAATACCACCTGCGTGGTTGGCTCCAAAAGTCAGCTTGCCATCTCGCATATACAACGGATCTGCATTTTCCTGCCCCGTGAGGGATGCAGAAGCAAAGCCATCTCCAATTTCAACACCTTTTACGGCATTGATGCTCATAAGAGCAGCAGCCAGATCTGAATCCAGCTTGCCATAAACGGGGGCACCCAAACCGGCGGGCACACCCTCAGCCACAACCTCAATCACGGCACCAATGGAAGATCCCGCCTTGCGAATACCCGCAAGATATTCTTCCCATTCCGCCACCACACCGGCATCTGGGCAGAAAAAGGGGTTGCGGTTTACCTCTTCCCAATCCCAACGCGTGCGGTCGATATCATGCGGGCCAAGCTGCACCAGCGCGGCACGAATACGCACGCCATCGCCCAAAATCTTGCGGGCCACAGCGCCTGCGGCCACACGGCAAGCCGTTTCACGCGCAGAGGAACGTCCGCCACCACGGTAATCACGGATGCCGTATTTCAGATCATACGTCAGATCAGCATGGCCGGGGCGATATGTGCGGGCAATATCGCCGTAATCGCGCGAGCGCTGATCTGTGTTTTCGATCATCAGAGAGATAGGCGTGCCTGTTGTCTGCCCTTCGAACACGCCAGACAGAATACGCACCTGATCCGGCTCTTTACGCTGCGTGGTAAAAGCGGATTGCCCCGGCTTGCGCTTATCCAGAAACGGCTGAATATCTGCTTCTGTAAGCGCCAGACGTGGCGGGCATCCATCCACAACACAGCCAATGGCCGGGCCGTGGCTTTCACCCCAAGTGGTTACACGGAAAAGCTGTCCGAAGGTATTGTAAGACACGGCGCGCCCTCAGTCCCCAGCTACAGAAATATCAGGAGCAGTTGGGTTTTTCATGCCCACAACATGGTAGCCGCAATCCACATGGTGCACTTCACCCGTTACGCCGGATGAAAGATCAGACACCATATACAGGCCAGCGCCACCCACTTCTTCCAACGCCACGTTGCGTTCGAGCGGTGAGTTGTACTGGTTCCACTTCAGAATGTAGCGGAAATCCCCAATGCCGTTGGCGGCAAGGGTTTTGATCGGACCTGCGGAAATAGCGTTTACGCGGATGCCATCACGCCCCAGATCTGTTGCCATATACCGCACAGAAGCTTCCAACGCAGCCTTGGCAATGCCCATCACGTTGTAATGCGGCATCACCCGTTCTGCACCGAGATAGCTCAGGGTCAGCAAGGAGCCGCCATTTTTCATCAGCTTGGAAGCGCGCTGCGCAACAGCCGTGAAGGAATAGCAGGAAATATCCAGCGCCTTCAAAAACGCTTCACGCGGGGTATCAACATAGCGCCCACGCAGGAACTGTTTGTCTGCCCAACCAATGGCGTGCACCACAAAGTCCAGCTCACCCCATTCTTTTTCAATGGTGGCAAAAGCAGCATCAATGGCGGCGTCATCTGTAACATCGCAAGGCAGAACCAGGCTGGAGCCTACGCTTTCTGCCAAAGGCTGCACGCGCTTGCCCAGAGCTTCGCCCTGATATGTAAACGCAAGCTCCCCACCCTGTGCCGCAACGGCGGAGGCAATGCCCCATGCAATGGAACGATCATTAGCGACACCCATTACCAGACCCTTCTTGCCCTTCATGAGCGTTCCCTGAGCAGGCAATGTGGCGTTGGGAGAAGACATGCGTGACCTCAACCTATTTTCTGTTGTTCAAATATCCGAATGTTCGCTGGTTGGTCGCATACACGCGCTATTGAAACAAGAGCAAAGCGACACACATGCTTCAAACCCGGTGAACGTAGGAGTATGATAACAGGCGTCAAGCTGCAATGCCGCAGCTTGACGTAAACGAACACGAATTGAGTCCGAGCATGACGGAAACCTCACCTTCTCCCGCAGCCCTCCCATTAGACAGCCAGCCTCTGATTGATCTGGCAGCCAACCCGTTTACGCTGTTTGAAACATGGATGAAGGAGGCGGAAAAGACAGAGGTGAACGACCCCAACGCCATGGTGCTGGCCACCGCCACGCGGGATGGCAGACCATCGGCCCGCATTGTGTTGCTTAAAGGGGCAGACCATAAAGGGTTTGTGTTTTATACCAACACGCACAGCCGCAAGGGGCGTGAGCTGGAAGAAAACCCGCACGTAGCCCTGCTGTTTCACTGGAAAAGTTTGCGCCGCCAGATTCGGATTGAAGGGGCTGTTACCCCCGTAACACCGGAAGAAGCCGATGCATATTTTGCGAGTCGGAGCCGTGTTTCCCGCCTCGGTGCTGTGGCATCGGATCAATCCCGCCCGCTGGCAGACCGCGCCGTATTTGAAGAACGCCTGAAACAGGCGGAAGAAGCATACCCGCAAGACCCTATTCCCCGCCCGGCCAACTGGTCTGGCTACCGGGTAAACCCGGAATATTTTGAGTTCTGGCAGGAACGGCGCTTCCGCTTGCATGATCGCGCTGTATGGGCACGTAATGGAAACGATTGGGATGTTACGCGTTTATATCCGTAAGCGCACAGCCACTTGAAACGTATTATTTTAAAAGACAGCGGAGAAAAATAAGAATGAAAGATGTTCGTAAAATTCTGCTGCCGCTTCCCAGCACATCCAATGCTGAAGCCGCACTGATCCGAGGCTATAACTTTGCCCGCCGCTTTGGCGCTCATCTGGCTGTGCTGCACATTCGCCCAGATGGGCGGGAAATGGCGCCGCTGGCTGGTGAAGGCCTTTCCGGCGCTATGGTGGAAGACCTGATGCGCTCTGCCGAGCACGAAGGCGCACGCCATGCGCATGAAGTGCACGCCCTGTTTGAACGCTTTGTGGCAGCGCATCCAGATATTCAGGTGGTGCCACCACGCGGCCCCTTCCCGATGGATACGCCAACCATCAGCTTTAACATTCTACGCGGTGCGGAAAGTGAAATTGTGCCTGCGCAGGCACGCTTGTCTGACTTCACGCTTGTGCCGCACCCCGATTCAGGTGATGCTGTTTCATCTTCCGAAACCCTGCATGCCGTTCTGTTTGATAGCGGACGCCCGGTGGTTATTGCCCCGCGCACACCGCCCAAAGGGCTTATCAAGCGTGTTTGCATTGCATGGAACGGCACGGCAGAGGCCTCGTCCGCTCTGCGTGGCGCTCTGGCATGGGCATTAACCGCAGATGCCGTACGCGTGCTGCACTGTGGAGATTACCAGCGCCGCGGCCCCACCGCGCAGGACGTGGTGGATTATCTGGCCATTCACGGCATTACGGCGGATTGTGTGGAGTTCCCACCCGTGGACCGAGATGTGGGCAAGGGGCTGGAAGCTGCGTGTAAAGACTTTAATGCCGACATGCTGGCCATGGGTGCTTATTCGCACTCTCGCCTACGCCAGCTCATTCTGGGGGGTGTTACCCGTTATACGCTGGAACATGCCGACATTACGGTGCTGATGAGCCGCTAAGGCCCAAAACGTGCAGAGGGTTTGCCAAAACAAACCCTCTCTCGGTTTCTTTTAGGGGTCAGCAACCTCAAACACAGCGCCATCCCATGCCGGTTCCATACCTGCAGGAAGATGGTCCTGCATCCACTGCCAATCCATATCCGGGCCCATATGGGTGAGTATTATGCGGCGTGGATTGATAGCCTGCTGCCATTCCAGCACGCGTTCCAACCAAGCATGTGCACTATGGGGCTGGCGTTGGAAGCAATCCACCATCCACGTATCTACCCCACGCAGAACTTCCACAGAGTCTTCGGGAAACTCCATCACATCGGTGCTGTAAACAAAGTCTCCGCACCGCACACCTGTCGAGCCAACACGGCCATGCACCTGATCAAACAGGGTAAACTCCGTACCGCTTATGGTAACAGGCTGCCCCATTTTTACCGGGTGTGCTTCCACCACAGCACGGAAAAAGTTTGGTGGTGTCCACGGTTTGAACACATAATCAAACCGCCGCTGAATATCTTCCAGCGTTTGCGCCGCTCCATAAGCGTGTAGAGGCTTTTCAATCACGCGGTTAATGGCGCGCACTTCATCCAACCCGGCAATATGATCCGCATGGGCGTGGGTGAAGATAATGGATTCAAAATCCCTAATGCCATTCGCCAAAAGCTGGGTACGCAAATCCGGCCCCGTATCCACCAATACGCCAGCACCGTTTTTTAACCGCAGCAGAATGGAGGAGCGTGTGCGGGTGTTCCGGGGTTCCTTCGGGTTACACGCGCCCCAGATTCCGTGGCCATCGGCACCACCAACCATGGGCACACCAGCAGAGCCACCACACCCCAGAACTGTAATTTTCATACCCGTTTCTCCCGCATTCTCTTGGCAACCATCACACTGCCTTGCGGAATAACCGATAGAAGTTTTCTGTGGTCATACGTGTGAAATCTGGCAGTTCCATGCCGCGTTCCTGTGCAATCCGGGCTGCCGTATGCGCCACAAAAGCCGGCTGATTGCGCTTGCCGCGCTTTGGCACGGGAGCGAGGTAGGGAGAATCCGTTTCCACCACAATGCGATCTGCCGGAAGATTGCGCGCAACAGCCCGGATTTCATCGCATTTCGGAAATGTGGCGATACCTGAAAAACTGACATATCCGCCCAGATTAACCACACGCTGCGCCAGTTCCGGGCCAGAGGCAAAACAATGCAGCAAAATGGGAAAAGCCCCTTTTGCGTGTTCTTCCTCTAAAATTGTGGCCACATCTTCATCTGCCTGGCGGGCATGGATAATAACCGGCACATCCAGTTCCCGCGCGGCACGAATATGCTGGCGAAAATACTCATGCTGGAGCGGGCGCACATCCTCCTTGCCGTGGAAGTAATCCAGCCCGGTTTCACCAATGCCAATCACTTCGGGCACATCTGCAATGGCCACAATATCCGCCACAGTGGGCAAAGGTTCTTCCTCCACATGGTCTGGATGTGTGCCAACGGTGCACCATACGCGCATATCTGGCGTATCCAGCTTGGCCAGCGCCTTTTGTTGCGGTGCACGGGCCAAGCGGGTACCGATGGTAACCATCCCGCTCAAGCCCGCCTCTTTGGCGGCCTCAAGCAGTTCTGGCATTTCCTCGGCTGAAAAATGATCAAGATGGCAGTGAGAATCTATTAACCCTGCCAGCTTTGTAACGTCCTCTGTCATCATTATGCCTGTTCGGGCTCAACATAGCGGGGGAAGATACCCTGCGGCGCTGGAAGCTGACGCCCACCGGGCAACGGTGTTTCCAATGCGGCAAAGCTGCGCTCTTCTGCCGTAACGGCAAGCTGATCCAGCATGCGCTCCATGCTCTGCGGCATGAAAGGCTGAAGCATGGTGGCAATACCACGCAGGGCATCCACCAACACGCGCAGAACATCCTTCATGCGTTCGGGATCTGTTTTGCGCAGCGCCCACGGGGCCTGATGATCGATATACGCGTTGCAGGCGCGGATAACCTTCCACACATCTTCCAGCGCATCTGTCAGAGCGCACCGCTCGATCTGAGATTTCAGCAGATCTGGCAGCACCATCACCTGCCCCAGCAGATGTGTATCTTCCTCTGTCAGCTCACGCCGTTCTGGCAGAATGCCGCCGCAGTTACGCGCTACCAGAGAAAGCGTGCGCTGGGCCAGATTGCCCAGATCATTCGCCAGTTCCACATTGTTGCGCATGATCAGCGCCTTGCGGGAAAGATCACTATCCCCACCAAAAGGCACTTCGCGCAGCAGGAAGAAGCGAACCGCATCCAGCCCGAATTCCTTTACCAGATCACGCGGGTCCACCACATTGCCCAGAGATTTGCTCATCTTCTGGCCTTCAATGGTCCACCAACCATTGGCAAACACCTTGCGCGGCAATTCAATACCAGCAGCCATAAGGAAAGCTGGCCAGTAAACGGCATGGAAGCGTGCAATATCCTTACCAACCAGATGCAGGTTGGCAGGCCAGAATGCCATGCGCGGCGCGTTGGTATCCGGGTAGCCCAGAGCGCTCAGATAGTTAGCGAGCGCATCAAACCACACATACATAACGTGCTTATCATCACCCGGAACAGGAATGCCCCATTTGAAGCTGGTGCGGCTGATGGAAAGATCGCGCAGACCTTGTTTGACAAAGCTGACAATCTCGTTTCGTGCGCCATGTGGGCCTAGAAAATCCGGATTATTTTCATACAGCTCCAGCAGCCGATCCTGATACTCGGATAGCTTGAAGAAGTAAGAGGGTTCCTTCACCCATTCTACCGGCGCACCTGTGGGGGCAACTTTTTTGCCATCCGGGCCGGGCACCAGTTCATCTTCACCGTAAAAGCATTCATCACGCAGGGCATACCAGCCCTCATACGCGCCCAGATAAATGGCCCCGTTATCCGCCACCTTCTTCCACAATGCCTGCGTGCTGGTAATGTGGCGTGGTTCTGTGGTGCGGATGAAATCATCATAAGAGATGTTCATGGCATCGGCCATGTTGCGGAAATCAGCCGAAACCTTATCTGCAAAACTTTTGGCATCCGTGCCGTTGGCCTGCGCGGCCTGCTCCACCTTCTGGCCGTGCTCATCAGTGCCTGTCAGAAAGAAGACCTCATCCCCTGCCAGACGATGAAAGCGGGCCATCACATCCGCAGCAATAGACGTGTAAGCGTGGCCGATATGGGGCGCTCCGTTCACGTAATAGATGGGCGTAGTTACATAGAAACGACGGGTCATTCTCGGCTCGCAATCGTCATAGCTTCAAGCAGGGCTTCCTGTTTATCCAGATTAAAGCGTTCCGTCTCGGCGTGCTTGCGCATGGTGGCTTCCCACGCATTGGCCAAGGCCACACATTGCGGGTTGCCCTGCCGCGCCGCCTGACGGGCCTGTATCTGGAGTGTGTC
The DNA here is from genome assembly GCF_037901235.1 of Acetobacter sp. AC2005. Taxonomy (NCBI): domain Bacteria; kingdom Pseudomonadati; phylum Pseudomonadota; class Alphaproteobacteria; order Acetobacterales; family Acetobacteraceae; genus Acetobacter; species Acetobacter sp. AC2005. Next base: position 84,034 of record NZ_CP149625.1, read on the forward strand.
TGATAACAGGCTGAAAAACAGACTGAAACCATAATCCCTGCGCAAAATGGTTTCTGCAACCTCATAGCTGCGTAATGGCGTAATACCCTGCACCACTTCGTGCACAAGGCTGGCAATTTCACCACCCTTATCTGCCAGCAAAGCCAGAGCACGCCCCGGCGCGCCGTGGGCCTCTGCCATAACGCGCTGTATTTCTGTATCCGAAGCCTCTGGAGCCTGCGCACGCAGCACGGCAGACATATCTGCTGCATCCAGCGGGGCAAGTTCCAGCTTGCGGCATCGGCTACGGATGGTGGGCAAAAGCCGCCCCGGAGCAGAACAGGTTAACAGCAATACCGTAGCGGGTGGAGGCTCTTCCAGAATTTTCAGCACGGCGTTGGCTGCGCTACGGTTCATGTATTCCGCACCATCCACAATCACAACGCGCCACCCCCCTTCTGCCGCTGTGCGCCGCAAAAAGGAGTTAATGGGGCGCACGTCATCCGCCACAATCTCGCTGCGATATTTCTGACGTTTTTCATCAAACCCGCGGGCAACCACCAGCAAATCTGCATGGGTAGCGGCAGAAACGCGCCGCCCAGCGGGGCTTAGTTCATCCTCCCCACCCAGCAAAATACGTGCCAGCCGGAACGCGAATGTAGCCTTGCCAATGCCCGGTGGCCCCGTAATTAACCACGCATGAGGCAAACGCCCACCCTGCATGGCCTGCCGAAACGCCTGCAAAACGGCCTGATGCCCACACAGTTGCAAAGATGCCAAACGAGGTTCCTGCACGCCCTTAGCCCCCGGCATGGGCCAGATGGGTCTGGATATCTTTCAGAATCTGGGCGTTCACCTGCTCTGCCGAATGGACGGAGGTATCCACCACCACCACCCGTTGCGGCTCGGCCTTGGCAATATGTGCAAACCCATCTGCCAAACGGGCATGAAAATCCTCGTCCGCCTGTTCATACCTGTCTGTTGGCGCACCACGTGCAGCCAGACGTTGGCGGGAGATGGCACGCGGCGCTTGCAGCAGAAAGGTTATATCTGGCTGCAAACCAAGCTGTTTTTGCAGTGTTTCAATCAGGCTTAAAATAGCCGGATCACCATTGGCGCGCCCGTAACCCTGATACGCCATGGTGGAATCGGTAAAGCGATCACACAGCACAATCTGCCCGGCCTTGAGGGCGGGCAGAATGACCTGATCAACATGATCATACCGTGCCGCAAAATGGGTGAGAATTTCTGCCCGAGCAGAGAGCGGATTTTTACCAAAAAGCAAAAGCTGGCGCAGATCTTCCGCCCCGGCAGAACCTCCCGGCTCACGCGTGGCCAGAACTTGCTGGCCCTGCGCTTCCAGATTTTCCTTCAAAAGCCGCAGTTGGGTGGATTTTCCCACCCCTTCTGCGCCTTCCAGCGTTATGAACATGCCACAAGCCATGGATTACAGGTGCAGCCGACGTGCAGCTCGCCCCAAAAAGCCCAGTGCAGGCACGCTCTGCCCGGCTTGCACCGGAATACTGGCCTGCCGCCCACCGGGGAGCGACACTGTAAGTTGCCCCACAACCTGCCCGGCCTGCACAGGCGCAATAATCGGGCCGTTATAGTCCAGCGCCAGATGCGTGCCATTGCGCCAGCCATGTGGCAGAAGGATTTTGAAATCCTGCGCAGCCACCAGCGGCACTGTCTGGGTTACGCCCATCCATACCGGGGCCTGCTCCAGCACATCGCCTTTGCTGACAATCTGTGCGGTTTCAAAATTGGCAAAAGCCCAGCCCATCAGGCGCTCCGCTTCACGTCCACGTGCTGCGGAAGATGGCAGGCCGTTAACAGCCAGCACAACACGCCGCCCTTCACGCTCGGAAGATGCACACAGGCCAAAACCACCTGCATCTGTGTGGCCGGTTTTCAGGCCATCGGCCAGACCTTTAACCACCAGAGAGTTCCGGTTTTCCTGCCGGATTTTATTGAACAGGAACTCTTTTTCCGAGAAGAAGTGGTAGTATTCCGGGAAATCATGGATCAGACGCAGGGCCAGATAGGCCACATCCCGCGCAGACATGTAATGATTTTCTGCCGGCCAGCCGGTTGCATTCATGAAGTGTGAATTGGTCAGCCCCAGCTTGGTGGCTGTATCATTCATCAGCGCCACAAACTGCTCTTCCGAGCCGGAAATGCCTTCTGCAATCACAATACAGGCATCATTACCGGACTGGATGACCATACCCTGAATAAGATCCTGCACGCTCACGCTCTGCCCCAAGGGCACAAACATGCGTGAACCCTGCATACGCCATGCGCGTTCACTTACGGGCAACATCTGGTCCAGCTTCAGGCGGCCAGATTTGAGCATGCCAAATGTTACGTACGCCGTCATCATCTTGGTAAGGGATGATGGGGGCATGCGCTCATCTGCATTTTTCTCAAGCAGTGTGGCACCGCTATTGTAATCCAGAATGCAGGCCCAGCGTGCCTGTGTGTCCACCGGCCCCACGGGCGTGGTGGCGGGTGTATCCGCCCCCGGCACAGCAGGCTGGGCCACCGCAGGTGCTGCACCTTTGGCCGCCGCGCCGTGGTGGCGAGGCCGTGCCATGGCATCAAGCGCATAGGCACCAGAGAAAAGGGCAGCGCCCCCTGCGAGTAAGAACCGTCGAGTCTGCAACATTTTTCCCTATTCGACGACGATATGAGATCCGGTTAAACCAGTAGCAAGTGCCCGCTTAAGGGCGGCATCTGCTTCGCTTATAGTCGCAAAAGGCCCGTAGCGCACAGCCCACATGGTGCTGTGCCCCAAAAACACAGGCCGAACGCTGGCACCTTGTGCCGCCGCCTGCCGCATGGCGGCCAAGCGAGATGTAAAATCCATGGTTTCCACCCACAGCATGCTGGACACAGACGCGCCCTGCATAACAGTGGCTGGCAGATCTGCCAGCACCACCTTGCCCGGCGCAGGTGTTTCCTGCGTGGTGTTATCTGCCAGAACTGTAAGGCCCTGCCTATCCACTGGCGCGTTACCTAATGCCGTTTGTTGCACTTTTTCCAGCGGGGCCGCACTAATCTGCAACATGGGGCCGCCGGGCAGCACCTCGGCAAACTGCCTGCTGGCCATTTCATCTTCCACCACCTGCACACGTGCAGGCTCCTTACCCACGCCAAGCAAATCTGCGGCACGTGGGGAAAGGCCGATCATGCGCCCCGGATCATTCGGGCCACGATCATTCAGGCGGATCACAATCTGCCGCCCGTTATCCAGATTGGTCACGCGCACCACGGCGGGCAGCTGTAATGTCTGATGGCTACCTGTCATGCTGGCAGCGTGCCAGACCTCACCATCCGCTGTCAGATGTCCTTCTGCCTGCGCAGGTTCCCTTACAGCCAGGCCTGTGCCTTGCCATGCAAAGTCTTCGCGCGGGTAAAACCACTTGCCGCCTGCTTGCCAGGCCGGCCCAACTGTATAATGCAGATCCTGCTGTGCCACGGGCTGCGGGCGCGAACAGGCCAGCACTGCCAGGCACCCTACAAGGGCGAGTTTTTTCACGTTATTGCATCACCAAGAAGCCCTACACCCAGCGCGTAGAAATCGGAGGGGTTGTAGCGGCGGATCACGTTGAAATTATGATAGACGATAAAGGCTTCGCCCCCCACCCCATCCGGGCGGATAATCGCACCTTCCTGCACGGCGGTTGAAAACTGCCCCGCGCGTGGCCGCACACCCTGCTGCGCCCACCATGAAATGGGATGCACAGCCGTACGGCCAATTTGTGCCTGCGTTATGGTATCCGGCAGCAATACTTCCTCACCCCACGGCTGGCCGGGCAGCCAATGGCACTTGGCCAGATAATTGGCGATAGAGGCAAAAACATCGGCTTCATTATGCCAGATATCGCGCCGCCCCCCATCCGGGTAGCTGGCCGCGTAACGCAGATAGGCGCTGGGCATGAACTGCGGCTGCCCCATGGCCCCTGCATAGCTGCCCAGCATACCTGCTGGTGTGATATCACCCTGCCCCAGAATGCTCAGCGCCTTCATGAGTTCTGAACGGAAAAAGGCCGAACGCCGGCCATCATAAGCCAGAGTCGCCAAAGCATCGATCACATGGAACGTGCCCATGCGTGTGCCATAAGCAGATTCCAACCCCCAGATCCCCGCAATGGCCCCTTTATCAACACCATATGTGGAACTGATACGGTTGAGCAGCGCTGTACGTTGGCCCACAGCCGCAAGCCCATCGGAAATTTTCTTTTCCGTAAGAACCCGATCTTTGTATTGCGCCCATGTCAGGGTGAATTCTGGCTGATGCCGGTCTGCCTTCAGCACCTTGGCGTTTGGCTGGGTGGTGAGTGCAAGGGCCTGATCTACCACAGCGGCAGAAATACCCTGCCCTATGGCTTCACGCCGCACGCCTGCCAGAAAGGTGGCATAACTGGATGAGGCTGCAGGGTGTGGGAGAGTTGCCGCCGTTGTGCGGGCCAATACAGGTGTGGCGAACAGAGCAGAAGCCCCACCAACAAGAAGTTTTCTTCGTAGCATTAAGGCTTCACGCTTCTGATCTGTGTAACATTCACTGCCATAGAATATAGTGGAATAAGGCCTTTGTCAGGCCATCTTCTTTATTCCCTTATTTTGGGCGCAAACACGTGCACCAATAGGCCCCACGCCCTCTTGACAATACTGTCACAAAAGAGCCTGTTGGAGCCCTGCTGATACTCTTAAAACCTTCAAGACCGTGCTGTTCTGGCCGGAGAGAGATACCCTTCTTTGCTGGATCAGTTTCTGGAACTTACCGCCGCTTACCCTTTTGCGCAGGTTGTTATCGTTATTCTGGCTACATTTGTGCTGGAAGATGCGGCCACGGTTATTACGGCCATTCAGGTTAACCTCCACACACTCTCACCCATTACAGCGCTTATTGCTTTGTATATTGGCATTGTAACTGGCGATGTGGGGCTTTACGGCTTGGGCTATCTGGCTGCACGCTGGAAGCCCGCCCAAAAATGGGTGAACACATCACAAATGGAAAACCAAAAAGTCTGGCTTTCCAAAAACCTGTTCTGGGTTGTATTTGTCAGCCGCTTTATTCCGGGCACCCGGTTGCCGCTTTACACGGCAAGCGGTTTTTTTAACGCGGGTTTGCCTGTATTTACCGCCGCCACATTTCTGGCCACACTTATCTGGACAACCGCATTATTTGCGCTTTCGCTCCATGTTGGTGGGTTTATCCTAGATCATCTTGGCGCATGGCGCTGGGCTGGGCTGGCCGGGTTTGTGTTGGTTATTTTCTTTATGGGCCGTTTGATTGCCCGAGCACAGAAACAGAAGACATGACACAGGCCGAAAAACAGCCTTCTCCTCTCTCCCTTTTTGAATTCTGGCCTGGTTGGGTTTTTTACACCCCCGTTGTGGCATACTGGATTCTGCTGGGCCTGCGCTATGGGGATGTTACCCTGCCCACAGCCGCCAACCCGCGCATTGAAACCGGCGGCCTGTGCGGTGAAAGCAAAAGCAGCATTCTGGATATGGCCGGTAATTATGCCAAACGCTGGATTGCACCTTATGTCACGCTCCCAACAGGCACGCATGACCTTGCGCGCGCTCACGCAGCCATGCAGGCCAAGGGGCTTACGCTACCTGTCGTGGTGAAGCCCGATATTGGGTGCAATGGCACCGGCGTAAAACTGGTGCGCACGGAAGAAGAACTGAAAGCAGCCCTTGCCGCCTTTCCACGCAAGATCAGGCTGGTGATACAAAAGCTGATTCCGTGGAAACACGAAGCCGGGCTGTTTTATATTCGTCACCCTGACAGCCCTATGGGGGAAATTTCATCCCTCACTTACAAGGATATTCCGGCCCTGCGCGGGAATGGGCGCGATACGGTGCTGCAATTGCTACAAAAAGATAGCCGCACCAGCAAAGTGCTGCACATCTACACACCGCGCCTGACCCACTGCCTGCACGAAGTTTTGCCAGATGGTGATGAGCTAGAGCTGGTTTTTGCGGGCAACCACTGTAAAGGGGCCATTTTCCGCAACGGCAAGGCCGACATTACGCCGGAACTCACACGCCAGATTGATGCCATTATGCAGGATATTCCCGATTTTCATTTCGGGCGTATTGATGTGAAGTTCCGTTCTGCTGAAGCGCTACGTGAAGGTAAGGATTTTGAGATTATCGAAATCAACGGCGTAGGCTCAGAAGCCATCCACATCTGGGACTCTCGCACCACACTGCGTGAAGCCTATGCAGCCCAGTTCCACCATTACCGGGAAAGCTTCCGCATTGGCGCCAAAAAGAAGAAGGCTGGCTGGTCTCCCACCAATTTGTGGGAAGGCGTGCGCCTGTGGCAGCGGCAGAAGCGACTTTTGGCTTCCTATCCGTTGAACGACTGATTATTTGGCTTTTTCGCGCTGTTCCCGCCCCAGGCGGGAATGGACGTGACCATAAAACCGATAGCTGGCCCACCCTATCCCGGCATAAGTAAGCAGCAACAACAAAGGGATAGGGTCTCCCTTATACAGGGCCAGCATCATATCCACGCAAAGCGGCGCCACCATGGTTGCGCAGAAGAAAATCCCCAAAAGCGGCACATAGCCCAACCAGATTCCGCGCACAGTAAAACCACCCCACGGCACACTGAAACGACGGGGAATTTCCGGCGCCTTGTTGCGCACCCAGATAACGGTAAAGCACACAATGCCAAACGCCACGGCTGTGCCGAGGCTGACCAGATCACCAATAATATCAATCGGCAACGTAGCGGTAGCCAGCGCCACACCAAGGCCCAGCACAATACTGCCGATCCATGGGGTTTGAAAACGCGGATGCAACTTGCTGAACATTGGCATCAGCAACCCATCTTCCGCCATGGCAAAAAAGATACGGCTTTGGGCATATAACAGCCCCATCAGCACGGAACACAGGCCAATAACGGCCCCCAGTTTTACAAACAAAGCCAGCCACGGCTGATGCATGGCGTTAACGGCTATAGCCAGCGGGTCTGCCACATCCAGCGTCTGCCACGGCACCACGCCTATCAGCACGGCAGCCACAATCATGTACACAACCGTGCAGATGATAAGTGAAAGCACAATGCCAACTGGCACATCGCGCCGGGGGTTTCGTGCCTCCCCAGCTGCAGTGGAAACAGCCTCAAACCCTACATACGCAAAAAAGATAACCGATGCGGCACGGAAAATACCGGGAAAGCCAAACCGAAAACCACCTTCGTATTTGGGAATAAACGGTGTCCAGTAAGAGGGATGCACCTCCCACACACCCAGCGCCACAAACAGCGCCAGAACACCCACTTTGAGAAAAACAATCAGCGCATTGATTTTGAAGGATTCACGCACCCCTAAAACCAGAAGCAAAGAAACCGCCAGAATAGAAAATGCGCCTACGGCATCCATGCGCCAGCCCGCAGCAACGTGACGGGATGCCCCTTCAAACGCAACTTGCAGCGTGGTGGTGGAAAGTGCCGATGGCACATGCACGCCAAAGTCCTGCAAAAGGCTGACAGCGTACCCCGAAAACCCAGCCGCCACCCCTGCGCAAGAAATGCCGTATTCCAGCAAAAGCAGCCACCCCACAGCCCATGCCCAACGTTCCCCCATGGAGACATAGGCATACGTGTAGGCAGAGCCAGAAACTGGCATGGAGGATGCCAGCTCCCCATAGGAAAGAGCCGTAAAAAGGCAGGCAACCCCTGCCACAATAAAGGACAGAAGAATAGAAGGCCCGGCATAATTGGCAGCGGCCGTGCCGGTCATGACATAAATGCCCGCACCAATAGTGGAACCCACACCCAACATGGTGAGCTGTAAGGGCCCCAATGTTCTGCTCAGGCGTTGAGTGCTGTTTTCCTTTTCAATACGCTGTAAGGACTTGCGCCGCGACGAACCAGAAAGATCTCCCATCAGATTATTTCTGGTTCAGTGCATAAAATGGAACAGAATGGTCGCAATACCGCCTACGCCCATGCAGTACCAAGCAAAGGGGGAAAGCGCCCATCTGTCATGATCACGGAAATACCGCATCAGAAAAGCGGTGCTGAACAGTGCAGTCAGGCCAGAAACAACGGCCGCCACCAAAGCAATGCGCATCTGGCCCGGTTGCAGCTCCAGATGCCGCATCTTGAAGGCCTCACGCACCGTGGCAGCCAAAATAACCGGCTGGGCCATCAAAAAGGAAAAGCGTGCTGCCGTATCATGATGCAAACCACGCAGCAGGCCACCGCAAATGGTTGCGCCAGAGCGCGAAAGCCCCGGGAAAAATGCAAGGCACTGAAACAGGCCGATAATCACCGCATCGCGCGATGTCATGCTGGCAACAGAGTTCACGTTTTTACGCACCATACTACTGCGCAACCGTTCCACCACTAGCAAAAGTAGGCCGTTCAAAAACAGAAAGATGGCTGCGGAAGAAGCTGAGCCAAACAGATTGCGCAGGAAGTGCTCAAACAATCCGCCCACCACAACAGCGGGAATGGTGGCCACAATCAGCAGCCACAGAATATGCAGGCTTTCCATTTGCATGCGCTGCCCGCAACTGCCACTGGCCCCCTTAAAAATGGCCAGCCAGTCTTTCCAGAAAAAAACCAGCAGCGCCACAGAGGTGCCCAGATGCAGCATAACCAGAAACGGCAAAAAAGCCGGATCATGCGGATCGTACGACCAATGGAACAGCGCCGGCAGAATAACAGCATGTCCAAGGCTACTTACGGGAAAGAGTTCTGTTGCTCCCTGAAGAAGAGCGATAATGATAGCCTGAAGAAACGACATATGCAGTTACAACCCACGCTGGCACAACTTTGCTGCCTGTCCTTGCACCATGCGCCACCATGCTGCAAGGATTCATGCTAAGTCTTGTACCACAACATCATTATTCAGGATGAAAACACACCCATGAGCAGGCAAAACCGTGCAGGCGCGTGTCTTTTTAGCGGAGCAGTTCTGGCAGCCACGCTGGGTTTTGCCGTTTATGCGCATGGCACCCAGAAATCTCCGGGCACAGATAGCTACGCCCTCTCTGCCCGCTTTGTTTCTGCCAACGGGCTGGAGCGTGGCGCGGATGTAGATATTGCAGGCGTAAAAGTTGGCCGCGTATCTTCCATCACGCTGGACCCAGCCACCCAGATGGCCTTTGTGCACTTTACACTAGATGGTGCCCTGCATTTACCGCAGGACAGCACCCTCACAATCAGCAGCGCCACGCTTTCATCTGAAAACGCGTTGATGATTGAACCTGGCACATCCTCCACCATAGTGCCGCCTAACGGAATGCTGACACATACGCTGGAGCCTACAAGCCTTGAGCAACAGGTGAGCAACTACATCTTTGGTGCCGGAAATCTGGGGCAGTAAGCCCGTATATTCTCTTATCTGATTATTTTTATAACAAAATACGCCAAACCGGGTTGACGACATTACGGAGAATCAGGTAGATCAGCGCCAACACAGTATGGCGGCGTAGCTCAGTGGTAGAGCAGGGGAATCATAATCCCTTGGTCGGAGGTTCAAATCCTTCCGCCGCTACCAATTCCCTTAAAAGACAACACACCCAACAAACACCAAGCCTAGCGCTTGCAGTGTTGTGTGTAGAATGTTGATGGCTTGAAACAGCCTTCAAACACATACAACCAGACCTCGCCTACCCCGCCTCCAGATACAGGAAGCAGGGCAGCAAGGGATCTGAAGATTTTTAGCCTTCGGAAAGTTCAGGCTGAGGTTCAGATTCTTCCCGAACGTCGGGCTGAGGATCCTGTTCCTGCCGGTCTTCACCTTCCTCATTTGCCTGTGCAGCAGCACGCTGCTGGCGGGCGGCAAGGCGCTCGGCGCGTTCTTGCTGGCTTTGCTGTGCAGCCTGCGCCATGGCATTCATGATACGGAAGTAATGTTCAGCATGCTGGAAGTAACCTTCCGCTGCCACGCGGTCTCCGCTGCCTGTAGAATCACGGCCAAGCTGGAGGTATTTTTCAAAAAGCTGCTGGGCTGTGCCACGTACGCGCACATCCGGGCCATGACTATCAAAAACATGATTCCTGTTCATCGGAATCTGTCCATTCAGTTGTCGGGAACTCCCATTGCTCCCGTTGGAACGATGGTGTCTTGTCCGCATCCGTTTTACGTTCATGGGTTTATCACAGCGCTTTCCTGTTCAGGGCACTTTGGCATAAAGAAACAGTCCTGTATTAAAAAGGTATGCTTCCTGAGTGAAGGCCGAATTGTTTTTTCGGAATGGGCTTTATGTAAGGCAACATATAAAGTGTTGCCAAATGAAAGGCCCCCTTGCTGCTTTAATTTCTGATGCAGTGATTTTAGATTTTTACATCTGCTACAGAAGCAAGCTTGAGCAGTGTAGCAACCCAGGCACATAAAGCCAAGTTATTTTTCACGCCTGTTTTTCCAGCACCACAGCGCGGGCAATGCCTGCCAGATCGGCTTTTACATCCACCACGCGCAAGGCATTGGCGCTTGCCAAGGTGCGTAAATCGGCCTCCTGCCCTATGCCAATTTCCAGCACAGCCAACCCACCATCAGCCAACAAAAATGGCAGACGGCTGCAAATATAGCGGTATGCCGCTAACCCATCACCCCCACCATCCAGCGCGCGTACGGGCTCATGCTCACGCACTTCCGGCATAAGGTCGGCCAAATCCGAAGTAGGAATATACGGTGGGTTGCTCAGCACCACATCAAAACGCATGCCTGGGGCCAAAGCAGCATCCCACTCCGCCACCATAAACAACGCGCGATCCTGCATACCGCAACGTTGGGCATTGCCATGCGCCAAAATGGCAGCCTGCGGGTTAATATCCACCCCCACCCCATGCGCCTTAGGGTATTCGGCCAAAGCTGCCAGCAGTAAACAGCCCGTGCCTGTGCCTAAATCCAGAATATTCAACGCTGATGCCTGATCCGAGCGATACTCCAGAAGGCTTGTAATAAGTGTTTCTGTATCTCCACGCGGCACAAGGCTTGCTGGCGATACGGCCAAATCCAAACTCCAGAACCCTTTGCTGCCCGTAATATAGGCAAAAGGCTCATGTGTTGCGCGGCGCTTTACGTAAGAAAAGAAAGGCTCACTTGGCACGTTTTCTGTTGGGGAGCGTGCCAGAAGTTGCTCTGGCGTAAGAGAAAGCGCATGAATAAGCAGTAATCGGGCTTCCCGCCGCGGGCCTTCAATACCGGCTTGCGCCAAAAGCTGCGTACCCTCACGCAACAGTTGCGCTATGGGTTGGCAGGGAACTTTTTTTTCTGCTGTATTCACGCACGCAACCTTGATGGATTGATCTGGTTAGACATCAATGCCCCAATTTTTCCGCCGCATCCAGCACACAACCACCTGCTTGCTCACCCTTTTGGCAATGCTGCCATTTTCGTACGCATATGCAGGTGAGTTTACGGTAACAGACGGCAAAGCTGATGCTGAAATTTCAGAAGTTTCACGCATCTATCTAGATGGCAAACTTGTCAGCGTGATCCGGCTGGATGACAAAAATCAGGAAAAAACGGTAAAAATCACCACCCCTATGGGTCGGTTAGACCACACCTATACCTTATGTGGTGAGATCACCATTCGCTCCCCCGAAGGGCGGGTGGAAACCCATGAGGTGGATAGCGATGGCACGCTCCACAACCCCGATGGCCACCATTTTTATGCCTTGGGTTCTGACAATTTTACCGAATTCTTTTTAACAGACCCCAATGCGCCAGAAGCGGCAGAGCATCATCCCGGCCGTTCTGGCGTATGTGCCGCACCTATTAGTTAAAAACCTTCAGCCGCCAGCAATGCTGCCTGTTCTTCCTGCGTGAGGGCATCCACAAACTCATCCAGTTCCCCCAACATGACACGATCAATTTTATAAAGTGTCAGGTTGATCCGATGGTCTGTGACACGCCCCTGCGGGAAGTTATAGGTACGAATACGCTCTGATCTATCACCCGTACCGACCTGAGAACGCCTGTCTGCCGCCCGGTTGGCATGCGCCTGCGCCCTTTCACGCTCATACAAACGCGCCCGCAAAATTTTCATGGCCTTGGCGCGGTTCTTATGCTGGCTTTTTTCTTCCTGCATGGAAACCACAATGCCACTGGGCATATGGGTAAGGCGTACGGCACTTTCCGTCTTATTCACGTGCTGCCCACCCGCGCCAGAAGCCCGAAACACATCTACCCGCAGGTCTGTTTCGTTAATATCTACATCCACTTCTTCGGCTTCCGGCAACACGGCTACCGTAACTGTGGATGTATGAATACGGCCCTGGCTTTCCGTAGCAGGCACACGCTGCACCCGGTGCACACCGGATTCATACTTCAACCGCGCAAACACGCCTTTGCCGTTAATTTCGGCAATGCCTTCACGCAAACCGCCCAGCTCACTTTCGTCATAATCCATAACGGTAAAGCGCCAGCCATTCAGATCGGCATAGCGGCGGTACATATCAAACAGCTCGGCAGCGAACAGGCCTGCTTCATCGCCCCCAGCTGCGGGGCGCACTTCCAGAATAGCACTGCGCGCATCTGCCACATCTTTTGGCAGCAGAGACAGGCGCACATCCTTTTGCAACTGCGGAAGTTGCTCACGCAATTCGGCCAGCTCAGCTTCTGCCAGTTCCTTCATTTCCGGATCTGCCAAAAGCTGTTCGGCTTGCTGAATGCCGTCTTCCACCCCGCGCAGGGCGTTGATACGCGCCACAACGGGTTCGATTTCAGCATACTCGCGTGAGGCCTGAGTAAAGGCCTCACCATTCAGACCACTTGCTAGCTGCGCTTCCAGTTCAAGCGCGCGGCTAACAATCTGGTCTAACCGTTCGTCAAACTTCATGCCGCAAATACGTCTTGCGCTTTAGAAAGCAGCGTATCGCGAGAGACTTCCTGCTCCGCCCCTGTTTCCATGTTTTTCACACGGAACAGACCTTTGGCCAGTTCATCTTCACCAAGGAAAAGCACGTGGCTGGCGTTCTGCTTGCCCGCACGCTCCATGCGTTTGCGCAGTGAGCCCTTATAGCCAATTTCTGTTCTCACGCCCTGCCTGCGCAAACCCTGCAAAATCTGCACAACTGCGCTTTCATCCGGCGTGCCAACGGGCACCAGCACAACCGAGCGCGGTGCTGCGGGCACCTGTTCCAGCAGCATGGACAGGCGCTCAATACCCGCAGCCCAGCCAATAGCTGGCACTTCCGGGCCGCCCATCTGTTTCACCAAGCCATCATACCGGCCACCAGCCAGCACTGTGCCCTGAGACCCCAAGCGGTTGGTTACAAACTCAAACGTGGTGTGGTTGTAGTAATCCAGCCCGCGCACAATGCTGGGGTTTACGGTGTAGGCAATGCCAAACACATCCAGCTTGTTGCGCAGATCATCCCAGAACGCACGTGCTTCTGGCGTAAGGAATTCCGCCATCATGGGCGCATCCGCCACCAGAACCTTGTCGCCCGCATCCTTGCTATCCAGAATACGCAGCGGGTTCTTTTCCAAGCGGGTCAGGCTGTCTTCGGACAGTTTGTCCTTATGAGCAGAAAAATACGCCACCAGAGCATCACGCCACGCATCACGGCTAGCGGCATCACCCAACGTATTCAGTTCAAGGGTAACGTAATCTGCAATACCGAGTGCCTTGAGCACTTCGTACCCCATGGCAATGGCTTCTGCATCTGCCAGAGGTTCTGCTGCGCCCAGAAGCTCTGCACCAATTTGGTGAAACTGGCGATACCGCCCTTTCTGGGGCCGTTCATGCCGGAACATGGGGCCAGCATAAAACACTTTTTGTGGGAGAGACTGCGTAAGCGCATTGGTCACCAAAGCGCGGCAAATGGCTGCCGTGCCTTCTGGTCGCAATGTCAGGCTTTCACCATCCCGATCGCTGAAGGAATACATTTCCTTGGAAACAACATCGGACGTATCCCCCAAGGAGCGGGAGAAAACCCGCGTATCTTCAAAAATCGGGGTTGCCCATTCATCAAACCCGTAAACACCTGCAATCCGGCGCGCTGTGTCTACCACATGCGCGTGGCGGCGCTGGTCTTCTCCAATAAGGTCGTGCGTTCCTCTTACGGGCTGAATGCTGCTCACGAATACATATTCCCACACCACGGCACCCGTCACCTTGGCTGGCGTGGTGTTTTTTGCTGTTTAAATGGCACGTCTGCCCCTGCCCGCACCTTTTGGCCCAAAGCAGGGGGAGAATGTTGAATGCTTAGTTGGCAGATGCCATGTCTGGCAGTTCCTGCGCCTTGCCTTCCTGCTTTTCCTTGGCTTCTTCTGCCTGAATAGCTGCAACGCGCTCTTCTACCAGTTCTACAACATGTTCGATCATGTCAGCCGCAGGCACGGTATGATCCTGCTTGCCGCCGGCATACACCATATGGCGGCCAGAACCACCGCCGGTTACGCCCAGATCTGTCAGCAGGGCTTCACCCGGGCCGTTCACCACGCACCCGATGATGGACAGGGTAAGCGGGGTTTTAATATGCGCCAGCCGGTCTTCCAGCGTCTGCACTGTTTCCACCACGTTAAAGCCCTGACGTGCGCAGGATGGGCAGGAAATAATCTTAACGCCACGGTGGCGCAGGCCGAGGGACTTCAGAATATCCCAGCCCACCAGCACTTCTTCTTCCGGTGCTGCAGAAAGAGAAACACGCATGGTGTCACCCACACCGGCCCACAGCAGATTGCCCAGACCAATGGAGGATTTTACAGTGCCGGCACGCTTGCTACCTGCCTCTGTAATACCGATGTGCAGCGGATAATCGCAGGCTTCTGCCAACTGCTGATAAGCCGCCACAGCCATGAAGACGTCCGATGCCTTCACGCTGATCTTAAATTCACGGAAGTCATGGTCTTCCAGAATTTTGGCGTGTTCCAGAGCGCTTTCTACCAGCGCATCGGGGTTTGGCTCACCGTATTTTTCAAGCAGATGCTTTTCCAGTGACCCGGCGTTTACACCAATACGGATGGAACAGCCGTAATCCTTGGCGGCCTTAACCACTTCACGCACACGCTCGGCGCTGCCGATATTGCCGGGGTTGATACGCAGGCAGGCGGCACCTGCTTTTGCAGCTTCAATAGCGCGTTTGTAGTGGAAGTGAATATCGGCCACGATAGGCACGTTCACTTCCTTTACAATTTCTTCCAGCGCTTTGGTGCTTTCTTCATCCGGGCAGGACACACGCACAATATCCACACCTGCCATTTCTGCACGGCGAATCTGCTCGATTGTGGCCTGTGCATCGGTGGTGAGGGTGTTGGTCATGGTCTGGACGGAAATCGGCGCATCACCACCGACGGCTACCTTGCCGACATGGATCTGCCGAGATTTCCGACGCTCGATATGCTGGTAAGGCCGGTAGCCGCTCATTTTACATCCTTTTGTCGAAAACGACAGTTGAGGGAAGCTGCCGTGTTCGGCCACACGGCGTTCTCCATTGCGTTTGGTGTTTTCCTGCCAAAATCAGGACCATTTGGCTACACATAATACGCGCGAGGGTGCCATTCTAGTGCGAACCCATGCCCTGAAGCTGGCGCGCATTCAAATCATCAGCGCTTGGTTCGGCTTGCACGGGTGCGGCCCGGCGGCGTGGCCGGGGTGCAGTTTCCTTGGGCTTAAGCGCCTGTTCCGAGGCTGCCAGATCTGTCTGCGCATCTGTTGTTGTTCCTAATACCGCATTGGGCACAGGGGCTGCAACATCTGCATGCGCAGGCAGTATGACAACATTATTTTGCGCAGCAGGTGCGGCCAATGTACCATCACGCACACCTTGTGGCGTGAGCACCATTTTGCGGCGTACGGCACCATTGCGCCCCAAAGGCGCTGTAACCAGTTCTCCCATACGCAAAACCACACCACCGGCATTGCCTACGGTAAGGCTATAAGGCCCACCCTCAACCGGCACATTCCATTCCTCATCGGGTTGCAGAATGTGGTCATACACAACCTTGCCGTTGGCATCCTTTACCTGCACCCAACTGGCGGCCAAGGCCTTCAGCACGATCTGATTATCTGCAACGGCAGTAGAAGGAACTTCTGGCGTTGCCGGAGGTGGCGTTTGCACATTGGGTTGCTGGGGAGCTTGCGCAACTGGCGTGCCAACATCCTCACCCGGCTGGTGTGTGTCGGGCGCTACGCCACTTTCAGGCGAAACACTTGTCGCACCTTGCGCATTCAATGCCTGTTCAGCACTGGGTAGCTTAGGCTGCGGAGATGGCGGCAAAGGTGCCGGAACAGCACTTTTATCGGGCAAAATGGAAGCCACTTGCGGAGAAGGCGCATTATGCGTCTGCTCACCGGGCAGAAGGCTTGCCACAGGCGGCACGCGCTCAGGCGCAGGGGGCGTGTGCCCCGTAAAATAATACCAGCCCACATAGCTGGCCAGAATAACCGCAAGCCCAAGAGAGATGGACACAGCCGGTGGAATACGCCGATCCGGCGGTGGATCTGGAAACACAAGTTCTGGCTGCCGAATGGCGTTGCGCGTTTCCAGCCTGTAACGCTCCACCATGGGGGTTGGATCAAACCCCAAAGCCTGCGCATAGGCCCGCAAAAACCCAAGCGTGTACACTTCCGCCGGAAGCACATCCGCTTTTCCGGTTTCCAGCGCATCCAGATACGCATCACGGATGCGCAGATACGCGGCAACATCCTCCAAGGACCAGCCAAGCTGTTCGCGGCGTTTGCGCAGCGCGCCCCCTACCCCGTATGTACCAACATCGGGGAGCGGAGGCAGAGCAGCCGGCTGCTCCTGTTCAGAACTTGGGGCGTTTTCAGCCATCAGCATCCATGCGGCGTTGTTGACGGATCAGCGCTATCACGGCCTGATCTATCAGGTCAGCAATAATCTGGGCCACTGGCTGCACGGATTTTACCATGCCAACAGATTGCCCGGCCATAACAGAGCCTTCTTCCACATCCCCTTCAATAACCGCACGCCGCAAAGCGCCAGCCCAGAAATGTTCGATTTCCAGCTGAGCATCTTCCCGCGTGAGATCACCGGCCTGAAAGCGGCGGATAACATCAGCCTGATGCGCCACAAATTTGCGCCCGCCCTCATTGCTGATGGCCCGCACCGGAATAACCGGAAAGCGCTCATCAAGCTGCACCGAGGTTGTGGCATCTCGCGCATTGGCCCGCACAAAAGCTTTTTTAAAGTTTTCGTGGGCAATGCTTTCCTCTGCCGCGGCAAAACGTGTGCCGAACTGACCACCAGCAGCGCCCTGCTCCAGATAGGAAACCAGCGCATCACCCCGGCCAAGGCCGCCAGCCACAAAAACCGGCACGTTCTGAATATGCGGCAGAATTTCCTGCGCCAGCACAGTCAGGGAAACGGGGCCGATATGGCCGCCTGCTTCTGCGCCTTCAATCACCAGCGCATCCACGCCCATCTTGATCAGCCGCTTGGCCAACACCAATGCAGGGGCAAAACCAATAACCTTGGCACCACCATCCTTGGCAGCCTTAATGGCTGAGCTGGGCGGAATACCACCTGCCAGCACAATATGGCCCACCTTGGCATCCAGACACACCTGCACCAGCTCATCCAGCTTGGGGTGCATGGTAATCAGGTTCACACCAAAAGGCCGGTCTGTCAGCGCACGGGTGGCGGCAATTTCCTCAGCCAGACGGGCTGGTTCCATCGCGCCACAGGCAATCACGCCAAACCCGCCTGCGTTGGAAATGGCGGATACAAGGTGGCGTTCACTCACCCAAGACATCGCCCCGGCCAGAATGGCGTAAGGCGTGCCCAGAAAATCCGTTCCACGCTGCCACAGCTTATCCAGCCGTGAGCGGGCGCGTTGCCATTCTTCTGATGTTGGCGCGGGGTTCAGGCTGCTTGCAATATCAGACATCATCAAGACCATAGGCCGTGTGCAGCGCACGCACTGCCAGTTCGGCATATTCTGCTGCCACCAGCACGGAAACCTTGATTTCGCTGGTGGAGATAGCCTGAATGTTGATGGAGCGTTCAGACAACGTGCGGAACATGGTGCTGGCCACACCTGCGTGAGAACGCATGCCGCTGCCAACTACGCTCACCTTCACGATATCCGGGTCTGTTTGCAGTTCTTCATACTGCACAGCGCCACGCACGCTTTCCAGAATGCTGATAGCACGCGGCAGATCGGTCTTGCTGGTGGTGAAGGTCATGTTCGTGGTGCCATCGGCACCCGTGCTCTGCACAATCATGTCCACATTCACGTTGGCTTCGCTCAGCGGGCCAAAAATTGCCGCCGCAATGCCCGGACGGTCAGGAATGCGCCGAACCGACAGCTTGGCTTCATCACGGGAGTAGGCAATGCCGGTGACCAGTTTCTTTTCCACGATTTCGTCCTCATCCACCACCATAGAGCCAGGAAGGTGACCTTCCATCACTGCGGGGCCATCTTCAAAGCTGGAAAGCACCTGCACACGCACGCGCTCACGCATGGCAAGGCCTACGCTGCGTGTTTGCAGCACCTTGGCGCCAACAGATGCCAGCTCCAGCATTTCTTCATACGTAATTTTGTCCAGCTTGCGCGCCTTGGGCACGATTCTGGGGTCTGTGGTGTAAATACCATCCACATCTGTGTAGATATCGCACCGATCCGCCTTAATGGCGGCAGCAAGCGCCACGGCAGATGTATCCGAGCCACCACGCCCCAGCGTGGTTACGCGGCCATCTGGCCCCACACCCTGAAAACCGGCCACAACAGGCACCATGCCTTCGGCCATGCTGCCCAGCAGGCGTGCGCCATCTATCGAATCGAGGCTGGCCTTGCCGTGCAGGGAATCCGTAAGAATGGGGACCTGCCATCCGGCAAAGGAGCGAGAGGGCACGCCAAGTTTTTGCAGGGCAATGGCCAGCAAACCGCTGGTAACCTGCTCACCCGTTGCCACAACGGCATCGTATTCGCGCGCATCATACAAAGGAGAAAGAGACTGACAGAACCCAACCAGACGGTTGGTTTCCCCTGCCATGGCTGAAACAACCACCAGCACATCGCAGCCTGCGTCTTTCTGTTTTTTGACGCGTTCGGCCACGGCTCTGATTCGGTCAAGATCCCCCACGGATGTCCCGCCGAATTTCATGACAATCCGGGGTGCGGAACCGGACATAGCTTTATTCTCCACCAAACAGGCCGTAAAACGCATTGCACCAGCCCTTCCCGCCACCTGCATAGCGGAAAAGACGCATGGGAACGGTTGCGCTGCTTCACAAGCCGCGTCACATACCTCTCCCGGCCCCCTTTCGTCCAGCGGGGAGACCAGCAGGAAAGGAATTTGTTGTATGCACGCCACCCGAGAGGAAGCGCCTTCCTCTGTTTCTTCCGAGGAAATTGCCCGCTTTAGCGCTCTGGCAGACAAGTGGTGGGATCCAACAGGCCCCATGCGCCCCCTACATGCCATGAACGGCCTGCGGATTGAATGGGCCAGCCGCCACCTGCCCCTGCGTGGCCGCAAATCACGCAAGCCGCATGTGCTGGATATTGGCTGCGGCGCCGGGCTGGCCAGTGAGGCTCTTGCAAAAGCCGGGTATGACGTATTGGGGCTGGATGCATCGGCCAATGGCATTGCCGCCGCGCAGGCGCATCTGGAAGCCAACCCGCTTCCTGCCGGTTCTGGCACGCTGCACTATCGTCAGGGCAGCGCAGAAGAACTGGTGGCCGAACATGCCAAGTTTGATGCCGTTATGGCTTTAGAAATTATAGAGCATGTCACTGATCCTGAAGCATTTATGATCATGCTGGCTCAGCTTGTAGATGCCAATGGCACGGTTATTGTTTCTACCATGAACCGCACCCTGCGCTCTTTGGCTGTGGGCAAGATTGGGGCGGAATATCTGCTGCGCCTGTTGCCTGTGGGCACGCATGAATGGCGTAAGTTTATCCAGCCTTCCGAACTGGGCCGCTATGCCCGCGCCGCTGGCCTGCGGATGGTCGCCATTTCTGGCATGGCACCCGGCATTGGTAGCTGGAAAGAAACGCGGGACTTGGGCATTAACTACATCGCAGCCTTCAAAAAAGACTGATATATAATTTAGTTTATTATCAGCATGTTTCTGACACTTTCTTACGCACAAAGTTAAGCAGGAAGTGTCAGAAACTCAAAGCAGGTTGGGCTTCCAATAGGGGTAAAATCCCACGTAAAGCCAATCTTGCCTGTGGTTTTATCTACCCGGAAAGATGTGATGGAATCACTCCGCTGATTGGCTACGAACAGATAGCTACCAGATGGATCAAATTTGAGCGCACGCCCGTAATCGGCATGAGTCCAGATTTCGTCCACCAATGTCAGACCACCATCTTTGGCCACCTGAAACACCGCAAGGGAATCGCCCAGGCGGTTGGAGACATAAAGGAAATGCTCATCGGGTGAGAACAGAATGCCCGCAGCCAACGTACTGCCTCGGAAATGAGCCGTCAGGCTGCTTACAGCCTGTTGCGGGGCGATATCCCCTGTTTTGGCATCAAAGTTCGCTACCACCACCTTGGAATCCTGCTCGCACAGAATGTACAGGCGCAAACCATCTGCAGAAAACTGAAAATGCCGCGGGGCTGAACCGGCTGTCATGGTGGTAAATGGCTTTTTGGCCGGGAACAGACGCCCCGCATCCAAATTGATGCCATATACATACATTCTGTCCAGACCAGCATCTGCCACCGCCACAAAGCGACCAGAAGGATCTGTGTGGATCATATGCGGGTGAGAGCCTGAATGATCGCTTATGGCAAAATTGCCCGGCGGATTATCCGATGCCCTATCAGGCATGCGTGGGCCAGTATTATGGATCAGGGTTGTCATTGCCCCTAAGGAACCATCTTTCTGCACACGCAGCAGCGCAAAGTTGCCCCCCGTATAGTTGGCAACCATAACGTATTTGCATGAGGGATGGACGCTCAGATGCGCCGGATCTGCCCCACCGGAAGAAACGGTATTCAGCTTTGTTAACGCGCCCGTACCATGATCTACCGAAAACGCCGTGACTGCCCCGGTATTTTTTCCTTCAAAATCATTGATTTCATTAACGGCGTAAAGAAAACGCTTATCTGGAGAAAACGCAATGAACGACGGGCTGGCAACATCTGTAAATGTATTCAGATGGTTGAGAGAGCCTGTTTTACGGTCCATTTCAAAAACCGTAATACCATCTCCATTGCCGCCCGGTGGCCCGTGCTGCGTATAACCGCCTACATAACATAAAATACGCTCTGGCTGCGGTGGCGTTGTGGCATCCTGCTTATCAGGCGCAGGCGTATTATCGTCTGCCCGTGCATAGGCGCTTCCTAAAAAACCACACGCCAGACTACCCAGCCCGAAAGCACGACGCGAAAACGAGCCGCTCATAATCCTGTTTTTCTCCTTGGTTCGCGTATGCTCAGGGCATCTTGCAGACAGACCCCATAGGCGGGCCGGAATAACGTGTCCATGTCTGGGTTTCACCAAAAATGGGCAGGCCCAGATAGCCGCGCAGCTTTAGAACACCAGATTGGGGAGACCAGATGCGCGCGTCATACTTATGGCCGCTATCGGGGTCCAGAATATTCCCCTCCCACTTGTTCTTTTCATCTTTTAGGGGGCGAAAATCCGTTAGCATCAACAGGTTGCACTCGGTTTTTCCGTCATGCCCCTTAGGCACATCCGTACCATCGTAACGCAACCCGATCAGCCGGCCACAAACGGTTTCCCCGCATTTTTCAATTTTAAAAACGCCGTCATGATCTTGGCTCAGCCAATAGCCCATCAGGCTATCTTCCCCACCCATGGCAGCAGAATCCGCCTTGGCAGGCTGAGAAAGTGCAGGAAGCAGCGCCGCAGATATGCCTAATACAGACGAAAGAAAAAAAGCCTTAATTCCAGTTTGAACGCCGCGCGTCATGAAGTTTTTCATGCTCTCTTTCTCCTTCGCCCAGCCCTGTTTCCAACATACACTTTTTTACATAACTGGCTGGCCTGCCCTGTTAATTTGGGCACCGTAAGCACTGCCTGCCACCCCTGGCACTGTTCCGACAACCCCGAAAAATCAGCTGTCGGTCTTGCGTACCCACGGAAGCGGCAGCACATCAACCCCTTCATCTTCCAGCATTTCGCGCTCTGATGCCGTCATATCCCCATAGATGCCGCGCTCTGGCGCTTCTCCATGATGAATACGCAGGGCCTCATCCGCAAAATTGGAACCTACGTTTTCGCAGTTTTCTTCCACCACGGCTCTGATCTGGCGCAAAGCGTTCATCAGATTATCTGGCGTTACAGGTTCTGGCTGTTGCGTTGCGGCAGGTGCTGCCGGTTGTTGCTGAGGCGTTGCTTCAGACTGCGAAGATTCCACTTTTTTCGGGCGCGAGCGCCCCTTTACAATAGCGGGCGCCATAAGGGCCTGTTCCACTTTGGACGAGCCACAGATGGCGCAGCTGAGCAAATTTTCCTGCTTTAAGCGTGCAAAAGCGGCGCTATCCCGGTACCAGCCTTCAAACGTATGTCCGTTTGCGCAACAGAGCTGATAACAGATCATCCGCTTTTACCTCCCGCCTTCAGTTTTCGCCCAAGCCCAAAGCGGCATCCAGCTTGCCTTGCCGCTCTAGTGACATCAGATCATCACATCCACCCAAGCACTTATCTCCTACAAAAACCTGAGGCACTGTTGTGCTGCCACCAGAACGGCGGATGGCATCTTCGCGTTCCTGCGTGCCGCGGGGTGCGTTAATTTCCTTAAACGGCACCTTTTTGCTTTCCAGCAGCGCAACAGCACGCACGCAAAAAGGGCATCCACGTTGTGTGTAAATTTCGATTTCAGGCATAAGCGTATTCCTTGTGCATGTTTGAAAGCCCGGTTCTGATACCGTGCATCTATTCTGGCAGGTTTATATCAACTTCTGGCCGCGCAGGCACCAGCCCCGCAACCAAAAGGCTAACATGACATACCCCCGCTTGCTTTAACGCCTGTACGCAGGCCGTAGCAGTGGCACCCGTTGTGAGCATATCATCCACCAATACAACAGAACGGCCCTGCAATTTTTGCTGCCATTTGGGCCTGAATGTAATGGCGCTTTGCATTTCCTGCTGCCGTTCCTTGCGAGAAAATCCAGCTAATTTTGTTGTTGCGCGCGTACGCATAAGGGCATCTGGCGCAACCTGTAAATGCTTTATGCGCGCCACTTCAGCCGCCAACAACGCCGCCTGATTATAACGGCGCCTCAGCAAGCGCCACCTATGCACTGGCACAGGAATTAACAACACATCTGGGGGCAGAATATCCTGCCCAATCTGGGCCATACGTTGCGCCAGAAACCGGGCATTTTCTGTTCTATCTGCATATTTAAGCTGTAAAATCAGATCTCTGGCGGCTGTTGTATAAACAAAAGCTGCCCGCGCCTGTTGCCATGCAGGATGGTGTTGCTCACACGCAGCGCACAAACCCGTCTGCCCCAAACTTTCCTGCGAGGGCTGAGGCGTTGCACAAGCATTGCAAAATGGACGGCTGATAGGCTGTAAGCGACCAAAGCAGGATGCGCAGGTCAGCCCATGCTGGGCCACATCTGCCCCACACAACACGCAACTTGGAGGATACAAAATATCCATCAAAGCTGTGCCCAGCTTGCGTATCTTCACCTGCATTTCTGGGGTTCACGCAAAATTTCCCGGCCTCTGTTCTTGGCAAACCACAGGGAAGCACGCACATGTTGCAAAATGGATGTGCCCGTAA
Organism: Acetobacter sp. AC2005; assembly: GCF_037901235.1. Taxonomy (NCBI): domain Bacteria; kingdom Pseudomonadati; phylum Pseudomonadota; class Alphaproteobacteria; order Acetobacterales; family Acetobacteraceae; genus Acetobacter; species Acetobacter sp. AC2005. The sequence continues at coordinate 107,684 of NZ_CP149625.1, forward strand.
TTTTTGATCGCAAAGCTGTAAGACTGCACCGTGAGCGTGCTGCCCGCACCCAGCGCACCACTGCCCCTATACTGGAAGCCGCAGCGGATATTTTGTTAGATCGGCTGGATGATGTCATGCGTTCATTTTCTAGCGCGCTGGATATTGGTGGGCGGGGCATTATCTGCCAAGGGCTGAAAAATAGAAATATTCCAACCATTGCGTGTGACCTTTCTGAAGCACAGGCCCGTTGCGCCTCAACCCCAAGCATATGTGCAGATGAAGAGCGCCTGCCCTTTGCCCACGGCAGTTTTGACCTGGTGGTTGCCAGCCTTTCCCTGCATTGGGTGAATGATCTTCCAGGCCTGTTCCACCAAATCCGCTCTATCCTGCGTCCTGATGGGCTTTTTTTGGCCAGCATTCCCATTTTACCCACGCTGAGACCATTGCGACAGGCCTTGGAAATGGCCGAACTGGCTTTAAGCGATGGTGTTTCCCCCCGCGTATCACCGCTGCCCACACAGCAAAGCTGCGTTTCCCTGCTTCAGCGTGCCGGGTTTGCGCTGCCTGTGGTCGATACGGAAACATTGGAGCTACGTTACCGCTCCTTACGGGCATTGATGGCAGATTTACGCGCTGCGGGAGAAACGAACGCTCTTGCCTTACGCTCTCGTGCCATACCTCCTCGCCTGCTGTTTCCTGCGGCTGCGCATGAACTGGAGGATGAAAAGGCAGGAAGTTTCTGCATGCCATTACATATGGCAATACTTGCTGCGTGGTCTCCCTCTGGCAATCAGCCGCAACCGCTTACACCGGGGCAATTTACGCACTCACTACACGATGTGCTGCAACAGCAGCCACGCCCTTTAACCAAACAATAAGCAAATGGCTTTTTTAACCGCCCGTAACGCTCATATGCCGCTGTGGGCCGGAAACATCGGCTTCTGATGCGCCCAGCAGAAAATCATGCCCTTTGGGTTTGCGGGCAATGGCATCCTGAATAGCTCTTTCCAATGCGGCATCATCTGCGCCAGCCCGTATCAGACTGCGCAAATCGGCCCCATCTTCCTGCCCCAAGCAGGTATAAAGCCGCCCTGTGCAAGATAACCGCACCCGATTACACGTTGCGCAGAAATTATGGCTCATAGGGGTAATCAGCCCCAGCCTTCTGCCGGTTTCTCCTACGCGCAAATATCGGGCTGGGCCACCAGTAACATCTGGAATGGGCGTAAGTGTCCAGCGTTTGGATAAATCAGCCTTTACATCTAGCAATGGCAGATAGCGGGATGTGCGATCTTCCCCCGTATCTCCCATTGGCATGGTTTCAATCAGGCACAAATCTGCGCCTATTTCTCCGCACCATGCCAGCAGCGTATCAAATTCATCATCATTCACACCGGCCATGGCAACGGTGTTGATACGCAGTGCCAACCCGACATCCCGCGCGGCACGTATGCCTTCCAGCGTGGCAGCCAGCTTGCCCCTGCGCGTTATTTTGGCAAAACGTGCCTCATCCAACGTATCCAGGCTGACATTCACACGGCGCACACCGGCATCAAACAAGGTTTGCGCATACTGGGCCAAATGGCTGCCATTGGTTGTGAGAGTGAGTTCTTCCAACTGGCCGCGATTATCGGAATGTTTGAGCCATGAGCCCAGTTCCTGAAAAAACGGGCCAATATCACGGCGCACCAAAGGCTCTCCGCCTGTTATACGCAGGCGGCGCACACCGTGCTGCACAAACACACGGCATAGGCGCAGCAGTTCATCATAATCCAGAACATCTGAGCGCGGCAGAAAGGTCATGCGTTCGGCCATGCAGTATGTGCACCGCATGTCGCACCGGTCTGTTACCGATACACGCAGGTAAGAAATCCGCCGCCCGGCAGGGTCCGTTAAAGAGGACAACATTGGTTCTCTATATCAGAAACCAACCCCACATAAAACGACAGTTTGAAGGTTGGTAACGGAAAAACACATTGCTTGTGATAGCAAAGCGGACAGCCCCGAAGAGCCGTCCGCTTTACCTATAAGCCCAACCTAAAAACTTAGTGGCCAGAGCTGTTACCTGAAAAATCAGGACGCGGCAGACCAGAAAGTTCAAGCTGCTTCGCCAAAGCTTCCTTTAAGCGTTCCAGACACGCTTCTGTCGGACCTTCTGCACGCGCAACCAGAACGGCCTGCGTGTTAGAAGCCCGCAGCAGCCACCAGCCATCTGGCGTATTCACACGCACACCATCAATTTCGGAAACATCAGCACCTTCCTTACGCAGGCGTGCGGCAACTTCCTCAATCACTTTGAACTTGCGGTGGTCATCACACTCAAAACGTAATTCCGGGGTGGATACGGTTTTGGGCAATGCTTCACGAAAAGCAGAAAGCGGTGCATCCATCCGGGCAACAATATCCAGCACGCGCACACCGGCGTACAGGGCATCATCAAAGCCGTACCATTTATCTGCAAAGAAGATATGGCCCGACATTTCACCGGCCAGAGGTGAACCCGTTTCCGCCATTTTGGATTTGATAAGCGAATGGCCTGTACGCCACATCAATGGCTTGCCACCGGCTTTTGCCACTTCATCAAACAGCACCTGACTGGCCTTGGCATCCGCAATAATGGTGGCCCCGGAATGGGATTTTAACACATCGCGCGCCAGCAGAATAAGAAGCTGATCACCCCACAGAATGCCGCCTGTATTATCCACCACGCCAATGCGGTCTGCATCACCATCAAATGCAATACCCAAATCAGCCTGATGCTCACGCACAGAGGCGATAAGCTGTTCCAGATTTTTAGCAACCGTTGGGTCTGGATGATGCACGGGAAAAGTGCCGTCAATTTTGGCGTTCAGCACAATGTGCTCGCCCGGCAGCTTTTTTACCAACATTTCCAGAACTTCACCGGCGGAGCTGTTGCCGTTGTCCCAGACAACTTTCAGCTTGCGCTGTCCGCCAACGTAATCCCTTACAAGGCGTGCTACATAGTCTTCACGAATATCCACATCGCGCACGGCGCCTTTTTCTTCTGGCACCACATCGCCCTTGGCAGATAGATCCCCCAGCTCCCGAATCTGGGCCCCGAAGAAAGGCTTGCCAGCCAAGGTGATTTTAAAGCCGTTGTGATCTGGCGGATTATGGCTGCCTGTCACCATAACGGCGCCATCAGCCTTAAGAATAACAGACCCATAATATAGCAGAGGTGTGGGGCCACGCCCCACACGCACTACATTTAGCCCGCACGCTACGGCACCTTGCACCAATGCCTTCTCCAATGCAGGAGAAGACAGGCGGCCATCATAGCCCACAACCAGCGTTTTACCGCCATTGCGGCGCACAAGGCTACCAAAGGTGCGGCCTATGGCAAACGCATCATCGGTTGAAAGGGTTTTACCAACAATGCCGCGAATATCGTATTCGCGCAGGCTGGTAGATTCAAACCTATGCGCAAAAGACATCAGATTTTATCTGTGTATTTTTTCAGAAATTCCTTCACGCCATCAGCAAGATCAGGCCGTTCCAGAGCAAAGGCCACCTGTGCTTCAAGGAAGCCAAGCTTGTTGCCGCAATCATAGCGGGTGCCTTCATAACGCAAGCCGTGAAAAGGCACCTGACCAATGGTTTTTGCCATGGCATCTGTAAGCTGCACTTCACCACCTGCACCTTTTTCCAGCTTGGAAAGATACGGCATAACTTCTGGTGTCAACACATAACGGCCAATGATGGACAGGTTGGAAGGCGCATCTTCCGGCTTTGGCTTTTCAACCAGGCCCTTCACTTCAACAAGGCGGCCATCATCCTTGCCTGTATCCAGAATACCGTAACGGTTTGTCTGTTCACGTGGCACTTCTGTCACCGCCACAACGCTGCCGCCTGTTTCATTATAGGCATCGGCCAGCTGCTTCAGGCAGCCCTTGCCGGGTGCGGCTTGCACAATATCATCGGGCAGCAGGATAGCGAACGGATCATCCCCAATAAAGGAGCGCGCGCACCAGATGGCGTGCCCAAGGCCCAGCGGTTCCTGCTGACGCACAGCAATAAGAGAACCTGCTTCAATAGAGCTGGGTTCCAGTGCTTTCAGGCAATCAAGCTTGTGACGCTCTCTGAGCGTGTCTTCCAGCTCATAAGCAATATCAAAGTAATCAATAAGGGAGTCCTTACCGCGGCCTGTAATCAGGCAGAACTCTTCAATCCCGGCTTCACGCGCTTCATCAATCGCATACTGAATCAGCGGCCTGTCAACAACAGGCAGCATTTCTTTTGGCATGGCCTTGGTTGCGGGCAGAAAGCGCGTTCCCAATCCCGCAACAGGCAGGACTGCTTTACGTAAAGGCTTGGGTTTGGACACGAATACAACACCTTAAAAAACGGGTTAAACCTCAACCATCAGAACCACCTTGTCCGCAGAGAGCACCCTGCCCACAACACGGCTCATCAAGAATGCAACAAAACCCGCCCAACGCGCAAAAACGCGTGTGCGTGTTTTAGGCCACACTCTACATGGCTTTTATTTTACACATCTAAAACCATGCGCCTATTCTAAAAACCGGAAAAGAGAGGCGTGAATATGACAATTCATGCACAAAAATGCAGAATTATACTCTAGCAGAACAGATATGCGCCCAACAGGCAGAAGCTTCTGCTGCTGTTTACTGCTCTGATTTTATTTTGTTTTTGAAGAAATATGGTGCGGCCGAGAAGACTCGAACTTCCACGGGGTATTCCCCCACAAGCACCTCAAGCTTGCGCGTCTACCATTCCGCCACGGCCGCACGTGACAATCGGTACCAGAAGAGCGATACCGTTGGTGAACAGCCCTATAGCCGAAGCAGGAACGTGCGGCAATGACAAAAGAACAAATTTTATGGGAAATCAGCAAAAAACTGGTTCCGTACCCTCAAGCACTCAGTCGCATGGAAAGCATGGCCCGCTGCATTCGTGCAGATGAAGCTACAGAACGGGTGTGGTTACTGGAGCATCCACCCCTTTATACTTCAGGCACATCCGCCAAGGCAGAAGATCTTTTTAACCCAGCACATTACCCCACCTATCACGCAGGCCGCGGTGGGCAGTGGACATATCATGGCCCGGGACAAAGAACCGCTTACGTGATGCTAGACCTGCAACGCGCCCACGGCCCCGTACCGGGAAGAGACCTGCGGGCTTATGTACATGCTTTAGAATCGTGGGTGATTGGTGCTTTGGCCCATTTTGGCATTCATGGTGAAGTGCGCGAAGGCCGTGTGGGGGTATGGGTAGCAGACCCCAAAACCGGTAAAGAGGAAAAAATTGCCGCCATTGGGGTGCGTGTTTCCCGCTGGGTGAGCTGGCACGGTGTTGCCATCAACCTAGACCCCAACATGGCGGATTTTGAAGGCATTGTACCCTGCGGAATTAGGGAATACGGCGTTACCAGCTTTCGCAAGCTGGGGCTTTCCACCACCCTGCAGGAACTGGATCAGGCACTGGCCCAATCCTGGGCCAACACATTTGGCAGCGTGCCTTCTCCTTTACAGGAAGTGGCCGTTACACAGGGTCCAGACTGATGGTGATAACGTGCCTGCGTTCATCCACAATCTGGATGGAAGAAAGCGCAAGCCTGTTTGCCACATCATGAAAAACCAGCGTGACCAACCCCTGTGATGGATTATCCGTGCGTGTGAGCGAAAGCTGCAACACGCCGGGTTGCTTTTGCACGTTGGTAACAGTAACGGCGCCAGACAGCACAACAGGGTTATCCAACAGCAAACCCAGCGGGTTATGCGCCAGACCAATACGGGTTTGGGAACCCTGCTGGGCATCTGTAAACACGGCATGATGGCCAGAAGCCCGAAGCTCCATTTCATGCGGTGCCGTATAGTGCATGTACAATGATCCGGGCTTGTAGGTAATTAACCCACCACCCCGGCTGCCATTCGGCCATGTTTGAAGAAACGGTGCGTTCTCCAAATCCACAGTGCGAAAATAACTTTCCACACGGGCAACATCGGCATTTTTTGCGCCGGATGTGCCCTGCATAGTCTGCCCCGCACAGGCAGCCAACGCCAATGGTGCCAGCACGGCAAATGTACGACGGTTTAATTTCAGGCCTTTGCGCATTATGCCACCTTCTCGGCTTCCTGCGGTGTGCGCAGGGTAAGGGCCAGAGCATGCAAACCACTGGAAAATTCAGGGGCCAGTGCCTCATGCACCATGCGGGAGCGGTTCACACGGTTCACACCTTCAAAAGCTGCGGAAACCACAAGCACCCGAAAATGTGTTTCCGTGGCGCCGGCTTCTGGCCCACGCACCATGGCTTTATGGTGGGCGTGGCGGTGGCTTTCATCCTCAATTTCCAACACAATGGGGTTGAATGTTTTTTCCAGAACATTACGAACCCGCTGCATACGTACACCTTCTGCCTTGGAAAGAGCCGAAGAATCTGAAAGACTGGTCATATCCCTGTTTACCCCTTGCTACAGATGCTTTTGCACCGCACATAACGCTAAATGATTAAACGTAGGAACACCCGCCCCCGCGCGTTCGATCCTGATCCTGACGCGCCAGCACGTTGCTGTGACATGCCTAGCTGTCAGGAACCGGCCGGTTACCGTGCGCCCCGCTCACGCGATGCACTGAACCAGTATTACTGGTTCTGCCTCAACCATGTTCGGGAATATAATGCGCGTTGGGATTATTACAAAGGCATGAGCCCCGGCCAGATTGAAGCGCACCTACGCGCAGATATCGGGTGGGACAGGCCTACATGGGCCTTTGGCCAGAGTGCCAAAGGTGCAAAACGCGCCACACCGAATGAAGAGGATATTCTGGACCCGCTGGATATTCTGGGCCAGAACCGCCGCTCCCGCGCAGAGCGCGCCCGTGCGCAAGCTTATCAGGAACGTGTATCGGCTCCTGCCGCGTTGCGGGAACCTTTGGCCATTCTGGGGCTTTCTTGGCCTGTAAGTATGGAAGAGGCCAAAAGCCGTTACCGGGCACTGGCGCGCAAGCACCACCCGGACACCAATAACGGAGACCGGAATGCCGAAGAGCGGCTTAAAAAAATCAATGTTGCCTTCACGATTGTGAAGACCCATCTTCTAACCGAAAGCCTCGAAAAAGCGCTGTGATGATGTATGCTGCATTCAGGGCATCATATATTTCCGGTAGCTTTGCCTTTTTTCTTTCCTGTCAGACAAAGAGCGCAGACATATAGCCATGACGGATATTTCCAGCCAGTCCAACGCTTCCGAACTCCCACCCATTTCAGCCATTTCCGTACCAGATATGGAAGTCAGCGTGCGTGATGTGTTCGGCCTTGATTCTGACATGAAGGTGCCTGCCTTTTCCATCCGCACAGAACATGTGCCTGAAGTGGATAAGGCTTATCTGTTCGACCACGACACCACGCTGGCCATTCTGGCAGGCTTTGCCTTCAACCGCCGCGTGATGGTGCAGGGTTTCCATGGCACCGGCAAATCCTCCCACATTGAACAGATTGCCGCGCGCCTGAACTGGCCGTGCATCCGCATCAATCTGGATAGCCACATTTCCCGTATTGATCTGATTGGCAAGGACGCCATTGTGGTGAAGGACGGCCAGCAGATTACCGAATTTCAGGAAGGTCTGCTGCCGTGGTGCCTGCAACGCCCCTGCGCACTGGTGTTTGATGAATACGATGCAGGCCGTGCGGATGTGATGTTTGTGATCCAGCGCGTGCTGGAAGTGGAAGGCAAACTCACCCTTCTGGACCAGAACCGTGTGATCTCCCCCAACCCGTTTTTCCGCCTGTTTGCCACGGCCAACACCGTTGGACTGGGTGATACAACCGGGCTGTATCACGGCACGCAGCAGATCAATCAGGCCCAGATGGACCGGTGGAATATCGTAACCTCCCTGAACTATCTGCCGCATCAGCAGGAAGTGGGCATTGTGTGCGCACGCCTTGGCATTGCGGAAGATGACAAGGCCGAGCGCGATAAAATTGATAACATGGTGGCGCTGGCAGCCCTTACCCGCTCCGGCTTTATGGCGGGAGATCTTTCTACCGTTATGTCACCCCGTGGGGTTATCGCCTGGGCAGAGAATGACCGCATATTTAAGGATGTGGCCTTTGCCTTCCGCGTAACCTTCCTGAACAAGTGTGATGAAGCCGAACGCAGCATGGTGGCGGAGTATTATCAGCGCTGCTTCAACACCAGCCCGCTGCCCGGCCGCACTGCCTGAATCGGATTTTTTCATGGCTGAGCGCACCAAAGGTCCATCCTCCCCCAACACACCGCCTTTCTCTCGGGAACAGGCGGAAAAACGGGCGGACACTTTCAAGCAGGCAACATCTGCCGCTTTACGCGCCATTGGCGGGCAGAAAGAGGCAGATGTTTCCTTCCACAGCGGCAATATGCCTCTGGCCCCGATCAGCCTTGGGGAAAAAGTCCGGCTACAATCTCCTTCTCTCAATTTAAGTGAGGAGGAAATGCAGCGTATCCGTGGTGCGGCAGATGCGCAGGCCCTGCGCCTGAAGCACCATGACTTTGCCCTGCACGCCGCCCGCCAGCCTGCTGAAATGCAGGCGCGCGATGTGTATGACGCATTAGAACAAGCCAGAATTGAATCTGTTGGCGCACGCCACATGAAAGGCGTGGCTGCCAACCTGCGCCACCGGCTTGAGCAGGATATCCGGGCATCCGGGCTGGACCGGATGAAAGATGCCTCTCAGCTTTCCCCCGTTGTGGGGCTGGAACTGCTGGCGCGTGAGAAACTGACAGGCCAGCCCGTGCCAGAACCGGCTCAGGCCATTCTGGAAAAATGGAAGCAGACCCTTTCCCCTGAAGCCCTGAGTGCGCTGGATGAAATGGCCAAGCACCAGACGGATCAGGCCGCATATGCGCGTGCCAGCCGTCAGCTTATGGCTGCCTGTGCCCTGACAGAAGATGATACGGCATCCGAAGATATGGATGCCGATAATGAATCTTCCGAAGCAGCAGATTCGCAGGACGATTCAAACCCACCTCCCCCGGATCAGGAAGAAAACACATCTCCCCAGCAGGATGAGCAGGAAGAGGAAATCTCTCAACCTCAACTCATGGCTGGCAGCAGCGAATCTTCTACTGAATTTGCAGAAGAAGAACATGATGCCAGCATGGGTGAAGGCACGGGGGAAGCCTCTGGCCCGGGCAGCAGGCCGGAAAATAAACCTGGCCTGACAGCCAAAGGCTACCATCCCTATACCACCCGGTTTGATGAAGAAATTCGCGCAGAAGAACTGTGTGACCCTGAAGAACTCTCCCGCCTGCGGCATCAGCTTGATCTGCAATTGGCCACCTTGCACGGTGTAGTGTCTCGGCTTGCCAACCGGCTCCAGCGCCGTTTGATGGCGCAGCAGACGCGTTCTTGGTCTTTCGATCTGGAAGAAGGTATTCTGGATGCGGGCCGCCTATCCCGCATTGTGGTCAACCCCATGCTTTCCCTTTCCTATAAGCAGGAAAAGGATACGGAATTCCGCGATACGGTTGTCACCCTGCTCATTGATAATTCCGGCTCCATGCGGGGGCGGCCCATTTCTGTTGCGGCATCCTGCGGGGATATTCTGGCCCGTACGCTGGAGCGCTGCGGCGTAAAGGTGGAAATTCTGGGCTTTACCACCCGCGCATGGAAAGGCGGCCAAAGCCGGGAACTCTGGCTGCAAAACGGCAAGCCGCCAGAACCGGGCCGCCTGAATGATTTGCGCCACATTGTTTACAAATCAGCCGATATGCCGTGGCGGCGTGCCCGCACCAATCTGGGCCTGATGCTGCGTGAAGGCCTGCTGAAAGAAAACATAGATGGTGAAGCCCTGCTATGGGCATGGAACCGTATCAGAAACCGGCAGGAAGCCCGTAAGATTCTGATGGTGATTTCAGATGGCGCCCCGGTGGATGACAGCACACTTTCCGTCAACCCGGCCTCTTATCTGGAAGACCACCTGCGTGCTGTAATTGATATGATCGAAAACCGCAGCGCAGTGGAATTAACAGCCATTGGTATCGGGCATGACGTGACGCGCTATTACCAAAAGGCCGTTACCATTACAGATGCGGAGGAACTGGGGGGCACAATGCTCCAGTCCCTCTCCGCTCTGTTTGAAGAAAAACGCCGCCCGCGCAAACGCGCACGTTAAGGGCAAAAGCGCCGCCTGCTGACCTTGTACTTAGGACAGCGGGCGGCCCAAGCGGGCTTGAACCATATCAGCCAAGCCAGCCAGCATAATGTCTGCATCTTCCTTGGTGGTACGGTGGTTTACAATAGCCGCACGAATAGCCAGCTTGCCATGAATGCGCGTAGTGGACGGGGCCGCAATGCCACTTTCCTGAAGGTCCTTCACCAGTTCCGCATTCAGCATATCCAGATCACCCACATCGGGCATGTCCACCCGAAAACACACAATATTCAGCGTTACGGGAGCCAGTAGCGTAAGGCCGGGCGTGGCAACCACGCGAGATGCCAGATATTGTGCCACCGTACAGGATTGCGCCACCACATTACCCAACCCTTCGGTGCCAAACCCCGCCAGCGTGAACCACACCTTAAGCGCCCGAAACCCGCGCGAAAGATCTGGCCCAAAATCACAAAACCACGGAGCATCCGCAGCCAATCCACGATCCTCGCGCGAGAGATAGGCTAAGGACTGCGCAAACGTTGCCGCCTGCCGCCCCTGTTCCCGCACCAGCACGCAGCCTGCATCGTAAGGCACTTGCGCCCATTTATGAAAATCAAAGGCAAGGCTATCGGCCCGCTCCAGCCCATTGAGCAATGGGGCGTAATCTGGCGCCAACTGCGCCAACGCGCCAAAAGCCCCATCAACATGGAACCAGAGCTTTTCAGCCTTTGCGTAATCTGCCAGTTCATCCAGCGGATCTACGCTGCCAGTATCCACGGTGCCTGCTGTGCCAACAACCAGAAAAGGCTCGTATCCATCCGCCCTGTCCTGCGCCACCATGCGGCGCAGCGCCTGCATATCCATACGGAAAGCAGCATCCACCGGCACGCGGCGCAGGGCCTTCATGCCCAGCCCGGCCATATCAAATGCACGGGCCACACAACCATGCGCCGTTTGTGCTGCGTATCCTACCAGTTTGCGGCCTGCCACGCCTTGTTCACGCAAAGCCGTGCCATCGGGCACTGCGCGGCTGGCTGTCAGAATGGCAATAAAATTGGCCATGGAAGAACCGGTAACCAGCACACCGCTTGCTGTATCTGGAAAGCCGAACATTTCCGCCGCCCAGCGGATAACCATGCGCTCTACTTCAACCGGAGCATGGTTACGGCCACCCAGATTGGCGTTTAGGCCAGCGGCCAGCATTTCTGCCAACATGCCCTGTGCCGTGCCACCACCATGTACCCACCCCATAAAGCGCGGGTGCCGATTGCCCACAGCATAAGGTGCCACTGCCTGAGAAAACCGGTCATACAGCCCATCAAGCGGTTGTGCGCCTTGGGGCAAAGGAGCCTGTTTGAAGCTCTGCCGCAGCGTATCCGGCATAGGTTGCCATACCGGGCCTTTTGCCACGTTTTTGATGGACTCAAGCATGTCATCCAACATGCGGTGGCCTAGCGTGCGCAATTCTTCCCAGTTTTCTGGATCTAACCCGGCCACTTCTGTTTTCTCCAATATCCGTATTCAGGATGCGTGTCGTATCTCTGGCGTTTGCTCATGCTGTTCTGCCTGCTGTGTCATGCGGGCAAAACGGCGGGCCAGAACGGCGCATACAAAAAGCTGGATCTGGTGATACATCATAAGTGGCAGAACAATCATCCCCACCGATGCGGGCGGGAACAGCACGTTGGCCATAGGCACGCCAGATGCCAACGTTTTTTTGGAGCCACAGAACACCACGGCAATTTCATCTTTAAGGGGCAGGCCAAAGGCGCGGCCAGCAAAAATGGTAATGCCCAGCACCACAAACAGCAACACGGCATCTACCAGCGCAATTACACCCATTTCTGCCACAGGCAGCTTGTGCCACAGCCCTTGCATCACGGCATCACTAAACGCCGCATACACCACCACCAGCACAGACCCGCGGTCTGAAAAAGAAAGCAGCTTTTTATTACGGTGCGCCCACGGGCCAAGCCAAGGCTGCAACACCTGCCCCAAAATAAAGGGCAGCAAAAGCTGGTAAACAATATCCAGCGGGTTACCAGCCGCACCACCATGCTTGCTGAGAATAAGCCCCACCAACACTGGCGTAATAAAAATGCCCAAAACGTTAGAAGCCGTGGCCGCACATACCGCCGCAGGCACATTGCCCCCACCAATGGAGGTAAACGCAATGGAAGACTGCACGGTGGAAGGCAGGCAGCATAAGAACAGCACGCCCATCCAGATTTCTGGCTGCATCAGATTAGGCAGAAGCGCGTGGCCCAATAGCCCCAGCAGCGGAAACAACACAAAGGTGCAGCACAGAATAAGCAGGTGCAGCTTCCATGCCACCAAGCCATCCACCACCGCCTTGCGCGAAAGTCTTGCGCCCTGCAAAAAAAACATCAGGGCAATCAGGCCAATGGAAAGCCACCTAAAAACTGGAACAGCCGCCCCATGACAGGGAAAGAACGTTGCCAGCAGCACAGCGCTGACCAGCCCCATTAAAAAGGGGTCCAATTTCAAAAACCGCACGCGCCTGACCTTTCGTTCTTCTTTCTGGTTGCCTGCATGTTTTACTTACGGCACCCTTTAACTGAAATGAAACAGTATACTTTCCTGTCCCTCTCCGTTCTCGGTGCTGTGAGCATTTATGCCACAGTTGCTGCGGCTCCGGCTTTTGCGGCCCCTCCTTCTGGCTGCGCGGTGGTTTCCCGCGCTTCTGGGCAGGAAACGGCGCAAGGTGTCACCTACCAGAATCTGGTGTTACGCACCCCAGATGGGGGCACCACCTTTAAGACAGGCCACGTTACCCTGCATGGTTCTGGAGAAACGCCCGAAGCCACGCATGATCTGGCAGATGCGGCCTCTCTGCTGCTGATGTCCGCCATGACAGGGCATCACAATGCCGCGTGCACGGATTGGCTGAACACACAGGGCAAGCGCGTTCTGGCGGGCCTTCAGGCAGGCAAAAGCTATGATCTGACATGGCAGAACGCCACGCTCACGCATGGTGCCGCACAGGTAACTGTCAACACTGCGCGCTATCAGATGCAGGGTGGCAGTGCCACAGCCTCGGCATCATTGGGGATGGATGGGGTAAGTTTCCGTAACGTTGCTAATCAGGATCTGCTGCCCACAGCGGCTCATGCCACGTTCTCCCTCCCCGCGGCAGAAGTGCCCGCCCTAATGAGCGCCATTGGGGGCCGCAGCGCCAGTGCTCCGGCTGTACATGCTACCATTTCCAGCTTTGATGCCACCCAGGGTGATGCCTCCCTACACGGCAATGGCGTGGCAACTCTTACAGGCAATGTGAACAACACATCTGCCTCTGGTCATCTGGAAATTACCAATCTGGAAACCCTGATTGATAAAGCCCGCACCGCCAAGCAGATGAAGCTGGCCGCAGGCATGGTTGTGGCCCGTTTGGTAAGCCACAAACATGGTGAGCAGAATACGTGGGACACCAAGTGGGAAAGCGGTGTACTGACTGTAAATGGCTTCCCCATCCCACTAAAATAAACAAAATGGCCGGAGGGATCGCTGTTAAGCCCCTCCGGCCATCTGGGCCTTGTCAGGCCATTTCCATCACTTTCTCGCACATACCGGCCAGATCCTTCAGTACGCGCCGGGCCAGATCTATGCGCTGCACGTTGGTGAGTTCGCGCACAACCGCCATTTTGTGGTCTGGGCGGAGGCGCACTGTGCCGTCCTTCCATTTACCCATCCACTGCACCAACCCGGCCGGGTTGCGGAAGGTATTATTGCGGAATTGTAGCACCATGCCCTTGGAGCCAGCCTCAACACGCTCTACCCCGGCCTGACGGCACAGGCGTTTAAGCTCCACAATATCCAGAAGGTTCTTAACCTCCGGCGGCAGGGCGCCAAAGCGGTCTATCAGCTCGGCTTCCATGGCTTCCAGTTCCGCATCAGATGCCAGGGCACTGATACGGCGGTATAACCCAAGCCTTACGGGCAGATCTGTCACATACTCATCCGGGATCAACACCGGCAGGCCCATAACAATGTTAGGCGTCCAGTCCCGATCCTCTGCAGCACGGCGGTTCTTATCGGAGCGCAGGTCGGCCACGGCATCTTCCAGCATCTGCTGGTAAAGTTCGATCCCCACTTCGCGCACATGGCCGGATTGCTGATCGCCCAGCAGGTTACCCGCACCACGCAAATCCAGATCGTGCGAGGCCAGCGTAAAGCCAGCGCCCAGCGTATCCAGCGTTTGCATCACTTCCAGCCTCTTTTCTGCGGAAGCTGAAAGCACATGAGTTTGTGGCCATGTCAGGTAAGCGTAGCCTCGCTGCTTGCCACGTCCCACGCGCCCGCGCAGCTGATAAAGCTGCCCAAGGCCGAACATATCTGCCCTATGGATAATAAGCGTATTCACCGCAGGCATATCCAGCCCGCTTTCCACAATATTGGTGGAGAGCAGAATATCGTATTTGCCGTCTGAAAACTCGGTCATCACCCGTTCCAGCTCGGTGGCGGAAAGGCGACCATGCGCCTGTATCAGCCGGGCATCGGGCACAATGGCGGTCAGCCGTTCAGCCAGCCTGTCCAGATCCTCAATACGCGGGGCCACACAGAAAATCTGCCCACCACGGAAGCGTTCACGCTGGATAGCTTCCCTTATCACCACGCTATCAAACGGCATGATGAAGGTGCGCACCGCCAGCCTGTCTGTTGGTGGGGTGGCAATCAGGCTCATTTCACGCACGCCGGAAAGCGAGAGCTGGAGCGTACGGGGCAATGGTGTGGCGGAAAGTGTGAGCACATGCACATCTTCGCGCAGGGCTTTCAGCTTTTCCTTATGAGACACGCCAAAATGCTGTTCTTCATCAATAATCAGCAATTCGAGTGAGGCAAACTGAACCGTTTTGGCCAGCAGTGCGTGCGTGCCGATAACAATGTTTACGCTACCATCTGCAATGCCCTTGCGCACTGCTGTGGCCTCCTTACCCGTTACCATACGGGAAAGCTGCGCCACCTTGATGGGAAAGCCCTCAAACCGCGCGGCGAAGGTGCGGTAATGCTGCCGGGCCAGAAGCGTAGTAGGCACCACAACAGCCACCTGCCCGCCTGACATAGCCGCCACAAAGGCCGCGCGTAAGGCTACCTCAGTTTTACCAAAGCCCACATCACCACACACCAGACGATCCATTGGCCGGCCGGAGGACATATCCTCCAGCACATCGGCAATGGCGCGGGCCTGATCATCCGTTTCCACAAATGGGAAGCGGGCACAGAACTCATCCCACTGCCCCTCCGGCGGAACCAGTTCTGGCGCTTCCTTTAGGGCACGCATTGCTGCGGTTCTAATAAGCTCACCCGCCATATCGCGGATGCGCTTTTTCATTTGCGATTTACGGTTCTGCCATGCCGTGCCGCCCAGCTTATCCAGCGCAACCCCTGCCTGGTCTGACCCGAAGCGGCTCAACAGTTCAATATTTTCTACCGGCAGGTAAAGTTTCTGTCCGCCATCATACAGCAGGCGCAGGCAATCATGCGGGGCCACACCTACGCTTACGGTTTCCAGCCCATCATAACGGCCTATTCCGTAATCCTGATGCACCACCAGATCACCGGCTGAAAGTTCGCTGGCTTCGGCAATCAGTTCATCTGCACGGCGGCGGCGGCGTGGTGGACGGCCAATACGTTCACCCAGCAGATCCTGTTCGGAAACAAATGCCAGATCATCCGCTACAAAGCCACGTTCCAGACCAAGGGTGAGCAAACCCACCGGGCCGGGCTTGGCTTTATGAGCCTGTTCCCATGTCTCATATGTTTGGGTGGGTACACCGTGTTCACGCAGCAATGTAGCAATGCGCTCGCGCGAACCTTTGGTCCATGCAGCCACAAAGGCGCGGCGCTTTACCTGCGCCCATTCCTTTACCTGATCCCCCAATAGCGTAAACACCTGCTCACGCTGGGCGCCGGGCACAATTTTGGAGAACATCTTACCGGGGCGGCCACCTACATCCACCCCTCCGGCACCATCGGGCTGTGCATAGGGGCTAAATGCCACCACAGGCACGCGGGAGAGGCAGGCATCCCATCCTTTTTCATCCAGATAGAGCAGATGCGGAGGCAGCGGACGGTAGGGTATTTCCCCTTCCCGCACAGGCTGACGGCGGGCCTGATAGTGATCTTCTATCATTTCCAACCGGGATTTCAGCACATCTTCAGCCTGATGTTCCAGCGAAACAGCAACATCAGGCAGGTAATCAAACAACGTTTCCAAGTGGTCATGGAACAAGGGCAGCCAGTGTTCGATACCCGGATGCCTGCGCCCATCTGAAATATGCTCATAAAGCGGATCAGACGTGGCAGCCGGGCCGAAGGCATCACGCCAGCCGGTACGGAAGCGAGAAATGCTTTCCTTGTCCAGCGAGAATTCAGAAACGGGGCAAAGTGTCAGCCCATCGCGCTTGGCCGTAGAGCGTTGGGAACCGGGATCAAACGCGCGGATGTTTTCAACCTCATCCCCAAACAGATCAAGCCGCAGGGGTTCACCTGCACCAGCGGGGTACAGATCAAAAATACCGCCGCGGGTTGCAAATTCCCCGGCTTCCATCACCGTATCCGTACGGGTGTAACCATTGGCAATCAGCAGCTCGATCAGAAAGCCCTGATCCAGACTTTCCCCCGTGCGAATGGAAAGTGATTGCCCCTCAAACGTTTTGCGCGGGGCCACACGCTGCACCACGGCGTTAACCGTAGCCAGCACAAGCCGAGGGCGGCCTTTTGCGGGTTCCAGCAGGCGCGTAATGGTGGAAACACGCTCGGCCACAATGGCAGGGTTGGGAGAAACCCTGTCATACGGCAGGCAATCCCATGCGGGAAAGCGCAATACATCCACATCAGGCGCCACAAAGGCCAGCATATCATTCAGGCGGGCCATGGCGGCATCATTGTGCGCAATATGCAGCACCGGGCCTTTATGATCCCGCGCACGACGCGCCAGCAAAAGGGCATCATACCCTTCTGGCACGCCCCATACGGTTGCTATCCGCTTTTGTGCGCCTGTCTGTGCTGTCATCCCGGTATCCGCCTGTTCTTAAATACGCAAACCCCGCAAGCTGCCAGCATACCTGTGCCGGAGCCTGAAGGGTTTTTATTAACCGCCGCGCCTGATACGGCTATCTTCCACCATACGGCGTAACATGGGGGTGGCTTTCTCTTCCGGCAATGGCAGGCGGCCAAACAGCCAGTCTGTCAGCTCCGGATCTGGCATTTCCAGAATGTTTTCCATGTCCGTCAGTTCGTCTGCCGTCATGGTATCTGCATTGGCTTCTACAAAGCCGCCAATCAGAATATCTGTTTCAAACGTGCCCCGATGGTTGGCGCGGAACTTCAGCCGCCGCCTGCGGGCAGCCAGATTATCTTCCGCCACGCCAGATGCGCTGGAGGAAGATGAGGGAGAAGAAGCTGTAAAATTGTCTTGCATGGCGCTGGTATCCTATACCGTTGCTAAACCTGTCTGTCAGCCTGCCAAACAGAGGCTTGTGTATCGCTTGTGTCCAGTCCCCTTTCCTTCACATCCTCTTCGGTTCCTGGGCAAGATGGCAATTCTGCCCTAGCCCCCTTACTGGCCCCGCTTGAAAGCCTGCCTGGCGTCAGCACCGCACGCGCCAAGCTGTTGGGCCGCATTGCAGGCGGGCGCAGGGTAATGGACCTGCTGTTCTGCCTGCCCGAAAGCATTACAGACCGCAGGCTGCGCCCCACATTGGCGCAACTCAGGCCCGATACAATCGCAACCGTTACAGGCGTGGTGCAGGATATTCGCAGCCCCGCACCGCGCACCCGCCAGCCGTGGCGGGTAATGATTGATGATGCCACGGGTGTGCTGGAAGTCGCCTTCTTTTCCCCCTGGCAGGCCAAACAGGTTGTGAGGGGAGAAAGCATTGCCCTTTCCGGCAAGGTAGAACGCTTTGGCGATAAGCTGACCATCACATCCCCCGATTATCTGGTGCCCGCAAACCAGATAGAGCGCATTCCGCTGCTAGACCCCGTTTGGCCCCTTACGGCTGGACTGTTTACCGGGCAGGTGCGCATGGCCATGGCAGCCGCCCTCCGCCTTTTGCCGCCCAACCTGCCCGAATGGCATGACAAGGCCCTTATTAAACAAAAAAACTGGCCGGATTTTGCCTCGGCCCTGAACTGGATGCACTTTCCAGACACCATTCCCGATAGCGCACAGGGGGATGCGTGGCACGGAAACCGCACACGTGCGCAGGCACGTTTGGCATGCGATGAACTGCTGGCAGACCAACTGGCCATGCGCATTGCCCAGCAGGCATCCCGCGCCCGGCCTGGCCGTAGCCTGAATGGTGATGGCCACTTGCAAAAGCAGGCCCTCGCCAGCTTTGGGCATGAGCTGACCTACGGCCAAAAACATGTGCTGCGTGAAATTGAAGCTGATATGGCCACCCCGCACTGCATGAGCCGCCTTTTGCAGGGCGATGTAGGCGCAGGCAAAACGCTTGTGGCCCTTATGGCCATGCTGCGTGCGGTAGAAGCTGGCACTCAAGCCGCCCTTATGGCCCCAACTGAAATACTGGCCCGCCAGCACGCAGCTACGTTCCGCCGGCTTTCCCCCGTGCCGGTGGCGTTTTTATCCAGCTCTGTCAAAGGCAAGGCGCGCAAACAAACTTTGCAGGATATTGCCGATGGCACCGCCAAGCTGGTGGTGGGCACCCATGCGCTTGTGCAGGACGGCGTAAAATTTGCTGATCTGGGGCTGGCCGTAATTGATGAGCAACATCGCTTTGGGGTCGATCAACGTCTGGCATTGGTGGAAAAAGGCCGTGATGCTGATATGCTGGTGATGACGGCAACCCCCATTCCCCGCACGTTGCTGCTTACCCGCTTTGGTGAAATGCAGATCAGCCGGCTGGAAGGCAAACCGGCTGGCCGTAAGCCTGTGCGCACATCTCTACACAGCCTTGGCAACTTTGAAGATGTGCTGGCAGGCATTGGCCGCGCGCTGGACAAAGGTGCACAGATTTTTTGGGTGTGCCCGCTGGTTTCTGAAAGCGAAGCCATGGATCTGGCTGCAGCCGAGGCCCGGCATGCGGCTTTGGTTGAGCGGTTTGGAGATAAAATCGGGCTGGCGCATGGGCAGCAGGATGCCAATGTGCGTGAGGACGTGCTGCAAGCCTTTGCCAAAGGTGAAACCCGCATGCTGGTGGCCACCACCGTAATTGAAGTGGGCGTGGATGTACCCTCCGCCACAATTATGGTGATAGAACATGCAGAACGCTTTGGGCTGGCGCAGTTGCATCAGCTCCGTGGCCGTGTGGGGCGTGGGGCGGATGCCTCCTTCTGCCTTATGCTGCATGATGAAGGCTTGGGCCTAACGGCACGCCGCAGGCTTTCCTGCCTGAAGGAAACGGAAGACGGCTTTTTAATTGCGGATGAAGATTTTCGCCTCCGTGGCGGAGGTGAGGCAACGGGCCGCCGTCAATCTGGCCTGCCCGATTACCGCATGGCGCCGGAAATGCTAGTGGATATGCTGTTAGACACAGCACATGATGAAGCCACGGAGATTCTCCCCGATGGGCCACCCACCAGTGCGCCGGAAAAGAACTTGCCGGTAGCGGCCCGCATTTTGCTGACGTTATTTAACAAAACCGACGCCGCGCGCATTTTCAGCGGCGGCTAAACGGTTGCAGCTTTAGCCTTCTACGGCTGCCAGCCACGCCTTAACCTGCCCTTCCGGGTCTGGTTGGCGAATAAAGGCAGATACGGCAGAAACACTATCGGCCCCGGCCTCAATACACGCCCAGGCGCGTTCCAGCGTAATGCCGCCAATGGCAACCAGTGGCAGGTTGCCAATAAGCTTGCGCCATTCTGTCAGCTTCAGTGGGCCTTGGGGGCCGAACGCCATTTTTTTCAGCTTGGTTTCCCATATAGGGCCAAGGGCCACGTAATCCGGATTGCAGCTTAGAGCGCGATCCAGCTCTTCATGGCAATGGGTGCTAATGCCAAGGCGGATACCGCCTTTGCGAATGGCGGCCAGATCTGCCGTATCCAGATCTTCCTGCCCCAGATGAATGTAATCTATGCCTTCATCCAGCGCGATCTGCCAGTAATCGTTCAACACAAGGCATACGCCGTGCTGTTTGGCATAGGCATGGCCTTGGCGAATTTCTGCGCGCAGGGCGTCTTCTTCCATGTCCTTCAGGCGGAGCTGAATAAAGCGTGCACCTGCACCGCCCAGCCTGTCCACCCATGTGGCGCTATCAACAACGGGATAAATCTTTTGGGGCAGAGCTGTCATGCCAGCATGGCCTTTCCTGCAACGGGAGTGGAAGGAACAGCCATATCGCGCTCTTCCATTGGGTCTGCAATACGGGCCAGCTCCCCGGCCTCTACCGCCAGACGAAACGCACGGGCCATATTTACGGGGTCTCCCGCCTTGGCCACGGCGGTGTTTATCAGCACCGCATCATAACCTAACTCCAGCGCCTGCGCGGCGTGAGAGGGCACACCAATACCGGCATCCACCACCAATGGCACACCGGGAAAATGCGCCCGCATGGCCCGCAGGCCGAACACGTTGTTCAAACCCTTGCCAGAACCAATAGGCGCACCCCATGGCATCAGCACCTCGCACCCCACGGCCAGAAGTTTTTCCGCCACCACCAAATCTTCCGTGGTGTAGGGGAATACCTTGAAACCATCTTCGGTAAGAATACGCGCCGCCTCTACAAGCCCGAATACATCTGGCTGGAGCGTATCCAGTTCACCAATCACTTCCAGCTTCACCCAATCCGTGCCGAACACTTCCCGCGCCATGTGCGCAGTGGTGACGGCCTCCTTAACCGTGTGGCAACCCGCCGTATTTGGCAGCACCGGCACCTTGAGCTCCTGAATGAGAGACCAGAACGCCTGCCCGGCACGCTCCCCCGCAGATTCGCGACGGAGGGAAACAGTTACAACACCCGGCTGAGCAGCCAGCACGGCATCGCGCAAAATCTCGGGGGATGGATACTGGGCTGTACCCAGCATGAGTGGCGAGACAACATCCTGCCCGTAAAATGAAACAGCCATGCCCTCAGCCCCCTTGCATGGGGGCAACAATTTCAATTTGCGCCCCTTCTTCCAGCGGCGTTTCATTGCGCGTTGCCTTAGGCACAAACCGACCATTCAGCGCAGTAGCAATGCGTGCACCGCTATAGCCGAGCTCATCTATCAGGGCCGCCAGTGTTTTGGCGGAGACCTCGTGCGCTGTATCGTTAACCACAACTTTCATCGGGCGTTGCTCCTTAGGCCTGTGGGCCGAATATCAAGTCTGCCGCCTCCCGCGCCCGAGCGGGAGAAAGCAGAAAACCGTGCCGGTACATACCGTTGATATAAATGCGTTTTCCATCCTGCACCACGCGGGGCATGTTATCTGGGTAAGACGGACGTAAACCTGTGCCCATTTCCAGAATTTCCGCCTCGGCAAAACCGGGGTGCAGGGTCCATGCCGCGTTCAGAAGTTCCATCATGGAACGCACTGTCATGCCGCCAGCATTTTCGCTTTCAATCATGGTGGCCCCAACCATGAACACATGGTCAGCCCTTGGCACAATGTAAACCGGTATGCGCGGGTGCAGCATACGCACAGGCCGATGCAAGGTAACATCCGGGCAGCGCAGCAGCAGCATTTCACCCCGCACGCCCCGCAGATTGTCCAGCTTTTCACGCGCAGCAAGGCCGGTGCACTCCACCACCCAATCAAACGTGGCTTCATCCGGGCAGGTTTCACCAAACTCGGCGTGGCCACCCAGTTGTTCCAACCGTGCCAGAAGGGCTTTCAAGGCCTTGCGCGGGTCCACATGCCCTTCATCGGGAAAGAACAGCCCTTTATGGAAACGGCCTGCCAGATCCGGCTCAAGCTGGGTGATTTCTACTGTGCCTACCGTCTGAAAATGCGATGTGCGGCGGCCAAAGCGGGCAATTTCCCCCACATCTCGCGCAGGTGCCAGCACAAGGCTGCCTTCACGCGTAACATCGGGCACATGCTCGGCCCACCACTCTACCGAATCGATAGATTGGGCGGTGACTTCCTCTGGCGCAGATTCGGCCTCGCACCACGGGGCAAGCATGCCACCTGCCATCCATGAAGCCCCGGCCCCCACGCGGCCTCCGCTTTCATACAGGGTGACATCGCCTCCCCGTTCAGCCAATGCTACGGCGGCTGTCATACCCGCCACACCGGCCCCTTTTACCAGAATGCGCGGTTTGCCGTTCATACTTTCTACCTTGCCTCCGTTACTGGCGCTGTGCTGCTGCATCTGGGCGTTATAACACGCCTCAAACCCTGCTTCTGCAAGGGCTTATGCCGCTTTAGTGTTTAGAATGCCCGCACAAGCAGCACCATGAGCAGGCAACATTCCGTTACCGCCGTGGCAATCCAGCGCATGCCCATATAGCCGGGCGGCAACCAGCCACGCTGCCATGCGCCACGTTCAGCCAACGCCACCAGCGGAAAAAGCACTGCCAGAATAATCACCCCGGCAAGCGGCACCCATGCATAGGCCAGGTAAGCCGCAATCCACCCCGCAAAAGCGGGCACCACACCCAAAACCAAACGCAGATTATCGGCCCTGTCTGCCCCGCTTGTCAGAATGGCGCGATCAAGCTCCAGCGCCAGCCCCCAATGCACGGCCCCGATAAAAGACAGGCTTACTGCCCCGTAAATCACCAACGCCATCAGCAGATTGGGCACAGGCACGCCGGAATCGAAAAACACAATGCCGCATGTACAGGCAACAAAGGGCAAGAGCCCTGCTGCCATAAGCACCACAGCCAGAAATGGAAGTTTTTTCATGAACGTGCAGCAGGCCCTTACCTGATAATTTCATACCCAATATGGTTGACAGAAAAGCCCAACAGGCGGCCACTAGCAACCGTAGGCAGGTTTACCCTGCCCACCGTGTTCCGCCCGGAACCAAAAAAAATAACACCGGCTTCTGCCGCCAGAGGCCAGACAATAAAGGAACGGAAACACCAATGAGTGCCATTGTTGACATTATCGCACGTGAAATTCTGGACAGCCGCGGCAACCCAACGGTTGAAGTAGATGTGGAGCTGGCATCCGGCGCCAGAGGGCGTGCGGCTGTTCCTTCTGGTGCCTCAACCGGTGCGCATGAAGCCGTAGAACTGCGCGATGGTGACCCCAAGCGGTTTGGTGGCAAGGGTGTTCTCAAAGCTGTTGAGAACATTGAAAACGAAATTCTGCCCACGCTACAGGGTGCCGAATCGGCAGATCAGATCGATATCGACAACGCCATGATCGATCTGGATGGCACACCCAACAAAAGCCGTATGGGTGCCAACGCCATTCTGGGTGTGTCCCTTGCCATTGCCAAAGCCACGGCAGCAGAACTGCATGTGCCGCTCTACCGCTACATTGGTGGCGTGTTTGCCCATGTTCTGCCCGTGCCGATGATGAACATTGTCAACGGTGGTGAACATGCAGATAATCCCATTGATATTCAGGAATTCATGGTGCAGCCGGTGGGTGCGCCTACTGTGGCCGATGCCATCCGCTGGGGTTCGGAAATTTTTGCCCAGCTGAAAAAGGCCCTGAGCGCTGCTGGCTACAACACCAATGTTGGGGATGAAGGCGGCTTTGCCCCTGCCCTTAAATCTGCCGATGAAGCACTGGGCTTTATCACCCGTGCCGTGGAAGCCGCAGGCTACCGCCCGGGTGAAGACGTGACCTTTGCGCTGGACTGCGCCAGCACCGAGTTCTTCAAGGACGGCAAATACAACCTGAAGGGCGAAGGCAAGGTATTCGATTCCGCTGGCATGGTGTCTTACCTGTCTGACCTTGTAAGCCGTTACCCGATTGTTTCCATCGAAGACGGCATGGCCGAAGATGACTGGGAAGGCTGGGCCCTGCTGACGCAGGAACTGGGCAAGAAAATCCAGCTGGTTGGAGATGATCTGTTTGTAACCAACCCGGAACGCCTGCGCCGCGGCATTCAGGCTGGTGTGGCCAACTCCCTGCTGGTGAAGGTCAACCAGATTGGCACGCTGACAGAAACACTTCAGGCCGTGGAAATGGCGCATCGCGCGGGCTACACCGCCGTGATGAGCCACCGCTCTGGTGAAACAGAAGATTCCACCATTGCTGATCTGGCTGTGGCCACAAACTGTGGGCAGATCAAAACCGGCTCCCTTTCCCGTTCTGATCGGACAGCCAAATACAACCAGCTCATCCGTATTGAGCAGGAACTGGCAACTGCTGCACGCTATGCAGGCCGCACCATTTTAAAAACCGCATAAACCACAGCGCTTTTGGCGCAACAGGTTACAAAAAAGCCGCTCTCCTACCCGGAGGCGGCTTTTTTCGTGCCCTCATGCCTTGGCGCTGCCACACTTCATGGTTTAGACAGAAAGACAGACCCAGAGGTGCAGGCTAAACTGCACAGAACCAGAAAAAAGGCAGCGCCAGAGTGCAGATCGGTCGTTTCATTCGTCGCACAGTGCGGGCGGTTGTGCCCCCTTTGGTTTTTCTTGGCATTGCAGGCTATTTTGGCTGGAACGCAACGCAGGGTGATCACGGTATTCAGGCTTACAAGCAGCAATTGGGGCTGCTGGAACAGGCCAAACAATCCAAACAGGATGCCATTGCCGAGCAGGCCGCTTGGCACCGCCGCGTAAACGGCCTGCGTGAACAATCCCTGGATACAGATATTCTGGATGAACGCGCCCGCGCCATGCTGAACATGGCAGACCGGAATGATATTGTTGTGCCCTACGATAGGCGAGACCCGCTGTTTTAACCCCCTTCCCTTAATATCTGTGCCGGATGACGTATTCTTCCGGCACAATCAGGCATAAAAAAACGGCGCCCGAAAGCGCCGTTTTTTTCATCCACATTCCGAAGAATGCAGATTATTTGATCTTGGCTTCGCGGAACACGACGTGCTTGCGAGCAACCGGATCGTACTTCTTCAGTTCCATTTTACCGGTGTGCGCACGAGCATTTTTCTTGGTCACGTAGAAGTAACCGGTGTCCGCCGTGGAGACGAGACGGATCTTGATAACGTTGGTCTTGGCCATGACTTCCTCAGCAGAGCATGATGTACGGAGCCGCATAAACGGCACCGACGGTGTTCAAGTGCCGGCAAAATGCGCATACAAGTGCAAAAGGTCAAGTATTCTTGCATCAAAGCGGTGCAACAGGCCAAAAAAGGAGGAATTTTTATGCTGGATGTGGCTGTTGCGCGCGCCCGAATTCTTGAAAACCTAAAAACATGCGGGCAGGAAATTGTGCCGCTTTCGCAGGCATGTGGCCGCGTGCTGGCCCAGCCCGTTCATGCCCGCACGGCCAACCCACCGGTTTCTGTTTCCGCAATGGATGGATATGCCGCAAAAGCGGAAGATGCGCTGGAAGGCGCAGTTTTGCGCATTGTGGGCGAAGCCCCCGCAGGCCACCCATGCACTGCTACTGTGCAGAAGGGGGAATGTGTGCGGCTGTTTACCGGCGCGCAAATTCCCGCTGGCGCAGATACCGTTATCATTCAGGAAAACGTGCAGCGTGAAGGTGATCACGCAAAGCTGACGGCCCCGGCACGCCAAGGACAGTATATTCGCCAGCAGGGGCAGGATTTTCAGAAAAACGATGAATTGTTGCCAGCTGGGCGCAGACTCGGCCCACGAGATATCGGACTGGCTGCTGCAGGCGGGCATGTGTGGCTTACGGTTTCGCGCCGCCCACGCGTAGGTATTCTGGCCACGGGTGATGAAATTATCCTGCCCGGAGACCCCGCCCCGGCGGATGGCATTTTCAATTCCGCCACTTTCATGGTGGCTGCCCTCCTACAACAGCAGGGCGCAGAAACCATTATGCTCCCCATTGCGCGCGACAATATGGAAAGCCTGACAACCCAGTTCCGCCAAGCTGCCACGCTGGATATGCTGGTGAGCATTGGTGGTGCAAGCGTGGGAGATTACGATCTGGTGCGCCCTGCTCTGGCCGAAATCGGGCTACAGCAGGATTTCTGGAAAATTGCCATGCGCCCCGGCAAACCGCTGATGTCTGGCCGGCTGGGTAATACGCCCATTATTGGCCTACCCGGTAACCCCGTAGCCGCTATGGTGTGCTCCATTGTGTTTGTAACACCTGCCCTGCACGCTCTTATGGGGCTACCCGTTGGCGATGAACTCCAGACAGAACCCGCCATTCTGGGCTGTGATGTTAAAGAAAACGATGCCCGGCAGGATTTTTTACGCGCAACACTTGCGCCCTCCCCGCAAGGCGCTGTACCTGTGGCCACGCCTTTTTCCCGGCAGGATTCAGCGCAGCTGAACATTCTCAAGCAAAGCCAGGTTTTGGTAATGCGTGCCCCCTTTGCTCCGGCACAAAAAGCAGGCACCCCCTGCCAGATAATCCGCCTGCCCTGATCGCTCCCTTGACATAAAAAGAGAACTTATGTAGAACAATCGCAAGATTTTCTTTTCATTACGACAGCCGCTTTTTGAGGTGCGATATGCTGACGCGCAAACAGCACAAACTCCTGCTTTTTATTGATTCGCACCTCAAACAAACAGGTTTCTCACCTTCCTTTGATGAAATGCGTGAGGCTATGGGTCTGCGCTCCAAATCTGGCATTCACCGGCTTATTTCCGGGCTGGAAGAACGCGGGTTCTTGCGCCGTCATCACCATCGGGCGCGGGCGCTGGAAGTTATTCAACTGCCAGAAATGCAGGAACTGCCACCCAATGTGGTGCGTGCCAGCTTTACACGCCCCAAAGCCGAAACAGTACGAATCCCGCTTTATGGACGCATTGCCGCAGGCTTACCCATAGAAGCCGTGCCTGATACCACCCATGCGCTCACGGTTCCTGCCGAAATGCTGGGCAGCGGTGATTACTACGCGTTGGAAGTGGCCGGAGATTCCATGGTGGATGCTGGCATTCTGGATGGTGACAACGTCATTATCCGCCGCACAGATCAAGCCGAAAATGGGCAGATTGTGGTGGCGCTGATTGATGAGCATGAAGTTACGCTCAAACGCCTGCGCCGCAAGGGCAACATGATTGCGCTAGAACCTGCCAATTCCAGCTACGAAACCCGTATTGTTCCGGCTGAAAAGCTGCGTATTCAGGGCTGCTTGGCTGGGTTGATCCGTCAATATTAAGGCAAATACCTGCGGGGCAAAACTTACCATGCAGATATCTGTTTTTCTATTATGGATAAATATCTTCCCACTGCGGAAAAAGCTTTGCCAGTTCAGACACCACATCTGGTGTAATTTCCGCACAAAACGGCACTTCTGCCAGAATACGCACCCTGCCTTTTTGCGCGATTGTCTCACGGTTTTCTGCATTCAGTGGGCCACTTAGCACCACACCAGCCACGGCAATGTGCTGGGCACGCAAGGCTTCCAAGCTCAACAAAGTATGGTTAAGCGTGCCAAGCCCACTCCGCGCCACCAGCACTACGGGCAAGCCCCAGCGTTGGGCCAGATCAATCATCATCAGGTCTGGCGTTGCAGGCACCATCAGGCCACCTGCGCCTTCTACAACCAGCGGCTTATCTGCTTCACCTTGTGGTAACGCCAGTTGGGCCGGATCAACCTGCACACCTTCTGCACGCGCTGCAGCATCGGGAGAAAGGGGCGCAAGAAAAGCCCCTGCGGGTTTGAAGCAAGGCGGATCTCCGGCAAGGTGCTTAACTGTAGGGGTATCCCCTTTCTCATCCGCCAAACCGCTTTGCAAGGGCTTCCAATAAGCTCCCTGCCAGCGCCGCACCAAACAGGCGGAAACCAGTGTTTTGCCAATGCCAGTATCGGTGCCCGTTACAAATACGCCTTTGCGTGGTGGCTTACGGAAACAGGCATACCCAACACGCCATGTAATGGCGCATCCTGCTTGCTGAAACCGCAAAGCAACGCGGCGCAAATGTGTAGAAGATAACGGCACAGCGCCATCACGCGGAACAGATGCACCTGTAGCCTTCAGATGCCTTACAAAATCCAGCCCATCTGCAAAAGCCTGCACAATATCCTGCTCTGCCCAACCACCAGAAAACGCAGGCGGGCACCAACTTTGCACAGCGGCCAATTCTGGGTAAACCGGAGTTGCCGCCTGTTGTCCTTCTTGCTCACAGGCCTGCTGCCATTCAGCAAATGTGCCATCCAGCAGCGTAGAAACCGCAAGCACACCATCCGGATCCAGAAGCTCTGCAAAAGTGCGCAAAACCTTTGCGGGTTCTGGTAACCATTGCATAATCAGATTGCCACAAATCAGATCAAATGGGCCGCTTACATCTGGCGTTGTCGCGTCCATCTGATGGTAGGAAACACTTTCCCCTAACCGGCTTTGCGCGCGCGCAAGCATATTTGGCGCAAAATCCGTTGCCAGAATGTCTGCATCAGGCCAGCAAGCGCGCAGATGTTCGGTTAGCAACCCAGTGCCGCAACCAATTTCCAAAATACGCAGGGGCTTTTTGCCATCCATGCTGGTGTGTATGCGCTGGAACAGTTCACGCGCTGCCACACGTTGCACCGTGGCGGCTTGATCATACTTTTCGGCGGCATCAAAACTTTGGCAAATACGCACAGCGCGGGTGGGTGTTTTCATGGCTGTTGTTCCATCCTGTTGCGCAGCGTTTCCAAAAAGCGGGCACATTCGACCGGGTGCGTTTGAGGCAACAAATGCCCTCCGTTTTCCACCCATTTTATATGTGCAGGAGCAGGAAAAGAGGCTTTAGTCATACTGGGTGAGGCAATTTCATCCTGCTGCCCTGCCAACACATCTAACGAGCCACACGGCAAATCTGCCCGCACATCTTCTGTGCACAGAATATCCAGCCCATGCGCCAGTTTTTCTGGCTGGCAGCGTGCGGCAGAAACAGGCGATGCTCCACAGCGCTGGCGGAAATCATTTACCACCGCAGCAGGTTCTCGCCCCAAGCCGCGTATCATGCGTTGCACAATGCGTGGTGCCACACCTTCGGGAAAACCTTCTCGGCTAACAAAGCAGGCAAACGTGTTGATACCTGCAAACCGGCTCCCTGCCGGCAAAACGCCCTGCCTGCGTTGCATCATCAGCCACATAAACCCAAGGGAATGGCCAATCCCCAATATGGACTGCTGTTTTTGGCATATATCATCCAGCGTAATCGCTTTTGTAACACCGCTCGCCTCTGGCTTTAAAAAACCGAGGTCCAACGTTACTGCATCTACCCAGTTCAGTTGCGCAAGCACGGGTTGCCAGAACTCCGGTCCAAATGCCCAGCCGTGCACAAACACGGGTAAGAGTCGCGCCATTACGCCAAACCTTTGCTGGCACGTATGAACGTATCAGCCAGTGCTTCCATTTGTGCCCATGTATGGTTGGCATGAAAAACCACCCGCAAACGGCAGCCGCCTGGTGGCACCGTGGGGGGACGAATAGCTACGGCCAGAAAACCAGCCTCTAACATCTTCTGGGCCAGAGTGCGCGCCTGTGGCTCCTGCCCTACCAGAATGGGCACAATCTGGGTGCTGGATGGCCCTGTATCCTGCCCTGCATCGTGCATTTTCTGGCGAAAGCTGGCGGCAAGTGCTGCAACATGCGCGCGCTGGGCATCCATTTGCGGCAGCAAATCAAGTGCTGCATCAACAGCCCCCAACACCAAAGGAGAAGGCGCTGTAGAATAGATAAAGCCAGAAGCTGCGTTATCCAGCCATCTGCATAGTCCTTCGGAGGCAGCAATAAATGCCCCCATACTGCCCAAGGCCTTGCTGAAGGTGCCTATCACCACATCGGCCAACCCATTTACCAACCCGGCACCTTCTGGCCCCAATATACCGGTTGCGTGGGCTTCATCCACACATAGCAGAGCGTCATATTTTTGGGCGACCTCATGCAACGCGGCAATATCCGCCACATCGCCATCCATGCTGAACACGCTTTCTGTCAGCACAATACGCAGGCCGGCACCTTCGGTTTTCTGAAGCAGGCTTTCAAGATGCGCCACATCATTATGATGGAACCGAATCGGGCGTATACCTGCCGCTGCACAACCATGATACAGGCTGGCATGGATGAGCTTATCTGCCAGAATAATGGCAGGCGCCCCACATACCTGCACAGAAAGCCGTGCCAAAGCTGGCACCAGAGAGGCATTGGCCTGCCAGCCGGAAGAAAACAAACGTGCCGCCTGCATGTGCTTTAGCCGCGCCACACGTTTTTCCAGCATACAAGCCTGCGAGGATGTACCCGTTACCAACCGGGAAGCACCGCTGCCGCTGCCTTCTGCCTGTGCCCAAGAACACGCGCGCTCACGCAACAAGGGATGCATGCGCAGGCCCAGATAATCGTTGGACGAAAAATCTGTGACCACAACGCCATCTGAGCGTTTGAGCAGCGCCCCCCCGGCATATTGCCATTGCTGACAGGTGCGCAAACGCCCCTGAGCAGACAGATCTGCCAGCCCCTTCTGGAAAAGATTATCAAACCGCGTCATGTAACATGTGGTGCCGCAGCCTGAAGGGCGGGTCAATCATCTACAGGGAACATTCCATGACAGAAGCTTCCGGCTCATCTCTATCTTCCATGCCGGAATGGTACACGCAGGGCCTGCCCCATATCTGGTTACCTTATAGCCAGATGAAAACAGCCCCGGCGCCACTTGCCACCGCATGCACGCACAACACACGCATTACCCTAACCGATGGCCGGGAACTGGTAGATGGCGTAGCCGCGTGGTGGACAGCCTGCCACGGCTATAATCACCCTCATATTCGCCAGGCTGTATGCCAGCAGATGGAAACCATGCCTCATGTGATGTTTGGCGGCATGGTGCACGAACCCGCTTTGCGGCTGGCCAGCAGATTATGCGCCATGTTGCCGGGAGATCTGGAACGAGTGTTTTTTACGGATTCAGGCTCGGTTTCCGTAGAAGTGGCCATGAAAATGGCCATTCAGTACCGCCTGAACAAAGGGCAGACCAAACGCACCAAAATGCTGGCCTTCCGGGGTGGCTATCATGGGGACACACTGGCCACCATGTCTGTTTGTGACCCGGAAGAAGGCATGCACCATCTGTACGGTTCTGCCCTGATGGAGCACGTGATCTCCCCTCTGCCAGTAGATGAAGCCAGCACCGCTGTATTTCTAAATCTGCTGGCCAAACATGCGCACGAACTTGCCGCCATTATAACCGAGCCTTTGGTGCAGGGTGCTGGCGGCATGCTGTTTCATGCCCCGCAAACACTGCGCACTTTGCGCAAAGCTGCGGATGACCACGATGTGCTGCTGATTTTAGATGAAATCTTTACCGGCTTTGGCCGCACCGGCACCATGTTTGCCTGCGAACAGGCTGGTATTGTGCCCGATATTATCACGCTTTCCAAAGCGCTTACGGGCGGCACCATGGCCCTTGCTGCCACAGTGGCGCGGCGGCATGTGTTTGAGGCTTTCCTTTCTGATAACCCCGAACACGCGCTGATGCACGGGCCAACCTTTATGGCCAACCCGCTGGCCTGTGCCTGCGCCAATGCCTCGCTTGATCTGTTTGAAACCGAACCCCGCCTTCAGCAAGTAAAAGATATCAACACGTTTCTGACTGAGGCGCTGGAACCCTGCCGCACCCTGCCCGGCGTAAAGGATGTACGCACACTTGGGGCTATTGGTGTTGTAGAACTGGAAAAGATCAATAACCCGGATGCATTGCGGCAGCGTTTTATTGCCGAAGGCGTATGGATACGCCCCTTCCGCAATATTGTTTACCTAACACCCGCGTTTACCATTGAAAAACAGGATTTACGCAAACTAACAGATGCCATTTACAAAGTATTATCCTGAAAAATCGTAAGATCAGGAAGATGAAGGCGCTGTGTGCATCCATGCTGCTGCAGCGTGTTCATCTTCTTCCCGCGCATCCACCCATGCCGTATGGCCGTTGGCGAATTCTTCTTTTTTCCAGAACGGCGCGCCGGTTTTAAGCCGATCGATCAAGAACGATGTGGCCGAAAGTGCCGCAGCCCGATGTGCCGCAGCAGTGCCCACCAGCACAATAGGCGCACCCACTTCTAACCTGCCAACCCTGTGTATGAGCGTACATCCAAGCAGATTGAAGCGCTGCATGGCTTCCTGCGCAAGCTGGTTAAGGATTGTTTCCGTCATACCCGGATAATGTTCCAGCGTCAGGCTCAGCAAACCATCTCCGCCACGCACCTGCCCTATAAACAGGCCCATACCGCCAACTTGTTCAGAAAGGCTGGAAAGGCGCGCAGTTTCAGCCCCTGCATCAAAAGCTGCCTGCTGCACCAAAACACGAACAGACATGCGTATCAGCCGCCTGTCATGGGGGGGAAAAACGCAAGTTCATCACCAGCTTGCACACAGGTATCAAACCCACCCAACTTTTGGTTGATGGCAACACGAATGCGCGGTGTGGCGGCAAACACCTCATCCAGCTTTGCATCATGCTGGCGCAGTTCCTGCACCAACGCCGCAACAGGCATAGTATTGGATGGCAGCGTAACCCGCTGGCTTTCACGCCCCAATTGCTCACGCAGGGCGGCAAAATAAAGAATATTTACGGAGCCTGTCATGGCCTGCCTGCCGTGGTTTGAGTTTTCAGCCGCTTCATCCGCTACGCTCAAACAGCGTAAGCGTTAATGATGCACGGTGGAACGATTATCCTTGATGGTGCTAACGGATCCATCTGGCTGGATCAAGGTAATGGTGCCGTCATCATTCGGAATTTCGATGGGTGCACCTACACCACGATGTGCTCCGTATTTGCTGGAAACATCCGGCTCTACATCTGGCAGCTTACCCGCTGTACCACCCCCAATAACACCGTGGCGAATATCTTCTTTTTCGCCAATGCTCATTTCCTCACCATCAGGAAGCTGCGGGCCATTCGCCGCCGCTCCACCCAGCACAGTGCCTGCGCGGTCTTTTTCAACATCTTCCAGCGTAGGCAGTGGCGTTGGAGGGCCGGGCCACATATTGCCACCTTCTGGCAGAATGGGAATATCTACAGCAGATTGCCCCCTGA
Organism: Acetobacter sp. AC2005; assembly: GCF_037901235.1. Classification (NCBI taxonomy): domain Bacteria; kingdom Pseudomonadati; phylum Pseudomonadota; class Alphaproteobacteria; order Acetobacterales; family Acetobacteraceae; genus Acetobacter; species Acetobacter sp. AC2005. Next base: position 140,773 of record NZ_CP149625.1, read on the forward strand.
TCCGCCGCATATTAAGGTCTTCCCCCGATGGGGCATTGGGATTTTCGCCCGGAAGCGTTGCTGTATCCGATACAAACTTGTCAAAGCCTGCACATCCGCTCACGATCATACATAAACCTAGAAGAGCGGCTTTTCGCATGCCCTGACTCCGCAATCATCATCTTTCAATAGCAGGCGAATCATTCCCTGCCTGCGATTGCGGCCCTTTAGAACCGCACCTCATGCTAAATAACGGTTTATCCACCAGACACAAGGCGATGCGGCAAAATGAAGTTATTTTTCTGGAATAGATGCAGCGTATTACTAAAATAGTAACGAAGTTTTTTACATTTCAACATGGCGCAAACCGGTTGTTAAATAATCCCAGCCGGTTATCAATGTAAGCACCGCAGAAATCCAAAGTAATACAGCACCAATAAGCGCAACTGGCAGCCACGGCATACCCAGTAAAGCACCAGTTCCATCACCCGCCAGCAAAAAGCCAATGGCTGTCATCTGGAAGCCGGTTTTCCATTTTGCCAAACGGGTTACGGGCAGGCGCGCATGCCGCTCTGCCAGATATTCCCGCATACCGGAAACCAGAATTTCACGGCACAGAATAATAATGGCTGGCCATAGCCCCTGATAAGGCAGACGCGCAAAACCGGCCAGCACCATCAGGCATGCCCCAACCAGCAGTTTATCTGCAATGGAATCAAACATGCGCCCGAAATCTGACATCTGATGGCGTGAACGCGCCAGCTTGCCATCAAAATAATCGGTTATTCCCGCCAGAATGAACAGCAGACACGCCAAGGCATCTGTACGCGGGCTTCCCCATGCAGCCAGAGTGACCACTATGGGTATGGCTACAATACGCGAAATTGTCAGGACATTCGGCAGATCTGTCAGCATTGCGGAATATAGTAACCTATTTCCTGCACTGCTGGAATGGCTTATGCTATCGCAAAGGTGTCAGGCACCCAGAATTCTTGTGCAATGCTCATATGCCAATGCTCATTCTGGTGTCCAGTCTGGGTGAAAATGGCCGTAAATGGCCCGTGCAGTTTCTCGGCTGATACCGGGTGCGGCTTCCAGTTCTGCCAAACCGGCCTGTTTGATCGCACGTGCTGAACCAAATGTGTTCAACAGCAGCTTTTTACGCGCCGGCCCAATACCGGGCACATCATCCAGTTCAGATTTCACCAATGTTTTGGATCTGCCAGACCTATGGGTGGTAATGGCAAACCGGTGCGCCTCATCACGCAGTCGCTGTAGATAGTACAGTACAGGGTCGCGCAAATCGAGCTGGAACGGCTCCTTGTCCTCTGTATAGAACCATTCCTTCCCGGCATCACGGTCTGGCCCCTTGGCAATACCCACAAGCTTTACGCCTGTTACACCCAGATCATCCAGCACACTGCGCACCGCAGAATATTGCCCGGCACCACCATCAATCAGCAGCACATCGGGCCAGTTGGAAGTATCTCCCTCTTCCGCTTCTTTCAAAGCACGGCCAAAGCGGCGCTCCAGCACTTCGCGCATCATGCCAAAGTCATCCCCCGGTGTAACGGGGCCTTTGATCTTGAACTTGCGATACGCCTTGCGGTTAAAGCCCTCCGGCCCACCCACAATCATCACGCCATAGGCGTGCGAGCCCTGAATATGGCTGTTATCATACACTTCTATGCGTTCTGGCGGCGCATCCAGCCCCAGAACATCTGCCACGCCTTGCAGCAATTTGGCCTGCCCTGCAGTTTCTGCCAGCTTGCGGCTTAACGCATCCCGCGCGTTGGTTACCGCATGATCAAGCACCTGCTTTTTCTCACCCCGCTGTGGTGTCAGAATTTCTACCTTGCGGCCACGCCGGAGAGAAAGCGCCTCTGTCAGCAGCAAAGATTCCGGCAGTTCATAATTCACCAAAATCTGGGCCGGGCATGGCTTGTCATCATAAAACTGCGCGATAAAGGCAGAAAGCACATCTGCGGGTGCGGCATCCTGCGTATGGGCCGGAAAGAATGAGCGGCTACCATTATTGCGACCACCGCGAATGAAAAACACCTGAATACAGGCGTGTCCGGCCTCCTGCCACAATGCCAGCACATCTGCATCCTGCAGAGATGCCGGGTTGATCACGCTGGATTCCTGCATCTGTGCCAGCGCACGAATACGATCTCGCAGCACGGCCGCACGCTCAAAATCCAGCGCTTCTGCGGCGGCATTCATTTCCTGCCCCAAGGTTTCGCGCAGCGCCGTATCCTTGCCAGAAAGGAAATCCCGCGCCTGTTCTACCAGTTGCCCATAGGATTGCTGATCTATCCGGTCCACACATGGGCCAGAACAGCGTTTGATTTGATAAAGCAGGCATGGGCGAGTGCGCGCGTTAAAAACCGCATCTGTGCAGGAGCGCAGCAGAAAAACGCGCTGGATCAGGTTGAGCGTCTGGTTAACAGCCCAAGCCGAAGCAAACGGCCCCCACAGGCTGGCCCCTTTAACGGCCTTGCCGCGGTGCTTGGCAATTTGCGGGAACGCATGTGCATCTGTCAGCATCAGCCACGGGTAGCTTTTGTCATCCCGCAGCAGAATGTTGAAGCGCGGCTTCATGCGCTTGATGTAGTTGGCCTCCAGCAGCAGCGCTTCCGCTTCCGTGTGGGTGGTCACAATTTCCATTGCCACCGTTTCGGAAACCATGCGCCGCAGCCGTTCGGGCAGGCGGTTGATATGGGTGTACGATGTTACCCGCTTTTTAAGCGCTAAGGCCTTACCAACGTACAGCACCTCTCCCTTAGCCCCGAGCATACGGTACACGCCGGGTGAAAGCGGCATGGTTTTAAGCGCATGCCGAATGGCCTCCACCCCTTTTACAGCAGGGGCTGCCTGTTCCTGCGCCACAGGCAGGGTGTCTGAAAGGGTAGAATCAGCTGTCATCATACGCTCTTGGTCGAAAGGGAAATTTCATCCACCGTTTTTGTGGATAACTCTGTGGAACAGCTGGGGCTGACTCATCATAAACCGCAGAAAGTCGGCCCTTTCAACAGATTGCACAGTTTTTGATCATTCCCGCCAACTTACTGATTTCAAAAGATTTAATGTGTTGCGGTTTTTTGACACCCTGCGGTTTTTGAACTTTTTGTTGAAAATACGCGATGTCAAGACAGGAAGTGGACAATTTTTGCAGTTTTTTGTTCTCATGCAATCCTGCTTTGTTCTGCCACCTGTTCCGCCTTTTCCAACACGCGTAGGAAGTTTTCTCCCCAAAAGGCCGCAATTTCACTTTTGTCATAACCACGGCGCATCAACTCGGCAGTGATGTTCACGCCCTGCGTGGCGTTCTGCCAGTCTTCCAGCGCGCCACCACCATCAAAATCTGAGGAAATGCCTACGTATTCTGGCCCCAGCCTGCGCACCACGTAATCAATATGGTCCACCAGATCGGCTACAAAACCCTGCCGTTTGCCTTCCTCCGGCTTGGGCTTCAAAAATGCGGGCATGGCCGTAATCTGAATAACACCGCCACTTTCCTTCAGCGCATCCAACTGCTCATCATCCAGATTGCGCGGGTGATCACAAAGCGTGCGCACGCAGGAGTGACTGGCCACAACAGGGGTGGCAGAAACCTGAACAGCCTGAAGCATGGTTTGTTTGGATGAGTGAGATACATCCACTACAATGCCAAGGCGGTTCATTTCAGCAATCGCTTCACGCCCAAGGGCGGAAAGGCCGTGGTGGCGCTGTGGTGTATCCCCCAGACTTGGGCGATGAATGGCCGCATCTGCCAGAGCGTTATGACCATTGTGAGTTAAGGTAACATACCGCGCACCTTTGGCCCGAAACTGCTTGAGCAATGCGGGGTCATCCCCCATGCCGTAGCCATTTTCCACTGCCGGAACAACAACCAGCACACCTTCCTCAAACGCAGCACGCATATCCGCCACAGTGGAGCATACACGTGCGCTTATGCCATAATGAGTGCCCTGCATGCGGCCTATGGCATCCAGCATGGCCAGGCACTGCTGCTGCGCCTGTGTATGCCCTTCTCGGTCTATAGCTGCCTGGGCAATATATGCCACAAAGCACCCGGCAGACATGCCGCCCTGCTGCATTTTTGGCAGATCTACCCGCCTGTCTGCCGTATTCTCAAACGCATCATTCCGATCAGGCCACGGAATATCGATATGGCTATCCAGAGTGAACAAGGCACGGTGCAGCGCAACTGCATCCGCAGATACGGAAGAAGGTTGGGTTGTCATAATCTAAAAAATGGCCCTGTTACATGAAATTACAAGGGAACAGCCGGGTTCCATCTGCCCCACTTATGCGCCTGTTTTTACTTGCCCTGCAAACCGCAATCCGTCATGCCACGGCACATGCGATTAGTAACTTGGAACATCAATTCTCTCCGCCTGCGCCTGCCTCTGCTTGAAAAGCTGGTGCGGCATCTTGCCCCAGATGTTGTGTGCCTACAGGAAACCAAGGTGCCAGACCCTTTGTTTCCCGAAGATGGCGTAAAGGCTCTGGGTTTTGAGCACCTGCATTATCGGGGCATGAAAGGCTATAATGGTGTGGCCATTCTTTCTCGCCATCCGTTAAAGCCCGTCACGCAAACGCCAGTATGGTACGGCAAGGAAGATTGCCGCCACGTGGCCGCCACCGTATGTGCGCCAGAAGGCGAAGTGGAACTGCACGATTTTTACATTCCTGCAGGTGGGGATGAGCCAGACCCGGAAACCAACCCCAAGTTTGCCCACAAACTGGCGTTTGTTGAGGAAGTGACCAAGTGGTTTCAGTCACGCCCTCTCAACCGCACAGTGCTGGTGGGAGACTTCAACATCGCACCGCTTGAGCACGATGTATGGAGCCACAAGCAGCTTCTTAAAATTGTCAGCCACACCCCACCGGAAACAGAGCGCCTAAACCGCTGGCTGCAAACCGGCTTTGTGGACGCCATGCGCCATTTTGTACCAGCAGACGAAAAACTTTATACGTGGTGGTCTTACCGCAACCGGGACTGGAAAAAATCCAACCGCGGCCGCCGTCTGGACCACGTATGGATGACGCCTGACCTCCTGCCCAACCTACACGGCATGACGGTTGTGCGTGAGGCGCGAGATTGGGAAGGCCCCTCTGACCATGTGCCGGTCGTGGTAGATTTCAGCCTTTCAGACTAACGCAGGGTTTGAGGCGCTCTTTTTCACGAGCGCCTCAAACCCTCGTCTCACTGTTTAATAACGATACTGCCACAACAGCCCAACACTACTGCCCGGATCGTTTTCCGGGGTGGTAAAGCCGGTGACTGTACCGCCTGTACCCACCGTTGTGTTCAGCTTGAGGTGCTTTGTCAGGTCAACCTGCACCTGCGCCTGCGTGCCAGAACCAGATGTGGCCTGCTTGGCGCCAACGTAAACGCCTTTCATCACGTATTTACCGGCCTCAACGCTGGTGCCACCATTCCCCACGCCAGAACCGCCGCCAATGGCCAAGCGGTCCAGATGCAGGGTTTTGCGGATGGTGCCCATGGGGTCAAACGGCGTAAGCCCTGTAAGTGTGGCCAGTGCTGTGCCCAGTTCCACCATCTGCGTGGAGGAAAGCGAGTGCGCATCTGTGCCAAACAGCAGCATAGCCAGAACCTGATCCTGCGGCAGGGGCGGCATGGATTCAAATGTAATCTTGGGTGCGCTGGCATAACCGCCCACCTTGAGCATGGCCGTTTGGCCCTGCACGGCACGGTCGGCTTCAAAGTCCAACGTAGGGTCCAGTTTATGGCCAACGCCAGAGCCATTAAAGGCCACCCGCCCCTTGGTGAAGTTGAGCGAAATACCGGCCAGATCAAAGTTGCCGCGCTTGAGGTCAAACCCGCCGCTTACAAGTGGGGCCTGCGTTGTGCCGCCTACTTTCAGCCTACCGGCCATTTCTGCATCAAGGCCATGCCCGCGCACAAAGAACTTGCCCGGTGATGTGACATTCAGGTTCAACCCTATTACGGCAGACTTTGCGCTTTCCGCTTTGGCTGCTTCCGCCTGTTTTTGCTCATCACCGGGCCGCACAACATCCAACCGCGCTACGGAAGATGGCAAGGAATTGGGAATGTTAATTTCCACACGCCGCAAATCCACCGTGCCATCAACATCCATACGGGTTTGCACCTGCCCCTTTACGGCAATATCCGCGTTCATCACCGCGGTTAACAGGTCACTGGAAATGGGCCGGGCATCATGGGCCTGCAAGTGAATATCCAGTGGCATGCCGGGGGAGCCAATACCCACAAACCCGGTTACACCCAAGCTGCCATCACCAGCCTTTGCCGTAAGGTTTTGAATAACAACTTTATCGTTCTCTCCCACCACGCGGCCATTGATATTGGCCAAATGGAAGCCTTGGGCAAAATCCTGCACATCGGCATCGCGCAGATCCACCGTGCCAGTTACGCGGGGGGAGGACATGGTGCCTGCAACCAGCAGCGCCATCTGGGCTTGCCCCAACGCCTGCCGCGCCTGTGCCCCCAGAATGCCATTGGCAATACTTAAATCCAGATTGCCATTCACGCGCAGGTTCATCGGCCCGGTTTTGTTCAGCGGGGCCGTGCCAGCCACATTCATGTTCAGCTTGGGGCCTGCACCGGCTGCCACCTGCACTTTGGCAGAACTGCCTGCCAGATTGGCAGCCGCATCTACATGCAATGGCGGGATGGAAGCCGCGGCAGAACTGCCAGCCATGCGCAAATCTCGCCCGGTCAGCTTCACCTGCCCTTGGGGGGCATTTAGCGTTCCCGCCACCTTGGCCTGAACAGAAACCGTGCCAGATGCCTTGAAATCTGGCGCAAATGGATGTGCCAGCGCGGGTGTTACATTGCGAATGTCCGTCGTAACGGCCAAAGAGGGTTTGATCTTGCCAGCAACATCAATGGTGGCAGGCTGGCTGCCAGCGGTTACCAACGTGGCCCGCAGCCGATCAACCCCCATAGTATCCCCGAACGAGAGCAGCGCAGGCGCCAAAAGGCGCAGTGTTTCCTGCTTGGCGGTAGCATTCAGCCGCTGCACTTTCACCTGCTTGGCAGGCAGGTTCAACAGGGCTGCAGTATCCAGCATCAATGGGCTGCCAGACCAGCTTGCTGGGCCCACCTGCGCTGTTAGCGCCATAGCGTTATCCGGCCCCTTGGCGCTCAAGCGCGCCTGCCCGGTTACACCAGAAGCAGAAAGACCACCCAGTTTAAGCGTAAGATCAGCATTGGGGTGAGCTGCCGGGTCTTTTACCGTGCCGGCCAGAGCCAGAGAGCCAATTTTTACGCTGGGCATGGCCACGTTGCCATCCAGCTTAAGGGCAACCTGAGGTTTATCTGCCACCTGCGTGGTTTTAACAGAGGCCGCCAGCGCGCCAGAAATAGCCTGCCCGATAAGCGGACGAAAATCTGCCAAACGCCCCACCTTGAGGTCCAGCGTGCCCAGCGGCACCACCTCACCTGTGGGAAGAGACAACTGCCCCTGCCCGGCCACGCTGTTCCATGACAGTTTGCGAATATCAACCTGCCTGTCACCCTGTGCGCTTTGGGCCAAAGCCACATCCAATAGCAATGGTGCGCGGTTAAGCGTGCCATGTGCCTGCACTGTGCCTTCTGGCGCTGTGGGCAGATGCTGTACATTGGCGTCCAGCTCTATTGGGCCGCGCGGCATGGTGGCGGTGCCGGGGTCTCCCTTCGCATGGAGGGTGGCGGTAAAATCCTGCATCGGGCCTTTGGCCTGTAAGGCCAGCGTAAGCGCCCCACGCAGGGAAGGTAACGCCCGCGCCAGATCTGTAAGACCCAGATCAAACGCCAGATCCATATCCCGGCCCGTATTCACCTGCCCGCCACCTTTAAGGTTCAGGGCGCGGCCATCTACACTCAGATTTTGCAGGTCGATCTGCTTGGCCGCTGGCAGTTTATCCTGCGCAGCCAAGGGCCGCATGGTGGCCGTAAGGGCAAATTTGCCATCCGGCCCAATCAACCCCGCTGCCTGGGGCTGTCCACCCGTAATGGCCAGCGTGCCATCTGCTGTAAGATGTGTATCTCCCTCCGGCTTTGCGGGAAGGTCAAACTGCGCGTTCATGCCTGCACTGCCGCGCAAAGGCGTGCCCGCCATTTCACCAAACGGCAACAAATCTGGCAGCTTTAACGCCACCGTGCCGCGCTGCGGAGCGGCAGATTGCACATTACCAGAGAGATTTAACAAAGGGTGAGAAAGCGTAAAGGCCAGCGGTTTTCCGGGTTTTTGTGGCTCCAACTGCGCATCAAGCTGCAACGGCGCAGAGGCAAGCAGCGTTGGCGCTTTACCCGGCAGGCGCACGCCATCTGCCGTTGCCACCACATGCAGCAAATTGGCCATATCGGCACTGCCGTTCTCACCCGAGAACTGCACTTTCAGCGTGCCCACACCTGCCCCGGATGCGGCGAGCTGATCAACCTGCACCTGCGCTGTGCCCAGCGGTGCGGCCATTTTACCGTGCAACTGCGCCCCTAAATGAATACCCCCCCATGCCAGATCGGGCGAAAGGGACATGGCTGGCGCATCCACCCCGGCATTCAGGTTGCCCAGCTTTTCGGCCAGCAGGTCCAGCACGCCATCTGCATGGGCTTTTATATCCCCGGCAGATGCAGCAAAGCCCAGCACAGCGGCTGATGGTGGGCCATTGATATCCAGCTTGAGCGCCAGTGGCACCAATTGCGGCATTTTCAGGCGTGTGGCGGCAAAACCATCCGTGCCCTCGCTGGCATCCAGATGCAGGCCCAGTTTGCCTTTGCCTGTGGTGGTTGCCAGATCAATCTGCCCGGCCGCATCCAGCCTTTTCAGGTGCAGGGCAATATCTGCTCCCGGCAGAGAAGGCAGGCTTAGCCCATTGATAACCGGATCAATATTCGAAATTCTGCCACGCCCGGCCAAAGCAAAACTGGCAGGAGAGCCCGCAAGCGCCGCCCCCACATTAATACGCCCCACCGCAAGCTTGCGAATATCCACGCCCAGATGCAGCGCAGAAGGTGAGCTTTTAGAAGGTGTCGCGGGCTTGGCCGGATCAGACACTGGCAGACGCGGAATATCCAGCTCATCTGCCGTAACAGCGTAAATACGTGCTGTACGCCCGATTATAGCCAGAGGTGACCAGTTAAGCGCCACGTTATGCAGTGTAAGCCAAGCACCCTGCTTATCGCGAATTTCCAGCGTATTCAGCCGAAAGTTATCCGGAAAGCGCCCAGACATACCCGAAAGCCCGATCATCCCCCCCGTAAGGGAGGATGTCTGATGCATGAGCATCTTGCGCCCCGGGCTGGTATTGGCCCCCACCAGCAAAACAGCCACGGCAAGGCCGGTAATACCAACCAGAGAACCGCCGGTTATAAGGGCAATACGCCCCACACGCCGCCAGAGTGGGCGGGCAGGTTTATCTGGTGTGCGCGGCAGAATGGGTTCTGGCGTATCGGCCATTAGAATGTCTCCCCAAGGCCGATATACAGATCCCACTTATCCCCACGTGGGGCGCGGTTAAGGGGTACGGCAACATCCAGCCGAATGGGACCAATGGGCGTATAATACCGCACGCCCCCACCTGTGCCCACACGCAGCTTGCCCGTAAATGGCAAACTGCTGCTGCCAACCTGACCGGCATCTATAAATCCGGCCATACCCACATTGCCTATAATCCTTTGGCGGAACTCGGCGCTCCCGGCATCCAGAGAGGTTCCACCAATAGCATAGCGCGTGTTTTTATACTGTGGCCCCACGCCCTGCCAGCGGAAGCCGCGCACCGTGGAACTCCCCCCCGCATACAGGCGCTGATCTGGCGGAATATCCCACGTGCTGGCGCCCTGAATACTGCCAACCATGCCGCGAAAAGCCAGAACACTGTTGCCCGGCTTGCTAATACCCAGATGGTGCAGGTCAAAATAGGTAGAGGCCGTGCCGTTCAGGATGGCAAAAAACGAGGTGCCACTGCCTTTGTTACCCAAGGAAACAGATGGCGTAATGCTCATGCTGGCGCGTACGCCGTGCGTTGCAGGCTCAATAGGGTTACCCACGCCGGTATTATCAAACATGACGGAAAGCGGGGCAGAAATAATGGTGTAATCACGCGTTACATCAAACTGTTCGATTTTTTCCTGCTCGGCCATCAATCCAAAACTGCCATTCCAGTTTTTGGCCAACGGGCGCGTAATGCCACCGCGGATCAAAAACGCCGTCTGCCGGTAAGACCAGAACAACTGCCGCAGCCCTTCAATACGTGCGCTCAAATTCTGGTTGCGTTGCAGAAAATCGGGTTTGAAGAAATCTGCATACACATCATACCCCAACCCTTGCTGGGCAGAGCCGCCAAGGCCGGTAATCAGTGCGGTAAGGCGCAGGCGCTCTGCATTGCCCAGCAGGTTATAATGTGTCCATGATCCACCCGCACGGGCACCCAAATCTGTGGAATACCCCCCTTCCGCCGCTACGGAATGGCGCTTGGCTTCCTTAAAGCTGAAATCAAGCGGCATGGTGCCATCCACTGCGTAGGTGGAGGCATCCTGCACCGTTACGTTGGAAAATACCCCAACGGAGGCCAGATCCTGCCGCGCGTTTTCAATTTTAGAGGGCTGATAAAGCTGCCCTTCCTGCACTGTCATACGGCGGCGCACGAACTTTTCATGCACCTGCTTCAGGCCGGTTGTGTCTATCTTGCCAATATTTAGCACCGGGCCCGGCGTTACGGGGTAGGTAATGTTCAGCGTATGTGTGGTGGGTTCCAGATAGGCTTTGGGTTTTTCCACCGTGGCAAGAGCGTGCCCATCTTCACGCAGGGCGTCCATTAGGTTACTGCCACCATCCAGCACCGTTTTGGCAACCGCAGGCTGGCCCGGCGCAAGGCCAAAGGCTTTTTTCTGAGCATCCGTTAAAACAGGCGGTTTGCCAGTTTTATCATCCACCAGTATGACGGTGCCCAGATGAAACAGTGGGCCTTTATCCACCTTCACCTCGGCCTGAATTTTCTCACCCGATGGCACGGATTCGATCCATTGTGAAAGAGCGGGAGACATCCCGTCCATCTTCACGGCATCCTTGCCGCCATTCCGGCTGAGGGTGATATGCACCGTGCCTGCGTAATAGCCGCAGCTTTCCAGCGCGGTGCGCAGGCGGTCATACTCATTCCGCACACGCCCGGCCAACGCAAACGGCCCCACCGCATGCGTGGACTGGAGAGACTGGAGATCGGACGAGCTTTTGATAGCCGTATCCAGATCAGCCTCTCCCGTAGGCACCAGCTTGGTGGTGTAAGGCTGTGGGTCTGCTGCCCAGGACCAAGACAGGCAGGACGATGCACCCCACAAGGCGGCACCAGCCAGAACACGATTCGCAGTGAGAGCAAGCCTGTTCAGCATGTTGTTCTTGCGTGTCCTCACTAAAATCTGCCTGCCACCTATTTGCCAAAGTTCTGCTTACAAACCCTTTTATGCACATACCATGACAAAAATGCGGTGCCGAAGCCGAAAACAGCTTCTGTTACGCTTAAATTGGCTGATGGATTGTCCAGCCGCCTAAAATCGCGGTAAGAGAGCGCATGCTTTTTCATTCCATCTGCGCCGCTGCCGGGCGCGTTTGTCCGACAGAGCTGTGTCTGGCAGAAATGAAACGATGACACCACGCCCGTCTGACCAAACCCGCCCCCCCTATGCTTCCCCCAAAAAGAAGCCCAATGGCCTTTCCCCTTTACCTGCGTGGGTGGAAGCCTATTTCCGCCGTACGGCAGATTTAAGGGCGGCCCTGCGCCTTGGTGCGTTGGTTGTCTGGGTGCCACTTTCTGTTGGTTTTGAAGCGTGCCTGCTGCTTGTGCCCGGCACACCCAAAATCCGCTGGACACGTGTAATCTGGGGCGTGCTGTGCCGTATTATCGGGTTGCAGATCCATGTTGTGGGCCAACGCGTGGGCACCGTGGGTGGCCTAAAGGCCCGCCAGCGGGGTGAACGGCCCGTTATCTATATTTGCAACCACATGTCCTGGTTGGATGTGCCGGTGCTGGGCACCATTCTGCCCTCCGTATTTGTGGCCAAGGGCGATATTGAAAAATGGCCCATCATGGGCTTGGTCTCCCAAATCGGGCGTACCATTTTTGTCAGCCGTCAGCGCAGCACCACCGGGCGTGAGCGTGATGAAATGATCCGCCGCATGGTGGAAGGGGATAATCTTGTCCTGTTCCCCGAAGGTACATCGTCCGATGGTTCACGCGTGTTGCCGTTCATGTCCGCCTTTTTTGCCATCGCAAAACTGCCACGGCTGAAGGAAGGCATGGATAAAAGCCTTCTGCCCATCACGTTTGAACCGGGCATGACGCCTCTTATCCAGCCCGTATCCCTTGTGTATGACCGGTTGGAAGACCTGCCTATTTCCCGCCTCCGCCGCCCTGTGTTTTCATGGTACGGTGATATGGACCTTGGCCCCCATGTATGGGCCTTGCTGAAGTGGAAGCGCTCCCGCGCAACCGTGTTGCTACACGAGCCGCTGGACCCAGATATGTTCCCCAGCCGCAAGGCTTTGGCACAGGCTGCATGGAAGGCCGTTTCCATAGGTGCGGCAGAACTGCGCCAGAACCGCAAGCCTACGGTTATAAAAGGCCGGTTTAACCCCGCCACCCTGCCCGCCAATTTTCTGCCGCCTTCTGTCAAGAAAGCCAAAAGGATACTTGACAGAACCGCCTCCTTTTTTGCTTCAATACGTATAAGACTTTAGGCAGCAAAACGGGTGGCTGTTGCAGGCCACCAAACCCATAAGGAACATTCGGTCTGTTAAGCGCCAGAATACTTTTTGGCCGTTCTGACATCTCCACTATTCTCGCCTTGGTGAGAAAAGAGGCTTGACCTGCACGCGCTCTGGCCCGATTTCCTCCACCTGCCGCATGGAATGGGCCAGCGGCATAGCGGAGCGCCTGCCATCATGACCGGAACCCCAGCCAACACATCCCCTGCCCGTGGCCTGCACGTTATTACGTGGGGTTGCCAGATGAATGTGTATGATAGTGCACGTATGGGGGATGTTCTGCGGCCACTCGGCTATCAGCCTGTTGCCACACCAGATGCGGCAGACATGATTATCCTGAACACCTGCCACATCCGGGACAAAGCGGCAGAAAAAGTGTTTTCAGAACTCGGCCGCCTACGCAAAATCAAGGAAGCGCGCGAAACAGCCGGGCAGCAAACCATTATTGCCGTGGCCGGGTGCGTGGCGCAGGCCGAGGGGCAGGAAATTCTGGCCCGCGCGCCGTATGTAGATATTGTGCTGGGGCCGCAAACCTATCACCGCCTGCCAGAAATGGTGGCCCGTGCAGCGCGTGCCGGTGGCGCCGTTATTGAAACGGATTTTCCCGCAGAACAGAAATTCGATTTTCTGCCAGAAGCGGAAGCGCCACAAACCGCAGGCAATTACACGGCTTTCCTGACCATTCAGGAAGGGTGCGATAAATTCTGCTCCTTCTGCGTGGTGCCTTATACGCGCGGGGCAGAAAGCAGCCGCCCAGTGCTTTCCGTGCTGGCAGAAGCACGCCGGATGGTGGAAAGCGGTGTAAAGGACATCAGCCTGCTGGGGCAGAACGTAAATGCCTATCATGGTGAAGGGCCAGACGGCTCCACATGGGGTTTGGCCCAACTGGCCTATGAGCTTGCCAAACTGCCCGGCCTTTCGCGCATCCGTTACATGACATCCCACCCGCGGGATATGGATGATGCGCTAATAGCCGCCCACCGTGATCTGCCGCAGCTTATGCCCTTCCTGCATCTGCCGGTTCAGGCTGGGTCTGACCGTATCCTGCGTGCCATGAACCGTGGCCACACGGCAGATGAGTATCGGGATATCGTGCGCCGCCTGCGTGAAGCCCGGCCCGATCTGGCTCTTTCATCCGACTTTATTGTGGGCCACCCCGGTGAAACGGATGAGGACTTTGAAGCCACCATGCAGCTTGTGCGTGATGTTGGCTTTGCGCTGGCTTATTCCTTCAAATACTCCCCTCGCCCCGGCACCCCCGCCGCAGGTGCTGGCATGCAGGTGCCAGAGGATGTGAAGGACGCCCGCCTGCAAGCCTTGCAAGCCCTACTGCGTGAACAGCAGGATGCCTTTAATGCAACACTTGTGGGCAAAACCATTCCTGTTCTGTTTACCTCAGAAGGACGGAAACCGGGGCAGATTGCCGGACGTTCTCCGTGGTTGCAGCCTGTGCATGTTTCTGGGCCCAAGCATCTGATTGGCAAGGAACTGCCCGTGCGTATTGTTGAACGCCTGACCAACTCCCTGTCCGGCGTTTTAGAAGAGGAGTGTGTGTCCGCTTGAGTAGCACGCGTATTTCCGCCTCACCCCGCATGGCTGCAGAAATGCCCCATGCCTCTGCTACCCTGCAGTTTGAAGATAACACCCTTCTGGCGCGCCTTGTGGGAGACCACGACAAGCACCTGCGCTGCTTGGAAGAAGGTTTGGAAGTGGAGGTTGCCCGGCGCGGCAACCGCATTTCCATCCAAGGTGTGCCTGAACAAACGGCCCGCACACGTGCGGTGCTGAGCGTGCTGTACCAAAAGCTGGCAGCAGGCGAAAACGTGGATATCAGCAGCATAGAGGCCGCCATACGCATGTCCCGCCCGCCCCAGAACACCACCAGCATTCTTTCCAACACCCCGCAGGCTGCCCCGGAAATAGAAGGCGATCTGCCCGTCATCCGTATGCGGCATGGCAATATCGAGCCCCGCTCCCCCGGTCAGGCCGCGTATATGAAAGCGCTGGCCAAAAAGGAGCTGGTGTTTGGTATTGGCCCAGCAGGCACGGGTAAAACCTATCTGGCCGTAGCGCAGGCCGTGGCCATGATGCAGGCTGGCTCCATTGATCGGATCATTCTCTCCCGCCCTGCTGTAGAAGCCGGTGAGCGCTTGGGCTTTTTGCCCGGAGATATGAAAGACAAGATCGACCCCTATCTGCGCCCGCTATACGATGCCCTTTATGATATGCTGCCGGGGGATCAGGTCGTGCGGCGCATGGCATCGGGGGATATTGAGGTGGCGCCGCTAGCCTTTATGCGCGGGCGCACGCTTTCTCATGCATTTGTTATTCTGGATGAAGCCCAGAACACCACCATCGCGCAGATGAAGATGTTTCTAACCCGCCTTGGCCCCGGCTCCCGCATGGTGGTGACGGGTGATCTCACACAGATCGATCTGCCAGCAGGCACCACCTCCGGCCTGCGTGATGCGGTGGAAACGCTTGAAAACGTCAAGGGAATTACCATTTCCCGCTTTGATTCAACAGATGTGGTGCGGCATAAGCTAGTCGCCCGCATTATTGAAGCCTATGATGCAAAGGCGACGGCTGTAAGGGAACCCTCCCGTAGCAAGGGCCGTCAGGAGAAAAATGGAACCGCCAAGTAGCCCCACCCATATCCCTATGCAGGATATGGATGCCCCAGAAAAAAGCCTGCCTTTTCAGGCTGTTTTTTCCGATGAGCAGAACGAAGGCCCTGAAATCCTTATCCGGGATAGGCGCTGGCGCTCTTATGTGCACAACCCGGAACAGCTGGTTTGGCGCGCCTTGGCAGCTTGTTCAGAATATGGCGGCCTACCCGATACTGTTGTGCTTGCAACAGACCGGGAGGTGCGCGAACTGAACGGCCGCCACCGTGGCAAGCACCGCCCCACCAATGTGCTGACGTTTGAACCTCCGCCCGGCATTACCGGTGGAGACATTATTCTGGCGCTGGAAACCGTGGTGCGCGAAGCCCGCAAAGCCGGCAAACCTGTTGCAGACCATCTTGCGCATCTGGTCATTCACGGTAGCCTGCATCTGGCTGGGTATGACCACCACCACCCCGGTGAAGCGCGCGAAATGGAAATGCTGGAATCCCGCCTGCTTTCGCGGCTCAGGGTTCCCAACCCTTGGAAGCCCCGATCATGAGCGAACACGATTCTTCCTCAGACAAGCAGGAAGCCAGCAGTCGCGGCCTGTTTTCCTTTTTCCACCGCAAAAAACATCAGACCGATCTGCGCAGCTCCATCGCCGCACTTGTGCAGCAGGCTGCGGATGAGCCTGAAGAATCTGCCACGGGTGAAAAACCGGAGCTAGACAGGCAGGAACGCGCGCTTATTGCCAACGTGCTGCGCCTGCGCAACATCTCGGCAGATGATGTGATGGTGCCCCGCGCCGATATTGTGGCCATGCCGGTTTCCATCAGTCTGGACGAAGCACTGGCTATGATGCGGCGGGAAAACCATTCCCGCATGCCGGTGTATCGCGATCAGTTGGATGATATCGTTGGCATGATCCATGTGAAGGATCTGATTGCCTATGTTGGCACCAGCGAGGCCTTTAATCTGGAAGTGCTTTTGCGCCAACCGCTGATGATTGCGCCGCAGATTCCGGTGCTGGACCTGCTGTTGCAGATGCGCCAGCGCCAGACCCACATGGCGCTGGTGATTGATGAATACGGCGGCATTGATGGTTTGGTAACCATTGAAGATCTGATTGAAACCATTGTGGGTGACATTTCGGATGAGCATGATGAACCCGCTATTGTCATGATCACCCCGCGCCCCGATGGATCTTTTGATATAGATGCACGCTGCCCGATTGAAGAATTTGAAAAAGCCATCGGTCCCATTCTGACAGACAGTGAGAGAGAGGCTGAAATTGAAACCGTTGGCGGCCTTGTGTTCCGTATGGCTGGGCATGTGCCCACCCGTGGTGAAGTGCTAACGCATGAAAATGGCTATCTCTTCCGCGTGTTGGATGCAGATGCCCGGCATATCCGCCGTGTGCGCGTGCGCAAGCTGGCCGAGCAGTCTGCAACGCCCACTCCGGCCGAAACATCTGCTGCCACGGATAAATCTGTGGGTTGACGGCAGAGCAAATCTGCCGTCATGCCTTTAACCGCTTATTGATTTGCACCCACCAAGGGAGACCGGATTTCCATGTCTTTCACCCGCCGTTCCATTCTCGCTGCCGGAAGTCTGGCCGTTGCCTCCACTGCCCTGCGCGGTATTTCTCTGGCGGCAGATGCCACGGATACACGCTTTACCCCGCGTGAACTGGGCAACCCCAACGCCAAGATTGTGGTGGAAGAATGGTTCTCCCTTACCTGCATTCATTGCGCGCACTTTGCAGAAAACACCTTCCCACAGGTGCAGAAAGAACTGATTGATACCGGGAAAATCCGCTACGTTTTTCATGATTTCCCCACAGATCAGCTTGCAACGGTTGCTGCCATGGTGGCCCGCACCCTGCCGCCAGAACGGTATGAACCTTTCTGCTCCTCCCTGCTTTCCAGCCTCGATCGCTGGGCCTACATCAAGGAGGGCAGCCCGAAGGATGAGCTGAAGAAAATGGCGGCCTTTGCTGGCATGCCGGGCGATACGTTTGAAAAAGCCATTGCTGATCAGCAACTCATGCAGTTCATCCTGAACCAGCAGACGGAAGCGCAGGACAAATTCCATTTTGATTCCACCCCAACCTTCCGCTTCAATAACAAGGAGCAGGTGTCCAGCGCGCTGACTTATGAGGACTTCACCAAATATTTGGCTAAAGCCAGCTAAGCCTACGCATGTTGTCCTGAGCCCGCGCCCTATACCTGCATGACAGTTCGTTTCGTTCGTCTGCGCATTGTCGGATTCAAAAGTTTTGCGGATCCGGTAACGGTGGAAATCCTGCCCGGGCTGACAGGCATTGTCGGCCCCAATGGGTGTGGCAAATCCAATGTGGTGGAAGCCCTACGCTGGGTGATGGGTGAATCGTCCGCACGTTCCCTCCGTGGGGGGGAAATGGATGATCTTATTTTTGCAGGCACCACGGGCCGCCCTGCCCGATCTTTAGCCGAAGTTACTGTTACGCTGGAAGGCACCAAGGGCTTTGGCCCCGCTGCCTTTGCAGATATGGACGAACTGCAGATTACCCGCCGGGCAGAACGCGGGTCTGGCAGTGATTACCGCATAAATGGCCGCCCCGTACGTGCGCGAGATGTGCAAACCCTGTTTGCCGATCTGGCATCAGGCGCACGCTCTTCTGCCATGGTCAGCCAAGGCCGCGTGGCCATGCTGGTTGGCGCGCGGCCAGAAGAACGCCGCACCATTTTGGAAGAAGCCGCAGGCATTACCGGCCTGCACGCGCGCAGGCATGAAGCGGAACTCAAACTGCGTGCCACAGAATCTAACCTGACACGCGCAGAAGACCGCCGCCAGCAACTTTCAGACAGGTTGGATGGACTGGCCGAACAATCCCGCGATGCCAGCCGTTACCGTGAACTTTCCGCCGCGTTGCGAGAAGCCGAAACAGAACTTCTGGCCGTGCTGCATGCCCGCGCTCGGCTGGCTGTAGAGCGCGCCATTGATAACGCCGCCCGCGCCCGCAAAGCCCTGACCGAGCATGAAGAAGCCGCAGAAAGTGCTGTAGTTGCCGAATTTGAAGCCAACAAGGTTTTACCCGGCGCCAGAGAAAAAGCCGATGCTGCCCGCACCGCGCTGGAACGGTGCCGCGTATTGGCCGAAGGCGTTGCACGGGAAGAAGAACGCGCCGCCACACAGGCCAATGATGCCGCAGAACGCCTGAAACAGCATGAGGCCGATGCAGACGCAGCCAAAACCCGTCTGGATGATGCCACCGCAACACTTGAACGCCTGAAGGCCGAAAAAGCAGAAACAGAAGCTGCTATTACCTCACTGCCTACGCGCACGGCAGAAGCAGAGGCAAAGCAGCAGGCATTGGCCAAAGAGCTGGCAGAAACAGAGCAGAAACTTGCCCAGCTTACCGCCGAACTTAACACAGCGCGCGCGGCACATGATCGCGCAGCCGAAAATCTAACGGTAGCACAAAACCACCATGTCCGTATTGCGGCAGCATACACAGCATTACAGGCTGAGCTTGCATCGTTAGAACAGCAACTGCCGGATGCAGAGGCCATTCAGGCTACACAAAAAGCTGTAGAAGATGCCCAAGCCGCTTTCCAGAACGCCAAAACCATACTGGATACGGCAGAACGCACACGGTCTGAATGCAATGTCGCACTTTCCGTTGCGCGCAATAATGCACAGGCTGCGGAGCAAGCGCTAACCGAACTCCGCCGCACGCTGGAACAGGCGCGCACGCGGCTTGTTTCCCTTAAGGCTGATCTGGCCCAAGCGGAAAAACGCCATGCCGATACACTTGCCGCTTTGGTTGATGAAAGCATCCGGCTTCAACTCAAGCAGGAAACCGATGCTGCCGCCCAAGCCGTGCAGGCTGCGCGTGACGCACTGGAAAAAGCCGAAACAGAACGGCTGAACACCAACACAGCCCTAACAGATGCCAGCCGCGCCGCGCAGGAAGCCGAAGCCCAGCGCCGCAATGCAGAAAACACCCTGCGGGCCGCCGAATCTTCTCTTAAACGCGCAACGCAGGAAGCCCAGACCCTAACGCAGGCGCTGGAAAAAACACTGGCAGAAGCCCCGCCAGAAGATGCGCTGAAGCAAGCGCGGGAACAACGCACCACGCAAGAACAGGCCCTGCAAAAAGTTGTGCAGGCGCTGGAAACAACCGAACATAACCTGCAACAACACCGGCAGGAACAAACACAAACACAGCAGCAGCTTACCACCCTGCATGCCGAGCTCACCCGCCTACGCGCGCAAGCTGAAGGCTTGGCCGAAGCGCTGGGGAATGAGAAAGAAGCCTCGGCTGAGCCCATATCCGCGCAGATCACCGTTCCCGAGGAATATGAAGTTGCGCTGGCTGTAGCACTCACAGATGGGCTGGATGCCCCCGCAGCAGACAATGCCCCCCGTGGCTGGCATTTGCTGAAAGATGCAACTGCCGCACCTCTGCCCGGTAAAGCTGTTGCCCTTAAATCCGTTATTACCGCACCGCCAGAATTAAACAGGGTGCTGGCATATACTGGCGTTGTACCCGATGGCACGGATGGCGCCAGTTTGCAGGCACAACTTCTGCCGGGGCAATGTCTGGTCTCTCGCGCAGGAGATTTATGGCGGTGGGATGGTTTTTACACCCGCGCGGGTGAACCCGATTCCTCAGCCCGCAGGTTGGCCCAACGCCGCATTCTGCGCGAAACCTCGGCCCGTATTGCAGAAATGGAACAGCACGTTCCGCAAGCCGAAGAAAAAGCCGTAGCCGCCCGCACCAACGTGCAAGCCGGAGAAAAACAGGCGCAGGAACAGCGCGTAGAGCGCAGCAGGCTGGAACAGAGCCTGCAAAAAGCTCGCACGCAGGAATCCGAGCTAGAACGCCAACACACGTCTTTCCGGGCAAGGTTAGATGCGCTTCGCCCCCAACAGGAGCGTGCGCTTGCTGCTAAAACCGAGGCTGAATCGGCCTTGGCTACCGCTACAGCAGCACAACAGGCCTTACCTCCGGCGCAAAACTTTCAGCAAGCTCTCACCACCGCGCGGGAACAGCATACAGCCGCGCAAAAAACGGAGCAGGACTGCCGCACAGCTCTTAAACTGGCGGAACAGACCTTCCAACGCGTCCAGCAAAAACAGACCCAAACAGAAAACCAGCACACAGCCGCCACAACGCGGCTGGAAACGCTTGCACCAGAACGCCAGCGCCTACGCCAGAATCTGGAAGCGGAAGAGGCCAATGTTCTTGAACTTGAACAGCGCCTCACATCTGCCCAAACAGAAAATGCCACAGCCGCAGCGCTGAAAGACGCACAAGATAATCTGGAACAGGCGCAACAGGCTTTTCAAACGGCCTCATCCGCCTTTGCCCAAGCTGAACAGGCGGTCCAAGCCAGCACACAGCAGCAGCAAAAAATGCAGGAGCAGGCCCTTACGCTGCGCAGCCGCATTGCCGCCCTGACCCCTCGGCTAGAAGAATTGCAGCAAGAGCAGCAGGACGCACAAGACAAACTCACAACCGCCACACAAACAGAAGCCCAAACAGCAACCGCCCTGCCGCAAGATGCCAAGGAAACGCTTGCTCATCTGCACACGCAACGCGCGGCCCTTACCAGCCAGCTAGAAGCCACGCGAGAACTGCGCGCCACGCTGCAGGCTGAAGCCTCAACGCTGGAAACACGCCTGACATCTCTTGTGGCCGCAGAAGAAGAATGGAGCCAACGCGCCACCACAGCCAACGCAGAAGCTGAAAATGCAGCCCAGCGCGTGGAAGCGGCACGCAATGAACACACCAAGGTTTCAGAACTTCCGGCCGAAGCGCAACGCCAGAAGCAGCAAACCCTTTCAGCATTGGAAGAGGCTGAAGAAGCCTACGCACAGGCCGATAAAATACGCGCTGAAGCCGAATCAGCCTTAAATGCCGCCAATGAACAGCGCCGCCGCACAGAAGCCGAACTGAACACAGCACGTGAAAACCTGCTGAAAGCCGATGCCAAAAGTGAACAGGCACAGGCTATTCTGGATCAACTTTTGGCAGATACCCCCACCCCGCCGCGCCAACCCACGGGGGATCTGACAGAAGCAGCCGAAAGCTCCCTGCGCCGTAAGATCTCTCGCCTCACGCGTGAACGCGAAGATATGGGGCCGGTTAACCTGCGCGCGGAAATTGAAGCAGAAGAAGCCTCTACCCAAGCGCGCACGCTGGCAGATGAGATTGCTGACCTTGAAGCCGCCATCAGCCGCTTGCGTGGCTCCATCGGCACACTAAATAAAGAAGGGCGTGAACGGCTGATGGCTGTGTTCACGCAAGTAGATCACCACTTCCAGTCTTTGTTCACCCGCATGTTTGGCGGCGGGCGGGCGCATCTGGGGCTGGTGGGGAGTGATGATCCGCTGGAAGCCGGGCTGGAAATTTACGCCCAGCCGCCGGGCAAAAAGCTTGCTACACTTTCCCTTCTTTCGGGAGGTGAACAAGCTTTAACCGCATTGTCATTGATTTTCGCGGTTTTCCGCTGTAATCCTGCACCAGTATGCGTTCTTGATGAAGTGGACGCACCGCTGGATGATGCCAATGTGGGCCGTTTTAGCGCCCTACTTGGTGATATGGTAACCGAAGCGGGAACCCGTTTTCTGGTGGTAACCCACCATCAGTTAACTATGGCCCATATGGACCACCTGTTTGGTGTCACCATGCAGGAGCGAGGCGTAAGCCGCGTGCTTTCAGTTGATCTGGCACGGGCTGCTTCCATGGCTGGCCAGAATGATAAGGAAGAACCGAATGTCGCATCCTGAAAAGGCGGCTGACATCTCTGTGCAACAGAGCAGCAAGTCTTCTCGTGGCTGCTTTAAAAAGATCGCTCTGGCTGTTGGGCTGTGCGTGGCAGTGGGTACAACGCTGGTTGTGCAACACTCCAAGGCCTATGGCATTATGGCACGCATCCACCACGGGCTGATTGTTTGCACACCGGGCACAGGGCTTGTAACCACCCCGGTTTCCACCTCCTCCCCGCATGATGGCGTGCCTTCCATGCTGCGGCTGGAACTTGCCAATGGGCCAGATGGGCGCGTTATGGTGGAACCCGGCTCTAACGAGCTGGAAGGCGTGCTGGCCTCTGCCCACCACTCCAACACATTGCTCATGCTGGATATCAACAGTGCCAGTGCAGATAATGTGGTGAAACTGGTGCGCAAAACCCGGATGCGGGACAGAGTTATTCTGGTGCCTTCAGACCATAAGGACACAGAAACCGTTCTGCATGCCGATTCCAAAATTATGGTTGCCATTCCCGTCAATTCCGAGCGGGATGCCTATGCCGCCCATAAGCTGGCTGGCCGCCACCCTTATGCAGCGTATCTTTCCCCTTCCGCCACCCCGCACCTGTTTGCGCTGACGCACCGCGATGCCGAAGCCATTATTACGGATAATCCGGGTGCTCCCAAAGGCTCCACCAGCGAGTTTCTGGCTGAACGGCCCGTAGATATCATGATTACGCAGCAGCCTACGCAGCTGGCCGATACAACAGCCAACAAGAGCTGAGCATAAAAAGGCTTCTTCCCACCTCGCATGAGAAGATGCAGGAAGAAGCCTGAAAAAAAGAGGCAGAAAACCTGCCCCTCTTCTTCATTTTAAGCAGGCATCATGGAGCCTGTTTCAATAAACCGCTGATGCCAGGAAAGAGCTTCTGTCAGCAGGTGTGGCGTATGCTTGCCAAAGGAGTTCTTGAGCGCGCGGTCAAAGTAATCCTGCAGCATTGGCCGGTAATCCGGGTGTGCACATTTGGAAATAATTTCACGCGCACGCTGCACGGGTGAAAGCCCACGCAAATCTGCCAGACCCTGCTCGGTTACGAAAATCTGCGCATCCTGCATGATGTGGTCCACATGCGCGGCCATAGGCACAATGGCAGAAATCTTGCCGCCTTTGGCCGTGGAGGGAGACAGGAAGATGGAGAGGTAGGAACTCCGGGCAAAGTCACCCGAACCGCCAATACCATTCATCATCTTGGAGCCCATCACGCGGGTGGAGTTTACGTTGCCGTAAATATCCGCCTCAATCATGCCGTTCATGGCAATACAGCCCAAACGGCGGATAATACCGGGGCTGTTGCTGACATCCTGCTGGCGCAGAATGATCTTGCTCCGGAAGAAATCCATACGGTTGTTAATTTCTTCCGCCGCTTCCGGGCTGAGTGAGAAAGACGTGGCAGAGGCAATGCGCATGCGGCCAGAATCCAGCATGGCCAACATGCCATCCTGAATAACCTCACTATACCCTACCAGATTTTCAAACGGGCCTTCCTTCAGCCCTTCCAGTACGGCGTTGGCCACGTTGCCTACGCCAGACTGAAGCGGCAGAAGTGATGGCGGCAGACGGTTCTGTTTGACTTCATGCCCAAAAAAATCAAGCAGATAGCCCGCAATGGCCTTGGCTGTATCATCCGGCGCAGCAAATGGGGCATTTCTGTCCCGATCATTCGTGCGCACAATGGCGGCAATCTTGTCCGGGTTTACACGTAAAACCGTGCCGCCCACACGCTGGTCTGCCCGCACAATCGGCACAATATCACGCGTTGGCGCACCACTTACGTTGCCATCCCAGATATCATGAATGCCTTCCAGCGCCGGGTTCTGCCATTCATTCACTTCAATAATGACCTTGTCAGCCAGATTGAGGAATGTCTGGGAGTTACCAACAGAAGATGTGGGCACAATGCCGCCATCTTCCGTAATGGCTGTCGCTTCCACCAGAGCAATGTTGAACTTGCCGTAATTGCCCTGAATGGCACGGCCAGCCACCTGCCCCAGATGGTTATCAAAATATTCTGTTTCACCCGCATTGATACGGTTGCGCATGGTGGCATCCGTATTGAACGGTGAACGGAAATACACCCCGTTGGCCTTTGCCAGCTCACCATCCAGCTGCGGGCCGGTAGAGGCACCCGTAATCAGGCTGATCTGGTATTTCTCACCCCGATCATGCGCAGCCTCCATCCGGCGGGCCAGCGCCTTGGGTACTTCCTTGGGGTAGCCTGCACCAGTAAAACCACTGGTGCCCACCACATCACCGTGTTTGATCAACTCGGATGCGGTTTCTGCCGGACATACTTTACTGCGCAGCGCGACGTTCCGAATGCGCTCTGTCATGAGAGGGCTTCCTGTTCTTTTTCAAACTGTTCCGAATTCCCGAAAGCACAGACCACCAAGAAGACACGGCTGCAACTGTTTGAAGCCGCTCCAACACATTCTTCTACCTGTGGCATGTTATCCTTCCGTTTCAGGCTGTTTTTTCAAAAACCCGATTGCCCGTATAACGTAAGCGCAAACAGATCGTGCTGGCGCGTCACATACTTGTGCATGATCTGGAGGTAAATGAAAAAAAACTTGCTGTTCCAGTTCCTGTTTGATCTCGAAAAGCCTACATGGAAGTAAGGAAATAACGGATTAAAACACCATGCTTGAGCTGCTTCCCCCTGACGGAAACGTGAAAGATGCAATGCGAAACGGACTCCGCATTGTGGGGGATGTGCATGGAGATCTGGACGCTTTCCGCCACGCCGTTGCCACAGATCGTTTTGTGATTCAGCTGGGTGATCTGGTAGATTACGGGCCAGACAGCGCAGGTGTTTTGCGGCTGATGTTGCAGGTGATGCACGAAAAACGGGGTCTGTTCTTAATTGGCAACCATGATCGCAAACTTGGCCGCGCCCTTATGGGCAAGCGTTTGCGCTCTACCCCTCATCTGGAAGACACGCTGGCGCAGCTTTACCAGCCAGAAAACACAGATGTGTTGCATGCCCTTTTGCCTGTGCTGGAAAACGCCCCCGCGTGGCTGGTAATGGGCCAGACCGTTTTTGTACATGGTGCGTTTGACCCACGCATGTTGATGGAGCCACCTCCGCCGCCGTTGGGCCGCGTGACCTATCTGCTTTCCCGCGCATTGTTTGGAGAAACCACAAACCGTATGCAGCCAGATGGATACCCCGAACGCACGCTTAACTGGGTGAACACTATTCCGGCTGGTTATACCATCTATTGCGGGCATGATCAGCGCTCTACCAATGGCTGCCCGCTGGCCATTCCCGGCCGTTCTGGCGGGCAGGCCATTTTTGTAGATACAGGTGCGGGTAAAGGGGGACATCTGGCATGGCTAGACCTGCCCCCACCTTTTGTGGAAAAAGCCTGAACAGACTTTACCAAACACAGCGCATTTTACAGGCGCTGGTGCATATTCTGACAGAACCGGAACAGCATGACCGTGACAGACGACCAGTCCATCTCCCCCACTCAGGCCCTTCAGGACCTGCGCCGCAGCATTGACAATATCGATTCCGCCCTGGTTTCCATGCTGGCGGAACGTTTCCGCTGCACCAAGGCCGTAGGGGCGCTTAAAGCACGCTACAACATGCCGCCGGCAGACCCTGCGCGTGAGGCCCAGCAGATTGCCCGCCTGCGCAAACTGGCAGAAGATGCACATCTGGACCCGGACTTTGCTGAAAAGTTCCTGAACTTCATTATCCATGAAGTTATCCGGCATCATGAAGCCATCGCACGGCAAACAGCCGCAGCCCCCAAAGCGTAAAGCCCACGCATGCGCCGCCTTGTTCTGCTTCGCCATGCTGAAGCGGCTTCCGCCCCGTTAGGAGATTTCAGCGCCGAAGCTGATATGAACCGCCCCCTTACACCTGTGGGGCAAGAGGCGGCACGCCGCTGCGGGCAGTGGCTGGCAGCGCAGAATATTGTTCCTGACAGCATTATATGTAGCCCGGCCTTACGCACGCGGCAGACCTTGGCAGGTGCCCTGGCGGCTCTACCTGCTACGCTTCCCGCCCCAGATTACTGTGCAGATATTTACGAAGCCACGCCCGAGGCTTTGTTGGCACGTATTCAACAGGTGCCCGATTCAGCTTTTACCGTGCTGATGGTGGGGCATAATCCGGGTATTTCCTTATTAGCCCACCACTTAGACATGCAGGCCAGTGAACTGGACCAGGGATTCGCGCCAGGGGCCGTTGCCATTTTTGAAATGTATGGAAGCGACACATTGCCGGATATGACACGCTGGCAAATGTGCGATGGCCAAAGCATGCATTTGCACACATTCGCGCGACCCTAATCCCAAAAAACTGTGGTTTTCCAAGCATACTCCGTTCCGATAACGCTTCGTTTATCGCCGGCAATCTTCCGGTTTCCTTTTGAATAGGTGACAAAGTGGAACGAGCAGGCCGCAGCAGCGACCGTGGCCCAAACATGCAAAAGGAAACACTAATGAGCGCGTCGCAGAAAGAAGGTAAGCTATCTACCGCTACCATTTCGGTTGGTGGGAAGTCCGCCGAAATGCCTGTGCTTTCAGGCACTCTGGGACCGGATGTTGTCGACATCCGCAAACTTCCTGCGCAACTGGGCGTTTTCACGTTTGACCCAGGTTACGGGGAAACAGCCGCCTGCAACAGCAAAATTACCTTTATTGATGGTGACAAGGGCGTTCTGCTGCACCGTGGTTACCCCATTGCCCAGCTGGCGGAAAATGCTTCCTATGAGGAAGTTATCTACCTGCTTCTGAACGGTGAACTGCCCAACAAGGCACAGTACGACACCTTCACCAACACCCTTACAAACCATACGCTGCTGCACGAGCAGATCCGTAACTTCTTTAACGGCTTCCGGCGTGATGCCCACCCAATGGCCATTCTGTGCGGCACGGTTGGGGCTTTGTCTGCCTTCTACCCAGATGCCAACGATATTGCCATTCCCGCCAACCGGGATCTGGCAGCCATGCGGCTGATTGCCAAAATCCCAACCATTGCGGCATGGGCTTACAAATACACACAGGGCGAAGCCTTTATCTATCCGCGGAATGATCTGAACTACGCAGAAAACTTCCTGTCCATGATGTTCGCGCGCATGTCCGAACCTTACAAGGTCAACCCTGTTCTGGCCCGTGCCATGAACCGGATTCTGATCCTGCATGCCGATCATGAACAGAATGCTTCTACCTCCACCGTGCGCCTTGCCGGTTCTACGGGCGCCAATCCATTTGCATGTATTGCTGCAGGCATTGCCGCCCTGTGGGGACCTGCCCACGGTGGCGCCAATGAAGCCGTGCTGAAAATGCTGGCGCATATTGGCAAAAAGGAAAACATTCCCGCCTTTATTGCACAGGTAAAAGACAAGAACAGCGGCGTGAAGCTGATGGGCTTTGGCCACCGCGTTTACAAAAACTTCGACCCGCGCGCGAAGATCATGCAGCAGACCTGCCACGAAGTGCTGACAGAACTGGGCATTAAGGATGATCCGCTGCTGGATCTTGCTGTTGAGCTGGAAAGAATTGCCCTGAGCGATGATTACTTCGTGCAGCGCAAGCTCTACCCGAATGTGGATTTCTACTCTGGCATCATTCTCAAGGCTATGGGCATCCCCACCAGCATGTTCACCGTGCTGTTTGCCGTGGCTCGCACCACCGGCTGGGTTAGCCAGTGGAAGGAAATGATTGAAGAACCGGGCCAGCGTATCAGCCGCCCCCGCCAGCTTTATATTGGCGCACCGCAGCGTGACTATGTGCCGCTTGCCAAACGCTAAAAGCTCCTAAACTCCAAAAAGCCGGTTTTCCTTAAGGGAGACCGGCTTTTTGTTTGCTCTGCTTTTCAACAGCTACAAAACACACATAAACATGCGGGCATAAAAAAACGCATGCCCTTGCGGAACATGCGTCTGATTACTTCGGGCTATACCCTTGTGCGTTAGTTGCAATCACACCCTTTGGTTGGCCCTGAATCCATGCGGACAACATGATGATCAATCCATTCGGACACAAGGCGGCGTGCCTCATTCACTGATGCTTCAGGATGATGAATGCGGTACAGGGTGGTGCAGGCATTAAATGCCGTAACATCTGCTGTCCCCACTTCGCGCAGTTCCTTGTAAGCCGTTATAACGGCCCGCTCACACTTGCGCGCGATACGATTAGCTTCGGCGGCCACGGCATATTCCTTAACTGATAATCAATCTTAACTGGAGATGATTAAACGCTACATCTGCCATATAAGCAAGGTGCAAAAATCAATTCCGGGGCTTTTGAACATCACAAGTTTTTCACCCATATGCTGCTCACGTCTTTATCTGGCATGCATATGCAGGAAAACTGCCATATCAGGCATGGATTTTCCAAGCCTGCGGCGTTATTCCAAACATATATAGACAACCGCCAAATTCAAGGACATGCGCACATGACATCACCCTCAGGCGTGGCCTCTGCCCACCCCGCTGAGACCAGCGACTGGGACCGCGACGCGGCCCTGACCACCGCACGCCTGCTGCTGGAAATCAAAGCCGTAAATTTCCGCCCGGAAGACCCCTACACCCTGACTTCTGGCTGGAAATCCCCCGTCTATATTGATTGCCGCCGCATTATCTTCTTCCCCCGCGCCCGTGCCAAAATTATGGAACTTGGGGTGGAAAAAATCGGTCGCCACGTTGGGTATGAAAGCCTGGATGCCGTTGTGGGTGGTGAAACCGCAGGTATTCCGTTTGCCGCATGGATGGCAGACCGCATGATGCTGCCAATGGCTTATGTGCGCAAAAAGCCAAAAGGTTTTGGCCGCAACGCCCAGATTGAAGGCGATGTGCCCGAAAACATGCGCACCCTGCTGGTAGAAGACCTGACCACCGATGGTGGCTCCAAGGTGCAGTTTGCCAACGCACTGCGGAATGCGGGCGCCATTATCAACCACGCATTTGTTGTATTCTATTACGGCGTTTTCCCCGGCGCACAGAACACGCTGGCAGAAATGAACGTCTCTCTGCATGCCCTGTGCACATGGTGGGATGTGCTGGAAGCATGCTCCACACGGCCATACTTCTCTGAAGAAGCGGCATCTGAAGTACGGCGTTTTCTGGAAGATCCCTGTGCCTGGTCTGCCCGCCACGGTGGTGTTGGCACCTTGGAAGAAGCCGCTGCATTTAAAGCCAACAAGGATAAATAAAACGGTGCAGATAGATGGCCCTGCCCTGTCCGGCCCCCGGCATATTCTGGCGTTTGATTCCGGAATTGGGGGGCTGGGTATTGTCAGGGCCATTCAAGCGCTGGCACCAGATATCTGCATAGATTATCTGGCCGACACCGCCATTTTTCCATATGGCGAACAGGACGACGATTTTCTGATTGAGCGAATCGTCTCCTTACTTTCCCAAGCTATTCGGCGGCTCCAGCCCCAAGTTGTCGTGGTGGCCTGCAACACGGCCAGCACATTGGCGCTGGAAGCCCTGCGCGCTGCATGGCCTGATATGCCTTTTGTAGGATGTGTTCCGCCCATACGCTGGGCAGCACGCATCACCCAAACCAAAGTGATCGGACTACTTGCCACGCGTGCAACTGTGCGCCGGCCTTACCTTTCTCGCCTCCATGCACTTTATGCACCGGAATGCACACTTATTGCCCACGCCGCACCCGGCTTGGCTGGATGTGCGGAATTGGCCTTCCGTGGGCAAGATGTGTCTGATTCTACGCTCTTGCGAGAAATTGAAGGGCTATTTGTTCACCCGGATTCTAACCGGCTGGATGTCGTAGGCCTTGGCTGCACGCATTATACCTTTGTGCTGGACCGCCTGCGTGCGCTCTCTCCACTCGGTTTAACGTGGCTAGACCCTGCCCCTGCGGTGGCGCAGCATACCTGTAACCTACTGGCGCATTTGCCACAGAAAACCCACGCACACCCCTGCGCATGGTTTACGGCTTTGCCGGATGATGAAGCCCTATTCACGCACTTAAAACCTTACAGGTTTAGTGCTGCCGCATTATGGGAAGATGTGAATGAGGTAGAAGCCAGCTATTACTCACCCGTAATAGCCAGCCCCTAATATACAGCCGCCCTTAACGTTCGCGGCTGGCAGAATAGCTGGCAGTTTCCAGGAGCAAGTTCTTCAATGTGTCATCCGGGAACATGGAAAGATTTTCACGCGCTTTGGCTGCGTAATCTTCCGCACATTTTAGGGTAATCCCAATTGCATTTGTTTTTGCAATACGGTCCAGCGCTGCTTCCAGATCTCCGGGGTGCTGGTCACATTCCTCAATCACCCGGCGCCAGAAAATGCGGTCTTCCTCATTCCCTGCTTCGTAAGCTGCCAAGACAGGTAGGGTGACTTTCCCTTCACGGAAATCATCCCCCACTTCCTTGCCCAGAGTAGCCTGATCTGCCGCATAGTCCAGCGCATCATCTACAAGCTGGAAAGCCATGCCCAAATTGGCGCCATACATGCGCAATGCTTCACGCTGTTCTGGTGTAGCTTCACCAATGACAGCCCCAGATTCGCACGCAGCCGCAAAAAGCGCAGCGGTTTTGCCGTAAATGACCTGCAAATACTGATCTACCGATGTGGAGAGATCGTTCTGCGTGGTCATCTGCATGACCTCACCTTCCGCCAGCGTGGCAGAAGCCGCAGACAGAATCGCCATCACACCCAGCGAGGCATCGGCTGTCAGAATCTGGAAAGACCGCGCAAACAGGAAGTCCCCCACCAGCACGGAGGCCTTGTTGCCAAAAATGGCATTGGCACTTGCCAGCCCACGCCGAAGCTGGCTGTCATCCACCACATCATCATGCAGCAGCGTGGCTGTGTGAATGAATTCCACACACGCGGCAATTTCTACATGCCGCATGCGCCCATCCTGATTGTTGTAGCCGCACATTCTGGCCGCAGCCAGAGTGAGCAACGGCCGCAGCCGCTTACCACCAGCCGCCACCAAATGGGCCGCAAGCTGCGGTATAAGTGCCACGGGGCTTTGCATACGGTCTACAATGACCTGATTGCAGGCAAGCATGTCCGACGCAAGATAATCGGCCAGCGCTTTCAGGCCTGCTTCTCCTGGTTTACTCACTGAAACTCCAGATCCATCCTGGCTTGTGGTTCTGCCTGTTTCTGACAGACTGATTGCAACACCCAAACGTTTTATCCCCCAGCCATGGGATGAGTTGACGTTCTTCTATATGCGAGGCACCTGAAAAACGGTCAAGCGCCTACGAATTCAAGCCAGCCAGACACATAGCTCCCATCGGAAACCATGCCAGCTCGTTTTGCCATCACTCCCGGAACGCTTTTGCGTGGCCGTATCTCCTATAGCCAGTTTCTGCAAGGCTACCGCACCGGGCTGGAACCCGTGCTTATGGCCGCCGCCGTACCGGCCCGCACAGGCCAGCATGTGCTGGAAATTGGCTGTGGCGCTGGGGCTGGGCTACTTTGCCTGCTCCACCGCATTCCCACCATTCATGGCACGGGTGTGGAAAAAGAAAGCGATACAGCAGCCTTGGCCCAGCAAAACATGGCCGCTAACCAGCAGCAGAATATCAGGATTCTGAACGCCACATTTCCCGATGTTTTTCTGGCAGATACGCCACAGCCCGAACAATATTTTGACCACTGCATGGCGAATCCGCCGTGGCATGCCCCTTTAGGCACGGCTTCGGCGCATCCGCGGCGTGATCTGGCCCGGCGTATGGGAGCAGATACTTTACCTACATGGATTGCGGGGGCGGCCCGAATCCTGCGCCATAAAGGCAGCCTTACACTCGCCCTGCCCGCAGCTTTGGCTGACCAAGCCATTTTCTGCCTAAGCAAAGCTGGGTTTGGTG
Organism: Acetobacter sp. AC2005; assembly: GCF_037901235.1. NCBI lineage: Bacteria > Pseudomonadati > Pseudomonadota > Alphaproteobacteria > Acetobacterales > Acetobacteraceae > Acetobacter > Acetobacter sp. AC2005. Next base: position 172,723 of record NZ_CP149625.1, read on the forward strand.
GCGTTACGCTGTATCCCTTCTGGCCCAAGGCTGGGCGGGAATCGCGCATTGTGTTGGTGCAGGCCCGTAAGGGCGTAAAAAGCCCTGCCCGTATTCTGGCTGGGCTGGTGCTGCACGAAGCAGATGGAGCTTTTACCCCCACTGCCCGCACAGTGCTGGAAGAAGGTGCCCCGTTGCCAGGGCTGTAACCTGCTTATTCGAAAACTGAGTTTTCGAAGGCTTCTTCCCACGTGCCAGAGGTGGAGGCACGGCTGTATTCCGTAGCGCGGTTTTCGAAGAAGTTGGTGTGTTCCACCGCATTCAACATATCATCCAGCCACGGCAGCGGGTTGGTTGTGGTGTTGTAAATTGGCTCCAGCCCAAGCTGGGTCAGACGGCGGTCTGCAATAAAGTGGATGTAGGTTTTCACCTGCTCCGCATTCAGCCCCTCTACAGCACCCATTTCAAAGGCCAGATCAATAAAGGCCTCTTCATGCTCCACAATGGTGCGGCAGATATCTGTCAGTTCCGTACGCAGCTGCTCGGTCCACAGTTCAGGATTTTCCTGAATGAACACGCGGAACAGGCGGATAATGGAGAGGCAGTGCAGTGTTTCATCACGCACAGACCATGACACGATCTGCCCCATGCCCTTGAGCTTGTTGAAGCGCGGGAAGTTCAGCAGAATGGCAAAAGATGCAAAAAGCTGAAGCCCTTCCGTAAAGGCCCCAAAGGCTGCCAGCGTTTTGGCGATTTCATGCTTACTGTCCACAGTGAACGTCTGCATGTAATCATATTTATCCTTCATTTCCTTATATTTAAGGAAAGCGGAATACTCGGTTTCGGGCATACCGAGCGTATCCAGAAGGTAGCTGTAAGCTGCAATATGGATGGTTTCGATGTTGGAGAACGCTGAAAGCATCATCAGCACTTCCGTGGGTTTAAACACACGGCTGTAGTGCTTCATGTAGCAGTTGTTCACTTCCACATCGGACTGGGTGAAGAAGCGGAAAATCTGCGTGACCAGATGCTGCTCACCTTCGTTCAAAACGCGGTGCCAGTCCTTCACGTCATCCGCCAGAGGCACTTCTTCCGGCAGCCAATGCAGGCGCTGCTGCGTTAGCCACGCATCATACGCCCACGGATAGCGGAACGGCTTGTAAACCGGGTTGGCTGTCAGCAGGTCAAACTTCTGTTCCTGCTGCGGCTCCTGATCAGACATATGCTCGCTCATGCTGCCTCCCTTGACGGCAACACGCGTGAGGCCGTCATATTTCTTTTATAAACAGTTTGTTAGTAGCCAATGCTTACTGGCAGGCCAAGCATTCTTCATAGTCATTCCCGCTTGATGCGGAACCTGACGATGCTTGAGATGAATCCACATTCATCACGTCATTCTTGGCCAGAACATTGCTGACTGTATCTGCACGCTGGATAGACAGGCTGCGGCAGTAATACAGAGATTTCAGGCCCTTTTTCCAAGCCATGTAATGGATCTGGTGCAGATCCCGCTTATGCACGTCAGCAGGCAGGAACAGGTTGACGGACTGCGCCTGGCAGATAAACGGCTGGCGGTCTGCCGCATGTTCCACCACCCAACGCTGATCCAGTTCAAACGCGGTTTTAAACACGTCCTTTTCCTGCTGGGTCAGAAAATCCAGATGCTGCACGCTGCCCTTGCTGGTGGTAATGGAAGACCACACCTCCGGTGTATCCTGCCCTTTTTCTTCCAGCAACTTCTGCAGATGACGGTTACGCACCGTGAAGGAACCGGAAAGCGTTTTCTGCAAGAACACATTGGCCGCAATCGGCTCAATTCCGGGGCTGGCATTACCAGCAATAATGGAAATGGACGCCGTGGGCGCAATGGCCATCTTGTTAGAAAAGCGTTCCATAATGCCGTATTCTTCAGCATCCGGGCATGGGCCGCGCAATTCCGCCAACTTGCGGGATGCTGCATCCGCCTGCTCACGAATATGCTTGAAAATCTTACGGTTCCAGACTTTTGCTATCACGCTTTCAAACGGCACGTTGCGGCTTTGCAGGAAGCTATGGAACCCCATAACACCCAGCCCAACAGAACGTTCACGCATGGCCGCATATTTGGCGCGGTGCATGTCTTCTGGCGCACGGTCAATGAAATCCTGCAACACGTTATCGAGGAACAGCATGACGTCCTCAATAAACTGCGGATTATCTTTCCACTGATCCCACGTTTCCAGATTGAGGGAGGAAAGACAGCACACTGCTGTACGCGCCTTGCCGTGATGATCGATCCCGGTTGGCAGCGTAATTTCGGAACACAGATTGGAAGTTTTGACTTCCAACCCGGCCAGCTTGTGATGTTCCGGCCGCGCGTTGTTCACGTGGTCAGAATACACAATGTAGGGCTCGCCCTGCTCCATGCGGGCCGTAAGAATACGGATCCACAATGCACGGGCAGAAATCTTGCGGATAACGCTGCCATCCTTGGGGGATATCAGCGCCCATTCATCATCGCTTTCCACCGCCCGCATAAAGGCGTCTGACACCAGTACACCATGATGCAGGTTCAGCGCCTTACGGTTGGGATCCCCCCCGGTGGGGCGACGCAGTTCGATAAATTCTTCAATTTCCGGGTGCCAGACCGGCAGATACACCGCAGCAGACCCACGGCGCAAAGAGCCCTGAGAAATCGCCAGCGTGAGGCTATCCATCACGCGGATGAACGGAATAACGCCCGATGTTTTGCCGTTGCGGCCAACATTTTCACCAATGGAGCGCAGGTTGCCCCAGTAGGACCCAATGCCACCGCCCTTACTGGCCAGCCAGACATTCTCGTTCCACAGGTCAACAATGCCTTTCAGGCTATCGCTGGCCTCGTTCAGGAAGCAGGAAATCGGCAGGCCGCGTGATGTTCCGCCGTTAGACAGAACTGGCGTTGCCGGCATGAACCAGTGCTTGCTGATGTAATCATAAATACGCTGGGCGTGGGCTGCATCAGCCCCGTAATAGGAGGCCACACGGCCGAACAGGTCCTGATACCCTTCATCTGGCAGCAGGTAACGGTTATCCAGCGTGGCCTTGCCAAAAGGTGTCAGCAGCGCATCACGAGAGCGATCTACCCGCACCTGATGGTGGCCGGGCAGCTGCACCATATCTTCCATCTCACCAGCGTTGAACAGATCGGGCTCCCCAGCTTCTGCGCCCCCGGACGAGGAACGACGAATGTCATTTTCCTGTACGTCAATCAGGGTCATGGCTGGGTTACTCCGCTATTTTCTGCGTCAATTTTGGGGTCGGATGGGGAGGCTTTGCCTCCGCACCATATCTCGTGCTTGTGCTCTATCTTGCCCCCTATATCTAGTGAAATTTTACACACAAAGCCAGAAAAAGGGGCTTGATATTTTGAAACTGGCGGTTTTCTCCCGCTTCTGTGACGCGGTTTCCTATTCGATTTTATTCGGCCCGAATCAGTCCGGAAAGCTCCATCCGGCGGCGAGATTCAGCAATACCATCTGCCACGGCCAGAGCTGCCGCCAGAGCACGCCGACCGGCATTTGCGTCCACCACCACAGGGGCGCCATCCAAGCACGCAGCAACAAAAGCCTCGTGTTCGGCCAAGAGCGAATCATGCTCTTTCCATGTGATGTGCTCGCGCCGGAATCCCCCCGTGCCCGGCAACGGCAGGCCGCGATCACGGCCAATCATCGTCAGTTCCCGCTTTACGAAATCGGCAGACAGGTAACCTTCCTCAGAAAACAGGCGCATGCGCCGTTCTGTTTTAAGTGAAATACGGCTGGCGGTAATGGTGGCCACACAGCCGTTTTCAAACCGCACCCGCGCATTGGCAATATCTTCATGCGCCGAGCTTACAGCCGCACCCAAGGCATCCACCTGCGCAATGGGGCTATCTACAATAGCCAGAACCAGATCCAGATCATGGATCATCAGATCCAGAATAACCGATACATCCGTGCCGCGCGGCTTGTAGGGGGCAATACGTGTGGCCTCTATATAAAGCGGCCGGGTGATGCGCTGGGTAATGGCATCGTGCTCGGCAGAATAACGCAGCAGGTGCCCAACCTGACAGACCAACCCACTTTCCTGCGCCAGAGTTACCAAAAAGTCGGCCTGCTCCAGCGTGGCAGCTATGGGCTTTTCCACCAGCACATGCTTGCCAGCCCGTAGGGCCTGCACCGCCAGTTCAAAATGAAATTCCGCAGGCGCAGCCACCACTACGGCATCGCACGCCGCCAGCAGGGTATCTACATCCTGCATAACGGGGCATCCGGCTTCCTTCGCTACCAAGGCGGCGCGCTTGCTGTCGGGGTCAAACAGCCCCACCAGAGTTTCCCGCGCAACGTGGCGCACTTTCAAGGCATGAAAACGTCCGAAATGTCCGGCTCCAATTACGCCAACCTTAAGTGTTTCAGCCATGAAATCCGCCTTCTTTTTATGCCCTACAAGACTGCATGCAGGCGTAGCACCCCCGCAGCCGAATGCAAGCCGCCCCCAACAACAGGCAGCCTTGCCGCAAACTGATGCAGTTTGGCCACGTACATCTTGGTGTGGCGACCATACAACAGGTATGAAACGCGAATAATGCAGCACAACGGTTGCATCCCGCCAGCCGGGGCGGCATGTTCCCGGCAAGAAAACTGCAAGCGATCAGGTGAGAATGTATTACAGCCGCCTCAAACTGGCCTCGGTGCTGGGCGTGTGCCTGTTGGGCCTGCTGCTGTGCCTACCCAACGGTATGCGCAAGCCTTTCCCTTCCATACCATGGCGTCAGATCCATCTGGGTTTGGATTTGCGGGGCGGGTCTTACCTGCTGATGCAGGTTGACCTTAAAAGCCTTACGCATGACAGGCTCCAGACACTGGCGGAAAACACGCGTGATACCCTGCTGAAATCTCAGCTCGGCTATCAGAATATCAACGTGGATGCCGACAAAAACACCGTCTCCTTCCAACCGCGTGATGCGGCTGAGGCAGATGCGGATGTTGCCACGCTGGACAAGCTGCCCCGCGTTGTGCCCAATGAATTCAGCGTAAAAAAGCAGGATGATGGCACAATCGCCCTCGTGCTTTCTGCTGATGCCATTAAGGCCCGCGCGCGGGAAGCTGTGACACAGTCTATTGAGATTGTGCGCCGGCGTATTGATGGCACAGGTGCGGTTGACCCCGAAATTACCCGCCAGGGTGATGACCGGATTGTGGTGGAACTGCCGGGCATCAGTGATCCGGAGCGAATCAAGGCGCTGCTGGGTACCACAGCCAAAATGACCTTCAGGCTGGTAGATTCCAACCCGCTGCACGCCACATATCCGCCGCCGGGTGTCAGCCTTGTGCCCATGGCCAACCCGGCAGAAGGTGGCCCCCTGCCCGTTTTTGACCACGTGGATGTAGACGGCACAGACCTGACAAACGCAGGCGCTGTGATTGACCAGCAGACGGGCGAATGGGCGGTCAGCTTCTCGTTCGATTCAGTTGGCACGCGGGCTTTCTCATCGGTTACGCAAACCAATGTTGGCAAACGCTTTGCCATTGTTCTGGATAACAAGGTGATTGAAGCCCCCGTTATCCGCACTCCCATTACAGGCGGCAACGGGCAGATTACGGGTGGGTTTGATGCCCAAAAAGCCACAGATCTGGCACTTATGCTGCGTGCTGGCGCGCTGCCTGCACCTTTGAGTGTGGTAGAGCAGCGCAGCATTGGGCCATCCCTTGGGGCCGATTCCATTCGGGCTGGCATTCTCAGCCTTGGCGTTGGCTTCCTGCTGGTTGTGGTCTTTATGGTGCTGTTTTATGGCCGCTTTGGCTGGTACGCAGATATCGCCCTGCTGGCCAACCTTGTGCTGATGGTGGCTATTCTCTCACTGTTTGAAGCCACCCTTACGCTGCCGGGTATGGCGGGTATGCTGCTGACCTTGGGCATGGCGGTGGATGCCAATATCCTGATTAACGAACGCATACGCGAAGAAGTGGCCCGTGGCCGTACGCCTCTGGCCGCCATGCAAACCGGGTTTGAACGCGCCACTTCCACCATTGTAGATAGTAATGCCACGGCCTTTTTGGCCCATGTCATGCTGTTTGTTTTTGGCACGGGGCCGGTACGTGGCTTTGCGCTAACCATTACCATTGGTATTGCCACCACGCTGTTCACCACCCTGCTGCTTTCCCGCATGCTTATGGCCCGCTGGTATGCGCGTACGCGCCCTGCCAGCCTGCCTGTCTGAAGCGAGGCCATTATGTTCGGACGTCCTCTTCTGCGTTTTGTACGCAAAGACACGCAGATCAACTTCATGCGTGGCCGGTACATGGGGCTTATTGTCTCGGCCGTGCTTTCCGTTGCCTCTATTATTCTGTTCTTCCATCCCGGCCTCACGCTGGGGCTGGATTTTAGAGGCGGCATTGTGGTGGAAGCCAAAACCAGCGGCCCGGCAGATTTTGCCAAGCTGCGTTCGGCATTGGCGGCACAGCATATCTCTCACGCATCGCTTCAGGCTTTTGGGGCGCCTGATGATGTGCTGATTCGCCTTGATGCTGGTGATGACCAGAATACCGATGCCGTGGTAGATACTGTGCGCCGTGCTGTTACGGAAGCACAGCCGGGCACCACCATTTTGCGGGCAGATGCGGTTGGCGCTTCTGTTTCTGCCGAGCTGTTCCGCAATGGCATGCTGGCGCTTGGGCTCAGCCTGGCCATGATTCTGGTTTACATCTGGTTCCGCTTTGAATGGGAATTCGCCCTTAGCGCCGTGATCACACTGGTTTTGGACCTCACCAAAACCATGGGCTTTCTAGTGATTACCGGTTTTGAGTTTGACCTTGTGATGGTGGCCGCCATTCTGACCATTCTGGGCTATTCCACCAATGATAAGGTGGTGGTGTATGACCGCGTGCGTGAAAACCTGCGCAAATATCGCACCATGCCGCTGATGGACCTGATCAACCTCTCCATCAACGAAACACTGAACCGTACCTTGGGCACATCCTCGACCGTATTTTTGGCAGCCCTTCCGCTGGCACTATGGGGTGGCGCTACACTTTCCGGTTTTGCTTGGACAATGCTGTTCGGCATTGTGGTGGGCACCTCCTCCTCCATCTTCATTGCAGCGCCGTTGCTGCTATTTATGGGGGAAGGCAGATTGAAGCGTGGCGCTAAGGCAGGCCCAGCTGCTGCACAGCAGAAAAGCTGATACGTCTTTCTTCTTGGTATTTTGCCAACAAAAAACGGAGCGGGTTTTACACCTTGCTCCGTTTTTTATGCCTAGCGCATGAAACCGGGGGTTGATGGCGGCGGTAAAAGAATGGGATCAGACAAAGCCGGGGAAAGAGGCCGCGTGGGCTGTTCCACCACGCCAATAAAATCTTCCACTTTATGCCCTGCCTGCCGCAGCGTGCGCCGGGTTGGTTTATCCCGAAACGCCAGAATGGCCACAAGCGCATTTCTGTCTGTTTTAATGATATTGTACACTTGGTCCGGTGGCAGATCTTCTGTCATTAGCCGCCCGCGCGCCATGCCATTGGCTATTACGTAACTGTACAGCAACGTGCGCGGTGTTTCCTGCACCTTCAGCCCGCGTGAGCTTTGGCACCCTGCCAGCCCTAATATGGCCAGCACGCCAACTGCTGAACGAAAAAAAACCGGAAAGCCGGATCGGGAGCGCTTCATATAAGAAGCATATCCCATATCCCACTTTCCGGGAACAGATCACACAGCCGCCATTTTAGACCCATGGCGGCAGACGCAAGGCTTAATTAGCCCTGATGCGGTGCCTGATCTTTATTGTTAGCAGCCAGTTCATCACGAATCTGCTCAAGCAGAACTTCGGTTTTGGAAGGCGGCGGCGGTGCCTTGGGCTGTTCATCTTCACGTACATGCAGGCGTGTCAGGGCCTTCACCATCCAGAAAATGGCCATAGCCACAATCAGGAACTGGATAACAGCGTTCAGAAACAGGCCAATGTTCAATGTAACCGCGCCAGCTTTCTGGGCTTCTTCCAGAGTAGCCAGATGCGGGCCTTTAAGGGTGATGAACAGGTTGGAAAAATCAATCCCGCCGATAAGCAGACCAATCAAGGGGTTGAAGATATCTTTTACCAAGCTGTTTACAATTGATGTAAATGCAGCACCAATAATAACACCAACTGCCAGGTCAACAACATTGCCGCGCATGATAAATGCCCGGAACTCGCCCACCCAACCTGGGGCATGGACGTGAGATTTAAGATCAGCCATACAAAAATTCCTGTGAAATACTGGGAAATCCGCTCAGAAGTAGCCGTTTTACCGCTTTTTCCTCAAGCCCTTGTATCAGAATTGACACATTTTTCTTAATATTTGAGGTATTCTGTAGCATAAAAGCTGCACAAACGCTGTTATTTGCCTATTATATGCTTCACTTCATTATCATGCCCACCAAGGCAAAATGAACGGTTGATCCAGCATACGCATTTCGTTTATATGCACGGCAATCTTGGCCCGGTCGGTATCGGGCCCTTTCTGCTGTAACGAAAGAACCAGTTTCATGAAACCCGGCATTCACCCCGATTATCACGAAATCACTGTTGTCATGACTGACGGCACGGAATTCAAAACGAACTCCTGCTATGGCAAGGCTGGCGACACGCTCCGTCTGGACGTTGACCCCAAGTCTCACCCGGCTTGGACAGGCGTGCAGCGCATGCTGGATACCGGGGGCCAGGTTGCCAAGTTCAACAAGCGTTTTGCTGGTATTGGCACCCGCAAAAAAGGCTGATTTTTCAGTTCTTTGCGTATGCAGAAAAGCCCCGCCTCTTGAAAAAGAGCGCGGGGCTTTCCACGTTCAGGGGTATGGAAATGCCCGCATATGGGGTTTCCGCCAAAAAAACGCTGCCGGGCAGATTGCCTTCGGGGGTCTTGGCAAAACCGGCAGAACCTTGCTGAACGAGGAGGTTCTTATATGAGTTACGATTTTACACCGCTATTTCGCACTGCAATTGGCTTTGACCGCCTTGCACAGGTGATGGATTCTGCAGCCCGCTCACCGGGCAATTCCAGTTTTCCGCCGTACGATATCGCCAAAACGGGAAATGATAGCTACACGCTTACCATGGCTGTGGCCGGTTTTGGGCCGGAAGATATAGAGCTGGTGGTGCAGGATAACACGCTTGTTGTTTCTGGCCGTGTGAATGCCCCGCAAGATGAAGGTGAAATCCTGCATCGTGGAATTGCACGCCGCGCGTTTGAGCGCCGCTTTGCCTTGGCTGACCACGTTGAAGTGACCGGCGCGGAAATGAACAACGGGCTCCTGCGCATTACAGTGCAACAGATTATTCCCGAAGCACTCAAGCCACGGCGTATTCCTGTTAAAACTGTAAGCACCACACCGGCAGAACGTGCGGTAGCAACCGAGCAGAAAAATCAGGCACCGCAACAGCCCCAGCATTCCATTGCCACAGCAGCCTGATTGCTGAAGTTTTACCAATACGTTCCATATGGGCTTAGCAAGGGGGAAACTGCGGTTTCCCCTTATTTAATTGTGTAGAATATTGATCCGTTATGTGTATTGCGGCTTGACCTGAAGCAGCCACTCCCCCCATATCGTGGCACAGATGCGCGCCGGCAGGCACGCAGGCCTGCGGAACACGTTCCGGGCCGTCAAGTTCCCGGTGCCTGCGCAAGCGCCGCCCGACGACAGGAATACAAAACCATGACGACCCTACCGTTAATGCCCAAAGCAACTGCTGTGTGGCTGATTGAAAAAACTGCTCTCAGTTTTGAACAGATTGCCGCTTTTTGCGGTATGCATCCGCTGGAAGTGCAGGCCATTGCTGATGGTGAAGTGGCACATGGTATTGTGGGTTATGACCCGGTTGCGAATCACCAGCTGAAGCAGGAAGAAATCCAGCGTTGTGAAAAAGACCCCAACGCACGGCTGAAAATTCTGCCTTCCAACAACCCTGTGCGCCGTCGCTCCAAGGGGGCGCGTTATACGCCTGTTGCCAAACGTCATGATCGTCCAGATGGCATTGCATTCCTGCTGCGCAACTATCCGCAACTGAGCGACCAGCAGGTTGTTAAGCTGCTTGGCACCACCAAGGATACCATTGCAAAAGTACGCAACAAGCAGCACTGGAACACCCCCAACATCAAACCGCGTGATCCGGTAACCGTGGGGCTGTGCAGCCAGACAGATCTGAATGCTGCTGTGCATGAAGCCAATATGCGTCTGGAACGCGAAGGGCAGGAAATTCCTGCGCCTGTAACAGATACCGAAAGCTTTAGCGCTTCCGAAAACTGATTGAATGATGCCTGAGGCAGAAGGATTGATCTTTCTGCCTCAGAAACATTTAAGCTGCCAAATACGGCATCAGGCCGAAAGGCGTTCTATTTCTTCCTTTATTCGTAGCTTTTGTAATTTCAGGCACATCAGCACGCGCTCGTCCGGTCTGGGACGTCCGCCTTCGCTCATAATTTTCTGATCAATACGGAAATGGCGGGATTTAAGACTCTCGATCCTTGAAAGGCGTGTCATTTGGGTGCCTCCACTCGATTGATGACCCATAAACGCTAGCGTACCGAGGATAAGAAAGTTCATGTTAATTTCATATATCGCGCCCTGCTGGCATGCAGCCTGAGCATGGAAGTTTTTTTGTAATCCTGGCTGGCGTCCGGCTCTTACATGGTAAACACTGCTTCGGGCATGCTATTCACTCTGCGGGCGGCCAGACCCGGCGCGCGATTCCGCATTAGTGGTGAAGGAGACAGGACATCATGCTGCGAGATCGCGATTTACTGCTTGCCCAACTGCATGAACTGCGTAGTGAACATAGAGATCTGGATACAGTTATCAGCCGGATGGCGCATGAAACTACCTTTATTGACCAACTGTATCTCCAGCGGCTTAAAAAGCGTAAACTCCTGTTAAAAGATCAGATCACCAAGGTTGAAAGCCTTCTGATCCCTGATGATATCGCCTAAACCATTCCGTTTCAGTCTTTAGAAAACCCGGATAGATACCTACCGTGAGCGAAACTGCCCCCCTGCCCTCCGCTTCCGATGCTTTAGAAGATAAAGCAGCCTCTGCCCCAGTTGTGGGGATTATCATGGGCAGCCAGTCAGACTGGGAAACCATGCGCCATGCAGATGCATTGCTGACAGAGCTGGAAATCCCGCACGAAACTCTCATTGTTTCAGCACATCGCACGCCAGATCGGCTGGCGGATTACGCACGCACGGCAGCTGAACGCGGGCTAAACGTGATTATCGCCGGGGCCGGCGGGGCCGCCCATCTACCGGGCATGTGCGCGGCATGGACACGCCTGCCCGTGCTGGGGGTTCCGGTAGAATCTCGCGCGCTTAAAGGCATGGACAGCCTGCTTTCCATTGTGCAGATGCCCGGCGGTGTGCCGGTAGGCACGTTGGCTATTGGTGCATCCGGGGCTAAAAACGCAGCCTTGCTGGCGGCCTCTATTCTGGCACTGCATAACCCCGCCCTTGCCGCACGCCTTGAAACATGGCGCGCACTACAGACAGCCTCTGTCCCCAACTCTCCTATTACCGAAGATAAATGACCTCCTCACATTCTCCGCTTAAGCCCAATGCAGTTATCGGCATTGTGGGTGGTGGCCAGCTTGGCCGCATGTCTGCCATTGCTGCTGCACGCCTTGGGTTTCGGACGCATATTCTGACAACCGAGGCCGATGGCCCGGCGGCTCAGGTTTCTCACGCCGTAACATGCGGCAAGTATGATGATCCGGCAGCACTGGATGCGTTTGCCAGTGCTGTTGATGTTGTCACCTTTGAGTTTGAAAACATCAGCGCTGATGCGTTGGACCTTTTGGCCAAACACTGCCCTGTGCATCCTTCCGGCCATATTTTACGCATCAGCCAAGACAGATTGGCTGAAAAAACTTTTTTTGCTTCGGCTGGTATTCCATTAGCGCCGTGGCATGCCGTTACAGACGTAAAAACGCTGCACGAAGCCGCAGAAAAAGTTGGCTTGCCGCTGATTCTCAAAACCACCCGCAATGGATATGATGGCAAAGGCCAGCGCCGCGTGCATCATATCCATGATCTGGAAGAAGCTTTTAACACGCTGGCACCACATCCTCTGGTTGCAGAAGGTATGGTGGATTTTGCCTGCGAGATCAGCGTTATGGTGGTGCGCAGTGCAGAGGGTACGGTGCGGTGCTTTGATCCAGCCCTGAACCGGCACTGGAACGGTATTCTGGACCTTACGCTGGCTCCAGCCCCTATTGATCCCAACATTGCCGCGCAGGCTGTAAAACTGGCCACCACCATTGCCGAAAAGCTGGAATTGGTGGGCATTCTGGGCGTTGAAATGTTTGTTGATCGCACCGGCAACCTGTTGGTGAACGAAATGGCCCCCCGCCCCCATAATTCGGGCCATTGGACCATGAATGCCTGCCCGCAGGATCAGTTTGACATGCATATCCGTGCGGTTGCGGGCTTACCTCTGCCTCATGCTGTGCGCCATTCTGATGCAATCATGAAAAATCTGGTTGGGCCGGAGGATATGGCTCTGTTGCCGCAGATTATGGCCACACAAGGCTTTATTCCGCATTTATATGGCAAGGCAGAAGCCCGCGTTGGCCGCAAAATGGGGCACGTAAATATCCTGTTCCCCTACGGTGCACTGCCCGGCAATTTGGGTATTCAGGATGCCTTGGGGCCACTGGCCACCAAAACAGCCGCCCCAGAACCTGAAGAAGAAGACTAAGCCGCCTGTTACAGCATTGCGTGAAGCCAAGGGCTTACAACAGCCCTGCTTCACGCATGCTCAACAGCTTTTCTCCGGCAACAATAATATGATCCCATACATGGATGTTCATAATTTTTGCCGCGCCACAAATTTGGGTTGTCATCACCACATCATCGGCTGAAGGCGTTGGGTCTCCACTTGGGTGATTATGCACCAACACCAGCATAGTGGCGTTAAGCTGCAAGGCACGCGCTACAATTTCCCGCGGGTAAACAGGTGTATGGTCTACCGTGCCCTGCCCCATCACATCATCAGCCAGTAGCTCGTACTCGTCATTCAAAAACAATACGCGCACCTGTTCGCGCTTTTCCGGCCCCATAACAGCCCGCAAATACGCATAAAGCTGTGCGCTATCAGCCAATATGCCAGAACGGCGCAATCTTGCGCGCTGAATGCGTAACCCAGCCTCACGCACAAGCATAAGCAAAACACGCACGGCTTCTGGCAGCGCCTTTATGCTTTTACTTGGCTCATGCCAGCTTATAGCTGCCATAACTGCGGAAATGCTTCCGTACTCATGTAATAAATTACGTGCTTGTTCCTGTGCTTTGCCATTGCGTGGCTGCGCTTGTGCTATCAACCTGCATAATAGAGCGAGGTCTGTTTCTTCTGCTGCAGCGAGTTCCGGTGCAGCGCCACCATACATTTCGGCGGGAAGGGCAATGGCTTCCGCAGTTGAAACATTCAGCCGAAAATGTGTGGCATCAGCAAATTGACTTGTGGGCTTTTTTCCAGATTTTGCAGATGGGCGCTTCAAGATTTCGGCCCTGTATGGTGGTTGAAGCTGCGCCATTCGCCACATCCAATGGCAATATGGTCATGCACCTCTACGGCCAATAATGGTGCACTGCGCTGTAATTCCCTTACAAAAGGTGCGTTTTGCGCAAGGGTTTGATCCAGCGTTTGATCTTCCGCCACCCAATCCACCGTTACCAACGCACAGGCATGCAAAGCCAACGCACGTTGCAAGACCAGCGCGACCGCTTGCCGAATACAGGCCATGGTTTCATGGCTGCTACCCTCATGCAAAAAAGCTGGCACAGCTTCATCGGCAATTAACTGGTTACGGCTATCCAGAAATAAAGCACGTACCTGCCCTCTGGGGGCATTTGCCAGATATACATCTGCATATTCTAAAATACTGTCCCAGTTTCCCAAAAACTGGCGTGTTTCCTCACCATTTTCTGGCAACCTGTCTGCCACATAGGCGACATCCTGCAAAACTGCTGCACTTGCGCGCGTAACGCCGCTGATCTGGCGCAGATTTTCTTCCCCCGCTTCCAGCACAGCCTGCAAAGACCCAAAGACATTGATAAGGCTTTTGGCCAGCGGCTTTGTATCTTTACGTGGAATCCCGACATAGAGCAGCATTTCCAACAATTCGTAATCCGCCAAGGAAGCCGCGCCCTGCGCCAACACACGCTGGCGCATACGTTTGCGATGCCCTGTTGGGCCGATGCTTTCAAAAACAGGCATGGCACCTTGCTGCACGTTTAAACAACCGTGGGTTGTGTCGGTCTTTACTGCAAAGCAGCCGGGCTTTTTTTGCCTTTTCTGCTCTGCTGACTGTCTCCCCATTCCATTGCTCCGTTTGGCCTGAAGCGCACATGCTTATATAAAGGCATGGTGAATACGTCCGAACACCCCTCCGCCCCGCTTTTTTCATCTCCGTCTGCCTCGGGTGACAGTTATCTGGCTCGTCTCAACCCCGAACAGCGCGCAGCTATTGAAACAACGGATGGCCCTTTGCTGGTACTGGCTGGTGCTGGCACAGGCAAAACACGGGTTTTAACCACCCGCTTTGCGCATATCCTGCTAACAGGCCGCGCCAAGCCGTGGCAGATCCTGACAGTAACCTTTACCAATAAAGCTGCGCGAGAAATGCGTGAGCGTATCGGCCTGCTTTTGGGCAGCCCGGCAGAAGGGTTATGGTTAGGCACATTTCATGCCCTCTGCGCGCGTATGCTTCGCCGCCATGCTGAGTATGTGGGGCTGACCCAAAGCTTTACCATTCTGGATACGGATGACCAGTTGCGCCTGCTCAAGCAGGTTATGGCGCCGTGGCAGATTGATATCAAACGCTGGCCTGCTCCGGGCCTTTTGGGCGTGATCCAGCGTTGGAAAGACCGAGGGCTTACACCGGAACGCATTACCCCCACCGAGGATTCGGACTTTGCCAATGGCCATGCCCGCGCCATTTACACCGCGTATCAGGCCCGCCTGAAGCAGCTGAACGCCTGCGATTTTGGTGACCTCATGCTGCATGTGACCGAAATTTTGCGCACACGGCCTGATGTGCTGGCCCAGTATCACCGCCTGTTCCGCTACATTCTGGTGGACGAGTATCAGGATACCAACACCATTCAGTATCTCTGGCTGCGCCTGCTGGCCAAACATGCAGAAGGCCCGGCCAACATCTGCTGCGTGGGGGATGATGACCAATCCATCTACTCATGGCGCGGCGCAGAAGTTGAAAACATCCTGCGGTTTGAAAAAGATTTTCCCTCCGCCAAGGTTGTACGGCTGGAACGCAATTATCGCTCCACCCGGCATATTCTGGGGGCTGCAGCAGGGCTTATTGCCCATAATAGCGAACGATTGGGCAAAACACTCCGCCCCGGTCGAGAAGATGCAGAAGGTAAAAAGGTTAGCGTTCTAGGGGTGTGGGATTCGGATACAGAAGCCCACATGGTGTGCGAGCAGGCCGAAAAACTGCGCGCACAAGGCCACGCCCTAAAGGAAATTGCCATTCTGGTGCGCGCGGGCTTTCAAACCCGCGCATTTGAAGAACGCCTGATGCAAACCGGCCTGCCTTACCGCATTGTGGGCGGCCTGCGTTTTTATGAACGCGCAGAAATACGTGATGCACTGGCCTATATGCGCGTGCTGAGCCAACCAGCGGATGATCTGGCTTTTGAACGCATTATCAACGTGCCCAAACGCGGTGTTGGCCCGGCCGGGCTGCAAAAGCTACATGCAGCAGCACGCGCCAATAACCTGCCCCTTACAGGCGGCACGGAAAAACTGCTGGAAGATAACGCCCTTAAAGGAAAATCTGCCGCCCATTTACGCCAGTTGATGGAAGCCTTTGCCAGCACGCGCGATATTCTGGCGCGTGAAGGCCATGTGGTGGCCGTAGAACACCTGCTGGAAGAAAGCGGGTATCTGGACATGTGGCGGCAGGATCGCTCCCCCGACGCGCCGGGGCGGTTGGAAAACCTGAAAGAACTAACGCGCGCACTGGCCGATTTTGGAACTCTGGGCGAGTTTCTGGAACACGTTGCCCTTGTTATGGATCATGATGAAAACGGGCAGGATGATTACCTGTCCATCATGACGCTGCACGGCGCCAAGGGGCTGGAGTTTGATACGGTATTCCTGCCCGGTTGGGAGGAAGGCGTTTTTCCCTCCCAGCGCACGCTGGATGAAGGCGGCCTGAAAGGGCTGGAGGAAGAACGCAGGCTGGCTTACGTGGGCATTACGCGCGCACGGCAGGAAGCCATTATCTTTCATGCAGGCCGCAGGCGCATTTACGCCAACTGGCAGCCCTCCATGCCCAGCCGTTTTCTGGACGAGCTGCCAGATGAACACGTGGTCCGCCATGATGAAGGCGGCGGGTTCCAGCGGCAGGGCCTGAACCTTTCCGAATCCGTGTTTGATAACGGCCCCATTATTGCCCGCCGCAGAAAAGACCCCATGCTGGAAGCCGCACCGGCCCTGCAACTGGGTGACCATGTGCGCCACCCCCGCTTTGGCGAGGGCATCGTTATTTCGGCAGATCGGCACCATGTTGAAGTGTCCTTTGAATCTGTCGGCACCAAACGTCTTCTTTCATCCTTTATCGAGAAAATCTAATGGCCCCTCCTACCCGCCGTCATGCCACCAGCCTTGAAACCATTTCTGTCACTGTGCCGGAAGCGGCGGTGGAAGCTTACGAAAACGCCATTGGCAGCGTATGCGCCACGGTAGGTATTTTTGAAGCCAACCCGGAAGGCACCCAGTGGCGGGTAGAAGGCGTAAAAGACACCGGACACCGCGAGGATGAACTGGCAGCCGCCCTTGTGCTGGCTGAACTGACAACAGGCGTAAGCGCCCCTCTGGAACGCACCAGCACAGAAGCCGAAGGCTGGCTGGCCCGCACGTATGAGGCTTTTCCTGAACAGGAAGTGGGCCGCCGTTTTGTGGTGCGCGGCACGCATTTGCCCGATTCCAAAAACGCCACCCGCATTGTGCTCACGCTGGATGCTGGCGTGGCCTTTGGTTCGGGCGAGCATGGTTCCACCCGTGGGTGCCTGCGCGCGCTGGAACGTGTGGCTTACCGCCGCCCCCACCGTATTCTGGATTTGGGTTGCGGCACTGGCATTCTAGCCATGGCCGCAGCAGCATTGCTGCACCAAAAGGTGCTGGCAGTGGATATTGAGCCGTGGTCTGTGCGTGTGGCGGCACAAAACGCCAAACGCAACCAGCTTAACCGCGCCATGACATGCCGCCTGGGCAATGGCTGGCAAACCCCCGCCATCTGGAAGGCCGCGCCGTTTGATCTGGTTTTTGCCAATATTCTGGCCCGCCCCTTGTGCCTGATGGCCAAGGATCTGGTGCGGTATCTGGCCCCTGGCGGCACGGTTATTCTGGCCGGTCTGTTGCGCACACAGGTGCGTATGGTGCTGGCCGCGCATCGGCGGCAGGGGCTGGTGCTTGAGCAGGAACTGCATGAAGGCGAATGGGCTACTCTGATCCTGCGCCGCCCGGTTCTTCCTATTCGAAAAACGGCCTAATCGGCCTTTTCTTTTCCTATCTTTTCAGGACACGGTTTCCATGGCGTCTGCATCCTCTACCCGTCTTGCCGCATTGCGCACCCTTTTGCAAAACGAGGGGCTGGATGGCCTGATTGTGCCCCATAGCGATGAGTTTTTGGGGGAATACACACCAGCCTGTGCAGAACGTCTGGCATGGTTAACAGGTTTTACAGGCAGCGCAGGCACGGCCATTGTGCTGCCCCATACTGCCGCCGTGTTTTCTGATGGTCGTTACATTACCCAGATGGATCAACAGGTGGATGGCGCATGCTGGCAACGGCTACATATTAGCCAGACACCTCCGGCCACATGGCTGAAGGAACAAGCCAAACCAGAAACCCGCGTGGGGTATGACCCGCGTGTGATGAGTGTGGCGGAGCTGCGCCCGTTTGCAGCCCAAAGCGGGGTAACTCTGGTACCCACATCCCGCAATCTGGTGGATGATATCTGGGCAGACCGCCCGGCTTTTCCCTCGGCCCCAGCCTGCATACATCCGCTTGCTTTTGCTGGCCGAAGCTCTGCTGAAAAGCGGCAGGAAATTTCTGCAATTCTGACGCAGAATGGTCAGGATGCCGCTGTTCTGAGTGATTCAGCCTCTATTGCATGGCTACTGAATATTCGTGGCTCCGATATCCCCTGCACACCTGTGGTGTTGGCCTTTGCGTTGGTGCATGCAAACAGTTCGGTAGACCTGTTTATAGAGCCAGAAAAAGTTTCGGCTAACGTTAAGGAATGGCTTGGCTCTTCCGTGCGTGTGCATGCGCCGCAAGAGATGGAGCAAGTTCTGGCAACCCTGAAAGGCAAAACCGTTGGCGTGGACCCTGCCAGCAATGCTGTCTGGTTTGGGCAAACCCTCACCCGCCATGGCGCCACGGTGCAGGAAGCACCAGACCCGTGTCTGCTGCCCAAAGCCCGCAAAAACAAGGCGGAACAGATGGGCATGCGCATGGCCCATCTGCGTGATGGCGTAGCGCTTTGCCGCTTTCTGCATTGGCTGGATACAAAAGGCCGCAACTGCACAGAACTTGAAGCCGCCACACAGCTTGATGCCTTCCGTGCCGAAGGGAAGGATTACAAAGAAGAATCCTTTCCGGCCATTTCCGGTTCCGGCCCCAATGGGGCCATTATTCATTACCGCGTTACGCCGGAAAGTGACCGGAAATTACAGGATAACGAAGTTTACCTGATTGATAGCGGTGGCCAGTACCCTGAAGGCACGACAGATGTTACCCGCACAATCTGGACAGGCCCCGATGCACCATCTGCCAGCCTGAAAGACGTGTTTACCCGCGTGCTCAAGGGGAACTTGCGCCTTGGTCGCGCACGTTTTCCGGTGGGCACCAAAGGCCATGCGCTAGATGCACTGGCACGGTTTGACCTGTGGCAGGCCGGGCTGGATTATGACCACGGCACCGGCCACGGCGTGGGCAGCTTTCTTTCCGTGCATGAAGGGCCAGCCCGTATTTCCAAAATGCCTTCTCCCATTACGCTTGAACAAGGCATGGTGATTTCCAACGAGCCGGGCTTTTACAAACCCGGTGCCTACGGCATCCGGCTGGAAACACTGGTGATGATCCGCCCCGGCAACATGCCGCATTCGGACCGGCCTTTTCTGGAATTTGAAACCCTTACACTGGCACCTTTTGACAGACGGTTGATTGACCTCACCCTGTTAGGCCCGGAAGATACCGCCGTGCTGGACGCGTACCATGCTCAAATCTTGGATCAGGTAGGCCCTCACCTGCCATCTGATGCACAGAAATGGCTGAAAACGGCATGTGCGCCTCTCAAGAGGGCGTGAGAGGCGGAGTCTTTCCCCGCTGGTCACGAAATTGAGAATCGCATGCACCGTAAAACGGGCGCAAAACAGGCTACGAAGTTGAAGGGAGCTTCTCAGAATGACGACAGACAGCAAGACCATTCCAGCCACTCTTATTGCAGGTGATGGCATCGGCCCTGAAATTGTTGAATCAGTTACCGAAATTCTGGATACCGTTGGGGCCCCATTTGTATGGGACCGCCAGCTGGCCGGTATGGCGGGTGTGGACGCGGTAAATGACCCGCTGCCCAAGCAGACAATTGAAAGCATCCGGCGCACGGGCCTGGCCCTGAAAGGCCCGCTGACAACTCCAGTTGGTGGTGGGTTCAAATCCATCAACGTAACCCTGCGTCAGGAATTTGGCCTGTTTGCCAACCTGCGCCCAACCAAAACCATCATTCCCGGTGGTCGGTTTGATGATATCGACCTTGTTCTGTTCCGTGAAAACCTTGAAGGTTATTACGCAGCAATGGAACATTACATTCCGGTAGGGGATGACCCCAAGGGCATTGCGCTAAGCTCCGGCTTTAACTCCCGCGCAGAATGCCGCCGGATTGTAAAGTTTGCCTTTGAATATGCGGTAAAGAACAACCGTAAAACGGTAACCATTGTTCACAAGGCCAATATCCTCAAACTGCTGACAGGCCTGTTCCTTGAAGAAGGCCGCAAGGTTGCAGAAGAATACAAGGGCCGCATTGAGTTCAATGAACGGATTGTAGATGCCTGCGCCATGCAGCTTGTTATCAACCCGTGGCAGTTTGATGTGATTGTGACCACCAACCTGTTTGGTGACATCCTTTCTGACCTTACGGCCGGTCTGGTGGGTGGCTTGGGTATGGCACCGGGTGCAAACATTGGTGAAAAAGCCGCTGTGTTTGAAGCCGTGCACGGTTCTGCACCAGATATCGCAGGCAAAGGCATTGCCAACCCGCTGGCTCTGCTGCTGGCAGCCGTTATGATGCTGCGCCATGTAAACCGTAATGATCTGGCTGACCGTATTGATGCCGGTATCAAAAAGGTTATCACCAACGGTACAGTGCGTACGAAGGATCTGGGCGGCAATGCCTCCACAAAGGATCTGACAGCAGCTCTGAAACAGGCCGTTGCCTGATATTGAGCAGTCTGGCTGTTCAAAAAAAACCGATTGCGATGGAAAGGGAGCCCCAGTGGCTCCCTTTTCTTTTGGCCACACATCGCATTAGGGTAAGGCATGATCCGTTCTTTTGGTGGCCCGTGGCCTGCCCTGCCCCTTTCTGCTTCCTTCCGCATTGATGTGGAAGCCCCACCTCCGGCGGCTCCGGCAGATATTGAGCAGGAAATCACACATCTATGGCAGCAAGCCTGTGCCACAACACCTGCTTTGTTTAATGGCTGCGTATTTTCTGCATCCTGCGTAACGCGCACAGCCATTAAAGGCTATTGGACAGAGTATCGCCGCGTATTTGCGCAAATGAAGAACCCCGCACTTTTTTCATTTTTGCGCCTGCAACCATTAGCCGTAGTAGGGCTGGTGCATACGCCAGATGGATACGTGTTGGGCAGGCGCAATCCATCTTCCATTTATCAGGGAAATTTCTGGCAAAGCCCGCCCGCTGGCAGCATTGAAAAACGCACCAACACGCAAAACGTCAATTTAGCCGAGCAGATTTTAGCAGAGGCCACAGAAGAATTGGGGCTGAATGCCAAAAGCCTACAGGTTGGGCAGCCACTTATGGCGGTGCGGCACCCTCATACCCGTGTGTTGGATATTGGGCTGGTTTTGGAAACGCAGCTTGCTTTTACAAAAGTGGAAGAAAGCTGGAAACAGCATGCCAATAAAGAATACGACATGCTGGCCTGCGTGCCTGCCCAAGATGTCACAACATGGCTGGGGCAAAACGCCATTTTACCAACCAGCCAGTATCTTTTGCAGCATGATGTAAAAAGCAGAATGCCGCGTACCTTATAATACACGGCATTGCATAACTTATTTAATTTCCACACCAATCTGCTTGATATCATGGAAGCTGATATCCGGGTTCTGCTCTTCTGTACGGCGCATCATAAACGCTGAAGTAGCCAGAAATACCGGATCATCATCCAGATCATCCGCCATGGCGGAGCGATGTGCTGCGGCAAATGCCTCAATTTTCTCACGCGGGCCGGTAATCCAGCGTGCTAGAGAATAAGGCGTGGAGTCAAAGCCAATTGCCACGCCGTATTCCGCCTTCAGGCGAGATTGCAGCACATCAAGCTGCAAGGTGCCCACAACCCCCACAATTGGCTGCGCGCCATCTTGCGGGCGGAACAACTGCACCACGCCTTCTTCTGCCAACTGCACCAGCGCCTGTTTGAGCTTTTTGGCCTTCATGGCATCATCCAGCCGCACGCGGCGCAGAATTTCCGGGGCAAAGTGTGGCACGCCGGTAAACTGGATGTCTTCACCTTCTGTCAGTGTATCGCCAATACGCAAGGTGCCGTGGTTGGGAATACCCACCACATCGCCTGCAAAGGCTTCTTCTGCCAGATGCCGATCCTGCGCAAAAAAGAACTGGGGCGTATGCACGGCAAAGCTTTTGCCCGTACGCGTGTGCTTAAGGCGCATGCCACGGCTGAGCTTGCCGGAACAGATACGGGCAAAGGCAATACGGTCACGGTGGTTGGGGTCCATATTCGCCTGAATTTTGAACACCAGCGCCGTCATGTTTGGCTCTGTGGCCTTTACCACACGGGTTTCTGCCGCTTGGTCACGCGGTGGTGGGCCAAAGGCCACCAATGCGTCCAGCAGATCGGTCACCCCGATTTCCTTGATCGCACTCCCGAAGAATACGGGGGTAAGATGCCCGGCATCGAAGGATTCTTTATCAAACTCTGGCAGCGCGGCTTCTACCAGTTCCAGTTCCTCACGCATCTGCACAAGGCGGGCATCATCTTCTGGCAGATCAACCGTTGTGTGCAGCTTTTTGGTGAGAATATCGTACGTACCAACAAACGTGGCCACACGCCCAACCGGCCATGTGGCGGGTGATGTATCCAGCGCGAGAGAGGATGCAATTTCATCCAGCAGGGCAAACGGGTCCTGCGCCTCACGGTCCATCTTGTTGATGAAGGTCACAATCGGAATATCGCGCAGGCGGCAAATCTCGAACAGCTTGCGTGTACGATCTTCAATCCCCTTGGCGGCGTCAATCACCATTACGGCGGAATCAACGGCGGTTAGGGTACGATAGGTATCTTCGGAAAAGTCTTCATGTCCGGGCGTATCAAGCAGGTTGAACACACAGCCGCCGTAATCGAACGTCATCACTGAACTGACAACGGAAATCCCGCGGTCCCGCTCAATGCCCATCCAGTCAGACCGTGTGCGGCGGCGCTCACCCTTGGCGCGCACGTTGCCCGCCATCTGAATAGCCCCACCGGCCCGCAATATCCGTTCTGTCAGCGTGGTTTTACCGGCATCCGGGTGCGAGATAATAGCAAAGGTCCGGCGGCGGGTAATGTCACTGCTAAGAGGGGCGGATGCGGTATCAGACATAAGGGCTCTGTTCCGAAACAAACATGAGTAAAAACGGCAAACGCCGGATGGAGAGAAACCCCTCCACCCGGCGCGGCATAAAACGAACCTAAACGCCGATTAACGGGAGTAGTATTCGACCACCAGATTCGGTTCCATCTGCACCGGATACGGCACATCGGAAAGCTGCGGGCCACGCAGATACGTGCCCTTCATCTGGCGATGATCTACTTCCATGTATTCCGGCACATCGCGTTCGGAAGACTGAGCGGCATCCAGAACGATAGCCAGCTGCTTGGACTTTTCACGCACTTCGATAACGTCACCATCCTTCACGAGGTAGGAAGGAATGTTCATCTTCTTGCCGTTAACCAGAATGTGGCCGTGGCTGATGAACTGACGGGAAGCGAACGGCGTGATAGCAAACTTCATCCGGTACACAACGGCATCCAGACGGCGTTCCAGCAGGTTGATCAGGTTTTCAGACGTATCACCCTTGCGGCGCACGGCTTCCTGATAATAGCGGCGGAACTGCTTTTCTGTAATGTTGCCGTAGTAACCCTTCAGCTTCTGCTTGGCCATCAGCTGAACGGAGAAGTCAGACGGCTTGCCCTTACGGCGCTGGCCATGCTGGCCCGGGCCATATTCGCGACGGTTAACCGGAGATTTGGCGCGACCCCACAGGTTTACACCAAGGCGACGGTTAATTTTATACTTGCTCTCAAGGCGCTTGCTCATAGTGCGCTCTTCTCTCTTAACAGGCGGAACATCGGGCAGATGTCCGTCGTTACACCGGTAGTCTCCGTCCACCACGGATCGGAGCGGGCGCAAACCGTATTACCAGCGCGGCATGTTGCCCTACTGGCCGATTTGTCCACATTCCCGGCAATGGAGGCAGGAATTACGAAACCCCGGGCGCAGTGTCAACTTTTTCCGTTGCGCTTTCTGCCATTCTGCAGTGCATAGTCGTGCCATCGGCACATAAAATTGAAAAGAAAGGATTGCTCAGCATGCCATTTGCTAAAAAATGGGGGCTATTTGTGGCGTTGGGTCTCGCCCTGATTGTATTGGGCTTTATTGCCTGTATTGATGCGGTTTCCGTCACCCTTGCCAGCACCATCTTTATTGGCGCGCTGCTGATTGTGGCAGGCATTATGCAGGTGGTACATGCCTTTGCCGTGCGGGATTGGGGTGGCTTTATTTTCTCCCTGCTGTGCGGGCTGCTTTACGCCGCTGGTGGTTACCTCCTTATAGAAGAACCAGCCACAGGCTCTGTTGCCATTACCATTTTTGTATCTGCCTGCTTTGTGGTTGTGGGTGTGCTGCGTTGCGTTCTGGCCCTGCAGGCACGGGGTATGCCCGGCTGGGTGATCATTCTGGGTAGCGGGCTTATCAGCCTGCTTGTGGGCCTGTGCCTGTACTTCACCCTGCCGTGGTCTGGCCTGTGGCTGATTGGCACATTTGTTGGGGCTGAACTGATTGTAAGCGGCATAAGCTGGCTGCAAATTGGCCTTGCCCTGCGCCAGAGCAATTCCCTGCCGCCGCCCATTACCCGCCTGTAAAACTTACGGCGTGTTCTACAAAAACGGCGCGGGCCTGTTGGCTCCGCGCCATTTTTTATGCCCGCATGATAAGGCCATTTATTCCTTTGTTTCGGATGAAGGCGGTAGCTGGCTTTTGGGCGCCAACAGCATCAGCGCATCCTTGCCTGCATCCTCATCCACCTTACGGTTTGCACCGGGCAAAAGCGCAATAGGCCGCTCTCCGGCTTCACGCTTGCGCAAGATGTTCTGAATATTTTCCAGCACCACAGGGTAATCTTCAATCAGGCGTTGGAAGCGGCTGGCTGTAATCACCATAAAATGCCCAAACTGCACGGCGCGGATGGTGCCGGGGCAGCGCCAGCCATGCAATGCCTCCTGCGCGCCTATCAGATCCCCTGCGCCATACAGCACATCGGCCCCGGCCACGTGGCTTTCTGCCAGACCTGCGCTGATAAAGTAGATGGCGCGCATCTTGCGCCCCTTGCGGCAGATCACCTCCTGCGGGGCCACAAAGCGTAGCGATGTAGTGGTGGCCAGATCATGCAGTTCCGCCCCCGGCAGGCCCTTGAAGATAGCGGCATGCTTCAGGCGGTCTTCTATACCGCTGCGCAGATCAAAGCTCATCCGCTTGACCAGACGATGCCTGCGGCGTTCCAGCTCTTTCAACAATTCGCGGCTGAGTTCATCACTGATAAGGGATTCTGAAAGCAGGGTTGTGTATTCTTCGCTTTCCAGACGCAGGGCGATCTGACGGAAAATCCGGTTTTCCAGCGCCTCGGCATAGCCGTGATAATGCAGGCGCAAGGTTTCCAGTGCCTCATCCAGCAGCTTGCGCTGGCGGGAAAGCACCTCAGCCACAATTTCTCCAATACGGCTGCCCAATGTGGGTTCCAGCCGTTCGTGCATGAAACGTGTGAGCGAGATGGAAATAAAATGCGCCACCATCAGCATTTCAAACCGCTCCGCCATGCACAGCATCAGCGGCCGATCCAGACGCAAATGATTATGCACCCACTGTGCGGCCTTAAAGCGTAAGGATGGGCTAAGCCGTTTGCGCAACGCCCGCACATAGCCCAAGCGCCCTTCCAGCCGTGCACCATCAATAGCCGCTTCGGAAGACCGCAACAGCGTTTCCATCACACGGCGGGAAAGCCCCTGCATGCGGAACAGATCCAGCAGCATGGAGCGTTCCTGACTGGCAATGGTGATCAGCGCCAGATTAACGCGCTGGATATCAGACAGTGCGCGGTCAAACTCGTTAGCGGCCTGCTCTTCCTCTGCCCGGCGCGCCAGATGATCAACAACCGAGCGCGTGGCATCGGCACTGAAACCCAGTTCATCCCCCAATTCCTTGGCGCGGGCGCACACATTGCCTAGCCCGATGCTGAGCACCTGATGGCGCATGGCCTCATCAATGGGGGAAAGCCGATCCAGCTTGAGAAACAGCACGAGTGAACGCAGCGTGGTGCCGTTAACAAGCAGCGTGATCAACACAAAGCCAGTGGCAATAATACCGATAAAATGCGCAACAGGCGTGGAAACGTGCTCGTTTTCCGTAACGGCCAGCGCCAGAGCCAGCGTAATGGCCCCGCGCAAACCACCCCATACCATTGTCACCTTGAACGGTGTGGGCACGGGTGGGGAAAGGCGTGTCCATGCCAAGAGCGGCAACATGCCAAACACCACAGCCGCACGTGCAGCCAGCCCCGCTACGCTGGCAATAAGGATAAGCACCCAGTCCCACCGCGTCATGCCCACCAGCAGGCGCGGCACCAGCATGGAGGCCAGCACAAACACCAAGGACCCCGCCCAGAACACCAGCTGTTGCCAAAGCTGATTGAGAAACAGCCACGTTTGAGGCCGAATGGTGGATGGTCCGTAAACAGAGAGTGTAAGCCCAGCAGCAGCCGTAGCCACCACACCGGAAACCCCCAGAATTTCATCTGAAAGGATGTACACCACATAAGGCAGCGCCACAGTTAGCGTGATTTCTGCTGCCGAACTGGCGATGGCAGACATCATGACCAGCGTGAGACGCCCGACAACCACCCCGACAATCAGCGCCCCCACAAAGGAGACCACAAACGAGATCAGCGCATCACCCAGATGAATGGCTTTGTGCAGCGTGACGGAGGGCAGAAGGATAGAGAATATGGAAATGGCCGCAGCATCATTCAGCAGCGCCTCACCTTCCACCAACCGCGTCAATCGTGTTGCGGCCCCGATATCCCGGAAAATTCCGGCCACAGCGGAAGGGTCCGTCGTCGCCACAATGGATCCAAGCAGCAGGCAGACCACAAGCGGCATCTGGGCAAAGGGGTAAAGCGCAAAACCAATAGTGGCTGTGGCAATAACAACCGCCACCACAGCCAGCAGCAAAACGGTGCCTGTTTCATGCGCCAAGCGCCGTACATCAATAGCCAACGCCCCCTGAAACACCAGCGCGGGCAAAAAGATAAGCAGAAACTCTTCACTATTCAGCGGAAAATCAAGCAGCGCTTCTGCAATACCATTGAAGGCCGAGGTGTGAGAACTGCGTAACGCAACATCAGCCAAGGAGCCGATGATAATGCCCACAATAGCCAGCAAAACCGTTTCAGACAGTTCCAGCTTGCGCGCAATGGGCTGCACGGTGCTGACCACCACCAAAAGCAATGCAATAACAAGCAGTACCGCTGCCAGACCCGTTACCGCCATGCCACGCTATTCCCTATATCCAACACCAACATCCATCCTGCTCCCGCCGTTATCATCATGATAAGGCAAGGACATGGCAGCTTCTGTGCCATATACGCGTTATCCCTAACATGGCATGCCCTGCACTAGCCATATTGCCCACGGCATTGGCCTCATTATTCACGCATTTTCTTGCCATTATGTGAACGTATCGGGCCTGTACGCCACATATGAGCATCTACCTGCTTTGTTCTTGGCGAACACACCCAAACAACGCTATGCTGGAGGTATGATGAAACAGTTTTCTTCATTGCGGCGCGCCCATAAGGCCGCCCTTATGTTACTGGCCGGGTTTGGGCTTGCCGCCTGTGCGCATGATCCGCACCGGCACTATTACCACCCCGGCTCAAACCACGGGCGCGCAGCGCCTGGCTGGTACCGCCCCCCTCTTACGCCCCAGCAGGGATCCAACCCGTATAAGCACTCCACCACCAATTATGGTGGCGGCGCAATGCGCTATGACCAGTAAGTTTGTACGAATCTGCATCATTATCGCCACGATAGTTGTGGGGATCATGATGGTATCGTCCCTTTACAAAAACCTTAGTGCGTTGATGACGTCCCCATCCCCTGAAGCGGCAATGGAGCAGAATGCTGGCCAGTAAATCTGGCAAGCTGTTTCGCTCTGCCTGTTTTTGTGTGCTGCTTGCAGCTGGCACAACAAAAGCAGGCATGGCCGCAGATGTTTCAGATGCTCCATCCTCCCCACATATGGGTGGCACTTTGCGTCTGGTTGCGGCTTCTTCCGGCGGCACGCTGGACCCCCAGATCAATTACTCCGGCAAATACATCAATCTGTTTGCCAATGTGTATGATGGATTAACCACCTTCCGCAAAGCCGATGGTCTGGCCGGGGCAGATGTGGTGCCAGATTTGGCGGAAGAACTCCCGCACCCTGAAGATGGCGGCCTGACCTATACCTTCCGCCTGCGTGAAGGCATTATCTTTTCCAACGGTCAGCCCGTTACCACGGCAGATGTTGTGGCATCCTTCCGCCGCATCTTTCGTGTAGGTAGCCCAACGGCCGGGGCTTTTTACGGTGCCATCAAAGGTGCTGATGCCTGCCTGCGCAGCCCAACAGACTGCAAACTTGAAGGGATTGTAGAAAATCCCGCTACCCGCAGCATCACGTTTCATCTTACAACGCCTGATACAGAATTCCTGCATAAGCTGGCATTTACCCACGCCGTTATTTTACCAGCCAACGCGCCTGACCATGATACCGGCAATGTGCCTTTGCCCAGCACCGGCCCCTACCAGCTTACTGCCTATGACCCAAACCGGTTTTTGAAGCTGGAGCGCAATCCGTATTTCAAGGAATGGGACGCACAGGCGCAGCCTTTTGGTTACCCGGATCGGATAGACTATACTTTTGGCATACCGGATGAAGCTGCCGTAACCGCCGTAGAAAACGGACAGTATGACTGGATGGCAGACCCCATTCCCCTAGACCGATTGGGAGAATTGGGCAGCCGCTTTACTGGCCAGACGCATGTGTTGCGCCATCCGGCCATGTATTTTCTGCCCATGAACATGCGCGAAGCCCCTTTTTCTTCCCTCAAGGCGCGGCAGGCCGTCAATTACGCACTAAACCGCAAGGCCATGGCCATTTTGTATGGTGGCCCCGGCATTGCCCGCCCGCTATGCGGCATGTTGCCTTCCACTTTGTCGGCATCCTCTACGCAATGTTTTTACACCAAGGATGCCTCTCCTGAATCTCCTGCCCCCATGTGGCGTGGCTCAGATATGGAAAAAGCACGCAACTTGGTGCGTGAAAGCGGAACATACGGCCAGAAAGTGACCGTGATTGCCGCCAACTCCAGTGTTGATCTGGCCATGGGCGCATGGGTGCGGGACATGCTGCAAAACCTTGGCTACCGTGCCAACCTGCGCCCACTTAGCAGCGCACTGGCTTTTTCCTACATGCAGAATTCGGATAACCATGTGCAAATTGGCGTAGCCTCCTGGTCTGCAGATTATCCATCGGCCTCCAACTTTTTGGATGCTTTATTGGGGTGTGAAAATATTCACCCCGGTTCAGACAGTTCCATCAATATTCCCGGGTTTTGTAACCGGGATGTGCAAAGCCTGATGGATAAAGCCAAAACGGATGTAAGCCTGAGCGCACAGGCGCAAAACGCCTTGTGGCAGGAAGCAGACAGGCGGGTTATGGAGCAAGCCCCCGTAGCCCCAGCCATTGAAAAAGATGCTGTAATTTTAACATCCCCACGCCTGAAAAACCTGCTGTTTACAACCGTAAACCAGCTTTTGTTTTCTCAGGCATGGGTTCAGTAACTTATCCCGCTTAGCGCGTTATCCACAGAATCTGTGGATGAAACGTGGGACAACCGCAGGATGAACGCGGGAAGAACCGGATAACCCGATTATCCGCCTATTTCAGCCGCTCCAGAACGGCATCCCGCACAACTGGAGGCAATGGCACGTAGTCCAGCTCCCGGCTGGCGGCTTCTCCATCCTTTACGCCCCAACGGAAGAACGTTCTTACAGCGTTTCCGTGGTTTGCCTCATTCGCCTCACGCGGCACGAGCGCATAGGTGGTGGTAACAATCGGCCAGCTTCCGGCGCCATCTGCATCACAAAGCGAGGCTGTCATGTCTGCATGATCCCATGTGGCATTTTCCGCAGCCCGTGTAAAACTGGTAACAGACGGCACCACAAATTCCCCAGCCCGATTTTGCAGAACAACGGTGGAAAGGTGGTTGCGTTCTGCATAGGCATATTCCGCATACCCCACACTGCCTTCCGTATTTTTAACGTAAGAGGCAATGCCATCATTCCCACGGGCACCTGCGCCAACTGGCCATGCAACAGACGTGCCGCGCCCTACCTGTTTCTCCCATGTGGGAGAAACCCGGCCAAGATATTCTGTAAACACGTAGGTTGTGCCAGACCCATCTGCCCGATGCAGCGGAGCTACGGGCAGATCCGGCAATGTAACACCGGGGTTGAGCGCTACAATGCGCGGATCATTCCACTGCGTGATGGAACCATCATAAATCGCTGCCAGAACGGGGCCGGTCAGGCGTAAGGCGCCTTCAGGCACGCCCGGCACATTGGCAATAACAACAATGCCACCAATAGCGGTGGGAAACTGGAGCAAATGCCCCGCCTCCAACCGCGCATGAGACATAGGAGCGTCAGATGCCCCAAAATCTACCGTGCCAGCCAGAACCTGATTTTGCCCAGCGCCGGAGCCAATGGTCTGATAATTCAGCTGCACACCGGTTTGCGCCGCAGAATGCGCCGACCATGACTGATACAAGGGCGCGGCAAAGCTG
This sequence comes from Acetobacter sp. AC2005, assembly GCF_037901235.1. NCBI lineage: Bacteria > Pseudomonadati > Pseudomonadota > Alphaproteobacteria > Acetobacterales > Acetobacteraceae > Acetobacter > Acetobacter sp. AC2005. The sequence continues at coordinate 203,142 of NZ_CP149625.1, forward strand.
GACCCGGCCCCTGTAATCTGCTCAGCCTGCGCCTGTGGCAAAACAGCGCCCGCCAAGCCACACAACAAGGCAGAGAGGGCAACAGTTTTCTTCCAACTCATAATTTTTGCCCTACCCGCCATGATGCGCTTTTCCTTCATACAGCCCTGCTCCTTGCTACTTAACGCAAGGTTGCGCCTGTTGCCTTGGTAACAGCGGCAACAATTTTTTCAGACACAGCTTCCAGTTCCGCATCTGTCAGGCTTTTATCCATGGGCTGAAGGGTCACTTCCACACCGATGGAGCGATGACCTTCTGGCACATGCGGGCCTTCATACACATCAAACAGGCTTACATCTGCCACAAGCTGGCGCTCTGCCCCGCGCACGGCCCGCAGCAGTTTTTCACCCGGTACATCACGTGCCACAACAAATGCAAAATCACGCCGCACGGGCTGGAACGCAGAAAGACGCGGTGCGGCTTTCTTTTTACGTTTGGGATCTGGCACCACATCCGGCATCAGCTCAAACCCGACAACCGGCACATCAATGCCTTCGGCCTGAAGCAGAGATGGATGCAACTCACCAAAATAGGCCAGAACGTTTTTAGGCCCCTGCCGCAGCACGCCAGAACGGCCGGGATGGTACCAACCCGGTGCATCTGTGGTGGTGCTGATGGCATCTGGGTTAACGCCAAGCTGCTGGAGCAGCTCCAGCGCATCTGCCTTGACCGCCCAGAGAGAAACAGCCTGCCCCGCCTGCCCCGGATAACGCGGTGTATGGCCAGAGCGCACACCAGCCACCACTGGCTGCTGGCCGTTTTCTGCAAACGCCGGGCCAACTTCAAACAGCCCCAGATCACCCCATCCGCGTGCACTGTTGTGCTTAACCGCAGCCAACAGGTTGATCATGGGTGTGGGGCGCATCTGGTCCAGATCAGACGCAATAGGGTTAAGCAGACGCAGGGATTCCGGCGCACCACCAAATCGCTCAGCTGCCTCGTGCGAAACGAAGGAGAAACCGACTGTTTCTGTTAACCCACGTGCAGCCAGAAAGCGCCGTGCCAGTGCCAGACGTGCCTGCCGCGGTGTGAGTGCTGCTTCTGGCACAACCACCACAGATGGCAGCGGCACTGCAGGCACAGCATCCAGCCCTTTCAGGCGCAGCACTTCTTCAACCAGATCACTTTCTGATTCTATGGCAGCAACGCCTTCCGCAGCCTTGGCTGCCACATCAGCCGGAATACCTTCGCCCTGAGCCAGAACAGGCTTTTGGGCAATATCATTCCGCCATGATGGCACGCTCACACGCACTTGCGCATTGGTGCGTTCCTGCACCTCAAAGCCCAGCTTTTCCAGCAGATCCACGCTTTCATCAGCAGGCACATCCAGCCCGCCCAGATCACGCACACGGGCAAAGCGCAGCGTGGCATCACGCTGCCATGCAGGCTGCTCACCGGCAGAAACAACCTCGCTGGCCTCACCGCCGCACAGATCAATAATCAGGCGTGTTGCAGCTTCCAAAGCCGAAACCGGCAGCGCCTGATCTACCCCACGTTCAAACCGATAGCTGGAATCTGAAGAAACACCCACGCGGCGGGCGCTCAGAGCAATTTTCACGGGGTCAAACAGTGCGCATTCCACAAATACATCTGTGGTTTCTGCTGTGGCACCTGTGGCCTCACCGCCCATAATCCCGGCCAGAGACTGCACGCCAGCCTGATCTGCAATCACGCAGTCTTCCGGGCCAACTGTGTAGTCCTGCCCATCCAGCGCACGAAACTGCTCGCCTTCGCCACGACAGATTGTCAGCTTGCCACCAGAAATTTTGGCGGCATCAAACACGTGCAGCGGGCGGCCGAGATCGAAACAGAAATAGTTGGTGATATCCACCAGTGCAGAAATCGGGCGCAGGCCAATGCTTTCCAACTTGCGCTGCAACCATTCCGGGCTAGGACCATTTTTTACACCACGAATGGTGCGGCCCAGCACCCACGGGCAGGCTTCCGGGTAGGAAATATCCCACACCACGGGGGAATCAAACTTGCCTTCCACGGTTTCTGCCAGCCATGGGCGCAACGTGCCCAGCCCGGCAGCGGCCAGATCCCGCGCAATGCCACGCACACCCAGTGCATCACCCCGGTTAGGGGTAATGGCAATGTCGATCACAACATCATCAAGGCCGGCAAAATCGGCATAGGACTGGCCGGGAAGCGTATCTTCCGGCAGTTCTGCAATGCCGTTGCTTTCTTCACCAAGGCACAGTTCACGCAGGGAGCACAGCATACCGCCGCTGGCTTCACCACGGATTTTGCCTTCCTTGATGGTAATATCCAGCCCCGGCACATAGGTGCCCGGCTTGGCAAAAATAACGGCTAGCCCCTTGCGTGCGTTGGGGGCACCACACACCACCTGCACGTCCTGAAAACCGGGGCCTGCATCTACCCGGCATACCTGTAGTCGGTCTGCATTGGGGTGCGGCTGGGCATCCAGAATACGGGCGGTTAAAAATGGCTCAATTGCCGCTCCGCGGTTTTCTACACTTTCAACTTCAAGCCCGATCTGGTTCAGCTTCGCGCAGATTTCTTCCAGCGTGGCCTGCGTATCCAGATGGTCATACAACCAAGATAGCGTGAACTTCATTCCTCACACCCCCTCATGCAGTAGCGCGGGCGCAAGTGGGTCCGACCCATAATAGCGCAGCCAGCGGATATCACTTTCATAAAACGAACGCAGATCGGGAATACCGTTCTTCAGCATGGCCAGCCGCTCAATGCCCATACCAAAGGCAAAGCCCTGCCATTCACGCGGGTCCAGCCCACAGTTGGCCAGCACACGGGCGTGAATCATGCCTGCACCCAGCACTTCCAGCCAGTCTTCCCCACCACCGATCTCACCGGTTTTGCGAGACCAGCCAATATCCACTTCCAAAGAAGGTTCGGTAAACGGGAAGTAGGAAGAACGGAAGCGCACCGGCAGTTCCGGCTTACCAAAAAACGCCCGCAAAAATTCAATCAGGCAGCCCTTCAGGTGCCCCAGTGTAATGCCCTTGCCCACAACCAGGCCTTCGCACTGGTGGAACATGGGGGAATGCGTGGCATCATGATCCGCCCGGTAAGTGCGGCCCGGCACAATTACGCGGATAGGCGGCTTTTGCGCCAGCATGGTGCGGATTTGCACGCCAGATGTTTGGGTACGCAGCACACGCGTTACATCCAGCCCCGGCTGTGGCGGCAGATAAAACGTATCATGATCCGTGCGGGCAGGATGATGATCAGGCGTGTTGAGGGCGGAGAAGTTGTGCCAGTCGGTTTCGATATCCGGCCCTTCTGCCACCTTAAAGCCCATGGCGCCAAAAATGGCGGTCATTTCTTCAATCGTGCGGCTGATGGGGTGCAGGTAGCCACGTTCCACCGGTGGTGGTGGCAGGGTAACATCTACCCGCTCGGCAACCAGACGTGCTTCCAGCTCTGCGGCTTCCAGTTCTTTGCCACGCGCTTCAATCGCGCGGGTCAGTTCATCACGCAGGCGGTTCAGCGCCACACCACGGGCTTTGCGTTCATCGGGCTGCATTTTCCCCAGCGCTTTGAGCAAAGCCGTCAGCCTGCCGGATTTTCCCAGTGTGCTGACACGCACGGCATCCCATGCTTTCAGGTCTGTGGCGCCAGCCAGTTCGGACAGGACTTCCTGCCGCAGAATCTCAAGATCGTTGCTCATGAAACCTCACGCGAGGAGAAAATGCTTACCGGGCGGATACAATCTCCCGCAGCGGGAGAAAAGCCCCAAGAGGGAAAACCACATCTTCCCTCACCGGCACCAAGCAAAAAGGCCGCCCACGTGGGACGGCCTTTTCTTCAACCTTATCGTATCAGACAGGCAGATCAGGCAGCCAGAGCAGCCTGAGCCTTCTTTACGATTTCAGCAAAGGTTGCGGCATCATCAAACGCAATGGCGGCCAGCACCTTACGGTCGATTTCGATACCAGCCTTGTCCAGACCGTTGATGAAACGGCTGTAGGTCAGGCCATGTTCGCGCACCGCAGCGTTGATACGCTGAATCCACAGAGCGCGGAATTCACGCTTTTTGTTGCGGCGGTCACGGTAAGCATAGCGCAGTGCCTTTTCAACACGTTCCAGCGCAATGCGATAGTTGGTGGAGGAGCGGCCGCGATAACCCTTGGCCAGTTCCAGAACCTTTTTATGACGAGCAAGGGTGGTAACACCCCGTTTTACACGTGCCATGAATCAGATGCTCCTTATAGCCCGTAGGGGGCCCACTGCTTGACGGTACGACCGTCCTGCGGGGTCATGGTCTGCGTGCCGCGTGCGGAGCGCTTCATTTTCTGGGGGCGCTTGATAAGGCCGTGGCGCTTACCGCACGGACCAGAGAGCACCTTGCCGGTTGCGGTGATTTTAAACCGCTTTTTGACCGACGACTTGGTCTTCATCTTGGGCATTTCAACACTCCTGAACAAATCTGGATAACGTCACCTTAAATAATCAAGGCAACCAACCACGGCCGGGCATGCCCTACAAGCCCGGACGCGTGTGCGAATGCGCTCCCTTAACGGAAAGCCCCATCACTTTCAAGCCTCACATACGCAGCTTTCTTGCTTATGCTGCGTTTTGCCCCAACATTATGCCCAACAGATATTTTTAAAGCGAGGTACACGGTTTTCATGATCCCTCTTTCCAACGCCACACTGCATCAGCTTCCTGTTCAGGTTACAACACCGCGCTATGATCGGCAGAAAACCACGGCAGGCATTGCACATCTTGGCGTGGGCAATTTTCATCGCGCCCATCAGGCCATGTATATCAACAAAGTTCTGGAGCGTGCGGGCCAGCAAGGTTGGGCCATTGTTGGCGTAGGCCTGCGCAATACACCGCGTGAAGATAAGCGCGCTGCCATTATGGCAGAACAGGACAATCTGTACACACTCACCGCCTTTGCGCCCGATGGCACGCATGAAACCAATGTTATCGGCAGCATTATAGAATATGTGCACGCAGCCAAAGATCGCGCTGCCGCCATTAAGCGCCTGACAGACCCGGATATTAAAATTGTCACCCTTACCATTACAGAAGGTGGCTACTACCTGGATGCTGAAGGCAACTTCACGCTCGATCACCCTGATATTAAAGCAGATTTAGCGCGTGATGTGCCCGAAACGGCATTCGGGCTGGTATGTGAAGCCCTGCGCCAGCGGCGCGAAAGCGGCACCGGCCCCTTTACGGTGCTCAGCTGCGATAACCTGCGCCATAACGGCAAAGCTGCCCGCACGGCTTTTTGCACCTATGCCACAGCGCGTGACCCTATTTTGGGTGCGTGGATGAAAGAAAACGTCACCTTTCCATCCAGCATGGTGGACCGGATTACACCTTCTGTTGGTGAGGCAGACATTACGCGCCTAGATGCCCTGACGGGCGTTGCTGACCAGATGCCCATTTTTGCGGAAGATTTCACGCAATGGGTGATTGAAGACAATTTCTGCGATGGTCGGCCAGAACTGGAAACGGTGGGCGTACAGTTTACAGATGACGTTGGGCCTTATGAGCAGGTAAAACTGCGGATGCTCAATGCCTCCCACTCCATGCTGGCATTGCCCGGCGTGCTGATGGGGTATGACACTGTGCCACACGCCATAGAAGACACCTTGCTGCTGGGCCATCTGGAACGTTTTCTGGCAGAAGACGCCTCACCCTTCATTACGCCGCCCAAAGGTGTTTCTCTGGCACAATATGCCCAGCAGGTATTGCACCGCTTCCGCAACCCTGCGGTGGGCGATCAGCTTTTGCGCATTGCCTCCGATAGCGGCTCCAAACTGCCCGTGTTCCTGACAGATACTGTCAATGGCGTTCTGGGCTCCGGGCGCGATCATTGGCGGCTGGCGTTTGGCACGGCGTGTTTTCTGGAATATCTGCGTGGCACTACGGATAAAGGCACGCCCTATACCATTACAGAACCCGCCATTAACGCAGAACAACTTGCGCTGGCCCGTGCAGAAAATCTGGCCACAGGGTTGCAGATGACTGTTTTTGCGGGCTGGAACCTGAAAGATCATCCCAACTTTGCAACTGACGTTGTGAAAATTCGCCAGAGCATTCGCGCGCAGGGCACACACAAAACCCTTGCCCAGCATGCTGGCTAATCTGCCTTAGGCCTTTATGCCGCCTTCCCGTTGCGCTCTCTCTGATAAACCGAATACGGCCATAACAGAGAGGCGCAGCGGCCTTTTCCATCGCAAAAATATGATTTCTTTCAAGAACTGAACGCATGGCATACATGCAAAATCAACGCTTAACTATATACGATAAAATATAGATAAAGACGAAACCCCTGTTTTTCTGCAATATTCTCGGCAGACAAATAAATCTTATTCAGATTTCACTGTAATACAGTGGAACCTATGCGTTTATTTACATCGCAATTCCAGATAAGAATCGTCCTGAATCAAGAAACGAACCTCAGACGCTGATCCATCGGCTCATGGCGCGTAGGCTTACGTGTTGCCCGCCAGATGGTACGTTTTTCACGGGATTGGGGGTAGAGTGATCAAACGTCTTCTAGCGGGAGTAGCCGCGGCCGGGGTCCTTGGGGGGCTCGGGTTCTTATATTATGCATGGTATCCACCAATTGCCCCGATTGAGCGGCCAAACCCCGCCAGCTTTTCTGCCGAGCAGATAGAGCGCGGGCGGATTGTGGCGGCTGAAGGGTATTGCGCAGAATGTCACACCCGCACAGATAACGGCGGCGGGCCGGAACTGGCGGGTGACTATAAAATGGATACCCCGTTTGGGGCCATCTATTCTTCCAACATCACACCAGATGTTGAAATGGGCATTGGCGCTTGGTCGGAAGAAGCTTTCCGCCGCGCCATGCACCTTGGTGTGTCCCGCAAGGGCGTGCATCTGATCCCGGCTTTCCCGTACGATCATTTCACCAAGATGACGGATCAGGATATTTCCGATCTGTATGCCTACATCATGACACGCCCGGCCGTGCACATGTCTCGCCGCCCGAACGAGCTGCCCTTCCCGCTCAGCCTGCGTATTCTTCAGGCTGGCTGGAAACTGCTGTATCTGCGCCCCGGCGTTTATAAGCCCGACCCACGGCATGATGCATTGTGGAACCGCGGTGCCTATCTGGCCGAAGGCAACGCCCACTGCGGCGCGTGCCATACCCCGCGTGACCTTATGGGAGCCGAAAAGAAAGGCTCTGCCTACGAAGGTGCCGTGGTGGATAACTGGATTGCGCCCGCCCTTAACGAGCACAACCCAACCCCCACCACATGGACGGAAGATGAGCTGTTCCAGTATCTGCGCTTTGGCGTAGCGCCGCTGCACGGCCCGGCTGGTGGGCCTATGTCCCCCGTGCCGCATCGCTTCCTTTCCACCGTGCCGGAAGAAGATGTGCACGCCATTGCGCATTACTTTGCGGATGTGGACCACGCTGCCGAGCGTGAAAAGAACGACAAAGCCGCCTTGGCCCGCGCCATGGAAGCTTCCAAAACCGATCTGATCGGCCCGAATGTGGACCCGGACGCAAAGCTGTATCAGGGTGCCTGTGCGGCCTGCCATTACAACGCAGCGCCCACGCCTGTTCTTGGCCGCCCGGATCTGGCGCTGAACAACGCACTGTGGCTGGATGAACCCACAAACCTGTATCAGGTCATGCTACGTGGGCTTACGGCGGAAGAAGGGCAATCTGGCGTAGCCATGCCCAGCTTCTACAATGCGCTGTCCGACAAGGATATGGCCCGCATTGCCGCCTATCTGCGCCGCACCCGCACCACACTGCCACCGTGGACAAACCTTGAGAAAAAGGCCGCCGAAGTGCGCAAGACCGTCCAGCCAGTTCCTGTCAATTCTTCGCACTAAGACGGAACACGGAGCAAGAGATGATAAAGTTCAAACTCAATGGCCGTGACGTTTCCGTCGATGTGCCAGAAGATACCCCCCTGTTGTGGGCCCTGCGTGATGATCTGGACCAGACAGGCACAAAGTTTGGTTGTGGCGTAGGCCAGTGCGGTGCATGCACCGTGCTGGTGGGTGGCCGTGCCACCCGCTCCTGCATTACGCCCATTAGCTCCATTGAAGGCGCTGATGTAACCACCATTGAAGGCCTGCACCCAGAAGGCAAACACCCTGTGCAGGAAGCCTGGAAGGATATTCAGGTTCCGCAGTGCGGGTACTGTCAGTCCGGCCAGATCATGCAGGCTGTCAGCCTTCTGAAAGATTATCCCGACCCGACGGATGAGCAGATTGATGGCGTAATGGGCGGCAGCCTGTGCCGCTGCATGACGTATGTGCGCATCCGCAAGGCAATCAAGAAAGCAGCCGCCGCCATGCAGAAGGAGGAGGCATCTCATGGGTAAGCTGGAACGCATTGCAGCCCGGCAGGATCGGGCCGCAGGCCGTGGGCCCACGCGCCGCGGTTTTCTGCTTACGGCCATGGGCTCGGCCTTTATGTTCGGCTTTGCGCGGCAGGGTAACGCTGCGCAGGTTTACCCGCAGGCCGCAGGCAATCTGCCCGCCGGTGGTGCGTTTGAACCCACAATCTGGTGCTCCATTGCGCCGGATGGCTGGGTGAACGTGAACGTTATTCGTGCAGAAATGGGCCAGCATGTTGGTACCGCCCTTGCCCGGATTATTGCCGATGAAATGGAAGCAGACTGGAACAAGGTTAAGATCACCTACGTGGATACAGACCCCAAATGGGGCCTGATGATTACAGGTGGTTCTTGGTCTGTCTGGCTGACGTGGGATCAGTTCCGCCAAGCTGGTGCAGCAGCCCGCACCGTAATGGTGGAAGAAGGTGCGCGCCTGCTGGGTGTGGCGCCTTCTGCCTGTATTGCACGTAATGGGCAGGTTATTGCGGGCAAGCGCTCTATTTCCTACGGCGAAATTGTAAGCCGTGCGCACCCCACCCGCACCTTTACGCCAGATGAAATGGCCAAGCTGCCGCTCAAACCTTCATCCGAACACCGACTGATCGGGCGTGAAGTTAAAGCGCTGGATATTCCTTCCAAAACAGATGGCACGGCCATTTATGGCATTGATGCCAAGTTGGAAGGCATGGTGTATGCCCGCCCCAAAATGCCGCCCACGCGGTATGGCTCCAAAGTGGTTTCTGTTGATGATACGGAAGCCAAAAAGGTTAAGGGCTATATCCGCTACATTGTGCTGGATGATCCTTCCAACACAGTGCCGGGCTGGGTTGCGGTTCTGGCTTCCTCCTACCCTGCGGCCATCCGCGCAACAGATGCCCTGAAAGTAACGTGGACACCGGGTAAAACCGCCAACGTGACCGAACAGGACATTATTGAGCACGGCCGCAAGCAGATTGCCGAAAAAACCGGCGGTTCGCGCATCTTTAATGATGCCGGAGTGGATGAAGCTCTGGCCAAAGCCGATAAGGTGGTGGAACGCACCTATACGTGCTCTTCCGTGCTGCATTATCAGCTGGAACCCATGAACGCTCTTGCCCGCCTGCACGAAGGCAAGTGGGAAGTGCATTGCGGTAACCAGTGGCAGACCCTGTTCCTGCCCGTTATTGCCAAGGCGCTTCAGGTTCCTGAATCCGATGTGGTGATGCGCAGCTACCTGCTGGGTGGTGGTTTTGGCCGCCGCCTGAACGGAGATTACGCAGTTCCCGCCGCGCTCATTTCCAAGGCACTGGGTGGCAAGCCTGTTAAACTGGTGTTTACCCGGTCTGATGACGTGCTGTTTGATTCCATCCGCTCACCGTCCATCCAGACCGTGCGCGCTGGTGTGAACAAGGATGGTTCCATCAACGGGTGGGAACATCATGCCTCTGCCGGCTGGCCAACAGGCGTGATGGCTGCTGCCTTTATGGAAAAAGGTGAAGACGGCAAACCATACGATCAGTTCGCCATTGCAGGCGCTGACCACTGGTACGATGTCGGCCCCATTCTGGTGCGCGCACTGGATAATGATCTGGCCGATGCCACCTTCCGCCCCGGTTGGCTGCGTTCGGTCAGCTCCGGCTGGACACCTTGGGCGCATGAAAGCTTTTTGGATGAACTGGCCCATGATTATGGAAAAGACCCGGTTGATTTCCGCCTTGGGCTTCTCACGTGCAAGGGCCGTAATGTAGGCAGTGCTCCCAACTCTGTTGGTGGGGCATCCCGTCAGGCCAATGTGCTTAAAAAGCTGGTAGAAAAGTGCGGTTACGGCAAAGTCAGCCTGCCTAAAGATACGGCCATTGGCATTGCCACCACCTTCGGGCAGGAACGCAACATGCCAACATGGACAGCAGGCGCCGCACAGGTGCATGTTGACCGCGAAACAGGCGTTGTCACCTGCCAGAAAATCTGGCTGGTGCTGGATGCTGGCACGATTATCGACCCAGACGGCGCCTTGGCCCAGACCGAAGGCGGCGCACTGTGGGGCCTGAGCATGGCGCTGTTTGAAGGTACGGAAATTGAAAACGGCAACGTGCGTGACCGCAACCTGAACACCTATACGCCCCTGCGTATTACAGATGTGCCGGATATGGATATTGAATTCCTGCCCAGCACAGAAAAACCCATGGGGCTTGGTGAACCGGGTGTAACCACCATTGCACCCGCTATTGGCAACGCCATTTTCAATGCTGTTGGTGTGCGTATGCGGCATCTGCCCGTACGCCCGGCTGACATCTTGAAAGCGCTGAAAGAAAAAGGGAACGCCTGATTTTTCAGGCACCCGCTTTTCTGTAAAGCAGGCATAAAAAAAACCGGTGGCTGGATTTTTCCAGCACGCCGGTTTTTTTATTTGAAATTGCACCACCTACATAAAGGCGGCGCAATTCACATTCAGTTCAGGCCACAGCAGAAGCTGCAACGGAACGAATAGCCCGCGCCATAGCTTCCACCCCGTTGCCTCGGTTGGTAGAAAGAGCCTGCACAAGCCCCAGATCACGCAGGAACTTGGGGTCTGTTGCCTGAATTTCTTCCTTGGATCGGCCGGAATATACGCGCAATAGCAAGGCCACCAGCCCGCACACTATGGCGGCGTCAGACAAGCCTGCAAAATACAGTTTGCCGTCCTCTTCCTTTTCTTCCAGCCATACCTGGCTTTGGCAGCCAGGCACGCGGTGGGCATCATCACACCATTCTTTGGGGAATGGGGGCAGCTTGCGCCCCATTTCTATGATGTACTGATACCGTTCCATCCAATCATCAAAGATTTCCAGCTCATCGCGGATGGCTTCAATAGCTTCTTCTGCCGTATCTTCCTGCGGCGTTACAAATGGTGCTTCCATTACAGAATAAACCTGCTCAGATCTCCCTTGCGCGCCAGTGGCGCGACTTTTTCCTGCACCATTGCAGCATTTACTTCCACGGTTTCGCCCTTACGGTCCGATGCCGTGAAAGAGACATCTTCCAACAATCTTTCCAGCACTGTGGCAAGACGGCGCGCCCCAATATTTTCTACGCGGTCGTTAATATCTGCTGCCAGTTCAGCCAGCGCATCTATGGCATCATCCGTAAAGTTCAGGGTTACGCCTTCTGTGCCCATCAGCGCGATGTACTGCTTGAGCAAAGAATGCTCCGGGTCTGTTAAAATACGGCGCAAGTCTTCACGGCTGAGCGGCTGCAATTCCACCCGAATAGGCAAACGCCCCTGAAGTTCTGGCAACAGGTCAGACGGCTTGGCCAAATGGAAAGCGCCAGAGGCAATAAACAAAATATGGTCTGTATTCACCGGGCCATGTTTGGTGGAAACGGTTGTGCCTTCAATCAGCGGCAGAAGGTCACGCTGCACACCCTCGCGGGAGACATCACCCCCCTTTGCCCCGCTTTCTGATGCACGGGCACACACCTTGTCTATCTCATCTAAAAAGACAATGCCGTTTTCCTGCGCATTGGCTACGGCTTCCCGCGTAAGGGCCTCACCATCCAGCAGACGGTCTGCTTCTTCACGCTTCAGATATTCGCGTGCCACAGAAACCTTGAGCTTTTTCTGCTTGGGGCCACGGTTCATGAAGGCTTTCATCATATCGCCTACATTAATGGCCTGCCCCGGCACGGCTCCGGGCATATCACTGCTTCCGGCAGGGGCCTGCTCGGTTACGGCAATATCAATTTCCTTATCTTCAAGCTGGCCGCTGCGCAGCATGCTGCGGAATTTGCTTTTTGTATCGGCAGAAGATCCTTCCCCCGCCAGCGCATCCACAATGCGTTCTTCCGCTGCCTGTTGGGCTTTTTCTTCAACATCCTTGCGGCGCGATGTTTTCAGCATGGTGATGGAGACTTCCACCAGATCACGCACAATGCTGTCTACATCACGGCCCACGTACCCCACTTCGGTAAACTTGGTGGCTTCCACCTTCAGGAAAGGGGCCTGCGCAAGTTTTGCCAGCCTGCGAGCAATTTCCGTTTTACCGCAGCCGGTAGGGCCGATCATGAGGATGTTTTTGGGCACAACCTCCTCACGCATGCCTTCAGAAAGCTGCGCACGCCGCCAGCGGTTGCGCATGGCAATGGCCACGGCCCGCTTGGCATCCTGCTGACCGACAATAAACCGGTCCAGTTCGCTTACAATTTCACGCGGAGAAAAGTTAGGAGCATCCATTACCGGCTCTCCTGATCTGAGGCTGCCTTGAGTGTTTCCACCCGGACAGAATGATTGGTGTAAACGCAGATATCACCAGCAATCTTCATAGACCGCCGCACAATTTCCTCTGCCCCCAGCCCATCAACCGTCAGCAGTGCACGGGCAGCGGAAAGAGCATAATTGCCGCCTGACCCAATGGCGATAATGCCATCTTCTGGCTCCAGCACATCACCATTACCTGTAAGGGTAAAGGAATGTTCGGCATCTGCCACGGCCATCATGGCCTCCAAACGGCGCAGGTAACGGTCTGTCCGCCAATCCTTTGCCAGTTCCACACAGGCGCGCTCAAGCTGGTTGGGGTAGCGTTCCAGCTTGGCTTCCAGCCGCTCAAGCAGGGTAAAGGCATCTGCCGTGGCGCCCGCAAAGCCCGCCAGAATATTATCCTGCGGGCCTATGCGGCGCACCTTACGGGCATTGCCCTTAACAACCGTGCTGCCCAGCGTGACCTGACCATCGCCCGCCATGGCAACTTCGGCCCCGCGCCGCACGCAGAGAATGGTTGTCCCGTGCCAGCCGACGGGATCGTGAGATGAGGAAGCTGTGTGAAAAGTATGCATGATCTTCCTCAGATAAGCCTTATTCCGCCCAGAACAAGGGGTTGGCCTATGCAGCCAGCATGGCCTTTACATCTCCTAAAAGCGCATCACGCGTGTAGGGTTTGTGCAGCACAGCCACGCCTTGGGGCAAAATACCCAGATCTGCGTAGCCTGTTACAAACAGCACTGGCAGTTCTGCCCGTTCGGCATGGATACGTTGTGCGGCTTCGCCCCCGTTCATGCCGGGCATCATCACATCCATCACCACAAGGGCGATATCCGGCCTGTTGCGCACGGTTTCCACGGCCTCTGCGCCGCTGGCCGATTCCAACACCTCATATCCTGCACGGCTCAGAAAACCTGCCGTTACTGCGCGCACGCCCGGTTCATCATCCACAACCAGAATAGCGCGGCCCTGCGGCGTGGCTGCCAGTGTGCGCATATTAGCGGTGGCATTGCCAGAAACACCTGCCGCGGGTGGAATGGATGCTGAAAGTTGCGCATCCATAGCCGGGAACCACAATTCTACGGAGGTGCCGCCACCCGGTGTGCTTTCCACACGCACTTCGCCGCCGCAATGGCTGATAAAGCCGTAAATCATGGACAGGCCCAGCCCAGTGCCCTGCCCCATATCCTTGGTGGTAAAGAACGGATCAAAAATGCGGGCACGCATTTCTTCCGTCATGCCCACGCCTCTGTCCGAAACCTGCACAACCACCCATGCCCCGGCATGATCCTTGCCCACATGGCGGCCTAACAACCGCGCAACCTGCCGCACAGAAACACTGGTGCTGCCACCCTCCGGCTGTGCGTCTATGGCATTAATGCACAGGCTGAACACCGCCAGTTCAAGTTGCACGGGGTCTGTCCATACAGGTGGCAGAGGTTCTTCGGGCAGTACAAACTGCACGCTGCTAAAGCGCCCGCTACCTTCTACCGAAGCGGAATCCAGTGCATCACGGATATCTTCTGGCACCTTGCCCTGCTTCATGAAGCCCTGAAGGTTTTGCATCACCTCCTGCACTTCCACCCTCTGGCACACCAAGTGGCGCGGGCGGCTGAAGTCTAGCAGTTTGCGCGTAAGAGTGCCCCCTCGGCGGGCCGCTTCCATGGCGTTTTGATACAGCCGTGCCACGCCCGGCTCTCGCGGGGGTTCCAGATCCTGCACCAGCTCCAAAGAGCCCTGAATAGCGGTGAGCAGATTATTAAAATCATGCGCAATGCCGCCTGCCAATGTGCCAATGGCCTGCATTTTCTGGGCCTGCCGCAAACGCTGCTCCAGCCCCAGCAGATCTGTTACGTCCCGATCAATCAGGATGGAATAATCAGACAACAAGCCCGAACGCACAGGGGCATTACGCAGGCTATCAAGCCGCACGCGGGTGAGATCATGCCAGCGGTTTTGTCCATCAGGCCCCGGAAGCTGCAAGACCTGCTGATCCCGCCCGGATGTTTCCAGCGCCTGCCGCGCTTCTTCCAAACTTTCCTGTCGTGGGCCGTTTACCAGGTCCTCTTCTTTCTGGCCCAGGCATTCGGCAACGCTGCGGCCGAACTCCCGCGCCATCTGCTGGTTCAGGCGGATAAAGCAGCCATCCTGATCTTTGAACGCCAGCCCAAATGGCAGGTTTTCCAATAGCCCGCGTAGCAAAAGCTGTTCGCACTCCAGTTCTTTTTCCAAAAAATAGCGTGCGGCAGCCTGCCCCACCATAGAAAGAAGTGTTTCATCATCCCACGGTTTGTACGCAAAAAAGGAAATCTGCCCCCGGTTCAGCGCGGCTTCTACGGCGGAGATATCGGCATATCCCGTTAGCAAAATGGCTCCTGCGCCGGAAATATCCCGCGCCTGCGCCAAAAAGACATCACCCGTCATGCCGGGCATGCGCTGGTCCGAGATAATAACCGCTACATCCGGGTTTTCACGCAGCAACGCCAAACCCTGTTCTCCTGATGAAGCAGAAAGAACATGGTAGGCACCTTCCAGCAGGTCTGTCAGCGCAACCAGAATCTCCGGTTCGTCGTCCACCACAAGCACGATGGGACGCTGTTTCAGGTCAGGCAACGTTATCACCGCGCCTCTCCTCTCCTGCTCTGTATGGCACGCGAAGGGTGAAACAGGCGCCCCCCAACGTGCTTGCATTGGTTACAACAACATTGCCGCCGTGGGCCTGCACAACACCATATGCGGTGGCCAGCCCAAGCCCCGTACCAGACCCTACAGGTTTTGTGGTAAAAAACGGTTCAAAAACACGTTCCTGCAGCTCTTTGGGCACGCCCGGCCCGGTATCGCTTATCTGGATCACGTATTCTTCACCTTTACCGCTTTCGGCTTGCTCCAAAAACGAGGTGATAAGGATACGATCTGCGTGGGAAAGCGTGGGTTCGGCGCTTTGAATCGTCTCGCGCCGTTTGTCCAAAATGGCATCTGCGGCATTGCTTACGATATTCATGACCACCTGATTGACCAGCGCTGCCTGACACACCAGTTCCGGCGGGGCCTCCAACTTGCAGGTAACTTCAATATCCTGCCCCAGCTTGGGGGCAAGCAGTGTAAGCACCATGCCTATGGCTTCGGGCACATCCAGACGGCGGAACTCACCTTCTTCCAGCCGGGAAAAACGGCGCAGACTGGCCACCAGATCCCGCATGCGTGAAAGACCGATAAGGGAGGCTGAAAGACGCTCACTCCCCTTTTGCAATGCGGTTTCCGCCATAACCAGATCTTGCGATCTGACGGCATGCAGCGCCTTGACCATACTGCGTTTGACTGTGTTTTCGTGCGCCAGAACAAACGCCAGCGGATTGTTGAATTCGTGCGCGATTCCGGCGGCCAATTCCCCCAATGATGCCATTTTGGCGGACTGCACCAGTTTGGCCTGCGCCTCTATCAATTTGCGATTAGCAGCCGCCAGATCTGCATTTACCCGCCGCAAAGCATCGGCCAGCGCCATACGTGCGCGGGCACTTTCTATATGTGCTTCCTCGCGCCGGGCTTCGTCCTGCAATGTTTTACGCCGCACAAGGCTGCCAATACGGCTTACCAGCAAATCTACAGGTGTATCGGCATCCAGCAGATCATCTATTCCGGCATGAAATGCGCGTGCCACCTGTTCACCAGAAAGACCGCCGTGTTCCACCATGCCCATAATGCGGGTGCACTGGCGGCTACGCCTGCGAAAAGCCGCTATGGTGCGCGCAAGCGCCAAACCATCAAACGCCGGGCAAGCCAGATCCACCACCACACAATCCGGGCAGGCGCGGCTACTGGCAATACCGGAAAGATCCAGTTTTTCCGGGTCTTCCACCAACAGGGCATCTTCCCCATTCTGTTGCAAAAGCTCCACCAGATAAGGCTGGCCGCCTCTGATCGGTTCAAAATCTGCGGGTTTCTGCCTATCAGACCACGCCCATAATACACCGCCCGGTGCTGTCATGATCACGATGCGCGGCTGACGAAATACCACACCCTCGCGCCCGGCCAGGTCTTCATCATATTCACGCAGCAGCGCGCAGATACGGAAAACCAGCAAAAGCGGATTATCCGCCATGCTGAAGCAACAATCTGCCCCGCGTTCCAGAATTTCGGCTTCCTGCCTGCTGTTGGCATCTGGCAACAGCACAACAACCGGGATACCGCGCGTGGCCGCATTTAACCGCAAACGCTGGCAAAGCTGGGTTGCGGGCATATCTGGCAACCGTGCGGGCACAACCAGAAGATCAGGCAGATCTTCATCAAACCCGGCAAAGGCAGAACGACCATCTGCCACGCTTTTTACACGCAACCCACGCGCCTGCAGCAAGGTTTCAAGATGCACCTGCCAAGCCGCGTCCACCCCGACAAACAGGATGGAGCAGGAAAGAAAATCCATAATTTTACCGGCCACCGGCATAAAATCCGCTGACGTGCCCTTCCGAGAGGTCAGTGTAAAAAATGCATCTTAACAAAACTCTGCCCTCACACCCTCATCGCGAATGCGTTACCCATATGAAAACATGTCTTGCATCCGTCATATGGCTATCCATTGGCATGCTTTACCCTGTGCCTGTATATATAGGGCAAGAATAGTCCGCCTGCGCGCTCTGTGGGTTGGATACAACACAACCACTCGGCCCATTTACTGCCGGCAAGGAACCAATACCTATGGACCCGCGCATGCCTCTTTCTTCCCAGTCTTCTGCTGCTTACCGATCTGGCGCTTCTGGCTTTGCCCTTGTGCGCACAGCCATTTGGTCTGTCTGTTATTTTGCGTTCTATTTTGTGCAACAGATTGCCGAGCTGTTTGCCCCATTGCTGCTGATTGCAGGTGTGGCATGGGCCGCGCTGCCCGCGCTGGTTGGCGCTCTTTCCAAATCCGCTGCATCGGCAGACCCGCAAGCGCGTGATGCCATTGCCAATGTGGCTTCCGCTATTCCGCATCATCTTGCCATTGCCGGGCATGATCTTACAGCAAGCGGCCTGATCTGGGATGGTATTATGCTTATGGCCTTGGCAGCCGCAGGTGCCACACTGGCAACACTGGCCGGGCGCAGCATGTAAAAGCTGCGCACTGCTGTGAGTACAAGTTAGGCGCGTCTTTTTGTATCAGGCCTTAACTGGCCCGATGCAGACGCGCTGCCGCAGGCCATGCGTGCACAATGGCATTCCACCAATGCCAGATAGCCACAAAGCCGATAACAGCCAGCACTACGCTGATAATCCAGGCTATTTTCCAGAATTTTTCCGTTAAAATCAGCCCGCGCACATCAAGCTTGCGCGCAGATGGCGTTTTGGATTGGGCAACGTGCGCCGCTGCACTTTGAGCATAGGCCTGCGCCACTTCCGGCCGCACTTTGGGCAGCCCCATAGGCCGAGACGTGTTTGCAGCCCCCACTTGTGGTGCCACTTGTGGTGCAGAAGATTCTGCCGGGGGTGAGGCCCTGCGCAAAGGCTCAGAGCGTTGGCCCGTTTGCGCAGCAGTTTCTTTTGGCTGCGGCGGCTCCGGTGCAGCTACGGGGCCAGATGGCGCGGAAGATTTTGTAGCCGATGGCAGCGTTGGTTCAACATGCGGCGGCACATATGGCGGAGGTGTTTGCGTAACATGCACCTGCCGCACTGTTGTTGGCTGCGGCACTTCCGGCACGGGCTGCGGTGCAACTGGTTCTTCTGGCTCTGGCGCAGGTGTGTGTTCCGGCTCGACGACAGGTTCCGGTTCAACCACAGGCGCGTTGGGAACTTCCGGTTCTGGTTCCGGTGGTGGTTCTGGAACGGGCTGAGGTTCTGGCTGCGGCTGAACGGGGGCTTCTGGCGCTTGGGGTTCAACCGGCGCAGGTTCTTTTGATGTTTCCTCGGCAACGTGTTCTGGAGCAGGCTCTTGCGGCGCCGGAGGTTCCGTTACAGGCGGGTGCTCCGAATCCGGTTCTTCAGCAGGAGGAGCTTCCGAAGGTTCCGGAGTGGGGGCTACTTTTTCTTCCGGCGCGCTGTGTGGTGCTGTTGCTTCTGGTGGAGCAGATTGCGGTTGAGCGTGTTCATGCGGCACAGGCTCCGCAACAGGTTCTGGCTGCGGCTGCGGAAGCTGAACCCGCCATTTAACGCCACAGGCAGAGCATTTGAGCATTTGCCTTTTGGCAAGAAGAGCCTCTGGAACCTGATAGGCCACACCGCAGGAAGGACAGACGATCTTCATGAACACTCTCTTGATACAAGGCTGCCTTCCTCCCTGCGCCTGCTGCACGCAGATGCGAGGCTAAGGCATCGAACGGAAGAACAGATTTGGCATCTCCCTTAGCACAGGTAACACCCGTTCGCGCCAGACATCGCGCCAAAAAGATGGAACATGCCGTTTATTAGGCAGTATGTTGTGTCTTTCAATCGACACTCCCCCTGCCTCTCGGTTACACTACATATATGCAACAATTGTTCCGCTTTATGCCACTTCCGTTCCTTATGGTTCCAGCATGATCCGTCTGGAAAACGTTTCATGGCGGCGGGGCAAAAAGCAGAATACGCAGGTATTGTCCGATCTTTCCTTCTCCATTCCGCAGGGGGGATTCCGCTGGCTTCTTGGCCCATCGGGCGCTGGCAAAAGCAGCCTGTTAAGCCTGCTGCACCTTGAAACACTCCCCACAGAAGGGCGCATGCTGCTTTTGAGCAAGCCTGTTTCCAAGGCAGAAAAGCGTGCACATTTTGTGCGCCTGCGGCAGAGAATCGGCATGGTGCATCAGGATTACAAACTTATCCCCGGCCTAAGTGTTGCGGATAACGTGGCCCTGCCTTTGCGCCTGCAAAAACGCCCTGAAGATGAAATTCAGGATGAAATTCACGCCATTCTAAAATGGGTCGGTTTGGGTGAGCGCCTGAATGCCCCCGCGGCCAGCCTTTCTGGTGGGGAGCAGCAGCGTACAGCCATTGCCCGCGCCATTATCCACCGCCCCGGCCTGATTTTGGCAGATGAACCCACCAACGCGCTGGAAGAAAGCCAAGCCCACCGTCTATTGGATATGTTTGCCGAACTGAGCGACATGGGCACCACCATGGTTGTGGCAACACATAATGAGGCCCTGATCCGCAGGTTGGAACGCCCGGCCCTGTATCTGGAGCGTGGCCGACTGGTGCAGGATGAAGGGGCAACGGTATGATGATGCCCTTTTCTGGCCGTAAGGACGGTCTTTCTGTTTCTGAAGCGCTGCCCGACCGCAGCCTGTTTACGCTTGTGGCCATGATGAGCTTTCTGGCTGCCTTAACGCTTGCCGGGGCAACAGGTGCGCGCGCACTTTCTGCCCGCTGGGCCGGAGGTGCAGCCCAGCTTGTAACCGTGCAGGTGCCAGACCCTGATCAACCCCTTACCCCTGCCAGCAAAAAAGAGCCCACAGGCCCCACCCGTGCGGAAGCTGTTTTGGCAGACCTCAACACCCTGCCTCCCGGCTCGGTGATGCACCGTTTGGATAAAGAGGAACTGGCACGGCTTTTGGAGCCATGGCTGGGTGAGGCCGATAACTCCGCCCTCCCCCTGCCAGCCATTATCCGCATTCGTTTGCCAGATAACGCGCAGGTGCCCAACGATCTGGAACAAACCCTTACCGCGCATGTACCCGGCACCATTGTGGAGCATAATGCAAGCTGGGGAGAACGCCTGAAAGCACTGGCCAACAGCCTTTTGGCCTGCGCAGGTTTGGCTTTGCTGACCGTTGGCGGCATTGCCACGCTTGTAACCGGCCTTGCCACACGTGCGGGCCTTTCAACCCGGCGCGATATTATTGAAATCCTGCACGGGCTGGGGGCATCCGATGGCTATATTGCAGGCCGTTTTGCTTGGCGCACGGCCATGCTGGGGCTAGGCGGCAGCTTGGCTGGCACTGTTCTGGCCATGGTGCCTTTGCTGGTGCTGTTCAGAATGGCAGCGCCTTTTGCCAATATCTCGCTCCAGTCTGACACGCTGTTGCTGCCCGATTGGCAAACCCTGCAAAACATTATTCCAACAGATATGCTGGTTGCCTTTGCAGCTCTGCCATTTGTTGCTGCCTTTATTTGCTGGATTACAACACAGAGCATGGTGCGCCTATGGCTGCGGCGGCTCCCATAATCCCTCAGCGCAAGCCATCCGGGCCGCGTCCTTCTGGCCCGATCATGCTTTTCATTCGGCTTTCATTCCGGCTGATCTTGCTGGCCTGCCTTGCCTTTACCGGCGGGTTTGGCTGGTTTGTAAACGATGCCCTGCGCCCACCGGGCTATTTGCCCCATGCAGATGGCATTGTTGCCCTTACAGGTGGCGCAGGCCGCATTGACACATCACTTAATCTGCTCGCACGCAATCAGGGTGAAAAACTGCTGATTTCGGGGGTGGATACCCAAACCACATTGGGTGAGATTTTACCGCCCACCGCCCCTCCTGCTTTGGCGGAGCGCATTACCCTTGGCTATCAGGCTCGCTCCACCATTGGCAACGCGACAGAAACAGCCGTCTGGGTTGCAGATAACCACATAACGTCGCTTATTGTTGTAACCGCCAGTTACCACATGCGCCGCGCCTTGCTGGAACTCAGCCGCACATTGCCGGATGTAACCCTGTATCCTTATCCGGTGTTGCCACCCGCCATGGAACATCCTTTGCACCGTTCCTCTTTGCGGCTTCTGGCTTTGGAGTATCTTAAATGGCTGGGCGCACTCGGGGGATTGACCTCTCCCAGCCTCAGCCGCGCCCTGCACTCCTAAAAAAGTTCAGCCTGCCTTTAGGTTCGCCGCATGGTGGCGCAAATGGTCGGCCACAAAGCTTTGCACAAACCAGTAGGAATGATCATACCCCGCGTGCTGGCGTAGGTTCAGCTTTTGCCCAACCTGCTCCGCTGCTTGTTGCAAGTGCCATGGCTGAAGCTCGCGTTGCAAAAACTGGTCAGCCTCACCCTGATCAACCAGAATGGTGTTGGGGTGTTTGTAACCATCTTCTAACAAACACACCGCATCATACGCGCGCCAAGTAGCCTGATCTGGCCCCAAATACGCGGTAAATGCCTTTTGCCCCCATGGCACTGCGGCCGGATGCACAATAGGCGCAAAAGCGGATATGGATTTCCAGAATGTTGGCGCACGCAAGCCATGTATCAGCGCCCCATGCCCGCCCATGGAATGGCCCATAATGCCACGCCGCGCACTATCCAACGGCAAGGCCTGCTCCACAATTTCTGGCAGTTCCTGCGCGATATAACTGCCCATACGGTAGTGTTTGCTCCAAGGCTGCTGCGTGGCATCCAGATAAAACCCGGCACCTGTGCCTAAATCCCAATCCTTATCTTCTTCCGGCACACCTGCGCCGCGTGGCGATGTATCTGGCGCCACCAATGCCAGCCCCAACCGTGCAGCCTCCGCCAAAGCTGTGGATTTGATAAGAAATGTTTCTTCCGTGCAGGTAAGGCCGGCCAGCGCATACACAACAGGCACCTTTTGCCCGGCACAGGCTGTTGGCGGCAGGAACACACCAAACCGGGCTGAAAGCCCCAGAGTATGAGAAAAGTGCTCGTAAAACTGGATCTTGCCACCATGGCACAGATGCTCTTCACGCAGTTTCAAGCCGGTTGGTTGTGTTGCCATTTCTCCCCTCCTGATCCTTCAAAAATCCGCAATCGTGCTGAAAAATATGAAATAAATATATGTATTGTTAAGAAACTCCCTTTTTCGTGCCATGTTGATATAGGTTCAGGCAAGAACGCTTTTCTGACACGCGGAGATTTGTGAATGATTGTTGACCAAAGGGTCGGGCTACGCATTATCGGGAAAGAAATTCTAGGTGTTATCCTGCTAATGGCAGGGTGGGATTTAATTGTAGTTGTGCTTTTTCAGGTGTTCCATCAGGAATGGATGGAACAGCCCAGCCTGCCGGTTTCTCTTATTGGGTCTGCACTGGCATTGTTTATGGGGTTCCGCAGCAACAGCGCCTATGCACGCTGGTGGGAAGCCCGCACATTGTGGGGTGCCATTACCAACAACTGCCGCTCCTTTGGCCGACAGGCCGGAACATTGCTGGGAGACCGGCATGATCTGATGTACGCCATTGCCGCCTACCCCCATGCCCTGCGCATGGCTTTGGGGAAGGAAGATGCTTCGGCCGATATTCAACGCCTGCTGCCACCTTATATGCAGGATGCCATTGTTAATTACCGAAACAAGCCCAACGCCATTTTGTATCAGATTGGGCTGGGCGTGACGGAGGAAGTGAACAAAAAGGGCATTGATGGCGCAGTACATGGGCAGATAGACCGCATTTTGTCCGATATCGCCAACGCCCAAGGCGGGCTGGAGCGTATTCGCAACACTCCTTTGCCCATGCAGTTTTCGGCTTTGCCACGCACATTGGTGAACATCTTTTGCATCGTACTGCCCCTTTCCATGGTGCAGACGCTGGAATGGATTACACCGCTGGGCTCATCTCTGGTGGGGTGCCTGTTTTTGGTGCTGGATAAAAGTGCGAACGATCTGCAGGAACCTTTTTCTGGCACACCGCACGCGCTGCCCATGGCAACAATGGCACGCAATATTGAAATTGACGTTACCCAACCAACCGGAGACCCAACAGCACCGCCCCTTAGTGCTGTAAACGGCATACAATACTGAATAGCAGAACCGCAGTTTTCTCTTTTACAAGACAACGCTGCGGTTTTATGCTATAAGCTATCGCTATGAACACGTTCAGAGCACCTCCTAAAGGCGGCGTGACAGACGCCATGGCACGCACCGCTGCAGCTGCTACGGCAGCCCAGGCAAAAACAAAAGTAAAGGATGAAGATCCTTTTGAGGAAGGCGATGCCATTGTCTATGCCGCCCATGGCGTGGGGCGGGTAGACCGGATAGGGGTTGATGAAATTGCCGGAACGAAGCTGGAAGTCATCCAGATTTCCTTCCCCGGCAACCAGATGACACTGCGCATCCCGCTCAGCAAGGCCCGTAAGGCTGGCCTGCGCAAAATTGTCTCGCGCGAGATTGTGGATAAGGCCATGGCCATCATCAAGGGCAAGCCGCATGTCAGCAAAGGCATGTGGGCCCGCCGCGCCGTTGCGTATCAGGAAAAAATCAACTCGGGCGATCTGGTCCAGATTGCCGAAGTGCTGCGTGATCTACGCCGCAATGTTGATAGTCTGGATGGCAGCTTTAGCGAACGCAAGCTGTTTGAAGCTGCGCAGGAACGTTTTGTGGCCGAGGTGGCCGTTTTGGAAAATAAAGACCCAACTGAAGTTCTGGAATCCCTGACTGCAGTTATGAAAGCTGCCTGAACCTTTTACATTCCGTTACTTTATTTATTCAGGTTCATCGCCCGGCATGATACACTATCGTGTCGGGTTTTTTCTTGCCTACACATTATCTCGCTTGTGTTATTCATTCTTCTGTTTTGAACGATACCTAATGCCATCATGAACACTCCTGCTGCTTCTGCCTCTCCCCTGCCCGATCAACTGACGTTCCGGCGCGCGCGTGCAGAAATTGCTGCGGGCCATTTCAATGAAATGCTTGCCGTTCTGGAGCCATTGAGCGCAAGCGACAATGATCTGGCTAAAACCTTGTATGCGTATTGCCTTGCGGGCACAGATCAGCCGCAAAAAGCTGCAGAAATTCTGTGTGATATTGCCTCCCGTCATGCTGGCACAGAACACCCGCTACAGGCACTGAGTGATCTGATAGCCGAACTGGACAAACGCCCTCTGGCGGAAGCCACATGCCGCGCCGCCCTTGAATGCACGCCACAGGATGCCCGTATCTATGATATTCTGGGCAACCTACTGGTGCAGTGCGGGCAGCTTGATGAAGCCATCAGCCTGTTACGCCATGCCATTGAGCTACGGCCTAACAGCATGCACTCCCACAACCTACTGGCGATGGCACTGCTTGAAAAAGGCTGTTTTGATGAAGCCTTGGCTCATCTGCAAGATGTTCTCAAAACGCAGCCAGATCATGCCGGCACACTTTCCAACATCGGATGTATGCTGGCAGGCAAAGGGCGGTTGGATGAAGCCCTGGATTATTACCGCCGTGCCATTTCCCTCCGCCCTACAGAACCACAAATCCGCCTGAACCACTCCATTACGCTGCTTAAAGCCGGGCGTTATGCGCAGGGTTGGGCAGAACATGAATGGCGCTTACGCCTGCCCGGCCATACCAGCCTGCCGCCAAGCACTCTTATGCCTTCGCTTGGGCCAAATACAGATATTCGGGGCAAGCGCATTCTGATTACGCAGGAAGAAGGGCTTGGCGATACCTTAATGTATCTGCGTTACATCAAGCCACTTTCAGATCGGGGGGCTATTCCGCATTTGTGGGTGCCTGAAACACTGGGAGAACTCTGTAACCGGGTTGTTGGCGCACATATTGTGCAGGTTGGCGGCACCACGCCACCCTTTGATTGGCACTGCCCGTTTATCAGCCTGCCCCGCGTTTTTGCTGCCACATCAGATGCCATGGGAGCCCCTGTGCCCTATTTGCGCGCAGACACCCTAAAAGTGCGCGAACTGGCACAATTCCTACCTGAAAATGATAATCTGAATGTCGGGTTGGTATGGGGCGGTGCACCACGGCCCAATACCATTTCCGCCCATATTGTTGATCGCAGACGTTCTTTAAACCTGCACACCCTCTCGCCTCTAGGGGATATAGAGGGCATCAATCTCATCAGCTTGCAAAAAGGCCCCTATGCCGAGCAGATGAATGATCCACCACCCAACATGGTGTTGTATGATCCCACACACCACTTCCATAACATGGATGACACCGCAGCCTTCATCATGTCTCTTGATGTTGTGGTTACGGTAGATACATCTGTGGTGCATCTGGCTGGTGGGTTGGGCAAACCGGTTTTGCTGATGGATCGGTACGATAACTGCTGGCGCTGGCTCAGTGGGCGCACAGATAGTCCGTGGTACCCCACCTTGCAGATTATCCGTCAAACCACCCCGCGAAAGTGGGATGATGTGATAGAACGTGTTGCCGAGGTTTTAACCATTCTGGCACAGCACAAAAAATAATTTCTTTTATGCACTGTAAATAAAAAGGGCTACCTGAAAATACATCAGGTAGCCCTTTTGAGTATTTATTGCAAATACAGCTAGATCAGCCAGATATTGCACTGGCCTTTGCGGGAGCGCTCTGCATTTTGGCAGGGCTACCGCCCCCAATCACTTCAAACACACCCAAGGCGCGGCGCACGCGCCCATCGGGCAGCAGCGTGAACGGGCCATTTACGCCAGAAAACCCATCTGGCCGTGTAAGTGCGCTTGCCGGATAGCCAGAAACACCACTCTGCGCCACTGTTTTGGCCACATTGGCAGCATCGTAAGACAAATCTGCCAAGGGCTTGGGCATATGGTGGTTAACCGCCATAAAGCGCGTTACAAAAGCTTGGCGGGATGAAGGATCTGGCGCAGCATACCATGCACCTTTAATGGCCCCCAACTTGGTGGCAAACGCGGCCCACAGGCCCGGCCCCATAATCCGCACAGATGGCAGGCTGATCTGGGTTTCATTCAGCGCCACAATCACGTTTTTCAGGTTCAGGCCAGTATCACCCAGCAGCAGCGCATCAAACGGTGGCGCCTCCAGCTTGGGCGTTTCTGCCTTGGGGGCATCTGCTGGCGCAGCGGAATTGCCATCCGTGCCCAATGCAGCCGCCAGATTAGAAGGCAGTTTGTCTGCCGTTTTAGCAGCATCTGCATCTGCCGAGGTGGCTTCTGGCGTGTAAGGAGCAGGCTCACTGCTGCTGCCTTTAGCAGCCTGCAGGCGCGTATCGTAATTGGAAATATCACGCAGGCTCTGCGAAATGCTGGCCGCCGTGCCGGAGTGATACACAATGGTGGGCGCTGGCAGGCCCTGATCATGGCAAGCAGACTGCAACCCATTACCCAAAGCGTGGCCCAGCGGGTTGTTGGGCAAAAGAGCTGCAAACTTGCGCCGCCCATCCTGCCGCGCCTGTTCTACCAGCCGCTGCACCTGATCTTCCGGCGTGATACCCATGATCCACACACCAGAACGGGCCTGAGAAATATCACTGGTAAAAGCCAGCACCGGAATACCGGCAGATTGTGCAGCCGGTGCGGCCACTGCGGTATCACCACTGGTGAGCGGGCCAAGCAGCAGGCCATCTCCAGCACTTACTGCAGCGGTAGCCGCGCCAGATGCGCCACCGGTAGCTGCTGTGTCATGCACATCCAACTGCAGCCCTGTGGAAGCTGTCGAGGCCGTGGTGCCAACTGCAAGCTGTGCGCCTGCCAGCAATTCATGCCCCAACCCGGCGTTTGGGCCGCTCAGAGGCAACAAAACCCCAATTTTATGGCTGGCAACAGGCTTGGGAACCCCACCGCCAGCAGAGGGAGATTGGTCTGCACAGCCAGCCAAAGCCATGCCTGTTATGCCCAACGCAGCCAGACCGGCCTTGCGCCATGTCTGTTTTCCCGCCAGACCTTGGCTGGCAAGTCCAGACAGGAGCGAACATGCACGCGTCATCATCAAGATCGTCCTCCACAAACAACCGGCCTGATGAACACCGCGACCGGACTTTCCCCCTGCATAGCGAAGGAAAGCCGCCAAGTCATGCGCCTTCTTCCCCGGGCCTTACGCTGGTTGCCACACCCATTGGCAATCTGGGGGACTTCAGCCCACGTGGTGCTCAAGCTCTTGCAAGTGCGGATCTGATTCTGTGCGAAGATACGCGCACCACAGCCCGGCTGCTGACAGAACGCAGTATTTCTGCCCGCACAGAAGCCCTGCATGAACACAATGAACGCCAGCGTATTCCCGGCCTGATTGCCCGCTTGCAGGATGGGACCAATATTGCGCTGGTTTCTGATGCAGGTATGCCTCTGTTGTCCGACCCCGGCTTTCGCCTTGTGCGGGCAGCCATAGAAGCCAACGTGCCGGTTACGGTCGTGCCCGGCCCTAACGCAGCACTTACAGCGCTTGTGCTTTCTGGCTTGCCGCCGCATCCGTTCATGTTTATTGGCTTTCCGCCCCCGCGCTCATCAGCCCGCAAGGAAAGTTTTGCCAAACTGCATGCGGCCGAACGTGCTGGCCTGAGCGCCACCCTGATCTGGCACGAAGCCCCGCACAGGCTGGCTGAAACTCTGGCCGATATGGCGGAAATTTTTGGCCCCACACGCCCCTGTGCCGTAGCGCGGGAATTGACCAAGAAGTTTGAAGAAGTACGGCGTGATACCGTAGGTGAACTGGCTACTTTTTACGCCACCACCCCGCCGCGCGGAGAAATAACCGTATTGCTTGGCCCAGCCGAGCCAGAACAGACATCTGAAGATGATCTGGACACCACCCTGCGCAGCCTGCTGGAAACACATTCTGTTAAAGATGCCGCAGCATTGGCGGCAACGGCAGCGGGCTTGCCAAAGCGCACTGTTTACACACGCGCTCTGGAACTGGCTGCCGAAATTAAGGCTGCAAAAAGCTAAAACCTATGCGGCACGAAACTGCGCTGCGGCTTCCCCCGCAGCGTGACCGCTGGCCCATGCCCAGTGGAAATTATAGCCACCCAGCCAGCCCGTAACATCTACAGCCTCACCCACCATAAACAGGCCGGGCACAGCTTCTACCTGCATGGAGCGGGAAGACAGCGCGCGTGTATCTACCCCACCACGCGTCACCTCTGCTTTGGCAAAGCCTTCTGTACCTGTGGGGAAAAGCTGCATGTTCTGCGCCCGCTGCGCCAAGGCCTGAATATCTTTATCTGCCCATTCCGCCATAGGGCGGTCAGATGCCTTTTGCGCCGCCAAGGCCGCAGCCAAACGCTGGGGCAACCATCGGGCCAAAGCTGCAGGAGCCTTGGCTTTGGAGCCAGCTTTTTTCAGCCCCATCAGCAATGCTGCCAAATCCTGCCCCGGCAGCATATCCACCTTTACGGCCTGCCCTGCCTGCCAATAGGAAGAAATCTGCAACAAGGCTGGGCCAGAAAGCCCCCGATGCGTAAACAGCAAGGCCTCATCAAACACTGTTTTACCACAGCTTACACGCACGGGCAGAGAAACACCCGCCAGTGTTTTCAGCCAGCCATCCTGAGGCTGATCAAACACTAGTGGCACAAGCGCGGGTTCTGGTTTGATAACGGGCACATCAAATTGCCGGGCCACATCATACGCAAAGCTGCTGGCCCCCAATTTGGGAATGGAAAGCCCACCCGAGGCCAAAATAACGGCCTTTGGCTGAAACTCACCCGCAGAACTCTCTACCCGAAAAGCATCACCAGAGCGGCTGACATGGCGAATACGTGTATCTGTAAGAATACGCACACCCGCTGCAGCACATTCTGCCAGCAGCATGGACACAATATCCCGCGCTGAATGATCGCAAAAAAGCTGGCCCAGCTTTTTTTCGTGCCATGCAATGGAATGTTTGGCCAAAAGCGCCAGAAAATCTTCTGGCTTATAGCGGCTGAGTGCTGATTTTACGAAATGCCGGTTGGCAGACAAAAACCGATCTGCCCGCATTTCCGTATTGGTGAAATTACAACGCCCACCACCGGAAATAAGGATTTTGCGCCCTACCTCCGGCCCGTGTTCCACCACAACAACGCTGCACCCGCGCTGGCCTGCCGTTATGGCGGCCATAAGCCCTGCGGCACCGCCGCCAATAACCAGCACATCTGGCGCGTGCCACGCCGTTTGGTGTTTCAAAAGATCAGAAATCCAGGTTGGTGTAATATTCAGGTGGCGTTATGCCAGAAACCCGATCGGCCAGAAGCGGACGGAAACAGGGGCGAGACTTCATGCGTGCGTACCAATCGCGCACGGCAGGCACCTTGCTCCAGTCAATATCGCCAATAAAATCCAGGCAGGACAGATGCCCGGCGGCCGTAAAATCTGCCAGAGACAGAAAATTACCTGCAAGCCAGTTCCGGTTTTCTGCCAGATCGTTCACGTATTTCATCAGCGGGCGCATGGCGGCATAGGCCTCACGCAGCGCGGTGCCATCGGGGTTACCGCGGCCGCTCAGGCGCTTCATCACCCGTTCATCAATAAACCGGCCAGAAACTTCGCGCGCAAACAGCGTATCAAACCACGCCATCACACGGCGCACTTCCACACGTTCTGCCAGCGTACGCCCCAGCAGCGGCGTATCGGAATATGCTTCTTCCAGATATTCGCAGATCACATACGAATCCGGCACAATCAGCCCATTATCTTCCACCAGAACCGGCACATCACCTGCTGGGTTCATGGCCAGAAATTCGGGCCGGTGTTCCCATGCCCGTTCAATAATGGCCTCAAACGGCAGGCGCTTTTCCGCCAGTACAAGCCGAACAGTACGGCTGGCAGGAGAGAGGGGAAAATGAAAGAGGGTACGCATACCCGATGATTTATGCCATTGCCTGCCCCAGCGCCAGAGGGAAAACAGCATGAAAGCACATCAAATTCCCACCATCCCCTTGCCTTCATGCATCCAATGCGTAACAGACACTTCCCAACTGCACTGTAACGCCATTATCCTGTGCATCTGTTATTCCTGATCTTTATTTCGAGAGCGGCTGTTCTTGTCCGGCACACATCCCCCACTCCCCCGTATCCGTATGTCCGGGCGCTCTTTTCTGGCGCTCACCCTCACGCCAGAAGCCCCGCTGGAAGATTGGCTGGTGGCGCTAGATCATCAGATCACACGGTCTGTTGGCTTTTTTGCTGGCAAGCCCGTCATTCTTGATCTGAGCATGATGCAGGCCGATACACCCAACCTTGCCTTTTTGCTGCCAGCGCTCAAAGAACGCGGCATACGCGTGCTGGGCATAGAAAACGGTGATCGCTCATGGCCAGCCGTAGCTGATTGGGAATGGCCAGAAAGCCCGGTAGGTGGCCGTTCCTCCGGCCCCATTACCGCGCCGGAAGAAGAACCCGAAGGCCCGCCAGAACCCACAACCCTGCTGATAGAAGACCCCGTGCGCTCGGGCCAGCACATTGTCTGGCCAGATGGTGATGTGGTTATTCTGGGCGCTGTGGCCTCTGGGGCGGAAGTTTCTGCCGGCGGGTCTATCCATGTTTATGGTGCCCTGCGCGGGCGGGCCATTGCAGGCATTGGCGGGCACGGCAATGCCCGCATTTATACCCGCAATCTGGCTGCCGAGCTTGTCGCCATAGATGGATTCTATGCCACGGCGGAGGAAATGGACCCCGCCTGCACAGAAAAACCCGCACAGGTTTTACTTTCGGGGGAAGCCCTTTTGTTCCGTCCGCTGCCCTAAAAAACGTAAAGAAAAAGAAAACTAACACCAAATAGACATTGGCAGTTTTCTTTTTAGATGCAGCTTGTCATGTTATCGCCATACAAGGTCATCATGGCTTCAATCCAGATGATCCCGCAGAGATATAAAAAGGAATACTGATGGCAAAGGTTCTGGTCGTCACGTCAGGCAAAGGTGGTGTGGGTAAAACTACAACCTCCGCAGCCTTGGGAGCCGCACTGGCCAAAACCGGCCAGAAAGTTGTGCTGGTAGATTTTGACGTCGGGCTGCGTAATCTTGATCTGGTTATGGGGGCGGAACGCCGCGTGGTGTTTGACCTGATTAACGTTATTCAGGGTGACGCCAATCTGGCACAGGCGCTTATCAAAGATAAGCGGATTGATACCCTCTCCCTTCTCCCGGCCTCCCAGACGCGGGATAAAGATGCCCTGACAACAGAGGGCGTTGCCAAGGTTATTGAAGAACTCCGCAAAAAGTTTGACTGGGTGATCTGTGATAGCCCCGCAGGTATTGAACGCGGCGCGCAAATGGCCATGCACCATGCAGATATGGCTGTTATTGTCACCAACCCGGAAGTTTCCTCTGTGCGAGACAGTGACCGCATGATCGGCATGCTGGACAGCACAACGGAAAAAGCCAAAAGCGGCAAAAAAATTGAAAAACACCTGCTGCTGACACGTTATGACCCCCAGCGCGCCGCACGCGGTGACATGCTGGCTACGGATGACGTGCTTGAAATTCTTTCCATTCCACTGCTTGGCATTATTCCAGAAAGCCCGGATGTTCTGAAAGCATCCAACGTGGGTGCCCCTGTTACCATTGCTGAACCGGAAAGCGCCCCAGCCCGCGCCTATGCAGAAGCAGCGCGCCGCCTGTTGGGTGAAAAAGTGGAAGTTACCATTCCAACTGAACGCAAAGGCCTGTTTGACTGGCTGTTCAAACGGAGAGTCTCATGACCTTCCTCTCCAACCTCTTTAAGCGCCGCTCCTCCGCTCCCGTTGCGCGGGACCGGTTGCAGATTTTGCTGGCGCATGAACGCATCAGTGTGGGTGACGGCAAGGATGACTTGCTGGCTCAGCTGCACCGCGAGATCATGGAAGTTATCAAGCGGCACGTTGCCGTTGATCAGGACAAGGTTCAGATCAAGCTGGACCGTGGTGCGCATTGCTCCATGCTGGAAATTGATGTGGAAGTGCCGGGTCTGTCTGACAAGGCAGACAACAAGGCCAAAAATGCTGCATCAGGCAAACCTTCGGCTGGCGGCAAAACCAAACCGGCCTGATTGTCTAGCTTTCGTGTAGGGGTGTTTGCCCACACATAAATATACAAGCCTGCCTCATCTTCATGGTGTGGCAGGCTTGTATATTTTACTTCATATTCAAACTGTTACTGGCTGTTCTTCGGGCAGCAAAGGCTCCAGCCATTCTCTGGCTTGCTGAAAGTCACGCTGCAATGCGTCTGTTGCAGCATCCACATCGCGCTTTTCAAACGCAGCCAGAATTTGCAGATGCGGGTGGTTAGGGTCTGCCGGGCTAAGTGTGGGCAAGCTGTTAGCTGCCGCATAAATTGGCCCCATACGTGCCCATAACCCGCGGATAATTCCTACCGTAAACAACAGGCGTGAAAAGCCTGCTGCAGTACTATGGAAAATCGCATTGGCCACAGCCGTGGCGTGTGGATCTGCTTTTTCATAGGCCACGATAAAATCCCGATGCTTTTCACGCAGCACCGCAATTTGTTCGGGGGTAATATGCGCAGCCAGATCTCGGGTTATGCGGCCTTCCAGATCACCCCGCACGCCATGAATTTCTAAAAACAGAGTGCGCGTGGTGGTAGGCACACGGGCCGTATTGCGTTCATCCAGTTCCAGCGCCTGCTCTGAAACCAAGCGCAACAATGCTTCACGCACCGGGGTCGGGCTTAACTCCAATGAAGCTGCAAGCGGGCGTAAAACCAGGCGCTCACCACCTTGATAATGACAGTAAATCAGCCTGTCGCGTATCTGCTGGTAAGCGTAGGCTGCAAGAGCACCTCGTGCTTCACCACGCCCTTCGGGTCGCAGGTTTTTCCACGCCTGTGGTGTTTGTGTCGTTATCATTATGCGTGTGTCATCTGCCTGTTAAGAAACTGCCTGTACGGGCCATCCTGCTGTTCAAGCTGTGCAGGAGAACCATCCTCAATAATCCTGCCTTCCTGCATCACAACGATTCTGTCAAAGTTTTGTAAGGTGGAAAGTCTGTGCGCTACAGCAATAACCGTGCGCCCAACCATCAGCCTATCCAGCGCTTGCTGCACATGTTGCTCGCTTTCTGTATCCAGCGCGCTGGTGGCTTCATCCAAAATAAGAATAGGGGCATTGCGTAAAAAGGCACGCGCAATGGCAATACGCTGGCGCTGCCCGCCAGACAGCTTCACGCCCCTGTCCCCTACAATGGTATCAAACCCTTCAGACAGTTCCTCAATAAATGCAGCACATCCGGCAGCCGCGGCAGCAGCACGCACTTCTGCATCCGTAGCATCAGGCCTGCCGTAGCGGATGTTTTCCATCACAGAGCGATGCAGCAGAGAAACATCCTGCGGCACAATGGAAAGGCAGGCCCGCAGCGCATCTTCTGTAAGATCACGAATATCCTGCCCGTCTATCAACACACTGCCAGACTGCACAAAACGCATACGCTGCAACAGGGCCAGCACTGTGCTTTTGCCAGAACCAGAACGCCCTACCAGCCCCACGCGGGTGCCTGCCTGAATATGCAGGTTAAAATGGTCCAGCACCGCAGCGCCACCCGGATACGCAAACACTACGTCCCGAAACTGCACATCACCCAGCACAGGGCCTTTCATCGGCACGGCGTTTTCGGCATCTGGCATATCATGCGGCACCAATAGCGAGGAAAGCACTTCTGAAAGCCGGGCATTATGCTGGATGGTTTCTACCATAGATAAAGCCAGATCTCGCGTACCATGCAGAATGGCAAAGCCCAGCGTGATAATCATAACCACCTGCCCCACGGTGGCCTGCTGCCATTGCCACAGCAACACAGCCCAGATAAGCAAACCCGTAGTAAGCACAGCCGTTAACAACGCATGGATCATGCGCAGCTTTTCCATATAGCGCAGAGACTTCAGGCGTTCGCCCATTTCCCGTTGCGTCAGAGCATTAAACCGTTCGCGCTCACGGTTGCGCATGCCAAAGGCCCGCACCAGCGCGATGTTGCCCATCACATCCAGTGTTTCACCTTCCAGCCCGGCGGCTGCGGCTGCGTAATCTCCGTGCAGTGTGCGGCCCCTTACGGCCAGACGGAACATCAAAAAACACAGGCCAACAGCCAAAACCACAGTTATGCTGCCCATAATGGTGCTGACAGACAACATCAGCGCAACAGAAAGCAGAACGTTCAGGCTAGGTGGCAACACGCTCCATGCCAACAGATTTTCTATGGTGAAGCTGACATTGCCAGCAGTCGCAATACGCGCGGCAAGAGATGTGGGCATGCGGTCTGCAAAATAAGCGGGAGAATGGCCAGTGAGAAAACGGAACAGATCCTGCCGGATATCCCCCGTAACCGCCACAAAAGTGCGGGCCGCAAACCACCCGGCAATACGCCAGGAGATATTGTCTGCCACAATCAGGCCGATCAGCACCCCAACGGCAGACCACACAGCCATAACATCTCCCGTGGGGGATGTGCCTGTCATAAGGTCCACCAAGCGGCGGATACCGTTGGATGATAGCACAATGCAGCCAATAGCCAGCCCTACGGAGCCAAATACCAACACATGCCCCACAGGCCGGTGCCGCATGTAACGCAGCAGAAAGGCTACAGGCCGCCCGGCATAGTGTGGCAATTCTTCATCCGGCACAGTTACGACGGGCTGAGCAGAAACAACCTGCTGCTGAGCGCCTTGAGCCAAAGCCTGACTGTGTTTTTCTTTTTCCGCCGACACTGTGTTTGCTTTCGTTACTGATTTGGCAGAACAACACGCCCCGCCCGGCCAAGTTTGAATTCAGGACACCAAAATGTGCTGTGCAGCGCGAACACGGCGGCATAATGGCAAACCGTGTTGCAAGGTACTGCAATTACGGAAGAATTCCTGCGCCCTTTTGCGCCGCCACTTACAAACAGGGCCTGAAGGGCATGTAAATTATTGTTATAACAATAAAAATTCCGTGATGATGGGAACTTTTGTACGCGCACTTTTCTTCACTTTTTGTGTTGTGTGTATAGCATTTTATAGCCAAAACTGCTTACGTCATTTTTAATTCATACTGTTTTCCGCTCTGTTTCCAACGCAGAAAATCAACTTATAATTCCTTGATATTAAAAATTATTATTTATTCCATTCCGTTATGGAACCAATACATTTTGCCACTCACGCAGCAGCGCACGGCCGGAAATTTTCTACCAATGCATTCGGTTTTGCTGCATCGTTACCCCCACAGCTCACACATCTGCTGCCTTTTTACGCCGTATTGACGGCAGGAAGTCTGATCCACAGTAAGAGAGAGCAGGTTTTTAGGGGAGCACAGTTTCATGGCATCGGGAAAAAAGGCGCTGGTTGCCACGGTTATGGCCGCATCGGTTGCTGGTTCGCCTGCCATGCTGCCAAAAGCTGCTCTGGCTGATGATTATAGCGATCTGCTGGACGTGCTGCGCGCCAAAGGCAGCCTGACCAAGCATGAATACGACACGCTGTTTGCCAAACATGTGCGCCACTCTGCCCCAGCACAAACCGAGCGTGCATCTTCAGGCGGCAGAGGTGGTTCTGGCTCTGGCCGCACGGCAGCGGCTTCGGGCACACGGCACCGCATGGTGGCTCATGCCGGACACGGTGCTGGCAGTGATGAATACGAACCCGGCATCAAGTTTGACCCCGGCGCAGAAGATTCCGGCATGCGGGCCGAAAGTGCTGCAGAACGCGCAGAAGCCAGTGCACGTTCTGCTGAAGAAGCGGCTAAATCTCTTAAAGGCAACGATGTGGTGCGCGTGGCAAAATACGTGCCCGGCAAAGGCCTTACCTTTATGGCAGGCCCCATCAACATCAACCTTTCCGGCTTTGTAAACGGGTTTTACACCTATAACAGCCCCGCTGGCGGGCAAGCCGTGGCTGGTGGTGTTTCTACCGGTTCCAGCGGGTTTGATTCTTCTGCCGTACGTAACGGCCTGCTGCCTGCCGGCTTTGTGCTCAAGCTTAGCACCGTGCAGCGCGGCATGGATATTTCTGCCGTTCTGGGCATGTATCCGGGCATTGATAACGCCAAGAACGGGGCCTTTAATGCCAACACGGGCGGTAGCCCCGTTGGTCTTGGCACTGCTGGTATCGATCTTCGTCAGGTTTACGTCACGTTTGGCAACAAGAATATCGGCACATTCAAGGTCGGGCGTGATCTGGCACTGTTTGGCTCCGATGCCATCCTGAACGATGCCACGCTGCTGAGCGTGGGGGCTTCAGGCAACAATGCTGCTCCGGGCAACACATCTCTGGGCCGTATTGGCGTAGGCTATGTGTATGCAGACTGGATCCCGCAAATTTCCTATGCCTCACCTACAATTCACGGCTTTCAGGGCACCGTTGGTATCTTCCAGCCGCTGGATGAGTTCAATTTTGCCGGGAGCAATCTGTCCGCCTCTTCCGAGCATCATTCCTCCCCCATGGTGCAGGGCAAGGTTACGTATGATTTCAAAGTGGGCGAGGTGCAAACGCGCATCTGGGCCAGCTTCCTGATCCAGCATCAGCAGGGCCTACAAAGCACATTGCTGAATACGGACAGCCGCAAGGGCGCCATGGCAGAAGCTGGCGATATCGGCACCAAGGTCACCTACGGGCCGCTTGAAGGTGTGGCCTATTACTATCGCGGCAGCGGGCTGGGCACGACCGGGCTGTTCTTTGATGGCGTTGGGCAAAATGGCCGCAAGCGCGCATCCGAAGGGTATTACGTGCAGGGCGCCTACCACGTAACCAAAAGGCTTAAGCTGGTGGGCAGTTACGGCGTGAGTAATCTGTATCAGGCCCCGGGCGAAAACAGCCCCACCCTTGTGCGGCGCAACCAGTCTGAAGTTGGCGCTGTCTTTTACAAGCTGACAGACTGGCTGAATCTGGTAGGCGAATACACACATACATCTTCTGCCGCCCATGGCCCTTACAAGGAAAGCGACAACACAGCTGCTGGTGGTGTGATTCTTCTATTCTAGAAATTCTGCGGAAACCGAAAAAAGAAAACGCAGATTTTTGAGAGTTTGCGCCAATAAAACTGTCAGTTTTTAAGAAAAACCGCGCCAGAGCAACATGCCTCCACCTGCTTTATGCATGATAAGGCTGTTGCCTCCCGCACAGGTGAAGTAGATAACAGACGTATGACCGTCCGTTCACTTCAGTCTTGGCTGAAATCGCGTTTCCTCACGCTGGACAGGTATGTGTTCCACCAGCTTATGGTGGCACTGCTGGCAACCACCGGGGGGTTGGCCGCGCTCATCTGGCTTATGCAGTCTTTGCGCTTTGTCTCTCTGGTCGTGGACAGAGGGCTTTCGCTGCGCGTGTTCATTGAACTCACCAGCCTGCTCATTCCCTCCTTTGTGGCTGTGGTGCTGCCGATTACCACTTTTGTAGTGAGCCTGTTTGTATATCAACGGCTGGCGGGAGACCGTGAACTTACGGTTATGCAGGCGGCTGGGCTTTCACAGTTCGCACTGGCAAGGGCGGGGCTTGGCTGCGCGCTTATGGCCACCATTATGGGCTTTTTGCTCAACCTGTGGATTGTACCCACATCCTACCATGCCTTCCGGCAATACGAATTTGATATCCGCAACAAGATGGCCGCCTTCATGCTGCAAGAGGGGGTGTTCACCAAGGTTTCGGATGCCATGACGGTTTATATCCGCTCCCGCAGCCACGATGGCACGCTGCACGGCATTATGGTGGAAGATGATCGGCAACCGGGTAATCAGGCCACAATTCTGGCCAATCATGGGTCCATGATGATCGTGAATGATACCCCGCGCGTGATCCTGTACGATGGCTCCAGACAGGTGATCGACCATAAGACAGGCCGCCTGAACATGCTGGTTTTCAAGCAGGATTCCATGGATTTGTCTTCCGCACATCAGGAAGACGCCCGGTTTAGGGATGCTGCTGAAATGTCTTTGGGGGAATTGCTGCACCCAGACCCCCAACAGGTTTCTGAGCGCGATACAGGCAAGTTCAAGGTAGAAGGCTGGCGCCGCCTGACATCCCCCCTTACCTGTTTTTCCTTTGCCATGGTGGGGCTGGTTGCCGTGCTGCGCGGGGCTTTTTCCCGCTACGGCAATATCAAGCGGCCCCTTGCTGCGGTGCTGACAGTTGTGGGGCTATTGGCTATCAACCTGTTGCTGCAAAATCTGGCCAGCCGAAACATGGCCCTTATCCCGCTTATTCCGCTTGTGGCATTACTGCCGGGGCTGATATGCGCAGGCATACTGTTCATTCCGGAAATGCTGGCAGACCGCGCCTCTGCCCGTCTGACACAAAACTGAAGGGGCTTCCGGCCTGATGATTGTTGCCGTTACCCTCTCCCGCTATATCGCGCGGCAGTTTGTGTTTTCTGTTGTGGCAATGATTGCCTCCCTTACCGGCATTGTCTGCCTGTTTGACTTTATTGACCTGTTGCGCCGCGTGGCCACCAAGCCCGATGTTTCCACCAACGTGGTAACAGAAATTGCAGCGCTTCATGTTCCCTATTTTGCCACGGAAATTCTGCCTTTTGGCATGCTGCTGGGCGGGATTGTGTGCTTCTGGCGGCTAACCCGTTCTTCCGAACTGATTGTGGCACGGGCGGCTGGTATTTCTGCATGGCAGTTTTTGACCGCCCCGGTTGCCTGCGCCATGCTGATTGGCGCTGTTTTCACCACTCTGGTTTCTCCGGTCTCTTCATCCATGTACCGCCGGGCAGAAGAGCTGGATCAGCAATATCTGCGCACCGGCGGTGGGCCACTTAGCCTCTCCAGCGGCTCCTTATGGCTGCGGCAATCAGATAGCCAGTATGATCCACACGGCGTTGCCATGCTGCATGCGCGTGGCGTGCAGCTTAAGGATGGTTTGCTCCGTATCCGTAATGTGAGCGTGTTCCGTCTTGATCATCAGGACAAGCTGATGATGCGAATCGAAGCCCCTGAAGGCTATCTGGGAACATTGAAATGGATTTTAAGTGATGCCTCGGTCGTGCGGCCGAATGATTTGCTGCACCCCGTTGGCCAGATTGATTTGCCCACAGATTTAACGGTCAACCGTGTGCAGGAAAGTTTTTCTTCCCCCGAAACGCTTTCCGTCTGGGCGCTGCCGGGCTTTATTTCCCTGCTTGATCGCTCTGGTTTTTCATCTATTCGGCATCGTATTCATTTTCAATCACTGCTGGCATTGCCTATGCTGGCGGGCACAATGGCACTGGTTGCGGCGGGTTTTTCCATGCGTCCATCACGGCGCGGAGGCGTTGCCCGCATGATCGGGTCTGGCGTTGCGGCTGGTTTTCTGCTTTTCACCGTATCCAAGGTTGCAGAGCAGTTCGGTAATTCGGGGGCACTTCCTCCAATGCTGGCTGCATGGGCCCCTACGCTGGCTGGGTTGTGTCTGGCTGTTTCGTTGCTGCTTCATTTGGAGGATGGCTGATTGACCGTGGCCCGCCGGCCTTTCCGCAGCCCTTTGCTGCGCCGTCGTTCCACCCTCAGTGCGGCCACCGCATTGGGGAGCATGGCCGCGTGCCTTTTTTTCAGCCCGCCCAAACATGCGCATGCGCAGTTCCGCCCGCAGGTGATGCACCTGAATACCGGCCGCCCGACATCTCCCGATGAACCGGCAACCTTTCAGGCCGACAAGGTTGACTACAACGATGTTGAGCACACCGTTACCTGGACTGGCAACGTCCAGGTCTGGCAGGGCGACCATGTGCTGCGAGCAGACCGCATTGTGTATGACCGCGATACCGGCGTTATAGCTGCACGCGGCAATGTGGCCACCATCCAACCAGATGGTTCCGTGCTGTACACCCATTATGCCGAACTTTCGGGCGGCATGAAGGATGGCATCATGATGCACGTGAATGCCACCATGCAGGACAACGCCAAACTGGCAGCCAACGGCCTGCGGCGCACGGCAGGCAAGATTAACGTGATGAGCCGCGCCGTTTATACGGCCTGCGAAATTTGTGAAAAAGACAAAACCCGCGCGCCCTTCTGGCAGTTCCGCGCCTATGATGCCACGCAGGATCTGGAACATCAGAAGATCGACTTCCGTGATGCCTATCTGGATATTCTGGGCATTCCAGTTATCTACCTGCCCTATTTCTCCATGACAGACCCCTCCGCCAAGCGGCACAGCGGGTTCCTCATGCCCGGCATCACACCGCATGACCGTTACTTGGGCACGTATTTCACCATCCCGTATTACTGGGTGATTGATGATCAGTCTGATCTGACTGTGCAGGGCCTGTTCTCTACCAAAACAGGGCCACAGATCAGCGCGCAGTACAGAAACTTCTTCAACTTCGGCAAGATCAACATTCAGGGCGGTCTGGCTTACGATACGCACCGCAGTAACAGCTATACCAACGGCTTTGGTGATGATGTGGGGCGTGGCGGCAACCATGGTGTGCAGGGCTATCTGTTTGCCCGTGGCCAGTTCTCTATAGACAAGCACTGGCGTGCTGGCGCCAACATCAATCTGGCCACCTCTGCTGACTATATGCGCGATTACCGTGTGCAGGGCTACGGGTCTGATACCCTGAACTCCAATGCCTATATTGAAGGCTTTGGCACGGGTTCTTACTCTCGTATTGATGGGCAGTACTATCAGGGCCTGAACAAAGGTGTCATTCACAACACCGATCTGCCATGGGCACTCCCACGTTATACCTATAGCTTTGTTGGTCAGCCCGATGCATTGGGTGGCCGCACCAGTGTAAACACCACCGATTTTTACGTGTATCGTGAAAACGGGACTGCCGATCAGCGCGGTGAATTGCAGCTGAATTGGGATAGGCTGTGGCGCTCCCGCCAAGGGCAGCAATTCCTGCTGACATTGCGGCTTGATTCCATGGTCTACCGCGCCCGCAAGCTGTACCAGCAGCCCAACTACTATAAAACTGCACGCACGATTGTAAGCGGACAGGTACTGCCAACCATTGCATTGAAAACAAACTGGCCGTTTGTACGCAGCTTTGAACATGGCCGTGGCACGCAGTTGATCGAACCTATTGTGCAGGCCATTTACGCTCCCAATACCGGCATGGGCGCAACGGACATGATTCCGAACGAAGACAGTATGTCCTATGAATTTACGGATTCAACGCTGTTCTCGCTCAACCGCTATCAGGGCACAGACAGGCTGGATGGCGGCCTGCGCGGTAACATTGGGGTACATGCCAACTGGACATGGGATGGCCATGAAGTGGACCTTCTGGCCGGTGAAAGCTTTCAGGAACATATCGAACATGATCGCCTGCCCTATTCTGGCCTAGACCATCATATTTCGGATATTGTGGCGCGCGCCCGCGTTTCACCCAACGAATATTTTGACTTCAACGCCCGTATGCGGCTTGACCCCTACACCGGCAAATTCAACTTTGGTGATGCTCTGTTCAGCGCCGGGGTGCCGCATTTCCGTATCCGTGGCGGGTATGTGTATGAGCCGGTAACACCCTATTACTATTTCGCCACCAACTATCGCTCCTACAACCCGAACCAGCTGTACACTGTACGCACAAACGAAATCAGTGGTGGCTTCTCTTCCGACTGGGATAACTGGCATCTTTCCGGCTTTGCGCGCCGTAGCCTCTCCCGTCGTGAATTTGTCTCTCTGGGTGGAGATATCGGATATACGAATGACTGCTTCGGGCTCGATTTCATGTATCTCAAGCAGTACACCACCATTGGTGGGCAGCAGCGTAACTCCACCTTCCTGTTCACCCTTAGCCTGAAAACGCTTGGGTCTTTCGGCCTTAAGTAAGAACTGCTTCAAAAATGCCTCGCGCTCCGGTATCAGGGAACAGAGTTCCCGATCTGGCAGAAAGCTGAAAGACTGTTCCGTATGCGCCTGCGTTCCCTTGCACTGGCCTGTTGTTCCCTTGCCGCGCTTACTGTTCCCGCCATTGCTGGCGCACCGTATGCGCAGGCAGCAACACGGCACACCTCCAGCGCG
The DNA here is from genome assembly GCF_037901235.1 of Acetobacter sp. AC2005. NCBI lineage: Bacteria > Pseudomonadati > Pseudomonadota > Alphaproteobacteria > Acetobacterales > Acetobacteraceae > Acetobacter > Acetobacter sp. AC2005. The sequence continues at coordinate 245,125 of NZ_CP149625.1, forward strand.
GCAACGCAGCAAACAGCAACACCGGCCCAGCCAGAACCAGATGATATGATTCTGGCGGTTATCAACAGTATTCCGCTGACCAAGCGCGATGTTGATAACCGCGGCAAGCTGTTTGCCCTTTCTACCGGCCTGCCCCTTACGCCTGATCTGATGGCACGGCTGCGGCCCCAGATTATCCGCCAGCTTATTGATGAACGCCTGCGCACGCAGGAAATTCTCAGCCGCCATATCAACGTGCCGCCCGAACAGATTGCGGGCGCCATTACCAATATTGAGCGGCGCAACGGCATGCCCGAAGGCACATTGCGTGAGCATCTGGCGCAAGATGGCGTATCCCTCACCACGTTGATCGACCAGATCCGGGTGCAGATTGGCTGGATTCAGGTGCTCCGGCAGGAGCTGGGCGCGCGCTCACGCGTATCTGCGCAGGATATTGCTCAGCGTCAGGCCGCGCTCAAGCGTGAGGAAGGTCGTACGGAATACGAGCTGGCCGAAATTTTTGTAAAAGTGGAAGATCCCCGGCACGATCAGGAAGAGCTGGATTTCACCAACACCGTTATTCAGGAACTGCGTAAGGGTGCGCCCTTCCCCATTGTGGCGGCTCAGTTTTCTCAAAGTCAGACAGCGCTGGATGGTGGGGCCATGGGCTGGGTGCAGGAAGATGAGCTTGACCCTGCAGTGGTTCAGGTGGTGCGGCAGATGCCCGTGGGCGTTGGGGCTATTTCCAACCCCATCAAGGTGCCGGGCGGGTATGTTATCATCACCCTGAATGGCAAGCGTGTTATCGGGCACGAAATGGGCCACCTGATCACCATTCGGCAGGTGTTCCTTTCCTTTGATACCCCGCTAGACCCGCAGCACATTACGCCGCAGCAGGAATCTACGCTGCAAAAGGCCATGCAGGTTATCCAGAACACCCATAGCTGCACGGAAATGGAGGCCCTTAACAAGGCCGAAGGCGAAAAGCGCCCCACAGACCCGGGTGAAATGCCGCTGGAACGCCTGAACCCACAAATGCAGTCTCTGCTGGCTGATCTGCCCGAAGGCAAGGTATCGCGCCCTCTGGTCTCGCGCGATGGGATCGATCTGTTGATGGTCTGCACCAAAAAGGAAAAGAACTTTTCCAACCGCTCACCCAGCGAAATTGCTGACCAGTTGATGAATGAACGTGTGGAACAGGCCGCCCGCCAGTTGGATAGTGACCTGCACCGCCGCGCCATTATTGACAAGCACATCAAGCTGAAGGGGGTATAAGGCCCTGTCTGCCCCTCTGGAAAGCCTGCGCGATGTTATCCATCGGCACGGGCTGGATGCACGCAAAGCCCTTGGCCAGCACTTTCTGCTTGATCCGGGTGTAACAGAACGCATTGCAACACTGGCAGGCAACCTGAAGGGCCGCCACGTTGTAGAAGTTGGCCCCGGCCCCGGCGGGCTGACGCGTGCCCTGCTGAACGGCCCAGCGGAATCCGTAACGGCGGTGGAGCTTGATAGCCGCGCAGTGCTGGTTATTCAGGAACTGGCAGGCTTTTACCCTAACCGCCTCAAGGTGGTAGAAGCCGATGCCCTAAAGTGCGACCTTACAGAGCTATGCCCCGCACCACGGCAGATTATTGCCAACCTGCCTTACAATGTGGCCACACCATTGCTTATTGGCTGGCTGCGCCAAGGTAATGCATGGGAACGGCTGACACTGATGTTCCAGTTGGAAGTGGCAGAGCGCATTTGCGCCGCCCCCAACAGCCAACATTACGGGCGCCTTGCGGTACTGGCCCAATGGTGTGCAGATTGTGCGATTGTTATGAAGCTGCCGCCGGGTGCGTTTTCACCCCCTCCAGCTGTATGGTCTGCCGTTGCCAGCATTACACCTCATGCCCAGCAACCTGAGCTTGCTCTTTTTAAAGCGATGGAACGGGTAACGGCAGCAGCCTTTGGACAGCGGCGCAAAATGCTGCGCGGGGCCTTAAAAGGCCTGAACGGTGATAAGCTTTTGGCAGCCGCAGAAATAGATGGTACGCGCCGCGCGGAAACTCTGGATGTTGCAGAGTTTGACCGCTTGGCGCGCGCGCATTTTGCCCTATCAGCTCAATAAAGCGCCTTATTCTTTTTCGGCTGCGGCAATGTAATCCCGCGTAAACGGCACGGCAGAAATAGAACGTGAAAGCTGGAGCTGGAAGTTCATGTGCCCCTGCACACGAAAAGCCAGTTCAGCGGCATTAAGGTAAAATTCAAACATCCGCGCAAAGCGTTCATCATACAGCGCAACAGCTTCTGCACGCTTGGCCTCAAACCGCTCACGCCAGACGGCAATGGTTTTTGCGTAATGCAGGCGTAGGATCTCACAATCCGTTACCCACAGGCCAGTAGGCTCAACTGCGGCAAAAACCTCGCTCAGTGCTGGAGAATACCCACCGGGGAAGATATATTTGTTCACCCACGGGTTTGTTGTGCCTGGTCCATCACTGCGGCCAATGGAATGCACAAGGGCCACGCCATCTTCCACAAGTGCGTTTTTGATAACATCAAAGAACTGTCGGTAATGCCCAACGCCCACATGCTCGAACATACCTACCGAGACAATGCGATCAAACCGCCGGTGCAGGTTGCGGTAATCCAGCAGTTCAAACCGCACGCGCCCTTCCAGCCCTTCATCCTTGGCGCGTTGGCGGGCAAAAGCCAACTGTTCTTGGGAAAGGGTAATACCGGTAACAATCGCACCGTAATCCTTGGCCAGCGTAAGGGCCATACCGCCCCAACCACACCCAATATCCAGCACCTCCAAACCCGGCCGATCTAGCAGCAGCTTGGCCGCAATATGGTGCTTTTTGGCCTCTTGCGCCTCATCCAGCGTTTCTGTGCCATGGCGGAAATAAGCGCAGGAGTATTGCCAGTCTTTATCCAAAAACAAAGAATACAGGCGATTATCCAAATCATAATGATGCGCCACATTCTGCTGCGCACGCTTGATTGGGTTAAACTGAATCCACCCACGGCGCACATACCGCAGAGCCGATGCCAGACGTTCTGCCACATGGCCACCGGGGCGCATGGCGTTCAACATCAGCACATCCAGCAGATTGTAGAGTGTGCAATCCAGCGGATCGAGGTGAGAGTCCATATAGGCTTCACCAAAACCCAGCCCCGGATTGATCACCATTGCCCGCACGGCCGCCTGATTATGCAGAACCACACCGGCTGAAGGGCCGGAATTACGCCCTTTATAAAGGCTTGTGGTGCCATCCGGCCAGCGCACCTGCAACTGACCATCTGCGATAAAGTGTTGCAGAATGCGATCAAGAACTTGCTTCATGCCGCGTCTCCTTCAGAAAATTGATTGCAGCATACGCGCAAAAAAAAAGCCCGGAAAAGAATTTTCCGGGCTTCTTCCGCATGAAAATGCAAACGGCAAATTAAGCGTTAGCTTCTGCCGGTGCTGCTTCTGCTTCAGCAATTTCTGCTGGGTCGGTAATGAGTTCGCCTTCAACAACGGCATCATCACCAGCAATTTCAGCTTCTTCTTCAGGAGAAGCTGCTTCGCCACGTGCCTGACGTTCTGCTTCTTCTTCAGAACGCGCCACGTTAACGATAACCGGCACAACCACTTCCGGGTGCAGCGCGATTTTCACTTCATACAGCCCCAGAGACTTAATGGGGTGTGCAAGGAAAACCTGCTGGCGGGAAATGGTGAAGCCTGCTTCCGTAACAGCCTGCGCAACGTCACGCGTGCTGACGGAACCATACAGGCTGCCGCTATCACCAGCCTGACGGATCAGGATGACAGCCAGACCTTCCATCCGTTCGGACAGACGTTCAGCTTCTTCACGACGCTTGATGTTCTGTGCTTCCAGCTGAGCGCGTTCACGCTCAAAACGGGCACGGTTGGCATCGTTCGCACGAATAGCCTTGCCCTGTGGCAGCAGATAGTTACGGGCAAAACCCGGACGTACCTTCACCACATCGCCCATCTGACCCAGATGTTCGACGCGCTGAAGCAGGATTACTTCTGTAGCAGCCATTGATCGCTCCCTCAGCTTACAACGTAGGGAAGCAGAGCCAGGAAGCGGGCACGCTTGATAGCCTGTGCCAGTTCACGCTGCTTCTTTGCGGAAACCGCCGTGATGCGGCTCGGCACGATCTTGCCACGTTCGGACAGGAAGCGGCTGAGCAGACGCACGTCTTTATAATCGATCTTCGGCGCGTTGGGACCGGAGAACGGGCAAGACTTGCGACGACGGTAGAACGGACGACGCGCACCCACGGCCGGGCGACGGGCGGCGGGGTTTACTTCCATTGTATCAGACATTCTGGATTACTCCGCTGCTGCGTTGTCAGCTGGCTGTTCAGCGTTGCTGCGGTCTTCACCACCGCTGCGACGGCCACGGCCACTTTCGAAACGACCACCGGCCTGCTTAGGACCACGGAAGCCGCCACGGTCACCACGGTCATCACCCTTGCGGGACAGAACCGGAGACGGAGTTTCGTCGATTTCTTCAACGCGCAGTGTCAGCAGACGCAGAACGTCTTCGTTCAGAGCGAGCTGGCGTTCAATTTCTTTCACCAGTTCAGAACGTGCTTCCAGACCCAGAAGAGCGTAGTGGCCCTTGCGGTTCTTTTTGATACGATAGGCAAGGCTGCGCAGGCCCCAGTACTCGCGCTTGCGCACGGCACCGCCATCGGCTTCGATCTGGGCGGCAATACCATCAAGAATGGCATCCACCTGCTGCTGGGAAATATCATTCCGCGCAATCAGCACGGTTTCATAAAGTGGCATGTTGACTCCCTTCGGATACAATCAACCCACCCGTGCCGAACCCTTCCGGCCTACGGTGCCACAGAGTTTTAAAATCTGAAGCTGCGGGTATAGCCGGGCCAATGCCATGAACCCGGCAGGGAAAGAGCAGTCTCAATCATATTTACGCAGCAAAAGCAAGAGAGATTCATACACGCAGATGCTGAGGAACGGGAATGCCCAGCCGATCTGGCACATCCCATACCTCTTGCACGCGCCGCATAATCTTGAAGCCTGCCTGCTGATACAAAGCCAACGCCCGCGGATGATCTGCCGTACAGGTGTTGACGCGCACAGATTGAGGGCCGCCCTGCCATGCCAAACGCAGCACATTATCCAGAAAAGCGCGCCCCACCCCTTGGCCAATCGCATCAGGAAAAAGACCAAAATAAGAAAGGTTTACAGATTGCGGGTCTGCCAGATCCAGCTCGAAAAAACCACGGATCTGCTGCTTTTGCCGCAACAGGCCGATGTTGACAGGCGCTGTTTCCAAAAAACGCGCCAAAGTGGCATCTGATGCCGCCTGCCGCATCCACCAGCAATAGTCTCGCCCAACCCGATCCTGCAAAAGCCGATACCCAGCCACATCGGGCCGAAGATGCTCCTGCACATGCCACCCTTCTGGCAACACCAGAGGTGCGTGCGGCGGCGGAGAAAACATGCGCATGAAGGTCACAATCACCTTCATGCGCGTTGTGGATTCGGCGTTAAAGTTTAGATCAGTTATCATCCAGGAAGGAACGCAGCTTACGGCTACGGCTTGGATGTTTGAGCTTACGCAGAGCCTTGGCTTCAATCTGGCGGATACGTTCACGCGTTACGTTAAACTGCTGGCCAACTTCTTCCAGCGTATGGTCGGTGTTCATACCAATACCAAAGCGCATACGCAGCACGCGTTCTTCACGCGGGGTAAGAGAAGCCAGAACACGGGTTGTGGCTTCACGCAGGTTGGTCTGAATAGCGGCATCCAGCGGGATAATAGCTGTTTTATCCTCGATGAAATCACCCAGATGGCTATCTTCCTCATCCCCGATCGGGGTTTCGAGGGAGATGGGCTCCTTGGCAATTTTCAGTACCTTGCGCACTTTTTCCAGCGGCATACCCAGCTTTTCAGCCAGTTCTTCCGGCGCAGGTTCGCGCCCGATTTCATGCAGCATCTGGCGGGAAGTACGCACCAGCTTGTTGATCGTTTCGATCATATGCACCGGAATACGGATTGTACGAGCCTGATCCGCAATGGAGCGCGTAATAGCCTGCCTGATCCACCACGTTGCATAGGTGGAGAACTTATAGCCACGGCGGTATTCAAACTTATCCACCGCCTTCATCAGGCCGATATTGCCTTCCTGAATCAGATCAAGGAACTGAAGGCCGCGGTTGGTATATTTTTTGGCAATGGAAATAACCAGCCGCAGGTTGGCTTCAATCATTTCCTTTTTAGCGCGGGCAGAATCACGCTCGCCACGGGCTACCGTTGCATATACACGGCGGAATTCACCAATCGGCAAACCCGTTTCCTGCGCCAGCTGTGCAACCTGATCACGCAGCCCCACCACCGTATTGGCGTGCTTGGCCACAAAGTTCTTCCATGAACGACCAGACAGGCCGGAAACCATGTCCATCCAGCCCGGATCAAGCTCACGGCCACGGTATTTCAGCAAGAAATCTTCACGCGAGACACGGCAGCTTTCTGCCAGACGCAGCATACGCCCTTCCAGCATGTTCAGCTTCTGGAACATCTGCTTAAGCTGGGCTACCAGATCTTCAATCCGGTTATTATGCAGGTGAACCTGCTCTACCTTGCCCACCAGTTTTTCGCGCAGGGCAACGTAGTTTTCTTCAAAATTGCCATCAACATCTTCACCAGATGTCAGGGCTTCAATCCGCTGCACCTGCAACTTGCGCAGTTCGGCATAAAGCGGCTCAATTTCATCAAAATGTGCCAGAATTTCAGGCTTGAGCTTTTCTTCCAGCGCAGAAAGGGAAAGGCCGCTGCCTTCGCTTTCAATATCGCCTTCGCCCTCATTTTCGGGTTCTTCTGTTTCTTCCGCATCAGAATCAGATTCGGCTTCGCTAAACGTGCCGTCTCCGCCTTCTTCCAACGGGTTGCCGCCACTTTGCATGGCTTCCAGATCCACAATGTCACGCAGCAGCATTTCATTGTTACGGATCATCTCATGCCAGGAGATGATGGCGCGGAATGTCAGCGGGCTTTCACACAAGCCGCCAATCATTTCATCCCGGCCAGCCTCAATCCGTTTGGCAATGGCAATTTCGCCCTCGCGGGAGAGCAGTTCCACCGTGCCCATTTCGCGCAGATACATACGCACGGGGTCATCCGTACGGCCTACGCTTTCGGCATTTACGTTACCGGTTGGGCTTTCGGATTCAGCTTCGGCTTCGGTCTCTGCTTCTTCCTCTGCATCTTCGCTTTCAGCGGCGGCTTTTTTGGGTTCAGCCTCTTCGTTGTCGTTATCTTCGTTTTCGACAACCTGAATACCCATTTCAGACAGCACGGCCATAATGTCTTCAATCTGTTCAGAAGACATTTTGTCCTGCGGGAGAACGGCATTGAGCTCATCAAACGTGATGCACCCGCGCTCACGCCCTTTGGCAATCAGTTTTTTGACTGCAGAAGACCGCGTATCAAGCAGGGTGGTATCACCATCCTGTTCCTGCGCTGCGTTGGTTGATGCCGTTTTTGTCGCCATGCCAGACCTGCTCCTCCCCGCCCGCATCCGAACAGAATGCAGAACGACCAGTTTACTATGTACTGCTCTCTTTTCAGGGCGGGCAGGACGTGGGATATCCTGCGCGTGAAGTCAAGGGGAACACGCCCTGAACACATTTGTTGTCTTATAGCTCGGTGTCGTCCACACCGCCGCGTTTCAGGCGCTCCATTGCCTCTAGCCGCGCCTGTAACCGTTGCCATTCAGCGGAATCTCCGCCTTTTTCAACAAAACGCGCAATCTCACGATTTACTTCCTGAATAAATTGCGGCCCGTAGAGCAAACCATAAAAATGCCACCACTGTGTTCTTGCCGCAACAGTGTGTGCCGGGTCTTCTGCATCACTTTCCGACATCGCAGAGTAGCTTTCACGCATGACAGCGCGAATGGTTTCCTCCGCCCCTTCCGCCTGTAACCATGCATATAATGCCGCAGCATTGTCTGGCAACTCACCCTCGGCAGAAAGATCCAGCAACAGGGCGCGCACCTCGGCAAATTCTTCTGGCAAATCCAGCCGGCACAGAGCTTCCTCCACCTCCGGCACCAACACAGGATGAAACAGCAGCAACTCCAGCATCAGGCGCTGGCGCTCTCGCGCTTGATCCATGTTAACTGGCACGGCACCGGGCACCGAAGCCGGCACATTGGCTTTACGCCCCTGCGGCCCGTTCCATTTGCCGCCACCGCCACGCCGGAAGGTTGTAAAAAACCGATCCAGCAATGTGGAGCGATATTCAGACGCCAGCATTTTATCTGGAATAAGGGCGGCAACTTCCGTCAGCCTACGCCGCAGAGCTGCGCGCTCTTCCGGCCCCGGATTGTTGATGCCTGCGCTCAGCAGATCGAACAGCACCTCAGATAAAGGCTGTGCTGCAGCAAACATCTCCGCCACAGCCTGCTGCCCGCGTGTGCGCACCAGACTATCTGGATCTTCTCCATCTGGCAGGAGACAAATGCGCAGGGAGTAATCCTGCTTGAGCAGCGGCAGCCCGGTTTCCGCCGCTTTAACTGCGGCCCTGCGCCCGGCTGCATCCCCATCAAAACACAGAATGGGTGCACGATCGACCTGCCAGAGCGCCTCTAGCTGTTCAGGCGTTAACGCTGTGCCCAGCGGGGCCACAGCCCCCGTAAAACCGGCCTGATGCAGGGCAATAACATCCATATACCCTTCCACCACCACCAGATCCGGCGCCAACACACCTTTGGGCCGCGGCGCACGCACAGCAGCGCGGGCACGATCCAGCCCGAACAACAGCCGCCGTTTGGAAAAAACAGGGGTTTCCGGCCCATTAAGGTATTTGGGCTGCCCATCACCCAGAATACGCCCACCAAAGGAAACCAGCCGCCCTTTACGATCCTGGATGGGGAAAGTGACACGCCCCCAGAACAACTCACCCTTGGGGTGGCCGTGCTCATCCACCCGCATCAGGCCGGCTTCAGCCATCATCTCGGGCGTAATACCTTTGGGCGCGAGGGCAGAAACCAGTTCTCCCCGCCGCTCGCTCGCCCAACCCAAGCCAAAGGTTTCCAGCGTTTCCCGCGTGAGGCCGCGCCCCAGCAGGTAATCCAGCCCGGCGCGCCCTTCCGGCTTGTATAAAGCGCGGGACCAGATTTCCTGCGTAGCTGCCAGCACATCTTCCAGCGAGCGCACATGCGCCACTTCTTCCTGCGTGCGGCGCGTATCCTTTGGCACTTCCATGCCTGCGCTGGAGGCTAATTCCTCTACAGCTTCAGGGAAGTTCTTGCCTTCCATCTGCATGACAAAGGAGATGACATCTCCATGCACGCCGCAGCCAAAGCAATGGAAATGATCATCATATACGTAAAAGGAAGGCGTTTTTTCACCGTGAAAAGGGCAACACCCTTTCCAGTTCCGCCCGGAGCGGGCCAGCTTGACCCTGCGCCCGATAACGGACGCAATGGGCGTGCGGGCCCGCAATTCATCCAGAAAAGCTGAATCAATCGCCATTGACTGTCCGTTTCATCAAGCGGCCCGACCGAGCGGCACAAAGCCACCCCAGATCGGGCCGATACTTATTTCTGCAATATGACGTTTAAAAAACGCTTAGCCCAGACGCGCTTTGACAGCAGCACTGGCTTTGCCCATATCCAGCGCCACGCCGAACTTGTTTTTCAGTTCAGCCATCACCTTGCCCATATCCTTCAGGCTTTCGGCCTTTACGGCAGAAACGGCTTCATCCACCGCAGCCTTCAGGGAAGCTTCATCCATTTCTGGCGGCAGATAACCACGGATGACATTAATTTCTGCTTCTTCCTTTTCCGCCAGTTCAGGGCGGCCGCCATCACGGTACATGCCAGCAGATTCCGTGCGGGACTTTACCATTCCGCGCAGGGCGGCAATGGCTTCGTTTTCATTCAGGCCTTCCTGCCCTTTGGCGCGGCCTGCAATTTCCACATCTTTCAGCTTAGCCGTAATCATCCGGATTGTGGCCACACGGGCGCTTTCGCCTGCTTTCATGGCTGTTTTCAGGTCTGCCATCAGGCGTTCACGTAATGTCATTTCCATATGCTCCGCTCTTTCTGTGCTGCAATCGGGCGCACCTTATCACCGGGTTTCGTAAAAAAAACATTCAGGCAGGAAATTAAAGTGCCACCCCGCCCTGCGCGGCACGTATGCAACACTGCGGGAAAAAACTTCCCACCCTTTTTCACCACCTCATCTTGCGGGTGGGAAATTTCTTCCCACCTTGGAAATCGAGTGCTAAAAGACGGCTTCGGGAGGCACAAGCACGCACATGCCCTTGTCCATAGATACCATTATCGCCCGGATTGGCGGCCCAGATGCCACAGCCAAGCTGACAGGCGTTGGCACAGAAGCCATCCGCAAATGGCGGCAGGCGCAGGCTATTCCGCCCCGCCACTGGCCAGTTATTGCGCAGGCCACCGGCCTTTCCCTGGAAGACCTCCAGCCCATTCCGACAGACCGACCCTCCCCCCATGCGGGAGATAGCAAGACAGGATCATCCATGCCCGACGCCCGCCTCGAAGGCGCCACCGCCGCGCTTGTTCTCGCAGATGGAACCGTATTGTGGGGGAAAGGCTTTGGCGCTTTTACCTCCAAACCCTCCATTGGCGAAATCTGCTTTTCAACCGGCATGACCGGGTATCAAGAGACTCTAACGGACCCATCTTTTGCCGGGCAGATCATTACCTTCACCTTCCCCCATATCGGGAATGTGGGCGCGAATGCCGAAGATGATGAAGCCGCAAAAGTATTTGCCCGCGGCCTTGTGGTGAAGGAAGACCCCACAGCACCGGCCAACTGGCGCGCAACAGAAAGCCTTGATACGTGGCTGAAGGAACGCGGCGTTTCCGGCATTGCCGGTGTGGATACCCGCTCCCTCACCCTGAAAATCCGTGACAAGGGTGCGCAAACGGCCGCGCTGGTTTTCCCGCAGGATGGCAAATTTGATCTGGATGCCGTTTTGGCAGAAGCCAAAGCATGGCCCGGCCTTGAAGGCATGGATCTTGCCAAGGAAGTTACCTGCTCTACCCCATATGCGTGGACAGAAAGCGTGTGGGAATGGCCCAAAGGCAGCAAGGAAGCCCCCACAAACCGCCGCAAGGTTGTGGCTGTAGATTACGGCGCAAAACGTAACATCCTGCGCTGCCTTGTGGCCGCTGGATGCGACGTAACCGTTGTGCCCGCCACCACCACGGGTGAAGAAATTCTGGCTCTTAAGCCAGAAGGCGTCTTCCTTTCCAACGGCCCGGGAGATCCGGCAGCAACTGCCACATATGCCGTGCCCGCCATTAAAGCTGTGCTGGATGCTGGTGTGCCACTGTTTGGCATCTGCCTTGGCCATCAGCTTCTGGCCCGTGCGCTGGGTGCAAAAACATATAAGATGGAACGCGGCCACCGCGGGGCCAACCAGCCGGTGCAGGATCTGGCCACCAAACGGGTGGAAATTACCAGCCAGAACCACGGGTTCGCCGTGGATGCCGATACTCTGCCTGCCGATACCCATGTGACGCATGTCAGCCTGTTTGATGGATCAAACGAAGGCTTGGCATCAGACAAGTATCCGGCGTTTTCCGTGCAGTATCACCCCGAAGCCAGCCCCGGCCCGTCTGACAGCTTCTATCTGTTCAAACGCTTTGTCACCCTGATCGACCTTAACAGCGCCAAGAAATAACGGGAACGAACGTATCATGCCCAAACGGACAGACATCCGCTCCATCCTCATCATCGGCGCTGGCCCCATTGTTATCGGGCAGGCGTGCGAGTTCGATTACTCTGGCGCACAGGCCTGTAAGGCCCTGCGGGAAGAAGGCTACCGGGTTATTCTGGTAAACTCCAACCCAGCCACCATTATGACAGACCCCGGCCTTGCGGACGCCACCTATGTGGAACCCATTACGCCGGAAGTGGTGGAACGCATTATCCTTAAGGAAAAGCCAGATGCCGTGCTGCCCACCATGGGTGGCCAGACAGCGCTGAACACCGCCATGGCGCTGCATGCTTCAGGCTTTTTAACCAAGCACAACGTGGAACTGATTGGCGCAGACGCCGAAGTGATTGACCGGGCGGAAGACCGCCAGAAGTTCCGCGAAACCATGGATGCCATTGGCATTGAAAGCCCGCGCAGCTTTATTGCCCACACGCTGGCAGAAGCGCACGATGCACTTAAGCAGATTGGCTTTCCCTCCATTATCCGCCCATCCTTCACCATGGGTGGTTCCGGCGGTGGCATTGCCTATAACCGTGAAGAGTTCGACCAGATCGTGCTTTCCGGGCTAGATGCCTCCCCCACCACGGAAGTGCTGGTGGAAGAATCCGTGCTGGGCTGGAAAGAGTATGAAATGGAAGTTGTGCGCGATAAGGCGGACAACTGCATTATCATCTGCTCCATTGAAAATATTGACCCCATGGGTGTGCATACGGGTGATTCCATTACCGTTGCCCCGGCACTCACGCTGACAGATAAAGAATATCAGCGCATGCGTGATGCCTCCATTGCCTGCCTGCGGGCCATTGGCGTGGAAACGGGTGGTTCCAACGTGCAGTTTGGGGTGAACCCCAAAGATGGCCGCATGGTGGTTATTGAAATGAACCCCCGCGTGTCCCGCTCCTCTGCGCTGGCTTCCAAGGCTACGGGCTTCCCTATTGCCAAAGTGGCTGCCAAGCTGGCCGTTGGCTACACGCTGGATGAGCTTAAAAACGACATCACGCGCACTACCCCGGCTTCCTTCGAACCCACCATTGACTATGTGGTGGTGAAGATTCCGCGCTTTACGTTTGAAAAGTTCCCCGGCGCACCGGCTCTGCTTTCCACCTCCATGAAATCGGTTGGGGAAGCCATGGCTATTGGCCGCTCCTTCCCCGAAGCCTTGCAGAAGGGCCTGCGCTCCATGGAAACCGGCCTGCACGGGCTGGACCCAGTGGAACAGCCCGGCGATGGTGGAGAAGATGCCTTCCGCGCGGCTCTTTCCCAGCCCAAGCCGGAACGCATCCTTATGGCTGCACAGGCACTGCGTGCGGGCCTTTCTGTGGATGACATTCACGAAGCCTGCAAGTTTGAGCCCTGGTTCCTGCGTGAAATGGAAAAAATCATTCACGCAGAACGGGAAGTGGAAAATCACGGCCTGCCGAAGGATGCCCAGAGCCTGCGCCGCCTGAAGGCCCTTGGCTTCTCGGATGTGCAGCTTTCCCGCCTGTCTGGCACGCAGCCTGAAGAAGTGGCTAAACTACGGGCAGAAGCTGACGTTACGCCGGTTTACAAGCGCATTGATACCTGTGCGGGTGAGTTCGCATCCTCCACCCCGTATATGTATTCCACTTACGAAGGGCAATTTGCGCCGCCAACCTGTGAATCCAACCCGACAGACCGAGAAAAGATTGTTATTCTGGGTGGTGGCCCCAACCGTATCGGGCAAGGTATCGAGTTCGATTACTGCTGTGTTCATGCCGCTTACGCCCTGCGTGAAGCTGGTTATGAAACCATCATGGTCAACTGTAACCCGGAAACGGTTTCTACCGACTATGACACCTCCGACCGTCTGTATTTTGAACCGCTGACGGCTGAAGACGTGATCTCCCTTATCCGCTGCGAACAGCAGAAAGGCACGGTTAAGGGCTGCATTGTGCAGTATGGCGGGCAGACACCTCTCAAGCTTTCTCGTGCTCTGGAAGCCGCAGGTATTCCGCTGCTGGGCACCCCGGCAGACGCCATTGACCGGGCAGAAGACCGTGAACGCTTCCAGACCATGCTGCATAAGCTGGGCCTGCGTCAGCCAGAAAACGGCATTGCCCGCACGCCGGAAGAAGCCGAAGCCGTGGCCGAAAAGGTTGGCTACCCGGTTGTGGTGCGCCCATCCTACGTGCTGGGTGGCCGCGCCATGGAAATTGTGTACGACCGTAACGGCCTGCAACGCTACATGCGCGATGTGCTGACAATGGCCGGGCACGATATTTCTTCCGGCCCGATCCTGCTTGATCGGTACCTGAACGAAGCCATTGAAGCGGATGTGGACTGCATTGCAGACGGCACGGATGTGTATGTGGCTGGCGTGATGGAACACATTGAAGAAGCTGGTATCCATTCTGGCGACAGTGCTTGTGCCCTGCCGCCCTATACCCTCTCCCCCGCGATTGTAACTGAGCTGAAAGCCCAGACAGAAGCCATGGCGCGGGAACTGGGCATTGTAGGCCTGATGAACGTGCAGTACGCCATCAAGGATCAGGAAATCTTTGTTCTTGAGGTGAACCCACGCGCATCCCGCACCGTGCCGTTTGTGGCCAAGGCAACGGGTGTGCCGGTAGCCAAGATTGGTGCGCGCGTTATGGCCGGCGCCAAACTTTCCGGCTTTAATCTGGATGACCGGGCCGTGGTGCCGCACGTTGCGGTCAAGGAAGCTGTATTCCCCTTCAACCGTTTTGCGGAAGTAGACACCATTCTGGGGCCAGAAATGCGCTCCACGGGTGAAGTCATGGGGCTGGATACATCTTTCGAGCGTGCCTTTGCCAAATCCCAGCTTGGGGCTGGCGTTAAGCTGCCAACCTCCGGCACGGTGTTCCTTTCCGTGCGTGAAAGTGACAAACCCCAGCTGCCGCCGCTGGGCCGCCTGCTGGCTTCCATGGGTTTCCGTATCATGGCCACCCGCGGCACAGCCAAAAAGCTGCGCGATTCCGGTATTGAGGTGAACCTTGTGAACAAGGTGCTGGAAGGCCGCCCACATTGTGTGGATGCCATTCGCTCTGGTGAGGTGCAGATGGTTATCAACACGGCACAGGGTGCGCAGTCTGTGGCAGATAGTTTTGATATCCGCCGCTCTGCCCTTGTGCTGGGTATTCCACACTACACCACCATGGCCGGAGCGCGGGCTGCAATTCATGCAATTGCGGCAATGCGTGAAGGACCGCTTGATGTTGCGCCACTTCAGTCATACTTTAGTGGAACATTCTAAGCTAAAGGCGCGGGCATAACCCGCCCGCGCCCCCTTAGCCATGTTCGGGTGGCAGCCTGCTTTCAGGTTATGCCTTGCCCGTGTAACTGTTTAACTTTTGCGCCGGAACCCGCTGGTTCCGGCTGCTTTTTTAAGTCTGGGGATGCGTCTTGCAGAAAACTCCAATGACGGGCAAGGGCCTGCTGCAGCTAGAAGATGAGCTGCGCAAGCTGAAATCAGAAGAACGTCCGGCAGTTATCCGCGCCATTGCGGAAGCCCGTAGCCACGGCGATCTTTCTGAAAATGCGGAATATCACGCAGCTCGGGAACGACAGTCCTTTATTGAAGGCCGTATTCTGGAGCTGGAAGAACTTATTTCCACTGCAGAAGTTATTGATCCCACAACCCTTTCTGGCAAGCAGGTCAAGTTCGGGGCCACTGTGTGCCTTGTGGACGAAGATACGGACAAGGAAATTACGTACCAGATTGTTGGCCTGCATGAAGCAGACATCAAACAACACCGCATTTCCATTTCCTCCCCACTTGCCAAGGCGCTGATTGGCAAGGAAGAAGGCGATACCGTTTCTGTGCCCGCACCGGGCGGAGATCGGACTTACGAAATCCTTTCCGTCAAATTCATCTAATATGATCACGTTTGAGGATGTCACAGCCGCGGCAGATCGTATCCGTGGCAATGTGATCCGCACGCCCACCATTGCATCCCACGCGCTTTCCAAAGCAACCGGGGCTGATATTACCCTTAAGCTTGAAAATCTTCAGGCTGTCGGGTCGTTCAAGGAGCGTGGTGCCGCCAACAAACTGGCACTGCTTTCCCCCGAAGAGCGCAGCCGTGGTGTCATTGCCGTATCTGCTGGCAACCATGCGCAGGGTGTGGCCCGCCATGCCAGCCTGCTGGGTATTGATGCCGTTATTGTCATGCCCAAGTTTACGCCGGCAGGCAAAGTGGTGCGCACCCGCAACTGGGGGGCACGTGTTATTCTGGAAGGCGAAAGCTTTGCAGAAGCCCTGATGTTTGCAGAAGACCTGCAAGCGCGTGAAGGCCGCACCTTTATCCACCCGTATGATGACCCCGCAGTGATGGCGGGCCAAGGCACCTGCGCGCTGGAGCTTTTTCAGGATGCCGGACCGCTGGATGCGCTGGTGGTGCCTATTGGTGGTGGTGGCCTGCTTTCTGGCTGCGCCGTGGCGGCCCGCGCCATGCGCCCGGATATCAAGCTGATTGGCGTGCAGGTGGAAAAATATGATTCCCTTTGCGCCTTCCCCGGCCCTGCTACGCACCCCAATGGTGGCGCCACCATTGCAGAAGGTATTGCCGTTCTGCAAATTGGCCGCCAGACGGATGAAGTTATCCGCAAGCTGGTTGACCAGGTTCTGGTTGTTTCTGAATCCGCCATTGAAAACGCCATTACTCTGCTGGCTGAAGGCGCCAAGCAGGTTAGTGAAGGCGCAGGCGCTGCCGGGCTTGCTGCCCTGCTGACCTACCCGGATATGTTCCGCGGTAAAAAGGTTGCCCTGCCTGTTTCTGGCGGAAACATTGATAGCCGTATTCTGGCCAACACCCTGCTGCGCGCCATGTTGCGTGATGGCCGCATTTTGCGCCTGATTATGGAAATTCCAGATCGCCCCGGTGTTCTGGCCGATATTTCCAAAAGCATTGGGGAAGCTGGCGGCAATATTATTGAAGTTTCGCACCAGCGCCTGTTTGCTGCCCCTTCCGTGCAGGCAGCGCAGTTGGAAGTGATGATAGAAGCGCGAGACCCAGAACACGCTGCCCTTATCACGCAGGAACTGGGTAAATCCTACATTGTGCGCCGCGCCTGAAAACTTTTAGGTGTTAAGGCTTTTACAAGGGGCAGCTCCAGTATTGGGGCTGCCCTTTGTGTTTGGGCATATGGGCACCTGCTGCACTTGCCCTCTTTGTCTTCATGCAATTTGGTGGCATTATTCACGCATAAACAAAAAACATAAAAAGGCTTAACCTATGACCTCCACATCGCACCCACAGAAAAGACCAGTCATGCTTGTCATCCTTGATGGGTTTGGATGGCGAGAGGATCAGTCAGACAACGCGGTGCAGATTGCCCGCACCCCCAATTTTGACAAGCTGTGGCAGAACAGCCCGCACAGCTTTGTGCGCACCAGTGGTGAAGATGTAGGCCTGCCTGAAGGGCAAATGGGCAATTCCGAAGTTGGGCATCTGAACATTGGTGCTGGCCGTGTGGTGATGCAGGAACTGCCGCGCATTTTCACCGCCATTCGGGATGGCAGCCTTGCCCGTAACCCGGTGATGGAAAACTTTATTGCCACGCTGAAAAAAAGCGGCGGCACCTGCCACCTGATGGGCCTTGTTTCTCCCGGTGGTGTGCATTCCCATCAGGATCATGCTGTCGCACTTGCGCGCATTGTTGCCCAAGCTGGTGTGCCAGTGGCCTTCCACCTGTTTACAGATGGGCGCGATACGGCCCCACGCTCCGCACAGGAGTTTTTGGAAAAACTGCGCGCTGATCTACCTTCTTCCGTAAAACTCGCCACCATTTCCGGCCGTTACTACGCCATGGACCGCGACAAACGGTGGGACCGGGTAGAAAAAGCCTACAACGCCATTGTCAGCGCAGAAGGCCCAAAAGCTGCCACCCCAGAAGATGTGGTAAGCAACGCCTATCAGGCCGATATTTCGGATGAGTTCATCATCCCCACCGTGCTGGAAGGCTATACCGGCATGAAGGATGGAGATGGCATTCTCTCCATCAACTTCCGCGCAGACCGCATCCGCCAGTTGATGGATGCCCTGCTGGAGCCTGATTTTGACGGCTTTGCACGCGGCAAGGTTGTGCAGTTTGCCGCCGCTGTGGCCATGACACATTACAGCGATACGCTTTCCAAACGCATGTCCATTCTGTTCCCGCCAGAGGAACTGACAAACCTGTTGGGGGAAGTTGTCTCCCGCGCAGGCCTCAAGCAGATCCGTATGGCGGAAACGGAAAAATACCCGCACGTCACCTACTTCATGAACGGTGGGCGCGAAATGCTGTTTGAAGGGGAAGATCGTATTCTGGTACCATCCCCCAAAGTGGCCACCTATGATCTTCAGCCGGAAATGTCTGCCCCGGAACTGACGGGCAAAGCCGTAGCGGCCATTAAAAGTGGTGAATACGACTTGCTTGTTCTCAACTTTGCCAACCCGGATATGGTCGGCCATACTGGCAAGCTAGATGCTGCCGTAAAGGCCGTGGAAGCTGTGGATACCGGTTTGGGCCGCATTGCGCAGGCCATAGCAGAACAACATGGCGCGCTGCTGGTAACGGCAGATCATGGTAACTGCGAAACCATGAAAGACCCCAAAACCGGCGGCCCGCATACATCACACACGCTTAACCTTGTGCCCTTTATTGCCTATGGCTCGGGCGCATCTGCCCTGCGCGATGGCGGCAGGCTGGCAGATATTGCCCCCACGCTGCTGGCTCTTCTCAACCTACCAAAACCTGCGGAAATGACGGGTTCTTCCCTGCTTGAACGCTGAATGAAACGTATCCGGCCTTTTTCTTCCCCTGTCTGCCCTTCTTCCCACTGGGGAAAACTGGCCGGATATACGGCGCTTCTGGTTGCTGCCCCTGCTTTGCTGGCGGGCTACCCAGCAATGCCCTTACAGGCTGCAACCACACATCATAAAAAAGCAGCCACGGCACATCATGCCATACAAACTGCGGCCAAACCCCCTGCGCGGGAAAGCAAAGCCCGCAGCACACATGCGCGCAAAAGCAAAACGGCCGCAGAACCTTCCGTTATGTCCGATCGTTCAGTGCGCGAAGCACAGGCTGCCGTAAATGCGGCCCATGCACAGCATGAGGCCATGGAGCAGGAAAAAGCGCGCCAAGCTGCCGCAGTTGCGCAATCTCGCAGCCAGAATGAGGCAGCTCAGGCCGCAGCGGCAGAAGCCAAAAACCGTGCGCTTGCACTTTCTGCTGCAACAGTAAGTGCTACATCGCAACTTCAAAGCACAGAACAACAAATTGCTGATCTGCAAGATCAGATTTCGGATGTGAAAAAGGAGCAGGCATCTCTTCAGGCAGCCTTGGTGCAGGATGCGCATGCGCTTGCCCCTATTCTGCCTTTGGCAGAACGTCTTTCCCTTTATCCATCAGATACCTTGCTGGCTGCCCCCATGCCGCAGGGTGATGCCATTACCGGCTTTTTGGTTTTGCGCGGGCTTTCCCGGCAGATGGAGCAGGAAGCCGAAGGCATGCGCGCCCGTCAGGCTCGGCTGGCTGCATTAAATACCACGCTTACAAACAAGCTGGCTGAATTAAACCAGCTTGAGCAAACCCAAAGCCACCAGCGCGATACCGTGCGCCAACAAGCTGCCCTTGCGCGGGAAGCACAAAAACAGGCGTCTGCCACTGCCGTGAACACCACGCATCAGCTACAGGCCGCCACACAACGCGCGGCCAGTTTGCAGGATGCTGTTTCCAAACTGGATGCCCTTCAGGCACAGGCCGAATCTGCCCTGCAAAAGGAAATAGCTGCCGCAGAACGTGCGCATGAGGCCGCGCGGGCAGAAGCTGCACGACGCAAAATGGCCGCTATGGTAAAAATACAGGGGCCGGGGCTGGCAGAGCATCCCTCTGCCGGGTCTGGCCTGCGGCCCGTTGCGGGCACGCTTATTTCCACTTGGGGGTCTGCCACCGAATCTGGTCCCGCTACGGGTATGACGTATCGCACCCCCCCCGGCGCCAGCGTGCGCGCGCCCTGTGCTGGCACTGTGGATTTTGCAGCCCCGTTCCGCACCTATGGGCAAATGCTTATTCTGAATTGCGGCCGCCATTACCGCTTTATCATGGCGGGCCTGAGCGGACTGGCCGTAGATATGGGCCAGAGTTTGACAAAGGGCGCACCTATAGGACAGATGGGCAGTTCCGGAGGCTCTGGCACACTGTTCATTCAGTTGCGCCATGGGCAGAAAACCATCAATCCCGCGCCGTTTCTGTAATGGCAGAAAACACGCTGGCACTTTGCCAAGCAGGAGCACAAAGGTTACTCTGCCCAATCAACGCCAGAACATCTGGTTATGCGCGTAAAACCTTGGCCACACCCCTATTGTGCTGGCTGAAAAGACAGGAAGAACACGCAAGGGCCACATACAGCCCTGCGACAGGAGAGACGATCGCATGAAGTTCCGCACAGGTCTGATGTTCGGCGCCACTGCCTTAACCGGCCTTGCCCTGGCTTTTCATCCGGGCCACTTTTCTGGCTCTGCCCTTGTAGCTTCCCCCGCGCAGGCTGCCACTGCGCCAGATGCCACACCCACCACAAACCACGCTGAAACATACCGGCTTCTCACACTGTTTGGCACGGTTATGGACATGATCCGCCAACAGTATGTGGAGCCTGTTTCAGACCGTGATCTGATTACAAATGCGCTGAATGGCATGTTGAGCGGGCTGGACCCGCACAGCTCCTACATGACGCAAAAACAGTATGATGACATGATGGTGCAGATGAAGGGCGAGTTCGGCGGCCTTGGTCTGGAACTTCAGCAGCAGGATGGGCATATCCGCGTTTTATCCCCCATTGATGGCACACCGGGTTTTCGGGCTGGCATCAAGCCGGGTGATTACATTATTGCCGTAGATGGCCACCCGATTGACGGCACCCCGCTGGACGAAGCCGTGAAGAAAATGCGCGGCAAGGCCAACACCAAAATTACCCTGACACTGGTGCGCGAAAAAACACCCAAGCCAATTGTGGTGACGCTAACGCGTGAAGTGATTCATATCGATGTGGTCAAATCCGCGCTGTATGACCGGGTGGGGTATATCCGCGTGGCACAGTTTAACGAAACCACGGAAAAAGAACTGCTGAAGGCTTATAACAGCCTTAAACAGCAGGCTGGTGGCAAGCTGGCCGGGCTGGTGCTGGATCTGCGGAATGATCCGGGCGGCCTGCTGGATCAGGCTGTGGATGTTTCTTCCAACTTCATTCGCTCGGGTGAGATTGTTTCCACCCGCTCACGCAACCCCAAAGATAGCCAGCGTTGGGATGCCCACGGCACCGACATTACTGATGGCCTGCCGCTGGTAGTGCTGATTAACGGTGGTTCCGCTTCTGCTTCCGAAATTGTTTCCGGCGCGTTGCAGGATCATCACCGGGCAGTGCTGGTTGGCACACGTTCCTTCGGTAAGGGGTCTGTGCAGTCCATTATCCCCATTCCGGGTAACGGTGCCGTGCGGCTAACCACCGCGCGTTACTATACACCTTCTGGCCGCTCCATTCAGGCGCTGGGCATCACGCCCGATATTGTGGTGAAGGAAACGCGGGAAGACCCGGCCTTCAGCCTGCGCGAAGCTGATCTGGAACATATTCTGAAAAATCAGGGTGGCAACCAGACCAAAGCACAACCGCGCACAGATCTGCCTGCCATTGCCAAGGATATTCCAAACGAACCGCCAGCAAACTGGCCAGAGTTTGAATACGACAAGCCCGCAACAGACTTCCAGCTTCAGGAAGGCCTGCGCATTGTGCGCTTTATGGCTGGCCTGCCTTCTCCTGATCCGGCTGCATCTCTGCCACCTGCCAAGCAACCCGCCAAAACGGATAGTGCAACGCACCACTAAGGGCGAGAAAGGGAAAGGCCATGCACACTCCATCGCTCTGGCAGCAACTGCCCTCTAACGGGCGCGCCTTTATCCGCTTTTGGGGCGGGTGCGCCACAGCCGCTGTGGCGCTTGCCATTGGGTTACAGGTTATGGGGCCGCCCGGCCTTTCCATTGAGGGGCAGGATATTGATGTTTCGGCAGATTCTGCTGCCAAACAATCCTCCCCCGCGCAGCGCACCACCATTCCGGGGCCGCAGGCTGATCTGCTGGAAAGCAAGAATGGGCCGGGGGGCTTTCCCCTCCCCAAAGTGGGTGCGCATGATCGCACACCCAAAAAGGTTTATGCCGCCCCTGCGGTGGATGTGCCGCCCGGCACCCCCATGGTGGCATTGCTGATTGATGGCATAGACCAGACAGATGACCTGACAACCGAAGCCATAAACTCCCTGCCCGGCCCGGTTTCTCTGGGCATTTCACCTTATGCCGCCAACCCTGAAGAATTGATGAACGCCGCACGCCAGCACAGGCATGAAACGCTGCTTTCTCTCCCCATTCAGGATAACGCCACCAAGAACACAGATGCCGGCCCCAAGGCACTTGGGTTGTTGCTTTCACCCCAGCAGAACATGGATAATCTGAACTGGGCGCTTTCTCATCTGGCGGGCTATGTGGGTGTTACCAACGCCTTTGCAGGCCAGAATGGTGGCAGTTTCCCGCAATCTGAAAGCTTTAAATCTCTGGTAAAGGCCATAGACCAACGTGGTCTGCTGTATCTGGATGCCACACCCGGCACACAAACCGAAGGGGCTAGCAGCACCGCCACTGCTGATGTGGTGGTGAACACGGATACGGATATTGTCAACATTGATATCCAGTTGCTGAAACTCCAGCAAATGGCACGGCAGAACGGGCGCGCCATTGGCATTTTGGGGCCATTGCGGCCTGTGGCCATGGCCTGCCTGCGTGCGTGGTTACCGCACCTCAAAGACATGGGCATTGCGTTGGTGCCAGTCAGCCAGATTGTTCTGCCGCCAGATATGTCTGCTTACGGCCCAGCCGCCGCAGATGGCAGCATGCATGTGAACCTTTCCAACCCACGTGTGCAGCAGCAAGGCCAGCCGCAACAATGACAGACGCAAGCTCTCCGTCCCTTCCGTATCGCCCTAATGTGGGGGCCATGATCTTTCATGCTGATGGACGCATTTTTATTGCCCGGCGCACGGATATGCCCGGCGCTGGCGGCCCATTGAGCGAAGGCACATGGCAATGTCCCCAAGGCGGCATTGATGCCGGAGAAGACCCCCAAAAAGCCGTACTGCGCGAAGTGGCAGAAGAAATTGGCACAGATAAAGTGCGTATTCTGGCCGAACATCCAGAATGGATTACGTATGATCTGCCCCAGCACCTTATAGGCCGTGCATTGGGTGGGAAGTATCGGGGCCAGACACAAAAATGGTTTGCCTTGGCTTTTGAGGGCACAGATGCCGATATCCAGCTGGATGCCCAAACCCCAGCAGAATTTGACGCATGGCAATGGATAGACCTTGCCACCCTACCGCAGCAGAATGTCGGGTTTAAAAAACCGATTTATGAACGCTTGGTGCAGGATTTTGCACAGTTTGCAAAACCCCGCGCATAAACATAACGCACAATAAAAAAGCGCCCTGACCAACCATAGTCAGGGAGCTTTTTTATTGGCTTTTTGCTGCGCTTTTTAGTGTGCGCCAGTCGTTTTGCCGCTGCCTGTAATGGCAGAAAACAGGAAGCAGAACGGCACGCACAGAAACGAGCCGATACCCAAGATCATAAACACTTCGTTGTAAGAAAGCATGGCCACCTGCCGGGTAAATTCCTGAAACAGGGTATGCTGGGCAATAGCCTGTGCGGCACCAGGGGCGTATCCGTGGGCTGTGGCAACACCTTTGGCCTGTGCCAGATAATCATTATACGGCTGATGGTACGGCGTCATCCACTGCACCATGTAGGACTGATGCGCCTGCCGCCGCTCTGTAAGCAGTGCCGTAGCACCAGAAATAGCCAAAGACCCCAACACGTTACGCGCCATACTGAACAGCGCCGAGGCATCTGCATTCAGCTTTTCGGGAATGGTGGAATACGCAATGGTAGAAAGCGGCACAAACAGAAAGGCCAAACAGGCTGTCTGGCTCATGCGGAACAGCATGAGGTGGTGGAAGTCCAGCAATGGCAGCAAATGGGCAGACCAGAACAGAGCGATGCCCATAAGCCCAAAACCCAGTGCAATCACATTGCGCACAGGCATGAGCGTCATCAACTTACCCACAATCGGGATCAGGAAGATAACGGCAATCCCGCCCGGAGAAAGCAGCAAACCGGAAATTGTGGCCGTGTACCCCATAACCTGCTGGGCAAACTGCGGAACAATAATGGCAGACGCATAAAGCAGCGCGCCCATTGCCCCCATAAGTGCTGTGCCCACCGCAAAGTTGCGGTCCTTGAACACGCGCAAATCCACCGCCGGGTTTTTGGCATGCAGCAGCCACAAAATGGCACCACCAATGCCCAGAAACGCCAGAACGCCCATAATGCGAATGAAGGTGGAGCCAAACCAGTCTGCATCCTCACCACGGTCCACCATCACTTCAAGGCTGGCAAAACCAATGGTAATCAGGCTGATGCCAATGGCATCTACCGGGGCTTTCTGTTTACGCGCCCACGGTGGATCTTCCACCAGCGCCATCACACCAACGGTTGTAAGAAACCCGAATGGCACGTTGATGAAGAAAATCCAGCGCCATGAAAAGTTATCGGTAATCCACCCACCCAGCGTTGGGCCAATAACCGGCCCCACAACCGCTGCAATGGCGGTAAGGCCAAACGCTGCGGCACGCTTTTCGGGCGGGAAGCTATCCAGAATAATGGATTGCTGATTGGGCTGAAGCCCTCCGCCAAAAAAGCCCTGCATCAGACGAAAAATAACCAGTTCTGCAAGACTGGTAGCCGTACCACACAAAAACGATGATACGGTGAACATAACAATACAGATAAGAAAGTAGTTTTTGCGGCCAAAAACCTTACCGAGCCAACCAGAAATTGTCAGCACAATCCCGTTGGCTACCAGATAGGCCGTGAGTGTCCACGTCGCATCATCATACGTGCTGGATAGGCTCCCTGCGATATGCGGCAGGGAGACGTTCACGATGGTTGTATCCAGAATTTCCATGAACGCCGCCATGGTAACAACAAAGGCGACAGTCCATGGGTTATGCTTCGGCTTCCACCCGCCGGGGGCTACTTCGGCCTGTGTGCTCATTGCGCAGCCGGGGCCGGAGTTGCAGGTTCTGCCCCATCACGCGGCGGGGCATCAGAATGGCCTTCTGTATCAACATGCACAGTAGGCACTACGGACATACCAAGTGCCAGCGGCTGGTTGGGGTCCAGACCATCATCAATCAGGATTTTAACAGGCACACGCTGCACGATTTTTACGTAGTTGCCTGTTGCGTTTTCTGGTGGGAAGGCACTGAACTGCGCGCCCGTGCCTTTTTGCAATGAATCAATATGCCCATGCACCTTGAGGGATGGATAGGCATCAACCTTGATATCCACCTTCTGGCCGGGCTTCATGCGGGTAATCTGGGTTTCCTTGTAGTTGGCCACCACCCACACTTCTGGCTCTACAATGGACAGTATATTCTGCCCCTGCTGCACGTAATTGCCCTGCTCCAGATTACGCTGAGAAATCCAGCCATCATGCGGGGCACGAATTTCTGTCCATTCCAGATTCAGGTTTGCTGTTTCCAGCCGGGCCTGCGCGGTTTTAACCGCGGCCTCTTCCTGACTGATCTGGATGGCGGCGTTCTGAATATTGGGCTGCACGGGCATGGCCATCTGCACGGCACCCTGCGCGGCTATCACGCGGGCCTTGGCGGCATCCAACGCCGCGCGGGCGGAATCTATATCCTGCTGCGAAGTTGCTGCACGTTCCACCACATGCTGGCGGCGGAAATCTGTTTGCGCCTTAAATTCCTGCGCCTTGGCGGCTTCTAGCTGACCTTTTGCCTGCAACAGCTTACCGGGAAACTCCAGCATGGCCACCATGTGCATCATGTCACTGGCATTTTTGGAGGCCTGCGCACTTTCAACCTGTGCGGCTGCCTGATCTCGCGCTGCTTTCCAGTCTCGGGGGTCTATGCGGGCCAAAAGCTGGCCTTTGCGTACAAACTGGTTATCGTTCACCAGCAGTTCCGTCACATACCCACTCACATGCGGTGCAATGGTAATGGCACGCCCTGCGGTAAAGGCGTCATCCGTTTCCACTTCATTGCGAGTCATAAACCAGTACACACCGGCACCTACAGCCAGTACGGCAATAACCCCAGTGAGAATAATCTTGCGGCGGGGATTTTCTTTTTTCTTTTCTTCTGGCTTGGCTGGTGCGCCGGTATTTGCGGAAGACTGGTCGTTGTGGTCGTCTGTCATACTGTTCCCTGCCATCTCAAACGCACGGCGCATACCCTGCTTTTTCGGTCACTCTTTCTCTGACCGAACTGGTCGGTCAGAGTTGTGGCATGTTCACAGGCAGGCATCAAGTCGCACATGGTATTCAGCACATATGCAACCTGGGTTTTTAATGTTTTGCTGTAAAAAAGACGCAGTTTAACACGTCTGATCTGCTGCGCGGGCCTTAGCGTTCCAGCCCCTGCGTTCTGACCAGACGCGCATACAGGCCATTTTGCGCCATGAGTTCATCATGGTTTCCGCATTCCACGGCATGCCCTTCCTGCATCACCACCACCAGATCAGCCGAACGCACGGTAGAAAGACGATGAGCCACAACAAGCGTGGTGCGCCCCTGGCGCAAGGTTGCCAAGGCATCCTGCACGGCGGCTTCATTCTCACTATCCAGCGCGCTTGTGGCCTCATCCAGCAGCAGAAGGCGCGGGTTGCGCAGCAGCGCGCGCGCCAAGGCCACACGCTGCCTTTGGCCGCCAGAAAGGCGCTGCCCACCCGGCCCCACTATGGTTTCATACCCTGCGGGCAAGGCCAGAATAAACTTCTCAGCCGCTGCGGCCTTGGCTGCGGCCTGCACTTCTTCTTCCGTAGCTGTGGGGCGGCCTATCAGAATATTGTCGCGCACAGAAAGATCAAACAACAAAGGGTCTTGGCTAACATAGGCAATGGCATCTCGCAGACTGGCCAGCGTGAGATCACGCAAGTCCTGCCCATCCAGCAAAATGCGGCCAGATGTTACATCATGCAGACGCGGCACCAGAGAAAGTGCGGTGGACTTACCTGCCCCGGATGGCCCCACCAAAGCGACAGTAAAGCCGGGCTTAGCCTCAAAATTCAAGCCAGAAAGGCCAACCCGCCCATCTGGGTAAACAAAACCTACGTTTTCAAAAACCAGATCACCCTGCCCGGCGCAAAGAGGCACAGCATTCGGGCTATCGGCCACGGCGGGTTTTTCATCAATAATTTCAAAAATGCGCACAAGGCCGGCCAAACCTTCCTGCAAGGCAGCATTCAAGGCCCCCAATGCACGCAGAGGGCGCGCCGCCAGCAACAAAGCCGCCACAAAGCCGGAAAAATCTCCCAGCGTGGCGCCACCCATAGCCGCACGCCACCCTGCAAAACCCAATACGGCCGCCACGGCTGAGCCACCCAGTGCTTCCAGCAAGGGGTCAACACGTGCACGTCCCCTTGTAATGCGCAACATGGCCTGATGCAGATGATCAAAAGAAATAGCAGCGCGCTCTTCCTCTCGCTGTTCAAGCCGATACACACGTACGGTGCGTGCCTGACTGAAGCTTTCCGTTAGAAATGCGGCTGTTTCCCCAATCCGTTCCTGCATGCCGCCAGAAGCGCGACGCACACGCTTGCCCAGTTTTTGAATAGGCACTGCGGCAATAGGGTAAAGCAGCCCGGCAATCAGGCTAAGTTCCCAATCCATGTAGAACATGGAGGCAATCAGCCCCACCACGGTCACAACATCACCCAGCGAGTTCACGGCCCGGATCATGGCTTCACGGATGGAAACGGCATCCGTGGTAAAGCGGGCTGCCAGCTTGGCCGGAGCCTCGCGCTCTACATCGGTAATATCTGCCTGCACCAGATGCGCGAACATCTCGCTTTGCAAACCACGAATAACCTTGAGCACCAACCCTTGAGACGCCAGCGTTTGCGCGTATTGGGAAATGGATTTGGCAACCGTAATCAGCACCACCAGCAACGGCACCTGATACAGAATGCGGGAATCGTGGCTAGAAAACATATCCAGCGCGCGCTGGATAACCAGCGGATACAGCGCCGTAAGCCCGGCGGTTAACACCGTAAGCAGCACAACAGCCGTAAGGTTACCGGGATAATGGCGCACCTGCTCCCGCCATAACCTCCTCAGAAGCACGCGGGTATCATCCGGCAACAAATCGCGGGATGAACGGGACGAACGGGTAGAGGAAGCAGATGCTTGTGACGTCATGCGCTCTTCTCTAACAGCCTCCCACCCTTTCACGTAAGAGGCTGGCGCATGGTTTTATTATGGCAACACTTTCACCTGCCTTAACGCATGGGCCAAACAGGCTTGTTTATCCGCCGTGCACCCACCCTGTTGCCACCAGTTGCGCACATCTTTCAGCACCTGCCCAACATGCGGCCCCGGCTGGCAACCTGCCTCCAGCAGATCTCGCCCTGCTAGGGGGAACACAGGTATTTCAAGCTGCGCCAAACGTTGCCGCAGTTCTGTGCCCAAAACATCAGGATGCCGCGCCTGATACAGCCAACTGCGTGCGGCCAAAATATCTGGCGAGGTATCTGCCAATAAGTGGCGTAATTGCGCATCAGACATATCGGGCAAAGGCACGGGCTCAGCCTGCATGCCCTTCAGACGCGCGGCTTCAGCGCGAGAGAATTTAAGGCGGCGCGCCAGATCCGCACTTTTTTCTGGCACCAAAGCTGCCAACCGCAGCAGGGCATCTGCTGGCGGATGACACGCCATTAACTGCGCAAACAAAGGCACATTCGTACCTTCTGGCAGCAGAACAGGCAAAATATCGGCCTGCTGCATCAGATACACAACTTCCAGCACCTTCGGCCCAGCCAGAATACGCTTGAGTTCAGACCATATACGCTCAACAGACAGGCCGTTCAGCAATTCTGCCTGTACGGTAATGGCGTGCATGGCCTGTGTATCTGCCTGCCCACGCCCATAGCGCCCCCAGAAGCGAAAAAAACGCAAAATACGCAGGGCATCTTCCTGTATCCGCAGCGTGGCATCGCCTACAAAGCGCACAGTTCCATCTGCCAGATCATGCTGGCCGCCAAAATAATCGTGCACAGTGCCCGTGCTGTCACAGGACATGGCGTTGATTGTAAAATCACGGCGCGCGGCATCTTCCTGCCAATTGTCTGTCCAGCACACCACGGCGTGGCGTCCGTCTGTTTCCACATCTCGCCGCAGGGTTGTGATTTCATAGGGCGCGGAATCGATCACCGCCGTGACCGTGCCATGCGCCAGCCCTGTGGGCACAACTGTCATACCCTGCGCCTTCAGGCGCTGCATGACCTCCTCGGGCGGTTGAGGCACTGCCAGATCAACATCCGCAATGGGACGCTCCACCATCAGGTCACGCACCACACCACCGACAAGACGCGCTTCAGGCAGCACGGCCCATATCTGCTCCAGCGCGTGCAGGCGCGCAGGCTCCAAGCGGTCCAATAAAGTTGGGGTCATGCGTCGCAATCTGTGCCGGATGTTTGCTTGGCCAGCGGAAAAAAGCAGCCGCAGCTCCAAACGCCCATGCAGGGAATACCCTGGCACATGCCCGGCTCTGCCAAAGCTGCCAGTTCGTACCACACCGGGCGAGATAAACGCGCCTCTAGCGGAAAGTGCCGGTTATCGCCTTCCCGCAGCCGAATGTAAGGGGGGCAGCTCTCCGGGCAGGCTTCTGGTGGCATGTTCCAATCTGTCCGAATCGGGTGCTCCGGCCCGGCCACCACCACTTCATCCATATTGGTACGAAAACACAGGCGCTGCATTTTGCCACAGCCCGTCCAATCCAGCTCTACCGCCAGAAAAGGTACGTCTTCCACCTCAATATACCCGGTCTCAAAAGGGGAGCGCAGCAGGTATGCCCCTTTTTCATCCCGCGTGAGCATGGAGCCAAACATGCACAGCATGGCCTTACGCTTTATGGGCGTGCCCCGATAAAGCCACACACCATCACGCCGCACCAGAAAAGGCAGATATCCCAAGTCATGCCTTTTTCTTTCCGGGCTTTCCTGATGCCCCGAACAGGCAAGACTGTCGCCACTCACTGCGTGTTCGCCTTTCACTGGCCTATCATCCTGTAATACGTGTCCATACCGTCATCCTGATGATATAGGGATGATACCCCGCTTGATGTAAGCCCCGTATGTGCTTCACACTGGAACCATGACCGCATCAGACGCATCGCAGCCCGCGCAACAGCCCTCCTCTCCTCCCGAAGTGCGGGAGGCAGACCGTATCTGCGAACGGCTGCAAGCCGTGCAGCAGGAAACCTCTCGCATTGTTTTTGGCCAAAAACAGGTTATCCGCCAAACACTTGCCACCATTCTGGCTGGTGGGCACACGCTTTTGGTGGGCGCACCCGGTTTGGGCAAGACATTGCTGGTCACAACTTTGGGAACAGTGCTGGGGCTTGATTCGCGCCGCGTGCAGTTTACGCCAGACCTTATGCCCTCCGACATTACGGGCAGTGAAATTCTGGATGAAGATGCATCTGGCCATCGCAGCTTCCGCTTTGTGCCCGGCCCCGTGTTTTGCCAACTGCTGATGGCGGATGAAATTAACCGCGCCAGCCCGCGCACGCAGTCTGCCCTGTTGCAGGCCATGCAGGAACACCGCGTAAGCGTGGCCGGAACGGAATACCCCTTGCCGCGCCCCTTCCATGTTCTGGCCACCCAGAACCCTATGGAGCAGGAAGGCACCTACCCGCTGCCAGAAGCGCAGCTTGACCGCTTTATGCTGCAAATCTCGCTCTCCTTCCCCGATGAAGCAGCGGAACGGCAGATGCTGCTGGCCACCACTGGCGCACAAACAGAACAGCCTCAAACCCTGATGGACGCTGCAAGCCTGCTGGAAGCACAGGCACTGGTGCGCCGCATTCCGGTGGGTGAAAAAGTGCTGGATGCCATCCTCAATCTGGTACGCAACGCCCGGCCAGAAACCACGCAGGATGCCACCTTGCGTGAACAGATTGCATGGGGCCCCGGCCCACGTGCTGCCCAAACGCTTATGCTGGCCACCCGCGCGCGTGCTTTGCTGGATGGCAGGCTTTCCCCCAGTCTGGATGATGTTGCGGCACTGGCACAGCCTGTTCTGGCCCACCGTATGGCGCTGACTTTTGCCGCCCGTGCTGAAGGTGTGCAGATTCAGGATGTAATCTCTCGCCTTCTGCAACAGCTGGGTTAAAGCCATTGCGCGGCCCATCTTTTCTTACCGCCGCATTCCGCCGCAATAGGGCTGGCACCACACAGGCACCGCATTTTGCCACGCAGGCAGATGCGTTTGTTGCCATCGGGCAACCTGCTGCCCTTACCCAACAGGCGCAGGCTTTGGCGGCACGCATGCCCGATCTGATTGTGCAGGCCAACCGCACAGCCGCCACGCTAGCCGCCGGGCAGCACCCGCAACAACGTGCGGGATGGGGCGATACCTTCTGGCAATATCGCCCGGCCCAACCGGGGGAACCTGCCGCGCACATAGACTGGCGACAATCTGCCCGCAGCACCCACGCCTATGTGCGCGAAACAGAAGCCGAAAGCGCGCAAACCATTCTGTTATGGTGTGATCTTTCAGGTTCCATGAACTGGCAATCCCGCGCCAACATTCCCACCAAGTTGGAAAGCGCCATCCTGCTTACGCTAGCAATGGCCGCAGCCCTTGCCCGTGGAGGAGAGCGCATTCGCCTGCTTTCCTCCTCCGGCATGGTGCATTTGCCTTCTGGTGGCAGCCTGCTGGAACGTCTGGCATTGGCTTTGGTGTTTCAGGCATCCACACCGCAAAAAAATGCCCTACCCGCCGCAGCCGCATTACCGCGCCACGCGCATTTGCTGCTGGCCAGTGATCTGCTGTGCGAAACAGACGCCCTGCGTGGGCTGCTCCATCAATGCGCGGCCCGTGGTGTGCGTACGCATGTGCTGCATATTGCAGACCCTGCCGAACTTTCACTCCCCTATGAAGGGCGTGTTGAATTTACGGGGCTGGAAGGCGAACCGCCCATAGAGCTGCCCCATGTGCAAACATTGCGTGCAGATTACACCCATCTGGCATCAGCACGCAGCGGCCAGATTGAACAAATGGCCGTAAGCCTTGGGCATGATTATCTTTGCCATGTAACAGATACCCCAGCCACACCTACACTGTTGGCCCTGCATAATCTGATGGGCCGCCGGGTATGATATTTCTGGCTCCCCTTGCCCTGCTGGGGCTTCTTACGCTGCCACTGGTGTGGTGGCTTGTGCGTGCAACACCGCCGCGCCCACGCCAACAGGCATTTCCGCCCGTAAAACTGCTGGCCAGCCTGAAACCACGCCAGACCGAAGCCGCACGCTCTCCGCTCTGGTTGCTGCTGTTGCGCCTTTTGGCCGTTACCTTGTTGGTGCTTGGCCTCGCCCGGCCTGTGCTGCCGGGGCATAATGCCGCCCAGCAAGGCTCTGGCCCGGTGCTGCTTGTTATAGATAACGGTATGTTCAGCGCCGCAGACTGGAACGAACGGCTAGCTGCTGCACAAAACCTTCTGGATGATGCCGAGCGCGCCAAACGCCCTGTGCTGTTGCTGACAACCGCACCAGAAGCAGAAACAGCGGTTGCAGAAAACCTCGCCCCTCTGCCTGTTGCACAGGTGCGGCAGCACTTGAACGCGCTGCGGCCCGAACCTTGGCAAGTGGATCGATCAGCTTCCGCTCATACACTGGAACATCTGACAGCACAGACATTTGGCAGCGTTCTGTATCTGGCGGATGGCATAGCCACCCCCGGCGATAATGCCTTTACGCACGCACTGCAAAGTTTAGGCCATGTGCGCGAAGTGCGCTTTCCACACCAAAATGCTGTGGCTTTGGTGCCAATGGCCGATAAAGGCAGTAACGTCATGGCCCGCTTGGTGGCAATGCCAACGGCGGCTCCACGCGCCTTTAACGTTGTTGCACACACGCAAGATGGTGGCACGCTGGCTGTTGTGCCCGTAACCCTGCCCGCACAATCCGCCTATGCCGATATTTCGGTAAACCTGCCAGCAGCCGTGCGTAACCGTATAGACACACTTACACTTGCGGGCACGGCCAGTGCTGCCACCACGGTGCTGATGGATGAAAGCAGCCGCCTGCATCCGGTCGGCCTTCTGGCTTCTGGTGGCGCAGATACACCTTTGGTGGGGTCTTTGTTCTATCTGCGCCGCGCCCTTGCACCTTCTGCCGAATTGCATGAAGGCACGCCAGCAGCTCTTTTAAGCCGCCCACTTTCTGTTTTAATCGCGCCAGATGGCACGTTGGCAGACCCGGAAACACGGGAAAAAGTGCGCGAATGGGTGAAAAATGGCGGCACGCTTATCCGCTTTGCTGGCCCAGCCCTTGCTGGCGCCCAGCATGATGAAGCTGCTGAAACCGCAGAAAGCGAAAACACCCACCCACCTACGCAAGACCTGCTGCCCGTTGCCTTGCTGGATGGCGCACGCCAACTTGGCGGTTCCATGACATGGGGCACGCCACAAAAACTTGCCCAGTTTGATGCAACCTCTCCCTTTGCCGGGTTGGTGCCCCCCAATGATGTTACGGTCTCACGGCAGGTTCTGGCCCGTCCCTCCGCTACCCTGACCGAACATACATGGGCCCGGCTGGCAGATGGCACGCCACTGGTAACGCACACAACGTTGGGCAAGGGAGAGATTGTACTGTTCCATGTCAGCAGCACCACGGATTGGTCTAACCTGCCGCTTTCCGGGTTATTTGTCTCCATGCTGCAACGGCTGACAGACCATGCAAACGGCGTGAGCGTACCTGCGGATGATGCCATATTGCAGCCAGCCCTTACGCTTGATGGCGCAGGCGTTGCTGGCCCTCCACCACCATATGCTCGTGGCCTGAAAGCCTCTGCCTTTGCCACCACGGATGTATCCCCCGCGCACCCACCCGGCCTGTATGGCCCCGGTTCTGGCCGCCACGCCTTGAATGCAGCAGATCATATTGCCGCGCTGCATTCTGAAAGTGCTGTGGGGGTTATTACAGACCTCGCAGGCCAACAGCCGGATGTGCCGCTTGGGCGCTTCTGCCTTCTGGCTGCTCTTGTTCTGTTGTTGCTTGATGGTGCTTTGGCACTACTGATGCGTAAGGGATTTTTGGCTCCCAAACGCACCAACGTGGCCACCATGGTTATGGGGGGCATGCTGCTTGGTATGGCTGCTCCTGCCCATGCAGCAGATACACAGCCACCTGCCCCTGCACCGCAAGCTACGCCCTCCGTGCCCGGAGCGGCACTTGAAACACGTCTGGCCTATGTTTTAACGGGGCATGCAGATGTAGATGAGGCCTCCCGCCAAGGGCTTCAGGGACTGGCAGATTTCACCAATGCCCGCACATCTGCCGTGCTGGGCCACCCCGATGGCGTGCACCCCGAAACGGATGATCTGGCGTATTACCCATTGCTATACTGGCCCATTACGCCAGATGCCCATGCCTCCCCCGCCATGATAGCCGCACTCAACCGCTTTATGGCGCATGGTGGTATTTTGCTGATTGATACCCAAGGGCAGGACACACCAGACAGCACCTCAGATGATGCCAGCTTTGCCGGCGATGCCCCGGGCACACGCGCCGCCCTGCGCCGTGCCACAACAGGGCTGACAGTGCCACCACTTGTGACCATGAATGACCATCACCTGCTGGCACATACCTTTTACCTGCTGCATGATTTTCCGGGCCGCTATGCTGGCCAGCCCATATGGGTGGCGCGTGAAGGTGATGCGGGGAATGATGAAGTCAGCCCCATCATTATCGGCTCGGCAGATTGGGCACATGCGTGGGCGGTTGATCCATCTGGCAACACGCCCTTTGCGGTTATTCCCGGTGGGGCGGAGCAGCGTGTGCTGGCCTATCGCTTTGGGCTGAATATTGTCATTTACGCGCTTACCGGCAGCTACAAGGCGGACCAGGTACACGTGCCCATGCTTCTGAAACGGCTGGAAGACCGGCCATGATGAACAGTTTGATGCAATCTATCGGTTTTGCGCCACTGCTGCCTTTATGGCTGCTGGCTCTGCTTGGCATTGCGGGCGTGCTTCTTTGTGCGTGGAGCCTGTATAACGGCGCGCGCGGGGCCTTGTTACGTCTGGCCGCACTTGCCTCACTTCTGTTCTGGCTGGCGGGCCCGCAGCACCTGCGCGAAAGCTGGCATAGCCTGCCCCAAACCGCCCTGATGCTGGTAGATCAATCTCCCTCCATGTCTATCGGGCAGCGGGCGGCTATTGCCCGGCAGGCTGCGGATGCATTGGCGCATATGCAGGTGGATGGGCTGAATATCCGCACCATTACAGTGCGCCAGAACGGGCACGATGGCACACGCCTGTTTGAAGCATTAGATCAGGCCGCAGCAGATATCCCGCCCGATCAGCTTGCTGGGGCCATGATGGTTACAGACGGTCAGGTAGCTGATGTTCCGGCCAACCTGCCTGATCGCCTGCGCCCGCGCACCGCTACGGGGGAACAAACCACCCTGCCCCTGCATGTGGTGCTGACTGCCAAAGGTGAGGAAACAGACCGTAAGCTCCAGATACTGGAAGCACCGCCCTACGCTATTGCCGGACAACCTGCACATTTGCGCGTATTGGCCGAAGATTCCGGCCCCAACACGCACGCTGGCACGCCAGCAGAACTGACCCTGCGTGTAAATGGGGAAGAACCTGTGGTTATTCCTGTTGTTACAGGCACGCCGCAGGATATCAGTATTCCCGTTGCCCGACCGGGGCAGATGCTCATCAGTCTTTCGGTTTCTCCTTTAGAGGGGGAAGTCTCACAACTGAATAATCAGAGCATCACCCATATTATGGGCATTCGGGACAGGCTGCGGGTTTTGCTGATTTCAGGCACACCCAACCAAGGGGAACGTGTCTGGCGTAGGCTGCTGAAAGCCGACCCTGCGGTGGATCTCATTCACTTCACCATTTTGCGCCCACCAGAAAAAGATGATGGCACGCCGCTATCTGATCTGGCTTTGATTGCTTTTCCCGTAAAGGAACTGTTTCAGGACAAGATCAACCAGTTTGACCTGATTATTCTGGATGGTTTTGAAAACCGTAGTATTCTGCCACACAGCTATTTGGAAAACATTGCCAATTTTGTGCGCCGTGGTGGCGGATTGTTGCTAACAGCCGGGCCGGAGTTTGTAGGCTCCGGATCACTTCAGGAAACCCCTGTGGGCGATGTGCTGCCCGCACATGTACCACTGGAAACTGGTATGGTGGAACACCAGTTCCGCCCCCGGTTAACGGCTCAGGGCCGCCAACACCCTGTAACGGCGGCTCTCTCTGGCGCGCCAGATGCAAATGTGCCGGATAGCACAACAACCGTTGCCGGTGCATGGGGCCCATGGTACCGCGCCCTCAAGCCAGACAGCACACATGGTGAAGTGCTGATGAGCGGGCCAGATGCCGCCCCCCTGCTGGTGTTGGACCGGGTGGATCAGGGCCGTGTGGCCCTCCTGCTTTCTGACCAGATCTGGCTTTGGTCTCGCGGGGAAGGTGGCGGCGGACCGCAGGCGGAATTGCTGCGCCGGATTTCCCATTGGCTCATGAAAGAGCCAGAGCTGGAAGAAGAACAACTGGCCGCCAGCATTACCGACAACGTGTTAACCGTAACACGCCACAGCATCAGCACCGAAGCCACACCACCTGATGTAACCGTTACGGCACCTTCGGGCACACATACAACGCTACACCTGCATGCCGCCCCGCAGGATGGCAGCCAAACGGCAACCTTGCCTGCAAACGAAACAGGCATTTGGCAGATAACGGATGGTGCGCACACCGCCTACGCAGCCCCTGTGCAAAGCGATATCCGTGAAATGACGGATTTACGGGCCACGGCCACCAAGCTGGCACCTATGGCGCAACAATCGGGCGGAGGGGTGTTCTGGCTGGGTGCGCCGGGGCATCTGGCCATACCAACCATTCGGATGGCAGAATCTACCACTCTGCACGGCGCAGATTGGCTGGCCTTTCCGCAGCGTGGTGCCCATATTGTTACGGGTAAAAGCGCAGAGCCGTTATTGCCAACATGGAGCATGCTGCTGCTATCCTTCACCTTCCTTTTTGCTGGATGGTGGCGTGAAGGCCGGAATTGATACCAGCAGGGAAAGAGTGAGGTGTGCGGTCTCTCCACTTTCGCACCATTATACGGTGTGATAGCATGACGCATACGTGTAATGATGG
Source organism: Acetobacter sp. AC2005 (assembly GCF_037901235.1). NCBI lineage: Bacteria > Pseudomonadati > Pseudomonadota > Alphaproteobacteria > Acetobacterales > Acetobacteraceae > Acetobacter > Acetobacter sp. AC2005. Next base: position 282,104 of record NZ_CP149625.1, read on the forward strand.
ACAGACAATGACCCGTTTCTGCCGCCTTGCTTCTTCTGCCATGCTTATGGGCAGTTTTGCCTGCTTTGCCACCTCTCCTGTCTGGGCGCAGGCACAAGGGGGCGATGAAGCAGCCGCAGCTGAAGACGCCAAAAAGGCGGAAGACGCACAGGCTGCCAAACGGGCCGCTCCGCCCACCAATATTCCCGGTGCATCAGGTTTGGATGAAGATGACGGGGATAAATCCAACAAGGATGTGGAACCCACAGCGGCTCTGTTTGATGCCATCAACCGTGGCAGCATTTCTGCTGCAAAAGATGCCATTAACCGTGGGGCAGATCTGAACGGGCATAATATTCTGGGCCAGACACCACTGGATATGTCTATCGACCTCAACCGGAACCCCATTACCTTCCTGCTGCTTTCCCTCCGCACGCCGGCTGATAATCCGCGTTCTTACGGTGGCGGCATGGATGATGGGGGCGCGGAACCTGTTGTTTCTGGCGGCATCAACAATGCCCGTTATGAACAAGAAGAACAGAAGCGCATTCAAGAACGGCGTTACGATAGCACCGGCGGCACCGCGCAGCCTTCTGTTGGCTTTTTGGGCTTTGGTGGCAGCTAAAAAAGCTGCCTTTTTATATCTGTTTTTAAAGTATTTTCTTGAGCGTCAGAAAGAAGCGCAGTTAGGCCTGCGCTGTTTTCTGGAGTGTTTCCTGCCGCAGCACATCAAGCTGCAACAGTTCCCCTGCCCGTTCAAAATGCCAGAATGTCCAGCCATTGCAGGATGGGGCGTTTGTAAGCTGCGCACCCAGCTTGTGAATAGAGCCGCGCTTGGTGCCATTTACCAGCGTGCCATCGGGTGAAACTGTGGCATGCACACGGCGTTTTTTGTCACACACCACTGTGCCAGCGGCAATCACACCCTGCTCCACCAATGAACCAAAAGGAATACGCGGGGCTTCGCGCTTGTCCTGTGTGGTCTGCACGGCATCGGCTTCCAGCGGTGTTTCCGCAGCCACACGCGCCATGGCAGCTTCTACGTAATCCGGGTGGCGTTCAATACCAATAAAGTGCCGCCGCAAACGGCGTGCCATGGCAGCCGTGGTGCCCGTGCCGGAGAATGGGTCCAGAATAACATCATTTACCGTGGTGGAGGCCAGCAGCACGCGGTGCAGCAGGCTTTCCGGCTTTTGGGTGGGATGCAGCTTCAGGCCGTGTTCATTCCGCAGGCGTTCATTACCTGTGCACAGAGGCAGATACCAATCTGAGCGCATCTGCACATCATCATTCAGGGCCTTCATGGCCTGATAGTTAAAACGGTAGCGGCTATCCTGCCCACGCGCGGCCCAGATGAGGGTTTCATGCGCATTGGTAAAGCGCCGACCACGGAAATTGGGCATGGGGTTGGATTTACGCCACACAATGTCATTCAGAATCCAGAAACCCAGATCCTGCAAAATGGCGCCAATGCGGTAGATGTTGTGGTAGGAGCCAATCACCCAGATTGTGCCATCCTTGTGCAGCACACGGCGGGCTTCTGCCAACCATGCACGGGTGAAGCGGTCATATTCTTCCAGATCGGAGAATTTGTCCCAATCATCATCCACGCCATCCACCAGCGTATCATCCGGGCGGCGCAGTTCCCCACGCAGCTGAAGGTTGTACGGCGGATCTGCAAACACGCAATCTACAGAGCCAGAAGGCAGGGAGCGCATGGTCTCCACACATTCACCACGGAGGATCTGATCAAGAGGGAGTTCCATGGATGCTGATTTTGCGCCGCTCATACCTGCTTCTCCGCCGAATAATGTTCTTCTAGCTGCCGGCGCACTGTGCCGAACGTCTTTCTGTGGTGCGGTGTAATACCCACGCTGATCAGCGCCTTGCGATGAACAGCCGTGCCGTAGCCCGCGTTTTTCTCCCAGCCGTAATCAGGCCAGCGTGCATCCAGCCGGGCCATAGCGCGATCACGCACCACCTTGGCCACAATAGATGCCGCAGCAATAGACAGGCTCACCCTGTCTCCGCCCACAATGGCCTGTGCCGCGCAGCCAAAATCCGGCAGCTTGTTGCCATCCACCAACACATGGTCTGGCAGGCGCGGCAGGCGGCCTACCGCCCTTTGCATGGCCAGATGGGCTGCATGGTGGATGTTCAGCTTATCGATTTCCGCAGTGGACGCCGCCCCAATGCCGATTTCAATACCCGGCACCTGTGGCAGGCGTTCCGCTATGGCTTCGCGCACAGCTGGTTTTAATTTTTTGGAATCATCAATAACGGCGGCAAGATCAGCAGGTACACCAGCGCCAAACACCACTGCGGCAGCAACCACGGGGCCTGCCAGCGGGCCACGGCCCACTTCATCCACCCCGGCCACTCGGCCGCCCAGTTGCTGTTCCCGCGTAAAGTCCGGCATTGCCCCTCTTTCCATCCATTTGATGCGACTCGGCTAAATTAACCGAGTCGCATCAACTGCGACTCCGCAGAGAAGGAGAAGCATTTTTTTACCTAGGAGCGCAAGAGTCCCGGTAAACTAATTTTTCAAGAACGCTTGCGGCGGGGGAAGATCAGCCAGCCCAGAACAAGGCCAATGGCAGACACAATACCCAATGAAAGCAGGGGTTTATCACGCACAAAGGTGGCTGCCTTTTCCAGCACGCCTTCACCTTCTTCGTACAGGTCTGCAAAATCCTGCTGCATGTGGCCAGCAAACTGATCGAACTTGCCTTCAGCCTGCATGCCAATGTTACCTGTCAGACCGCCCACGGCATCCTTCACATGGCCTTTGGCATCTGTTGCTGCGCCTTCAACCTTGCTTTCAACATTTTTGATTTTATCTTCAGCCATGACTTTTTCCTTAAACTTTGAGTGCAATCCTGCCAGCCTGCTTGCCGTAACAAAACAGTGCTTGCAGGATCATAGGTTGCATCAGACCGCAAAAACACGTTTCTGACTAGGCATGCCACGCCCGACCAAAGCGCAGTTCACCGCCCTGATCGTTGCCTCCATGATGTTTATGGAACAGCTTGATGGCACCATTCTGGCAACAGCTCTGCCTTCTATCGCTAACAGTTTACACGTTGATACAGTTGCAACCTCTGTTGCACTTACATCGTATATTATTGGTCTGGCCATTTTCATACCGGCTTCTGGCGCGTTGGCAGACAGACTGGGCAGCCGCTCCGTGCTGATGGTGGCCATCTGCATTTTTGTAACCAGTTCCCTGCTTTGTGCGCAGGCAAACTCCCTGCCCTTTCTGGCCTGCATGCGCGCGCTACAAGGTATTGGCGGTGCCCTTATGGTGCCCATAGGCCGGCTGGTGATTATCCGCAGCACACCGCGTGATCAGCTTGTACGCACCATGACATGGATGATGCTGCCCGCCACGCTTGGCCCTTTGCTGGGCCCGGTGGTGGGTGGGTTTATCACCACGTGGTTTTCATGGCGGTGGAACTTTTACCTCAACATTCCCATCGGGTTGGTTGGGCTGGGGCTTACATGGCGCTTCATTCCACAAATTTATGAACCCACTCCCCCGCCGTTTGATTTGAAAGGCATGGTGTTGGCCGGTGGCGGGTTGGCTCTGCTTTCTGTTTTTGCAGAACTGTTCAGCCACGCTGAAGGCTCTATCTCTTTGCGCTTGGCCATGTTGGGGGCTGGCTGCCTTTTGATGGCCATTTACTGTATCCACGCCTTTCGCATTCCCGCGCCATTGCTGGACTTCCGGCTGATGCGTATTCCCACGTTTCGGATTTCTGTTTTTGCGGGCGCGGCCTCACGCGTGGCTGTTGGGTCCCTGCCTTTTCTTATGCCGTCTTTCCTGCAAATCGGTATGGGGCTGAATGCCGCACAAAGCGGGTTGGTCACATTTACAGCGCCTATTGGGGCATTACTAACGCGCCCCTTTGTGCCAGCCATTCTCAAACGCTGGGGCTTTCGCAGAGTGCTTATGTTTAATGGTGTTTCTGCGGCTGTTGTTTTTACATTGGTGGCCAGCTTTCGGCTGCCGCATGCGTTGTGGCTTTTCTCACTTATCCTGGCATGTGCGGGCGCTGCACAAGCTATCCAGTTTTCCGCTTACAACACCATTGCCTACGCTGATGTGCCCGCAAGCAACATGAGTGCGGCAACCAGCCTGTATTCCACCATGCAGCAGATCATGCTTTCTGCTGGCATATGTATTGCTGCGGGCACGCTTACGGTGCTGGGGCAAATATATGGCCACACCACACCCACTTTGGGTGATTTTTCCGCCGGCTTTCTGGTAACTGGGGCTGTATCTCTGCTGGCGGTGCCTTTTGCGGCACGCCTTGCGCCTTCTGCCGGGGCCTCCATGAGCGGCAACAAGCACTAAAAAAACGTAACAAGCCCTTCCCATATCCATGTGGTACGTTTTACGGTGAAAGCAGGATTTTCTGCTTTCCGGCACATATCAATTCCTTCAGATGGATTATAAAACCTTATTCTGGCCTTTATTTTCCTGTCTGAACCAACACTCCTTATTTTCAGGTAATACGCAGCGCGCCACATGGATGAACATCAGCCAGCCTCTCCCGCTTCTCCGTCTTCACCATCTCCGCGCCCTCCCCGTAAAAAACGGATGTTACTTGCAGGCATAGCTCTGGCAGGTGCGTGCGTACTGGCCTTTGCGTTCCTGCGCCCGCACGGAGATACCAGCAGCGGAACGCATAAAAAAGGCAAACACCACACTGCGGATGCATCGCAAGCGCAGCCCGTGGCCGTGCAAACGGTGCATAGTGGTTCCATGCCCGTGGTGTTTACAGAACTGGGCACGGTGGTCCCCATTACCAACGTAACGGTGCAGACCCGCGTGGAAGGCTACCTGATGAACGTGCTGTTTACGGAAGGGCAGCACGTACACAAAGGCGATCTGCTGGCACTGATAGACACCCGCCCCTATGAGGTGCTGCTGGCCCAATATGAAGGCCAGCTTGCAGCAGACAAGGCCCAGCTTGCACAGGCCCGTGTAGATAGCGCGCGTTACCAGCGCCTGATCCGGCAAGATAGTATTGATGCCAAAACGGCCAAGGATCAGCAGTTTGTTGTGCAGCAGCTGGAAGGCACAGTAAAATCCGATCAGGCACTGGTGGATAACCAGAAGCTCCAGATCACCTACTGCCATATTATTGCGCCTGTAGATGGCCGGATTGGCATCCGCGCCGTGGATAAGGGCAACTACGTTACAGCGGGCCAATCTGGCGGCTTAGCCATTCTCACGCAGATGCAGCCTATTTCCGTTATCTTCACACTGCCGCAGGACCAGCTGCCGGAAGTGGCGGAAGAGCTACGCACCCAGAAGTCTCTTCCTGTAGAGGCATGGAACAGTTCCAACACGCAAAAAATTGCCGATGGCACCGTCAGCACGTTGGATAGTGAGATAGATACCTCCACCGGCACCGTGCGCCTGCGTGCCATCTTCCCCAATACGGATGAGCATCTGTTCCCCAACCAGTTTGTAAATGCGCGCCTGTTGGTCAAAACACTTAATAACGTGCTGCTGCTGCCCACCACAGCAGTGCAAACCGGCCCCACCGGCCAGTTTGTTTACGTTGTAAAGGCCGATAACACTGTTGAGGTGCGGCCCGTTACCACCGGCACATCGGATGGCAACAACATTGTTGTGCCTACCGGCCTAAAGGATGGTGACAGAGTGGTAACAGATGGCACAGACCATCTGCGCGCCGGCATTAAAGTCACCATTCCTGCACAAACCACTCCAGCATCGGATCACGCGGCAAAGTGAACCCATCAGCCCTTTTTATTCGCAGGCCGGTTGCCACTACTCTGCTTATGCTGGCCATTTTTATGGCTGGCCTGCTGGGCTACCATTTTCTGCCCGTTTCCGCCCTGCCTCAGGTAGATTACCCAACCATTACGGTTGAAACATTCTACCCCGGCGCCGGGCCGGATGTGATGTCCACCTCCGTTACCGCACCGCTGGAAACCCAGTTCGGCCAGATGCCGGGGCTGGACCAGATGACATCACGCTCATCTGGTGGGGCATCGGTTATTACCCTGCGCTTTGCGCTTGATACCTCCATGGATGTGGCGGAGCAGGAAGTTCAGGCAGCCATCAACCAGGCCAACTCTCTGCTGCCAACAGATCTGCCAGCCCCTCCGGTTTACGCCAAGGTAAACCCGGCAGATACGCCTGTGCTTACGCTGGGCATTACATCCTCCACCATTCCACTGCCCGAAGTGGAAGACTACGTGGATACCCGTCTGGCGCAAAAGATCAGCCAGATTTCCGGCGTGGGGCTTGTGACGCTTTCTGGTGGTAACCGCAAGGCCATTCGGGTGCGCGTGAACATACCCAAGCTGACCTCCTACGGCATGGATCTGGACACGTTGCGCACCACCATTGGCAACGTGAACGTAAACTCCCCCACCGGTACGTTTGATGGCCCGCAAAAGGCCGCCACGTTGCAGGTGGATGGGCAGATTACCAGCGCAGATGTGCTGCTTAATCAGGTTATCGCCTATCAGAACAACGGCCCCATTCGCCTGCGTGATGTGGCAACAGTGGTTGTGGGCGCAGAAAACACGCAGCTTGCGGCGTGGTCCAACCTGACACCTGCACTCATTATGAACGTGCAGCGCCAGCCCGGCGCCAACGTGATTTCTGTGGTGGACAACGTAAAGGCTACCCTGCCTGCTCTGCGGGAAACGCTGCCTCCGGGCATTGATATTACCCCGTTAACAGACCGCACAACCACCATCCGCGCCTCTGTTTCCGATGTGCAGGGTGAACTGTTTTTGTCCCTTGCGCTGGTTGTGGCGGTTATTTTTGTATTCCTGCGCAATATCCCCGCCACCATTATTCCCAGCCTGTCTGTGCCGCTTTCCATTATCGGCACGCTGGCGGTGATGTATCTGCTCGATTTCTCGCTGGATAATCTGTCCCTCATGGCGCTGACCATCGCCACCGGCTTTGTGGTGGATGATGCCATTGTCATGATTGAGAACATCTCCCGCTACGTGGAAGCAGGAGAAGACCGGATGACAGCCGCCCTGAAAGGGGCCGGGGAAATTGGCTTTACCATTATCTCGCTCACAATCTCGCTCATTGCAGTGCTGATTCCGCTGCTGTTCATGGGCGATGTGGTGGGCCGCCTGTTCCATGAATTTGCGCTTACGCTGGCTGTTACCATTATTCTGTCTGCCGTGGTCTCGCTTACGCTGGTGCCGATGATGTGTGCGCGCATTCTTTCCGAACGTGTGCATGATGCCGGGTCTGCCACTACGGCATTCCAGCGCTGGTCTGCCCGGATGGAAGACTATACGGAAAAGCTGATTGCCGGGTATGACCGCATGCTGGATGTGGTGCTGGCCCACCGCGTGCTCACTCTGTGCGTGGCTGTAGGTACGCTAGTGCTTACGGGCGTGCTGGCATGGGTTATCCCCAAAGGGTTTTTCCCCGCGCAGGATACGGGGGTTATTCAGGGCATCTCCGTTGCCTCACAAACCATCTCTTTCGAGAGCATGAAGCAGCATCAGCAGGAACTGGCCAAAGTGCTGCTGAAGGACCCGGATGTGGTCTCGCTCTCCTCCTTTGTCGGGGTAGATGGGCAGAACGCAACACTCAATCAGGGCCGGTTCCTCATCAACCTCAAACCGCATGATGATCGCACAAGCACTGCGGCACAGATTGCCCGCCGGCTGGCAGATGAAACCGCACAGGTAGCGGGTATCAAACTGTATATGCAGCCTATTCAGGACCTTTCTCTGGATACAACGGTTACGGCTACGCAATACCAGTTTTTGTTGGAAAACCCGGAATACAGCGCCTTTAAAATATGGGTGCCAAAGCTGCTGGACCGCCTGAAGCAGGAACCTGCGCTTTCTGATGTAACATCGGATTTGCAGGCATCTGGGCTGGTGGCAAAGGTAACGCTGGATAGAGCCACCGGGGCGCGCTATTCCATCACGCCGCAAACCGTTGATAACGTGCTGTATGACAGCTTTGGCCAGCGGCAGATTTCCACCATCTATACGCAGTCCAACCAGTATCGCGTTATTCTGGAAGCGGATCCTCGGTTCCAGACCAACCTTACCTCACTCTCCCAGCTTTACCTGCCGGGTATTAGCGGCAATTCGGGGGAAAGTGTTTCTGGCCCCACACGTTCGCCCACCTCCGGGTTGGTGCCGCTGGCTGCCGTTACCACCGTTACGCAGGAAACAGCGCCCCTGTTGCTTACGCATTTTGGGCAGTTCCCCGCCACCACCATTTCCTTCAATCTGAGCGATGGTTACGCGCTGGGGGATGCCACGGCCGCCATCCGCAAGGTGGAAAAGGAAATAGGGCTGCCCTCTGCTTTCCAGACATCATTCCAAGGCACGGCGGCAGCGTTTGAAGGCTCGCTCAGCAACGAGCTGTTCCTTGTGGCAGCGGCGCTGATAGCCGTGTACATCGTGCTGGGTATTCTTTACGAAAGCTTTGTGCACCCGGTTACCATTCTGTCCACCCTGCCCTCCGCCGCCATTGGTGCGCTGCTGACGCTGATGATTGCGGGGGTGGATCTGGATATTATGGGCATTATCGGCATTGTGCTGCTGATTGGCATTGTAAAGAAAAACGCCATCATGATGATCGACTTCGCGCTGGAAGCCGAGCGCGAGCATGGCATGGACTCCCTGCAATCCATCCGCACCGCCGCCACACTGCGTTTCCGCCCTATTTTGATGACAACCCTTGCCGCCATGCTGGGCGCCGTACCTATGGTAATCTCACACGGCACGGGTTCGGAACTGCGTTACCCTCTGGGGCTGAGCATTATTGGCGGGTTGGCACTCTCCCAATTGCTTACGCTGTTCACCACGCCGGTTATCTATCTGGCGCTGGATACGCTGGCCCATAAGTTCAATGCCATGCGGCATCGGCACAACCAGCCTTCTGCCCCACCTCCGGCTGATGGACATTCCGCGCCATGAGCATAAGCCGGCTGTTTATTGACCGGCCCGTGGCCACCATTCTGCTTACGGTGGCCATGTTGCTGGGGGGCATTCTGGGCTACCGCACATTGCCGGTATCTGACCTGCCGAATGTGGATTTTCCGGTTATTATGGTGCAGGCTACGCAGGCCGGTGGCAGCCCGGAAGAAATTGCCAGCTCCGTAGCGGCCCCGCTGGAACGGCATCTGGGCCAGATTGCGGATGTGACGGAAATGACGTCACAGTCCTCACAAAACACCACGCGCATCATGCTGCAATTTTCCCTCTCGCGCGATATCAACGGCGCTGCGCGAGATGTGGAGGCCGCCCTTCAGGCCGCCCATGCGGATATGCCTTCCTCACTGCGGCAAAACCCAACGTACCGTAAAGCCAACCCCAACGGCGCGCCCATTCTGATTTTAACCCTGACATCAGATACACATACGCGCCCGCAGCTTTATGATTACGCCACCAACGTGCTGGTGCAGCATCTTTCCTCCGTGGCAGGGGTTGGGCAGGTAGAAATCAGCGGGAGCGCACTACCGGCTATCCGTGCAGAAATAAACCCTTTGCCACTTTACCGTTATGGCATCAGCTTTGAAGACGTACGCGCAGCCTTGGCCTCAGCCAATGCCCATACCCCCAAAGGTATTATTGACCAAGGCGGCATGCGCTTTACGCTGGATACGAATGATCAGGTCAGCAAGGCGCAGGATTATCGGGATCTGATTATTGCATGGCGCAATAACCGGCCCGTGCGGTTGGCAGATATTGCCCAAGTGCGTGACAGCGTGGAAGACCTGCGCAACGCCGGCTATTACAACGGGCAGGACTCCGTTATTGCCGTTGTGTTCCCACAAGCTGGGGCCAACGTGATCCATACGGTGGATCAGATCAACGCCAAACTGCCCATGCTCAAGGCCGCCCTGCCCGGTGGGGTGGATTTGCATGTGGGGCTTGATCGTTCCCTTACCATCCGTGCCTCTTTGGCGGATACACAGCTTACGCTGGTTATTTCCGTGGTGCTGGTTGTGCTGATGGTGCTGCTGTTCCTGCACTCTGTCAGAATGACGCTTATTCCCGCCATTGTGGTGCCAGCCTCCATTGTGGCCACGTTTGGGGTGATGGCGCTGTTTGGCTATTCGCTGGACAACATGTCCCTTATGGCGCTTACGGTTTCCACCGGCTTTGTGGTGGATGATGCCATTGTGGTGGTCGAAAACATTGCCCGCTACATAGAACAAGGCCTTCCCCCGCGTGAGGCTGCCATAAAAGGCAGTGGCGAGGTGGCGTTTACCGTTTTCTCCATTTCCATTTCGCTGATTGCGGTTTTTCTGCCCATTCTGCTGATGGGTGGCCTTGCGGGCCGGTTATTCCACGAATTCGCCATGACGGTCAGCATCACCATCATTATTTCCATGGTGCTGTCTCTTACCCTTACGCCCATGATGGCCGCTTACCTGCTGGCCCCACGTGCTCCGGCGGTTGAAACACAGGAACACCCTCCGCTTTCTGCCCGCGTGGCGGCACGCATTACGCATGCGCTGGATAAACTGCAGGCAGGATATGCACATTCACTGGATGTAGCGCTGCGGCATAACAAGCTGGTGCTGCTGAGCCTGCCTTTTACGCTGGTGCTCATTGTGGCGCTGTTTATCCTTATGCCCAAAGGCTTCTTCCCGGTGGAAGATACGGGCCTGCTCATGGGGCATTTACAGGGCGATCAGTCTATCTCTTTTGGCGCACTCAGCAAAAAGCTGGCTGACGTGCAAAAGGCTATTCTGGCAGAGCCAGAGGTGCAGAGTGTTTCCTCCTTTATCGGCGGGCGTGGTTCATCCAACCAAGCCAATCTGTTCCTGCAGTTGCAGGACAAAAGCAAGCGTTCTGATACACCAACAGACCTTATCAACCGTATCAGCAAGCGGCTGAGCAAGCTGGTGGGGGCTGATTTCTTCCTGATGGAACCCGGCGCCGTACGTGCAGGTGCCCGGCAGAGCAATGCCTCCTACCAATATACATTGGAGGGTGAAAACGCCTCCGAGCTTTATACGTGGACTGAAAAACTGCTGAGCGAGCTCCGCCATCATACGGAACTGACAGATCTTTCATCCGACGTGCAGCAAGGCGGTTCCGCCATGAGCGTGGATATAGACCGCGATACCTCCGCACGTGTCAGCATCACGCCGCAGCTGCTTTCCAACACGCTGTATGATGCCTTCGGCCAGCGTGCGGCCTCTGTCATTTACAACAGGCTCAATCAGTATCGTGTGGTTATGGAAGCCGATCCGGTGCTGTGGTCCAACCCCCATAGCCTGATGCAGGTATGGGTGAGTGTGGCGGGCGGCACTGCTGGTGGTGGCACACAATCCAACACCATACGTGTGCGCAACACGACCGGGCTGGATGCAGCCGGCAACAGTTCAGCATCCTCGCTGAGTTCGGAATCCTTCAAAAACCAGATTGCCAACGCACTGGCTGGGGGGGCCGGGGCTTCTAACGGGTCTGCCGTCAGCACATCCTCAGAAAGCATGGTGCCGCTTACCCTGGTTTCGCAAATTGTGCAGACACGCACGCCCCTTTCGGTCAACCATCAGGGTATGGCGGTGGCTTCCACCATTTCCTTCAATCTGGCCAAAGGGGTTTCACTCAGCACGGCAACGCAGATTATCAATGCGGCTCAGGTTACGCTGCACATGCCTTCCACCATCCACGGCAGCTTTGCGGGGAATGCCGCACAGTTCCAGAAAGCCGTGAATGATGAGCCCCTGCTGATACTGGCAGCCCTATGCGCCGTGTATATTGTGCTGGGCATTCTGTACGAAAGCTACCTGCACCCGCTCACCATTCTTTCCACCCTGCCTTCTGCAGGTGTGGGCGCGCTGCTGGCGCTGCAACTGGCTGGGGAAGAGTTCTCGCTCATCGCCATGATCGGGGTGATCCTGCTGATTGGCATTGTGAAGAAAAACGCCATCATGCTGGTGGACTTTGCCCTTGTGGCAGAACGCGAACATGGCATGTCTTCACTTGAGGCCATTCGTACAGCCTGCCTGCTGCGCTTCCGCCCCATTATCATGACATCCGCTGCCGCAGCACTGGGGGCGGCGCCGCTTATGATCACCAATGGCTATGGGGCAGAACTGCGCCACCCGTTGGGCATTGCCATTGTGGGTGGGTTGCTCGTCAGTCAGGCCCTTACGCTTTACACTACCCCTGTTATTTATCTTACGCTTGATACGTGGCGGCTGCGTGTTCAGAAAATACGCCTGCGCTCTTTCTTTTCTCGCACCTCCCGGCAGGATAGCTGATGGTTTCGCCTTCTTTTTCCAGCATGATGCTCAAACACAAAAAACTGTCCCGCCGTGCTGCCAGCCTTATGGCGCCACTGGTGCTGATGGGGTGCATGGTTGGCCCCAATTACAAGCGGCCCACGGCCATTATCTCTCCCAAGTTCAAGGAGTTGCGACCTGCTCCCGGCTGGAACTACGCGCAGCCCAGTTTGGCGGCCATTCCCAAAGGTGCGTGGTGGACGCTGTATAATGACCCGTTGTTGAACCAGCTTGAATCTCAGGTTGAAATCAACAACCAGAACGTGGCGCAGTATGAGGCCAGATACCGCAATGCCCGCGCCGCCATTAACGCCATCCGGGCACAACTGTATCCGACCTTAAGCGGTGCCCTCTCCTTCAACCGGCAGAGCTCTGGCCGTGGGTCACGCTCATCGGGCACGATTATCAATTACGGAGATACAACCTCCTCCGTTGCCTCCAACACCACAGAAAACACCTATGCCATGGGTGCTTCAGCATCGTGGGATCTGGATTTGTGGGGCGCTATCCGCCGCCAGATTCAAGCTCAGGTGACCGAGGCTCAGGCCTCTGCGGCGGATCTGGCCAATGCCAAGCTCTCCTATCAGGCGCAGTTGGCCACCGCCTATTTCAACCTGCGGTATCAGGACAGCCTGCACGACTTGCTGCAAAAGAACGTAGATTTTTACGAACGCTCCTACCAGATTACCAAAAACCAGTACGACGCTGGCACGGCCGACCCCACCACCCTGATGCAGGCCAAAACGCAGCTTGAACAAACCCGCGCCCAAGCCACAGCAACAGATGCCGCGCGTGCTGGGTATGAGCACGCTATTGCCATTTTAATGGGTAAGGCCCCGGCAGATCTTTCCATTCCACATGGTGCGCTTACGCGGGACATTCCGGCCATTCCCGTTGCTGTGCCCTCCGAACTTTTGCAACGCCGGCCTGATGTTTCTGCCGCTGAACGCAGGATGGAAGAATATAACGCCCAGATTGGCGCAGCCCTTGCCGCCTTTTACCCGGACGTAAAACTGACAGCCAGTTACTCCTACAGTGGTGACCCTGTGGGGGCACTGGTGCAGGTGGCCAACCGTATTTGGGCGCTTGGTGCTTCCGCCACGGAAACCCTGTTTGAAGGCGGTGCACGCACTGCCGCCGTGCGTGAAGCCGAAACCAATTATAATTACTACGTAGCTGCCTACCGCCAGACAGTGCTAACCGCCCTGCAACAGGTGGAAGATCAGCTTGCCAACCTGCGCGTACTGGCAGACCAGGCCGACCAGCAGGCTGTTGCGGTAGAAGCCGCCAACAAGGCTGTGCAGATTTCCTTCAACCAGTACATGGCTGGCACCCAGATTTACACCACAGTGATTACGGCGGAAGTAACGGCCCTTTCCAACGCGGAAACGGCGCTGCAAATCCAGCAAAGCCGTATTCTGGATTCCGTGACGCTCATTGAGGCGCTTGGTGGTGGGTGGGATGCATCCTCCCTGCCCAGCAAAGATTCCATGCAAACCGATAATCCGCTTCTGCCTTCGTTTATTCAGAAGGACAAAAACTAGGGTCTACGTCATTCTGCAGCACAAACAAAAACCCCCGGCCTTTCCAGACCGGGGGTTTTTTCATGCTCTGATTATTCAGGAGCGGTTATTTTGTAATGGCGCGCCCAGCCAGCAAGGCCACCACCAGGAAAACAACAAAAAGAATAATTGCAATAAAGAACAGGATTTTTGCCATTCCCGCAGCTGCAGTGGAAATGCCGCCAAAACCGAACAGCCCTGCAATAAGGGAAATAACCAGAAAAAACAGTGCCAGCTTCAGCATGTAATCATCTCCTTCATACTCTCAGGCAGAATTTTTCTGACTGAAAGACATCTATTAAAAAACCTCAGCGTCGCCGACGCAGCAGGCCACCAACAATAAAGCTGAAAATCCCCACAACCGGCAGGATCAGGAATGGCCGGTCAATCACCACATCTTTCACTGCTTCTGTTGCAGCGCAACGCTTGCCCGGGTTCATTTCATCATAACTGGGGAGCTGGCTGAACAAGCCTTCCGCACCATCCTGAACACGGCCAATACCTTCTTCCAGCGCGTAATCCTTTGTGTTGTCATCGCTCATGCGATGTCTCCCCGTTTTGTTGCATGTGAACGCACGACACCCCGCAAAGGATGCCGTGTTGTGTTTATTTATATGCTTTTCAACTAAATTTCAGCAGAACGCCAGTATGGAGCGCCACCGGGGTCTTTTTCCCCTGCAATCATGGCCCGTAAACGGGCGGCATAGGTTCTAAAAACCGTGCTTTCGGGGTTTCGTTCATCCATCGTAATGGCAATTTCACCCGTAATGCCCGCTGGTGGGCCACCTGCCAGCACCACCACACGTGTAGCAAGGCGCAAGGCTTCCTCAATATCATGCGTAACAAACAGCACGGTTTTATGTGTTTGCTGCCAGATACGCTGGAGTTCTTCTTGCAGGCTGCTGCGTGTAATAGGGTCCAGCGCGCCAAAGGGCTCATCCATCAACAGCAGATCAGGGTTGACCGTAAACGCACGCGCAACCCCCACACGCTGGCGCTGGCCGCCAGACATACGGCGGGGCCACCGGTCTGCAGCATCTTCCAACCCCACCAGCTTGAGAGCATCCATAGCGCGTGTGCGCTTTTCTTCACGCGTTAGGCCCAAGCCTTCCAGCCCGAACTCTACATTTTTCAGCACAGAGCGCCACGGCATCAGCCGTGCATCCTGGAACACCAAGGCACGCCTGCGCCGCTTGGTGCCTGTTTCCTCTGCATCCGTTGTGCAGGCCGAACCACCTACTGTGCCTTCTGTAGGCTGCATGAGCCCCATAAACACGCGCAACAGTGTGGATTTGCCCACGCCAGATGGGCCTAAAAGCGCAACAAACTCCCCCTGCTCCAATGTCAGGCTCACATTGCGCAGTACAAAATTGGCCCCACCATCATGCGAAAGGCCAACATTCTCCAAGCTGGCAACACTATGTTTTTCGCTCATGGTTGCCACCTCAGCACGCGCTTTCTTACAAACCCGAACAGGAAATCAGTTACCGCATAAAGCAGCGCCATGGTGAGCATGTAAACAACCACCACATCGGTGGCCAGCAAGCTGGAAGCCTGCATCATCCGCGCGCCAATACCCGGCACACCAAACAGCTCCGCCGCCACAACAGACATCCAGCCCTGCCCCAAGCCTGTGCGTAGCCCAGACATTAGGCCGGGAGAAGCTGCAGGCAGCACCACTTTGAATAAACGGCCAAAAAAGCTGCCATGCCCAAAAGCGGCTGCCAGTTCATACAGCTCTGGGTCCACCCCGCGCACGGCGCTATGCGCTGCGTAAAAGTTGATCCAGAAAACTGAAATGGCAATAACAAAAGTGGCGCCAGATGTGTTCAGACCAAACCACAAAATGGCAAAAGGCACCCACGCTAAGCCGGGCACAGGCCGCAGAAGCCGCACTATGCCCTCCAGCAAGCCATCTACAACGGCCACCATGCCGCACAGAATGCCTAACCCGGCACCCAGCACAGAACCAATAAGCAGGCCCAACAGATAATGATGCAGACTATCCAGAATGGCCTGCTGCCAAAAGCCCCCGCGCACTTCATCCAGCCAGGCTGGCCCAAGTGAACTGGGAGCAGGCACCATACCAGAAGGCAGCAACCCTGTGCGGACTGCTGCCTCCCATCCTCCAAAAAAGACGATAAGCCCGATAAGACCTAACGCCCATTTTGTTGAAAACGAAACTTTATCCCTCACTGCTGGCTCTGCTTCCACATCTCCAGATCAAACAGGCCATCCACTGGCGCGGCTTTGCGCAAAAGCCCCTGCTCAACCTCAAAATCCTGCAACTGGCGCACACCTTCTACAATACGCGCAGGATCGCTCACAAAATGCTGGGCAGAGCGCGCAAGAGCTTTTTGCAACACTTCTTCCTTCAGCATACCGCCACCCAGTGCCGTGCGCACAAAAGGAGCAGCTTCATCCGGGTGCTGGGCCACCAGAGTGTTGGCTTTAACAAACAGGCCTGTCAGCGTTTTTGCCCAAGACACTTCTGTTGGTTTAACAATAGCCAGCACGGAACCCGGCTGATCTGGCAACATATCATGCCCAGTGGCCAGAATACGTGCATCTGGAATGCGGGTTTTAACAACGGTTAAAGAAGGTTCACGCAATACAGCGGCATCCACCGCGCCAGCCAGAAAAGCCTGCTGTGCGGCATCAATATCTACGCCAGCAATGTTGATAACAGAGGCCGGCTGCGCAATATCGAGGCGTTTTTGCAGCCAATAACGCAGCATGATATCCGGCACAGAACCGGCTGGCTGTGCTGCAACTCGTGGCAGATGGCCCTGTTCCTGCTTGAACTTGGCAAAGCCATCCTTAATGACCTGAGCAGACAGACCACCTTCCTGTCCCTCTGGCACCATTTGCGCCAATGGACCACGCGCCGCCAGCTCCAGTTCCTCAACCGAACCGGAAGCTACAACCTTAACATCCACGCCATGCGCACGTGCCTGCAACAACGGCAGCACACCCGCCACGTAGGCATCAATCCGCCCGGATACCAAAGCCTGAATAGCCTGCGGGCCAGAACCAAAGCGCACAAGTTGCAAGTCCAACCCGGCCTGCTTGGCCCAGCCTTCACCATCCAGAACAAACAGGGCGGATGAGCCCAGAACAGGAATATACCCAATACGCACCGGGGTTCCGGCCCGTGCCTGCTGTGTCAGCCCTACAAAAAGCAGGCTGATCACCAGCATAATCCGCAGAAAAACTCGCCTCATAATGCCACCGTGTTTGTTTGCGCCGTTCATTTTGCAATTACTAACGTGCTACACGGCTATATTGTCAATATAGCAAGTAGAAATGGTGTAAATTTTCCAACCAATTTCACGATATAAAATCGCATCACTAACGGTGTCATAAACGCATAAAAAAAGGCCAGCCCATTTCTGGGCCAGCCTTTTTTCTAAAAACCGGATAGGTGGCTTATGCAGCCAGATCCTGCTTTTCTTCTGCTTCCGGACGTGGGCCGCTGTCCTGCCCTTTGGCAGAAACATCGCGATCAACCAGTTCGATAACAGCCATAGGTGCGGCATCGCCATAACGCACGCCAGCACGCAGAACGCGCGTATAACCGCCGTTACGAGCCTTGTAGCGTTCTGCAATAGCAGCAAACAGCTTTTTCACGATCACATCATCACGCAGCATGGCAAAAGCCTGACGACGTGCATGCAGGTCGCCCCGCTTGCCCAGCGTAATCAGCTTTTCAACAACCGGACGCAGTTCCTTTGCTTTAGGAAGCGTGGTGGTGATCTGTTCGTGTTTGATCAGTGCAACAGCCATATTGCGAAACATGGCTGCGCGGTGAGAAGAAGTAACGCCGAGCTTTCTGCCGGCCATCCCGTGACGCATAGTTTAGTTCCTACGTACTGTGTGAAAAGTCAGATCAAAACGGCTCATCAAGCCGCTTTGCCAGCTCTTCAATATTTTCCGGCGGCCAAGCCGGCACATTCATACCCAAGGACAGCCCCATAGAGGTGAGAACTTCCTTGATTTCGTTCAGGGATTTCCGGCCAAAGTTCGGAGTACGGAGCATTTCCTGCTCGCTCTTCTGCACCAGATCCCCAATGTAGATGATGTTGTCGTTCTTCAGGCAGTTTGCACTACGAACAGACAGCTCAAGCTCATCCACCTTACGCAGCAGATTACGGTTGAACGGCAGATCATCTTCAGGCTCTTCAGCCTGCACAGGGCGCGGTTCATCAAAGTTGATGAACAGCTGGAGCTGATCCTGCAGAATGCGTGCGGCCAGAGCCACAGCATCTTCAGGCGTTACAGCGCCATTGGTTTCAACCGTCAGCAGCAGCTTATCATAGTCGGTCACCTGCCCAACACGGGTAGGCTCAACTTTATAAGACACGCGCTTTACGGGGGAATAAATTGCATCCACCGGAATCAGGCCAATTGGTGCATCTTCCGGGCGGTTAGCCGCAGCAGGCACATAGCCTTTACCCATGTTAACAATAAATTCCATGCCCAGCTTAACGCCATCGTCCAGCGTGCAGATAACGAGATCGGGGTTCATGATCTCGATATCATGACCGGTCTGGATCTGACGGGCACGCACTTCGCCGGGGCCTGTGGCCGTCAGCATCATACGCTTTGGCCCTTCGCCATGCATACGCAGTGCCAGCTGCTTGATGTTCAGCACGATGTCCGTGACATCTTCCCGAACGCCTGCAACAGACGAGAACTCATGCAGCACGCCGTCAATCTGCACAGCAGTAACAGCCGCACCCTGAAGCGAGGACAGCAGAACACGCCGCAGCGCATTCCCCAGTGTCATCCCGAACCCGCGTTCCAGAGGTTCTGCAACCACGGTTGCGATGCGTGCTGGCTCCACACCGGATTCGACCTCAAGCTTTTCAGGCTTGATCAGAGATTGCCAGTTTTTCTGAAGGACCAAGGTACCGGCCTTTCAATACGAAAAACCACTGCAATCGCAGCGATTTCTCTGAAGTGGACACAACAACCGGAAGACAGCCTAATTGATAAGCTGCCTTCCTGCTCAGGACTTAGACGCGGCGACGCTTACGCGGGCGGCAGCCATTGTGCGGAACCGGCGTCATATCGCGGATGGAGGTGATGGTGAAACCAACAGCCTGCAAAGCACGCAGTGCGCTTTCACGCCCTGACCCAGGACCGGAAACTTCGATTTCCAGAGTTTCCATACCATGTTCGCGAGCCTTGCGACCAGCGTCTTCCGCCGCAACCTGCGCCGCATAAGGCGTAGATTTCCGAGACCCCTTAAAACCCTGTGCGCCAGCGGAAGACCAAGAAATGGCATTCCCCTGTGCATCAGAGATGGTGATCATGGTGTTGTTGAACGTGGAGAGCACATGCGCCACGCCAGAAATAATGTTCTTACGCTCTTTTTTGCGAATACGCGGAGTTGCGGCTTTCGCCATGTCTTTTCTACCTCAGTCCCTGCCCAGAGCCTGCCGCAGCAGGGTTAGACATCCTAACCAGTTGGATTAGCGCGTTGCTTTTTTCTTGCCTGCAATCGCCACAGCCTTGCCCTTGCGCGTGCGGGCATTGGTGTGTGTGCGCTGACCGTGCACAGGCAGACCGCGACGATGACGCAGACCGCGGTAGCAGCCCAGATCCATCAGACGCTTGATGTTCATTGCGATTTCACGACGCAGATCGCCTTCAACGCGATACTTGCTGTCGATCAGTTCACGCACCTTCAGGATTTCGTCATCGCTCAGCTCGTTAACCCGCTTTGCTTCGGGAATTTCCAGAGCCTTGCAGATTTCAGCAGCCTTAGTTGCGCCAATCCCGTAAATATACTGAAGCCCGATAACAACCCGTTTGTTGGTCGGGACATTCACGCCGGCAATACGTGCCACGCCTTATACTCCTGTTCGCCCGCCTTAACCACGAACGCTCATAGCCCTTGGGGCAGATTTCACTTGGTGGCCGCGAAATATACCGGCCACCGCCACAAGTCAACGAAAACGGATCACTTTTTCGTGATCAGCCCCTCGCTGGCAAGCGCATCTTCGATTTCGCCTGTCACTTCAGAGGCCGACAGCATGCCGTTAATTTTATGCAGCCGTCCGGTTTTTTCATAAAACGGCAGAATCGGAGCCGTGAGTTTCCGGTACTCTTTCAGCCGTTCAACAACGGTTTCCCGCTTATCGTCCGCCCGGCGCTTGAACTCATGGCTGCCGCAAGAATCACAGACCCCTTCCACCTTCGGTGGGTTAGAGACCTCGTTGTACGTCTTGCCGCAGTTACCACAAGTAAAGCGACCGGAAATCCGATCTGCCAGAATTTCTTCATCCACATCCAGGAAAAGAACGATATCGATCTTCTTCCCATCAGAAGACAGCATGCTGTCCAGCTCTTCAGCCTGCGCCAAGGTACGCGGGAAACCATCCAGAATGAAACCATTCTGGCAGTCTGCCTGCGCAATCCGGCTTTTCAGCATTGCAATAATCAGCTCATCCGGCACCAGTTTCCCGGCATCCATCAGAGCTTTTGCCTGCTTCCCTGTTTCAGATCCCTTGGCCACTTCTGCGCGCAGCATGTCGCCCGTAGAAATCTGAATCAGCCCATACCGCTCTTCAAGAAGTTTGGACTGCGTACCTTTTCCCGCGCCGGGAGGGCCCAGAAAAATAATATTCATCGTCTGATGATCCTCTGCTTCCTGCCGCCGCGTGATTTACGCATAAGCCCCTGATACTGGTGCGCCACTAGATGAGACTGAATTTGTGTGACCGTATCAATGGTTACAGACACAATAATAATCAGACTCGTTCCGCCAAAATAGAACGGTACGTTGTAGTGGCTGATCAGGATCTGAGGCAACAGACAGACTGCCACCATATACGCCGCACCAATCGTGGTCAGACGGGTGAGAATTTTATCAAAGTACGACGCCGTAGACGCACCAGGGCGCACACCAGGAATAAACCCCCCCTGCTTTCTCAGATTATCGGCTGTTTCCGTCGGGTTGAAGGTAACGGCCGCATAGAAATATGAGAAAAACACGATCATGGCAGCATAGAACAGCATATACAGCGGCTGCCCTTGCCCAAGTTCCTGCCCCAGAAAAGAAAGCCAGCCCGGCAATGATTTGCCGTTCATAAAGCCAGCAATCGTAACCGGAATCAGCAACACTGAAGAGGCAAAAATCGGTGGGATAACACCCGCCGTATTCACTTTCAGTGGCATATGGGTTGTGTCACCCCCAAACATCCGCTGCCCCATCTGGCGCTTTGGATACTGGATAACAACCCGACGCTGTGCCTGTTCCATGAACACAATGAACATGATGGTAAGCGCTGCAAGAACCAAGAAAAGCAGCACAAAAAACGGTGAAAGTGCGCCCGTGTAACCAAGCTGAAAGAGGCTTGCCAATGCATGCGGCAGGTTGGCCACAATACCAGCAAAGATAATGAGCGAAATGCCATTCCCCACGCCGCGCGCGGTAATCTGCTCACCCAGCCACATCAGAAACATGGTTCCGCCAACAAGCGTGGTAACGCATGAAAGCAAAAAGAACATGCCTGGATGAACAACAGCAGCGCCAGCAGCGCTGTGCACGTTCTCCAGCCCCACCGCTATCCCATACGCCTGAAACAGCGCGATAAGAACAGTGAGGTAACGTGTGTACTGATTAAGCTTTTTACGCCCCTGTTCACCTTCTTTCTTGAGAGCCTCAAGAGAAGGCACAGCAGTAGACATAAGCTGCACAATAATAGACGCAGAGATATATGGCATGATGTTCAGTGCGAACACGGTCATACGCCCAAGCGCACCCCCCGTGAACATGTTGAACATGCCCAGAATGCCACCCTGATGCTGCGCCAGAAGCTGCCCCATAACTGTGGCATCTACCCCCGGAACCGGGATGTATGTGCCTAAGCGGTAAACAATCAGCGCACCCAGTGTAAACCAAATTCGCTTTTTAAGTTCAGTCGCTTTGGCAAAAGAGCCTACATTAAAGTTGGCAGCCAGTTGTTCGGCCGCGGAAGCCATGCATCCGTCCTTTCATACAAACAGCGCCACCACGGCTGTGGAGACGCTGGCACAATCGCCTGAAAAATTCAGACAACATTCTGAGAAGGAACAAGAAAGGAGAACAGTGCAAACACTGCTCTCCTTTTTGCAACATCAGGAAGCGCTGGCTTCAGCAGCTTTTGGCTGCAGCAGCTTAACACTACCTCCGGCTTTTTCTACTGCCGCAACAGCAGAAGCTGATGCACCAGAGACTTCAAACGTAACAGCTTTTGTCAGCTCACCTTCGGCCAGAATGCGCACGCCAGCATATTTGCCAGTGCCAACCAGACCAGCTTTTTTCAAAGCTTCTTCAGTAACAGCTGCGCCTGCTGCCAGTTTGCCGTCAGCCAAGGCTTTTTCCACCGCACCAAGATTTACGGGAGCGTAAACCTTACGGAAGATGTTTTTGAAACCACGCTTCGGCAGACGACGATAGATAGGAAGCTGACCACCTTCAAACCCGTTCAGAGAAACCCCTTCACGAGCCTTCTGGCCTTTTACACCCCTACCAGACGTCTTACCCTTACCGGAACCAATACCGCGCCCAAGACGCTTTTTCCGGTAACGGGAACCTTCGTTATCACGAAGTTCGTTCAGCTTCATTTCAATCCTCCACCTTCACCAGGTGGGCCACTTTGCGTACCATACCCCGAACAGACGGAGTATCTTCCAGAACGCGTTCACGGCCAATCTTATTCAGACCCAGACCGATCAAAGTTGCCTGCTGCCCAGGCTTACGTCCGTTACCGGACGCAATCTGCACAACCTTAAAGGTTTTTTTATCAGACATCAGCGGCCTCCGCAGCAACAGCCTGTTCACGCTTACCGAAGATTTCAGCAACCTTCTTACCGCGACGGCTAGCTACAGAACGTGGGCTTGCACAACGTGCCAGCGCATCGAAAGTTGCCTTAACCATGTTGTGCGGGTTCCGGGTACCCAGAGACTTCGCAACAACATCATTAATGCCAAGGCTTTCGAACACGGCACGCATCGGACCACCAGCGATGATCCCTGTCCCGGCTTCAGCTGACCGCAGCACAACTTTACCAGCACCGAAGTGACCAGCAACATCATGATGCAGCGTACGGCCTTCCTTCATAGGGACACGAATCATGCCGCGCTTGGCACGTTCCGTAGCCTTACGAATTGCTTCAGGAACTTCGCGGGCCTTACCTGCACCGTAGCCAACACGCCCCTTCTGGTCACCAACGACAACCAGAGCAGCGAAAGCAAACCGACGACCACCCTTAACCACTTTCGCAACGCGATTGATGGTTACCAGCTTGTCAACCAGTTCATCCCCTTCGCGCTCACGCTCACGGCCGCCTCGACCGCCTTCTCTTGGTTCACGAGCCATTCCGTGATCCTTTCCTCAGAAGGAGAGACCGCCCTCACGGGCCGCCTCTGCCAGGGCCTTGACGCGCCCGTGATAAAGATAAGACCCCCTGTCGAACACGACCTGAGATACACCTGCAGCAACGGCGCGCTGTGCAACCAGCTTACCGACAGCGCCAGCGCTTTCCTGCGTGGAACCTTTTTTCAGATCCGTCCGCAGCTCCTTATCCAAGGAGGACGCTGAGGCCAAAGTACGACCCTGCGCATCGTCGATCACCTGAGCATAAATGTTCTTGCCAGACCGGAAAACAGACAGACGCGGGCGCCCACCTGCCTTGCGGCGCAGCTGAAAACGGAGACGCGCCCGACGGCGGTTCCGCAATTCCTGCTGAGTGCTCATTATTTCTTCTTGCCTTCCTTACGACGAATGGTTTCCGTTTCGTACCGAACACCTTTGCCCTTGTAAGGTTCAGGCTTACGGAAGCTGCGGATATCAAGGGCAACCTGCCCAACCCGCTGCTTATCGATCCCTTCCACCACAATAGCCGTCGGACGCGGCGTAGAAATCTTGATGCCCGCAGGAATCGGATACACAACATCATGGGAGAACCCAAGGTTCATCACCAGATTGGAACCCTGCACAGCTGCACGGTAACCTGTGCCGTTAATTTCTAGAGCCTTGGAAAAACCTTCCGAAACTCCTTTAACAGCCGTTGCGATCAGGGCACGTGTTGTACCCCACATCATGCGAGCCTGAGCAGCGGTGCCCACTGGCTGCACAACAACCTTACCATCCTGCACATCAACGGAAACGTGTGAAGAAAGTGGCAGAGCCAACTCCCCCAACTTCCCTTTGGCCTTCAGAACACCATCTGCAATAGCAATGGTTACCCCTGCCGGCACTTCAACAGGATACTTGCCTACGCGTGACATTTACCCCTCCTTAGAAAACACGGCAGAGGACTTCACCGCCAACATTGGCAGCACGAGCCTCAACATCGGAAAGAACACCGCGCGGCGTGGAAAGGATGGAAACACCCAGACCCGCACAAACACGAGGAAGTTCTTTAATTTTGGAATATACGCGACGACCAGGGCGTGAAACGCGCTGAATTTCGCGGATAACCGGCTCACCGTCAGTGTATTTCAGCTCAATATGAAGCTGAGCAATACCCTTACGGACGTCTTCACGCTTATAGCCACGAATGTAGCCTTCGCGCTGCAGAGCTTCCAGAACACTCACGCGCAGCTTGGAGGCCGGAGCAACACAAGCATTGTGACGCGCACGCTGAGCATTACGAATACGGGTGAGCATATCACCCAAAGGATCAGAAAGTGACATCTCGCGCCCTTACCAGCTTGCTTTAACCACGCCCGGAATCTGGCCTTCAGATGCCAGATCACGGAAAGCAATACGGCACAGTTCAAACTTGCGGTAGTTACCGCGAGAACGACCTGTCAGTTTGCAACGCAGACGAACCCGCACGCGCGAACCATTGCGCGGCAGTTCAGCCAGCTTCAAAGACGCATCAAACCGATCCTCCACGGGAAGAGAACGATCCATAACGATATTTTTGAGAGCTACCCGCTTCTCTTTATCCCGTGCCGCCATGCGCGCGCGCTTTGCGTTACGCAGAATGGCAGAAGTCTTAGCCATACAACATTACCTCCGGAACCCTTCGAAAACCTTCGACGGTTTTCCAAGATCACACATTAAAACACCCAGAAGGGTCTGTATCATCCCAGGAAGGGAAGATCAAACGCCTTAAGCAGGGCCTTGGCTTCTGCATCTGTTTTTGCGCTGGTTACGAACACCACGTCCATGCCGCGGATTTCATCTACCTTATCGTATTCGATTTCAGGGAAGATGATCTGTTCTTTTAAACCCAGAGCAAAGTTACCACGACCGTCAAAACCTTTAGTAGCCGGCAGACCGCGGAAATCGCGGATGCGTGGCATAGCAATGGTTACCAGACGATCAAGGAATTCATACATCCGTGCACGGCGCAGAGTGACCTTACAGCCAATCGGCAGACCTTCACGGATCTTGAAGCCCGCAATAGCTTTTTTCGCTACAGTTTTAACAGGCTTCTGACCAGCAATAAGAGCCATTTCTGCAACAGCAGCATCCAGCTTCTTCTGATCGCCAGCAGCTTCACCCACGCCCATGTTCAGGACGATTTTTTCAAGGTGAGGCACCTGCATTTCGTTTTTGTAACCAAACTGCTCACGCAGGTTGGCACGCAGTTCGCTTTCATACCGCTGCTGAAGGCGCGGCAGGGAACGACCTTCCTGTTTCGCACTCATTCGTAGCCCCTCAACCTTCAATAGCTTCGCCGGTCGCCTTAGCGATGCGAACTTTTTTGCCGTTTTCCAGCACTCGGAAACCAACGCGTGTTGGTTTTTTAGAGGCCGGGTCAATCAGCTTCAGGTTAGAAAGGTGAATAGGCGCTTCACGGGTGATAATCCCGCTTTCTTCACCCATACGACGCGCACGCTGATGACGCTTAATCAGCGCCACACCACGCACAACTGCACGGTTTTCGGAAGGACGAACCTCCAGAACTTCCCCCTGCGTCCCCTTGGAGGAACCGCTGATGACGACAACCGTATCGCCTTTTTTAATACGGGCAGCCATTACAACACCTCCGGCGCGAGAGAGATGATCTTCATGAACTTCTTCGCACGCAATTCACGCACAACCGGTCCAAAAATACGCGTACCAATCGGTTCCTGCTGCTTGTTAATCAGCACGGCTGCGTTTTTATCGAAACGGATAGCGCTACCATCAGGCCGACGGACTGGATAGGAAGTCCGCACAATAACAGCCTGGTGAACGTCGCCCTTCTTCACTTTCCCGCGGGGGATAGCTTCTTTAACGGAAACGACGATCACGTCGCCGACCGAGGCGGACTTCCGCTTGGAGCCGCCCAGCACCTTGATGCACTGCACCTGACGCGCACCGGAATTATCGGCTACGTCAAGGTTGGTCTCGGGATGGATCATAACCTAAATATCCTTACGTTAAGCCGATGCACCGGCTTCCGCACCAACGACTTCGCCGTTGCGGGAAATCACAGTCCACGTCTTGCGGCGTGAAATAGGCGGACATTCAACAATCCGCACGGAGTCACCAACCTTGCAGATATTTTCTTCATCATGCGCCGCATATTTTTTAGAGCGACGAATGAACTTCTTATAGAGCGGATGCATGACGCGACGATCGACAAGAACCGTAACGGTCTTGTCCATCTTATCGCTGGTCACACGCCCGGTCAGGACGCGCCTTGGCATCGGCTAACTCTCCTCAGGCATTGGCAGCAGATGTTTTTGCACCTGCTGCAGTCTTTGCATTTTGCACCGCAATCGTCTTGATCCGTGCAATCTCACGACGCACCGCACGCATACGGCTCTGCGCTTCAGTCTGACCCGTGGCCTGCTGGAAACGCAGATTAAGCTGCTCACGCTTCAATTCAACCAGACGAGCTTCAAGCTCGTCTGGAGTCTTGGCGCGCAAATCGGCTGGCTTAGTTGCCTTTACCATCTCACGCATCTCCAATTCGGGTCACAAACTTGGTCTTGATCGGCAGTTTTGCTGCACCCAGAGCCAGCGCTTCACGCGCCAGTTCAGGGGGCACACCTTCGATCTCGAACAGAATGCGACCTGGCTTCACACGGGCCACCCAGTATTCGGGGGAACCCTTACCGGAGCCCATACGCACTTCTGCAGGTTTTGTCGAGACCGGAAGGTCAGGAAAAATACGAATCCAGACGCGACCTGCACGTTTCATGGCACGTGTGATAGCCCGACGAGAGGCTTCGATCTGGCGTGCCGTAATACGTTCCGGCTGAAGAGCCTTCAGTCCAAACGTACCGAAGTTCAACGTGGTGCCACTTTTTGCAAGGCCGTGGATACGGCCTTTGTGGGCTTTACGGAATTTTGTCCGCTTCGGGGAAAGCATGTTGTTTTATCCCTCTCCTCAGCGCTGAGGAGCCTGTTCGGCCGCCCGGCGATCCTGAGCCATCGGATCATGAGCAAGAATTTCGCCCTTGAAGATCCAGACTTTTACACCGCAAGTGCCATAGGTGGTCTTTGCTGTGGCTGTGCCATAATCGATATCGGCACGCAGGGTGTGCAGAGGCACACGACCTTCACGATACCATTCGATACGTGCGATTTCCGCACCGCCAAGACGACCAGAGCAGTTAATACGAATACCCTGTGCGCCCAGACGCATTGCAGACTGCACGGCACGCTTCATGGCACGACGGAAAGCCACACGGCGTTCCAGCTGCTGAGCAATGTTTTCTGCAACCAAGGTTGCATCGATTTCCGGCTTGCGGATTTCAACAATGTTCAGCGCAACTTCCGTGCCAGCCATACGTGTCAGCTCTTTACGGAGCGCATCGATGTCCTGGCCCTTTTTACCAATCACAACACCCGGACGAGCAGCGTAAATGGTAACGCGGGGCTTTTTAGCCGGACGTTCGATAACGACACGAGACACACCAGCGCCAACCAGCTTGCGGCGCAGGAATGCACGCAGCTTCAGATCTTCATGAAGCAGCTTTGAATAGTCGGAATCGGCATACCACCGGCTATCCCACGTGCGGTTGATACCGAGCCGCAGCCCGATTGGATTGACTTTATGTCCCATACCTCAGGCCGCCTTCTGTTCGGAAGAAGCTGCTTCAGGCTCAGCAGCCCGTTCAGCTACAACAATCTTCAGGTGACTGAAAAACTTTTCAACGCGAGCAGAACGCCCACGGCCACGGGCGTGGAAACGCCGCATGACAATGGATTTTCCAACTTCAGCTGTCTTCACCACCAGCTGGTCAACGTCCAGCTGGTGATTGTTTTCAGCGTTAGCGATTGCGCTTTCCAGCGTCTTTTTCACTTCCTGAGCGATACGGCGCTTAGAGAACGTCAACGTTGCAACGGCCTGGGAAGCAGGCTTGTTGCGGATCAGGCCAGCCACAAGGTTTAGCTTGCGGGGGCTAACCCGGATGTTGCGCGTAACTGCCTGCGCTTCTGTTTCCGCGAGTGTGCGCGGATGCTTCGGCTTGCTCATCTCTGCTTAGCCCCGCTTAGACTTCTTGTCAGCGCCATGCCCGTGGAATGTACGGGTCGGGGAAAATTCGCCGAACTTATGTCCGACCATGTTTTCCGTAACCTGTACGGGCAGAAACTTCTGACCATTATAAACACCGAACGTCAGACCGACGAACTGCGGAAGAATTGTAGAACGACGAGACCAGATCTTGATCACTTCGTTACGACCCGACGCGCGGGATACCTCAGCTTTATTCAGCAGATACCCGTCGACGAACGGGCCTTTCCAGACGGAACGTGCCATCTTCTATTGCCCCTTACTTGCCGGTCTTTCGACGACGGATAATCAGACTGTCCGTCCGCTTGTTGACCCGAGTTTTGTACCCTTTGGTTGGCTTACCCCACGGTGTAACCGGATGACGGCCACCAGAGGTACGACCTTCACCACCACCATGTGGGTGATCAACGGGGTTCATCACCACACCACGGTTGTGAGGACGACGACCCAACCAACGGGAACGCCCTGCCTTGCCCATATGCTGGTTCATATTATCCGGGTTGGACACAGCACCAACGGTAGCCATGCACTCACCACGAACAACGCGCAGCTCACCAGACTGCAGCTTGATCTGGGCGTAGCCGGAATCCTTACCAACGAGCTGGGCATATGTGCCAGCAGAACGTGCCAGCTTACCGCCTGCACCCTGCTTCAGCTCGATGTTATGGATAATCGTTCCCACCGGGATGGAAGCCAGCGGCATAGCATTACCAGGCTTAATATCCACGCGCGCACCAGCGATGACATTGTCACCAACCTTCAGACGCTGCGGAGCCAAGATATATGCAAGCTCACCATCTTCGTACTTCACCAGCGCAATAAACGCGGTGCGGTTCGGATCATATTCCAGACGCTCAACCGTACCCAGAACATCAAACTTACGACGTTTGAAGTCTACATAACGGTAAGACTGCTTATGACCACCCCCACGGAAACGGGAAGTGATACGACCGTTATTATTACGGCCGCCTGTCTTGTTTTTACCTTCGGTCAACTGTTTGACCGGCTTACCTTTCCAAAGGTCAGCACGATCAACCAGCACCGTACCACGCAAGCTTGGCGTGACAGGATTAAAGTGCTTCAGAGCCATGAATTTCTACCTTCGGTCACGCCAGCTTGGCGGTAAGATCAATGGACTGACCTTCCGCAAGCTGAACGAACGCCTTCTTCACGTCAGAACGCTGCCCAACACGCCCTTTAAAGCGCTTGGTTTTCCCCTTCTGAACCAAGGTGTTGACACCAACAACCTTGACCCCGAACAGCGTTTCCACCGCAACCTTGATTTCAGGCTTCGTAGCGGACATTGCCACTTTGAAAACAACCTGGTTCTTTTCAGAAAGCGCCGTAGCTTTTTCCGTGATCACAGGTGTACGCACAATGTCGTACATCGCTTCACGGGAAAGACGCTCGGCTTTCTTGCGAATGGCAAGAATATTCGTCATGCCAGGCGCTCCTTCAGTCCTTCAAGGCCGGCCTGCGTAATAGCAAGCACCTCGTGGTTCAGAATGTCGTAAACATTCGCACCAATGGTCGGCAGAATGTCGATCTTGGGCAGGTTACGGGCGGCACGACCGAAGTTCTCATCCACGGCTGCATCCACGATCAGTGCAGATGTCCAACCCAGAGACTTCAGCTTCTTTGCCAGTTCACTGGTTTTATCAACGCCAGAAGCAGACTGCAGCACAATCAGCTTGCCGTCTTTTGCCTTCTGAGAAAGCGCAGAGATCAGACCAAGGCGACGCACTTTTTTCGGCAGATCGTAACCGTGGTCACGCACAACCGGGCCATGCACTGCCCCACCGGTACGATACTGCGGCGCACGCAATGAACCCTGACGGGCGCTGCCTGTGCCTTTCTGGCGATATGGCTTTTTGGTGGTGCCGGACACTTCGCCCATGCCCTTCACCTTGTGTGTGCCAGCGCGGCGCTTTGCCAGCTGCCAGTGCACAACACGAGCCATGATATCTGCACGCGGTGCTACGGCGAAAATTTCGTCCGGAAGCGTTGCAGAACCAGCGCTGCTGTTGTCTAGCGTCTTGATTTCGATTTCCATGACCTCAGCCCTCCGCCTTCACGAGGCCGGCCGGATAAGGCGCGTCACCATGGCGGGCTTTTTTAATGGCGTCACGGATCAGAACAACACCGTTCTTCGCTCCTGGCACGGAGCCACGAACCATGATCAGATTCTTTTCCGGATCGACCGCTGCGATTTCCAGATTCAAGGTGGTCACGCGTTCATCACCGAGATGACCAGCCATCTTCTTATTCTTAAAGGTCTTGCCGGGATCCTGGCGATTACCGGTCGAACCATGCGAACGGTGCGAAATAGACACACCATGCGTGGCTTCAAGACCAGCAAAATTCCAGCGCTTCATTGCGCCAGCAAATCCCTTACCTTTGCTTACACCCGTAACGTCAACCTTTTGGCCAACAACAAAGTGCGAAGCTGAAAGGGTAGCACCAACCTCAAGAGCGGCATCATCAGCCACACGAAATTCGCGAAGCGCCTGCTTGGGCTCCACCTTCGTGCGAGCAAAATGCCCACGATTCGGCTTGGTTACGTTTTTCACCTTGGCTTTACCCATACCCAGCTGAACAGCTACGTAGCCATCCCGCTCCTGGTTACGGACATCAACCACCTGCACATCATCAACATGCAGGACGGTAACAGGCACATGCGTGCCATCTTCCTTGAACAGTCGGGACATGCCCAACTTCTTTGCGATCAATCCGGTGCGCATCGTCTGGACCTTAGAGTTTGATCTCGACATCAACGCCAGCGGCGAGGTCGAGCTTCATGAGAGCGTCCACGGTCTGCGGAGTGGGCTCAACAATGTCGAGCAGACGGCGATGAGTTCGAATTTCGAACTGCTCGCGGCTCTTTTTATCAACGTGAGGAGAACGGTTAACCGTAAACCGTTCGATATGCGTAGGCAGCGGGATAGGACCCCGAACCCGCGCACCCGTACGCTTCGCCGTATTTACGATCTCTTTCGTGCTGTTATCCAGCACCCGATGATCGTACGCTTTCAGGCGAATGCGGATGTTCTGGTTGTCCATTTGTTTTTTAGTCCAACACTTTACCTATCCGGGGAATCCCGGCCGCCAAGTAAGACCCCGACCAAAATGAATCGGTCGGGGCCACTTAGGCTCAATATCCTCTATCGATTACTCGATAATGGAGGAAACAACGCCAGCACCAACTGTGCGGCCACCTTCGCGAATAGCGAAACGCAGACCTTCGTCCATGGCGATCGGAGCAATCAGCTCAACTTCCATGGCGCAGTTGTCGCCCGGCATCACCATTTCGGTGCCTTCTGGCAGATGCACAACACCCGTCACGTCAGTCGTACGGAAGTAGAACTGCGGACGATAGTTGGTGAAGAATGGCGTATGACGGCCACCTTCTTCCTTCGTCAGGATGTAAGCTTCTGCCTTGAACTTCTTATGCGGCGTGATGGAGCCTGGCTTTGCCAGAACCTGACCACGTTCCACATCTTCACGCTTCGTGCCACGCAGCAGAGCGCCGATGTTGTCACCAGCTTCACCGCGATCAAGCAGCTTACGGAACATTTCAACGCCGGTTACGGTTGTCTTCGTGGTCGGCTTCAGACCAACGATTTCAATTTCGTCACCAACATTGATCACGCCGCGTTCCACACGACCCGTCACCACGGTGCCACGACCAGAGATGGAGAACACATCTTCGATCGGCATCAGGAACGGACGGTCAACCGGACGTTCCGGCTGCGGGATGTAGGAGTCAACTGCGTCCATCAGATCACGAACGCGGTTTTCACCGATTTCCGGATCACCATCTTCCAGAGTCACCAGAGCGGAACCCTTGATGATCGGCACATCGTCGCCAGGGAACTGATAGGAAGAAAGAAGTTCACGAACTTCCATTTCAACCAGTTCAAGCAGTTCCGGATCGTCAACCTGGTCAACCTTGTTCAGGAAGACAACCAGAGCCGGCACACCAACCTGACGAGCAAGCAGGATGTGTTCACGGGTCTGCGGCATCGGGCCGTCAGCAGCGGACACAACCAGGATTGCGCCGTCCATCTGCGCTGCACCCGTGATCATGTTCTTCACGTAGTCAGCATGTCCGGGGCAGTCAACGTGCGCGTAGTGACGCTTGTCGGTTTCATATTCCACGTGAGCTGTGGAAATGGTGATGCCGCGAGCGCGTTCTTCCGGAGCAGCGTCGATCTGGTCATACGCCTTAAATTCAGCGCCACCCTTCTTAGCAAGCGTCTTGGTGATCGCAGCCGTCAGAGAGGTCTTACCATGGTCAACGTGACCAATGGTGCCGATGTTGCAGTGCGGTTTATTCCGCTCAAATTTAGCCTTAGCCATTTTTTACTCCATGCCCCAAAAACCATTCGGGATGCAGTTGTTATAAGCCCTGCAAACTCACCGCAAGAGGAAATGCAGCAGCTTCCTTCATTACCAGCGATAGTGGCTGAATGCTTTGTTAGCTTCCGCCATACGATGGGTATCTTCCCGCTTCTTCACGGCTGCGCCACGGTTGTTGACGGCATCCAGAAGCTCATTGGAAAGCCGATCCTGCATGGTGTTTTCGCCACGCTTGCGCGCTGCATCAATCACCCAACGGATCGCCAACGCCTGACGGCGGTCTGCGCGAACTTCAACCGGCACCTGGTAGGTTGCCCCACCAACACGGCGAGAACGCACCTCAACAGCCGGCTTTACGTTATCCAGCGCACTGTGGAACAGCACCACTGCATCAGCACCGTTACCGCTACGACGCACCATGGCATCAAGAGCACCGTATACGATTCTTTCTGCAGCAGACTTCTTACCATCGTACATCAGCGCATTCATGAAGCGCGTGACAACGATATCTCCGAATTTCGGATCGGGAAGGATCTCGCGCTTTACTGCGCGATGACGGCGACTCATACCTGTTCTTCCTCTTATTTCGGACGCTTGGCGCCATACAGCGAACGACGCTGACGCCGCTTGGCAATACCCTGCGTATCCAGAACACCACGAAGGATGTGATAGCGCACACCCGGCAAATCCTTCACACGACCGCCGCGGATCAGCACAACACTATGTTCCTGAAGGTTATGACCTTCACCTGGAATATAGCTGACCACCTCATAGCCGTTCGTCAGACGCACCTTAGCGACTTTACGCAGTGCGGAGTTCGGCTTTTTCGGCGTCGTGGTATAAACGCGGGTGCAAACACCGCGCTTTTGGGGGCATCCTTGCAGCGCGGGCACCTTGTTGCGCTTGACCGCAGGCTTGCGCCCCTTGGCAATGAGCTGGTTGATGGTCGGCATGCGCCTTTCCCGATCCTTACACAGTTCGGCCGGCCGCCATTATTTCTGACTGCCGACTTTCATTAAAAAAGATCCCATCAGGCATTTGCCTGTATGGGGCTATGTTGGCATCCGGCCCCGCTTCCACCCCGGAAGCCAACCGCATGCTAGACTCACACAGAAAACCTAATTGCTCTTTCTATCCACAGGGATATCCAGAGCTGAGGGCTGCTACCTAACCTTCCCCCCGCCGGGAGTCAAGTTTTACCCTGCGATTCTTAAAGAATTGCGTCTGCTGTACATGAAAAAAGGACCAGAGTTTCCCCTGATCCTTTTTTCTTGCGGCATATTCGCAACGTTTATTCGGCCGCAGAACGCCCAACACGCTGGCGATCCTGCTCCGCGGCAATAGCCCGCAGACGCTTCATGACACTGCCCGTGCCTGCCGGGATCAAACGCCCGACAATCACGTTTTCCTTCAGGCCCATCAGCTTATCCACTTTCCCTGCCGTAGCAGCTTCTGTGAGCACGCGTGTGGTTTCCTGGAACGATGCAGCAGAGATGAAGGACTGCGTCTGCAGAGAGGCCTTGGTGATACCCTGCAGCACCGGCATACCCTGAGCTGGCCGTTCACCTGCCTTGAGACACTTGGCATTTTCAGCCTCGAACTCAATACGGTCAACGGTTTCACCAATCAGGTATGTCGTGTCACCCGGCTCCAGAATCTCAACTTTCTGGAGCATCTGACGCACGATAACTTCAATATGCTTATCGTTAATCTTCACACCCTGAAGACGATACACATCCTGAATTTCGTTAATCAGATAATCGGACAGAGCCTCAACACCCATCACCTTCAGGATATCGTGGGGCACCCGCGGACCATCGACCAGCGGATCACCTTTTTCCACAAAGTCACCTTCCTGAACGGAAATGTGCTTGCCTTTCGGGATCAGGTATTCCTGTTCCTCACCCGTTTCATCGTTCTTCACGATAACGCGGCGCTTGGACTTGTAATCCTTCCCGAACTCAACGCGACCTTCCATTTCCGCGATAATAGCGTGATCTTTGGGCCGGCGTGCTTCAAACAGTTCAGCAACGCGTGGCAGACCACCCGTAATATCACGGGTTTTGGACCCTTCACGTGGCAGACGGGCCAGAACGTCACCGGCATTCACTTCCGTGCCGTTTTCAACAGACAGAAGTGTTTCGGGAGAAAGGAAGTAACGGGCATCTGCACCGTTATCCAGCTTCACCACATCACCGTTGGCATCTTTAAGCTGCAGACGTGGGCGCAGATCCACACCCTTACCTGCCTGCTTGTAGTCCACCACCACTTTGGATGTCAGGCCGGTCACTTCATCCATACGCTCAACAAGCGTGATGGAATCAATCAGATCCAGGTATTCAACCTTACCGGCTTTTTCCGTGATGATCGGAAGGGTGTAAGGATCCCACTCAGCCAACTTCTGGCCACGTGCAACCTTTGCCCCTTCTTCCGTCAGCAAACGCGCACCATACGGCACACGGTAACGGGCTTTTTCCACACCGTTTTCGTCAGACAGCAGGATTTCACAGTTACGCGCCATCACGATCGGCACGTTCTGACTGTTATGCACAACGTTGCGGTTACGGATCACAACCTGACCATCGCGAGAAGCTTCGATCATGGACTGTTCTGCACCACGCTGTGCCGCACCACCAATATGGAAGGTACGCATTGTCAGCTGTGTGCCGGGCTCACCAATGGACTGAGCGGCGATAACACCCACAGCTTCACCGATATTTACCGGTGTGCCGCGTGCAAGATCACGCCCATAGCAGCGGGCACAAACACCAACGCGGCTATCACAGGTCAGCACGGAACGGATATGAACCGTTTCCACACCAGACTTTTCAATACGTTCCGCATCGGCTTCATCAATCAGATGATTGCGCGGCACGATAACTTCACCGGTGCCCGGAACAATCACATCAGAAGCAACAGTACGGCCCAGAATACGTTCGGACAGAGAAGCTACAACTTCCCCACCGTCCATAACTGCGCGAACTGTCAGACCGCGTTCACTACCGCAATCTTCTTCAATAATGATGCTGTCCTGCGCCACGTCCACCAGACGACGGGTAAGATACCCGGAGTTAGCGGTTTTAAGCGCGGTATCAGCCAGACCTTTACGTGCACCATGGGTAGAGGTGAAGTAATCGAGAACCGACAGGCCTTCTTTAAAGTTGGCGATAATCGGCTGTTCAATAATTTCACCAGACGGCTTGGCCATCAGACCACGCATACCGGCCAGCTGCTTCATCTGAGCCGGCGACCCACGAGCCCCGGAGTGGCTCATCATCCATACGGAGTTGATCTGCTTACCAACTTCCTGACGAGAGATTTCTTTGGTCATGGCCGCCTGCACTTCGTCCGTGCAACGTGACCATGCGTCCACCACCTTGTTGTAGCGTTCGCCAGCCGTGATCAGACCATCCTGATACTGCTGTTCAAACTCTTTCACTTCGGCAGCCGTGCGATCAACCAGCTCTTTCTTTTCGGGCGGGATGATCATGTCATCCTTACCGAAGGAAATACCGGCCTTAGCAGCGTGACGGAAACCCAGAGCCATCAGACGATCACAGAAGATAACGGCTTCTTTCTGACCACAATGACGGTACACCGTATCAATAACGTCAGACACAGCCTTTTTGGTGAGCTGACGGTTGATAAGGGAGAACGGCACAGCTTCATGCTGAGGCAGGATCTGCGCAATCAGCACACGACCAGGGGTGGTCACGGCTGTTTCGTAGGTGACCTTACCATCTGCACCGACCTTCTGGAAACGTGCACGAATTTTATCATGCAGCTTCAGTGCACCGGCGCTCAGTGCATATTCCACTTCACCGATAGAAGAGAAAGACGGCGCACCTTCTTTAGTCAGGGCACCTGTTGTTTCGTCATACTCGCAACGATCCGGCGTAACCTTGAATTCAGGGGTTTCAAGGCTGAGGTAATACAGCCCCAGAACAATATCCTGAGAAGGCACGATAATCGGCTTACCATTTGCCGGGCTGAGGATGTTGTTGGTGGACATCATCAGCACACGTGCTTCAAGCTGGGCCTCAAGGCTCAGCGGCACGTGCACGGCCATCTGGTCACCGTCAAAGTCTGCGTTAAACGCGGTGCAGACCAGCGGGTGCAGCTGAATAGCCTTACCTTCAACCAGCACCGGTTCAAACGCCTGAATGCCCAAACGGTGTAGCGTAGGCGCACGGTTAAGCATAACCGGATGTTCGCGGATAACTTCTTCAAGAATATCCCAAACTTCCGGACGCTCTTTTTCCACCATCCGCTTTGCAGCCTTAATGGTGGTGGCGTGGCCGTATTTTTCCAGCTTGGCGTAAATGAACGGCTTGAACAGTTCCAGCGCCATCTTCTTGGGAAGACCACACTGGTGCAGCTTAAGTTCTGGCCCCACCACAATAACGGAACGGCCGGAGTAATCGACGCGCTTACCAAGCAGGTTCTGACGGAAACGACCCTGCTTACCTTTAAGCATATCGGACAGGGATTTCAGCGGACGCTTGTTAGCACCCGTGATAGCCCGGCCACGACGCCCGTTATCAAACAGCGCATCCACAGCTTCCTGAAGCATGCGCTTTTCGTTACGCACGATAATATCGGGCGCACGCAGCTCCATCAGGCGCTTCAGACGGTTATTACGGTTGATAACGCGACGATACAGATCGTTCAGATCAGACGTTGCAAAGCGACCACCATCCAGCGGCACCAGCGGACGCAGATCCGGCGGAATAACCGGAACCAGATCCAGAATCATCCATTCTGGGCGGGAACCGCTTTCTGCAAATGCTTCAATCAGCTTCAGACGCTTAACCAGCTTCTTGCGCTTGGCTTCTGAAGTTGTTTCCTTAAGTTCCTGGCGCAGCTCTACCTTTTCGGCATCGCAGTCAATGCGTTCCAGAACTTTTTTAATGGCTTCTGCACCAATGCCGACTTCAACACCCTCATCGCCATATTCATCCATGGCATCAAGGTACTGTTCTTCCGTCAGCAAGGAGTACTGCTTCAGCGGAGACGTGCCGGGTTCCAGAACCAGGTAGCTTTCAAAGTAAAGCACCTTTTCCAGGTCTTTCAGCGTCATATCAACCATCAGGCCGATACGGCTAGGAAGAGACTTCAGGAACCAGATATGGGCAACCGGGCTGGCAAGCTGAATATGGCCCATGCGTTCACGACGCACCTTGGCCAGCGTAACTTCAACACCGCACTTTTCGCAGATAATACCGCGGAATTTCATCCGCTTGTATTTACCGCAAAGGCACTCATAATCCTTGATCGGACCAAAGATACGTGCACAGAACAGGCCATCCCGTTCTGGCTTGAATGTGCGGTAGTTGATGGTCTCGGGCTTCTTGATTTCGCCATAAGACCAGGAACGGATTTGTTCGGGCGATGCCAGCTGAATCTTGATCTGATCAAACGTCATCGCCTGGCCGGTCTGGCCAAGAATTTTCATGAGCTCATTCATGTGCCGAAGCCCCCAGCGGGAAACGGGGAGCCGAGGTTTCTACCCCGGCCTCCCCTTTGAAATAAGAACGGATAGTGGTGGCGAAATTCACCGTCACTCGGCCCCCTGCTCCAGTTCCACGTTCAGACCCAGAGATTTCAGCTCCTTGATCAGAACGTTAAAGCTTTCCGGAATACCGGCCTCAAAATCATCCTGCTCACGCACGATGGATTCATAAACTTTGGTTCGGCCAGAAACGTCATCCGACTTCACAGTCAGCATTTCCTGCAGAGTGTAAGCTGCGCCGTATGCTTCCAGCGCCCACACTTCCATTTCCCCAAAGCGCTGACCACCAAACTGCGCCTTACCACCCAGAGGCTGCTGTGTAACCAGCGAGTATGGGCCGATAGAACGTGCATGGATCTTGTCATCAACAAGATGGTGCAGCTTGAGCATGTAGATGTAACCGACCGTTGTTTTACGCTCGAACGGCTCACCTGTGCGCCCGTCAATCAGCTGAGACTGACCGGATTTATCAACACCAGCTTTTTCAAGCATGGCTTCAATATCCGGGATGGAGGCACCATCGAACACAGGCGTTGCAATCGGCACGCCTTTGCGCAGGTTATTGGCCAGTTCAACCAGCTCATCATTGCTCATATTCGCAATGTCTTCGCTGTAAACCTTATCCCCGTACACATCCTTCAGGCGATCCAGCAGTTCCTGACGTTTTTCGCCATTACGCTGGTATTCATCCACCATATCGCCGATGCCACGGCCAATTTTGGCACAAGCCCAGCCCAGATGGGTTTCCAGAATCTGCCCCACGTTCATACGTGAAGGCACACCCAGCGGGTTCAGCACCAGATCAACAGCCGTGCCATCTTCCAGGAACGGCATGTCTTCAACTGGCACAACGCGGGAAACCACACCCTTGTTACCATGACGACCGGCCATTTTATCCCCGGGCTGCAGCTTACGCTTAACAGCCACGAAAACCTTGACCATCTTCATCACGCCAGGCGGCAGTTCATCACCACGCTGCAGCTTTTCAACCTTGCTTTCAAAACGTGCCTGAATACGGGCAATAGCCGCATCAAATTCACGCCGCAGGGTTTCAAGCTCGGCCATTACGCTGTCAGAAGTGACAACGATCTGGCGCCACGTAGCACGCGGGTGCTCATCCAGAACAGCATCCGTGATTTCGGTTCCAGAGCGAATGCCCTTGAACCCAGCACCAGCAACCTGCCCCAGCAGTTTTTCACGCAGACGGCTATAGAAAGAGCGTTCCTGAATAGCGCGTTCATCGTCACGGTCTTTGGCCAGACGTTCGATTTCCGCACGTTCAATAGCCATAGCGCGTTCGTCTTTATCCACACCACGGCGGGAGAACACGCGCACATCAACGATTGTACCAGACGTGCCAGGCGGCAGACGCAGGGACGTATCACGCACATCAGAGGCTTTTTCACCAAAGATGGCACGCAGAAGTTTTTCTTCCGGTGTCATCGGGCTTTCACCCTTTGGCGTCACCTTACCGATCAGAATATCACCCGGATTAACTTCGGCACCTACGTAAACAATGCCGGCTTCGTCCAGGTTCCGCAGGGCTTCTTCACCCACATTCGGAATATCACGCGTAATTTCTTCCTGACCCAGCTTGGTATCACGCGCCATGACTTCGAATTCCTCGATATGGATCGAGGTGAAAACGTCATCCTTGGCAATCCGTTCGGAAATCAGGATGGAGTCTTCGAAGTTGTAGCCGTTCCAAGGCATAAACGCGACCAGCACGTTACGGCCCAGCGCCAGTTCACCCAGCTCCGTGGAAGGACCATCGGCAATAATATCACCGGCCCGCACATTGTCACCAACATGAACTAGCGGACGCTGGTTGATGCAGGTGGACTGGTTGGAGCGAGAATATTTGCGCAGACGATAGATATCCACACCCTGCGTAGAGCCTGCTGCGTTGGTTGCACGCACTACGATACGGGCACCGTCAATCTGGTCAACCACACCATCGCGCTTGGCGACAATTGTCGCACCGGAATCACGCGCCACAGCAGCTTCCATGCCT
This sequence comes from Acetobacter sp. AC2005, assembly GCF_037901235.1. Classification (NCBI taxonomy): domain Bacteria; kingdom Pseudomonadati; phylum Pseudomonadota; class Alphaproteobacteria; order Acetobacterales; family Acetobacteraceae; genus Acetobacter; species Acetobacter sp. AC2005. The sequence continues at coordinate 322,271 of NZ_CP149625.1, forward strand.
GTGCCAACCAGCGGCGCATCGGAACGCACCAGCGGCACAGCCTGACGCTGCATGTTGGAACCCATCAGTGCACGGTTCGCGTCATCGTTTTCCAGGAACGGAATAAGCGCCGCAGCAACAGACACCAACTGCTTGGGAGAAACGTCACACGCTGTAACTTCTGTTGGCGGAACCAGACGGAAATCACCGTTACGACGCACAGAGATCAGATCGCTTGTCAGCGCACCCTGATCGTTCACCTTGGCATCGGCCTGCGCAACAACCAGCTTTTCCTCTTCCATAGCGGAGAGGTACTTCCAGCCATCCTGCAGCACGCCGTCTTTTACCAGACGGTAAGGTGTTTCAATAAAGCCGTATTTATTCACTTTGGCATAGGTTGCCAAAGAGTTGATCAGACCAATGTTCGGGCCTTCCGGCGTTTCAATTGGGCAGATACGGCCGTAATGCGTTGGGTGAACGTCACGCACTTCAAAGCCTGCACGCTCACGGGTCAAACCGCCCGGGCCAAGCGCTGAGAGACGACGCTTATGCGTAACTTCAGACAGCGGGTTGGTTTGATCCATGAACTGGCTGAGCTGAGAAGAACCGAAGAACTCACGCACAGCAGCAGCAGCAGGTTTGGCGTTGATCAGGTCATGCGGCATGACCGTATCAATATCCACAGAACCCATGCGTTCACGAATGGCACGTTCCATACGCAGCAGGCCAATGCGGTACTGATTTTCCATCAGCTCACCAACCGAGCGAACACGGCGGTTACCAAGGTTATCAATATCGTCAATCTGGCCGCGACCGTCTTTCAGGTCACACAGCGTTTTAATGGTACGCAGAATGTCTTCTTTACGCAGCACGCGCACTGTGTCCGGCACATCCATGTCCAGACGCATGTTCATCTTCACGCGACCAACGGCGGAAAGATCATAGCGGTCCGGATCAAAGAACAGGCCGTTCAGCATGGCTTCGGCGGTTTCAGCCGTTGGCGGCTCACCGGGGCGCATCACACGGTAGATATCAATCAGCGCTTCATCACGCGTGCTGTTTTTATCTACCGTAAGTGTGTCACGGATCCACGGACCGTTAGCTGCATCAATCGCCAGCAGAGGAAGTTCCGTAATACCGGCTTCTTCCAAGGCAGCAAGACGTGCTTCAGTGATTTCTTCACCAGCCTCACCATAGATTTCGCCAGTCTGCATATTGACGATATCATGGGCAATGTAACGGCCAAGCAGATCGATTTCACCCACCAGCACTTCACGCGTTTTTTCCGCGATCTTGCGCACCATGCGGGCCGTCAGCTTGGTTTCGGCTTCCGCCACCACTTCACCGGTTTCTGCATCCACCAACGGTGCCAGCAACTTGAGACCACGGAAGGAGTCCGCATCAAACGGACGGGCCCAGCCTTTAGGTGTTTTTATGAATGTGACAGCATTATAGAAATAGGCGAGGATTTCATTGGCATCCATCCCCTTGATTTCCATAGCGTCAACATCGCCGCCTTCAGCTGCTTTCGCTTTGCGTGCAGCTTCAGATGCTGCGCCTTCAAGCGCATACAACAGCGTAGTAACAGGCAGCTTACGCTTACGGTCAATACGAACATAAAGCAGATCTTTGGCGTCAAACTCAAAGTCCAGCCAAGAACCACGGTAAGGAATAACGCGCGCAGCAAACAGATATTTGCCGGAAGAATGCGTCTTACCTTTATCATGATCAAAGAACACACCGGGTGAACGGTGCATCTGGCTAACAATAACGCGCTCCGTACCGTTTACGATAAAGGTGCCGTTGTCTGTCATGAGCGGCATATCGCCCATATAAACCGGCTGTTCCTTAATATCGCGAATGGAACGAGACCCCGTATCTTCGTCCACATCCCATACGATCAGGCGCAAAATAACCTTCAGCGGTGCAGCATATGTCAGGCCACGCTGAATGCACTCTTCCACATCATACTTAGGCTCTTCAAATTCGTAGCTAACGAATTCCAGACGCCCCCGCCCCGCAAAATCGTTGATGGGGAAAACGGAACGGAATACCTCCTGCAAACCTGTTGGAGTACGCGCATCAGGCGATACATTCGCCTGAAGGAATGTCTCGTAAGACGCACGCTGCACGTCAATCAGGTTCGGCATCGGGGCGATTTCGGGAATCCGCCCGAAACTTTTGCGAATCCGCTTCCGTCCTGTGAACGATTTAGTGATTGCGTTCATCGTCGCTCCTGCCCCGCCCATTTATCTCGGACCATCATGCCCGTGGTCTCCCCGCGAGCCTGATGGTCCGACCTAATTTTGGTCTCAAGCCCATACCGGTTTTACCCGGCTCCTGTTTCAGATCAACCCGAAACAGGCAAACGGGCAGAGGCACAGCGCCCCCACCCGAAAACCTTTTTTCCCATTTCTCCGATGCCATGCATCAGAAATTTGGCAAACTTACTTGACTTCGACGGTTGCCCCGGCGTCTTCAAGAGCCTTTTTGATCTTGTCAGCTTCGTCCTTGCTGACACCTTCTTTAACGGTCTTCGGCGCACCTTCAACCAGGTCCTTAGCTTCTTTCAGGCCCAGACCGGTGATGCCGCGGATTTCCTTAATCACGTTGATCTTCTTGTCGCCAGCGCTGGCCAGAACAACCGTGAATTCGGTCTTTTCTTCAGCCGGAGCAGCAGCAGCACCAGGTGCAGCAGCAGCAACTGCTACAGGAGCAGCAGCGGAAACGCCCCATTTTTCTTCGAGCAGCTTGGAAAGTTCAGCAGCTTCAAGAACGGTCAGAGCGGACAGTTCGTCAACAAGCTTAGCAAGATCAGCCATAGTTTGACTTCCTAATATAGATACTGGTTAGCAGAACGCAACCTTCAAGCACGAAGGCAGCGCAAAATTCTTGAACATTCCCTCATACAAGGGAATGAAATCAGGCAGCTTCACCCGTTTTGGCATAGGCCCCAAAAACACGTGCAAGCTGGCCTGCCGGCGCCTGAGTAACGCTGGCGATACGCGTAGCTGGCGTGGAGATAAGACCCACGAGCTGCGCGCGCAGCGCATCAAGAGACGGCAGCTCGGCCAGAGCCTTGATTCCATCGGCGTCAAGCACCTGAGAACCAAGAGAACCACCAAGCAGCACAAGCTTGTCATTTGTTTTGGCGAACTCAACGACAGCCTTAGCCACAGCCACAGGGTCTTCAGACCACGCAAGCGCGGTCGGGCCTTGCAGCATCGGTGCGATGCCGTTGAACTGGGTCCCATCCAGGGCGAGAGTTGCCAGCCGGTTTTTAGCGACCTTATAGTTCGCACCCGCTGCACGCACCTTACGCCGCAGTTCCGTCACAGCAGCCACAGTCAGCCCGTCATTACGGGTGACCACAACCATGGACGTCTGGGCGAAAACGGCGGCCAGAGAGGCGATAAAGGCCTTCTTTTCCGTACGGTTCAAATCCCGTCTCCGTCTTGTTCCATCAAGCTTGCGCCCAACAGAACGGGTTGCCCTTTAGGTTCCACCATACATAGCGGAACCCGCTCGCCTGTCCTTGAAACGGAATATCTGGCGTGCCGTAAATACGACCTGTAACCAGCATTCCCGTCTTACCGTTCGCCAACCCGAAGGTTGATTAAAACCGCAGTTGCGCACGGTCTCGGACAGGAAGAAGGAGCAGCCGTAACCACTCCTTCATGCACCACGCCAACCCGAAAGCTGGCGCAGCGTCATTCTTTCTCAGCCAGCGAAGGCAGAGAGGTCCAGCTGAACGCCCGGGCCCATGGTGGAGGACAGAGCGCCCTTCTTCATGTAAGCACCTTTTGCGCCAGACGGACGGGCCTTCTGCACGGCATCAATAAATGCACGTACGTTTTCAGCCAGCTTGTCTTCACTGAAGGAAGCCTTGCCAACACCAGCGTGCACGATACCGCTCTTTTCAGCGCGATATTCAACCTGACCAGACTTAGCCGCCTCAACAGCGCCCTTTACGTTCATGGTCACGGTGCCCAGCTTGGGGTTCGGCATCAGCCCACGTGGGCCGAGGATCTTACCCAGACGACCCACCAGGGCCATCATGTCAGGCGTAGCAATGCAGCGGTCGAAGTTGATTTCGCCAGCCTGCACTTTTTCCATCAGGTCTTCTGCACCCACGATATCTGCACCGGCAGCCTGAGCTTCTTCAGCTTTCGGGCCACGTGCAAATACAGCAACGCGCAAGGTTTTGCCCGTACCGTTCGGCAGGGAAACAAAGCCACGAACCATCTGGTCTGCATGACGCGGGTCAATACCCAAGTTCAGTGCAATTTCAACGGTTTCGTCAAACTTGGCTGTTGCATTGCTTTTTACCAGCGCAACAGCTTCATCAACACCGTAAGCTTTACCAGCTTCAACCTTGGCACGCGCAGCGGCGAGACGCTTGTTCTTTGCCATGATAGATTAGCCCTCCACCACATCGATGCCCATGGAGCGGGCAGAGCCGATCAGCATGCGCACTGCGCCATCCAGATCGTTTGCGTTCATGTCCTGCTGTTTCTGTTCAGCAATTTCACGAAGCTGGCTCATGGTCACCTTACCAACGCTGCCACCCTTACCAACTGTCTGGCTGCCTTTGGAAATCTTGGCGGCTTTGAGCAGGAAGTAGGTGTTCGGCGGGGTTTTGGTGATGAAGCTGAACGTACGGTCTGCATATGCGGTGATAACCACCGGAATCGGCATGCCCGGCTCAAGACCCTGGGTCTTGGCGTTAAATGCCTTACAGAATTCCATGATGTTCAGACCGCGCTGACCCAGTGCCGGACCAACCGGCGGGGAAGGATTAGCCTTACCAGCGGGGATCTGAAGTTTGATGTAGCCAACAACTTTTTTGGCCATATCCGGGACTCCTCAAAATGAACCCGGACCGCGGTTCTTCCGATTCCGCACCACGCACAGGGCGCAGACAAGAATCTCCCGCGTTCCGATCAGAAGTGCCGCGCTTACCGGGGCGCTGGCCGTGTGTCAAGTGGTTGTGTGTTTTTCATGCCGCCCGTCAGATCATTGGAAACCGGATCTGTCTGGGTGCTAATGCCGCCCAGTGGCGCTGCATGGCGCAGGTTTTCATACTGTAAGGGCTTGAAAGGCATGATGGTTTCCTCACCATGCGGCAACTGGCTGCGAGACCACCCGCCCCCAAGGGCCCGCACAAGTTGCACACGTGCATCCACTTGCCGGGTTTGCGCCTGCACCAATGAAATGCGCGCGTTCAGTGCCGCCACCTGCGCCACCACAACATCCAGATAATTGGTAAGCCCGCCGGTATATAGTGCCATTGTCATACCCTGCGTGCGCAAGGCGGCATCTACGGCGTTGCTTTCCTGCTTTACCTGCGTTTTCAAACGATTGGTGCGCGTGAGGTTGTCTTCCACTTCCTGAAAGGCATCCAGCACCGTGGCACGGTAAAGATCTTCCGTTTGCCGATAGCCCGACCACGTGCGCTGCAATTCTGCACGCCGCAAGCCACCCTGAAATAACGGCAGCACAGCTTGCGCCCCAAACTGGTACATAGCGTTGTACAATGAGGCCAGATCGAACCCGTTATCCATAAAGCCTGTCATGGCGTTAAACGTAACGTGCGGATAAAACGCCGCGCGGGAAACACCAATGGCCCTATTAGCCTGAGCCATCCGCCGTTCTGCCGCGGCAATATCTGGCCGACGTTCCAGCAAGGTAGAGGGCAGCGCCACGGGTGGTTCTTTATCCGCAAATGTCAGCTTGGTAACCGGCGCGATATGGAACGAGGCCGGAGCCTGATTGACCAGCACGGCAATGGCATGTTCCATCACATCACGCTGGGTGCGAATATCTGTTTCCTGCGCCTGTGTTGTGTAAAGCTGGGCTTCTGCGCGGGAGACATCCATGCCCGGCGCAATAGCTCCGGCCAGACGCATGCGCGTAACCTGCACGGCTGTTTGGTAATACCGGATGGAATCCTTGTACACCGCATCCTGCGCATCCAACCCGCGCAGAATAACGTAATCCGATGCCAGTTCGGCCTGTAGGCTCAAGCGCGCCGAGGCGTAATTTGCGGCGTTTTCCTGCACGCCCTGCTTGGCCATACGAATACGGTTACGGATGGCAGACCAGAAATCCGGCTCCCACGTAGCCGTGGCTGAATACTGCTCGGACGACATATACATCGGCCCGGTTGCCCCAGCCCCACGCCAAAGCCTGTGTTGCGAGCCTTTATATTTTTCCCCGCTCGCAGCCCCGTTTAACTGCGGATAGAGGTGGGATTTGGCCTCCGCCGCCATATCGCGCGATTGCATGAACGCCTCAGCCTGCGCCTGCAAATCCGGGTTCAGGCGCATGGCCTGATCTTCCAACTGGTTCAGCACCGGGTCACCCAGCATTGTCCACCAATCTGGGCGAATGGCATCATCCGATGGATGCGCGGGCTTCATCACCCCCTGCCCGCTCCAGTTATCGGGCAGCACAAATTGCGCAGGCTTGTAACGCGGGGCCATATCACACCCAGCCAAGGCTGATGTGGCCACCCCCACCAACAAAATATGCGTAACGTGACGCGGCAGAATGTTTCCCTTCCTCATGGGCGGGCCCCGGCTTCAGATGCATCCGCACTGTCATCGGGCATCGCGCGGGTATCATCGCCTTCCTCCTGTTCGGAGGATTTTGTGGGGGAAACTGGCTTTTGGGGTTCCTGCTTTTTGGCCGCAGGCGGTGTGCTGGGCATGTTATAGCCGGGAGTGCCTTTAACAATGCGCACCTCCTGCCCATCCAGCAGACCAGCAGATGGGTTGTTAATAACCCGATCCGTTTTTTTCACACCGCGCAGAATCTGCACCGTTGTGCCGAAATTGGTGCCCAGCGTGACACTAACAAGATGCACGTGGTTGGTATCGTCCACCAGCGCAACCTGTGTGCCTTCTGCCCTGAACACAATGGCGCCCAGCGGCAGAATCAGCTCATCCGTATCACCGGGGGCATGGAACGTGGCTGTGGCGTAGGAATTGGGCCAAAGCTCTCCTGATTTATTATCCAGTGTCAGTTCTGTGGTGACGGTACGGGTAGAGGCATTAAAGGCCGAAGCCGTGGCCAAAAAATGTGCCCGGAATGTGCGTTCAGGATATTGCGGGATACTTAAATCTGCCTCCAGCCGAGGGGAGATAATATCTGCATAATCCTGCGGCACGGCCACAAACACACGCATGGCATGCACGTCTGCCACACTAAACAGTTCAGTGGCATTACCGTGGGCATCTACATCGCCTCGTCCGGCGTTGACGTAATCCCCCACATCCGCTAGGCGCGATGTAACGACACCATCAAACGGCGCAACAATCTTTTTGAACGCCTCCAATGCAGCATAACGTTCCACATCATGCTGGGCAGCTTCCACCTCGGCCTTCTGGGCTTCGGCATTAGCGGCCTGCACGTCCACTTCCTGCTGAGAAACAGCTTGCGTGCCCTGCAGGGCCTTCCAGCGTTTTGCTGTAATCTGGGCTAGCTTGTACCGCGCCAGCGCCACATTCAGGTTGGCTTTGGCAGCGGCAAACTGAGCATCCAGCCCCGGCGTATCAATTTCGGCCAGCACATCGCCCGCCTTCACCTTGGCGCCAAAATCTTTGTACCACATTTTCACATAGCCAGAGACCTGCGCATAAATGGGCGCCTGATACCATGCGGCTATATTGGCTGGCAGGGAAAGCGTGCGTTCATCTGGCCCCGGCTGGGGAAAGATAACCTGCACAGATGGAATGGCGTTATGTGCCGTTTCGTGCGCCAGATTAACATACTGCGTGTGGCGCTGAACAATACCCACCACTGCCAGCAGGATAGCAACCCCGCCAACAGCCACAAACCCGATCTTGCGTTTACGTGTGCTGCCAGCCGGCGTGGGAGATTGAGGCCCTGAAGCGTCTGGATGCTCTTGGGTCATGCGGCAGCTTCCTCTTGTTCGGTTTCATGCGGTTTTTTACGTGTGTGCAGCATGGCAAATACGCAGGGCACGAACAGCAGCGTGGCAACAGTTGCCACCATCAGGCCGCCCATAACCGCCTTACCCAAGGGTGCGTTTTGCGAATTACTTAAAGACATGGGCAACATGCCAATAATCATGGCGGAGGCTGTCATCAGCACGGGGCGAATACGCTCAAACCCGGCTTCCAGCGCAGCCTTAATGGCATCACCGTGCTCTTCCAGCCGTTCACGCGCAAAGGCCACCACCAAAATGGCGTTGGCCGTGGCCGTGCCCATGCACATAATGGCCCCTGTAAGTGCTGGCACAGAAAGCGTGGTGTGCGTCAGAAACAGGCTCCATGAAATACCAGCCAGCGCACCCGGCAATGCGGTGATGATAATGAACGGGTCCAACCAAGACTGAAAGTTCACCACAATCAGCAGGTAAACCAGCAGCACGGACATGGCCAAGCCACCCAGCAACTGCACATAGGCACTGTTCATGGTGACAGCCTGCCCCAGCACGCTGAGGGAGGAACCATGCGGCAGATTTCCCTGAGCCTCATCTACAATACGCGCCACCTCGCGCGAGACGGTGCCAAGGTCTATCCCTTCGTTCGTGGCATAAATATCAAACACCGGCATGATGTTGTAATGCGCCACCTCCGCCGGGGTGCCGATCTGGTCGATCTTGCTCAGCCCACCCAGAATCTGCGGGTCTTGGCCAGATGGATTGCCATCCCCTTTATCAACAGGCGTGATTTCCAGATCATTCATGGTCTGGAGGAAAGGGGCTGGCGTTTGAATATCGATCAGATGCGAGACACCTGTTTTTGTATCCAGCCAATACACCTGCCCGACCTGAGAACTGCCGGACAGAGAAACCAGCGCGTTATTGGCCACATCGGATTCTGTAATGCCGGTGCCCAACGCATAGGTGCGGCGGGTGTTCACCATCAGGGTTGGCGTTGTCATGGGCTGTTGCACAAACACGTCTGTCAGGCCCGTAACATGGCGCAGGCGTTCTGCCAGACGGTTTGCAAAACGGAAGTTTTCCGACAGGTTGCGCCCAACCACCTGCACATCAATAGGAGATGGCAGACCGAAGTTCAGGATTTTGGCTGTCAGATCCCCCGGCAGGAAGGAGAACTGCGTGCCGGGAAACTTCATGTTGAGGTTATGACGCAAAAGCCGCCGATATTCCGCCACAGGCGATGCCGGATTTTTAAGCGAAACCGTAATATCGCAATCCTGCGTGCCCACGGTTGGCGTTGGAATATAAGCCTGATTCAGCGGGCTGAATGGTAGGCCGCAGTTATCAACCAGCCCTTCCACCTGCCCCGGCAGTGTGCGTTCGATCTCATCATTCACCAACTGAGAAATCTTGCCGGATTCCTCCAGCCTTGTGCCAATAGGCGCACGCATATGCAGGGCAATGGCATCGGAGTTTACTTCGGGGAAGAAATCCTGTCCCACAAAGAACAGCAGCCCCAGAGAGCCAAGCGAGCACAGCACAAACACCGGCACAAAAGTGCCACGTGTTGCCACCAGATGCGAAAGCAGTTCGTGATAGCGATGCCGGAACTGCTCAAACTTGTGCTCAAACCCACGCTGAAAGCGGCCAAAAATGGTTTTGGGTTCCTGCGGGCCATGTGCATGGGCCGCCACCTGTGCCGCCAGCATGTATTTGGCCATGGTGGGCACCAGTGTTCGGGACAGAATGAAAGAGGCGATCATGGCAAAAATGATGGCTTCTGCCATTGGCATGAACAGCCAGCCTGCAACGCCCGTCAGCTGGAACAGCGGCATCCACACAATACAAATGCACATGGTGGACACAAAGGTGGGAATAACAATCTGGTTGGCGGCATCAATAATGGCCGTTTCCAGATCCTTCTCCATCTCAAGGTGTGCATCGATATTTTCGATCATCACCGTGGCATCATCCACCAAAATACCCACGGCCAGCGCCAGGCCACCCAGTGTCATGACGTTGATGGTCTGCCCGGCCCAGCCCAGCCCGATAACAGAGCACAGCATGGCCAGCGGAATGGAGGTGGCAATAATAACGGTGGAACGCCAGGAGCCCAGAAACAGCAGCACCACAAGCCCGGTCAGGCAGGCGGCTGTCAGCATTTCGCGCACCACGTCCTGCACGGATTCCTTCACGAAGGTGGAGGCATCATTCAGGATCTTGATGCTCACACCTTCGGGCAGGGTTTTTACAATGCCCGGCAGCAGCTTTTTAACCCCCGCCACAACATCCAGCGTAGAGGCATCACCGCTTTTCATAATAACGATCAGAACACCCTGCTGCCCTTTAACCAGCACAAGGTTGGTTTGTGGCGGCCCACCTGCATGCACCCATGCCACATCCTGCAAGCGCACCACGGCATCCCCCACCTGTTTGATGGGGATCATGTTCAGCTCTTCCATGTTTTTGGGAGAGGCGTTGGTCTGAACCATCCAGTCAAACGGGCCAATGCGCTGGTCACCCGCTGGCAGCACAATGTTCTGGCTGTTCAGCGCGCGCGAGACATCTACCGGAGAAAGCCGGTGCGCCAGCAGTTTAACCGGGTCCAGATCCACCATGATATTGCCCGGCTGCCCCCCGTAAGGGTTGGGAATGGCAGCCCCCGCCACAGAAACAAGCGCCGGGCGGATAAGGTTGGAGGACATGTCGTAAATCTGTGAGGCCGTCATGGAGGTGGAAGACACCTGCAACGTCACAACCGGCACAGAGGACGCGTTATAAGCCAGCACCAGCGGCGGCGTAGAGCCTGTAGGCATCTGCTTGATAACTGTCTGCGATACCGAGGTAATCTGGGTTTGCGCCACAGATGTATCCGTACCGGGCTGGAAGTAGATCTTCACAATCCCGCGGCCGTAATACGACTGGCTCTCGATATGCTCGATATTATTTACGGTCGCGGTCAGGGCGCGCTCGTAATAATACACCACGCGGCCAGACATATCCTCGGGCATCAGGCCCGTATACGTCCACACCACCGCCACAACAGGAATACGAATGCTGGGGAATACGTCTGTAGGCGTGTTGAAGATCCCCCTGATTCCGAACACCAGAATCAGGATGGAAAGCACCACAAACGTATACGGCTTTTTAAGCGCGGTAACGACAATTTCGTTCATGCGCTCCAACCTTGCACGGTTAGAGACGCTGCATTGCAGACAGGCAGATTTGGCATGGTTTTATCGTTACATACATATCTGCGGCCCGCCAACATCATTACGTGCAATCTTCAACCTTTTGTAAAAAAGCGGATGGAAAGGTAATTCTGAAACAGGTGCCAACACCCTGCGCCCCTGTTTCAATGGTAAGGTGGGCTTCGTGCAGATGCGCAATGGCACACACAAGGCTAAGCCCCAGCCCACTGCCCGGCACATGGCGGCTTTTGTCCGACCGATAAAAGCGTGAAAGCACAGCTTCTCTTTCTGTCGGGGCAATACCTACACCCGTATCCATAACAAACAGGGTTGCCGCCCCGTTGATACGCTGTGAACCCAAAACAATGCGCCCACCTTCTGGTGTGAATTTGATGGCGTTATCAACCAGATTGGCCAAAAGCTCGATCAACAAGTGCCGGTCTCCCCATACAAAGCAGGGGGCTTCACCCTCCTTTGCAACCAGCACTTTATCTTCCATTTCAGCTATGGGTTCATACAAATCAAATACGTCTGCCACCAGATCGGCTAAAAGAACCTGCCCAAAGCCCGCTTTTCTGCGGCTATTCTCTATTTCTGCAATGCGCAATAATGCAGTGATAATACCCAGACACTGGTCCAGATCATCCACTGCGCGCCCTACCGCAGCCTCTAACGCCACCGGGTCTGTGCCTGCAGAAAGGGCGCGCTCCAATCTGGCACGCACGCGGGAAAGAGGTGTGCGCAAATCATGCGCAATATCGTTTCCCACCTCCCGCATATCGTCCATCAGCCGCTCCAGCCGGTCCAACATGCGGTTCACACTGCCTGCCAGGCGCTCCAGATCATCCCGTTCCTTGGCGGCGGGCAGACGTTCATGGATATCACCGGCCATAATGCGGTCTATGGCTTCGTGCATTTCCTTTACGCGGGAAAGTGCGCGGTGGCTGAGCACAATTCCCAGAAACAGCGCGAACACAAAAGTGGGAATAGCCGCCACCAACATGGTGTGGCGCAGCATGAGCTTTTGTTCGGAAAGCAGATGGAAACTGCGCCCCAACACCAAAATGGTGCCATCTGGCAGTGTTTCTGCCAGCACACGCAAGGGGTACGAATCCCCTTCTTCGGGGTAGATTTCTACGTTATGGGGCTTGCCATCAGCCTTCAGCCCCTTTGGCCATGTGCGCAGATCCCCAGCAATAAGGGCATGGCCAGAATCAAACAGCCCGGCACTGTTAATGATAAGCCGCAGATCATCCGTGGCGCGGCGGCGAATCACATATTCCAGATGTTCGGGAGACATCTGGGCCAACAGTTCGGCCTCACCTTTCAGCAACTCGGTGGAACGGCGAGATTCCACAGCCTCAAGCTGCGCGTAAACCAAGCCAAACTGCATGACCATCACCCCCGCCATGGCGGCCAGCGCCATAAGGGTGATACGGAAGGTAGCTGTGCGAAAAAGCTCAGTCAGGAACACGCAGCCGGAATCCCGTTCCGCGAATACTCTCGATCAACGGTTCCTCTCCCGGCCCATCAATTTTCCGCCGCAGCTTGCCGATATGCACATCCACCAGATTGGTGCGCGGAATAAACCGATACTGCCACACATCTTCCAGCAACATGGACCGTGTGAGCACCTGCCCCGGCCTGCGCATAAGGTATTCAAGCAAACGGAATTCACGCGGCAGCAGTTCAATTTCCCGCCCATCGCGCCAGACACGGCGTTCTATCAGGTCCATATCAATTGGGCCCAGATGCAGCTTGGTGCTGCGCGTATCATCCGGCCGGCGCAACAGGGCCTCTATACGGGCCACCAGCTCTTCTATGGCAAAAGGCTTGGTAAGATAATCATCTCCCCCCGCCTTAAGGCCGGTTACCCGATCATCCACCGCAGAAAGGGCAGAAAGCACCAGAACAGGCAGGCGTATGCCCTGCTGGCGCATGGTTTCTATAACGCTCAAACCATCCAGACCGGGCAAAAGACGATCTACCACCATAACATCGGCCTCTAGCCGCAAGGCGGCTTCCAGCCCGGCATCTCCTGTGGCTTCATGCAGCACCTTAAAACCGCGGGCTGTCAGTTCAGCTGCAATTTCTTCGGCTATGGTGCCATCATCTTCTACCAGAAGCACCGTTTTCCCATTGGGTGAGAAAAAATCGGCATCTTCCTTGAGCATATCTGCTGTTCCATTCATCTGTTACCCTGATGCCGTCCCATTTGAATCAACACCAGTAAATTCAATTTCAGACTCTTCCGTTCCGGCAGCATTGTCTTCCGGTTCATCCAGTTCACGCAACTTGCGGCTGACTGAACGTGTACGCCTGCGGGCTTCCTCGATAGAAAAGGACATGGCCTGTGCATTGCGCGCCAGTTTATCCAGCACGCCATCCATCTTGATCATTTCCTGCCGCGTGGCCCCCAGCAGGCGCGCTATGGTTTCTGTCCGCTCTTCCAGCGCAAGTGTAACGTACCCCAAATGGATCGTGCGCAACATGGCTGGCATAAGGGCAGGCCCCATAACCATAACCCGAAACTGCCGCCCCAGATCATCAATAAGCCCCGGCATACGTGCCACTTCTGTATATAACCCATCTGTGGGCAGATATAGTACCGCAAACTCCACCGTTTTAGGCGGGTGAATATATTTGCTGGAAATCTTGCGCGCCTCTAGCCGCATGGTGTTTTCCAGAGATTTGCGGGCGGCCTTTTCTGCTGCTGTATCGCCTTCATCTGCAGCATTTAACAACCGCTCATAGGCTTCTGTGGGAAACTTGCTATCTACTGGCAACAAGGGCGGCGTGCTGGATTTAACCGGCATGCGGATGGCAAATTCCACCACGTCATTCCCGTTACCAATCCGCACATTGCTTTCATACGTACCGGGCGGCAGCACATCATCCAGAATGGCGCGTAGCTGGGCTTCCCCCCAGCCGCCACGGGTTTTGACATTGCTGAACAGGCGTTTGAGGTCTCCTATCTGGCCTGTCATGGCCCTTACCTCACCCATGGCCTTCTGCATGGCAGAAAACTGCTCCAGCACACGCTGGAACGATGTTTGCATCTGCTGCTCTACCGCTTCGTGCAACTGTTCCGTAACGGCACGGCGGATAGAGGCAAGCTGCTGGGCAGATGTATCTGCCAGATTACGCAGGGCTTCAGCCTGTGCAGCGCGGGCTTCGGCCTGTTCTCGGCCCAGCCCTCCGGCCAGCGCGCCAAGCTGTTCCGCCAACTCCGTGCGCATGCGTTCAATGCGCCCACCCATGGCGCGTTCCATTTCCACCATGCTGTTGCGCTGGGCCGCAATATCAGAACGCGCAGTTGCGGCCTCCCGCTCTACCAGAACATACAGCCGCGCCAGCAGGTCTGCATCCGTGCCACCACCGGATTTAGGGCGTAGCAAAATGGTAAGGCCCGCCCCAAGCAACAGGGCGCACACAGCAACACTCAAAAGAACAATTATGGAACTCATGCCTCGTTTTGTCTTATGTCCGCAGCAAGAGCAAGCGCCAGAAACGCATAGATTGCCCACCAGAACAGCTTTATCGCGGCACCGTAATGACAATTGACCACAGGCAGTGGTATGACCTGCCCCTTCGCCTGCCCTGCGTGCAGAACATGCGCTGCGTGGCAGGCCATTCAAAACATGTCATTCAGGTGGCGGGTTTAAATAACACCGTGCCTTTTCCAGACAGGAGAACAATAAGAGTGAACACGGCACAGCGCATTCGCGGCATTGTGGCAGGTTCCGCAGGTAACCTGCTGGAATATTTTGATTGGTATGTTTATTCCTCTTTCACCATTTACTTTGCACATGCCTTTTTCCCGCACGGAAACCCTACCGTAGAGCTGTTAAATGCAGCCGCAGTATTTGCTGTGGGTTTTTTCATGCGCCCTGTGGGCGGGTGGCTTTTGGGCATGGCGGCGGATCGATATGGCCGCCGCAGCGCGCTCACCATTTCCGTGCTCACCATGTGTTTGGGGTCCTTGGCCATTGCCGTGTGCCCAACTTATGACCAGATCGGCCTTGCAGCCCCGCTGCTGCTGTTAATTGCGCGCCTGCTGCAAGGCCTGAGCCTTGGTGGCGAATACGGGGCATCTGCCACCTATCTGGCAGAAGTGGCTACACCGGAACATCGCGGATTCTGGTCTGGCTTTTTGTATGTCACACTGGTTATGGGCCAGCTTTTAGCGCTTGTTCTACTACTGCTCATGCAATACGTGCTTCTGACACCACAGCAGATTGCAAGCTGGGGCTGGCGCGTGCCATTTCTGATAGGTGCCTTGGGCGCTGTGCTGGTGTTCTGGCTGCGCCGCCAGATGACAGAAAGCGACAGCTTTAAAAGCGCACACACGGAAGAAGAAAAAGGCGGTATTCGCGTTCTTCTGCACCATTGGCGGGCCGTGCTGACAGTATGCGGCCTAACACTTGGGGGCACCGTAGCGTTTTATACCTACACCATTTACATGCAGAAATATCTGGCCAACACGCTGGGCTTTCCCAAGGAAACGGCAACCCTTATTTCTACCGCCAGTCTAGTTGTTTTTGCCGCCATGCAACCTGTTTTTGGCGCCATTTCCGATAAGATTGGCCGCAAGCCGCTGCTGTTGTTTTTTGGCTTTGGCGCCACTTTTGGCACCATTCCGCTACTGCATGTGCTCGCCACTGCTTCATCCCCATGGGTGGCGTTTGGCCTGATTGTTACGGCACTGTTTATTGCGTCTGGCTACACATCCATTAACGCCATTGTTAAGGCAGAACTGTTTCCAACCCGTATTCGCGCTTTAGGGGTGGCTCTGCCTTATGCCCTTACGGTTTCCATTTTTGGGGGCACCACGGAATATATTGCACTATGGTGCAAGCAGATCGGCCATGAAAGCTGGTTTGCCGGTTATGTTTCCATTTGCGCAGCGGTTACCCTGTTTACGGTTTTACGCCTGAAACTGGCAGACCGCATTACCACCCCAGCCCACTAAAACCTTGCACACGGCATACTGCTTACGTTGAATATGCAGTATGCCGATTATGAGCACTCCAAGTACGTGCCTTGGGGTTTCATAAAATAAGCATACAAAATAACGC
The DNA here is from genome assembly GCF_037901235.1 of Acetobacter sp. AC2005. Classification (NCBI taxonomy): domain Bacteria; kingdom Pseudomonadati; phylum Pseudomonadota; class Alphaproteobacteria; order Acetobacterales; family Acetobacteraceae; genus Acetobacter; species Acetobacter sp. AC2005. The sequence continues at coordinate 338,431 of NZ_CP149625.1, forward strand.
CGCGGATACGCCTTTAATTTGCCATAAGACGCGCCATTATTTGAGATGAGACAAAGAACGCAGGTGTAATCCTGTTTCAAGGAGGCTCATTTCATGCGCCAGATAACCAAACTTCTGATGGCCCTGCCCGTTATTGCCGGTCTTGGCTTGGCAAGCGTGCCCGCGGCGCAGGCGCAACCCGGCCCACATATGATGGGCGGCCCCGGTTGGGGCGGTGGCCCGCGTGGCGGACCGGGTGGCCCCGGTTGGGGTGGCCCCAGAGGCGGCTATTATCATCATCGTGGCCCCGGTGGTGGTGCTATTGCCGGGGCTCTTATTGGCGGATTGGCCGTAGGGGCCTTGGCAGGCGCCACAATGGCTGGCGGGCCACCTGTAGCTTACGCACCGCCTCCACCACCTCCGCCGCCAGCTTACGTGGTACCCGCCGTACCTGTTATGCCCGGCCCGGGTTATGGCTATTACGGCCCCCGTGGATATTACCAGACATGGTAATCTGCCAGCCGGGCACAGCTGAAGCCTGAAACCAAAAAATCAGGCGCTGCCCGCCAATGCGCGGGCAGCTTCCAGCACGGCTTCAACATGGCCTGGCACTTTCACCTTGGGCCAGATATGTGCAATTTTACCATCCGTCCCAATCAGGAAAGTTGTGCGCTCAATACCCATATACTGGCGGCCATAATTGGTTTTTTCCACCCACACGCCGTAGGCCTCTGTCACGCTGCCAGATTCATCTGATGCCAAGGGAAATGTCAGGTCATATTTGGCTGCAAAGGCATCCAGCTTTTTTACCGGATCGCGCGAAACGCCAATAACGGTCAGGCCGGCCTTATCAAAATCTTTCAGGGCCTCGTTAAATCCGCAGGCTTCCTTTGTGCATCCGGGTGTGTCTGCCTTGGGGTAGAAATACAGAACAAACGGCTTGCCCTTAAAATCTGCCAACGTCACCTTACGGCCACCACTTGCTTCCATATCAAATGCCGGAGCAGCATCCCCTACCTTAAGCGTGTGTTTTTCCGTCATGCTTAGTTTCCTTCTTTTAAAATTTCTTACGCCAGATTGAACGTGCAGGATCAGCAAGCTGTTCCGGCTCCAAGCCCGGCTTATTCCACCGGGCCAACTAGCCGGGCAAAAACAGCATGCACATCACGCGCCAGAATGTTTGCCTTTTCAATCAGATCCGGCAGGGTTTCCAGTTTCATGGCTTTCAGCAGCACGTTTAACGATGCCGGGGCCAGATCTCGCTCCAGATCAACAGGCGGCGTTGCCCCACACAGCAGCCGCAACACAGCCTGAAGCTGACGCCAGAACAACTCGGCCTGCTTTAAGAACTGGGCATCTTCAGCACTCAGCAATCCTGCCTTTTCCAGCCGCCCCAACGCCAAACGCGTGCTTACATCCCGCACAGCACTATTTACGCCAATCAGCTGATAAATCTGGGCAATAAACTCCACATCTATCAGCCCACCCAGCCGCCGTTTTACATCCCACACAGAAGATGCTGGCAGGTCTCGCGCCAAACGTGCGCGCATGGCGCAGGCATCTTTCAGCAGTGTTGCGCGAGATGCTGGCTGGGCGCGCAAACGGCCATCCAGAATGGCCTCCAGATCTTGCCGTAAAACACGCTTCAATTCTGCTGGAGCCGCTACAATACGCGCACGGGTGAGAGCCATACACTCCCATGTCCATGCGGATTCTGTGTGGTAACGCAAAAAAGCGGGGCGTGAGACAGCAACCGGCCCCGCTGCGCCGGAGGGACGCAACCGCATATCCACCGCGTATAAGGGCCCTTCTGGCCCCGGAGCTGTCAGCGCGGCAATAAAGGCATGGGCAAGCCGCGTGTAATACTGCGCCACCCCTACAGACCGTGGGGCAGAAAATAGCGGGCGCTCTGCTTTTGTATCGGCCTGCGGCACCTCGCTGGCCTGCACATCTTCGGGGTGATCAAACACCATCAGCAAATCAAGGTCCGACCGCGGCATCATCTCGCGCGAGCCAGCTTTACCGAGTGCCACAATGGCCATGCCACCACCCGGAACATGCCCGTAGCGACGCGTGTGCTCGACCTCCACCGCGTGTTTCACAATGGTGATAATGGTATCTGCCAGCACCGTGCGCTGCTTTTCGGCCTCGTTTTCCGTCATGCGGCCTTCCAGCAAGGCAACGGAAAGGCGGAATTCCTCACCACGCAAAAGCGGGCGCAGAGCTGTTACCAGCTCTTCAACATCTGCCATTTCCTCCGCCAGATGCTGAAGGCGCGCCACAACCGTGCGCCCTTCCTCTGGCTCGGATTCCAACAACCCTTCCAGCGCAGAAGGCTTGTCTGCCAGATAATCTGCCAGAAAAACCGAGGCATCAAAGATATTGGCAATACGGTCCACCAACGCCGGATTGCGTTCAAACAGGGAAAGAAGCTGCACCCCGGCGTGTTGCCGCGCCAGCAAGGCATCAAACCGGCGTAAACAGGCCAGCGGATTGCTGCGTGCGCCAAAACTGGCCAGCAATGTTGGCAACAACACACGCAACAACGCATGTGCACGCTCAGACCGCAGGGCCCGCAAGCCATTACCGCGCCAACGGGTGAGCACCTGTGTGGCTTCCTCCACCTGTTCGGGCGGGAAGCCGTGCTTTTGCAACAGTTCTGCCGTTTGCCCATCTTCCGGGCCGGGCACCAGCACACTGCCTTCCACTTCTTCCGGCTGGGCGGAACGCAACACAAAATGGCGTTCAAAAATACGCCGTGCCTCACGCATACGGGGCAACATATCCAGCGCCAGAACTTCGGCGTCTGGATAATTCATGAAGATGGCAAAAGCCTCAAACCCTTCCCGCGTCTCTGGCAGGCTGTGGGTTTGGTGGTCGGCCCGCATTTGCAAGCGGTGCTCTGCATCGCGCAAAAAGCGATAGGTGCGGGCCAGAACCTCGGCTTCTTCCCGTGGCAGACGGCCTGAACCTACAAGTTTTTTAAGTGCGCCAAAGGTGGTTTTATCCCGCAATGCAGGCTCGCGCCCACCCCAGACAAGCTGCATGGCCTGCGCGATAAATTCAATTTCACGAATACCACCCTGCCCCAGCTTGAGGTTATGGCCCAGCAGCCATTCTATGCTGGCGGAAGGATCTGCCAGCACGGCATCCGGCAGGGTGCTTAAATCTGTGCGGCCCGCCTTACGGTAACGGTCAATCCGGGCCTTCATGTCATGCAGATCATCAATCAGTGCAAAATCCAGATGTCTGCGCCAGATGAATGGCCGAATAGCCGCCAGAAAACGCCGCCCCAGCGTAAGATCCCCCGCCACGGGGCGCGCTTTTGTCATGGCCGCGCGCTCCCACGTTTGGCCAAGGCTTTCATAATACAGGGTAGCCGCCTGCACGGTTACAGCCGGAGGGGTGGAGGATGGATCGGGCCGTAATCTTAAATCTGTGCGAAAAACGTATCCATTGGCATCTCGTGCTTCCATCAGGCTGACAAGATCGCTAGTCATACGCACGAACACACGCCGCACTGTGTCCGACTGAGGGTACGCTGTGGGATCATACAGCACCATCAGGTCTATATCGGATGAAAAATTCAGCTCCCGCGCGCCCAGCTTGCCCATGGCCAGAATTACAAAGCCGCAGCCCTGCGCGGGCTGTTCCGGGTTTGGTAAAGCCAGTTGCCCAGCCTGAAAGGCACACCACAGCAAATGCCTGACAGCCAGATCCAGCGCGGTATCAGCCAAACGGCTAAGGGCATGCGTAACTTCTTCCAAAGACCAGAAGCCGCCCAGATCCGCCACAGCGCAAATAAAAGCTATGCGTTTTTTTGTATGCCGCAAAAAAGCAGCGACACACTCTCGCCCCGATGTTGTGTCAAACTCCGCGCATGTTGCAAACGCATCCTGCACACAAATGTCGGGCCCCTGTTCCAGCAGGGCTGCAAAGGCCAGAACATCTTCACGCGCCAGATCAGCCAGATACGGGCTGTTGCCCCCAAGGCAGGCCAGCAGTTCGCGCGCGCCAGGCTGTATCATGACGGATTCTGCAATGCCCGCTTCCTGCGCCAGAGCCAGCATATCCTGCGTAAACAGTTCGGCCGCACGTTTATCTGCCGGGGCGGGCCAGTCTGCATCTGGCCACATGCGGGAACCATGCCCTCTAGGTTGCCTTACGTCTCGAAAAAGGGAATGGTCTGCCTGCGTCATGATCTGGCCCGTGCTGTGAACAATAAAGGCTTGCTGCGTTGACTTCCAACGGTCAAGACACCACGCGCCCACGGCGCACAAAAACCCGGCGATTTCTGGTCTATGGTGCCTATGCCATGGTTGGGCTGCCGCTTGTGGGTACAGCCTTGCTGTTTGCGCGCATGGCGCTGGGGCCAGTAAATGTTACGCCGCTGGTGCGCCCCTTTTTGCCTGTTACCGTTATTTCTGGCGGCAAAAAGCAGCCTCCTGTTGCCACATTGGGGCTTAGCCGCGCTTATCTGGAATGGAACGGTATGCGCGATGGCCTTACATCTCCGCTCATGCTTGTTCTGCAGGATATTGCGGTTAAAGGGCCGGACCGCACAGTTGTTGATACCGTGCATGAGGCCCACGTCACGCTGGATACACTGGCCTTGGTGCACGGCGGCATTGCCCTGCGCGCAGTGGAATTGGAAGGCGTAAACCTTGCCCTCCGCCGCGGCAAAAACGGGGCTGTGGGGTTTGATTTTGATACCCCGCCTTCTGCTGGGGGAAGTGATAGCGGAAGCGTAGATACCGCTGGGCTGGACCGTGCCGTTATCTCCCACGCCATTGTACGCATGAATGACCAGCTGACTGGCACGCACTGGGTGGCCTCTCCGCTGGATGCCACGCTGCATATGGCCTCTGCCCAAGGCAAAAAGGGCCTGACAGGTGCCGTGCAATTTGCCGTAACGGGGGAAGAAAACCCTGATTGCCACATAGAGGTAAAAGCTAACAGCCTGCCAGATTCAGATGGCAAGGGCATTACGTGGCATCTGGCAACCAATGCCGTTAAGCCTTCCAGCTTTTCCCATATCTCGCATGATCTGCAACACATCAGAACGCCTATAGCGGTTACGTCTGATGTCAATTTCCTGCCTGCGCCGGGTTCGGATTGGCTGATGCCGGGAGCAATGGACCTGCATGCAGATGCACAAAGCGGCAAGGTAACCGCCGCCGGGGCGCGTTACTTTTTAAACGGTGGTTCTGCCAATCTTACCCTACGGCTGGACCATCTTAAGGATGGCAGCACACCTGCGCATATTATTGTCCATAACATTACCGCAAACCTGCGCAATCCAGACCTTCCCGAAGATGAATCCAGAGGGCTTAATCTGGCCGTATCCGGGCAAGTGGATGCCACGGACCTGGTAAACCCCACCACCGTTTCCGGGCAGGTTACTGCCGATATTCCGCAGGTGTACTTTCCTGATCTGGTTTATTACTGGCCAGACAAGGCGGCCAAAGGCGGCAAAAAGTGGGTAACCAAAAACATTACAGATGGTGTGGCCTATAACCTGCACACCGTTGTTTCCCTATCCAGCAAAACGGGCTGGAATGGTGTGGATGTCAGCAACATTGCTGGCGGGCTGGATGCCAAGGGGCTGACCATCCACTGGCTGCGGCCCATTTCTCCGCTTCGGGGTATGGACGCCCATATGGACGTGGATGGGCTGGACAAGCTGAGCATCAAGTTTAACCACGGCTATCAGCTTGTTGACCGTGCTGGCAAAAATGTGGGCCAGAATGGCATGGGCCGCATTGCCGCAGGCCCCGGCAGCATGGACATTGTGGGCCTAACCAAAAAAGACCAGACCGGCATTATCAACACGCAGCTGGATGGCAAGTTGCAGGATGTTATGGCCCTTCTGGCCGAACCACGCCTGCATCTGCTTGCCCGCCACCCGCTGGATATTCGTAACCCGCGTGGGCGCGCCAAACTTCAGCTCATGCTCAGCCTGCCCTTGAAGGACGATGTCAGCATTGATGACATGGAAATTAAGGGCCATGCCGATATTACACAGGCATCACTTGATAATGTGGTGGCTGGGCGTGGTGTCAGACGTGCTGATATCAAGCTGGATGCCACGGCAGATGGCCTTTCCCTTGCCGGGCATGGCGTATTAGGTGGCCTGCCCTCCAATATCTCCTATTCAACAGATTTCCGGCAGGTGCCGCCCACCGGGCTGTTGGAACAGGCGCATCTGACATCCCGCATCACGCCGCAAACCGCAACAGCCGCTGGTTTTGCAACGGGAGACCACTTTGATGGTTCGGCTGATGCTGTGGTGGATTATCGCCAGTATGGAGATCACCACGGGCTGGTGGATATCAACCTCAACCTCAAGAACTCCCAAATCCGTATTCCACTGTGGCACAAGGCACCGGGCCGTGCAGCGCAGGCCAATGCCACGCTGGGGCTAAAGAATGGCCAGATTGTTGCGGTAGATCGTATTCTGGCCACTGGGCCGGATCTGGATGTGCGCGGCAAGGCCCGCCTGCGCCCCAACCATGCACCCCAACTGATTATCTCTTCCTTCCGCGTAGCCAATTCCACCGGCCACGCCATGTTGGAACTGCCGCAAAAAGGTGTAACGGGCTCGGTCATTCATGTTGGCGTATATGCAGACATGCTGGACCTTTCCCCCTTGGTGACGGGTGATCCATCAGACCCCAAACCCGCACAGCCCGCCAGCACTGGCTACCATGTGCCAGAAGCTGCAACAGGCAAACTGCACGGCCCACCGGGAACAGCATGGGCGATTGACCTGACGGCCAACACACTGCGCTACAACCCGGAAAAGCCCTCCTTAAAAGCTGTTAAAGCCTATTTTGAGGATAACGGTCAGCGGCTGGAAAAAATGTACTTTGCCATGCACGGGCCAACCCCCGTTAGCATGACACTTACGCCCAAGGGTGCGGGGCGAGACCTGCGCGTTTCTATCCCGGACATGGGCGCATTTTTGTCTGACTTTAACATTCTGCCAGATATTGAAGGTGGCCATGCCGTTCTTAGCGGATCTTTTGATGATACGGAGGCCTCTGCCCCGTTTAATGGCCGCATAACCGTTACGCCATTTGTGCTCAAAAAAGCCCCAACGGCCTTGCGTATGGCACGGAATATTTCGTTTTACGGTTGGCTGGCAGCGCACAAGACATCAGAATTCATGGTGACACACCTTGTGCTGCCCGTAACATTCAAAGATGGCGTGCTGAATATTCACGATGGCAGAACCGGCAACAATGCGCTGGGCGCAACGCTTGAAGGCGATGTAAATCTGGATAAGAACAGCATAGATTTACGCGGCACTGTGGTGCCTATTTTTGCCATTAACAAACTACCCGGAAAGCTGCCGGGCATTGGCTGGATGTTCAGCCCGGAAAAAGATGGCGGGCTTGTTGCCGTAACGTTTGGCGTGGCTGGGCAGATGAACAATCCCTCCCTGCACGTAAACCCCTATTCCATCTTCCTGCCCGGAGCGCTGCGCCGGATTTTTTAACCCGGTGGCAGCCCCTTTAGAAGGCTGCGTTATTTATCATCAATAGCGGGGTCTTCTCCATCCGCATTGGGGGGAAGATCAGCCGCCCCTTCCATCAGGGATACGGCATCTGTCAGCGGGCTGTGCACTGTAGCGGTAATGCCCCCTGCCCGCACGATATCGCGAAAAGATGTGCCTTCATCATCAAACGCGGTATCCAGACCATTGCCGCTGACTTCCCCCACAGCATGAAACACCACGCCAGATTGCGGTTGCACGGGGGAAACCAGCCAGCGCCGCGTGTGCGAGATAACGGAGGAGGCATCTGCATCCATACATGGCTGCATATGGGTAAGGGTTACGGTTTCGGTGGTAACCAGCGCCTCATTTTCTTTCCCACCTTTGCGGCCACCGGCTTTGGTTTGTGCTGTAAACACGGTGCCGGATGCCACCACCTGCATGGCTTGTGGGGGCTGCGCAATATCTGCGCGCAAACATACGGAAACCGTGCCGGAACTTCCATCATCCGCCAGCGCAAACACAGGCAGGCTTACCCCAGCTAAAAACAGATAAAAAAGTGCAAAGCTGGGGCGGATTTTCATGGCGACGTTCTCTTTTTCCGTTTTCTGCCGCCCGAAACATCAAACCTTATGGGTGTGCAGGGGCTTCCCGCTTCAGCCCGGACGGAATGGCAAACACGCTATCTGGCTGGGTGGCTCGGCTTACACTCAGCGCGCGCACCGTAACCTGCCCCTGCTGTGCAACCTGCAAAAGCAGGCCGTCTGGCGTATAGCATGCATCTGTTGGGTGCCCATCGGCATCCGTTGTGCGCCATAATGTGCACTGTTCACCCGCCACAACGGAATTCCCCAATCGTGCATAGGTGCCAGCCGCTGCGGGCTGCCCTGGGGGTGTAATCTGCTGTGGGCCAGGCACAGGCATCACGCTGGCGCGCTTGCGTGCGGTATCCACCACCGTAAGAGTGTGATCTGTCCATGATGTAATCATGAACACATCAGAATTCTGCGGGTCCAACCGCTGGCGTAGGGAACTGACCTGCCAGCGCATACGCTGCTGGGTATGGGCATCACCTTGAGCGGAATTGAGCTCATACAACACATCTGCATCAACAGATGGCGTTACCACTGGTGCATCCGCCGGGGCTATCTGTGTTGGCTCTGGTGTTTGGGGCTGTATCTGGGCGTGGGCGACTGTGCCGGACGCAGCAGTTGCCAACAGCACAAACCCCACACCTGCAAACAAGCGTTTTGCAACCATCTTACGGAGTTCCTTCCGTGCCATTTGTAGCTGGGGCAGATATCATCGGCCCTACGCCAGAGGGTGCTGCAGGGTGTGCTGGTGCAGCACCTGCCGAACCTCCATTGTTCTTGTTACCACTATGCGGGTTAACTTCCTGAAAGCCTGCAGGTGGCTGAAACACGCTGTCTGGCACAGGCTCGTAAGATACCTTCATGGCGCGGATACGGCCATTCAACCCATCCACATCAATACCGGTTTGGGAAAGAATAAAACCATCATCCGTGACGCAGGCCGTGGCCTGCCCTTGGGCAGATTGTGCCGCCCAGACAGTACAAGGTTGCCCGGCCACAACATCACTCCCCTTGCGCGTAAACTGCATGGACAGATCAAGCAAAAACGGGTTGCGAATGCCTTCCTGCTGCACAAGGCGAGTGTAGATGTGCCGGTCATTCAAAATCACCAGCACCTCCTGCGAGGCACGGTTGATAATCACGGCCCCGCGGCTTTCATCCCCTTCCATGCTTGTCATGTAGTTGATGCGCATAAGCCCACCATCACCAGAGAACATGACCTGCACATGGCGCGTTGGCACGGGGGTGTCCGGCTTGGCGCCGTTTTGCAAATCCTGCGCTGTGGGCTGGGGCTGAAAGCTGTAATCAATAATGGCATCACGCGCGGGCGTTAAACGCGGATGGTCCAGCGCAACCTGTGCCTGTGCCTGCTCGGAAAACACCGTGCCCACAACAGGCACAGCCGCCCCCAGAACACCCATCAGGCAAAAAAAACGCATACGACCATACAGGCGTGTGCTCATGATATCATCCATTCCAGTCATTCAAATTACGGGCCCGCGCGTGGCTATATACCTTGGGCGCAAGCAACATGCTGCAACACTAGGGCATGCCACGGGCCGGAATATGGCAGTTACTTACATGTTTCGGATTTCTGCTGCCAGCACATCAGGCGGAATATTCTCCTGCCAGCGCGGCTGCATGCTTACGGCCTTTTCCAGCATGGCTTTATAGTCGGCTGCCGGTATTTCCTCACCCCCAAAGCGGGCAAGGTGTTCGGTGCCAAATTGTGTATCCAGCACAACAAACCCGCACAGGCGCAAGCGTGCCACCAAATGCACCAAGGCGACTTTGGAGGCATCTGTTGTGCGGCTGAACATGCTTTCCCCAAAAAAAGCACCGCCAAGGGCTACGCCATACAGGCCGCCCACAAGTTCACCGTTCTGCCAGCATTCCACACTGTGGCTAAAACCCATGTCATGCAAGGCACAGAACAGGCGGTAGATCTCACTATTTATCCATGTGGTTTCTCGCCCCGGTGCAGGGGCTGCGCAAGCGCGCATAATGGCAGGAAAATCCCGATCCACACACACGTCAAACTGGCCAGACAACACGGTGCGGCGCAAACGGCGCGGGAGATGAAAACCATCCAGCGGCAAAATACCGCGCGGGTCCGGGTCATACCACCGCAGGGTAGTATCCGCTGCATCAGATGCCATAGGGAACAACCCCGCCGCATATGCACCCAGCATGATCTGGGGGGTAAGTTCCTGTGTCATCCGCTGCGTGCTCCCTTCCTGCAACCCATCATCCCGTACGGCAAGGCAACCTCTGGCTTTGCATGCCGTTATGGAGTGTCATAGCCCATATGTTGTCTGCCCCCGCTTGATGCCACCCCGCATTGGGCACAAACTTGCGCCAGACAACCACCGACTCACCAGCCTACGGAGTTGCCTGTGAGCACAGAAGCACCTCGCCTTATCCGCTCCATCCGCCTGTTAGATGCTGCGGAAGATCGTATTAAAGCAGAATTTACAGCCCCGCCCCCGCCAGAAAGAAGCCTGAAAACACCGGCCCTTCTGGAATTAGCCAAAGAATTTCAGCCTTTTGCTGTTGTGGTTACCAATAATGCCCCGCTTAAAGGCAAGGATGTGGAAGCGCTGCCAGACTGCGTAAAACTGGTTTCTACCGTAAGCGTTGGGCTGGACCATCTGGACCTTCCCGCCCTGCATGAACGCGGCATTGCAGTTTCCAACACCCCAAATGTGCTGACAGACTGTAATGCTGATTTAAGCATGATGCTGATTCTGGCCGCCTGCCGTAGGGCTGCCGAATATTATACGCTCATGAAAAACGGCTGGCATCATGGCCTTGGTATGGGCGGCATGTTGGGCCACCGTGTTACCGGCAAGCGCCTGGGCATTGTGGGCATGGGCCGCATTGGGCAGGCTGTGGCAAAGCGCGCGCGCGGCTTTGACATGACCATTCTCTACCACAACCGCAGCCGCCTTTCTGCCGCGGAAGAAGCCGGCGCCACCTATTTTGAAAAGCTGGAAGACATGCTGCCCCATTGCGATGTGCTCACCCTGCACATGCCGGGCTCACCTTCCGCGCCTCCTCTCATGAACAGCCAGACATTTTCTCTGCTGCCCAAGGGCAGTGTGTTTGTAAATGCGGCGCGCGGCTCCTTGGTAGATGAAGATGCGCTGATAGAGGCTTTGGAATCTGGGCATCTGTTTGGGGCCGGGCTGGATGTTTACCGGCAGGAACCAAACCCCAACCCACGGCTGACAGCGCTGCCCAATATCTTCATGACACCACATGCAGGCAGCGCCACCATAGAAACACGCACCGCCATGTGCATGCTGGCGCTAGACAATGTGGAAGCTCTGGCAAAAGGCTTGCCCATGCCTTCCCCCGTTACGCCGTAAGGAGCCGCTTTTGCCATGAACATGCGTCTGTCTTGCCTAATTGGCATTGCGGTGTGCTTTGCCGTCATCTTTTGGGCACCGCATTACCATCTGGCGGCCGAGGTTATTGGCATCACCCTGCTTGGGTTTGCCATTCTCACCACGTTTTTGGAGGGCGAACCGCCCCGCAAGGTGCAGAAAAAATCCGCCTGACCAGCAAAAAGGCCAGCCCATAAAGGTGCTGGCCTTTTTTGCAGCTCTCTAGCCTGCGCTCAAAATGGCTTAGGCTTCTGCCCCTCGTTCAGCCAGATCTTCACGCATGGACATGGCAGTATCACGCACAACCGGCCCATGTTCCCGCTCTAGCCGACGAATGGTGAAATGTGCACGGGCCAGCGCACGGTAATGGTTGAAGAACGCCGTGTTCAAAGAGGCCCCACACAGCGCACCTGCTACAGGCATAAGCTGGAGAGAAATTTTCTGCCCAAGCGCCAAACCGTAATGAGAGGCCACTTCGGCAATCAGCATCACAACCGGGCGGCCACGCAGCACGGCGCGGGCCGAGAAATAGCCCAGTTCGCTTTCTTCGCCTGTTCTGCTGTTAGGGAAGGCTTTAAGCGCAAACACTTCCAGACAGGCGCGGCGGGCATCCGGGTCTGATAGGTCTTCCCCTTCCTCCCGCGCAACGCGTGCAATTTCACGCATGATTGTCAGCGTTGTAAAACCAATATCCGGGGCCAGACCAGCCAAACCGCTAAAGCCACCCACTGCGCCAGAAACAGCTACCGCGGCCTGCAAGGCCGGGCCACGCCAGCGGGCTTCTGCCATCTGGCTATCTGCGGGGCCTTTCATGCCCACAATGGCCACATCAAACGCACGCGCAATGGCTGTTTCTGCCAGCCCGCGCATTTTTTCTTCCATATTGGGGGCCATGCCCAAACCGCGCAGGCCCAAACGTGCGGCATGCCCAACGGCACCGCCCATAAGGTCTGCCAGACGCACCAGAACGCCCCGGCCAGATTCCACATCGGCCAGAGCCTGTTCCAGTTCTGCCAGTTCGTGCCCATCCAAAAGCATGGGGGCCAGGGCATTCCCTGCTGTTTTTTGTGTGCTCATCCGTGCCTCTCCTGCCTGCTGCATGCCACGCCCGTTTGCGAACGAAGCAGCGACGCACTCTGGCGCCTTATTTTTCTCTATTCCGTTATAATCATAACAGGCACAGGGCACGAAAAACAGCACCCAGCACCTTATCCGCCCTGCATACGCGGCCCGCGCCGTTGTAAGGCTTGCATAAAGCCCTTACACACTCCAAAGCAGAAATACCGTTCTCCATCCAGGCGCACACCTTATTGCGGAGTATCCTGATATGACCGATCCTTCACCCATCCAGCGTTCTGTACGGCGCTTTCTGCGGCTGGCACCGCTGGCGGCTGTTGTTGCAACCGCAGCCTGCGCCACCCCGCAGGAACAGACATATGAAACCCGGCTGGCTGAAGCACGCACTGCACCAGATCTGTGCCAGTCTGACCGTTTCCACGTTCTGGTGGCCAAAGCATGGGAAAAGGCACATGAAGCCGGTGGTGCTGATGTTGAGGATGCCTCTCCCAACCCCAACACACCTGCGCCAGCCATACAGGTGCAGGCTTCTTCCGCCATGCCGGACGTAAGCTTCCCGCCATATTCACAACGCTCTTGCCGCATGACAGTTCAATCCGGCACGGCAGCGCCTGAAACAGGCTTTTTCACGGTGGCTTACTTCATGCACAACGGAAAGGTGGATACCTCCGTTCCTCTGTGGGATTCTGATAAAGAAGTTTCCGATTACTATAACGAGCTGAAAGAAAAGATCCGCTCTGGCGTGGATATGAACAACCCCACGCTAAAAGCCTGTATGCAGCATTACCCAGCCCTGCACCCAAATAGCACAGACCCAGCCGTGCAGCAGGCCGCTATCAGCCTGCGCGCCCTATTGGTGCGCCACTGCCTGGCAGACCATGCTGCGCTGAAAAACCTGTATTCCGATATGTACTTCATTCACCGCTAAAACAGATACCCAGCGCCTACGCTTTTGGGTCTGGCTGCTTTGATCTTGCATTCAGGCCCAAAAGCCGCATTCTGCGGCTGTTCTTTTTAGCTTAGCTTTTAGGATATATAGTCTCATGCAGTATCATTCTGTTTCCCCCGATTTTGCAGTTTCCCCCCAGATTACGGTGGAAGATATTCCGCTTATTCGGGATGCAGGGTTCAAAACCATTATCTGCAACCGCCCGGATGGCGAAGAAGCCGGTCAGCCTTCTGCTGAAACCATTGGTGAAGCCGCACGCAAGGCTGGTCTTTCCTTTATTGCCATTCCGGTTTCTGCACCGCTCACGCCTTCTTCTGATGCCGTGATTGAAACGCAGGAAGCCATCAACACCCTGCCGGGCCCGATTTTTGCCTATTGCCGTTCTGGCAACCGCTCTGCTCAGGCATGGACACTGGCAACTCAGAGCTAATTTCTGCTCTGCACTGCTTGCAAAAAAGGCCGCCCTTTATGGAGCGGCCTTTTTTGTTGGTTTGTATTGACCCACACACTACAAAATATCGTGAACACGGGCTGTGTTTCAGGTTGGCTCCTGCCACCCGCCCATGTCGCACAAAATCTGCCAGTGTTCTGCCGATACGGGGCAGACAGACAAGCGGGACTGCCGCACCAAAGCCAGATCTTCCAGCGTAGGTTCTGCCTTGATCTGCGCCAGCGTTACCGGTTGGGGCATGGGGGCTATGGCTTTTACATCCACACATACCCATTTATCGGTTTCTGCCGTTGGGTCCGGGTAGCCTTCACGCACCACTTCCACCACGCCAACAATGGCCCGCTGCACGTTGGAATGGTAGAAAAAAGCGCGGTCTCCCGCCTTCATGGCCGCCAGGTTCTTTTTAGCCTGATGGTTGCGCACGCCTGTCCATGGCTCCACGCCATTGGCCACCTGCTCATCCCAGCTAAAGGCATCTGGCTCACTTTTCACCAGCCAATAGGCCATGATTATTCGGCCATCTGGCCATCACGGAACACGGTCCGCAACGGGCGAATAATCACGCTTTCAAACAGGTTTACCTTTGCATACGGGTCTGCCGCCGCAAAACCTTCTGCCGTGGCGCGGTCTGGCGCTTCCAGCAAAACAAGGCTGCCGCAGGGGTTGCCGTTGGCATCTAACTGCGGGCCTGCAAACAGGATACCGTCTTTATGGGCTTCCAGAAATGCCAGATGCTGCGCACGTGTAGCCTTGCGCAGTTCCAGCGCGCCGGGGCGATCCGTACAGGTAATGGCAAACAGCATAATTTCCTCCGTTGTGTTGTGTGGGCAAGACGCCCATGAACAACTGCATCGTGTCAAGAGGCACGGAATGTTGTAAAAGGGGACACAGGTAGTCCTTTTCCCACTTCCGTACGGGAGGTGAAAGAGGAAGACCACAGGATTGAACCAGATACAGATGGAACGGACTGACTTTTGAGCGCCTCTCCGACCTTTGTCGCGCGTACCGGCAATTTTTTCCATCGGTATGCCAATCCCGGCCAGTTTCTTAAGCTGGGGGCACGCCTTCAGCCGTGGCTTACGTGGCCTGCCATACTACTTACCCTTACGGGGCTGGGCTGGGGGCTGTTTTTCTCCCCCGCAGACTGGCAGCAGGGCGATTCCGTGCGCATCATGTATGTGCATGTGCCTGCCGCCATGCTGGCTTCTGCCGGATATGCCGGGTTGGCCATATGCGGCCTACTCTCCCTTGTATGGCGGCACCCGCTGGCTGATCTGGCTGCGGTGGAAATTGGGCCTGTGGGCGCTTCCATCACCGCCCTTTGCCTTGCTACGGGGTCCCTTTGGGGCAAGCCCATGTGGGGCACATGGTGGGTATGGGATGCACGGCTGACCTCCGTTCTGGTGCTGTTTTTTCTGTATCTGGGCCATATCGCGCTTATTCGGGCGTTTGATGATCCGCAGCGTGGCTATAAGGCCGCCGCCATTCTGGCCCTTGCCGGTGCTGTTGATCTGCCCATTATCAAGTTTAGCGTGCAGTGGTGGAATACCCTGCACCAGCCAGACAGCATTACCCTTACGGGCGCGCCCACCATGTCTTCTTCCATGCTGTGGCCTCTGGCTTTGTCTGCCTTGGGCATGGGGCTTGGCTTTGCTGCCATTGTTGTGGCACGCACCCGCGCCGCCGTAATGGAAAGCCGTATTCGCGCCCTGCTGTCCTCCCCCCGCCGTAGAGGCAACGCTGCATGACCCATCTGCCTTATATTGCCGCCAGCTACGGCCTGTTTGCCATTATGGCGCTTGTGTTTTCTGTTGGCGCTGCCCTGCGCCTGAAGCGAGACCGCATCCGGCTGGCCACCCTTGAACAAAAAGCCCCCCGCAAGGCAGGAGCCGCTCCACAATCATGACCCGCAAAACCCGTCGCCTCTGGCTTGTCATTGCCTGCGTGGCGTGCCTTGGCACCGCCGCAGCTTTGATCCTGCGGGCTTTTTCTTCCGATATCGTATTTTTTGTAACACCTTCGCAGGTTATGGCCTCTCCTCCGCCCAAGGATAGAACCGTCAAGCTGGGCGGCATGGTGGTGGCTGGATCTGTCCATCGTGAGCGCAAGGGTGAAACACCTGTTGCAACGTTTAACGTGACCGATGGTCAGGCCGCAGTAACCGTGCATTACGAAGGTATTTTGCCAGATCTGTTCCGTGAAGGCCAAAGCGTTGTGGCCATTGGCACGGTGCAGCCCTCGCATGATTTTGCCGCCACCGAAGTGCTGGCCAAGCATGATGAAACCTACATGCCCAAGGAAGTGGCCGAGGCCCTGAAAAAGGCCGGAAAGTGGGACCCACGCTTTGGCCCGCCCCCCAGTGCGGATAGCTGGAACAAAATGACGGTGCAGGATGCCCGCAAAAACACCGCCACCCAGCCTGCCACCAACTAATATACAGACCTGAAAAAGCGGGAGCCTACCCCCTGACATGCTGAGCCCCGAACTCGGACACTACGCCCTTGCGCTGGCCTGCGTGCTTGCTGCCATACAAGGTATTCTCCCCCTTATGGGTGCACGCCGCCGCGATGTGCGGCTAATGGCACTGGCCCCCGGCCTTGCCATTGGCCAGCTTATTGCGCTGCTAACCTCTTTCCTCTGTCTGGTTTACGCCGCTGTTACGGATGATTTTTCTGTCCAGAACATTGCGGCCAACAGCGCGGTTTCCAAACCGCTGCTGTATAAGATTACCGGCGTATGGGGGAACCACGAAGGCTCCATTCTTTTATGGGCGCTTATTCTGGGCCTGTGCGGCGCGGCTGTTGCGGCTTTTGGGCGCAACCTGCCTTCCGCTTTGCGGGCCCGCGTTATTGGCGTGCTGGGGCTGGTGGCTACCGGGTTTGAACTGTTCTGCCTGACCACGTCTGATCCGTTTGCCCGTATCTGGCCTGCCCCCATGGACGGGCAAGGCATGAACCCCCTGCTGCAAGACCCCGGCTTGGCTTTTCATCCACCCATTCTCTACACGGGTTATGTGGGCTTTGCCGTGCCATTTGCCTTTGCCATTGCCGCCCTGCTGGAAGGCCGGGTGGATGCTGCATGGGGCCGATGGGTGCGCCCGTGGGCTGTGGCCGCTTGGTGCTTTCTTACATGCGGGATCGCCATGGGGTCCTGGTGGTCTTATTACGTGCTGGGTTGGGGCGGTTACTGGTTTTGGGACCCGGTGGAAAATGCCTCCCTCATTCCGTGGCTGACCGGCACCGCCCTTATTCACTCCGCTATTGTAGTGGAAAAGCGCGAAGCCCTTAAAATCTGGACCGTGCTGCTGGCTATTGGCACGTTCTCGTTCTCGCTTTCCGGCACCTTCCTTGTGCGTTCGGGCATCCTGAACTCCGTGCATGCCTTTGCAAACGATCCGGCGCGTGGCGTGTTCATTCTGGGCCTGCTGGCGGTGGTGATTGGTGGTTCTTTGGCGCTATTTGCCTATCGCGCACCATCCCTTACTTCCGGCGGACTGTTTGCCCCGGTCTCGCGCGAAGGGGCATTGGTGCTGAACAACATTCTGCTGTGTTCGCTCTGCGCTGTGGTGCTCACGGGCACAATGTATCCGCCATTTATGTCTCTGCTGTTTGACCGCACCATTTCTGTGGGCAAGCCGTTTTTTGATGCCACCACCATTCCGCTGGCATTGCCGCTGTTCATCTTCATGGGGTTTGGCCCCATGCTACCGTGGAAGCGCGCGCAGCTTTGGCCCATTTTGCAAAAGCTATGGGTGGCGGCTGTTATCACCGCCATTGCCTGCGCCGTTGCGGCCTTTAAGCTTTCTGGCGTTCTGCCCATTCTGTGCGCAGCGGCAGCTATCTGGATTATTGCATCCACCATTACGGATGTTGTGGAACGTGTGCGCCTGTTCCGTGCGCCGTTTGCCACAAGCGTGCAGCGTGCCCGCATGTTGCCACGCGCCATTATTGGCACGGCCATTGCACATATTGGCGTGGGCATTACGGTGCTTGGGCTTTCTGCCATGTCTCAGGCCCAGCATAAAATTGTGGAAGTGCCCATTGGCACCACAGAACATCTGGCTGGGTATGACTGGACACTGACAAACGTAAAGCAGGAACCGGGGCCAAACTACACTGCCATGGTGGGCACGCTGGAAGTGCGGCGTAACGGGCACCTTATTACCGTTATGCACCCTTCCAAACGCAGCTTTAATACGCAAAACCAGACCACAACCGATGTTGCCATCCATACCAACCTGCTGGCAGATCTGTATGGTGTTCTGGGTGATAAACACGGGCCGGATAGCAACCCCACCTACGTGCTGCGCCTGCATTACAACCCGCTGGCCCCATGGATGTGGCTGGGTGCACTGGTTATGGCGTTTGGTGGCGCGCTTTCGCTATCTGACCGTCGTGTGCGTGTGGGTGCGCCGCAGCGTGCCAAATCTTCTGCCGAAATGAGTGCAGCATCATGAGCAATTCAGAAACACCCCCCAATGCATCCCGCCGTCGACTGCTTATGGCTTTGCCATTGGCAGGTGCTGGCGTTGTTGGCGTTGCGTTTTGGAAAATGCTTTCCGGCATGGAGCATGGCTCCTTCAACCCGCATGATATCAACGCACCGGTGCTGAACCGCCCGGTGCCGGATTTTACGCTGCCAGATCAGGCCCCCATGCAGGGCTTTAATACGCAGGATTTACGTAACCTGACGCAGCCTGTGCTGGTGAACTTTTTTGCCTCATGGTGCATTCCCTGCCTTGCGGAAATGCCAACCCTGATGACGCTGAAAGACAAGCTGACCATGTGGGGCATTGCCTACAAGGACAGGCCAGAAAACGCAGAAAACTTTCTCAAACATTCCGGCAACCCGTTCTCCCGCCTTGGGAGTGACCATGAAGGCCGTGTGGGGATTGAATGGGGGATTTCTGGCGTGCCGGAAACATTCCTGATCGGCCCCGGCGGCGTTATCCGCTGGCACACGGCAGCCCCACTTACGGACGATATTCTGAGCCAGACGCTACTACCTTTGGTTGAAAAGTTGAAAACGCCATGAACATGCGCCGTTTTCTGGCAGCCTCCTGCGTTGGGTTCTCCCTTATTGCAGCACCTGCGCTGGTGCTGGCGGTGGATGACCCCATGGAAATGCTGCCCAACCCCAAGGATGAAGCACGGGCCGAGGCCATTGGCTCACAACTGCGCTGCCTTGTCTGCCAGAATGAATCCATTGAGGACAGCAGTGCCGGCTTAGCGCGAGACCTGCGCCGCGTGGTGCGTGAACACGTTGCCAAGGGTGAAAACAACCAGCAGATCATGGACTGGATGGTAAACCGCTATGGCAACTTCATCCGTCTGAAACCAGCATTTTCGTTCAGCACTCTGCTGTTATGGAGCATGCCCGTTCTGGCGCTACTGCTGGGGCTTGTCTCGGCCTTTATCTTTTATCGCCGTCGTGCAGCTGCTCCGCCCTCTCCGCCTCCGCTGACAGAAGAAGAAAAAACCCGGCTGGCCCAGCTGACAAAGGATAAGGATAACGCCCCATGATCTGGCTTTCCATTGCCCTGCTCAGCCTGCTGGCTCTGGCCCCTGCCTGCGCCACTTTATGGAAACGTACCCGTACCGTGCGGGATGAACGCAGCGCCGCCCTTGCCCTGCACGAAGCCCAGTTGGCTGAGGTGGATCGTGACCTCACAATCGGGCTGATAGCCCCAGCGGAGCATGAAATTGCGCGGCTGGAAATTCAGCGCCGTATTCTGGCGGCGGATAAGGCACCATCCTCCGCCGATAATTCTCGCGCTGCCACTGTGGGTTGGATTGGCCTTGGGCTTGCCCCTGTGCTGGCAGTAGGCCTGTATCTGACAAACGGCGTGCCTTCCCTGCCTGCGCAGCCACTTGGGCCTCGCCTTGCTGCCGAGCATATGCAGGACACAAAAAATGACATGCTGGTGGCTCGCCTGAAGCAGACATTGGCCACACTGCCGCCGGGTGACCCTGCCTTGCGCCAAGGGTATCTGCTGCTTGGGCAGGTTGAGGCCTCCCGCGAGCATTATGCTGAAGCTGCGGATGCGTGGAACCATGCTTTAGATATGGGCTTTGATGCTGAACTGGCTGCCCGCACGGCAGAAGCCATTACGCGCACCAATCATCAGGTTACGCCGCAAGCGCTCGCCCTTTTCCGCAAGGCACTGGATACTGCCCCGCAGGATGCAACATGGCGCAGTGCCGTGCAGGCACGTATCGCACAGGGAGAGCACGATCAGGATAACCCCTGATCGGCTGTTTCCCATTACATTTTAAGCGTTAAAGACCGCTGCCTTCTGGGGCCATAACACGGCTCCAGATTTCTTCCTTTGCCCGGCGCTGGGGCGGACGGGGCTGGCAGGAAATAAAATACAGCCCCACTACAAAAACAATATTGGAAAACGCGTTAAACCACATAGCCGAACTAAACGTGACCGGCGATGTAATGGCTTGATAAATCACGTAAAATGTAAACGGAATAGAGATAATGCGCACGCTAATCAGCATGTAGCGCAAGGGGTTGGCTTTGCCCGGCTGCACCAATACACGCAAGCGGCCCAACCCAATAAAAAACGTAACGCACAACGCCCAGACCAGCACGTTGAAGATCATGTTTCCAAAATCATTCATGCCTGTCACAACAAACACGGCAATGATGGAAACGGCAGATAACAGCAAAGAGCCGAGCTGGCAGCTCATCCCCACTTCAAAAGCGGTCAGACGTTCTGGCAGCTTATCTGCCAAAGGCTGGCAGACATCATCCAGCAGCCAGCTATCCATGCGTTTAATGCGTTCGCCCAAATCCATGGCGTAATTCTACCGGATTCATACGCAGGATGCACGCCTTCAACACATGCGCATTGCAGGCGTGCAGAAAATATTACGCCTGTTTGGTTTCTGCACCAGTTTCTGGCAGCACGCCCTGTGGGGTCTGCTTATCTACGGCGGCTGGCAGAAAATGTGCCAGAGCTGTCAGCACGGTATCTGCTGGCAGGCCGGTTTTTTCAATCAGGTTATGCACCATATCGCTGCCCAGAATGGCGCGAATTTCATCTGGCGTGGCAGGCACGTTGCCACCCTGGCTTACCCATGAACGCACTTTATCACCCAGACCAGCCTGATCTGCCCGCGTAAGCAGCGCTTCCAGATTCTGCGGCTGTAGCAAAGACTGCAACTGCTGCTGCAATGCTCCCTGCACATCTACGCCCAGAGCGCTTTCTACCTTACCAAGAATGTTTTGAAGGAAATCAGACATCGCGCCTACTTTCGTTTATCTTAGCTCTACTGCGAGCATAGTATATTCACAGTATTTTTCTATCTGGGAACATGATATCTTATATGCGCAAGATTTATAAATAATTTCCGATCCCACGCGCGTTCATCGCCGGAAGACTGATAGCTGATATGCGTCTGAACCCACAAGGAAAAAGCAGGGAATCAGGCTACCCTGTGCGGCGTTCCTCCCTGTTTTTCGTTGTCAGGATAAAATAGTCGCCGTGCCCAGTCTCCCTCTGTTTATCCTTGACCGGATCGGCCCCCTGCGCAATTTCCGCCCCCTGCACAGGCCGGGTGAACGCGGAAAAATGCCTTTTGCTTGGCTGATCTCCCCCACCCCTGCCGCTATCGGTTTTGCCGTGCGCACCACGGCCGCAGCCCTTCTGGCGTTGGTGATTGCCCTGTGGATGGAACTGGATGACCCACAATGGGCCGCCATGACTGTCTGGATTGTGGCCCAAGGCTCCCGCGGGGAAAGTCTTTCCAAAGCCCGATGGCGTCTGGTGGGCACGGCCATAGGGGTGGTGATGTCCATTACCCTTATTTCGGCCTTTAACCAGAATGCGTGGCTGTTCTTCCCCATTCTGTCCATCTGGGTTGGCGTATGCTGCACCATGGCCACATTGGTGCGTAACTTCCGTTCCTACGCACTGGTGCTGGCCGGTTATACCACCGCCATTATTGCCATTGGCGCCATTCCGCACCCGGAAAACGTGTTTATGACAGCCATGTCCCGCGCATCTTACATTGTGCTGGGCATTGTGTGTGAGGGCACGCTGGCAGGCCTGTTTGCCCATAATCTGGCAGAAACAGCACGCCGCAACATGCGCGATAAACTGCGCACAGCACTTTCCAACGTGTCCACCTCGGTTTCCAGCCTGCTGGCGGGGGATGAGGAAGCCCTAGTGCGTTCCCGCGCCATGTTTGGCCCGCTGATTTCGATCAATGACCAGATCGAGTTTTCCGAAGTGGAAATGGGCCCGCACGGGCATGAAGGGGACCACGCGCGTGCCGCACTGGCTGCGGTTTCCGTATTGCTTTCGCGCGGTTTGGGTATGGCTGTGCGCCTGCAATATGTGCAGACAGACCAGCCAGCTTTCCGCGAGACCGCAGCACATGTGAGCGAGTTTCTGACAACCGTTCCCAACCGGCTGGATTCCGATGAAAGCGTGCAGGAATTGCTGCATGATCTGCAATTACTGCGCGCTGAATGCCATCAACGTGTGGTGGATGCGCTTTCGCAGGAAATTGACACGGCGTTTGATGATAACCCCGCAAACGATACAGATATTCCCGCCCTGCTGGATGGCCGCATCCTGCACAACGCACTGGATGAACTGCTGGGTGAACTGGAACAGGCTATCCGGGAATATGATGCCAGCCAGCACTTTATCCGTGGGGATCACTTCCACTTCCGTCTGCAAGCCCACGTAGATAAGCGCGAAGCCGTTTATAATGGCGTGCGTGCCATGGTGGCCATTACGGCTGCCGGGCTGGTGTGGGAATGTACGGCGTGGCCCGCTGGTTTGGGCTTTATTACCTTTGTGGCCATTGTTTGCGGGCTGTTTGCAACCCGAGAAAACCCTGTTGTTGCCTCCTCACAATTCATGGTGGGGGGCATATGGGCGGCTATTGTTTCATTCTTTCTGGTGTTTCTTGTGCTGCCAACAGAGGCAGATTACGAAATGCTGGTGGGCTCACTCGCCCTGCCCATGATTGCAGGCGGCCTTGCTGCCCGTAATGCTGGCACAGCCCTGCACTCTGCGGCCTATACGCTGCTGCTGCCCAACTTTGTGCATCCGCTCAACCAAGGCCGGCAAAACGAAGTGGCGTGGTTTAACTCCACTGCGGCTGTGTTGTTGGGCGTGTTTTTTGCTGTGCTGATTTTCCGGGCCGTGCTGCCCTTTAACAATAATGCAGAACGCTGGCGCATGCGCCGCACCATGCTGCATGATCTGCGCACATTGGCATCGGCCGAGCCCATGCCCGAAACGCGAGACTGGATTGGCCGCAATATTGATAGGTTTGCCCGCCTGATCCGCCATGCTGGCCCTACGCCTTCCCCCACTATTGAAGGGTGTTTGCAGGGCACGCTGGCAGCCATGACCATCGGGCTGAATATTATCCGTTTGCGTATGCTGCTGAAGCGCAACCAGATTCCGCCTCCAGCCAAGCGCGCCATCGAAATTGTTATGAAACGTATGAGCCGCTTTACAGGTAAATATGGCCACACGGCACACGCTGCACGGGTTGCAACATCTGCCCTGCGCCGCATGGAAGCCATGGAACCCAATATTTCCACCCGTATCGAACTGACACGCGCCATTGCCTACCTGATTGTGGTCTCGCATGAATTGGACGCCAACGCCGTGTTTTTGGATGCCTCCAAGCCCTATCGCGCTGTGTAAACATCCTTCAAATCAAGCTGTTAAAGAGCCGGGCTTTTGTTCCGGCTCTTTTTTTGTCAGATGCTCAAGAAATTGTTATAACAACATCTTCAATCTGGGGCATCTGGCTGCGTGGTTTCATTTTCATTTCCATTACAGTGGTATCGCGGCCTGCATGCCAGAATACACAGCGGCTCATCCTTTCCGCTGGCATGGCTGATTGCCCCGGCCCCGGCTGATCTGGGCTTTGCCCTCCGCACCACCGTGGCGGCCTTTATTGCCTTAAGCCTGGCCCTGTGGATGGAAATGGACAGCCCCCAATGGGCCGCCATGACCACGTGGATTGTGGCTCAGAACTCTCGCGGGCAAAGTCTTTCCAAAGCCAAATGGCGGTTAATTGGTACTTGCATTGGCGCAGTAGCCGGCATTGCGTTTCTGGCTGCGCTTCCGCAGGAGCCGGGGCTTGTTTTTCCGTTTCTTGCCCTATGGGCAGGTGGTTGCTGTGCCATTGCAACATTCCTGCGCAACTTTCGCTCTTACGCGCTGGTTCTGGTGTCCTTCACCACCACCATTATTGTGCTAAGCGCCGCTAATCAGCCCGACAACGTGTTTATGATTGCGCTTTCCCGCACCACTTACATTACGCTGGGTATTGTGTGTGAAAGCCTGCTGGCCGCCCTGTTTGCCCCACGCCTTGAACACGTGGCCCAACAGGAAATGCGAGAGCGCCTACTGGGTGCGCTACAAGGGGCATGTGCAGGTGTGCAAGGGCTGTTGCGCAACCAGCCCGATGGCCTGTTACGCTCCCGCGCGTTGCTGGGAAGTATTCCTTCACTGGCAGATCAGACAGAATTCAGTGAAATTGAAATGGGCCCCCACAACCATGCGGGAGACCACGCACGCGCCAGCCTGAATGCCGTTTCTGCCTTTCTGGCCCGTGGGATGACACTGCATATTCATATGCAGGCCGCCGCCCCCGTACCGCCAGACTTCCAGCAGGCTATTGATGATATTTGCGCGCTTCTCACCTCCTTACCGGCAGAGCTGGAACAAGATGCCACCATAAGCTCTGCCACACGGGCGCGCGCTCAAATCCGGCTTTACCGCACGCGCAGCCAACAACGCGGCATTGAGCGGCTCATACGGTTTCAACTCCTGCAACAGCAGAATGCACCCGCCACCCAGCAGCAACGGCGCGACCTGCTGGAAGGGCGTATTCTGGAATCTGCCCTCGCCAAACTGCTGATGGAACTAGACCTCGTTCTGGAACACTTTATTGCCACCCAAGCCCCCAGCAGAGCCGACCACTTTCGATTTGACCGTCACCCTGAAAAAGATGTGCTGCTGGCCACCAATAACGGCATCCGCTCCGCAGCCGCCATTTGCGCAGGTGGCTTGTTATGGGAAGTAACAGCATGGCCCGATGGTTCTACCCTTGCCATGTTTGTGGCTGTAACCACCACGCGCTTTTCTTCATTTGAAGATCCGGTACATGCGGCCAGCGGCTTTTTCCGTGGCGCAGTATGGGCGGCTGTTATTTCGTTCATTCTCAGCTTTGTGGTGCTACCTCAGCAATCTGGAGTGGAAACTCTGCTGGCATCACTCTTTTTTCCCATGCTGGTGGGGGGGCTGGCCTTACGTGCCCCAGGCAGCATTGCAGGCACAGCGGCGGCCTATAACAACTTTCTGCCCTTTATGGTGGGGCCAGCCAACCACACCCGCATGGATGAAATAACGTGGTTTAACACTACCCCCGCAGTTGTTCTGGGTATCGGGCTAGGGATATGGGCTTTCCGCCTTGTGTTGCCGTTTGATCCTGCAGGAGAACGCTGGAGGCTCCGCCGCAGAATGGTGCGTGATCTGCGCCTGATGGCCAAAGGCCGCATGACTTTTACATCTGCCCAGTGGATTGCCCGTTCGGGCGATAGGCTGGCCCAGATTATTCGCCATGCTGGCACCCATCCAAACGCTTTGGTGGAAGCCTATCTGACAGGCGCCATGAGCGCGATGACAACCGGCCTGCTGATTTTGCGCCTGCACAATGTGCTGTCTCACAAGCTTTTATCTGCCAATCAATGCCAGCAGATTACACATGTATTGGAAACAATCAGCCACATAAAAGGCTACACACAGGCCCCTGCCCTTGCTTCTGCCCAAGCCATGCAGGCCCTGTTACCGGCTGCCATGGCAGAACGAAATCTCTCTCAACAAATAGATCTTGTGCGGGCCATAGGGGCGCTGGAAGTCTTGCGGCATGAGTTTACAGCCCATGCCACATTTATGGATGTAACCCGGCGCTTTCATCTTACCAACGCCCCAGACCGGCTGGCAGCCTAAAACCCTTAGTGCTGCTCTACATCATGGAAGCGCGTGTAATCCACTGCAATGCGACCATCAGGGCGGGACACCACAATATCTACAAACCGATGGTTATTGCGCACACGGTCAAACCTGTAAGCCGTTCTGGCAAATACGGTTTGGCCTAGGGCTTCATCCGTACCGGTCACTGTTACAATAATTTCGGCTTCTTCGGCTTCCAGTTCTGCCATTGTCTTGCCGTGTAAGGGGCTGTCCGGCCCGATCACATGCGCCATAACAAAAGCAAACCGCAACACTGGCACATGAGACTGCACAAGCAAAAGCTGATCAAACTTGCGCACCAGATGCCCATTTTCCCCCATAACCAAGCGGGAAAGCGCCACTTCTACATCCACAGAAAGAATGACGCTGACACGCAAATTGGCTATGCGAATACACAGCGCAGGAATACCACTTTCACTGCTGACAACAGCAGTATTACTGAACATGATACGCGCACGCGGCCGGGCAAAACGGGCAAAGAGCAACCCCGTTGCTACGGCTGTCAGCATCATGCCGATAAACACTTCCAACGAGACAATGGCATTGGCGTAAATGCCTACGGGTGTCATGCCCCCGTAACCCACGGTGGAAAGGGTTTGCACACTGAAAAAGAACAGTGAAAGCAGCGTATGCTGGCTATCACTCGTAATCTGGTCTGGTGCGACCATATACAGCAGCGCAAATATAAAATTGATAAGCAGGTAAGAAAACACAGCCACAGCCGTAAATGCCGGCCAGCTTGCTGTCAGAGCGTGATGGTACAGATCTGTCCATACGCTATCTTTCAGCCCCACACGCACAACATCGTGGTGGCCTTTTTCTTCCACCAGCGCGTGGGCTCTAAAACGCTTGGCGGCTTCACGCGTACTTAAAGAAAAACGCCCGCCTTCCTTCTTTTTCTGCGCTGTGGAAGACCCGCCCACATCCTCCAGCGGCGTGTGACGAATTTCCTTATCAAGCTGGCTTTTCTTTCTGTACCTTCGCAATAGTCTTTTCATAATTACCGCTCCACGCACCGGCCCGGTATGGGGATGCGCCCTATAGTGCGGTGATACACGGCACAGCCTGAGTGTGCCTCAACATTTCTGCATGGAACCCC
The DNA here is from genome assembly GCF_037901235.1 of Acetobacter sp. AC2005. Classification (NCBI taxonomy): domain Bacteria; kingdom Pseudomonadati; phylum Pseudomonadota; class Alphaproteobacteria; order Acetobacterales; family Acetobacteraceae; genus Acetobacter; species Acetobacter sp. AC2005. The sequence continues at coordinate 365,488 of NZ_CP149625.1, forward strand.
TGCAAGTTCCTATAAAAAACATAATAAAAAGCCACGCTTTTATTCAGAACGGCCTGCGTTTAGAAAACGTGTGGTTTTATAGATAAGTTTTTCAAAAAAACCGTTTTGCGCTCTCATACTGCCGCGCGCGCCTATCACTTCTACCTGATCCAGATGCAGCACCGTGTGCCCAAGCGCCTGCACACGCACAAAACGCGCCATAACAGGTTTGGGCAAAACCACACGCAAAGGTTGGGAATCCGCTCCGCCAAAATGCGTATCATCCCGTTTGGCAAAAACCGTGCGCCAATCCGTGCCATTATGAGAAACAAGAATATTTAGCTGCACACAGCATTCTTTCTGATCCAGCCGATTGTACAGCATAACTTCCTGCACGTTGCACATCTGCTCCAAATCAACCTGCCACCACGGATCATCTTCAAAATCTGTATGAAAACCGTAGCCGCCGTTTATCAGCCCATCGTTGCCACCAGAGGCTTCACGCGCGGCATCATGAGACCATGACCATTGAGATACGGTGGACAACATGGCTGGCCGATGGCGAGAAAGAATATTCCCGGTATCCTTGTTTAAATGAAACAAGGCCTGTTCCAGCTTATCAAGCGCCTGCGCACTTACCTGCGGGGGTGCGCAGGGCTGAAACGCACAAACCTCCGCCCAATATTGCGGATAGTGCTGCTGCACATAGGCATAACCTTGCCGATAAAGTTCTGCAAAACAGCTATCACGGTAATCCAGATACGTGCCCTGTGGGGTATATCCACCGTAAGACCACGTAGCCCCCACAACGCCCAAACCCGCTATAAAACGAAAATCATACTGGCTGATTTCCCCCAATGCGGAAGTGCGCTGCTGCCCTACCGGGCGTGTATGTTCTACCGGGGTGGCATCCATGATCCATATATCGCGCCAACCCAGCATCATGGGCCACAGCAGATCAAGCCCGAACCCTGTGCCTGCGCGTGAAAAGCGAAAAGTTGGCAGTGCCTGATGCAAAAAATCCCGCTGCATGCAGGGGGCCATGATTTCTGCAAATGTAGAGGCACGGGCCACAAAGTTTGTATTCTGCAATGTGGAAAGGTGGCTACAGAAAGAACCCGGGGTAAGCGCCGGTGCTGCCAATTTGGCGTTATACTGTTTGCAGGTCGCAAAAAAGCGGTTCCACGTTTCTGCCGTGGCGCGCAGATCATCATCCGGGAAGCAGATATAGTCGTACTGCTTCCAGCCATCCCATTCTGTTAGAAAACGATACAGGCCATCCCATTTATGGCCCGGCACCATCTGGCCGGTATGGCCCTGCATATCCACCGGTTGAAAGGGACATAACACCAGATCCCATTCTGGCACGCCCCCTTTCAGCCATTCCGGGTGCAGGGAATGGGCACCACAGCGTGCAATCATCAGGTTCCGCTGCATTGCCCCAGCCACTTACGCCTTACACGTTTTACTGTGCGTCTTTATCTTCAAACGGACGGAGGGACACACCCCCAGCATCCCGCGCCCATGCAGCGGCTTCATCTTCTGGCGGTACGTAATTGCCTTTGTTGATGGAACCATGCGCCAGTGTTTGCGCATCCATCCGGTTCAAGCCGCTAGACTGCGCTGCTGCACTTTGTGCTGCACGCTCCCACAACGCACGGGCCTTTTGCTGATCACCCTGAGCAGAAGCAATGCGCGCAGCAAGTGCCAGTGCACGCGCCATATCACGGTAAGATCCATCGTTACGCCGCAGATCTGCTGCCTGCACGGCCAAGGCTTCTGCCTGCTGTGGCGCAGATTGACGCAATACACGGGCCTGAATTTCCGCCTGATCTGCCTGCTGCGTGGCAGAAAGCGGCTTTTTAAGGCTGCCAAGATAGGCCGCAGCTTTTTGCAGATTGGCGCTATCGGATTGCGCATCTGCCGCCAGCCCCAGCACCAAAGCCGCCCGGCCTGCCAAAGCACTATCGGATGACTGCATGGCCTGCGTGGCAGATGATATGGCAGAACTGTAATGGCCCAACCTGTAATGGGCAGCAGCCTCTACCAGATCAAGCGAATAAAGCTGCGTTTGCCCACGCACACCGGCGGCCTGCCGTGTGGCCTGTGCTGTTTGCAACGCTTTATCCGGCGTGTTTGCTGCCAGTTGCGCCACGGCCAGATCATACCCGGCCTCGGTTATCGCGCTTACATCATCCCGCAGCAAAGCCAGATCTGCTGCTTTGCGATACTGCGTAACGGCTACGGTATAACGCCCGAGCTCAAAGGAATCTCGCCCGGCTGTCATGGCCTGATCCCACGCGGCATCATCCTGCGCGGTAGGCTTGTCCTGTGCAGCACCACCGCACCCGGCCAGCAGTAAAGGCAGGCACAAAACAGCCGCAGCGGGAGAAAAATACCTCATGGCCGCACCTGCTTTGGTGACAGACGGTTATGCCTTACCACTTTTTGCCCCCCCAGCAGCCACATGCCGCGCAGTTGGTCTGTTAGTTTTTCCAGCCCGTAAAGTGTGGTTTGCGCCTGCGCCAGCAATGCTGGCAGATCTGCGGTGCTGGCATCCAGATTAGCCGCAATACCCGGCAGATGCGGTGTGGCCCCCTTCAGATCGCGCGAGGCCCCTTTCAGGTTTGCCACCGTGGCATCGGTTTTGTTCATGATGCCGGAAATCTGGTTTTCAATCGGTTTCAGGCGGTCAATCACCCCATTGAGCGAAACAATGGTGGCTTCGGCCTGTTTGATCAGCTGATCATTCGTCATCAACTGCCCAACGGTGCCTTTGCCTGCGTGCATATCGCTAATGGTGCCATCAAGCTGCGCCATCATGTGCCGCGCACTTGCCAGTGCGGGCATGATTTCTGCCTGAATACTGTTAAGCGTGGCGGTAATCTGGTCTGCCGGGTTGGGGGCTGGTGTTGCGCTTACAACAGCGTAGCTCCAATCCATAGGCTCCCCATGCCCACGGCTGAGGTCCAGATAAGCGGCGCCGGTTACGATAAGCTGTTTACGGATAATGGCCGAACTATCACGCCGGATAAACGGCTTGGCCTGTGGGTCCAGATCCACCAAGGCATACATGTTGCCCGATGGATTGAGCTTGATGGAACGGATGGTACCGGCATGAGCACCCATAAGCTGCACATCGCCCCCAACCGTAAGGCCACCCACGCCAGAAGCTGGCAGCACCACACGCAAGCGTGCAGGTGGGGTAAGCCAATCTCGCAGCACGCCGGCTTCAATCACCGCGCCTGCAAAAATAACAAGGCTGAGAAGAACAAGAAATCCAACCCATTCATCTGCATAACGCAGAGAAATAAGAGGTTTCACTTTCTGTCTTAAGCGGAGCTGGAACATTATGCCATCCGTACTGCTACTAGGCCATCATCAGCAAGACGCCATGTGGAGGTAATACCCTGCCGGTAACTTTGCCAAACGGCATTGCTGCGCACCAGCCAGATTACGCCTGCCCCTCTATCCCGCGCTTCTGTAATTGAAGACAGGAAAGAGGTGTACAGTTCGGGCGGGCCACCCTCCAGCGGGTCTTCCAAAAGCAGCAAATGCGGCTGCCCCATAAAAGCCCGCACGCATGAAACGCGCGTAAGATCCGTATCTGAAAGCAGGGATGGGCTTACCGTGGGCACACCCGGCAGACCAAAACTTTCTGAACGCCGCACAGCCTCTGCCACCAGATCATCCAAAGTGCGGGTGGTGTGGTGCAACTGCTGCAAAATAATACCCAGATGTGTGGGCATAAACTCCGCCCAACTGGCGCGGCGAGTAATACGCCCGATACGCCCGCGCAGAGCGTTAAGCTCCCGATCCTGCAGGTTGGCCCAATCTAGCCCCATAAAGCTGACCTGCCCGCTTTCCAGCTCCACCATGCCACTGCACAAATCTGCAAACATGGTGGCGCGGCTTGGGTCTCGCGCTTCCACAATCATACATTCGCCGGGCATCAGCTTCATGTTGAAGGGCACTGGCGGCAAGCCGCTATCCTCAAATGAGGGCACTGCCTTGTTCAGTTCCAGAAGTGGGCCTGCTGAATACGTCTCCATCTTACAGATCCAGACTGAACAGAACGCTCACCATCATCACAATCAGCATCCCGCGGGAAAAGCCGCGTGGCAGCAAGGTGCGCAGTGAATCTTCGTTGGTGGCGGTCAGGCCCGTCAGGCAGCCGCCAAGCCCCACCACAAAACCAACCATGATGAACTTAAGCGGAATAACGGCATAATCCGTAACAGACATGGCCGCAGCCACATCATCCAAAAATGTCCAGATCGGGTTGGTGATCACGCCAGAAATACGGCTCATCATATACCCGGTTATCAGCGATGACATGGAGAACAGAATACCCAGCGTAAACCCGGCCACGGTAAACGCCAGCGTGCGTGGCAGCACCAGCATCAGGAACGGGTCCATCCCCACAGACTGCATGGAGCGCACCTGCCCGCCAATGGTCAGCAGCCCCAGCTCTGTGGCAGACAGCATGCCATTACGCCCCAGCAGCAGAATACCGACCAGAATGGGCGCAATTTCACGGATAACCACATTTACCAGAATGGAGCCTGTCATTTTGGCAAGGCCCGTAAGACCCAACCAGTAAATGACCTGAGAAACAGCCGCCACACCTGTAAGCATACCGGCAAACAGTGAAGCGCTAACACCACCGCCGATAATGTTGTTCATGGTGGTTACAAATTCATACCGCACGGTGCGGCGCCATGCGTGAGAGCGGAAGCTCTCAAAAATAACGCCCCAGCCTGCCCCCAGAACAACCAGAAAAAACCGGGCCTGCCTGCGCACAAGCCGACCGATCCATGCCAGCTTCCTGCGTATCCATTCATGCAACGGAACGCGCTTGGCGGGCTTGTGCGCATCTGTTTGCAGAATCAGATCTGGTTCATCATCCGACGGCGTGTTGGGGCCGCCTGTCTGCTGGCTCCCACTCATCGCCTTGCCGCCAATGTATAGGCACGCCCCAGCCCCAGATGCGGCGCAAAGAAGGACCCACGGCTACGGAACAGGTATCTGTCACGCAGCACGCCATAAACACGCTCTGTTACCTGAATGGTGCCGGGGTCTGCCGCACCCTGTGCCATCAGCTCGGCCAGAGAGACCGTTTGCCCCCACAGGTTAAACACCTTGGGTTCGTTCCCTACCGCACCACCAAATGCCGGGCCGTAATCAATACCCATGGTAAACACCGGCTCCAGATCTGCTGCGGCCAGTGATGCCATAAAGATTTCTCGCATTTTAAGTGCAGCATCTGCAACACGCACAATGGCCGTAACATCTGGCGTGGGTAGGCAACCTGCCATGCAGATCATACGGTGGCCGGCCACTTCCACGGCAAACAGTTTTTCTTCCTGCGCGACGGACTGCACATCTGCCGCCAACTGATTGATAAGTGCAATCAGGGCCTCTGTTTCTTTTTCCCCTTCCACTACGGGATCAGAGAACGTGATGACCAACACAGCAACAGATGGATAAATGCTGGCAGATGTAACGGCAGCGGCTTCTGGCGCCTTCATCAGCATATTATCAGATTTGGGCGCGGGCACATCCAGCGTGGCCACCTGCTGCCCGGCATCTACAATCTTGCCAGTTTGCGTATTCAGCAACTGCGCCTGTGCCGCAAAGCGCAGGGCGGCCACCCCGGCCATAAGATCAAGGAAGTACAGCAGATGCGGCTGCAGATGCGGATCTTCCAGCATGATCGCACCCTCTACCCCATGCGGGCCATGTACAGGGCAAACGGCCAATGCCTTTGTGCCCAACTCACGCATGGTCAAACGTTCAAACCGCGTAGTGCGCGGGTCTACGGCTGCATTTTCAACCGAGAACGCATTGCCTTCTTCAATGGCGGAAAAGAATGGTCCCAATTCTGTACGGGCCATTTCAAACCCGCCGGAATGTGTGTTTTGCGTTTGGTCATACGCATCTTCACACACCATGGCCGCACCATCGTGCAGAAAGCGCCAAAGCGTGGCACGCCGGGCACCTGTTACAAGCGTTAGCTGCTCTGTCAGGCTCAGGGGTTCCACAGTGGGGTCAAACAGACGCGGGGCAACGGCCACCTGCTGCACAGCAGAACTTTCGCGCTGAATCTGCTCTTTCTGCTTCACCAACAGGCGCGTGCTGGACTCTGTGCGCCGCACCTGCCGCACCAGCAACCCTGCAAGCACAAGCGAGAAAACCGTGATAATGGCCAAAAACTGCAAGCTCTGGTGGCTGCTTTGGCGTGCAAAGGACCCGAAATCACTTTCGGGAGCGGCCATCAGCAAAATCCAGCTATCAGAATAGCGCGGCAAAGCTGCGGCAATGGTGATGTAATCTGTGCCATCCCACGTAACATGCCGCGGCCCAACACCACGCACACGGTAGTGATCATACCCCAATGCAAACACCGGGTAGGCCTTGCGGTCCAGCACCATTTTATCCGGGTCCCACCCAGCGGCCTTGGCCTGCTGCGTAAGGTTTTTGCCGGCAATAAACAGGCCCCGGCTATCCACAATCATGGCGGAGCCGGTTTTACCAACCTTGATCTGATCCAGATACGAGCTGAGTTCGTTGAGCGAAATATTGGTGGCAAACACCATTGTATGGCCAGCGTCTGTCTTGAACCTTAGGGAACTGGTCATGACAAACTGGCTGGTGGTGGGGAACAGATGCGGCTTGGTCCAGGTTACCTTATCTGTTCCGGCTGTATTCTTGTACCAATCACGCGTGCGAGGGTCATACCCCTTGGCATCTTCTTCCGTTTCGGAAATTTTCTGCCCGCTATCATCCCAGAACGCATGATGGAAATATGTGTGGCCGTTTTTTTCAATCAGACGCACATGTTCCTGCACGCCCTTTTGCGCTGCACGGGCGATGAGCATGAAATGCCCTTCATCATCCGCCAGATAAAAGGACTGAAGCTGCGGGATCTTGCGCAGCATGGTGCTGCCGTAGGAATAGAAAACCTTGTCTTCCACCTGTGCAGGGGCATGTTCGATCATGCCAGAGGCAATCAAGTTACCGGTAGCGGCTGGCAGAATGTAATCTGTAACCTGCTGCACAATATATTGCTGCACAGCACCCATAAGTTGGTGCGTAAGGGTGGAAACACCCTCCTTGGTGGTACGGTATGAATTGACACCTACCAGCGCAATGGCCAGCACGGCCATAACCGTAACAACAAAGGGTAGAACAAGATGCAGCAGAACTCTTCGGACAGAAGCATCGTGTTGGACTGTGGGATCTATGATCTCTTCAGAAGCCACGAGATAAGGTTCCGCTGCTTTACCGGTTATTCAAAACCTGATTCTGGCGGACAGTTACAGCAAACCGGCCAACCCACCGCGCCACTGCACCATATCAGGATGTATAAACCGTAATGTGCCCCGATAGGTGGGGGTTGTCCACCCCGCACCTGTATCCTGTCTAGGGCATATCAACCAAGCAGTTCAATCTCGAAACGTGTTGCAACACCCAAGGCCTGGCCCAGACGTTCCAACCCACGGCGCACGCTTTCCCCTTTCACCGCCACGCGGGCAGATGTCAGAATAAGCACCAGCGCATCTTCCTCCCATTCAAGGGATGTGCCTTCCAGCAACCGCCCAGCACCGCCGGAAAGAGAATACGCCAGACGCAGGGCCAGCCCGAGCACCACAGCACTTTTCCAGTCCTGCTCACTCAATAATGCACGAGAGGTTGCCAGAAAAGGGGCCTGCTGATCTGCGGCATAACGAACAGCCAGCGCCAGCGCCAACCATGCGCGGGAAGGGTGATCAAACCCACCGCTTTGCACACGCAGAATACGCCAATACGTCTGCTCGGCCCGATATTCCGGGTGATCGTGGCTGCCGATATCAGACAGATAACATGCCAGATGACGCAGATATTTTTCTTCCGCCGTTTCCTCCGGCCGCAAAAAATCTGTCCACTGCATCAAGGCATAGGGCAGCGAGTTGCTGCGCCCAAAACGGGCACACATTTCACGCGCCACCACGTCCATCGGGTTCTGGGCCAGAATATCCGGCGCAACGTTGAGCATGTACCAGCCCTCGCGCAGGCCATCCACGCAAAAGACGATCTTGTCCGGCTGCACCTTTTTCATCAGCCGCCGCAATACCATGGCGGCAAAAGGTGTATCATCCAACCGTTTGCGGGGTGCACCGGGCAGACGTTCCAGACTGCGGCGCGAGCTGTTTTGCAGCCAGCCCGTCATTTCCCGCGCTTCCTGCACATCCATTGTATAATAGTGCACAATGTTGAGCGGATATTGCGTGCGCGCAATCTGAAGCCGCGCCAACGCACGGAAAGCCCCACCCACCAGATAAAGCGTGCTGCCTTTTACCTTGGGCAGCCATTCTACGCCGCCAATATCCTTATCCGCCAGTGTTTTGGCTTTATCCAGATCTCGGCCAGAACGGTCTGCCAGCCGGATCATCCCCAGTGGCAGGGTTGTGGCATCATGCCGCCCTTGTGGCGTAAGGTGAATAAGCTCCAAAGAGCCACCGCCCACATCGGCCACCAACCCGGATGCACCGGGAATACCGCACATAACGCCTATGGCGGAATGATCGGCTTCTTCCTTACCGGAAAGAATGCGGATAGGCACACCGGGCATGCTTTCACGCAGGGTTTGCACAAAAGCTGGGCCATTGCTGGCATCCCGCACAGCGGCGGTTGCCAGAATTTCAAACGGATCGGCCTTCATGGCGCGGGCAATGGCATGGAAGCGGCTGAGCACTTCCTTGGCCATTTCCACGCCTTCTTCATTCAGCTTCCCGGTTTCGGGCAGCCCACGCCCCAAACGCAGCACGGCTTTTTCATTGAAAATGGGAAGTGGATTGCGCGAACGCCCTTCAAAAACCACAAGCCTTACGGAATTGGAGCCAAGATCCACCACTGCGGAACGGCACGGTTGATCAGCCTCCATCAGAAGCCCCTCCCCGTTTGCAAAAACTGACTGCGCAGCTTGGAACAACGGGGATGAGATAATCCCGACGCAAGAAAAAAGCTCATGATTTCAGACATCAATCTATCAGCAAGTCCTGTGAAGAGGTCAAAGATGCCGGGGCCCGGATGGGTGTGTCATGCGCGGCGGAGCCGCGTCCGGAAAGTGAAGGATGTGTCATAAACCATTCATGCGCGGAAAAAGGCCGGTTTCCGGGGTTTACGCGCCGCCATTCTCCATTCTGTTCCAGCATCCATGATTGTAGGGTATCGCGAATGTTGGGCACCATGATCTGGCCCAAAACCTGCGCGTGCACGGTGGGGTTGGTAATGGGCACCATGCTTTCCACACGCCAGTCCATGTTCCGCGTCATCCAGTCTGCCGAGGAAATAAAGACCTTGGCATAGCGCGATGGCAGGCGGTGTTCGTTCCCAAACACAAAAATGCGCGAATGTTCCAAAAAGCGCCCGACAATGGATTTAATGCGGATATTTTCTGAAAGCCCCGGCACTCCGGGCCGCAGGCAGCAGATGCCGCGGATAACACCTACAATCTTCACCCCAGCGCAGGAGGCTTTGTACAGGCAATCAATCAGTTCCGGGTCCACCAGCGCATTCATCTTCAACCAGATGCTGCCCGGTTTACCTGCCTTAACGTGATCAATTTCTTCCTGAATCAGTTCCTTCAACGTGCTGCGGATGGTGATGGGGGAAAAAGCAATTTTCTCCATCTGCGCAGGCATGGCGTAGCCTGTTACGTAATTGAACAGGCGTGCAGAATCCCGCGCCAATGCCGGATCACACGTAAAGAAGGAAAGATCTGTATAAATACGGGCGGTGATGGGGTGATAATTGCCCGTGCCAAAATGTGCGTAAGAGCGCACAAGCCCGCCTTCACGCCGCACCACAAGGCTGAGCTTGGCGTGGGTTTTTAAATCCGCAAAACCAAACACCACCTGCACGCCCGCAGCTTCCAGCGCGCGGGAAAGGCGAATATTGGCTTCCTCATCAAACCGGGCGCGCAATTCCACCATGGCTGTAACGGACTTGCCGGCTTCTGCCGCCTCAATCAGCGCTTTCACAATGGGTGAATCGCGCGAGGTGCGATACAGCGTCTGCTTAATGGCAATGACGTTAGGGTCCAGCGCGGCCTGCCGCAGGAACTGCACCACCACATCAAAGCTTTCAAACGGGTGATGCACCAGCAGGTCTTTGGCGCGAATGGCGGCAAAGCAATCGCCATTAAAATCCCGGATACGTTCGGGAAAGCGCGGGGTGTAGGGCGGGAACAGCAGATCCGGCCGATCATCCACAATCATCTGCTTCAGATCCACCACCCCGATCATGCCGGAATGCACGGCAATTTCATCGGGCGGCAAATCAAGGTCCGAGGCAATGGCTTCTGCCAGTTCCGTCGGTACCCGCTTTTCCATATCCAGATGGATCACCACACCACGGCGGCGGCGCTTCAATGCTGTTTCATAGGAGCGGACAAGGTCTTCTGCCTCGTCTTCAAATTCCACGTCGGTGTCACGCACCACGCGCAGCACGCCGCTTTCACCCACTTCCAGACCGTCAAACAAACGGTCAATAAACAGGGTGATCAGATCTTCCAAACGGAAGAAGCGCACCTTTGGCGGGGTTGCGGCATCCGTTGCCGGAGTGGGAGATGGCAGGCGAATAAAACGCTCTATCTGCGCAGGCAGCAGAATAAGGGCGTTCATGGCGAACAAGCCCGTATCTGCATAAAGCAGGCGCAAACCCAGTGCCAAACCCATATTGGGGATAAACGGCAGAGGATGTGCCGGGTCCACTGCAAGAGGTGTAAGAACCGGGAACACCCTGTCCATAAAGATTTTGGCCAGATGTTCCTTATCAGCATCCGTCAGCGCATCTGGCTCACACAGCTCTACGCCAGCTTCTGCCAGCAGGCCGCGCAGTTCTGTCCAGATTCGCTGCTGTTCACGCAACAGGCGGGCGCAGCGTTCACGCACAGCCTCAAGCTGTTGGGCTGGAGTACGGCCATCGGGTGAGAGTTTGGTCAGCCCCTCACGCACCTGCCCGACAAGCCCGGCCACACGGACGGAATAGAACTCATCCAGATTGCTGGCGCTGATAGATAAAAAGCGCAGGCGTTCCAGCAAGGGGTTGCGGGCGTTATCGGCCTCTTCCACCACACGCTGGTTGAAATCCAGCCAAGATAGCTCGCGGTTAATAAACCGTTCCGGCATTTCCAGAGTGATCTTCCGCTCTGCCGTTTTTCTGCTCTGGCGCGGTTGGCGGGTAGAAGGTTTTCTGGGCGCTGCTTTTCGGGCTGGTGAACGAGCTTTTACAGGGGCCTGCTCTTTTTTATCCTGCGCCGTCACGTTTCTTCCTTTCCTTGTGCTGCATCATGCGCCCCGTTTCCCGCCTTGGGGCAAGCAAAGCTTTACGCAAACACGGCTGGCGCGAAAAGTTCAGCTCATCATTCTGATGAATGATGTCATAAAACTGAAACATCACAACACGTCTGAAGCGAATATATTCATTATTCTTCCCGTGCCAGCAGACTTTCCAGCACATTCGCAGCCAAGGCGCGCGTAATGCGCCCGCCCGATTCTAATGCGGCCTGGTCCAGCATGGCCACACAATCGCGCACGGCACTTGCCCGGCGCGGCAGGCGGCGCAGCAGCCATTCTGTAACCTGTGCCCCCACCACAATCTGGCGTTCAGCCAACAGCCGCAGCAAAAGGCGGTGCAACAGCCCCTCCTCCGCCGGGCCTAACGGTACGGACGCGGTGGCCCGCAGACGGCTTGCCAGATCTGGCAGCACAACCGGCCAGCGGGCTGGTGGCCTGCGCGCTGCCATTAACAAGGCCACACGCCGTTCCCGCGCCAGATTGATAAGGTGCAGCAAATCCCGCTCATTGGGCACTTTATCGGCATTATCCAATGCAGCGGCACGAAACCCGCCATCCTCAAACAGCATTGCGGCTTCATGCGTGTTCAGGCGGCTGCCCTCCATAATGGGTGCGCCATAACGGCCCGCCCAAATGGAAAGAAGGTGCGTTTTGCCCGTGCCACTTTCCCCCCACAGGGCCATGCGGCCTTCTGGCCAACGCGCCGCGGCTTCTGCATCCAGCACCCATGCCCGTGCCGCCGCATTGGAGGGTGCTGCCACAAAGTCCGACCTTCCGAATCGGGGGCGATGCGCAAAGGGCAAGGCAATCTGTTCTGCCTCGTTGGCCTCATTTTGGCGCTTTTGCCCACCCGAAGGCGCGTTTAAGGGGCTTTTTGTTTCATCAATCCGTGTCATGCCGCTTTGCGCGCCGCTTCTCCTGCCGTAAAGACTGTCCTCGAGCGGGAATCCTAACCCACCCTGTCCCGCACATCGACCCTTATTCTCATTCGGACCAAGAGCACGCGCATGACGTCTTCACCTAGCACCCCTTCCTCCGGCCTCACTTACCGTGATTCCGGCGTGGACATTGAAGCAGGCGAAGCCCTTGTTGATGCCATTCGCCCGGCGGCCAAAGCCACAGACCGCCCCGGCACAATGGGGGGCCTTGGCGGATTTGGCGCACTGTTTGATCTGAAGGCCGCCGGCTTTAAAGACCCCGTGCTTGTTTCCTGCACAGATGGTGTAGGCACCAAGCTGACACTGGCTATTGATAATGACCTGCACGAAACCGTGGGCATTGATCTGGTAGCCATGTGTGTGAACGATCTAATCGTGCAGGGGGCTGAACCCCTGTTCTTTCTGGATTACTTCGCCACAGGCCGTCTGTCTGTTAACAGCGCAGCCAAGGTTGTGCGCGGTATTGCCACCGGGTGCGAACAGTCTGGCTGCGCCCTTGTAGGCGGTGAAACAGCAGAAATGCCCGGCATGTATGCCGATGGGCACTATGATCTGGCTGGTTTTTCCGTTGGTGCGGCAGAACGCGGCGCGCTTCTGCCCTCCGGCATTGCAGAAGGTGATACCCTTATTGCCCTGCCCTCCTCTGGCGTGCATTCCAATGGCTTCTCTTTGGTGCGGCGCATTGTGGCAGACGCCCATCTGGCATGGACAGACCCCGCAGCCTTTGCACCGGGCAAAACCCTTGGTGAAGCATTTTTAGAACCCACACGCCTGTATGTGCGCCCGGTTCTGGCTTTGCATAAAGCAGGCCTGCTGCATGGTGCAGCCCATATTACTGGCGGTGGCCTGCCCGGCAACCTGCCCCGCGTGCTGCCTGATGGTTTGGATGCCGTGATTGATCAGGAATGGCCTGTGGCACCTGTATTCAAATGGCTGGCCCGTACCGGCAATGTGGATACAGAAGAAATGCTGCGTGTGTTCAACTGCGGTATCGGCATGATCCTGATTACCCCAGAACCCGATGCCGTTCTGGCCCGCCTGCATGATATGGGTGAACCGGCTGTGCGCATTGGCCATATTGCCAAAGCAGCCTCCCCCACTGCCAAGCCTGATCTGAAAATGCAGGCCACGCCGGATTTTCGCGCAGCATGAGCGTTGAAAAAACACCCATTGCCATTTTGATCAGTGGCCGGGGCAGCAATGCCACGGCCTTGATCCGCGCGTGTGAAGATCCTTCATTTCCTGCCCGCATTTGCCTTGTTTTAAGCAACAACCCGGATGCACCGGGGCTGGAAATGGCTAAAAAAGCGGGCCTGCGCACGCTGGCCATCAACCATCGTGATTTTGGCAAAGACCGTGAAGCGCATGAACGTGCTGTACATGCAGCCCTGACAGAAGCTGGTGCTCAGGCTATCTGCCTTGCGGGTTATATGCGCCTGCTCACCCCATTTTTAACCGGCGCATGGGCTGGCCGGATGCTGAACATCCACCCCAGCCTGCTGCCTGTGTTCCCCGGCCTGCATACGCATGAACGTGCGCTGCAAGCGGGCGTGCGCGTGCATGGATGCACTGTGCATCTGGTAACAGAAGGCATGGATGAAGGGCCTATTCTGGGCCAGGCCGCTGTGCCTGTTCTGCCGGGTGATACCGCAGATACTCTTGGGGCCCGCGTTCTGCGGCAGGAACACCAGCTTTACCCGCAGGTGCTCCGCCATTTTCTGCTTCAACGCCCTGTTTCTGCTCCGGCAGAGTGCGCCCTGCTTGTTGGGTAAGGCGCTTTTTCTCTTTCTGTTTTCCTGAACGGTTCTGACAGTCTTATGAACACACCAGCACGCGCCCCCCGTTCCCCAAAACGTGGAAAAGGCCGCCCTGCCCCTCCGCAGCCTGATCCTACGCGCGATATCGCCTTTGATATTCTGTGCGGCGTGGTGGAACACCGGCGCATGCTGGAAAACAGCCTTTCCCGCTCTGCCGAGGCACATAAGGCCGAACCGAGAGACAGAGCCGCAGCACACCGTTTGGCCGCAGCCACGTTGCGCCACATGGGCACGCTGCGCACTGTGCTGGAACCGTTTTTACGCAAGGAACCGCCAGAACCCGTACGTGTGGCGCTGATGATTGGCTGTGCGCAGCTTCTGTTTTTAGAAACACCGCCGCATGCGGCTGTTGGCACCACTGTTTCCCTGCTGCGTCGGCGTAAGCTGGCCCCATTTGCCGGGCTGGCCAATGCCGTGCTGCGCAAGGTAGCGGCAGAAGGGCAAAACGTGCTGGAAGGGCTGGATCAGGCACGGTTGAACATTCCCGCATGGCTATGGAGTTCATGGAGCGTACTAGGCCGTGGCGTGCCCCGCGCCATAGCTGAAGGAATTAGCCATGAAGCCCCGCTGGATATTACCCTACGCCCCGGTGCCACAGCGCCAGAGGGGGGAAGTGTTCTACCCAACGGGTCTGTGCGTTATCCGGCAGGCACGCGCGTTGCTGATCTGGCTGGGTATGAAGAAGGCGCTTTTTGGGTTCAGGATGCAGCAGCCACTCTTCCTGCGCGCCTCTTGAACGTGAAGGAAGGTGAAAAAGTCGCAGATTTGTGCGCGGCGCCAGGCGGCAAAACCGCACAGCTTGCTGTCACCGGCGCGCAGGTTGCTGCTATTGAAAACAACCCCAACCGCATGGCGCGGCTAAAAGAAAATATGGCGCGCCTGGGCCTTGGCAATGTTGCTACCCTGCAAGCAGATGCTGGCACGTGGCAACCCGATGCCCCGCTTGATGCCATTTTGCTGGATGCCCCTTGCTCCGCCACAGGCACGGCACGCCGCCACCCGGATGTTTTATGGGTAAAACGCCCGCGTGATTTAACAACACTCACCGCCGGGCAAGACCGTTTGCTGGAAGCCGCCAAAAACATGCTGCGCCCCGGTGGCCGGCTGGTTTACGCCGTGTGCTCCTTGCAGCAGGAAGAAGGGCCAGACCGCGCCCGCGCCGCAGAAGCCATGGGGCTGGTGCCAGATCCGTTTACGCCAGAAGAACTAGCCTTTCTGCCAGAAGCCAGAACCCCCGAAGGCTGGCTGCGCACCCACCCCGGAATGTGGGCAGACAAAGGCAGCATGGATGGATTTTTTGCCGCGCGCTTTATTCGCCCATAACATTTGCAAAACTGTTTGAAAAAAGACCAAACATACGGTTGCGCACAAGCGTAGGATTGCCGATAAACAGGGGATGCGCCCTGTATCTTATCCCCTTATCGCCCCAAGTGTTCTCGCTGCCGATTTTACACGGTTGGGAGAGGAAGTTTCAGCACTCAAACAGGCTGGGGCAGACTGGGTGCATCTGGATGTCATGGATGGGCATTTTGTGCCCAACATTTCGTTCGGCCCTGCTGTAGTGAAGGCGCTGCGCCC
Organism: Acetobacter sp. AC2005; assembly: GCF_037901235.1. Classification (NCBI taxonomy): domain Bacteria; kingdom Pseudomonadati; phylum Pseudomonadota; class Alphaproteobacteria; order Acetobacterales; family Acetobacteraceae; genus Acetobacter; species Acetobacter sp. AC2005. The sequence continues at coordinate 381,142 of NZ_CP149625.1, forward strand.
CTGCTCTGATCTACCATTTGATGTGCACCTGATGATTGCACCTGTGGACCCGTATCTGGAAGCCTTTGCTCAAGCCGGGGCAGACCAGATTTTAATTCACATTGAGGCCGGGCCGCATACCCACCGCTCCTTACAGCGCATTCGGGATTTAGGAGCCAAGCCGGGCGTTGTGCTGTGCCCCGCCACACCGCCCGAAGCCATTAGTGAAGTGCTGGATCTGGTGGATATTATTCTGGTGATGACCGTTAACCCCGGATTTGGGGGGCAGAAGTTCCTGTCCAGCCAGCTTCCCAAAATCCGGCGCATTCGGGATATGATCACCCAAAGCGGGCGCGATATCCGGCTGGCTGTGGATGGCGGTATAGACGCCACAACCGCCCCGCTGGCCATAGATGCTGGCGCCGATGTGCTCATTGCCGGAAGCGCCGTATATGGCAAAAAAGATTATGCCGCCGCTATTGCTGCCTTGCGCGCACATGTTGCTAAGCCAAAATAAAGCCACATCCGGCAAATAAGTCATTCCTTGCATGAATATTCTGCCATAACCCGATCACAACTTTTTCTACACCTGCCTTGATGGAGTTCTGAACTTCCAATGCCCCTGCGTCGCTGGACCCGCGGAGCCCGCCTTGCCTACGCCATGCGCAACCCATTGGGAGGGTTTGCCCGCGTGCCGGCAGCCCCTGCCGTTGCATTGCGGGATCTGTGGTCAGGAAACGCTGCTGGGGGTGAACAGCTTGTTCGCAACCAGACACTTTTTGAAGGCACCCAACGCCCTCTGATTGAAGGGGAATGGGATAACCCGCAATGGCCAGAAGCCTACCGCCGTTGGTTACAGGGTTTTACGTGGTTGCAGGATCTGCGTGAACTGGGGGCTGAATCTGCCCGCATCAAGGCCCGTACGCTGGTGGCCCAGTGGATGGAGCAAACCCCGGCAGAACGGCCTATTTCAGACCCATCCATAACGGGTGCGCGCTTGGCGGCTTGGCTGGGTTGTTACGAGTTTTTTGCTGCATCGGCAGATGATTCCTTCCGCCAGCAGCTTATGGCATCGCTCATTATGGAAGCCCGTTCCATCATGGCGCTCATGCCAGAGGAAGCCAAAGGCTGGCGTGCCCTTACCGCCCTTAAGGGGCTGCTGGCTGTTGCGGTTTCCCTGCCTGATTATCCAGAATTTCTAACCCGTTATCTGCGCCTGATTGATAGCACCATCAGCCAACAGATTTTGCCCGATGGCGGCCACATTACCCGCTGCCCGGAAGACCTGTTGCAGTGCGTGCGCGAGCTGGCTGAAATGCTGTATATTCTACAGGTTGCCCGCGTGCCTTTGCCCACCAGCGTGTTGGATGCTGCCAACCGCAGCGCCCCAGCCCTGCGCGCCATGCGGCATGGAGATGGTGGGCTGGCCCTGTTTAATGGCAGTTGTGAACAAAACCCTCAGTTTATCGAACACGTGCTGAGCCGCGCCTCCCGCACCCGCGTTGTGGCGGCTGGCCTGCCAGAATCTGGCTTTGCACGCCTTAATAACGGCCGCGCCTTGCTGATTGCCGATGCTGCCTCTGCCGCCCCTGCGGGTTATGATGGCAGCGCACATGCGGGCATGTTGTCCTTTGAATTTTCATCCGGCAGGCAACGGCTGATTGTAAATTGCGGCAGCAGTATCCAGCGCGGTTGGGCAGAAGCCTTGCGTTACCCGGCTGCACATTCTGTTCTGGAACTGGCAGACCTTACCCCCATGCGGTTTGATGCCAATGGCGGTATTTCTCAAAAACCACAGGTTACACGCCAAACATCCGTGCAGGATGGTGTGCATTGCCTGAGCATGACGCATGATGGCTACAAGCCCCAAGGCGGTGGCCTGTATTCTCGTAAGATTTATCTGGATAAAGACGGCACGGTTCTGCAAGGCATTGAAAAGCTGGAAGATGTGAGTATTCCGGTGCCGCTTTGCATCCGCTTCCATCTGCATCCTGATGTCAGCATTGAGCAGGAAGAAGATGGCTACCTGCTGCACACGCCGGAAGAAACATGGTTCTTCTGGTCTGACGCGCATATTGAAATAGAAGAAAGCGTTTATCTGGGGCAGGGAAAATGCGAGGCCACGCGGCAATTCGTGCTTACCCCTGCACAACCCGATCAGAACGATGAAGATGCACACTCTTCTCCCGAAAGTGAACCGGAAGAAGACGCCGAATTCGCCACGCCCCCCGATATGCCGGAAGAACAGATGCCCGTAGTGCCAGAAGTTGGTTCTGGCCTGTTGGCTGATCCTTCTACCCCTGAGGCGCACGGGTTGGAAAACACCTTGCTGCCACCCCCGCCTGTGCCGCAGGCCCCAAGCAAACCACCTATCCGCTGGTCGCTTTCCCTCAAGAACGCGTAATGGGCTGACGTGAAAATTCTGGAAATTACAAACGTCGATTTTTCACTCACCCATTTTCTACTGCCCCTCATGCGGGAGTTACGGGCAGAAGGGCATGAAGTCATAGGCGTTTGTGCAGATGGCCCTTTGCTTCAACACCCCAGAAGCGAGGGGTTTCGGGTTGAAACACTGCCCTTTGCGCGTTCATTTTCCATACCCGCGCAGCTACGAGCCTTTTGGGCGCTTGTGCGGCTTATAAAAAAAGAAAAGCCGGATCTGGTGCACGCACATATGCCCATTAGCGGCATTCTGGCGCGTGCGGCGGCCAAGTTGTGCGGCGTGCCGCGCATTGCCTATACGTGCCACGGCTTTTTGTTCAACCAGCCCGGCTCCCGCCTACGGCGCGGATTGGCATTGGTGCTGGAAGTTTTGTGTGGGCGCATAACCAATGTGTACCTGACCGTCAGCCGTGAAGAAGCGCAGGATGCCAAACGCCTGCACATTCACCCCCACCCGGTTGCTATTGGCAATGGGCGAGACCCGGCCCGCTTTCACCCAGATGCGCAAGCCAGAACCCGTATCCGCACAGAACTGGGCACACCTGCGCAAACACCGGTCATTATTGTTGTCTCTCGTCTTGTGCGCCACAAAGGGTATCCAGAACTCTTGGCCGCCATGGAGCAGGTGCCAGATGCAGAATTATGGATTGTGGGGGAAAGGCTGGCATCGGACCACGGTGCCAATATGGGGGAATACCTCGCCAAAGCACGCGCAACACTTGGCCCACGGCTAAAATGCCTTGGTTATCGGGCAGATATTCCGGCCTTACTGGCAGCAGCAGACATTTTTGTGTTGCCCAGCCATTTTGAGGGCCTGCCCATGTCTATTATCGAAGCCATGCTATGCGGGCTGCCTGTTGTGGCCACCAATATTCGGGGCTCGCGCGAGCAGGTTGTGCCGCATGAAACAGGGCTGCTTGTGCCACCCGGCACCACGGCAGAACTGGCAGAAGCCCTTACAACGCTGGTGCAGAACCCAAGCTTGCGCCAGCACATGGGCGCTGCCGGGCTAAAACGCGCCTTGCGCCTGTTTGATGAAAAAACAATTCTACAAACCACCACGCGCCTGCTGACCCACTAAAACCAGCAAGCGCGGGAGTAATGTATTTAGTGGGCTGATTTCTGATCAACCGGTGCGGTTGCAACAGGGGTGCCGACCTTATTCAGCAAATGAATTGTCAGGCGGGAAGGCGATGCCGCAATACGCCCACCTGAGCGACATTCATCTAGCCGGATGCGCACGCCATCATTATTTTCCATCAGCAGGCCGCCAACGCCACGGCCAACTGTGGCCTCACCAGAAAGTGCCCAGAAGGTACCTTCAAAATCTTCAATACGCTGAAGGTTGTACACCTTGCCCACACTGTGGCCAGAGGAATACCCAACAGCAATGGCGGAAGCCCCCTTGATTTCGAACGGATACTGGCGGCCGCCATATGTCAGCACACCCCGGCCCCATGTATATCCTACGCCCAGATCCGCCGAACGCGTATTAAATGTAACTGTTGCCGTAACCGGACCGAGCATGGTTTCTGCGCCCGCAGGCATGAACCATGCTCCGCACAGCGCCAAGGCAGCAGCAAAATGGCGGGATGCAGAACGCATCAAAGGGCTCCCCGAATTCATTGAAACAACTTACCTTTTCCGTTGCGTGAAAAGCGGTGGAAACGGCTGACAAAACATTTTTGTACATTTCGTCACGTTTTATAGAATCAAGGATGGCATACCCACCCGCCCCTGCAAAGCCCTTTTCGCAAGAATTGACGACACGGTTTGAATGTGCGGTCAGAGCTCCCAGACAGGCTCTTTCAAACCCGCAACAAATGCCGCATGCGCTGCCAGTTCTTCTGCCGTTGGCTGCACACGCACAACCTTGCGGTTCACGGGGCCTTCATACATGACAGAAGGCAGTTGCCCATCTTCCGCCATCAACCCCAGCCCATGCTGGCGGCCGCCCATAAGTTCCACATACACATCGGCCAGCAATTTGCAGTCCAGCAGCGCGTTATGGGTGGTTCGGGCAGAAAGATCTACGCCAAAGCGGCGGCACAAGGCATCCAAACTGTTGGGCATGCCGGGAAAGCGCTCACGCGCCATATCCAGCGTATCCACCATACGGTCCAGATCCAGCGTTTTTTTGCCTGCGCGTTTGAGCTCCGCATTCATAAAGCCAAAGTCAAACCGGGCATTGTGCGCAATAAGTGGGTCATCCCCCACAAAGGCCAGAAAATCATCCGCAATTTCGGCAAATTTGGGTTTGCCTTCCAGATCCGCCTGCGTGAAGCCATGCACACGGGATGCTTCCTCCGGCACATCGCGCTCAGGGTCTATCAGCGTGTGAAAGCTCCGCCCGGTTGGCAGGTCTCCCACCAGTTCCAAAGCTGCAATTTCAATCACCCTGTCACCCGTTGCCGGGTCCAGCCCCGTGGTTTCCGTATCAAACAGAATGGATCTTTTCATGCCCTCAGGCTCCTGATGAACTGGCGCACCTGCCGCTCTGTTTCTCGCATACTGCCGCCGGTGCGGATAACCTTGCCAGCCTGGCGCACGCGTTGGGCATCTGGCATTTGCCGAGCCATCAGCTTGCGTGCCTCGGCCGGTGGCATGCCCCGCCTTTTGGCCACGCGCCGCGCCTGCACCCAATGTGGGGCGGATACCACCAGCACATTATCACATTCACGCTGGGCGCCTGTTTCATACAGCAACGGAATATCCAGCACCACACAGCGCGCGCCCTGCAAGCGTTGCGTGCGTAAAAACCGTGTGCGCGCAGCCCGCACCATGGGGTGGATAATGTGTTCCAGTTTTTTCAGCAACGCCGGTTGTTTTATCACAGCTTGCCGCAATACGGCTCTATCCAAATGCCCATTTTGCACGGCTTGCGGCACCAGTTGGGCTATGGCAGGCAAAGCGGCCCCATGATCTGCCTGCAGGCGGCGCACTTCGGCATCGGCATCAAACACCGGTAAGCCTGCACGCTGCAACAATGTGGCCACGGTGCTTTTGCCCATGCCCATACCGCCGGTAAGGCCCAGAATTTTCATGCCCTTGCTGTAGCCCTTAGAAACTTTCCTGCACAAAAGCTTCCGTGGCGGCATCCACTTCCGGGTTCACGCCATACCATTTCTCAAAACCCAGCCGTGCCTGATGCAACAACATGCCAAGCCCGCCCAAAGTACGCAGACCAGCAGACTGAGCCTCGGCCAACAAAGGTGTTACGCGGGGCACATATACAATATCTGCCACCACCAGTTCCTTGGCTGCATGCGCCAAGGAAGGCCGAAACGCAGCATCTGGGCCACCTTCCATCCCCAAAGACGTGGTGTTGACCAGTAAGCTAAACGCGCCAAGGCGTTCTTCCCACGCATTCCATGGCACCACATCCAGCCCCGGCAGGGCTTTTGCCAGCTCTTCCGCCCGCCCTTGGGTGCGGTTGGTTACGGCAACACGCAGGCCACAATCCTGCAAGGCGGCAGCCACGGATTGTGCGGCACCGCCCGCACCCAGTAGCAGAGCCTGCGCCTGTTTTGGCGGGTTTAAGCCTGCGGCTTCCATGCTGGCTACAAACCCTGCGCCATCGGTTGAGTAGCCGTGAATTTTGCCGTCATCTTCAAACACAAGCGTGTTCACGGCCCCTGCGCGCTGGGCGGAATGGTCCAGCACATCGGCAATTTTAAAGGCGGCTTCCTTGTGTGGAATGGTTACATTCGCGCCCCGAAAACCCGCTGCCTGCAGGCCCAGAACGGCCGCCACAAACGCATCTGGCTCAACCGGCAGCGGCACATAAGCGCCATCCACACCGTACCGCCGCAACCAGTAATTGTGCAGCACGGGGGAGCGCGAATGCGCAACGGGCCAACCCAGAACACCCGCCAGCTTGGCCTTGCCTGTAATAATCTGCGGCTTGGCTGTATCTGTGGCGGTCATGCGTTTTCTCCATACTGTTCACAAAACTGCTGCCATGCCTGTGGCAGCAAACGGGCCAAACGGTTTGCCCATTCGGTCTGCCCGGCATCATCGGCTATCAGATCCTGCCGGATTTCAATTTCAATATGTGGCAGTTCGCGCTGCTCACCATGCTGGGGAATAGTGTAGTCTGATGTATCTGTAAGGGCGTAGGGTTCGTTATCCCCCACCACCAAGCCATCCTTTTGCAAAAGAGCAATCATGATACGGGCCAGCCGGGAATCATGATTATGCAAAAGCCCGGCATGCCACGGGCGCCGTTTGCCGTGCATGAATGGCGTAAAACTGTGTAGCGCCACCACCACTGTCTGGCGACCAGCGGCCACATGGGCATCCAGTTCCTGCCGGATACGGGCGTGATAGGGGTGCAGAATTGTCTGCTCCCGCCATGCCCGATCCTGCGCCGAGATATTCTGGTTGCGCGGCACTGTTGTGCCATCGCTTACCTGCACGATGGAGGTTGGGTGGCCGGGGGCACGGTTACAATCTATCACCAAGCGGGAATAGACCTGCTCAATCAACACAGCGGGCAGCAGGTCAGCCAGTTTGCGGCCCACGCCATCTATGCCGATATCCCAGCCGATATGGCGCGCACGTTCGTGCGCACTTAGCCCCAGATCACCCAGTTCAGGCGGAATGGCACGGCCTGCATGGTCACTTACCAGCACAAAGGGGCCACCTTCATCCCGGCCATGCACCACAAAACTTTCTGCCATCAGCACCTGATCAACAGACATGCCTTTCCACCTCCTGCATCGCGCGGCATGGTGCGGAAAAAGCAGGGCAACGCCCCACCCTTTGCGCCATACCGCAGAACACTCCTGTTCGGGTTTGAAAACTTATTTGGCAGAAGATACCACAACAGCAGCCAGATCTGCCTGTGCACGCACCTGCCCTGCGTCTTCCCCCGTCAGGCCTTCTGCATCCAGCCCGCTATCATCCAGTTCGTACACCAGATAAGCCGGATCTGCGCCATCAAGCGATTCTTCGCCACCAACATCGTAGCTGCGGGCTGCCACATATTCCGGCCCACGCATTTTACCTTCCAGGCGCTCAACAGCCACAACGGGGCTTTCTGCGCGAATAACTTCCAAAAGCACATTCGGGCCGGGATCAATCACGGCAAAGGTTGTAAGCTTATGTGGTGTTGTCATGTTCATGAACTCCCTGAATTTCACTTGCTTTTAAGCAGAGAAATGCCGCCGGGCACAGCCCTTTCCCGCACAGCAGCGCACAGAACAGCCCCGCCGCAGGATCGGCCCTGCCACACCCTTTGCCAAAACCGGCATTTGCGCCCTAGGGCGCGCAACATTACTGTGGCATCTTTGCATCCGCGCCGCGGCAGTATAAGCCAACGCCTGAGCACATCTTACGCAGCAGGACGGAATTAGGGCCTAAAATGTCTCTGAACAGCCAGAACAGCACGGAAACGGAAAACCAGAAAAACGCCAATGTCCAGTGGGGCGGGCGGTTTGCCGGTGGCCCTTCTGAGATCATGCAGGCCATTAATGCCTCCATCGGCTTTGATAAGGTGATGTGGAAGCAGGATATTGCCGGCTCCCTCGCCCATGCCGCCATGCTGGCGCATGTGGGCATTATCTCCAAGGATGATGAAGCCACCATCCGCAAGGGGCTGACAGAAATCGGGCAGGAAATTGCGGCTGGCAACTTCCCCTTTTCCGAAGCGCTGGAAGATATTCACATGAATATCGAAGCCCGCCTGTCTGACCGGATTGGTGAGGCCGGAAAACGCCTGCACACCGCCCGCTCCCGCAATGATCAGGTTGCAACAGATTTCCGCCTGTGGGTGCGTGACGCCATTGATGGGCTGGACCAGCAGGTAGCCGCCCTTATGCGCTCCCTCGCCCGCCGGGCAGCAGAACACGCCGCCACCCCCATGCCGGGCTTTACCCATCTGCAAACCGCACAGCCCGTAACATTCGGCCACCACCTGATGGCGTATGTGGAAATGCTGGCGCGTGACCGGGGCCGTCTGGCAGATACACGCAAGCGCCTGAACGAATGCCCGCTGGGTTCTGCCGCACTGGCTGGCACATCCTTCCCCATTGATCGGAAGATGACTGCCGAACTGCTGCATTTTGACCGCCCCACCGCCAATTCTCTGGATTCTGTCTCCGACCGTGATTTCGCGCTGGAATATCTTTCTGCGCTGTCCATCATGGCCATGCATCTTTCCCGCATGGCGGAAGAAATTGTGATCTGGTGCTCTTCCCCCTTCTCCTTCATTCGCCTTTCTGATGCGTTCACCACCGGCTCTTCCATCATGCCGCAAAAGCGCAACCCGGATGCAGCAGAACTGGTGCGCGCCAAAACCGGCCGCATAACAGGCAGCCTTGTCAGCCTGCTGACGGTGATGAAGGGCCTGCCACTGGCCTACGCCAAGGATATGCAGGAAGATAAGGAACCCGTGTTTGAAGCCACGGATGCCGCAGCCCTCTCCCTTGCCGCATGTGATGGCATGGTGCGGGATATGACAGCCAACACCGCCCAGATGCGTGCACTGGCAGGTTCCGGCTATTCCACCGCTACCGATATTGCAGACTGGCTGGTGCGGGTGCTGAAAGTGCCTTTCCGCACTGCCCACCACGTAACTGGCCGCCTAGTGGCCAAAGCCGAAGAAAAAGGCGTGGGGCTGGCAGATCTGACATTGCAGGAAATGCAGGCAGAAGAACCCGGCATTACAGATGATATCTATTCGGTTCTCAGCGTAGATGCCTCCATTGCCTCACGCACCAGCGAAGGCGGCACCGCACCGGGCAACGTAAGCGCACAGGCACAGCGCTGGCTGAAAGCTCTGGGTGCAGAACCCACCACAGCGGGGCAGTAAACCATGAATTACCGCCTGATTTTTGGCCTTGCGCTGGCCACCATCTTGTTTCTGCCTTTGGCAGCCTGCGGCAAAAAGGGCACGCCACATCAGCCCGGCCCGCAAAATAAAATTACCTACCCGCGGATGTACCCACCGGATGAATAAGACCACAGTGCGCATTATATTGGTTTGATACTGCACCGCACTTCGTAACCAGCCATGCCGAGTTTTTCTTGGCGTGGCCTCCTGCTCCTCTTTTACAATCAGGGCTTTTACGCCTCATGGCCGAAACACCTGTTTATACCGATGCCGACCCAACACTGGCAGAACTGTTAAAAACACACCCGCAGCTTACGGTTGACCCCACTTGTGGGCTGATGCTGGAAGGCGTGGCCCTGAACGCCATAGCTGATTCTGTTGGCACGCCCTGCTGGGTGTTGGGGGCTGGCACGCTGCGCGCACGTATGCGGCGCATGCACACTGCCATGCGTACTGCCGGGCTGGATGTTTCCATCCACTATGCCGTGAAAGCCAATGACCATCTGGCCATTCTTACCCTGATCGGTCAGGAAGGTTTTGGGGCGGATATTGTAAGCGGTGGTGAACTGGCACGCGCCCTAAAGGCCGGTATTCCGGCAAGCCGCATTGTGTTTTCCGGCGTTGGCAAAACAGATGCCGAACTGGAGCAGGCCATTAGCCACGGCATTGGCCAGATTAACGTGGAAAGCGCGGAAGAGCTGGAAGCTATTTCTGCCATTGCCAGCAAGCTGGGCAAGCAGGCCACCATTACGCTGCGCGTAAACCCGGATGTGGATGCCAAAACCCACGCCAAAATTACAACCGGGTTGGCAGCCAACAAATTTGGCATTCCGTTTCAGGATGCCGCAGCACTGTATGCTCATGCATTCACCCTTCCCGGTGTGCAGCCTGTTGGGTTTGCCACCCATATTGGCAGCCAGATTTTAACCACGGCTCCTTATCGTGCAGCCTATGCCCGTGTGGCGGAACTGGTGCGCACCGTGCGCGCCGCCGGCAATGCCGTAAGCGTTGTGGATTGTGGCGGCGGCCTTGGCATTTGCTACCGCAATGAAACCGAAGGCCAGCCCGAAGCCCTTGCCGGTGCCATTAAGGCAGAACTGGGTGATCTGGGCGTAAAGCTGGCTATTGAGCCGGGGCGCTGGCCCATTGGCCCGGCTGGTGTGCTGCTGAGCAGCGTGATCCTGCGTAAGGCACAGGGCATGGATGTGCCCTTTCTTGTGCTGGACACGGCCATGAACGAACTGCTGCGCCCCAGCATGTATGATGCGTGGCATGGTATTCTGCCGCTGGCACCGCAGGCGTTCAGCCAGCCTGTTTCTCTGGCCCATGTGGTTGGCCCCGTGTGCGAAAGTGGAGATACATTTGCGCGGGACAGGCTTTTGCCCCCTCTGGCACGCAATGCACGTATAGCCCTGCTGGATACAGGCGCGTATGGTGCGGTTATGAGCTCCACCTACAACAGCCGCCCGCTTGCTGCAGAAGTTCTGGTTGAAGATGGCCAGTGGCAGGTGATACGCCAAAGGCAGAGTGTTGAAGAACTGTGGCAGGATGAAACTGTGCCCTCCCACCTTGCCAAAGCCACATGAACCAAGGCGGTCTGCACCAATCCCTGACCGCCTCCACCGCTGAGGATGGAGCGCTGGCGGAGCGCCTTGCCACCGCACGCCGCCACGCTACCATTGTTTTGCGGATAGAACGGTTGTGGCCTGCGTTGCAGCCCACTCTTGCCCTGCTGGGTATTTATTGCGTGGCGTCTTTGCTGCGTATTCCTCAGCACCTGCCAGATGGTGTGCGGCTGCTGCTGGTGGCAAGTTGGCTGAGCTTATGTGGCTGGCGGTTGCACAAGGATATTGAAAACCTTGCGCCCCCCACCTCAAGCGAGGTTGATCGGCGGATTGAACAGGCATCCGGCCTCCACAACCGCCCCCTTGCTACGCTAACGGACCACCCTGCGGGCACAGCCTCGCAAAGTTCCAGCACCTTATGGCAAGCACATCAACAGCGCATTCTGGCATCACTCGGCACGTTGCGGGCCGGTTGGCCGCGCCTTTGGCCACAAGGCCGCACACGGCAGATTGGCGCTTGGGTATTGGTGGCAGCCCTTGCTGGCACCGCCGGGCTTGCGGGGGCCTCCGCGCCGGGGCGTATTCTTGCCGGGTTTATTCCGGGGCGGGATGACCCTGATGTTCCCTTCCCACGCGTAGAGGCATGGATAACCCCACCCGCTTATGCGCCAGATGCCCCGGTTTTTCTGGGTAATATCAAAACGCCACCCCAAACCCCACAAGGGGCGCACCTCACCGCTATTGTTACAGGCTTGGCCTCCCACCCCACCTTGCGGGAACAGGGCGGCATGGTGCTGCATGATGCCACACGCCATAAGCTGGATGCCCATAGCTGGAAGCTGGATGTGGTGTTGGAGCATTCTGGCACCGTACGCCTTACAGGCCGTGGCCGCACATTGGCCCAATGGCCTGTTACCGTTTTGCCGGATGCAGACCCTAGCGTAAAATGGGGGCCTAACCCCGGTTCTCCCCGCAAGGAAGAATGGCGCACACTTCTGCCGTATGAGGCCAGCCATGCCTACGGTTTGGCATCCCTTAAGGTGGAGTTGCATCTGGCACATGCCAAACATGGGCCAGAACGCGTGCTTACCATTCCCCTGCCTCTTGTTGGGCACCCCAAATCTGTAAAAGGCGCTATCAGCCCAGATCTGTCGGAAGACCCGTGGGCGGGTGAAACCGTAATCGGCCGGGTGGTTGCCACCTCTGTCAGTGGGCATGAAGGCAAAAGCGCTTCTGCCACATTCCGCATGGGCGCACGCATCTTCCATTCCCCCATTGCTCGCGCTTTGCTGGATGTACGCAAACGCTTTGCTCTGGGGCAGGAAAGCCGGCAGGATGCGGCATCAGATCTGGAAGCACTGGCCGATGCCCCCGGCCCCGTGCGTGAACATACCGGCATGTTACTGGCACTCAGCAGCGTGGTGGCCATGCTGGATGACAGTCTGACAGACACCGCCACTGCCCGCGCAGGCGCCACAAACCTGCTGTGGGATCTGGCGCTGGATATAGAAGACCGCCGTAATGGGGATGATGCCAGTGCTCAAGCATCTATTGATGTACGTGCGGCCCAAGCCGCTGTGGCACAGCAACTCCAGCACATGCGCCAGGATGGGCAGCAAGGGCAACAGGCCCAGCAGGAACTGGAAGACAGGTTAAAAACCCTGCAAAGCGCCATCAGCCGCAAAATGCAGGCACTGGCCAACCAGGCCATGAAAGATCATACGGTTATTCCCGATCTTCCGGGCTTTACCAGCGCGGGTAATCAGGCTTTTTCCCGCCTGATGCGTCAACTTCAGTCCGATGCCACCAATGGCCATGCGGATGAAGCGCTCAAACGTTTGCAGGATATGGAAAACGCCACCGAGCGCATGCGCAACGCCACACCGCAGGATATGGCAAACTTGGCGCAGCAGATGTTGGCACAGCAAAAAATGCGTGAACAGGCAGCCGCCCTGCATGATCTGGCCAGCAAACAAACTGCCCTGTTGGATCATGCGCAATCTCGCCTTGATGAAAACCTGAAAGCGCAGGCCCAAAAGCAAAGTGATCTGGCAGACGATGGTGATGGTGAGGCCGATTACGCCAACATGCCCACATCCGAACTGTTGCGCCGTTTAGGCCTGCCCATGCCGCCGGGTTCGGAAAACGCACCGGCTGCGCCTCCCCCTCCGCCCGCGCAGCCCGAAACACCACCAGCCATGCCCGACCCTGCCAAAGCAGAGGCACAGGCAGCAGCCCGCCGCAATGAACGCGCCATGCAGCATGCGCTGGAACACGCGCTGGATGAGCTGAAAGACGAATTTAAGGATCTGACAGGCAAAACCCCCGCCGCTTTTGATGAAGCCCGCAAAAGCATGCAGGATGCCCGCAAGGCGCTGGCCGATGGAGATGATGCCGCCGCCGCCAATGCTGAAGAAAAAGCATTGGAAGCCCTGCGCAAAACCCGCCAACAAATGCAGGATGCCGTTAAGGGCAATGGCAAAAACAGTATCCCCAGCTTTTTGCCTGCGCTTGGCAGCCCGTCTGATGGATCTTCCGGTTCTGGCAGTGCATCCGATGGGCAGAATGGTTCTGGCACACCGTCTGATTCCTCAGAAAATCAGGAGGAAGAAGACCAACAGGGCGGCAAGCGCGATCCGCTGGGCCGCAAACTGGGTGAAGGCAAGGATCAGACCGAGGATGATTCCACCCACATTCCAGATAACGTGGCCCGCCAGCGCGCCAGAGAAATTGAGCAGGAACTCAGGCGGCGAGATTCAGACCGCACACGCCCGCAGCAGGAACTGGATTACCTTGACCGTTTGCTCAAACCGTTCTGAAACAGAGACTGAGCAAAATATTCTATCCGACTCATTAACAAGATAGCCGGATATGACTTTTTACATTGCACGGAGCGAAAGAGAGAGTATGGCACGTTTTCTGGTAACTGGTGGCGCCGGATATGTTGGCAGCCACGTTGTGCTTGCCCTGCTGGATGATGGGCATGACGTTGTTGTGCTGGACAACCTGCGCACTGGCCATCGCGCTGCCGTGCCTGATCAGGCCACTTTTGTGCAAGGTGATATTTCAGACATTGCCTGTCTGGATAAAGTTCTTTCCTCCGGCCCGTGGGATGGCATTTTGCATTTTGCAGCACTTTCTCTGGTGGGAGAAAGCATGCAGAACCCCATGATGTACATGACAGCCAATGCAGGTTACGGCTTTGGCCTGATTGATGCCTGTGTGCGCCATGGTGTGAAACGCTTTGTGTTTTCCTCTACCGCCAACCTGTTTGGTTCCGCCGGGGAAGGCCCGATTAACGAGGATGCCCCCATCAACCCCGGCTCCCCTTATGGTGAGAGCAAATATATGGTGGAACGCGCCCTGTACTGGGCAGATAAAATTCATGGTCTGAAAAGTGCGTGCCTGCGGTACTTCAACGCTGCCGGGGCTGATCCCGCTGGCCGTGCGGGGGAAGATCACCGCCCCGAAACGCATCTGATCCCGCTGGTTATTGATGCTGCCCTGAAGCGCCGCCCAGCCCTTACCCTGTTTGGTGAGGACTACCCCACGCCAGATGGCACCTGCATCCGTGATTATGTGCATGTTACAGATCTGGCGCGTGCCCATCTGGCCGTATTGCCGTTGCTGAATGATAAAAGCGTGGTGTTTAACGTTGGCACAGGGCGCGGCAATTCCAACCGTGAAATTATTGATGCCGTGGGCCGCGTGAGCAATCTGGAAGTGCCTTGGCAGGCAGGCCCGCGCCGTGCGGGTGATCCGGCCAGCCTGGTTGCCAGCCCTGCCCGCCTGATGGAAGCTACCGGTTGGGCACCAGAGTTTACGGATATTGATCGGATTGTGGAAACAGCCTTCAACTGGCGCAAAAACCACCCGCAGGGTTATGGCGCGTAACCTTCTTTTTTCCTGCATGGTGGCATTTGCCGCTGCCATGCAGGCCACTTTTATGGGCCATGCAGTCTTGGCAGAAGGCCCTGCCTATCGCACACATCTGGCTGGTGTAGGGCTACATGATCCGCGCCAAAGAGTAGATGCCACGCAGCCGCCCTGGTCTGCCGTGGGGCGTGTGCAAACAGAACTGGGCAGCAGATGCACCGGTTTTCTGATTGCGCCTAACGTGGTGGAAACTGCCGGGCATTGCCTGTGGCTGAGCCATGTGCGTGGGTTTATACAGCCCCAGAGCGTGCATTTTTTACGTGCCTATACGGGTGAGCATTACATGGCCCACGCCCGTGCTGTGCAGATTATTATTCCCCCCGGTTACAGAACGGATCAGGAAAGTAATAGCGGCGGGTTAGACCATGCCACGCTTATTCTGGACCATGCCATTGCCAAGCCGGATGAGGTTTTTCATATTGATACCCCATTACAGGCCCTAACACCCGGCATGCCTGTTGTATTGGGTGGGTATGAACAAAATCAACCTGATATTATTACCGCTGATCAGAACTGCCATTTTTTAAATACAACCCAAGATGAGGGCGGCAACCCTTTACTGGTGCATGATTGTGCTGGCACGCATGGCAGCAGTGGTGCGCCCCTGCTATTTCATAATCAGGCCGGGTGGCACGTTATTGGCGTGCAGGTGCAGGCATTTACCAATGGCGCAGGCGGCCGCGCCGTGCCTCTTTTAAGCCAGAACTAAAAAACACGCCCTTAAACTGCGACAGATCAAAGACAGCCTATATTCCCCTGCGCAGGGTAGGCTTCGTTCTGGTAGAAATACCAAGGTTTGATACCGCAGAAAGGAAACCTCCATGTTTGCCATGCGTCTGCACCAGCCCAAAACACCCTTGCAATGGGAGGAAGTGCCAGACCCGGTGCCCGGCCCCGGTGAAATTCGGGTAAAAGTGCTGGCCTGCGGTGTGTGCCGCACAGATTTGCACGTGGTGGATGGAGACCTCACACACCCCAAGCTGCCCATTATTCCCGGCCACGAAATTGTCGGGCGGATTGATCAGATTGGCTCTGGCGTTACCTCTTTATCTGTTGGGCAGCGCGTGGGTATTCCGTGGCTTGGGCACACATGTGGGCACTGCTTTTATTGCAGCGATCATCATGAAAACCTGTGTGACCACCCCGTATTTACCGGATACACGCGAGATGGCGGTTACGCCACAATGGCCGTGGCCGATGCGCGTTTTGCCTTCCCACTAGGGGAAGAAGGATCGGACGTAGAAGTGGCCCCCCTATTGTGCGCCGGGCTTATTGGCTGGCGTTCCTTGGTAAAAACCGGAAATGCGCAAAAAGTGGGGTTATATGGCTTTGGTGCTGCGGCCCATATTATTGCGCAGGTTCTGGTCTGGCAGAAAAAGCAGGTTTACGCCTTTACCCGCCCCGGTGATGCAAAAACCCAAGCCTTTGCGCGCGAATTAGGAGCCACATGGGCCGGAGGTTCTGACGAACTGCCGCCTGAACAACTGGATGCCACCATTATTTTTGCACCTGTAGGCGCCTTGGTGCCCGCAGCCCTTAAAACCCTGCGTAAAGGTGGGCGCGTAGTGTGCGCAGGTATCCATATGAGCGAAATACCTGCTTTTTCTTATGATATCTTGTGGGAAGAGCGCGAAATTGTATCCGTTGCCAATCTTACCCGTCAGGATGGGTTGGATTTTCTGTCCATCGCGCCCAAAATTGGCATTCACACCACCACAACCACATACGCCTTAAAAGACGCCAACAAGGCGCTGGATGATTTACGGCATGGACGGTTTGATGGTGCCGCCGTGCTGGTGCCCTAAGCCCAGATCAATATATCAGGCTGGTTGCGGATCAGGCATTTCCTCTTGCTCCGCAGCGGCCAGAATAGCTGCCAGCAGGCCGGGAAAGCGGGCTTCCATATCCTGCAAACGCAGGCTGTTCATATGCGTCACGCCCACAACTTCCGTGCGCAACAAACCAGATTTACGCAGCACCGCAAAATGGTGCGAGATGGAAGATTTGGGCCGCCCATCCTGCAATGGTGCACAGGCCTGAGGCTGATGCTGCATCAGCTTTTGCACAACAGAAAGCCGAAAAGGGTCTGCCAGCGCGTGCAGAATACCCGCCAGTTGGAACTCTTCGGGGGCAGGATGATCATACTGCTTCATGAGTTGTGCCCAAGCCCTTAACTCTTGCCTTCAGGATTAGTTCGATTATAGTCGAACTAATGGTCGTGCAGACCTGATCCGTAACGGAGACTACGCATGCCGACACTGTTTGATACCTATACCCTTAAAGATATTACCTTGCGCAACCGTATTGTGGTTGGCCCCATGTGCCAATACACGGCGCAAGAAGGCGTGCCGAATGATTGGCACAGCGTGCATTACCCCACACTGGCCCGCGGCGGTGCAGCGCTTGTTGTGGTGGAAGCCACAGCCGTTTCCCCCGAAGGGCGTATTACCCCCAACTGCCTTGGCTTATGGAATGATGAGCAAGCCGCAGCTTTTGCCCCTATTACAGCAGCTATCAGCAAAGCAGGCGCTGTGCCGGGCATCCAGCTTGCCCATGCCGGCCGCAAAGCCAGCGCGCACGTGCCGTGGGAAGGTGATGACCATATTCCGGAATCAGACCCGGCAGGATGGCAACCCATTGCCCCCTCTCCCATAGCATTTGGGGCCAACCTGCCCCGCGTGCCCACGGAAATGACATTGGATGACATTGCCCGTGTAAAAGCCGATTTTGTGCGTGCCGCAGAACGTGCGCGAGATGCCGGGTTTAAATGGCTGATGCTGCATTTTGCCCACGGTTATCTGGCGCAAAGCTTTTGGTCCACCCACTCCAACAAACGTACAGATCAGTATGGTGGATCTGCTGAAAATCGTGGCCGCTTTTTGCTGGAAACGCTGGAAGCCGTGCGCGCTGTATGGCCCGAAAACCTGCCTCTTTCTGCGCGCTTTGGCGTGATTGAATTTGACGGGCAAGATGAGCAAACTCTGGCGGAATCCATTACCCTTGTTGAGAAAATGAAAGGTGTAGGCCTGGATTTTCTGGATGTCAGCATCGGGTTTTCCACGCCCAACGCCAACATTCCATGGGGTGCCGGGTTTATGGCTCCGTATGCTCAGCGCGTAAAACAGGAAGCCGCGCTGCCGGTCACAACCTCATGGTACATTAGCGAAGGCCGACAGGCTGATGCACTCATCCGCACAGGTGCGCTGGATCTGGTAACGCTTGGTCGTCCCTTACTTGCCAACCCGCACTGGCCGTATGAAGCCGCACGCACTTTGCATGTAAAAGATGCCGGAAAAGTTCTGCCACCTTCTTACGGGTGGTGGCTGGCGCGTTATCAGTAACGCAGAATTACGCACTTGTTCCGGGCGCTGCCTCAGATGCCCGGAACAAGGCGGGAAACTTATTTTTTCTCTGGCATTCCCACACATTCCGCCGGGCCGGGAAAGCTGCGGTTGCGCACGGCCTGCGCGTATGCAGCGGCTGCCTGCTCAACTTCCTTGCCCAGATCAGCAAATTTTCTCACAAACCTGGGTGTGAAATCCGGGAACAACCCCAGCATATCTTCAGTGACCAACACCTGCCCGCCACATGCGGGAGAAGCCCCAATGCCAATGGTGGGGATATGCAATATCTCGCTAATCTTGCGGGAAAGTGGCTCCATTGTGCTTTCAATCACCACCGCCCACGCACCTGCATTTTGCACGGCACGCGCGTCCGCCAAAATCTGTTCGGCTTCATCCCCACGGCCAACGGTGCGGAAACCACCATGCGCATGCACGGCCTGCGGTTTCAGCCCGATATGCCCCACAACCGGAATACCGCGCTGCACCAAAAACTGAATGGTCTCGGCCATTTCCTGCCCGCCTTCCAGCTTTACGCATCCGGCACCGGTTTGCGCCATAATCTGCGCCGCCACCCGGAACGCCTGCTGCGGGCTTTCCTGATAACTGCCAAAAGGCATATCCACTGCCACACAGGCCCGCTGGCTGCCACGCACAACAGCCTGACCATGCGCTATCATCATTTCCGGTGTAACGGCCAAGGTAGACTCCATGCCGTACACCACCATGCCCACAGAATCCCCCACCAGCAGCAGATCACAATGCGCATCCAGCAAGCGGGCCATGGGGGCCGTATAAGCGGTAAGAGACACGATAGGAGCATCCAGCGCCGCCAAAGATCGCGGTGTGTGCCGCTTGACTGTTTGATGTCTGCTCACGCGTATTCTCTCCTTGTTTCAGTTCAGGATCGTGGATCAAAAAGTGGGGGCAGCTTTCCTCTATCCCCTTCGGCTGTCCAGCCCTGCTATGGCCCGAAGCAGAGCAAAACCACAAAAAGAAAAAGAATATCCTTCAAAGCATTGACAACACTTCTCCAACCCTTTAGATCACGGCTCAACAAATCGGAGGGATGCCCGAGTGGCTAAAGGGGGCGGACTGTAAATCCGCTGGCGTACGCCTACGTTGGTTCGAATCCAACTCCCTCCACCATTTTCCTTGAAAATATTCAATAGAAACAAAAAGATAGCGGCCGCTTATTGAGCGTTACCCCTCTTACTCCCCCTCTTAAAACAATCAACATAAACACTCACAAAATCAGTATCTTATCTTTTTGCATGAGAGATATATAATTATTAAATAAATGCGGACACCTATAGAATGAAGTCCGTAATGCTGCGTTTGTGTAACCACACCCCATACAAAAAAGGGACCTCCATGATGGAAGTCCCTGTCTAGCTTTCCTGCGTAAGACCTACGCCGCTTGCTCGTTCCGCGGCTCAAACATCAGTTCCGGGTAATCATCAGTTAATTTGGGACCGCCTCCAATCATGCAACTTGGATGCGGGTCTTCCCTGTCGAATGGGTAGGGAGCCATAAACCTACGGCGATGCTTATCCCATTCCCAGCCTTGCGACATTAACCATTGGGAACTGGGGTGCCCAAATACATGCAGCTTGCCTGTCTCCATATCTCTGCGGATGCCAGATCGTTCTTGCTCTATGCCCTCCATTCTCTCCACACCATGAGCAGCCTGTTCTTTCAGATGCTCAATAATGAGTGTCCTATTTTCTTTGAGGCTCGCCAGTAAATCGGGAGAAATTATGGATCGGTCACCTCGTATGACTGGCTGCCCATTAGCAAGAACAATATGCACCCCCAGACTTTCTATTTCCTTGATCAAGAAGCTGACTTGGAATGGATCGCTATCCCTACAGCGTGTCGTCAGTTAAGCAGGATGATGATTGAGGCGAACTGCACGGCTGCGAGGAAGGTCGATTTCAGTTTATCGTAGCGGGTTGCGATAGCGCGAAACTGCTTGAGTTTATTGAAGAACCTCTCAACAAGGTTCCGTTCGCGGTAGAGAGAAAAATCGGTTTTCCGTCGTGTCGTTCTGCTGCGTTTTGGCGGGATGACCGGGGTAATCCCGCGCTGTATCAGCCGATCGATCAACCTGTCCGCGTCATACGCCTTGTCAGCAAGGAAAGCCTCCGGGTCGATGTTTTCCAGAAGCGGTTCCGCCTGGGTGATATCGGCATCCTGTCCCGGTGTGATGCCGAGTTCCACCGGATTGCCCAGAGCGTCGCAGATGGCATGGATCTTTGTAGTCAACCCGCCTCGTGATCGTCCGATGGCCTGATCCGTACCCCTTTTTTGAGAGCTCCTGCACTATGCTGATGCGCCCGGACAATTGTGCTGTCGATCATCATGTATTCGTTGTCGTGATCAGCGGCCAGATAACGAAATATCCGTTCGATGACGCCGCTTTCACACCAGCGGCGCAGACGCCGGTGCACGTTTTTCCAGTCCCCGAAACGGGCAGGAAGGTCGCGCCATGGAATGCCCGCGCGATAGCGATACAGCACCGCCTCCACGAACAGACGGTTGTCCGCCGCAGTGCCGCCGACATAGCCTTCTCGACCGGGAAGAAGATCCTTTATCCGCTCCCACTGGTCATCGCGTAAACTATAGCGCCGCATCTCTCTGTCTCCTCCAAAAAACGGGAAAACAGTCAGCACACGCAGACACAAACTACAACCCTCACGTGCCACACTCAGGGCTTAACTGACGACACGCCGTAAACTATGGAACACGCCTTACATGAAATATTACAGTGCGCCAGAAACGCAGGCACTTTTACCATTTCCTGCATTGGTAAACATGCTGGCCCGTACGGTGCGTGATTACGCACATGGGGCCATTACATGCCCGCCGCGCACTGTTGTTCCCACGCAAGATGGCAACGGCACGCTTATGTGCATGCCAACCGTGGCGGAAGATTTAATTGCCACAAAAATACTCACAATTTTTGGCAAAAATGCCGTGCAGAACCTGCCCACCATACAGGGCATGATTACATGCGCTGATGCACATAATGGGCGCTTTCTTTTCAATCTGGATGGCCCCACCGTAACAATGCGCCGCACATCAGCCATGAGCATGCTGGGTATTCGTACGTTTGCTTCTGGCCCTGTAAATCGGGTGTTGATTATTGGCACAGGCACGCAAGCTCTTGCCCATGTAGAGGCGCTCTCTGCCTTGCATCCGGGCATTGAGGTTGCAATTCGTGGCCGCACCCCAGAACGGGCGGAACATTTTTGCAAGCGGCATGCAACATCCCTTCTGACGCTACGCCCGGAAGCCCCCAAAGAAACACCGTTTAATGTTGTTATCACCACCACAGCCAGCACTACGCCCATTTATGATGGCAAAGCCGACCCGCATTGCCTTGTTATTGGCGTAGGCGCTTACCGCCCCGATATGGCAGAAATTGCGCCACAGATTGTACGCGCCAGCCAGCTTTATGTGGATGACCCGATTGGCGCTCCAACAGAAGCCGGGGATATTCTGCAAGCAGGAATAAACTGGAACAACGTGCACGCTCTGGCAGAAGCGCTGGATACGCCACCAGATTTCACACATCCCATATTCTTTAAATCCGTAGGATGTGCCGTTTGGGATCTGGCTGCATGCCGTGTGGCGCACACCATGTTATCATGACCAGCTCTGCTTCATATGTTTCGGCATAGCATCCATTAACGAAAGCGGCGTGACCTTTTGAGGCCACGAAGTTACGCTTACAAATACCCCATTGCATAAAGCTGAGGAGAACAGCCGTGACGCTTCTTGAAACTCTTACCCACCGGCACACCACCAAAGCTTACGATAAAACCCGCAAAATTCCGGCAGATATTTTTGCCCAGTTACAAGAAGCCCTGCGCTACAGCCCATCTTCCGTAAACTCTCAGCCATGGCACTTTTTTGTTGCTGATAATGATAAAGGCAAAGCCCGCATTGCCAAGGCCACAAGCGGCCCGTTTGCCTTTAATGCGCCGCGCGTTATGGATGCCTCGCATGTTATCGTGCTGAGCTCACGCACCAGCCTGCCACCTGCATATCTGCAAGACATTACTGAACAGGAACAGAAAGACGGCCGCTTTGCAGATGAAGCCACAAAAATATCCATTACCAAAGGGCGGAATGGTTTTGTGGGGCTGCATGAGCAAATGGGCGATGTGGCAACCTGGGCGCAAAAGCAGACATATATTGCACAAGGTTTTCTGCTGCTTTCAGCCGCACTTCTTGGAGTGGATGCAACACCCATGGAAGGTTTTGATGCTGCCATTCTGGATAAGGAACTGGGCCTGAAAGAAAAAGGGCTTGCTCCGGCTGTTATTGTCTCACTCGGCTATCATTCCGATGCAGATTTCAACGCCAAACTGCCCAAGTCTCGTTTGCCAGAAAAAAGCCTGTTCACGCATATCTAAAAAACACGGCGGAAGGGTCTGCTACATGCAGGCCATCCGCCGTAATTTATTTTAGTTTTTCAGATTAATCGCACCGTAAACAGAAACTTTTTAAGTATTTTCCAGTAGATACTCACAAAATACGCCTTTGTAACAGAAGCCCGAAACTTCCTTCCCCTTCGTAGCACGCAACTTCAAGCAGAGTTGCGGCGTTACTTATGCACAATTGCATGATCTGAAGAACATGTAAGGGGAAAACAAGAAATGTGCACAGAGGAACGAAGATACATTCTAATATGGGCATCTGGTGCATTTTTAATGGCACTTTCATTACCCATAACCTTAATGGTGATTATTAAAGATGCCATGCTGCGCGCAAATATACCGGTGCATGATCCGCACAGTGTAAGCTGGCTAAAACCGGTATGGGATGCCCTGCCCGATACCAGATCATGGGCTGTTTACAGCACTTCTGCCTTGGTTATGTTCACCCTTATAGGGTTTGTTATTGGGTGTGCTCTTATGTCTTTTGCGTTCCGGCATTTAATTGCCATGCAGCAGAAAACCAAGGAATCCCGATTTCAAAAAAACATGAAGAGATTCCGAAAGTTTTCCTAAAAAAAACCTCATCAGCCGCTTATAACAAGCCGAATGGCAAAGATAACAAAAACCAAAGCCGTTAACCCATCCAGAACACGAATAACAACCGGGTTTGCAAGAAAGCGGCTAAAGAAAAGTGCTGTAAAGGCCAACGTAAAATACCACGTTAGTGTTAATGTGGCCTGCACTACGGTTAACAGCAGCGCATATGTTACGGCATTTACTTCAGGGGGAATAAATTGCGGAAAGGCTGTAAGATCAAACACCCCAACAAGGGGGTTTAGAATTGTGGTGAACATCCCACGCTGAAAGCCCGACCAAAATGCCTTGGGGGCCTGATTTTCGGAATCTGTTTCCGTCTCTGGTGTGGAGCGCAGAACATTAACCGCCAACCGAAACGCCAGAGAGAGCAGATAGCCAGCGCAGGCCCATTCCAGCACCAGATACAATGTGTGAGAAGCCGCAATAAGCGCGCTTAGCCCAAATGCCGTGCCAATGCCCCACAGAGTTAAGCCCGCAGCAATGCCCAACACCGCACCAATAGCGGTTGTGCGCCCTACACTGATGCTCAGCCGGATAATAAGGGCTGTTTCTGTGCCCGGTGTTAAAACAAGAACACCCCATGCAGCAGCAAACGCCAGCACAGGAAGGAAAACATGCGGCATAACTATCCGGCTCTCCGGTTAAAGGTTTGAAAGCGTCCTAAAGGAGAAAACGGAAAAGGTGAACAGGCTGTAATAAAAAACAGTACACTTTTGATGCCACTGCAATACGCACAGCATTTGGTTTTTAACACGCTTGTGTTGTTAACGTGGTGCCAGCTGTAATGGCCCTTGCTCAAACGTAAGCGGAGTTTGGGCTGGCCCGCATAAAGTGCGTGCAGGAAAATTAACGCCCACATCACCCAAAGGAAACGTCAATACAGCACGGTTGGGGGAAACACATTGCCCCCCATCATACACATTGCCAGAAACCCAATACATGCTGGCCCGCCACAGTGCATGGGGCTTGAGTATTTTCTGGCCCGGCTGCTGGTTGGAGGAAAGTGGCGCTGGTTTGCCTATTGCCAGAACATGATCCTGTGCATCTTCAAGCTGCACAACTGGCAATGCAGGCACAGCACAGCGCGTGGCGCTGCGGTTAGAAAGAACAACCCACGCCCCGCTATGGGACATGCCATCAAAAGCACCCTGCCCGCTCTCAAAATGCACAGATAAATCAGCCGGTTTGCAAGATTTTATAACCCGATGCGCCTGCGCTGCATGCACACCACCCACAAGCAGGCACATGATAAGCAAAGAGGTAGGCGTGCAGGCTGGTTTTATCATGTATTGTATTTCTTTCTGTTTTTAAGGCCGGTTTTACTAACCCCTTAAAAACCCAAGGTATGAAGCACTCAAAACCAATGCCCCATACCTTGTTTTTACATTATTTACAGAACGCGGCCTGCAATGCTTTTCAGCTTTGCTACCAGTTCCGGGTCACGCACAGAAGGTGCCGTCATAATAGCGTGTTCCAACGCATGGTCGCAGCCTGCGCTACAGCTATGGCGCTTGCCACCCAAAGCAGGAATAACAGCCTTAATCAGCGCTTTGGCATTGGCTGAGTTCGCCTGCATGGTTTTTACAACGCTATCTACGGTAACGTTGTCATGCTCCGTGTGCCAGCAATCATAATCTGTCACCATAGCCACTGTGGCGTAACAGATTTCAGCTTCACGCGCCAAGCTGGCTTCTGGCATGTTGGTCATACCAATAACGGAGCAACCCCAGCTCCGGTACAGCTCGCTTTCTGCACGGGTTGAAAACTGCGGGCCTTCCATAACCAGATAGGTGCCGCCGCGCACAGCGGTAATACCCAGCTTGTCTGCCTGTGCCTTCAGCACATCGCCCACGCGGTTGCACAGTGGGTCTGCCATGGAAATATGCGCCACACAGCCTGTATCAAAAAAGCTTTTTGTGCGTGCAATGGTGCGATCAATAAATTGATCGATCACCACAAAATGCCCCGGTGGCAGCTCTTCTTTCAAAGACCCCACAGCAGAAAGCGAGACAATGTCTGTTACGCCAGAAATCTTCATGGCGGCAATATTGGCCCGATAGTTCAGGCGTGAAGGCGGAATGGGGTGCCCACGGCCGTGGCGCGGCAGAAACACGCAGCGCACGCCATCCAGCCGCCCGAAAAGAAGCTGGTCAGAAGGCAGGCCCCAAGGCGTTTCTACCGTGCGCCATTCCTTTTCTTCCAACCCGTCAATATCATACAGGCCAGACCCGCCTATCAGGCCAATAACGGGTTCCACAGTTTCATTTTCTGACATGCGACCAGAGTCTCCGGTTTAAAATCACAAACAACACGGCAAGAAAGCACAGATACAAACCTGCACCTATGCCAACACGGCGGCGGGTATCCTGATGCGGTGCAGAAACCCACGCAAGAAAAGTGGTAACATCCCGCGCTTCCTGCGTAACAGTTGCGGGGGTGTTATCTGCATATTTTACAGCGCCCTCGCGCAAAGGCGGCGGCATGGCGGTGTAATGGCCAATAGCAAAGGAATTGGCAAACCCTTTACCCGGCACGCGTGCTGCATCGGGCTTATAACCGGTGAGCAACGCAAAAAGTCTGTCTGCTCCGCCGGGGTAAACCTGCACAATGCGCGAAAGGTCGGGCGGCACCACACCCCCATTGGCCGCACGCGCAGCCTCCGGCCCGGAATAGGAAGAAGAAAGTGCATCATCTGGCCGGGCGTTGCGGTGCTTCAGCCGCCCTTCAGCATCCAGCCCATCTGCTACCTGCCATGTAGCGGCAACAGCTCCCACTTCTTCCAGCGTTAAGCCCATATCTGTGAGATCTGAAAAACGCACTTCCGACAAGCTGTGGCAGGAGGCACATATTCCCGCAAACACAGCATATCCACGCTGCACAGAGGACAGATCAAAATGCCCCAACGGCCCTTTGAAAGACCAGTTCTGCTCTGGCGCTTTAACAGGCTGTGCTTGTGCGGGCCGCACAATATCTGGCCCCAGCACCAGAGTGCCCAAAAGCAGCATTCCTCCGGCACATCGCCAAAGTGTGGGGCGAGTTTTCTGCACGGTCATGCCCCTTTCCCCTCAAAACGGGTGCGCAAGGGCAGAAAAACCAGAAAATACAGGTAATAAATCAAACAGGCAGCCTGCCCAGCCACAAGCCATCCACCCTGAGCATGATGCACACCTGCTGCTGCCGCTGTAACAGCAGCCCCTACGCAGGCCAGAAGCGCCCCGGCATCTGCCAGCCGTGCCAAGCCACCATTTGCTGTACGCCTGCCTTTATCCAGCCACGGCACAGCAAACAACACGGCCACTGCACCGCCAGAAACAAGCAGCCCCCAGAATTTGGAAGGCACAACCTGCAACATTCCGTAAAACGGCAGAAAATACCATTCGGGTTCAATATCAGCTGGTGTGTGCAACGGGTTGGCTGGGCGATAATTGGCTGGCTCTGTTATCAGCCCCGGCCAGAAGCACATTACGGCTACAAAACCCAAGGCCATAATCAATACGGCCAGAATATCCCGCGTGGTAAAATACGGGTAAAAGGGCAGATATTTGCGGCGTGTTTCGGGTTGTACAGAAGGGCTGGAACTGCCCTTTGCATGCACAACAGCAACATGCACCAACACCAGCCCGATAATCACAAACGCCAGCAGAAAATGCAGGGTGAGCATACGGTGCAGCGTGGGTGTGCCCGGGCTTTCACCACCCAGAAAAACCTGTTCCAGCCCCTGCCCCACAAATGGCACAGCCCCTACAGCCTTGGCGGCCACATCTGCGCCCCAGTAAGACATTTGCCCCCAAGGCAGCACATAGCCTGCAAAGGCTGTAACCATCACCAACACCAGCAAGCCACAACCGCTTAACCATACGCCGCGCCGTGGGGGCAGATAGGTGCGGTAATACAACCCGCGCAATAAATGCACATATAGGGCCGCCATAAAAAACGAGGCCCCTGTCATATGCATGGCACGCAGCAGCCAGCCAGAGGGCATACGCCGCTCAATAGCCTCGACTGACCCGAACGCAAGCGAGGCATCGGGGGTGTAAGCCAATGTAAGCGTTAACCCCGATAACAGCATGAGCACCAGAACAGCCACCAGCATGGCGCCAATGGTCCACCACCAGTTCAGGTCTGCGGGCAAAGGCAGGTGGCCATAATGCCGTGCATACGCACCCGCCTGCTGTAGAAAGGAATGTGCTTCCTTTTCTGCCTGCTCCGTATGGCGGGCCGGTGTTGCTGCCATCTTGCCCTTTTCTCCCCTTACGCCACTTTATAGGGTGCATGCTCCTGCCCTGCGCAGAGCTGCTGTTGGTTTAACGATGTTCGGGTTCATCTTGCAATGATGCGCCTAAAAGCGCACCCCTTGAAAGCCTGTAAGCAGATGGCAGCTTCAGGCAAGGACGATGAGGAAAAGACAGTTCAATGACGCCCACCGACACCGCTGATGTTTCTGCCCACCAAGCCCTTAGGGAACCAGCCCGCCAATGGTTTGAAAGCCTGCGTGACAAAATTTGCGCCGCTTTTGAAGCCATTGAGGATGACGCTGTAAAACAGAACAGCCCTGTTCTGCCCGGCCACGAAGCCGCAGGCCGTTTTGAGCGCAAAAGCTGGAACCGCCTGAACGAAGATGGCAGCCCCGGCGGCGGCGGTGTAATGAGCGTAATGCATGGCCGTGTTTTTGAAAAAGTGGGCGTAAACGTTTCCACCGTGCAGGGCACTTTTACACCGGAATTTGCCGCCACCATTCCCGGTGCAGCAGAAGACCCCCATTTTTTTGCCACGGGTATTAGCTTGGTTGCGCATATGTGCAGCCCGCTTGTGCCTGCCGCGCATTTTAACACCCGCATGATTATTACCACTAAAGGCTGGTTTGGCGGCGGTGGGGATATTACCCCCATGTTCCCCGAAAGTGTAGAAGCGCAGGATGATGCCGCGCGCTTTCATGCCGCCTTTGCGCAGGCCTGTAATGCGCATGACCCGGAATATTATCCGCGCTTCAAGGCATGGTGTGACAAGTATTTCTACCTGCCCCACCGTAACGAACCCCGCGGCCTGGGCGGTATTTTTTATGATCGGCTGAACAGTGGCAATGTGCAGGAAGACTTTGCCTTTACCAAGGATGTTGGCCTGGCTTTTCTGAATGCATTCCCCGAAATCATCCGCGGCCGCATGATGGAACCCTGGACACCAGAACAGCGCGAAGCCCAGCTTATCCGCCGTGGCCGATATGTGGAATTCAATCTGCTACACGACAGAGGCACGCTGTTTGGTCTAAAAACCGGTGGCCATACTGAAGCCATTCTGATGAGCATGCCGCCAGAAGTAAAATGGCCGTAATAAAACTGTCGTGATTCTGCCCACATATGCGCTTAATATGAGGCAGAAACAGAAAGAGGATCTCCCGCGCTTGCCCCACGCTGATCAGCCCCGGCTTTTTGTGATGCCTGAACGGCAGCTTTCGCGTCGTGTATTCCTAAGCACTCTGCTGGGTGCCGCTGCTGTTGTAGCGGGCGCACGCACAGCACGCGCTGAGGATCCTCTCCCCAGCAGTGCTGATGGTGGATCTGCACTTATTATTGGTGGCACGTCTTCTTCCGAATGTGGGCGCTGGGCCAGCCTGCTAGCCCCCGCGCTGGAAGAAGAACTGCACCTTAGCCCTCCTTTGCAGCTTACCCCCACAACCGGGTGGGATGGCATAACCGGGGCCAATCTGTTTGATACCCAGCAACAATCAGCCCCCGGCCCTGTTGGGTTGATAATACCCGGCACGGCTATTCTTTCTGCCATGCTGGGTGGGCCGCGTATTCATTTTGACTACCGGCGCTGGGCCCCTGTGTTTTTGGTGGCACAGCCCAGCGTTGCGGTTGGCCGCGTAAGCCTGCATCAATCTTTTCGTGCACGTTTAACCGGGCAGCTTACACGTGTGGCCGTTTCCAAACTGACGGGGCCGGAGCTCACCACCGTTCTGGCATTGGATATGCTGGGCCTGCGCCCGCAGCCGGTGGCCGGACATGCCACGCCAGAGGCCGCAATGGCCACTTTGCAGGCAGGCCAGACCGATGTGATCCAACTGCCTTTGGATGCCAGCTACCCAAGCCGTATTGCCACATTACAGGCTGCGGGTTTTGCCCCCCTGTTTGTTAATAATGCCCGGCCGGATATGCAGATTCATCAGCCCAATCTGCCGCCCGATCTGTTGGCTGTGCTGCAACAGGAACACAAATATTCTCAACCTGCGTTTCTGCTACCGGCTTGGGGCGCCATTGCCGCAGCGTGTAGCTTACGCGCCGGGCTTGTGCTGCCTGCCCTTACCCAACCCGATAGCATTGCCCGCTGGCGCCATGCGGCTGAAGTATGTGCAAACCGTCCGGCCATTCAACAGGCTGCTGCGGCAGAAAACCAAACCATTCTGGCGGGCACGGCAGGCACTCCGTTTTATGAAACGCTTATGCCCGAACCGCATGTGCTAATGGCACTGCGCCGCTGGTTTGCCCAAAGCCTGCCCCGCTGGCGGGATGCCACACCTCCGGCCCTGCTTTCAACGCCGCCTGCGCAGTAATACGCGAACAGACCCTCTGTTACCTGCATGAGGGTACGTAAGCCCCAGAATACGGCGGCGGATTTCTGGCCTTTCCAGCCAATGGGGCAATTCGCGGCGTAAAATACCGCCTTCCTGCCCCGTGCCCAGGCCGGTAATAATTTCCACACAGCGCAGGCCCCTATGGGTGGCCACATCCATAAACTCCATCAACCGATGGAAGGCTTCCTGCGCCACCATGCCGTGCAGATCCAACCGCCGCTCTACCTTAAAGGTGCCTTGGGTAAAGCGCCGCCAACTGTAATCATCCACACCGGGCTGGCGTTTGCCTATGGTTTCTACCGGGCGCGGTGCCTGTTGCACGCGCAGCCCCGCAGCAGGGGCACGCGGGGCTGTAAAGCCGTAATTAGCCGCGGCCACACCGCTTTCACCACCAGATGAAGACGCCATAAGCCCACAGGCCTGAGATTTTTTGCCAGCCTTGGCCTGCGCGCGTGGAATAGCCTGTGGCTCTGGCTCATTCTGCGCAGCGGGTGGCACAAGTTCGGCCACATGCAGGGGGGCAACATCCCGCACAACCAGCGCCCATAGCGCCTTTTCCCCCTCCTGCAAATGCCGCCGACGCCTGTTCACATCACCCTCTACGTTTCATGCCCTAAAACCAGAAATGGCCCGTCAGGCTTGGTTATCACCTGCCTGCGGGCCATCTTTCAAGAAAAGAAAAAAGCAGCCCCCATTTGGAAGGCTGCTTTTCTTACACCAGATTTACTATTTGGCAGCCGGATTGCTGTTGGTCAGCAGCTTGCCATCGTAACGCCCTGTCAGCGTTTTCAGGAAGGCCACAATGTCCGCCACATCCTGATCAGAGATGTTCTGATCCGGGGTTTGGTAACGAGCCATTTTGCGCACAGCCTCATCCAGCGTTTTTACGCTGCCATCATGGAAGTATGGGCCTGTTAGCTCAATATTACGCAGGTTGGGCACCACAAAGCGGTTCATGTCACTCGGTTCATGCGTTACGGCGTAACGGCCTTGATCAGCATCCGTCAGCTTGCCACCACGGTCCTTGAAGTAATCACCTTCAAGACCCATGATTTCCATGCCGCGTCCACCCACACCAATGCCGGTATGGCAACCAGAGCAGCCAATGGCCTTAAAGCGTTCATACCCGCGTTTGGCCTGCTCACTAATGGCATCCGGCTTGCCTTTGAGGTATTCATCAAAAGCGCCATTGGGCGTGACCAGCGTTTTTTCAAACTCGCCAATAGCCGTGGTGATGGTTTTTTCATCAACCTGGGCATCTGGGCCAAATGCAGCCTGAAACAGCGGTGCGTATTCCGGGTTGGCATTCAGCTTGTTGGCCACTTCCTCCCAGTTATGAGAACCCATTTCCACCGGGTTCATCACAGGGCCAGCGGCCTGCTCTGCCAGCGTAGTGGCGCGGGCGTTCCAGAACTGTGCCATCTTGAAGTAGGCATCATACACTGTAGGCGTGTTGATGGGACCTTTCTGCCCACCAATGCCGGTGGCTGTAACCAGATTATCCACCCCGCCGGTATCCAGCCCGTGGCAGCTTGCGCAGTTAAGCGTGTTATCGCCCGACAGGCTCTTATCAAAGAACAGCTTGCGCCCCAGTGTCCATTTGGCCGGGTCTGCTTCCACGCTTTCTGGCACAGGGCGAATAGGCTCTGCAGCAAACTGCTCTGCAGCACCGGTGTTGTTGTAGTTTTTGCGGCGCGTATCCTGCACCCATTTCAACACGGCTTCGCGCTCTGCATTAGACAGATGGGCGTGCCAGTGCATCATCAGATACAGGTTTGGCGGCATACGGTTTTGCGTAATCACTTCCTCAATGCGGGAAAGCTGCTCTTCCGTAGGAACTGTGCCCTGTTCAAACGCATCCAGCACCGGCTCTACACGGAAATGACGCAGCCCGTTGGCGCGGTCTTTTTCCATAAGCGTTTTGGCAACCGGCACGCGGAAGTAAAACGGCAGATCACGCTGTTCGGCATGGCAGTAATCACACCGTGCCTCACGCAGGGCATTAAAGGCTGCCAGTGCCACAGGATCTTTCAGCGTGGGGGAAGATGCTGGTAATTCTGGTGCTGTAATATGGTCAAAATGCTGCAGGTAAGCGACTGTTCCACCATAAGCCAGCAGAGCTGCACCCACTGCTGACACGATTAATCGTTTCAAAACCCGGTCTCCTGATTTCTACGCCTTGATTGAATAGCTTTTATGCGCTGTTACCTGCATTGTGTTTGATACATATCAATATGTCCAAACGATTGTTTTTATTTTAATAATTGAAATTTTCGATGATCAGGCGTTCAGGACGCCAGATCATCTTTCAAACGTGCGCGGGCAATAGCCACGTATTCGGGGTCCAGCTCCATCCCCAACCCGTAACAGCCAAGCCTTTGGGCAGCCAGCAGCGTGGTGCCCGTGCCCATAAATGGGTCAAGCACGCGCGCACCTTCACGCCCATGCAGCAGAATGCACTGTTCAGGCAGCGCTACGGGAAATGTGCCGGGATGATCGAACTTTTCTGCCCGGCCCCGTACGGTTTCATACGGAATAAACCACGTATCACCCCGGCAGCGCCTATCCTGCCTGTGGCCACGGCGGGCGATGTTGGATTTATCCTTATACGGCACTCCGGCGCGCAGCCGATCAAGCCGCACATCTCCATGCAGCGTGAAGTGGAAAACATGCTCGTGCCCGCGGTGCAAAAACCGCTGGCTGTTCATGGGTTTGAAGTGCCCGAAGCTGTCTTCCCCCACAGAAATGGATTTCACCCACGAAATATGGTTTTGCAGCACAAACAGATCACGCAGCCGCACCGCCAGTTCAAACGGCAGCCAAGGCTGTGCGGATGAGCCGGAAATATTCAGGAAGAATGAACCATCATCCTTGAGGATACGCTGCAACTGCTGCGCAACCTCCAGCATCCAGTCCAGATAATCCTCTTCCTCCCGCCTGTCTGGATAACTGCGGTAGGACAGGCCGATATTATAAGGGGGGGACGTAACAACCACATCCACAGATTCCGCCGGCACGCGCTTGAGCGCACGCAGGCAGTCACCCATCACAATTTCCTGCTGCCCAATTTTATAACGGCGGGCGCGAGGTGGTTTGGTGGATGTGGTGTTGGCGCGGGATGCCCCGTTACCTTTGGCAGCTTTCACGCACTACGCGCCGCCGCAAGGCGCCATGTGCTGCCGTTCACATCCAGCAGGCGCTCAAAAGTCCACAGATCAGAAAACTCGGTAACGGCATCCGTGCCTGTTACCGGCTGACCTTCCTTGTTCAGCACAAGGCTGATCTGATCAGAAACAATGCGCACATCAATGGCTGCTGCCGTGCCAGCTTCCATAGGGGCAATGCGCACATCCTCAATGGCCAGAGACCGAATGGCTTTTACATCTGTGCGCTGTGTTTCTTCCGCATTGGTGCGGGCTGTAATACCGGCCTCAAACGCAGAAAGCACTGCGGGGGTCAGATACGTTTTCAGCACATCCACATTGCCTTGCGCATAGGCACCCACCACCTGCGCGAATGCAATTTGTGCACCGTTCAAAAACTGCTGGGGTGTGAAGGAAGGATCTTTCTGCCGGATATCTGCCAGCAATGTGCCCACGCGCGTGCCCGGAGCAGGAATATCAAATTCCGCCGCGGTTTCAGGCTGCTCTGGCTTGCCTTCCACAACTCTGGGCGCTGCATCCGGCCGAACCTGAAGCTTGACCTGTACCGGCTGAATACCCACGCGCTTGCCCAGCACGCTACGCAACCGCAGCACCAGAAATGCTGCAACCAGAGCCAGAAGCACCAGATCGACCGGGAAATGGCCGAGAGAAAAATCCATCTGTCTTACGTCCACCAAAAACCTTGCGCCTGTTCTGCCACAGCACATGAAACAGAACCGGAGAATCGCGTGTTACTTATCACATAGTCACGCGCATGGGGGGATACAATCACCTGCCCTCTTGCTAAAGGGGCATTATGCTTCCTACCTTGCGGGTATCATGATCATCCTGCGACACTGCGAAAGCGAATTCAACCGCCATTACAACCTTCATGGGGGAGACCCCGGGTTGGAAGACCCGCATCTTTCTGCTGAGGGCAAGGCCCACGCGCAGGAACTGGCCCTGAAGCTGGCAGATAGGGGAATCCGGCGCATACTGGTTTCTCCGTTCACACGTGCGCTGCAAACCGCCACACCTTTGGCGCAACGTTTGGGCATTACCCCGCAAATTATGCCGCTTGTGCGCGAACGCGGCATGTATTCATGCGATAAAGGTACACCAGCCTCTGTTCTGGCATCTGCATGGCCGCATCTGGATTTTGCCCACATAGATGAACACTGGTGGTCTGCACTGCCAGAAAGCAGTGCAAGCCTGGAAAACCGGGCACAACAGTTCCGCCAGATCATGGCGCAGGATGCCAGAGCATCTGAAACGCTTGTGGTTTCTCACTGGTGGTTTTTGCTGAGCCTGACCGGAGAGAGTTTTGAAAATGGAGACTGGCAGCATTTTTCACCCTGAGCACGCATAAAAAGGCGTGCGCACAGCCCAGATACCCTGCCAAACGTGCCGCTTGCGGTTGGCGGATGCCTGCGGGCATGCTACCGCGAAGGGTATCCAAAGTTGAAGCTGACGAAAGCAGAACCGATGTCTGAAACAGAACAGAGTGCCCCACCCGCACTGCCGCTTGCCGTTAACCTGCAGTACACCCGCGATCTGTCGTTTGAAGTGCCGGTTGGTGCAGAAATTTTTGCCACCCTGCGCAGCCAGCCCCAGATTGGCGTGAACATTGATGTGCAGGCCAACCGCCTGCAGGATGACCAGATGGTTTACGAGGTTGTTCTGTCCATTAAGGCAGAAGCCAAGGAAGCCCCGGAAAAGGAAGGTGGCCCCGCTGGCCGCACCGTGTTCCTGACTGAACTGGTTTACGCCGCTGTGGTAACCCTGACCAACCCGCCGCAGGAACTGATCGAACCGATCCTGCTGGTTGAAGTGCCGCGTCTGATCTTCCCCTACGCACGTAACATCATCAGCGATGTCACGCGTGATGGTGGCTTCCCGCCCATCGTGCTGCAGCCGATCGACTTTGTGGCTCTGTGGCAGGCACGCCGCGCAGAATTCCCCGAAGCAGCAGGCCACGCATAATCGCGTTGCCCTTGTTGTAAGGTTTACAAAAAGCCTTCGCACTTACGGGTGCGGAGGTTTTTTATGCGGGATATGCCCCCAAAGCATCCATAACCGCTGCGGCGGATACATGGTCTGCAATGCGCACATTTTGCCAACCGGCCGCACGCAGCACACCGGCCACACGGCCAGATATCACCACTGCTCTTGCTTGCGCGGCTAACGCATTCTGCTCTGCCTTTGGCAAAGCTGCCAACCAACCAGCCGCACTCTCTGCTGAAAAAAACAGAACCACCGCCACCTTGGCGGCCTGAATGGCTGTGCACGTTTGTACGTTTATGTGCTGGATTGGTTTGGCTGCATAAACAACCCGGCGCACAACTTTAAACCCCGCCTGCCTACACCAAGCCGCAAGCTCTACGCCTTGCTCTGCCCCAGAGCATAGCAACAGGCTGCCGCATTCTGGCTGTTGGTGGGTTTGCAAAAGCGCAACAAGCGCACGGGCATCACCATCCGCACTTTTAACATGCGTAAACCCGGCATCTCGCGCCCGTTGGGCTGTGCGATCCCCTACCGCGTAAACCGGTATATCCAGTGCCTTGGCCTGCTGTGCCGCTGCCACCACAGCAGAAACAGCCTGCCCACTGGTAAGGAGTATGGCTGCGGGTAATTTTTTCGGTAAGCGCAACGTATATCGCTGCACAACCAATGCAGGTGAGGCCAATGGCAGCCAGCCTGCATCTGTAACGGCTGCCATTGTTTCACTCAGCCCCGGTTCCGGGCGCGTGATAATCACGCCGCGCGGATGCATGGCCTTACCTCAGTTTTCCTCAAAAATATCAGACGGGCTGTCTTTACGCAGGCTTTCACCCAGTTCCTTACCCAGTCTTGCAGCATCTTCCGGCAGGCCCGTGATGCTGCGCTTTAACAGGAAAGACCCATCTTCACGCGCAACAAGGCCCGTAAGGTGCAGTTTGGGGTCTTCCCCCGCCACGATGGGAATAAGCTGCGCGTAGCCACCAATAGGCGTGCGGCACGAACCATCCAGCTCTGCCAACAAAGATCGCTCTGCCGTGGCAACGGCACGGGCCTCATAATCTTCAATCGCAGAGAGAAGTTCGCGCAGTTCAATATCATCTTCGCGCACGGTTACGCCCACAATGCCCTGCCCTGCGGCTGGCACCATAACTGTGGGGTCCAGCACAATGCTGGCGCGCTCTGCCATGCCAAGGCGCTTAAGCCCGGCAAGAGCCAACAGCGTGGCCTGACACTGATGGGCCGCGAGTTTATCGAGTCGGGTTTGCACGTTGCCGCGCAGCAGACCAAATTGCAGGTCTGGGCGCACATGGAGCATCTGCGCCTGCCGGCGTACGGATGCGCAGCCAATAAGCGCACCTTCTGGCAGGGCGGAATACGGATCATCCGGGTCGGACTGCGCAAGGCCGGGGCTGAGGATCAGGGCATCACGCGCATCTTCCCGCTTAAGCGTGCAGGCCAGCACAAGGCCGGGGGGCAGCGTGGTTTCCAGATCCTTGAGGCTGTGCACGGCAAAATCAATCCGCCCATCGGCCAGGGCTTCATGAATTTCCTTTGCAAACAGGCCTTTACCACCAATTTCGGCCAAACGCCGATTTTGCACCTGATCACCCGTGGTGTTAATCTGGTGTTCCTGAAACGCGCCCATATCCCGCAAAACGGGGCAGAAGCGTGTCAGTGTGGTAAGGAAGGCGCGCGTCTGCACCAGCGCGAGGGGCGAACCCCGCGTGCCAACACGCAAAGGCAGGGTGCGGCGCCCAGAATGGCCACTTGCCTTTTTCTGGCGGGCCGCCGCTTCCGCCGCAAGTTCCTGCAACGCAGGAGAAGGGGCGGATGAGGAAGGGTAGGCTGAATCCATAAGAGTGTCTATTACCGGGAGTAGAGAAAGGACAAGAAGTGATGATGCCCGGCTGGTCTGAAAAACTTGCGCGACCGAAAAAACATTCCGCCCCCGTCCATCTATTGCGTTGCCGTAAGGATACGCCGTTTTGCATGATGCGTCCATGAACGAAACCGCACAAAACCGCAGGCCAGATGGCCCAATACTGGCCATTGAATCTTCTTGCGATGAAACCGCATGCGCCATTTTGGCCCCCAATGGCACCGTGCTGGCGCAGCGTGTTATTTCTCAGGACGGGCATGCAGATTTTGGCGGCGTGGTGCCCGAAATTGCCGCCCGCGCCCATTTGGCCCTGTTGCCGAATCTGGTTAAGGCCACTTTGCAGGATGCCAACATCGCCCCGGCGACTCTGTCTTTCATTGCCGCCAGCACCGGGCCGGGGCTTATTGGCGGGCTGATTGTGGGCAGTGGCTTTGCCAAGGGGCTGGCATTGGCGCTGGGCATTCCGTTTGTAGCGGTCAACCACGTAGAGGCCCATGCCCTCACAGCCCGTCTGCCCGGCATTGTGCCCGATGGCGCGCCCTTCCCCTACCTGCTGCTGCTGGTTTCTGGCGGCCATTGCCAGTGCATTGCCGTAGAAGGCGTAGGCCATTACCGCAAACTGGGCGGCACGATTGATGATGCAGCCGGTGAAGCCTTTGATAAGGTTGCCAAAATGCTGGGCCTTGGCTGGCCCGGTGGGCCAGAGCTGGAAAAACTGGCGCGTGAGGGCAACCCCAAGGCCATTTCCCTGCCCCGCCCACTCTGGCGGCGTGAAGGCTGCGATTTTTCATTTTCCGGCCTGAAAACCGCTATCTCCCAAAAGCTTGTACCTTTTGGCAAAGCCCCCCTGCCCCGCCAGTTTGCGGCAGATCTGGCTGCTTCCTTCCAGCAGGCTGTGGCTGATGTGGTGACCAACCGTATTGAACACGCACTGGATATGATGCCCGAAGCCAAACTTCTGGTAGCTGCCGGTGGCGTGGCCGCAAATACGGTTTTGCGCGCCGCGTTAGAAAAAACAGCAGCACAACGTGGCCTGCGCTTTGCAGCCCCGCCTTTGCGCCTGTGCACAGATAACGCCGTTATGGTGGGGTGGGCAGCCTTGGAAACATGGCAGAAAGCCGCAGAGTGCAATCTGCCCCCCATAAACGACAACGCCCTACGCCCTCGCCCGCGCTGGCCACTGGAAGATATGGCCAGCCGTTTTGAAGCAGAAACACCCTCCGCATGAACTATCGCCACGCCTACCACGCCGGCAATTTTGCCGACTGCATGAAACACGCCCTGCTGGTTACCCTGCTGCAAAGTTTTTTGCGCAAACCCGCGCCTTTTATGGTGCTGGACACGCATGCCGGTATTGGCCGGTATGATCTGCACAGCCCAGAAGCCGAAAAAACGCAGGAATGGCGAGATGGCATTGGCAAACTATGGAATGAGGATGCCGCCAGCCCGCTGGCAGATTGGCTGGAGCAGGTAAAAAAAGCGGGCGGACCGGAGTATTACCCCGGTTCTCCGCTCATTATTGCGCAAATGCTGCGGGCGCAGGATTCGTTAATCTGCTGCGAAAAGCACCCAGAAGATAAACGCAGCCTCTACCGGCTCTTTACCAACACCCCCAATGTCACGGTGCATGAGCGCGATGCTTACGAGGCCCTGCGCGCCCTGTTACCCCCCAAAACCGCCAAGCGCGGGCTGATTTTGATTGATCCACCATTTGAAGAACCGGGAGAATTCGGCCGGCTCGCACAAGCGGTGCAAACCATTCAGGCCCGCTTTGCCAATGCAATTATTGCTATTTGGTATCCCATCAAGCACCGCACGCCAGTTCGGATTTTTCATGAAACGCTCATGGGCACCGGTATCCGCAATATCTGCGTAGCAGAACTGCTCATGCGCCCACCACACAATCCGGATCAACTTAACGGCGCGGGTTTGCTTGTTATCCGCCCGCCCTTTGGCTTTGCAGAAAAAGCAGGCGCACAGCTTGAACGACTGCAACACGTGCTGGGCGCGCATGAAAGCTGCATCACCCAGCTTGTAGCGGAATAACGCCCTTACTGGCGTTATGCGTGTAGTTTTATGGCAAGCAGGTGCCGCCACATATCTGTGGCAAACCCCTGCTCGCCTGCGGCCAAAATCTGCACGCCAATGCACAACAGCACCAATGCTGCCATACGGCTGACAATACGCGTGCCCGTCACACCCAGCATGGACACCAGCTTATCCGCGCCAGAATAAGCGGCCCATACAATAGCCACAACACACACACCAGCCAGCGTGGTGCCAATGGTGTACGCCCAGAAAGGTTCATCTGCCGGGCAGCCAGAACCAAGGGCAATGGCCACGGCAATTGTGCCCGGCCCCACCGTAAACGGCATGGCAAGCGGGAAAAACGCGGCATCGGCCCAGTTAGGGGCCATAACCGTACGACCACCTTGCAGAGCCTGCTTTTCCTTTTGTGCTTCAACCGTTTCCGGGCTTTGCAGCAGATCCCACGCACGCACAGCCACAACCAGCCCACCTGCAACGCGCAACGCATTTACGGTGATACCGAAAAACGCCAGCACCATACTGCCCAGCCAAAGCGA
Source organism: Acetobacter sp. AC2005 (assembly GCF_037901235.1). Classification (NCBI taxonomy): domain Bacteria; kingdom Pseudomonadati; phylum Pseudomonadota; class Alphaproteobacteria; order Acetobacterales; family Acetobacteraceae; genus Acetobacter; species Acetobacter sp. AC2005. The sequence continues at coordinate 420,464 of NZ_CP149625.1, forward strand.
GGCCATGATGAGGCAAAGGGAGTAAAAAGACACCAGCCGCGCCAGTGCCATAATTTCAGTTTGCGAGCGGCCTGCTGTTGCCTGCGCAAAAATAAGCGCAGCCCCAAACGGGTTTACAATGGAAAACAGCGCAGGAAACGCCAGCAGAAACGAGGAAATGGAAGATGTAAATGCTGTTGCTGTTAACAGCATTGCGGGAAAATGAGCTGACATAACCCCTCACCGTTCTGTCCGAGGCATCCGCCCTCTACCCGAGGAAACACCGTTTCATCACGAAAAATCTGATGGCACCAAATTGCCCGCACCACCCTTGTACGTTTTAACAAAGCGTGATGCCTGCGCAATATCGTCCGCTGGATAGCAGAAATTAAATCCACTGCCATCATTAAGTGCCCATACACTCAGCCCAATATCATCGTAAATACGCAGGAAGTCATTCCCCACCTGCCAAAACACGGGTTTTAGCCTTTCCTGCAAGGCCAGATCCCGAAATTTCCAGATAGCAGAAATACTGTCTGTTTCTTCCCCTGCCGGATCCCCCAATGCCACCAGATAGGCATCTCGCCGGTAAAGCGGCAAAATAGCCTCTCCCGCTTCCCCCGTCACATACCCCTGAGGCTGAAATGCCTGAATATCTGGCAGGGCGTGATCCAGATTTTTATAATGGGTGTAGGCATCTTCATCCCACTCCCGCACGGCAATACGGCCCGGCCACATCAGCCGCGCCACAACAAACAGCGCCAAGCCCACAGAAAGCGCGATTGTCCAGCGTACGGAACCCCGCGCATGTGTCGCCAGCATCATCTGCCACCAACTACCAGACGTATCATGCCGGGTGGCCAGCGCGATTACACAGCCAAACAGCAGCAGCAAGGAAAGCAGGGTACCGGTAGAAAGAGGTTCGCTCAAAAGCCGCGCGTGCCGGTAATAGCAGGAGCGGAACGGCGCAATAAACAGCGCAGAAAGCCCCAGCATAACCGGCACAAAAAACGTATTACCGCGCAAAAACGTCAGCACAGTTGCGGTAAGCAGCAGATACAGCGCGCCACGCCATGCCAGCGTAACCCGCTGGGAAAGCCCAATAGCCAAGCTGATAAGCACCACACCCATAAGGGAAAGCACATAGTTGCCGCCCACACGGGCCATTGTCAGCAGGCTTTCTGGCACCATGGCAAATTTGGGCACGGGGTCCAGCATCACCAGACAGATCAGCATAACCCCGCAAAGTGAAACCGTGCCCGTTGCCACGGCCACAGAAAAAGCGGCCTCACTTTCCCGCACAACCTGGCTGGGCCTGCGTTGCGCGGGCGCCGGAGCCGCGGCGGCATCCGGGTTGTTTTGTATTTTGCGGTTTTTCTTTTCTGCCAGAGCGGCATCACCGCGCAAAAACAGCTCGTGCCCGGCAAACATGATCCCCGCCAGAAACAGCGGAATAATGTAATAGAAAAGCCGGAAAATCAGCACCATGCCCAAAATCTGTGGTGCTGGCATATAGGGGCCTAAAGCCAGCAGCATGGCCCCATCAAACACACCCAGACCACCCGGCACACTGGCCACCAGCCCGGCTGTGTAAGACGCAATGTAAATGGCCAGAAAAGATCCAAAATCCACCCCGGCACTGGGGGGAAGCAGCACAAAAGCAATGCTGGCCGTGGCCGCAACCTCTGCCGTGGCCACCAGTGTTTGCATAATGGCCATACGAGGGGATGGCAGTTCCACCACCCATTTGCGGAAGCGGAATTCCCGCACCTTAAACGCCAGCCCGATGTAAGCGGCCACACCGCACCACATCAGCGCGCCAATAACCGCCAGCACAGATGCGGGCACACGGTGGCCAATGCCCGGCAGCACCGTGGGTTCCCAGATCAGCACCGCACCTATCAGCACCGCAGCACCCAACAGATAGGTGGCAGAGCAGAAGGCAATAATCTGGGCTATGGCAAAGGAATTAACGCCCCAATTGCGGTAAAGCCGATACCGCACCGCCGCGCCAGACACGGCAGAAAAGCCCAGATTGTGCGAAAGCACGTAGGAACAGAACGCCGCAAAAGCCGCCCGCCGAAAAGGCAGTTTACTATACCCCACCTGAATGACGGCCAGCCGATCATAAAAGGACAAGATAAAGTAAGACAGCAGCGTGCAGCCAACCGCCATCCACATCTGTCGGGCCGGAATGGCCTCCATGGCGTGGCGGATATCTGAAATACGCAGATGCCGCAGTTCATGCTGCACCACCACAATGGCCGCCACCATAAGCAGCAGGCCAAGAATATGCGGCAGATGCTTGAGCCACTTTTTCCATCCCCCTCCGCCCGGAAGCGAAGAAGGGGGAGCTGGTGGGGGTGGGGTCTGCGTCATGTAACTTGCGGCGCTATGTTTTAAACCTGCGTCTCACGCAGGAGGGCTGTATCTATCAGGGCCACAGTTTCTGCCACGCCATACAGCGCAACAAAGCCGCCAAAGCGCGGCCCTTCCTTCTGGCCCAGCAGAACTTCATACAAACAGGTAAACCAGCTACGCAGCGGCTCAAACGCGTGGCGCTTGCCTACCTCGAACACCAGATTCTGCAAGGTAGAGGCATCTGCGGCCTCACCTTCATACCCACGCAGGCATTCTGCCAGATCCGTTAGCGCAGCACGTTCCTGCTCGGTTGGCGCACGGAAGGTTTTGGCCGGGCGCACGAAATCTGCGTAATACGCTACAGCATGTTTCACCAAACATGCCAGCATGGGGTGTGTTTCGGGCGAAACGGCAGCATCATACCGGCGGATAAAGCCCCACAGCACTTCTGGCGTTTCTGCATTGGCAACGCTGGCAAGGTTCAGCAGCATGCTAAACGGCACCGGGCTGCCTGCATCTTCGGGGATATGGCCTTTATGGATAAACCATGCCGGGTTGGCGCGCAGGTCATTCCCCTTGGGGTTTTCGGCCTGCAGCACCTTGGCCTTATCAACATGTGTCAGATATTCATCCGCCGTTTTGGGGATGACATCAAAATACAACCGCTTGGCACGCTGCGGCTGGTTGAACATGAACTGCCCAAGGCTTTCAGGCGGGGCGTAACGCAGCCATTCTTCAACAGAAAGACCGTTGCCCTTGGATTTGGAAATCTTCTGGCCTTTTTCATCCAGAAACAGCTCATATGTCAGCCCTGCAGGCGGTGTGCCGCCCAGAATCTTGCAGATACGGCCAGAAAGCCGCACGCTGTCTATCAGATCCTTACCAGACATTTCGTAATCAACGCCCAGCGCATACCAGCGCATGGCCCAGTCGGCCTTCCACTGCATTTTGGCGTGGCCACCGGTTACGGGTGTTTCAAACACCTCACCGTTGGAAGGATCTGTCCAGCGCACAGTGCCGGCTGCGGCATCTATGGCGTCCATCTTTACCTGCATAACCTCACCCGTACGGGGGTGAAGCGGCAGAACGGGGGAATAAGTGGCGCGCCGGTCTGCCCCCAAGGTGGGCAGGATAACCTTTAGAATCTCATCATGCACTTCCAGCACGCGGCGGAGTGCGGCATCAAACCGGCCAGAGGTGTAATACTGGGTGGAAGACGCAAATTCGTATTCAAAGCCGAAGCTGTCCAGAAACGCGCACAGACGGGCGTTGTTATGTGCGGCAAACGATTCGTGCGTGCCGAACGGATCTGGCACGCGGGAAAGTGGCTGACCGATATATTTTTCCAGCATGTCGCGCTGGGGCACGTTATCGGGCACCTTGCGCAGGGCATCCATATCATCGGAAAAAGCCAGCAGGCGCGAGGGGCGGCCTGTCAGGGCTGTATAGGCCTGCCGCACCCATGATGTGCGGGCAACCTCACCAAACGTGCCAATATGCGGCAAGCCGGAAGGGCCATAGCCCGTTTCCAGCAACGCCGGGCGTGCATCGTCCTCACCGTTGGCGGTGCTGCGCACACCAACATGATCGGCTAGTTTACGCGCCTCCTCAAAAGGCCAGGCACGTGGAAGATCGGAAACGGGAGCGGATCGGCTTTCTGACATGGCGGGAAGCTATGAACTGGACACGCTGCGGTCAATCCAAAAACGCGCAGCACAGGATGGATAGAGGCAAATTTTACCATATCATTGACGTTAACAGCCCTGCGTTTCATGCTTTATACCTAAATCAAGAAGGCTTCAGCAAAGGACAGGCCCAACCCATGCGCCGCACCTCCGCCCTTATTCTTATTGGCAACGAAATCCTTTCCGGCCGCACAAAAGATGAAAACATCCAGTTTCTGGCCCTCCGCTTAGGGGAACTGGGGATTCCTCTGCGCGAAATCCGTGTGATTCCGGATATCCGGGAAACCATCATCAACACCGTGACAGAAATGCGCGCGAAGTATGATGAGGTATTTACCACCGGTGGCATTGGCCCCACGCATGATGACATCACAGCCCCCTGTGTTGCCGAAGCTTTTGGTGTGCCGTGGGAGTTCCACCCGCCCACCTTCAAACTGCTGGAAACCTATTTTGGGCCGGAAGAATTTAACGCCGCCCGCCAGCGCATGGCCAAGCTGCCGCAGGGTGCCACACCCATTGTAAACCCGGTTTCACTGGCCCCGGGCTTTAGCATTGGCAATGTGCACGTTATGGCAGGTGTGCCCCGCATTATGCGCAGCATGTTTGATAGCCTTGCCCCCAGCCTGCAAAAAGGCGCGCCAGTCTTTTCTCGCACATGGCACACCACATCACTTTTTGAAGGCACATTGGCTGACGGGTTAGAGGATATTCAGAATCGCTTTCCGGATCTGGATATCGGCTCCTACCCTTTCCATCGTGAAGATGGCCGCCGCGGTGTAGCGCTTGTGGCCAAAGGCCAGAACCGCGCCGAAGTGGAAGAAGCAGCCAGCGCTATCCATGATCTTATCAAAACAAAAGGCGGCACCCCCGTAGAAGGAGAACCGCCTGTCTAACGCCTTAACTTCCTCCCCGCCGGTTTGCGCCAGTGGGGAGGTAACACTGCGTGTGTTAGCTCAGGGCTTCGCGCCCCATTGCCAGAAACTTTTCACGCCGCAGTTCTTTCAGGCGTGCCGGAGCAATTGGCAGAAGCGTTTTAAGTTCTTCTGTCAGCGCGGTGCGAACAGACTCGATAGCCACTGCGGGTTCACGCTGCGCGCCGCCTACGGGTTCGGGAATAATCCGGTCAATCAGCCCCAGCTTTTGCAAATCCTGCGCCGTCAGCCGCAGTGTTTCTGCCGCCGTGCTGGCCTGCTTGGGATCACGCCACAAAATGGAGGCACAGGCTTCGGGCGAGATAACGGAGTAGATGGCGTTTTCCAGCATCATCACCCGGTCACCAGCACCCAGCGCCACAGCGCCACCAGAACCACCTTCACCAATTACAGTGGCAACAAGCGGTACAGGCACTTCAAAACAGGTAGCAATAGAACGGGCAATGGCTTCAGCCTGCCCGCGCTGTTCGGCATCAATACCGGGCCATGCGCCTGCGGTATCAATAAATGTTAGAATCGGCATGTTAAAGTGCCCGGCCATTCTCATCAGCCGTTGCGCCTTGCGGTAGCCTTCTGGCCGCGCCATGCCAAAATTATGCTGGAGCCGGGTTTCCAGGTCTGAGCCGCGTTCAGTCCCGATCACCATAACCGGTGTGCCGTCAAAACGGCCCATGCCGCCAATAACAGCTTTATCATCTGCAAACAGGCGGTCCCCCGCCAGCGGTGTAAAGTCTGTTATCAGCGCATTCACATAGTCCTGCGTGTGCGGACGCTGCGCATGGCGGGCCACCTGCACCTTCTGCCACGGCGTAAGCTTGGCATAGATGGCACGCAGGTGCTTTTCCGCCTTTTCAGAAAGACGGGCCGTTTCTTCTTCTATGTTGACCCCGTTGGGGTCAGTCATTTGCCGCAGTTCGTCGATCTTGTTTTCAAGTTCGGCGACGGGCTTTTCGAAATCCAGGAACTGACGCATGCAGAAGCGGATAGCACAATGACGTGTAAAACCAAGTCACTTCATGCAACCAAACATATCTGAATGTCGATTTTTCACTTGGTGTGGGCAGAATCCGCCGCCAAAGGGTGATGCGCCTGCACGGCCTTTTGCAGGCGTTCTGTCTGCACATGGGTGTAAATCTGGGTGGTGGCGATGTCTGCATGCCCCAGCAACATCTGCAAAGCGCGCAAATCTGCCCCATGCGCCAGCAAATGCGTGGCAAAGGAATGGCGCAGCACGTGGGGGGAAAGGCGCGCCGGATCAATTTCCGCCCGTATGGCCACCGTGTGTAGAATCCGGTCAAACGCCTGCCGTGTCATGGGTTTTGCAGGGTCGCGGCCGGGAAACAGGAATGGACTTTCCAAATGCGCATCCACTTCCAGCAAAGCCTGTGCGGCTTCCCGCGCACTGTCTGAAAGTGGCACCAAGCGTTCCCGCCCGCCTTTGCCGCGCACCATGATCATGCGCTGGTCACCGGCTATGGCTTTACGTGGTAGCGCCAATAATTCGGAAATACGCAGGCCAGAGGCATACAGCAGCTCCAGCGCCGCCTTGGCTAAAATGCCGCGTCGTTTTTTGGCCAAGGATGCCCCGGCAGGCTCTGCACAGGCATTCAGCAGCGCAAGCACTTCCGATTCGGATAAAAAACGCGGCAAAGGTGTGCGGGGTTTGGGGCTATCCAGATGCGCTGCCGGGTTATCCACGCGCATGCCTTCACGCAGCAAAAACAGATAAAACTGCCGGATGCAGGACAAGCGCCGCGCAACCGTGCGCCGCGCCTGCCCGCTGCCTACCAATGCAGCCATCCAGTTTTGCAAACCCTCGGTTGTGGCCGTTTGCAGGGTTTGCCCCTCCCGCGCCAGACTTTCAGCGCAGGAGGTCAGGTCTGCTTCATACGCAGCCAGCGTATTGGGGGCGGCTGCACGCTCGGCAGCCAGCATCTCCAGAAAAAGATCAACGCCCCCGCTTAACATGGCTTACGGATGCGCAGGTGCTGCCGGAGCCGGAGCTGCAACCGGCGGCGGAGGTGCCACAGGTGCAGGTGGTGCAACGGCTGCTGGCGGGGCCGGCGGCGCGGCAGGCGTAATGGTGGGCTGTGCCGGAGCCGCAGGCACAACCGCAGAAACGACCGGAGCCGGAGGAGCAGCAGGCACCGCCACACTTGGCGCAGCAGCAGAAGTAGCCGGGGCGGCCAGCGGCAGATCACGATGCACTGGCTGGGGGACGGGTGGATGTGCGCTTAGGCCCAGCGCGGCAAAACCGCCCAGAACAACCGCAAACACTGCGGCGGCAACAATCAGAACCGTGCGGTTCATGCAGCTTGGCTCCCTTAACTGATATAGGTGTGTTCTGTCTGCTGTATGTTAAGCTGTGTTCCATGTCATCACGTATCTCTTCTCCCCACTCCGAAACAACGGACCCACCACCCATTCCGCTTGATCTGGAACGGGTCAGCCGCAACCATGGTTCTGGCATTATTCCCTTTGGCCGCAGCATCGTGCTTGTAGGCCTTATGGGAGCAGGAAAAACCACCATTGGCCGCCCCCTTGCCACCCGACTGGGGCTGCCATTTGTGGATGCCGATGTAGAAATAGAACGCGCAGCCGGCTGTTCCATTGCAGATGTTTTTCGCCTGTATGGTGAAGCCGCCTTTCGTGATGGAGAGCGGCGGGTGATTCGCAGGTTGCTGGAAGGCCCGCCCATGGTGCTGGCCACTGGCGGCGGTGCGTTTATGGATTCCACCACCCGCACCCTGGTGCGTGAGCGTGCAGTGTCCATCTGGCTGCGCTGCCCCCTGCCCGTGCTGGTGCGCCGCGTAAGCGGGCGCACGCACCGCCCGCTGCTGAACACGACATCCCCGCGTGAAGTGCTGGAAAACCTTATGGCCATCCGCCATCCGGTTTATGCCGAGGCAGATATTATTGTTGATTGTGGAGACAACAACGTGGAGCACACAACCACGCGCGTTATGGAAGCCCTTGCCCTTTCGCGCCGCCCGTTAAGGTTACCTGTCACCTTGGCGCATACATCTTATGATGTGGTGATCGGCACGAATCTGATTAGCCGCGCGGGTGCCTTGCTGGCCCCGGTACTGCCTCAGAAAAACGTGGTCATCATTACGGATGAAAACGTGGCCCCGCGCTATCTGCATCAGTTGGAAACCGCTTTGGCGGAAACGGGCATTACATCCCGCAGCCTGCGCGTGCCGCCGGGGGAACAGACCAAGTGTCTGGAGATGTATAAAAAGCTGACAGACAACATTCTGGAGCACGGCATAGAACGCCGCACCAGCATTATTGCGCTGGGCGGCGGCGTGGTGGGAGATCTGGCTGGATTCGTGGCCGCAACCACCCTGCGCGGGCTGCCCTTTGTGCAGATTCCCACCACATTGCTCTCTCAGGTCGATTCTTCAGTTGGTGGCAAAACGGGCATCAACACCCGCTGGGGCAAGAATCTGTTGGGGGCATTCCATCAGCCACTTTGCGTGCTGGCAGATGTATCCACCCTTGCAACCCTGCCGCGCCGCGAGTTGGTGGCTGGTTATGCCGAAATTGTGAAGTCCGGCCTCATTGGGGACGAAGCACTGTTTGCATGGTGTGAAGAAAACGGCGCCGCCGTGCTGGATCAGGACCCAGAAGCGCTGGCAATGGCTGTACAGCAGGCTTGCGCCTTCAAAGCCCGTGTTGTGGCAGCAGATGAGCGCGAGCAGCAAAAAAACAATGGCCGTGCCCTGCTCAATCTGGGCCACACATTTGGCCACGCACTGGAAGCCGAACTGGATTATGATGGCCGCCTTTTGCATGGCGAGGCTGTTTCCATCGGCCTGAATCTGGCTTTTGCGCTTTCCGTCCGTCTGGGCCTGTGCCCGCGTGCAGACATGGAGCGTGTGAATCGCCATCTGGAAGCCTTGGGCATGCCCGCACATATCCGAGACCTGCCCCACACCTTCCGCACGCAGGATCTGATGGCCCATATGCAGCGCGACAAGAAGATGCAGGACGGACGCCTTTCCTTTGTGCTGGCGCACGGAATCGGTCAGGCATTTACCACGCGGGATGTGCCCGCAGCAGCCGTGAGAGAGGTGCTGGAAGCAGACGGAAGCGTGGCTTAAAAGCAGCGACCCTACACCGCTGTAAGTTATCGGGTTGTAAATGTGTCACCTTGCCGCAATTCCGCCTTAATCAGACGAGAATGAGAGCGAGATACATGCTTTTGCAACATGTTATGGAAAGGGCCAGAAACCGTGGAAATACTTTTGCGCCAGAAACATATTCGTCCCACGAAATGAACTGTTGCAAATACAACACGGTTATGGCTTGTAATCACTAAGAGTATGAAGCTTCGGGTTCCTATTTTGGAACTGATCGTTTTATACGGCTTTAGGCATCTAGCTGGACCTGCCCGCTGAAATGGTTGGCGGGTTAGTCGAACAGATGAAATATTGAGGACCAAAAAATGCGTCTCCGCACGGCGTTACTTGCAACGACACTGATGGCAGCGGCTCCGGCGGCCGCATCTGCCACCACGATTACTGGCCCGTATGTAAACGTGGCCGGTGGTTATAACCTGGTTCAGAATCAGCACGCTCACCTCAACGGTGCAAACGCTGCTGGCGCCCCTCCGGGTGGAACCTCCTCTCAGCTGCGCCACAACACCGGCTTCACCGGTTTTGGTGCGTTCGGTTGGGGCTTCGGCAACGGCCTGCGCGCTGAAGTTGAAGGCGTTTACAACTACTCCAACATTGACCACCGTCCGGGCACGTCCCTGCCGGGTCATACACGTGGTTCCGACCAGTCCTACGGCGGTTTCGTGAACGTGCTGTATGATATCGACCTGAAGCAGTTCGGTATCGATGCACCTGTAACCCCGTTTGTTGGTGTTGGTGCCGGTTACCTGTGGCAGCACTACAACCCGATTGACACCAACTATGCTCACGGTGCTGGTCATACCCGCATCGGTGGCACGAACGGTGGCTTCGCTTACCAGGGTATCGTCGGTGCCGCTTATGACACGGGCATCCCGGGCTTCCAGGTGACCACGGAATACCGCATGATCGGTCAGCCGGGTTCCTTCATGGACGGTGCGTTCCACTACTCCGGTTCCAAGGGCACCGGCGGTAACGTGAACTTCGATCACCGCTTCAACCACCAGTTCATTCTGGGCCTGCGTTATGCGTTCGATACGGCTCCGCCGCCGCCGCCGCCGGCTCCGGTTGTTGCTGCTCCGGCTCCGCTGCCGGCTCGCTCCTACCTGGTGTTCTTCGATTGGGATAAGTCTGTCCTGACCGCTCGCGCTCGCCAGATCGTGGCAGAAGCTGCTCAGGCTTCCACCCACGTTCAGACAACCCGCATCGAAGTTAACGGTTACACCGATAACTCCGCTGCTCACCCCGGCCCGCGCGGTGAAAAGTACAACTTGGGTCTGTCCCTGCGTCGTGCTGACAGCGTGAAGGCAGAACTGATCCGTGACGGCGTTCCGGCTTCCGCCATTGACGTGCACGGTTACGGTGAAGCTCACCCGCTGGTTCCGACCGGCCCGAACACTCGCGAACCGCAGAACCGTCGCGTGGAAATCATCCTCCACTAATCGGCCTGCTTCCGGTTTTCGGAAAAAAGAAAGGGGTGCCTTCGGGCACCTCTTTTTTTATGTCTGCTTTTTCTGCATTCCAGTTTAAAGCTTTATGCCATGAGCAATGCATCCCCCTCTCCTTCTGCCGCCACAACCAAGCTTATCCGCCTGATAAAGTTTGGCATGGTGGGCAGCCTTGGTTTTTTGTGGGATTCAGGCACCGTTTACGCATTGCGCCCGCTTATCGGGCTTACGGCTGCAACATTGGTGGCCTATTTTGTAGCCGCCACGCTTAACTGGGTTTTTAACCGAATCTGGACGTTTAAAGGCGCAGGACACCATGAGCACCCTGTGCTGCAATGGCTCAGATTCCTAAGTGCCAACAGCCTTGGTTTTTTCCTCAACCGCGGCACTGTTTACCTGCTTTTCTATATTTTTCCGTTTTGCATGCAGCACCCCATTATTGCGTTGGCTGCAGGGGCCGGGGCAGGCATGCTGGCCAATTTTAGCATGAGCCAGAAAGTTGTCTTTCGGGAAAAACCGCCAGCTTCTGCGCTGGAACTGGCTGAAATGTCGGTTGAAATTTCAGCCCCAACCCCACATCAAACATCCGATACATAATTTGGCCATATCACCGGCCATTCTCTGCCCTCTTTCAGATCAGCGCAGGGTGCGCTACATCAGGAACACAGGTTAAGAGAACCTTGCCGTTTTCATCTGGCCGTGAGGCCCCTTTCCGCAAGTGTGGAAGCATCACGTGCCCAACCAGTTTCAGGATCGTCTGCCTCACGCCATGCTGACAACAAACGAAATTCGCACCGCTTTTCTGGAGTATTTTGCCAGCAACGGTCACCAGATTGTACCTTCATCGTCTCTGGTTCCCAAGAACGACCCCACCCTGCTGTTTACCAACGCGGGTATGGTGCAGTTCAAGAACGTATTTACCGGCCAGGAAACGCGCCCCTATTCTCGCGCAACCACTGCGCAGAAGGTTGTGCGCGCCGGCGGTAAGCATAACGATCTGGACAATGTGGGCTATACAGCACGGCACCACACGTTTTTTGAAATGATGGGCAATTTCTCCTTTGGGGATTACTTCAAACCCGAAGCGATTGAATTTGCGTGGAACCTGGTCACCAAGGGCTTCAACCTGCCCAAAGACAAGCTTTTGGTGACTGTATTTGCAGAAGATGAAGATGCCGCAGGTTTGTGGCGCTCCATCGCCGGGCTGGATGACAGCCGCATTATCCGCATTCCTACATCAGATAACTTCTGGCGTATGGGGGATACCGGCCCCTGCGGCCCTTGCTCCGAAATCTTTTTTGATCACGGCCCGGATGTTCCCGGTGGTCCGCCCGGCTCCCCCGATGAAGATGGGGATCGGTTTGTCGAAATCTGGAACCTCGTGTTCATGCAGTATTTCGAAGACCCACCGGGCACACGCTCTCCGCTGCCACGTCCCTCCATTGATACAGGGCTGGGGCTGGAACGCTTTGCCGCCATCATGCAGGGCAAGCGCGATAACTACGATACAGATACGTTTGTCGCCCTTATTCAGGCTTCAGCAGATCTAACGCATCAAGCAGCCGATGGCCCATTCAAGGCCAGCCACCGCGTTGTGGCCGACCATTTGCGCTCTACTGCCTTCCTGATTGCTGATGGCGTGCTGCCTTCCAAGGATGGTCGTGGCTATGTGCTGCGCCGCATCATGCGCCGCGCCATGCGCCACCTGCACATGATGGGCACGACAGAACCCACGTTCTACAAGCTCCTGCCGGCTCTTATTCAGCAGATGGGCGGTGCGTATCCTGAACTGGTGCATGGTGAAGCCCTGATCCGTGAAACCATGCGCGGTGAAGAAGAACGCTTTAAAGCCATGCTGGACCGTGGCCTGCACTTGCTGGAAGAAGAAAAATCTCATCTGGCCAGCGGCGCATCCCTGCCGGGTGATGTGGCCTTCCGCCTGTATGATACGTTCGGCTTCCCGCTTGATCTGACGCAGGATGCTCTGCGCGGCTCCGGCCACGATGTGGACGTTAAGGGCTTTGAAGAAGCCATGGCCGTGCAGCGCCAGCGCGCCCGCGCAGCATGGACAGGCTCTGGCGATACCGCAGTAGAAACCATCTGGTTTGAAGCGCGCGACAAGTTCGGGGCTTCCGAATTTTTGGGCTACAGCACGGAACAGGCTGATGGTGAAGTTCAGGCCGTTATTGCTGGCAATGAATTCCTGAAAGAAGCCCCTGTTGGCTCTGAAGTGGCCGTGCTGCTGAACCAGACACCGTTCTATGGTGAAAGTGGTGGTCAGGCTGGTGATACCGGCTTTCTGACGGCCTCTGGCGTTAAAGTTGCCATTACGGATACGCAGAAAAAAGCCGGGGATCTGATCGTGCATTACGGCACGGTTACGGAAGGCACACTGCGCCCCGGCATGGCTGTAACCGCCACAGTGGACCATGACCGCCGCAGCGCCATTCGCGCCCATCACTCCGCCACCCATCTGCTGCACGAAGCCCTGCGCCGCCACCTAGGTGCGCATGTGGCCCAGAAAGGCAGCCTGAACACAGCCGAACGCCTGCGCTTTGACGTAAGCCAGCCCCGCCCGATTACGGATGAGGAACTGGCGGCCATTGAAGCCGAAGTGAACAACCGTATCCGCGATAACTCGCAGGTTGTCACACGCTCCATGACACCGGATGAAGCCATTGCCGAAGGGGCTACCGCCCTGTTTGGTGAAAAATACGGTGATGAAGTGCGCGTGGTTTCCATGGGCGCTGGGGCCGACAACAAAGCCCCATGGTCCATGGAGCTTTGTGGCGGCACGCATGTAAACCGCACGGGGGATATCGGGCAGTTCCGCATTGTTTCAGAAAGTGGCGTTTCCGCCGGTGTGCGGCGTATTGAAGCCGTGGCTGGTAAAGCAGCGCAGGATCTGACTGTTTCTAACGAACAGCGCCTGACCCAGATGGCCGCCATGATGAAGGTTTCTGTGGCCGATGCCCCAGAACGTCTGGCCGCTGTGCTTGAAGAACGCCGCCAGATGGAAAAACAGATTGCCCATCTGCAGCGCCAACTGGCCACAGGCAACGTGGCCGCTGCGGGTGTAGACAAAATTGGCGCAGCACGTCTGGCCACCCGTAATGTGGGTGAAACGCCGCCGCGTGAACTCAAAGGGCTGGCCGAAACCATTCTCAAGCAGGGCAATGCCGATGTGGTGGTGCTGATTTCCACCGCAGATGGCAAAGGCAGCGTTGTGGCCGCCGTTGGCCCGGAAATGGTGGAAAAAGTAGATGCCGTAGCCCTTGTGCGTGCTGCCAGTGCTGCCATGGGTGGCAAAGGCGGCGGCGGGCGGCGCGATATGGCGCAGGCTGGTGGCCCAGATGCACAGGCGGCAGATGCAGCGTTTGCCGCCGTGCGTGAAGCCCTGAAGACCATGGCCTGAAACATCGGCCAAGCGGGAAGGAACTCCTTGGTGCCTTCCCGTTTTCTTCCCTTCATGTTGGCTTTCGCGTAAGGATTACTCCATGTCGCTACTTGCTTCGCTAAAACTTGTTGTTGCGCGCCCGCACCGGGAAGCGCGCCCTTTCCTTCTGGCATCTGGTGCCACGGCTGCTCTGGCCTACTGGGCCGGCCGTAAACTGCGCTGCCCGGTATTGCGCGGCGTGGGCCATGCTAGCGCAGGCTTTTTTGGCTTCTGCCTGTATTTCTTCCGTGATCCGGAACGGGTTACCCCCGCCCGTAACGATGTTGCCGTAGCTCCCGCTGATGGGCACATTGTTTCTATCGAAAAAGTGGCCCCGCCAGCAGAACTGGATATGGGCACAGCACCGGTATGGCGCGTTGCCACCTTTCTTTCCGTGCTGGATGTGCATGTTAACCGCATGCCTGCCGCTGGCACAGTTACGCGGGTGGCCTATCACCCCGGCCTGTTCCTGAACGCCAGCCTGGACAAGGCTTCCGAACAGAATGAACGCAACGCCCTCAGCCTTACCCTGCCCGATGGCCGCATGATGGCTGTGGTGCAGATTGCCGGGCTGGTGGCACGCCGCATTGTGTGCTCCGTAAAGGAAGGCGACAAAGTGGAAGCTGGTGAACGCTTTGGCATTATCCGCTTTGGCTCCCGCACAGATCTGTATCTGCCGCCGGGTGTGGAACCTCTGGTTTCTGTCGGGCAGACAATGGTAGGCGGTGAAACCGTCATGGCGCGGTTGTAAAACAGAGCAATCGTGACACAACCTTCCTCATCTCCTTCTGCTCCTGCACAGCAGACTTCCGAAACACCGCGCCGTCGTCGCCGTTTGCGGCGGCGGGTCCGCAGCAAAATACGTGGGCCCTCCTTTAACCGGCTTATTCCCAACATTCTCACCATGTTGGGGCTGTGCGGTGGCCTTATGGGCATGCGCTTTGCAGTGGATGGGCGTTTTCAGGCCGCTGCCGTGGCCTTGCTGATTTCCGCTTTTATTGATGGGCTGGATGGGCGTATTGCCCGGCTGCTGCGCGGTTCCACCCGCTTTGGCGCCGAATTTGATAGCCTGTCCGACTTTTTGTGCTTTGGGGTAGCACCTTCCTTCCTGCTGTATTTCTGGGCGCTGAAGGATGGCGGGCGGTATGCCTTTTTGCCGTGCATTATGTTTACCGTGTGCATGGCGCTCCGTCTGGCGCGCTTTAACGCCAATCTGGATGGGGAGCATCATCAGCCCAAATATGCCAGCAACTTCTTTACCGGCGTGCCGGCCCCCGCAGGTGCCGGGCTGGCGCTTTTCCCGCTCTTTTTGGGGCTGGAAGCGCAAAAGCTGGGCATAGACTGGCTTTACCGGCTAACACGCCTGCCGTGGATTCCCACGCTTACCTTGGCAAGCACGGGGTTGCTGCTGGTTTCTACCTTGCCGGTATGGTCATTCAAAAACTTCAAGGTGCCTGCCCAATATGTTCTGCCCCTTATGCTGGGCACGGGGCTTTATGCTGTGGTGCTGGTGGCAGACCCGTGGGCCGCGTTGGCCGCTGCGGGCGTGATTTACGTTTTTCTTCTGCCCCTTAGCCGCCTGAGCTTTCTACGGCTTAAAAAAGCGGCAGAAGACCTGCAAACCGATGAAGACGACATAGAAGAAACCCCAGCACCTTCACACAGCTGAGGTTTCAGCCTCCTTTGGGGGAACGGCCTGTTTGCCAAACAGGGAACACAGGCCGTTTAAAACATCCTGAGGCGCAGGCGGGCAGCCGGGTATTTTCAGATCTATGGAAACCCGGCGCTCCAACCCACCCAATACCGTATAATTTTCAGGAAACATGCCGCCATCCAAGGCGCAGCTTCCTACGGCAATCAGCCCTTTGGGGGTTGGCATGGCCTGCCATGCTGCTTCCAGCACCGGAGCCATGGCACGGGTGAGCGCGCCCGTTATCAGCAATACATCAGCATTGCGGGGCGATGTGACAAAGCCAAAGCCTGCGCCTTCCATATCATATGGCGCATATCGCAGGGCCTGAAGTTCCATTCCGCAGCCGCCACAGCCACCTGTATCAACATGGAACAGAAGCAGCGGCCAGCGTGGGCCTACGGGCTTCATGCGCCGCATATCCTGCCTGAAGGCTGCATCAAATACCGCGCGTATCAGCCCCATGTGTTTTTGCCTTTCATTCCGCCCGCCTGCACTGCTTACTGATCCAGCGCTGCTGCGTTGATATCCAATGATCGTGCAAGCAAGGCAACATCATCTGGCTGATGGCCCGGCAATATGGCCTCAAACGTTAACAAAGCGGCAGAAGATGGGTTGCGGGCAAACACCTGCTCCACCCGCCCTTCTTTTAGGCGCACCCAGTACAGAATACCACCCCACGGCCCTTCCACCATGCCTGTGCCTTCACTATCCTGCATGGAAAGCTGCACACTGCCGCCTGCTGTCAGCCCGATGCGGGATGCCACTTCATCCAACATGCGCAGGCTTTCGCCTACTTCCTCCAGCAAAAGCATGGCGCGATCTTCCGCCGTGCCGTCCTGCCTGCCAGAGGTAAAACGCCATATGCCTTCATAACCCGGCATCATGCGGCGGCCATCACAATCCCACCCGGCGGCGCGTGCTGTTGGCCCATCCAGCCCGACACGCTCCAGCAAATCTGCCGTCACCTTGCCTATGCCTGCCAACTGCATGGAAAGGCCCGGATATTCCTGCCACAGGGCCAGCAAGGCCGGATAGTCACGCTCTGCCACTTCACACAGGCGGCCACACATATCGCCCATTTGCGTGGCATGACGCAGGGAGAGGCCGCCGGGCACGCATACATCCATCAACAGGCGTGAACCGATAATGGGCGCGGCTTCCTGTATCAGCTTTTCACGTAACCCCATGCAGCCAGAAGCAACCAACCGTGCCCCGGCCAGACGCGCCATATCCGCCAGCAGAAAAAGATGGTGGCAAATACGTTCCAGTTCCAGCAACGCAACACGTAGCAGCCGGATTTCCGGACCTACCTGCTCCTTGCACGCATCTTCTACAGCCAAGCAAAACGCCACCTGATGCGCTACAGATTGCCCCGCCGCCACACGTGCGCTGAGTTTGCAGGCATCTTCCACACGGCTATTACGCCAGCGCAGTTCCATACCCCTATGCGCATAACCGGTTACGGTTTCTGCTGCGCGAATACGCCCTTCCCGCATGGCCAGCGCCACATGCACGGGCGGTTCCATACCGCCTGTGGCTGGGCCCCAGCCATCTGCCATATCACCCTCTTGGTGCATATGCTCAGCGGGTTGGAAATGAATAAGCCCTTTTTGCCCATCCCCTGCACCCGGATGCTCCGCCAAAGGCGTGGAGGATGACCATACATCATGGTCCAGCAAGGGCCTCACATCGGTCGCCCACATGCCCTCTGCGCCATACAGATCATAAATGCGGCGTTCATACAGGCAGGAAATATCTCTTGCGGGGGAAAGTGCGGGGTATCGGCCATCTTCCAGCGCCAACGTGGCCGCCAATGGCTGACCATCTGGCAGAAACAGTGCGTGCACATCTGTGCCATCGCACCACAACCCTACAAATGGCAGATCATCATGCTTGAGCGCATCTACCAGATCTCGCCATGCCATTTCCTGCAGCCTAAAGCGCCACGGGGTTTCTGTTTCCTCACCCGCCCAGATATGAGAAGCTGCATTCATATCAGAAAGCCCCCAGCATCATGGCCAGTGGCACCAGCAGGCCCGTGGCTGTTAGCACGGAACAGGCCACACGCCCGGCAGCATCCTGCGGCCAGAAATGATGCGTAATATCCCGCGCAGGCACAGCCCGCGTAACCGCCGCCAAAATGCCCGCAACCGTAAGCAGCGCCAACGGCCATGACCAATCGCTCATCATGGAAAGCAAAAGCAGGCACCCCACAAACGGTGCGCCGGGTGGAAAACACGCCAAGGTGTTAACGGCCCAACCACGGCCCGCACGCCCACCGCCTGCAAGGCACCAGCCACACAAAAACAGCAAAGCCGCCACATCGGCCTGAATACCAACCGCTATCAGCGCCAGTGCGGATGGAAAGGTGCGGAACAGCCTTTGCCTGTCTGCAAAGCGCCCGGCACAGGCGGTAAGCCACACAGAAAGCAGGCCACACAGCACAAGAGCCGTTTCAAACGCCTCGCCCCCATGTGTGCGCAGGCGCATGGCCAGCAGCAAAGCCGCCCCGGCAAATGGCAGAAACAGGAAGGTATCGTTTTCATCCTGCCAGAACTGCCCAAACGGAGAAAGACCGGTGAGCACCACCAAACCACAGGCCATCAGCAAGCCGGAAACAACGGTATTGGCGGGCAGCAACAGGCCGGAAAGCACCAAAAATGTGCCAACCGAGCCATTACGGATAAGCCCCCAGCCCATTCTGGCCTGCCCGGCCGGGCGGGTAAAAACAAACACACCCCATGCCAGAGCAGCTTCCAGAATACCCAAACCCACAGCGGGGTCTGGCGCAATACAGGCAAGCCCCGCCAAGGCGGTGGAAACATGCGGCAGGCTACGCACCAGCCTGTCATGCAGAATACCGTTTTCAAGCACCATCAGCAGCAGGCCAAAAGCCAGCATCACACGCCCGGCACGCTGCACGGGGTCATCATCCCACCCGGCGGCCACTGCGCCAGATGCAGGAAACACAAAAACTGCCAGCGCCAGCACACAGCCTATGGCGGACATCCATATTGCCAGCTCACGGCTACGCGCCACAGGCACCGCACATACGGCTGCCGCCCCCAAAAAGGGCCACACAAATGCCAGTGCTGCCAGAAACATGCCTGCCCCTGCTGTGCCTGTCATGCTGCATCTCCGTTCTTTTCTGGAGAGTCGGGAGAGGGTTTTTTACGAGCAGAAGGTGGGCGCAATGGCACCACACGCGGCATGATGCGGTGGATGCACATGCCCCCCAACACAGCCACAACAGCACCGGCCAAACCAGCCACACCCACTACAGAAGGCTGAGATGCCTGCACGCCGCACAGCAGTACACCCTCAACGCATGTAAGCAACCCGGCCCACTGCCACACCATGCTTTGCCGGCAGATAACAGAAACCAGACCAGCCACAACCACACATAAACTGGCAGGAAACACCGCAACACCTGCGCGCGTGCAGGCCAAAAGCAACAACACCATTAACCCCAGTGCAAAAAAGGGTATGGCGCTTCCCGTACGTTCCCGCGCGGCGTCATGCTGATAGCGCAGCAAAAACAACACCGGCCCTATGGCAAACACCACGGCCATAGCTGCCCCGGCCTGTTGCAAAGGCGTATGACCATCCACCAACATGGCGGCGGCTGCAACCAAGCCCAACAAGGGCAAAAACCCGATACCGCGCGCCACAACGCACAGCGCCAGCAAGGGCATGAGAATGGCGGCCAGTGTCATGAAGGTTCTCCTTCTGGCGCTGGCTCTGTGGAATAGCCTTGGGTATTTTCATCCTCAACGTTGTGGTTTTCCGGCTCCGCAGGTGGAGCAGCAACGTGAGAGGACGTCACCTGCCATGCCAGAACGCCCAGCAGAAAAATGGCACCCAACCGCACCCGCGCACGGCGGCCCGCAGGCAGCAAAGCCATACGCAGCACCGCCAGCATAAAGGATGCCACAAGCAGCTTGAACATCCACAGGCCCAGGCCTTCCACACATTGGGTCAGCCAGTTTTCGGCCCCGCTTTCTCCCGGCATGGCCAAGCTGCCTGCCCATGCCACATCTGCCGCCAGCGTAACCCAGCTCATCTGCATGCAATCTGCGGCCAAAAGCCACATGGCTCTATCCGGGCCGGAAAGTGTGGCAGAGGCTGTTTGCTCATCCCGCCTTGCCAAGGCTGTTGCCAAAAACAGCGCCACACCCGCCAGAACGTAAGGCGCACCTTCTGTAATAGGAGAAAGCACATGCAGCCTGCCTAAAAAGGCCACCAGATCATGCGCTCCGGTTAGCAACAGCACGGGGGTTAATACGGGCAAGAGCAACGCATCGGCCACAATGGCCGCGCACCCTTGTTGTGCGGCAGAGGCTTCCTGCACAGCCTGAGGCAGATCCAGCAAAACGCCTACGGCCACCAGAATAGTGCATACAAGCAGCATCCCCGGCGCAGGAAAGCCCGGCATGGTAAGTGTAAATACCGGCACCAGCCCACAGGCCAACACCGCCAGCACCAGCGCCAAGGCACAAAAAACACCATTCAGCCCATCTTGCCGCCCATATAGTGAAGGCCTACGGAACTGATGCCAGATTTCCTGCCATCTTCCCCCTGCGGGAAAACGGGGCTCACCTACCAATCGGCCGGCAAGACGATGCACCCACCCCGCAAACCAAGGCGCCACCAGCACCATAAGGGCGGTTTGAATAGCTAAAGCAGCAACGCAGCCAAACGCCCAGCCCCATGTTAAATCCTGCTTCATTTTCCTACAAACAGCCCCACCAGCAGGCCACCACCCAAAAGCAGCAGAATCAGCACAAGGCCCTGTGTTTCACACCATTCGGCCCCTCGGAACAACCAGCGCCTTCCATAGCGCAAAGCAACACGGCCACGGCGGGCCAGCCTTCTGTCCTTTCGGGTTTCTGCCGCAAGCCCAAAAAGCGCCATGCAGGCTGGCCATAAAGGGGCTGCACCTTCGTAAGAAACCGTATGGCCTTCAGCAGGCTGGATGATAGGGGCTCCTTGGCGCCACACTGGCACTGGCTTGATCACACGCCCAAAAGGCAAAAAGCCCAACAACCGCACCAACAGGGCGGCAGCGGCCAAAGCCGCGCCCAACGCCAGCAATGTAAAAACAGGCGTAAAACTGGCCCCTCCGCCTTCCAGCCAGATTGTGGCAATGCGGTTCCATTTGAGAGGTGGCACAACAGGCCCCACCACCAGATGGTCTGCCAGCGAAAGCCATACCCCCGGCAACAGCACAAGCAAAAGGGCCGCTCCGGCACATATCCAGCTTGGCCATACAAACTCTGCCGCCACAGGGGCCTGATGCGGCTGAAAAATGGTGGAAGGAAACAGCAGCGCAGCACCTGCCCGCAACAACCCAGCGCCCATAAGCACCATAATGCTGCCCAACAGCGTAAGCAGCAGCATTATAGTTAACGCGCCAACGGGTTGCGCCACGGCAATGGCATCATACGCGCCAACAAGCAGGCTCCATAAAACGGCAAACCCGCCAAATGGCGGCATAATGGAAAACAGCATTAACAGGCCCGCAACCAGCACATGCCCGGAAAGAGAGGCAATGCGGCGCTTTGGTTCTGCCTGCTGCCATTGGGCCAGCCATAGCAAACCAACAAGGGCCAGCATGGGTGCACCCATACCCAGAATAATGGCCATACGGAATGTTTCCATACCGCCAAAGCTGGAAACAAGAGCTAGCGCAACAGCCACCACCAATATGCCATACCATGCTGCACATAGGCCGGATGCAATACGTGCCAGCCCCTTATCCCGCATGGCCTGCAACGTGCCTGTTGCTGCCACCAAACATCCGCTTGCCACCAGCATGACCTGCGGCAGCACAGAAAGTTCGCCCACCTCTGCCAACAAACGGCCTAGCAAAAACAGCCCAACCATGCCGGGCAGCACAGCCGTAGGGCCTTTTTGCACAGAAACCGCCCAGCCCATCAGCAGCACTGTCAGGCACAAAAGCGGCACGCAAAACGGGCTATCAGCGGGAATACAGGCAGGCAGCACTGCAAATGGCAGGCACACACTGCGCCACCCGCCAGCGGCCAGAAGCACCAAGGCCGTGCCGGTAAGCAGCCCGAAAACAAGAGGCGAAAGAGCCAGAAAGCCCACACCCACAAACACGCAGGCCAGCGCCGCAGCGCCGCTACCGGCTACACCACCGGCAAACGCCAGCAAAACAAGCATGGGCAAAGCCGGGCCATCCAGCCCGAAAACCGGAAACCAGCTGAGTTCGCCCTCCAGCTTGCACGCAGCCCCCACAATGGCCAGCACGCCAGAAAGCGCCCACAGACCACCCATAATTTCTGCCCGCCAAACCGCAGCGCCGCGCAGAAGCCTGTCTGGCAGCACTGCAAAAACGCCCAGCGCAGCAAATATTGCCAGCAAACTGCAAAGAACAAAGGAGGTGAAAATGGAACCCGGCCCCAACCTGCTATGAAATCCGGCGGATAACACCATGACAGCCGGTTAATGACAATCTATTCAGCGCCGCGAAATGCGCGAAACGTATTTTCTGTCCTGTATAGCCTTTGCTGTGCCCCTTACCGGCAAGAGGGAACGGGAGAGCCAACGCTGCCGCAGCTTTACCGGCAGGGAAAGCGCTGAATACTCATCCCGCACCGCTTCCACCAGTATCAGGCTACCTGCGCCGGGGCATAGCACCTTGCCCGCAATATCCATTTTTCGCCCGTTATGGCGCATCCAGCGCATGGCCCCCGTGGGCAGAAAAAGGGCTTCATCCCACTGTTCCGGCTTGAGCATGGCCGCAGCCAGCATTTGCTTGAGACATCGGCGCGAAAAAGCTGCATCGTGCCTGAATGGCGTGCCCCGCAACCGCGACCGGCCACCAAAACGGCTGGGCACAATTAACAGCAGCCTGCCATCAGGCTTCATCACCTGCCCGGCGGCCCGCAGAACAGACACGGATTGTTTGCGATCATCCAGCGCATGCACCATAAGCACGCGGTCAAACTGTTCGGGCTGAAACGGCAAGCCGTGCAGATCCACCACACAGCTTCGGCCCGGAATGGATGCCGCATCCCATTGCGGCGCATTGGCCGCAACCAAACAGGCTGGCGTGTTTCTGCCGCTCTCCAGCTTTTCCAGATAAGCCGCGGCATGCCCCAAACCCAGCACAGCATGCTGCTGCCCCAGATCTGGCCAGAACCAGCGCAGGCGTTCACCAACCAGAGCCAGAAAACACTGGCCTCTTGCTGTTGTGTAAAAACTGCTTTCCGGCGGCATGACATCAAGCATCCTGCATGTCTATCATACGGTTTGTGACCCCGTCATGATTTGCCTTCCCTATTCCCAAACTTTCACAGCAGGAGCTTTCCTCATGCCTTTGGATGTTCAGGCCATTCCCGTTCTATCCGACAATTACGCGTGGTTTCTGCGTGATACGGAAACAGGCACCACCGCAGTGATAGACCCAGGAGAAGCTGCCCCCGTTGCCAACTTTATTGAAAAAGAAGGCGGGCGGTTGGATCTGATTTTGCTCACACACCATCATCATGACCACACCGGCGGCACAGAAGCCCTGCGCCAACGCTATCATGCCCGTGTGGCTGGGCCGGCCGCCGAACAACAGCGTATGCCGCCACTGGATATTGCACTGCATGATCAAGAAAACATTGCCGTGGGTGCGTGCATCGGCACTGTTATTGCTGTTCCGGGCCATACGCTGGGGCATATTTGCTATGACTTCCCCAACCCGCCCTCTCTATTTTGTGGGGATACGCTGTTCAGCCTTGGATGTGGCCGACTGTTTGAGGGCACTGCCGAACAGATGTTTGAAAGCCTGCACAAGCTGGATGCGTTGCCAGATGCAACGCGCGTTTATTGTGGGCACGAATATACGCTAGGGAACAGCGCCTTTGCCCTGCACGCAGAGCCACATAATGCGGCCCTGAAGGAACGTGTGGCCGAAGTGCGCCGCCTGCGGGCAGAAAACAAACCCACCGCGCCCTCCACATTGGGGATGGAACGCGCCACCAACCCCTTTTTACGCGCGCAGGACGTGCAAACCTTTGCACAACTGCGCCGCGAAAAAGATACGTTCTAAACACTTCCGTTCAGGGGGCGTGCCCGGCTTGCGCTCCGGCTTCCTGCGCGGCATGGCGCGCTGCCTGAAAAACAGGTTGCAAGGCAGAAACAGGGAGGGTTCCCAACTGCATGGTGCCATTACGCAACATCAGCGGCATTTGCAGGTTACCCGGCTGTTCCCGCGTAACACGCGCCAACATGGCGGCCATGCCTGTGGCCTCCTGCGCGGAAAGTGTGCCTTCACGCCGCAAGCTCTCTAAAAAGGGCTGCCAGTTTGCCACGCTCAGCCAGAAATCACCCGTGGGGCGCAAAAGCTCTCCGCCACGCACCTGCCCTGTCATGTTCAGGTTCAAACCACGCCAGTGGGCTGTAAAGCGTTGCACCAGAACATCTGGCCATGCAGCTGCACCATTGGATGGAAAAATGCTTTCGCGCACACTTGTTGTTGGCCCGGGTATGGCAATGGCAGCCTGCACATGCTCCAGCACTGTCTGCCAACCCGTTATTCCCCAACGCTGGGCCTTTACAAAAAGCGAGGCCGTGCTTTGCTCCTGCGTTGCCTGCATGTTCCAAAAGGCTTTGCCCCGCACATTTTGCAGCACCATATCGCCCATATGGCTGGCACCAGCAGGAAACAGCACATGCAGGAACGGCGCCTGAAAAGCCGCATGGCCCGCCGCCTTTCTACTTAACGGAAGGTCAAGCTCTATGGGGTCTCCCTCCATATGCAGAATAACAGGAGCGTCATCCTCTTCCTGCCCATTATGGAGTGTTTCCATCACCATCGGGCTAATCAGCCGCACATGTATGAAAAATGGCCGCCAGAACGCGGTATCTGCCGTAACGCGCGCCGCAGCGTAAATGATCTGAAAAGCAGAAGAACGCGCAGCCAATAATGGCGTGCACACCATACGCATGTTTTGTGTATCTAGCCGCGCACGCCATGGCCACCCATTTACAGCGCGAGATGTGTAATGAGCCTGACACCCAGATGGCATATTATCTGCCTGTTTTTGCAGATACTGCGCACTTGCCCACCAATAGCCACTTAAAACCAGAAAGCAGCCACCAGCACCTGCCGCAACATTAAGAAACGCTTTTTTCATTCACACCCTTTTCCTGAACATTCATGGCGGTTTCCCACAGAGTCCCGCCTTTTATCCACAGGTAAGGGGACTGCGCCCTTATTCTGTCATATTCGCACCAAGTTGGAGGGAAAACCTGATGCTGTTTTTTGCAGGGGAAGGCACCTTCTAAAAAAAGCCCTTGATATGAAAGACAAAAACGCGACAGTTTTGTCATTCACAAAAAATTTACAAAGTATTCAATTTGCATTTTACAGATATTTACAGAAAAAGACGCCCGATTACTGATGCACCCACCCATATGGGCAAAAGAAATTCCACAAAGTTATCCACATGCTTTTGTGCAGTTTTTATCCCCTGCTCTCAGGCTATGGGCTGAAATGTTTTTTCCTGTTCACGCCATCCAGCCTCAATATCTGCCAGCAAGGCCGCGCGCTTGGCTGGGCCTACGGCTGGGCCAATGGCTATGTGCAAAACGCCAGAGCGTTTGAAAAACGCATTGCGCCCCCAGAACAGGCCAGAATTGGTAGCAACCGGAATAACCGGCAGTTTGGCGTGGTTGGCCATGGCGGCAATGCCCGGTTTAAGTGCTACGTGCTCACCCGGTGCCGTGCGTGTGCCTTCAGGGAAAATAATGATCTGCCTGTCTGCCTTCAGGGCTTTGTCTGTTTCCTGCAACAGCATGCGCATGGCCTTGGCCCCTGCTGCACGCTCAATAGGCATCATGCCGGTTAAAACCAGCATGGGGCCAAGCAGGGGAATACGCCGCAGTTCACCCTTCATCACATAACATGGCCGGGGCAGCAGCAGCATCCACACCAGCGTATCAAAAGCGGATTGATGCTGAGATGCAATAAGTGCCGGCCCCTTGGCGGGCAGATGCTCCAGCCCAGTAATTTCCACCTTTACGCCGCAAATACTGCGAAACAGCGCCAAAACAAGCCGAGACCACAATTTTGCATAAGGCAACGCCAACCCATGCGCAAACCAGCGAATGGGAAAAGCCCCAACGCCCATAAGCAGCGTAAGCAGAAAAGCCAGAACGTTAAACAGAACGGAACGGAGCACAGACATTCAAAAAACCCGGCGTAGTCTTAAAGATCATTCAGGACATGTTGCATCTGGACACCAGAAAAAAAGCCCATATGCAAGCGGCAAGCATGCAGGGGCTGCATCTGCCATGCCGGTTTCGGCTGGCATCCACCTGCCCCACGCTGTATAGAAAAGCCCGATCTGCACAGGAAGACAGGATAATATGAGCGATTACAAGGTTAAGGATCTCTCTCTCGCTGAGTGGGGCCGCAAGGAAATTTCCATTGCCGAAGGCGAAATGCCCGGCCTGATGGCCCTGCGCGAGGAATACGGCCAGAGCAAGCCGCTGAAAGGCGCACGCATTGCCGGCTGCCTGCACATGACCATCCAGACCGCCGTGCTGATTGAAACACTGGTGGCCCTTGGCGCCACGGTGCGTTGGTCATCTTGCAACATCTTCTCTACGCAGGACCACGCTGCGGCTGCCATTGCTGCTGCGGGCATTCCCGTATTTGCATGGAAAGGCCTGTCGGAAGAAGAATTCTGGTGGTGCATTGAACAGACAGTGAAGGGCCCCGATGGCTGGACCCCGAACATGATTCTGGATGACGGCGGTGATCTGACCGTGCTGATGCACGACAAATACCCCGAACTGCTGGCCAACGTGAAAGGCCTTTCTGAAGAAACCACAACAGGTGTGCACCGCCTGTGGGAAATGCAGAAAAAAGGCACGCTGAAGGTTCCGGCCATTAACGTGAACGACAGCGTTACCAAATCCAAGTTCGATAACCTGTATGGCTGCCGTGAAAGCCTGGTGGACGCCATCCGCCGTGGCACAGACGTGATGATGGCTGGCAAGGTTGCCGTTGTTGCCGGTTATGGTGATGTGGGTAAAGGTTCTGCTGCTTCCCTGCGCAATGCAGGCTGCCGCGTTCTGGTTACGGAAGTAGACCCCATCTGCGCTCTTCAGGCCGCCATGGAAGGCTACGAAGTGGTGACGATGGAAGAAGGTGCCCCCCGTGGTGACATCTTTGTAACCGCCACCGGCAACGTGGACGTGATTACGCTTGACCACATGCGCGCCATGAAAAACCGCGCCATTGTGTGCAACATCGGGCACTTTGATTCTGAAATTCAGATCAACGCGCTGCGTAACTTCACGTGGGACAACATCAAGCCGCAGGTGGACGAAGTTGTGTTCCCCGATGGCAAGCGCCTGATTGTTCTGTCCGAAGGCCGTTTGGTGAACCTTGGCAACGCCACGGGCCACCCCTCCTTTGTGATGTCTGCTTCCTTCACCAACCAGACACTGGCCCAGATTGAACTGTGGACAGCGCCGGAAGGTAAATACGAAGCCAAGGTGTACACCCTGCCCAAAAAGCTGGATGAAAAGGTTGCTGCCCTGCATCTGGCCAAGGTTGGCGCACATCTGAGCAAGCTGAACAAAGAGCAGGCCGAATATATTGGCGTGCACGTTAACGGCCCGTTCAAGCACCACGACTACCGCTACTGATTTTTTAAATCGGTGCACAAAAGGGGTATGGGCCACCAGTTGGCCCATATCCCTTTTTTATGTACTACCAGCTTTGCCTGTGCGGTATAGGCTGCCTTTTTCCGGCCATGTCTTGTAAAAAAACTTAATATTCAGAAAGCATTAAGCGCTCTATGCAACAAGCAATGCTGCTGTATGCTTAAGGGTATTGCATGGCTTGCCTTTAAGCATTCTGCTTCTTGTATTGTAAAAGTCATGCTGGCTCTTGCGAAAGGATTTCTGAACATGAGCATTTTTGGCTCCATTCTCTCCGCCATTTTCCATCATGCCAAGGCTGCCACGCCAGACACCACATCCCCTGCCAACGCTGGTGCACAGCCTTCTGCTGCTGCCGCTGCGGCTCCGGGCTCCATTCCGCCTGCTGGCACACCGGTAAATGTTGATGCCGTGCTGGCCGATATGGCTGCAAAAAATGGCCAGAACCTGAACTGGCAGGAATCCATTGTGGATCTGCTGAAGCTTCTGGGCCTCGACAGCTCCCTGGATGCCCGCAAGAAACTGGCTGGCGAACTGGGTTATACGGGTGACACGAACGATAGCGCCACCATGAACGTATGGCTGATTAAAGAAGTACGCCAGAAACTGGCCGAAAACGGCGGTAAAGTGCCTGCTGGCCTGTAATATCTGGTAAGAAAAACCAGTTTTACCGGTTAAAACAAAAAGGCGTGCTGCTTTCGGGCGGCACGCCTTTTTGTTGCGGTGCAAGGCAGGCACAGGCGGCATTTGTTTTCAGCCACCAAACTTTACGCCCTGCCCGCTGTAAAATTACCCACGCGCAGCTAATTTGGATGGGCCTGCATTTTCCTTAAGGGCTGCGGTTTTATCTGAATCCGGGTGATAATCAGCCGAATCCACCACTACCACAGCGACGCCTGAAATTGCGGTGGGTTTTCTGTCTGGCCGCAACAAGGCTTTAAAGCGCATATCCACGGCAGCCCATTGCTCATATTCCGCATCTATCAGGCCGTGCTTATCAATAAACACGTTTAACGATGCCGGAATACGAATGCAGCCTTCAGATGCCGTATGGCCAAGCCGTTGCTCCAGATAAACGGGATCTGTTGCGTGCATTTCCAGCCGGATCTGGCCTTTTTCCCGGCTGGGCAGCCAGCCTTTTTCAGCCCACTGCCAGCCAAAATCCCACACCCGCATGCCCTTGATACCGTTACCGCGAATGCCGTTTTCATTTTTGGTGCCAAGTGCGCGGTAGCCAAGCCGATCTGCCGTGTTGGTAAACACCCCGGTGGGCGTAATATAATAATACTTGCGCCCCGTAGTGCCCGTAGAAACCTTGGTGCTGCCAATAACCTGCCAGTCCGGATCATTCGGCAGGGCCAGAATCAGGCACAGGCGCTGCACTGAAGGATTACGATCCACCACCACCAGCACCTGTGGCCGATCAATAACGTAACCCGCTTGCTCCAACTGCTGGCGGGCCAGTGCAATCCATGCGGTTTTACGTGCGGTTGAAACTTTAAGGGCTACGGGCACTTCATGCCGGAAATCCCGCGTAAGGCTATCGGCTTCCTTACGGGCTTCCTCATTATCCACCACAGGCATGGGGGGAAGCTGCGCGGCTTCCTCTGGCGGTGGTGTGTACGGCACATGGCCATCCGGCGCTTCCTGCGTGGGAGCCGGAGTTTGCGCCCCATCACCTTGTATGGATGATTTTTCTGGCCGGGATTCTTCGGTTTGAGAGGCTGCATCAGGCATAGGCGTTTGGGCCGCAGCAAACCCACCTGGCGCCAAAAGCAGGCTGCCAGCCATTGCCCATACAGTTGGATGCCTTGGCACGAACATGCCACCTCTCTCCCATCTTCTGAATAGGAGAGAGTATGGCACCACTTTCAGCTAGAAGGAAACTTTCAGATGTTGATCGCGCGGTTGTCAGCGCCCAACGCGGCTTCCTTCACGGCTTCACTCAGGGTTGGATGTGCGTGGCACACGCGGCCGATATCTTCGGCAGAGGCCCCAAATTCAATGGCCATTGTGGCTTCGGCAATCAGTTCGCCAGCACATGGGCCAATAATGTGCACACCCAGAACGCGGTCTGTCTGCTTATCTGCCAGCACCTTTACAAAGCCATCCGTCATGCCCAAAGCGCGGGCACGGCCATTGGCCATGAAGGGGAACTTGCCGATTTTATAAGCCACGCCCTTTTCTTTAAGCTGCTCTTCCGTAAAGCCAACGGAAGCAACTTCCGGCCATGTGTAAATCACACCCGGAATGGCATCGTAATTAACATGCCCAGCCTGACCAGCCAGCAGTTCTGCCAAGGCTACGCCTTCTTCTTCTGCCTTGTGGGCCAGCATGGGGCCTGCAATTACATCGCCAATGGCGTAAATGCCCGGCACGTTGGTAGCGTAATGGGCATCCACCTCAACACGGCCACGCTTATCCAGCGCAATACCGGCTTCTTCCAGCCCCATGTTCTTGCTGGCAGCCGTGCGGCCAACAGCAACCAGAACCACATCGGCCTCAAGCGTTTCGGCAGCGCCACCAGCTGCAGGTTCAACCGTCAGTACCACGCCTTTTTTGGTTTTTTCGGCCTTGGTCACCTTATGGCCCAGCTTCATCTTGAAGCCCTGCTTCACCAGCAGCTTCTGGAACTGGGAGGCCACTTCGTTATCCGTGCCCGGCACCAGACGATCAAGGAATTCAACAACGGTTACATCGGCACCCAAGCGGCCCCATACGCTGCCAAGTTCCAGACCGATCACGCCGCCACCAATCACCACAAGGCGCTTGGGCACTTCGGAAAGTTCCAGCGCACCGGTGGAGGTGACAATCACTTTCTCATCTATCTCAATGCCCGGCAGGTTGGCGCTGTTGCTGCCACTGGCAATAACAATGTGCTTGGCAGTTACCGGCTTGCCATCCACGCTCAGGTGGCCTGTGCCTTCCACCTTACCGTGGCCTTTCAGCCAGGTGATGCCGTTCTTCTTGAACAGATATTCAACGCCCTTCACGTTGGCGCCCACAATATCTGCCTTACGGGCCTGCATACGGGCCAGATCCAGCTTTACGCTATCAATCACCACACCATGCGCGGCAAAATCATGCCCGGCTGCATGATAGTTTTCAGAAGACTGAAGCAGCGCCTTGGACGGAATACAACCCACATTCAGGCAGGTGCCACCAAGTGTTGCGCGCTGTTCCACACACGCCACTTTAAAACCAAGCTGTGCAGCACGAATGGCGCACACATACCCACCGGGGCCAGCACCAATAACCACCACATCGTAATCTGTTTCTGCCGGGGCCTGCGCTGCAGGTGCGGCGGCTGCGGCTGGTTTGGCTTCCTCTGCCTTGGCAGCAGGTGCCGCTTTTGCAGCGGGTGCAGAACCAGCGGCACCGGCTTCCAGCGTAGCCAGCACAACGCCCACTTCTACTTCATCACCTTCTTTGACGGCATGATTTTCAAGCCGGCCAGATGCCGGAGCAGGCACTTCCACGCTTACTTTATCTGTTTCCAGCTCAACAACTGGTTCATCTACTTTTACAGCTTCACCCGGCTGCTTCAGCCACTTCCCCACCGTGGCGGTCGTAACGCTTTCTCCAAGTGTGGGAACTTTAATTTCAATAGGCATGGGTCTCGTCTCGCTCACGTAGGGATATGCAGAAAAATTGGCCGAAGGGGCACGTATTCACCCCTTCGGCAACCGCGCTATCAGACTTCAATCAGAAGGCGGCGTGGGTCTTCCACGTTCTGCTTCACCCGCACAAGGAAGCTGACGGCTTCCTTGCCATCTACAATGCGGTGATCATAAGAAAGGGCAATATACATCATCGGGCGGATCACCACCTGCCCGTTCACGGCCACCGGGCGTTCCTGAATGGAGTGCATGCCCAGAATACCGGACTGCGGTGCGTTCAGGATGGGGGTGGACAGCAGAGAACCGTAAATACCGCCATTGGTGATGGAGAAGGTGCCGCCAGAAAGCTGATCCAGCTTTAACGTGCCTTCACGCGCAGCCTTGCCAAAACCTGCAATGGTTTTTTCAATTTCGGCATAGCTCATCTTGTCGGCATCACGGATAACCGGCACCACCAGCCCGTTTGGCCCACCCACGGCAATGCCGAGGTTTACGAAATCACGGTAGATGACATCATCACCGTCAATTTCTGCGTTAATGGCCGGGAACTCTTTCAAAGCAGCCACAACAGCGCGGGAGAAGATGGACATATAGCCCAGCTTGACACCGTGCTTTTTAACAAACGAGTCCTGATATTCGGCACGCAGCGCCATGGCGCCGGACATGTCGATTTCATTAAACGTTGTCAGCATGGCCGCCGTGTTCTGTGCTTCCTTCAGGCGGCGGGCAATGGTGCGGCGCAGGCGTGTCATCTTCACGCGTTCTTCACGCGGGTCATCATTACGCGGCGGCTTGGGGGCGGCGGCTGGTGTTGCAGCCTGCGGGTTGGCCAAAAAGCCCAGCACATCACCCTTGGTAATGCGGCCACCAAGGCCCGTACCTGCACCAAGCTGCTGTGCGCTCAGGCCGTTTTCAGCCATCATCTTGCGGGCTGCGGGCAGGGCTGCGCCGGCATCTACTGCCGGAGCAGGTGCTGCGGCCTTAGGTGCTGGTGCGGCTGCTTTTGCCGAAGCGGCAGCGGCCACGGGTTCAGCCTTCTTTTCCGGGGCAGCGGCTTTGGCGGCTGGTGCAGCGCCGGCCTTGGCGGGTTCCAGCGTGGTCAGCAGTGCGCCTACTTCCACTTCCTGGTCTTCCTTGGCAGCCTGTGGGCCCAGAATACCAGCCTGCGGCGCAGAAACTTCTACGCTCACCTTATCTGTTTCCAGCTCAACAATCGGTTCATCTGCCTGCACCGCTTCGCCCGGCTGCTTCAGCCATTTGGCCACGGTTGCTGTGGTTACGCTTTCACCCAGTGTCGGCACCTTGATCTCGACAGACATCCTGTTCCCCATCTTCTTTTAAATCCCCGGTACCACTTTAACTTTTGGCAATGGCACCGGGGGTGCGCCCGTATTTGCGGGCTATTTTCTTCAATTCAGCCTAATCCGGTTCAGCCAGACTTTTTCAGCCCCAATGCGCGTTCAACCAGATCCGCCTGCTCTGCCGCATGAATACGGGCAAGGCCGGTGGCCGGGCTGGCAGCTGCGGCGCGGCCCACATATTGCGGGCGGCCGGCCTTATGGCCTGCGGCAACAAGGGCTGCTTCAATCCGCCTGTCTGCAAAATGCCATGCACCGCCATTTTCCGTTTCTTCCTGACACCAGACAATGTCTGCTTCAGGATAGCGCTTAAGTTCGGCGGCAAGGGCTGCTTCCGGGAAAGGGTAGAGTTGTTCCAGACGCAGGATGGCAACATCCTTAATGCCTTTTTCCCGGCGCTCGGCCAGCAGATCGTAATAGACCTTGCCAGAGCAGATCACCACGCGGCGCACCTTGTTATCGGCGCCCAGATCATCAATTTCGCCAATCACGGGTTTGAAGCGTGTGCCCGGGCCAAAATCTGCCAGAGCGGAAACCGCAAGTTTGTGCCGCAGCAGAGACTTGGGCTCCATCAAGATCATCGGCTTGCGGTAATCCAGCTTGAGCTGGCGGCGCAGGGCGTGGAAGTAGTTTGCTGGCGTGGTGATGTTGCAAACAAACATGTTATTTTCAGCACAAAGCTGAAGATAACGTTCCAGACGGGCAGAAGAATGCTCCGGCCCCTGCCCTTCGTAACCATGCGGCAGCAGCATGACCAAACCGGACATACGCAGCCACTTGGTTTCACCCGAGGCAATGAACTGATCGATAATCACCTGCGCACAGTTGGCAAAATCACCAAACTGGGCTTCCCACAGCACCAACGTTTGTGGGTTGCGCACGGAATATCCGTATTCAAACCCAAGCACGCCATATTCTGAAAGAAGCGAGTTCCAGATTTCGATTTTTGCCTGCTTGTCCTGAATATGGTTCAGCGGCGTAAACGGTGTCTGGTTAACCTGATCCGTCCATACGGCATGACGCTGGCTGAACGTGCCGCGCTGGCAATCTTCACCAGAAAGACGCACGCGGTGGCCATCCAGCAGCAGGGAGCCAAAACCCATAGCCTCACCGGTTGCCCAGTCAAACCCTTCACCCGTGCTGAACATGTTTGCCTTGGCCTTGAGCTGGCGGGCTATTTTGGAATTCAGGTTGAAGCCTTCTGGCACTTTTGTAATGGCTTCGCCAATCTTGCGCAGCGCATCCAGTGCAACACCCGTTTCAGGGAAGGCGCGTTCCGGATCATGCCCGGCAGCGACCAGGCCTTTCCAGCCACCTTCCAGCCAGTCTGCCTTGTTCACCTTGTAAGACTGGGCAGCTTTGTAATCTTCATCCAGCTTGGCGTGGAAGGCATCCCACTGGGCCTTCACTTCGTCATCCGTCACAACACCTGCTTTTACAAGGCGTTTTGCATAAAGCGTGTGCGGCGTATCATGCGCGGCAATGGCTTTGTACATGACCGGCTGAGTGAAGACTGGCTCATCCGTTTCATTATGCCCGTGGCGACGATAGCACACGATATCCAGCACAATGTCACTTGCAAAAGCCTGACGGTAATCTGCTGCAAGGCGAGAAACGTAAATTACCGCCTCGGCATCATCACCGTTCACATGCAGCACGGGGGCTTCAATGGATTTTGCAACATCGGTGCCGTAAACACCCGAATGCCCACATTCCGGATTGGTGGTAAAGCCAATCTGGTTGTTCACCACCATATGGATGGTGCCACCCGTGCGGTAGCCCGGCAGTTGGGACATGGCGAAGGTTTCGTAAACAATGCCCTGCCCGGCAAATGCGGCATCGCCGTGGATGATAATGCCAAGGCTGGACAGGCGTTTTTCCGTATCGCCCGCATCATCCTGAATGGCACGCACCTTGCCGCACACAACCGGATCCACCGCTTCCAGATGAGAAGGGTTGGGCTGGAGCGAGATATGCACCGCCTTGCCTGCCACATCCACATCTGTGGAGGAGCCAAGGTGGTATTTAACGTCGCCAGAACCTTCAACATTGTCGGGCTTGAAGGAGCCACCGGCAAATTCGTTAAAGATGGCCACGTAAGGCTTGCGCACCACGTTAACCAGCGTGTTCAAACGGCCACGATGCGCCATGCCGATGGCAACGGATGTCACCCCCTGACTGGCACATGAATCAATAATGGCGTGCAGGGATGGAATGGAGATTTCGCCCCCTTCCAGACCAAAACGCTTGGCACCCACGTAGCGCTTTTGGCAGAACGCCTCAAAACCTTCGGCTTCTGTCAGGTTGGCCAAGATAACCTTCTGCTCTTCCACCGTTACGTGGGCGCGCCAGTTATCACCTTCCAACCGCTTGCGCAGCCATTCGCGCTGCTCGTGGTTACGGGCATACATGTATTCCGCGCCAATGCTTTCGCAATACACAGAACGGAGTGCCGCAATAACCTCGGAAACCTTGGCCGTGTTCTTGCCCTTGAGCAACGGATCAAGCAGAGACCCAATGAACACTTCGCGGTTCAGGTCTTTTTCACCAAAACCGTATGTGGCGGGGTCCAGTTCCTCGGTTTTATGAGGTTCCTTCAGGCCTAGCGGATCAAGCGAGGCTTCCAGATGGCCGTATTCACGATACGCACGGATCAGCCGGGCAATGGCCAGACTATCCTGCGCGGCCAACCCACCAGCCGGGCCACCTTTTCCTTTTGGAGCAGGTGCGGGTTCATCCCCCGTGATAATGGAAGGGCGTGGCGCCCAAGAGGCTCCAACGGCATCCTTCAGCACTGCGGCTTCATCATCGCCCAGTGAGCTGAACAGAATATCGAAGGACGGATCCACACTTTTGGGATCTTTGGCCCACTGGGCATACAGATCCGCAAGGTAAGCGATATTGGCACCGTTAAGAGCGGTTGCCAGTACGTCCGAAACCGCCATCTCACATTCCTCCTTGCCACGGGGCACATACGCGCCGTTGGCCAGATATTGCGTCGTTCTCCACCGTAAACCGGACCATTTTTTCTTCACTCCGCCCCATAGCGCGGAGCGTCCCCTGTGTCCTTTTTGCCGGAAAGCCATCCCGCTTCCGGCTTGTTCTGTATCAAAGAGCTAGACCGCGTATGTGGCGGGAACAAGGGCGTGGGATGTCACGCTCTAGCGAGGCTGTGGGCCTGTTGCGCAGCCTGCGCCCCATGCTCCAGCCAGCTTTCACTTCCCATCTCAGCGAGACGTGATGCCGTGCGTGCAAATGCGTCTGCGCCATCTCCATCTGTAAACAGTTGGTCGGGCTGGGCATCAGCCGAGGCAAACAGCAGATTTCCGTTGTCGTACAAGGCATCTATAAGCGTGATGAAGCGCCGGGCCAGGTTGGCATCATCCTGCCCCATGCTTGGAATGTTATCGACAATCACCACCGGAAAGCGCTTGGCCAGCGCCAGATAATCGTTCGGCCCACGCGGCTTGCCACACAAAGAGTTGAAATCAAACCGGCACACCGGGCCCGCTGCCTGATCCACCTCAAACACCCGTCCGCTGAACTTCAGGTCCACCGGGCCTGCCTTTTCATCTCCTGCATAGCGGGCAAAAATTCTGTCCAGCCTGCTTTTGGCCTGAGAATCCGCAGGCACAAGCCATGTTTCACGATCCTGCTCCCGCCCCCGGCGGTAATCACGCGGCGAATCCAGCTCAATCGTATCCAGTTCACGCTGGATAACGGCAATAAACGGTTTAAACGCATCTGCGCCGGGGCGGTTCTGAAACAACTGCGAAGGTTCTGTGTTGGAGGTGGCCACAATCACCACCCCATTGGCAAACAGGGCCTCAAACAGCCGGCCCAAAATCATGGCATCGGCAATGTCGTTCACCTGAAACTCATCAAAGCACAGAAGCTGCGCCTTGCTGGCAATGATTTTGGCCAGCGGCGGAATGGGGTCTGCCATATTGGGGTTGGCGGCTTTAAGATCATGCAGATCACGGTGCACATCCTGCATGAAGCGCAAAAAATGGATGCGCTCCTTTTTCTGCACGGGCGCGCAGGCGTAGAACAGATCCATCACCATGGTTTTGCCGCGCCCCACACGGCCCACAATATACAGCCCACGCGGGCGCGCCGGGCGCGTGGCAGATGTATCTGCCTGCGGGCGCAACCTGCGGGCCAACCCGGCCAGCAAGCCTTTGGCCTTGCTTTCCACCCCCTGCGCGGGCTTTGGTGCAGCCAAAGCTGGCATGGTTGCCAGTTCCTGCCACAAGGTGTTCAGCCGCGTTATTACACGCAGCTGGTCTGGATCACTCTTGAGTTCCCCTGCTGCAATGCGCTGCTGGTAAACTGCCAATGGCCCCAGCCGTGTTGCGGCTGATGCCCCGTTCATGTCTGTCTGTGTCATAATCCTGCCCGATAACGGCTCCACCGCACATTCCGCAAGCGTACAAGCCTCTCCTAACCGTGTCGTGACAAAAAGCGCCACATCTGATGCAGTTGTGATCGGTTTAGACCACATAATTCAGAGAGGCGATCATGACAGACTGGACTGCTTACCGTGCAAACATGGCACAGAATGTCAAAACGCTGGCGTCCCTAACACCCAACACTCTTAAAGGGCTGCAAACGCTGGAAACACCCCTGCCAGAAAAAAAGCATCTGGATGACAAAACGCGTGAACTGATTGCGCTGGCCGTAGCCGTTACCACCCGGTGCGATGGGTGCATTGCCGTACATTCTGCAGCCGCCAAAAAAGCCGGTGCCAGTAAGGAAGAAATTGCCGAAGCCCTTGGCGTTGCCGTGGCGCTAAATGCCGGGGCAGCACTTGTTTATTCCAGCCGCGTGATGGAAGCGTTTGAAGATACGCCGGAGTAAGTCCCCTTACTTATTCAGAAGGGGCCAGTGGCAGAACAGGCATACCGTGGCCACCGGGCTTTAATACCCACGGGCGTTGCCCGCGCCATGCACGATCTGTTCTGACCACATTGCCACTTTTATGCAGAAATATCGCTTCTGCCCCGTTTTCCCACGCTGAAAACCGATCCAGCCTTATCGGCACATTCAGGCAGGAAGCGCGTAAGGGGGCAGTGCTGATAACCACATCCGCCCCCGTGCAGATACCGGCAGGCAATGGCTCTCGCCCGTCCGAGGCATCCTGCCGGCGCACCACCACATCCTGCCCGCGCAGCAGAGCCACGCAGGTATCTGGCGTATCTTCTGCCCCGCATGTTAGCGCGCCATCGGGCGTTTCTCCCTCCGGCGGAAACATCTCTACGGGTTGGGCAAAATATTGCCCCCATGCCTGCATAATGGGCCGCAGCGCACGAGATTGGCCAATAACATAGACCTTGCCAGAATCCCGCACCCCCACCAGCCCACCATCTGGGCTGATAACCACATCTGGCTGCACCACAAGCCATGGGCTTGCCATGCCCAACACCAAACCGGCGCAGCCACCCCAGCGCCAGTACTGCCGCCATAAACATATCCAGCACAAGCCCAGCATAACGGCCAGCACCCCCCACCCCGGCATGTGCGGTACAGCCACGCGCGCGGCAGGCCAGTGCGCCACCATATGCGCCAGCCATATAACGGGACGGATACCTGCGCCCATCAGCCACAAAAACGGGGTATCCATATGCAGGGGCATCAAGCCCAGGGCTAGCAGGCCAAACGGCATAATCCACACAGCCATCAGCGGCACGGCCACCATGTTGGCCACCACAAAAAATGGCTGAATAACGCCAAAATGCGCCATGGCCACCGGCAAGGTGGCACAACCTGCCAGCACACTGGTTAATGCCAAAACAGCACCATGCCATGCCAGCCAGTGCCCAAACCCCGTTGTGCTGGCGCGCCAGCGCGTAAGTTTTGGCTGCAACACCTCATACCCGGCCACCAGCGCCATAACCGCCGCCATGGACATCTGAAACGCCACACCCATCGCCATCTGCGGCATACACAGCACCAGCACACAAGCCGCCACCGCCAAACCGCGCATGGAAACAACACGCCGCCCTGCCGCAATGCCCAACACGGCCACTGCGGCCATTAACAGGCTGCGTTGGGCGGGAAGATGTGCCCCCGTAAGCAGCACATAAACCAGCCCTACGCCCCAAGCACATAAAGCGGCCAAGGCCTTACAGGGCCAGCGCAAGGCTGTGTATTCTGTTGTAGCCAAAAGCAGGCGGCCTGCTGCCATAACAAGGCCCATCACAATACCCAGATGCAGCCCCGCAACAGCCAGAAGATGCGCCAAGCCAGAGGCTGCAAAATCTTCCCGCACCTGTTTTTCTACAGTTTCGGAAGCCCCAACCAGCACGGTGGCCGCCACGCCACCCTCCGGGCCGGATAAAACCGCGTGGATGCGCGCATTCATGCGTTCGCGCAGGCTTTCAAACCACAGTTGCAGTTTATGGCTCTGCCCCGTTTGCACCATTGCAACAAGCTGCACATGCCCCAAAGCCCGGCCACTCCCCGCCTGATTGGCAAACCATGCCTCAAACTGCCTGTCTCGCGCACCGGGAAGTGCTGGAAATGGTGGTGGCTGCAAAAGAGCCTTTACGCGCAGATGATCGCCCACCTGTAACGCAACAGAATCCGTGGGTTGGAGATATACAGAAAGCACGCGGCGTAAGGGCGGCATGCCGTCATTTAACGCATTGTAAAAAACGGCCTGAGCCAGATCTACTCTGCGCTCAAACGGTGCATCCGTACCATCTACTGGTGGCAACAGGGCTATGGCCTGCACTGTGCCGGATATTTCTGTAGCAAAGCGGGGCAAATCGGGCATGGGCGTATGCCTGTGCGTGCCACCCCAAGCTGCGGCAAACCCAAGGGCCACAGTTATGCACCCGCCCCAGAGCAGACGCCCCCAAAGTGAATAACGCACACACCACGCCGCAATGCTGGCCAGCACAGCCACACCGCACGGCAGCACAAAACCCTCCAGCAGGCTGGGTTCTGTACGCAACAGGCCAAAATACAGCACCGCACCCAGCGCCAAGCCCACCGGTGCCCACAGCACCAGCTGCCTTTGTTCCTGAACAAGTAAAGAATGCAGGTGTAACATCAGGCGTGGCATATGGCTCCTTGCGCTTGCGCATGGTATGGAACCACCCCATGACCACCATCCGTACACGCTTCGCTCCGAGTCCTACAGGCCTGCTGCATATTGGCAACGCCCGCGCAGCCCTGTTCAATTTCCTCTTTGCCCGTCATCACGGCGGCGAGTTCCTCCTGCGTATTGAGGATACCGACCGTGAGCGTTCCACCCAACAGGCTGTAGACGTTATTTTTGACGGTCTGGCCTGGATGGGGATTGAACCGGATGAAGAACCCGTTTTCCAGTCCTCGCGCGAGGATCGGCACCGGGAAGTGGCCCTTGAGCTGCTGGAAAAGGGCCTGGCCTATAAATGCTACTGCACGCCTGAAGAGCTGCACCAAATGCGTGAGGACGCCAAGGCCAAAGGCCTGCCCCCGCGCTATAACGGCATGTGGCGGGACCGTGACCCATCCGAAGCCCCGGCTGGCGCACCTTTTGCCGTGCGTATTAAAGCCCCGCGTGAAGGGGAAGCCACAATTAATGACCTCGTGCAGGGTGAAGTGCGCGTTGCCAATGCCGAACTGGATGACATGATCATCCTGCGGTCCGATGGCACACCCACCTATCAGCACGCCGTTGTGGTGGATGACCACGATATGGCCATTACCCACGTGATCCGTGGTGATGACCATCTGACCAACACCTTCCGCCAAGCCATGATCTACCGCGCCATGGGGTGGGATCTGCCACGCTTTGGGCATCTGCCGCTTATTCATGGCCCCGATGGTGCCAAGCTTTCCAAACGCCACGGCGCGCAATCTGTGGTGGAATTCCGTGAAATGGGCTACCTGCCCGAAGCTCTGTGCAACTACCTGCTGCGTCTGGGCTGGGGCCACGGGGATGCGGAAATCCTCTCGCGTGAAGAGCAGATCAAGCTGTTTGATATTGATGGCGTTGGCCGCTCTCCTTCCCGCATGGATTACGCCAAGCTGCTGCACATCAACGCCGTATGGCTGCGGCAGGCGGATGATGAACGCCTGACCAATGATGTAATGGAACGCTTTAAAAAGATGGACGGCGTAAGCGTGGATGAAACCACCCGCGCACGCGTGGCCGCCCTGATGCCGGGGCTGAAGGAACGCGCACGCACGCTGGTGGAACTGGCAGAAAGTGCGGCTTTCCTTGGCCGTCAGGTGCCGCTGACGTTTAATGACAAAGCGCAAAAACTGTTGACGCCAGAAGCCCGCACCATGCTGGGTGAACTGGCGCGTGATCTGGCCGCTGTGCCGGACTTTACGCCAGAAGCCATTGATACCACCCTGCGCAACTTTGCTGAAAAGCATGAGTTGAAGCTGGGCAAGGTGGCCCAGCCTGTGCGCGCTGCCGTAACAGGCTCCAACACCTCCCCCGGCATTGATGCCACCCTGCAAGCACTGGGCAAGGATGAAACCCTCGCCCGTTTGGGAGCCGTTCTGCATGGCTAGCTTTCCCGGCCGCCACACCCGGCATCTGCTCGGGCTGGAAGGCATGACGCCCGACCAGATCGAGCCTTTGCTGGATCTGGCCGAAAGCTATGCCCTGCTCAACCGCTCCCGCAAGGTGCCGCGTGATGTGCTGCGGGGGCGCACCCTTATCAACCTGTTCTTTGAGGACAGCACGCGCACCCGCACCTCTTTTGAGCTGGCGGGCAAGCGTTTGGGGGCGGACGTTATCAATATGTCCGTTGCCCAGTCTTCAGTGAACAAGGGTGAAACCCTGCTGGACACAGCCGCAACGCTCAACGCCATGCGGACAGACCTGCTGGTGGTGCGTCATTCTCAATCCGGCGCACCGGCCCTGCTGGCGCAAAAGGTGGAAGCCAGCGTGGTCAACGCTGGTGATGGCATGCACGAGCACCCCACACAGGCCCTGCTGGATGCGCTGACCATTCGCCGCCACTTGGGCACGTTGGGTGGGCTGAAAGTGGCCATTTGTGGGGATGTTTCACATTCCCGCGTGGCGCGCTCCAACATCTTCCTGCTGACAGGCATGGGCAGCACGGTGCGGCTTGTTGGCCCGCCAACGCTGGTGCCCGGCGCCATGAAGCAGCGCGGGGTGGAAATCTTCCACAATATGGAAGAAGGCCTGCAGGACGTGGATGTGGTGATGATGCTGCGTTTGCAGCGTGAGCGCATGTCCTCCGGCCTTATCCCCAGCGCGCGTGAATATTTCCGCTTTTTCGGGCTGGATCAGCGCCGGTTGCAGTTGGCCCGCAAGAATGCGCTGGTTATGCACCCCGGCCCCATGAACCGTGGGGTGGAAATAGACAGTCTTGTCGCTGATTCCAGCCAGAGCGTCATTCAGGAACAGGTTGAAATGGGCGTTGCCGTACGCATGGCCGTTCTGGACCGCCTTACCCGCAGCAGGCCCGCCGCATGAATACCCTTTTATTTGAAAACGTCCGCCTGATAGACCCCGCATCCGGGCTGGACCAACCCGGCCGCCTGCTGGTGCGCGATGGTGTGATTGCCGGCACGGATAAAGCCGGTGCCGAAGGTGCACCGGAAGAAGCCACCGTTATTGATGGCAAAAATGCCGTGCTATGCCCCGGCCTTGTGGACATGCGCGTAGAAATTGGTGAACCGGGATACGAATACCGTGAAACCGTTTCTTCCGCCGCACGGGCCGCTTCTGCTGGGGGCATTACCACCCTTGCCGTGCTGCCCACCTGCAAACCGGCCATAGATAACCCGGCCCTTGTGCGCATGCTCCGCACCCGTGGGGAAGAAACCGGAGCCATTACCATTTTGCCCTACGGTGCCCTTACCAAAGGGTGCGAAGGCAAGGAACTGGCAGAAATTGGCCTGCTGCACGAAGCCGGTGCCGTAGCCTTTACAGATGGCGCATGTGCGCTAGACCCCGCACGCCTGATGCGGCTGGCCCTTTCCTACGCCAGCGGCTTTGGGGCCATGATTGTGCAGCACCCAGAAGA
Organism: Acetobacter sp. AC2005; assembly: GCF_037901235.1. Taxonomy (NCBI): domain Bacteria; kingdom Pseudomonadati; phylum Pseudomonadota; class Alphaproteobacteria; order Acetobacterales; family Acetobacteraceae; genus Acetobacter; species Acetobacter sp. AC2005. The sequence goes on from NZ_CP149625.1 coordinate 462,807, forward strand.
ACCCTCGCTGGCAGGCTCAGGCTGCGCCACGGCTGGGGCTTTGGCCACACGGCTAGGCCTGCCCGGTATTCCGGCCGCGGCAGAAGCCATCATGATTGCACGGGATATTCGTCTGGCAGAACTTACGGGCGGACGCCTGCATTTTGCCCATGTTTCCACCGGTGAAGGCGTGGCCCTTATCCGCCAAGCCAAGGAACGCGGGCTGAACGTAACCTGTGATACCGCGCCGCCGTATTTTGATCTGAACGAAAACACGATTGGTGATTTCCGCACCTACGCCAAGTTCTCCCCCCCATTGCGGAGCGAGGATGATCGGCTGGCCATTTGCGCCGCGCTGGCTGATGGCACCATAGACGCCGTTGGCTCGGACCATCTCCCGCGTGATGCGGATGACAAGCGCCTGCCCTTTGCGCAGGCCGCAACCGGTGGCACAGGCTTGGTAACGCTTCTGGGTGTTACGCTGGCACGTGTGCATGATGGCACGCTCACGCTGCCTCAGGCACTTTCCCTGCTCACCCATCGCCCTGCGCAGTTGCTTGGTGCAGAATGCGGCACGCTGGCTATAGGGGCTGCGGCTGATCTGTGCCTTTTCGACCCCGAACAAAGCTGGCTGGTGGAAGCCGGCAAACTGCCGGGCCGTGCACAAAACACACCTTTTGATGGCCGCCCGTTAGAAGGCCGTGTGCTGGGCACATGGAAAGCAGGCCGCCGGGTGTATGAGGCAGGGCAGGCATAATGGAATCCCTGCCTCCCTATGCCTTAAAGCTTGTCGCGGCCATGGCGTTCATGGGGTACACGCTGGGCAGCGTGCCTTTTGGCCTGCTCCTCACCAATCTGGCTGGTGCGGGAGATTTGCGCAAAATCGGTTCCGGCAATATCGGGGCTACCAATGTCTTGCGCACAGGCCGTAAGGATCTGGCCGCCGCAACGCTGCTGCTGGATGCAGCCAAGGGCTTTCTGGCGGTTGCCATTGCCTGGATTATGACCCCGCCTGATTTTTCAGACCGCACCGTAACCGTGGCCGCTCTGGCCGCTGTGGTGGGGCATTGCTACCCAATATTTCTGGGGTTTAAGGGCGGTAAAGGTGTTGCAACCGGGCTGGGTGCCATGCTGGCTCTTTCTCCGCTTACCGGGCTGGCTGGCTGCGCCACGTGGCTGGGTGTGGCCAAGCTCACGCGTATTTCCTCTGCCGGGGCTTTGGCTGCCTTCATCATCATGCCGGTGGTGTTGCTGGCACTTTATGGCTTTTCCTTTCAGGCTTCCCCCAAGCCTTTGGCTGCGGTGCTTATCAGCGTGTTGGTGATTGCGCGGCATCATGAAAACATTGTCCGCATTTTCAGCGGAAAAGAGCCGCGGATTGGCGAAAAAAAGCCGTGATCTGCAATTTGGCTGCCTGATTACCCAAGCATGACATCCCTGCCCGCCTGCCTTCGTCTGGCACGTACCGAACAGGTTGGCCCCCGCACATGGCGGAAACTGGTAGATAAATACGGCTCTGCCGCAGAAGCGCTGGAAGCCCTGCCTTATCTGCCTGTGCGCGGGCGTAACCAACCGGTTATACCGCCCATGGATGTGGTGATGCGCGAAATAGACGCCACCTTGCAGATGGGTGGCTGTTTCCTCACACTTTTTGATGCAGATTACCCTGCCTTTTTACGCCAGATTCCAGATGCGCCACCTGTGCTGAGTGTTCTGGGCGATGTTTCATGCCTCAGCCGTGCGGGGGTGAGCATTGTGGGCGCGCGCAATGCATCGGCACAAGGTATGCGGCTGGCAGAAAGCCTTGCTACAGAACTGGTTGAAGCTGAGCTAAGCGTTATTTCCGGCTTGGCGCGCGGTATTGATAAAGCTGCCCACAAAGGTGCGCTGCATCGGCAAGGCTGCACCATTGCCGCCATTGCTGGCGGGCTGGATTGCCCCTACCCGCCAGAAAACGCCAGCCTTCAGGCAGAAATTGCCCAAAAAGGTGCCGTGGTAACAGAAGCCCCATTGGGCACGGCCCCTTTGGCCCGCCACTTTCCACGCCGCAACCGGCTTATTGCAGGCTTGGGCCTTGGCTGTGTGGTGGTGGAAGCTGCGCCCCATTCTGGCACACTTATTACTGCGCGCATGGTGGTGGATTACGGGCGGGAATTATTTGCCGTTCCCGGATCACCGCTAGACCCGCGCTGCCGGGGCAGTAACAATCTTTTGCGTAACGGCGCTATTCTTACAGAAAGTGTGGCAGATATTTTGCCGCATTTACCACCAGTCATCCCTCTCCCTGCTGGTTCTACAGTACCCCTCTCCAGCGTTTCTGCTCCACGCCAGAAAAAATCTGCATCCCCTGCTCAAACCGGTCTGCCTTTTGTTTCAGACCCTCCTGAGCCTACATTTTTTGCTTCTCCCCAAAATGTGGATGAAAAAGAGCCAATCCCCCTAAAACCGCATTTTTCAGCGGCTTCCACCGCGCAAGATGTGCGTGAAAACCTGCTTTCGCTCCTCTCCTTTACGCCCATAGCGGTTGACGATCTGATTAGGCGCTGCCAGTTCTCGGCTTCTGCCGTGCTTGTCGCGCTCACGGAACTTGAGCTTTCGGGCTGCGTCTCCACTTATTCTGGGGGCATGGTCGGTCTGGCGGATAATCAGGCAGAAACGGCAGGGTAAGTGCTGCTTGCAGGCAGGTCGGAGAGAGTATGACTGACGTTGTTGTGGTCGAATCGCCCGCAAAGGCAAAAACGATCAACAAATATCTGGGTGATGGCTACACGGTGCTGGCCTCCTTCGGGCATGTGCGCGATCTGCCACCCAAGGATGGCTCCGTGCTGCCGGATGAAGACTTTGCCATGAAGTGGCAGTCTGATGAGCGGGGCATGAAGCAGGTTGCCGCCATTGCCAAAGCACTTAAAGGGGCCCACCGACTGTATCTGGCCACTGACCCGGACCGTGAGGGTGAAGCCATTTCGTGGCATGTGCGCGCCATGCTGGAAGAACGCAAAGCCCTGAAAGGTGTGGACGTTCAGCGCGTTACGTTTAACGAAATTACCAAGTCCGCCATCCGCTACGCCATGGAGCACCCGCGAGATCTGGATTTCCCGCTGATTGAGGCCTATCTGGCCCGCCGGGCGCTGGATTATCTGGTGGGCTTTACGCTTTCCCCCGTATTGTGGCGCAAGCTTCCGGGCTCTCGCAGTGCGGGGCGTGTGCAATCTGTGGCGCTGCGCCTGATCTGTGAGCGCGAAGCCGAGATTGAGGTTTTCAAACCGCGGGAATACTGGAGCGTTATTGCATCGCTGCTCACCCCCGCAGGTGCTGCCTTTACCGCACGGCTGACACATCTGAACGGCAAAAAGCTGGATCAGTTTGATCTGCACAATGCGGAACTGGCCGAGGCCGCCAAAAAGGCGGTGGAAGCTGAAAACCTTGCTGTAAAATCTATCGAACGCCGCAAGGTTCGCCGTAACCCGCAACCGCCATTCACGACCTCCACCTTGCAGCAGGAAGCCTCCCGCAAGTTGGGCATGAGCGCGCAAACCACCATGCGCACCGCCCAGCAGCTTTATGAAGGGATGGATCTGGGCGGTGAAACCGTAGGTTTGATCACCTATATGCGAACCGATGGCGTGACGATGGCGCAGGAAGCCATTAACGCTATCCGCCAGCATATCGGCCAGAAAATTGGCACCGAATACGTGCCTGCCAAGCCGCGTATCTATACCTCCAAGGTCAAGAACGCGCAGGAAGCGCATGAAGCCGTGCGCCCGACCGATGTGTCCCGCACGCCCGAATCCGTTGCCCGGTTCCTGAACAATGACCAGCGCCGGTTGTACGAACTGGTGTGGAAGCGTGCTGTTGCCAGCCAGATGGAATCCGCATCGCTGGATCAGGTAGCGGTAGATATTGCAGGCCCCTCCGGCCAGACCGTGCTGCGTGCCAATGGCTCCATCATCACGTTTGAGGGCTTTCTCAAGCTCTACCGTGAAGGGCGCGATGATACGGAAAAAGCGGCGGATGATGATGCCCGCATGCTGCCCAGCATGCAGGAAAAAGACCCGCTCAAGCGCGAAAAGGTGGATGCCGAGCAGCACTTCACCCAGCCGCCGCCGCGTTATTCCGAAGCATCGCTGGTGAAAAAAATGGAAGAGCTGGGCATTGGTCGCCCATCCACCTACGCTTCCATTCTGACCGTGTTGCAGGACCGCAGCTATGTGCGCCTAGAAAACCGCCGCTTTATTCCCGAAGCACGCGGGCGGCTGGTTACGGCCTTCCTTGTCTCGTTCTTTGAGCGGTATGTGGATACGGGCTTTACCGCCAGCCTTGAAGAACTGCTGGATGATATTTCCGGTGGCCGTGCGCAGTGGAAGCAGGTTCTGGCCGCGTTCTGGAATGATTTTTCCAAAGCCGTTTCCGGTACCAAGGAACTCACCATTACCGATGTGCTCAATGCGCTCGATAAAGACTTGGGGCCATTCTTCTTCCCCGAACGGGCGGATGGATCAGACCCACGGATTTGCCCCTCCTGCGGCACAGGCCGCCTTGGGCTGAAGCTGGGCCGTTATGGTGCGTTTATTGGCTGTTCCAATTACCCGGAATGCCAATACACCCGCCGCCTAACGGCTGATAGCGCAGAAGAAGGTGATGATGCCGCCCTTAAGGATGGCATGCGCCTTTTGGGCCAGAACCCGGAAACGGGTGAGGATATTACCGTGCGCCAAGGCCCGTGGGGCCTGTATGTGCAGCAGGGTGAACCTAACCCGGAAGACAAAAAGGCCAAGCCCAAACGTGCCTCCCTGCCCAAAAACATCAATGGGGAAAGCATTACGCTGGATCAGGCCCTTGGCCTGCTCTCCCTGCCGCGCCTTATTGGTATTCACCCCGAAACGGGTGAGCCCATTCAGGCCGGGCTTGGGCGCTTTGGTCCGTTTGTAAAAATGGGCGCGGTGTATGGTTCGCTGGACAAGGACGATGATGTTCTGACCATCGGCCTGAACCGCGCTGTGGATGCGCTGGCTAAAAAGCTGGCTTCCATCCGCAATCTGGGCGTGCACCCCAAGGATGGCGAACCGGTTATGGTGCGTAAGGGCCGTTTTGGCCCGTATGTGCAGCATGGTCAGATAGTGGCCACCCTGCCGCGCGGCACGGATATGGATGCCGTAACGCTGGATGAGGCCGTGGCCTTGTTGGCAGATAAGGGCAAGCCCCTAAAAGCCAAGGCTGGCGCCAAAAAGAAGGCCACCACCACCAAAACGGCGGCCAAAAAGAAAACCGCAACCAAAAGCACAGCCAAGGCTGATGCAGAAGGTGAGGAAAAAGCGGCACCCAAGAAAAAGGCGCCCGCTAAAAAGAAGGCCACCACCACAACACGCAAGAAAAAAGCCGAGACCGAGTAATTCATCATGTCGGCAAGCCCGTACGCTTCTGCCCTGCCATCTGTGCAGGAGCTACGGGCTTTTCTTGAAAGCCGCGCCGGAGCCGCCACCGGGCTCACGGATATTCTGCGCAACTTCCAGCTTCCCATGCGGCAAAAGGCCGCCATACGCACCCTGCTGCACGATATGGCTGTTGCGGGGGATTTGCTTGATCTTGCACCCGGCACTCTCAAGGCCTCCATCGGCTTGCCGGATGTGGCCCGTATGCGGGTTTCCTATATTCGGGATGATGGCAACGCGGCTGGCTTTTTGGCCGATGATGCACTCTCCCGCCCCGTTATATTGCTGATAAAGCCGCCGGATACGCCGTATCTCTTTCCCGGCGATATCGTGCTTGTGCGCCTGCGCCCGGCAACGGGCACCCAAAAGCGCGAGGCCCGCGGCCTGCGGCTGCTCACCCGGCTTGATAACAACCTACCCGTTACCCCCGCCAGCGCACCAGAACATCTGCTGCTGCCATGTGATGCCCGGTTAAACCTGCCGCTTACGCCAGAAGAAAACGCAAGTTCTCTCCCGCTCACGCTAGGGCAGATTGGGCTTGCAACGCCTCATGCCCTGCCCGATGGCATCTATGCTGGACGTGTACATAGCGTTTTGGGGTGCGCTGATGATGCAGGCATGCCCTCACGCCTGAGCTTGCTGATCCATCATCCACCCACTGCATTTTCAGAACAGGCCGAGGCCGAAGCCCGGCAGATTGCACAGCACAATGCCGCTTTACAGGACACACCAGCACCTTCTGGCCGCACAGATTTACGGCACCTGCCGCTTATCACCATTGATGATGCCTCAGCGCATGATTTTGATGATGCACTCTGGGCCGAACAAACGGCCGATGGCTTTCATCTTATCGTAGCCATTGCCGATGTAGCACATTGGGTAAAGCCCGGCTCCGCGCTGGATGAGGAAGCGCGAGAACGGGGCAATTCCATCTATCTGCCAGACAAAGTGGTGCCCATGCTGCCACTGGCACTTTCTGCGCAGGCGTGTTCCCTTCTACCGGGGCAGGATCGGCTTTGTGTGTTTGTAGATATGCACATCTCCCCGCAAGGGCATGTGGTTTCTGCCCAAATCAGCCGCGGGATCATGCAAAGCGCAGCCCGCCTGACATATGAGGCCGTGCAGCACGTATTTGATGCACCAGCACATCCGCCCACCTTGCCGCCCGAACATCCTGCCGCCCAGTTGCCGCCTGCCCTACTTCCTACGCTGCGCAAGGTAAGGGCTATGATTCGGCAGGCCGCCACGCAGCGCGGTGTGATGGAGCGGGAAGAAACGGGTTGGAGCGTACAGTTTGATACCACCGGGCAACCCTGTGCCTTTGTGCCGCGTAACACTCAGGAAGCACATTATATGGTGGCGGCGTGCATGATTCTGGCTAATCAGATCGCGGCGGAAAAATTGCAAGCGCAGGCATTGCCAGCACTATTCCGCACCCATGCGCAGCCCAGCCCAGATAGCCCACGCCCCATGGCACGCTATAGCACCCTTGCTGCACGCCATTATGGCCTACGGCTGGAGCACTACACACATTTTACCAGCCCCATCCGCCGCTATGCCGATCTGCTGGCACACCGTGCCTTAACCTCTGCAAACGTCTCCTCTGCGCAGTCCAACACATATGGCTGTGCGCCCGATGTGGCTTTGGCATCACACCTGAACTTTACAGAACGCCGGGCAGCTACCATCATGCAGGATAGTCTGAATCGGCTGGCCGCCCTCTTTCTTGCCCCGTTTGTTGGCCAGAGAATGTCCGTCCATGTCATGACAGCAACACGGCATGGCTTGCGGGTGAGATTGACGAAAACCGGAACTCCGTCTTTCCTTGCATGGTCAGCTTTTCCGGATCGCACAGGGATGAATGACGACTCGCAGCACACCCATGCCTCGGCACATCACCCCCACGTGCAAAGTGGGGCTGTGCTTTCAGTTACCTTGGCGGGCACCTGCCCGGCACGGGGTACGCTGATGCTGACTGATGCCGTATATGAGCACTGAAAACGCCATCTGGTTTGTGCGTGGTCTGCCGCGTGCCTTGCCGGGCATGGTGCTGGCTGTGTTGCTTTTTTGCCAGCCTGCGCCGCTACACGCCCAAAGCAAATCCGATACACCACCACCAGAAAGTGCTCCGGGGTCTGCCTCCACAACGCAGGCGGCTGCATCAGCATCATCTGTGGCTGAACAGCAGCCTGCCTCTGCTGCTGCGGTGCCAGACAAGCCCCCAGTGCCGGATATGCTGATGGTTAAATCCGTTATCAGCACCGCGCTGCAGTTTTTACAGCCGCGCACGCTGGAAGCGCATAGTTATCGGGATTTCACGCTTTGGGGGCTGGCCAGCCTTTCAGCGCTTGATCCTTCCCTGTCTTTCGATTCCCGCGGGGCCAACATCCAGTTGCTTTCAGGCCAGACCAGCCTGCTCTCCCGCCCGGCCCCCACAGATGGCTCGGCGGATGATTGGGCACAGATTGCCGTTGATTTTCTGGATACCGCCCGTGCGCATTCTCTTATTGTGCGCACAACCAGCCGCGAAGAACTGGTGCAGGCCTTTTTTGATGAGCTGTTCAACCATCTGGACCCCTATTCCCGCTACATTGGCCCCAGTTCCGCCACATCAGACCGGGCCGCGCGCGTAGGGGGAGAAGCAGATATTGGTGTCAGCCTTGGGCAAAGTGGCCGCTACCTTGTTATCTCGGCCATAAATGCCAACGGTCCGGCGTGGACAGCCGCCGTAGATACGGGGGATCGGCTGCTTTCCGTCAACAACCGTTTAACGGCAGGCAAAACGCCCGAAATGGTTATGGAATGGTTGCGGGGGGAAGAAGACACCCCCGTTGTGCTGCGCCTGCTCACACCCGGCCAGCGCCGCGCCCGCACCGTAACCCTGCGCCGTGCCAAAACACCGCCAGAAACCGTATTTGCCTTTGCCAGTGGCTCCATTGTGGTGCTGCGCGTGACGGCCTTTTCCTCCGACACTGCTGAGGAAATGAGCCAGTATCTGGATCAGGCCGTGCAGGATACGCACCTAAAAGGCCTGATTATAGATTTGCGTGGCAACCGTGGCGGCGTGCTGCAACAGGCCGTAACCGCGGCCGCCCTGCTGCTTGATAGAGGTGTGGCTGCCGTAACCAGCGGGCGAGATGCGCAGGCCAACCATATCTGGGCTGTACAGGGTGGAGATATGACAAACGGCCTGCCCATTGCCATTCTGGTGGATGGACGTACGGCAAGTGCCGCAGAAATTCTGGCCGCAGCCTTGGCGGACCATCGCCGCGCTGTGGTGATTGGCAGCGCCACATTGGGCAAAGGCTTGGTGCAAACCGTAGCCCAGTTGCCCGATGAAGGTGAGCTGTTTGTAACATGGAGCCGCGTGATAGCCCCATTGCGCTGGCCGTTGCAGGGCCTTGGCGTGATGCCACAGGTTTGCACCAGCCTTGGTGCTGCAGATGTAGAAAAAAACCTGCACAATCTGGCAGAGGGGCAAGTGGCCAATCAGGCTGCCATTACGGCATCTCGCAACGCGCGCTTTCCGATTCCCGTTTCACAGATCATGGCCATCCGTAAAACCTGCCCCGCCGCTCTGGGCACTGACCGGGATGTGAACGTGGCACGTAACGTGCTGGAGAATCCGGAATGGTATAAAACCGCCATCAACGCCATCCCGGATGATGCTGTCACATCTCCCCAGATTTCCGCAGCCCCATAAGGCAGGATACATGACACCCTCACCCCGCCTTAAAACCGATATCATGGCCCGCGCCATACTCCGCCAAAGCGGGCAGGATGGCAGCTCCGCCATGCTGTTGCGCAAGGGAGACCCGGACGCAGGGGGAATTCTGGTCGTGTTGGCGGCGCGCAACGGTTCTGGCGTGGTTTTAAGCCAGACGCGCACCCCAGAAGGAGACCCCGCATGGCTGCGGGCCACAGGTAATACGCCCGTTGATGCGGAACAGATTCAGAAGTTTATAGAACGTCAGGTTAAGTTTGACCCCGACTTATGGGTTCTGGAAATTGAATCGGACAGCTTCAGCCCTTCGTTTGAAGCAATACTGCTCTGATACAATTTCCTTAATTGTGGCTTATCGCACACGCCTGCGGCATTTATTACACATAAATCCCGTCTGTTTGTGTCAACTGGCCGTTCTACCTGTTGCACAGCGGGCAACTTTACAGCAAAGAAGGCAAGCATGTGTGCCTTCGTACTATTAGATGCGATGCCGGACGTATCGCGCGACTACTGCCATAGCAGGGAGAAGACCATGAAGCCGCGCCAGAAATTGCTTGCGCAAACGCTGCTTTCTGCGCCGCTGGCCGCGGGGCTTCTGTTGTGTGCTGCCGTAACCGCAAAAGCCCAGCCTGTGCAGGGGCTTTATATTGCAGGTGAAGGTGGTGCTACCTTTAACCAGGATCAGCGCGTACGTACGTCCGCCCAGTTTCCTGATGGGCGAGACCGCTGGCGCACGGGCGCTGCGGGTATTGGCTCCATCGGTTGGGGTTTGGGCAACGGCTTCCGTGTGGAAGTTGAAGGCGATTACCGCAGCATGGGTTACCAGCGGTTTGTCACCAACACCTTCAACAGCCGTGCAGATGGCCGCCGCCAGACCTATGGCGTTATGGCCAACGCCCTGTTTGATCTGGATATCGGCAAGCCTTGGTTGTTCCCGTATTTTGGGGCCGGTATTGGCTATGGCTGGACAGCCATGCGCACATCCGTAACCGCACCGGGCAACCAGCTTGCAGAAAAAATGGGCGGCACGTTTGGCAACTTTGCCTATCAGGGCATTTTTGGCCTCGCCTTCCCCATTCCGTGGGTTGTAGGGCTTTCTGCCACAGCGGAATATCGGTTCTGGACCATGCTTGGCCCGCAATCTCATGGCGCTACGTCATGGGGTACCATTGGCGGCACCATCAACAGCATCAACCAGACACACCCGTATCAGTTCTCCAGCGGGCACCACGATACCAAAACCGATTTCAACCACACCCTCATGCTGGGGCTGCGGTATGAATTCAATCCGGCCCCGCCGCCCCCACCGCCAGCACCTATTGTGGCAGCACCCGCCCCGGCAGCTGCCCGCAGTTATCTGGTGTTCTTTGATTGGGATAAATCCGACCTTACAGATCGGGCGCGTTCCATTGTTGGCGTAGCCGCACAGGCAGCCGCCCATGTGGCGCTAACCCGCATTACGGTTTCTGGCTATACGGATAACTCCTCCGCCCACCCCGGCCAGAAAGCGGGTGAAGAATACAATATGCGGCTTTCTCTCCGCCGTGCAGAAGTGGTGAAAGCCGAACTGATGCGTGATGGCGTACCGGGCACCACCATTGATATTCACGGATATGGTGAAACACATCCGCTGGTCACAACGGGCCCCAACACCAAGGAAGCCCAGAACCGGCGCGTGGAAATTATTTTCCGCTAAAAATCGGCTTCAGCTTTACAGCTTCAAAAAAGCCCGTTGGCCACATGGCCGAACGGGCTTTTTTGTGGCCAACGGCTAAACCTGATAGCTGAAAACCGGCCTTACAGACCGGTAAACAGAGGGGTGGACAGGTAACGTTCAGCAAAGGAAGGCGCAATGGCTACAATGGTCTTGCCCTTGTATTCATCCTGCCCGGCCAGTTGTAATGCGGCATGCAAGGATGCGCCGGAAGAAATACCTACCGGAATACCATCCAGACGGGCGCAACGGCGCGCCGCGGCAATGGCCTCACGCTCAGAAACGGTGATGACACCATCCAGCAGCTTTGTATTCAGCGTGGCAGGGCAAAAACCGGGGCCAATACCCTGAATACCGTGGGGGCCGGGTTCATCACCATTCAGAATCGCACTTTCCGCCGGTTCCACACCAAAAACCTGTAGAGTATTGCGGCGGGGCTTTAGGGCCTCTGCAATGCCCGTGGCCGTGCCGCCTGTGCCAACACCGGCCACAACCACATCCACCTTGCCATCCGTATCTACCCAGATTTCTTCTGCCGTGGTGGCGGCATGCACTGCGGGGTTTGCCGGATTATCAAACTGATCTGGCATCCACGCATCCGGGGTTTCGTTCAGAATCTCGTTCGCACGCGCAATGGCACCGGCCATGCCCAAACGTGCGGGGGTGAGTTCCACCTGCGCGTCCATCAGGCGCAGCATACGGCGCCGTTCAATAGAGGCCCCTTCTGGCATGGTCACAATCAACCGGTAGCCCCGTGCAGCCGCTACAAACGCCAGAGAGATACCCGTATTGCCCGATGTAGGTTCTACCAACAGGGTGCGGCCCGGTGTAATCAGGCCCTTGCGTTCAGCATCCAGCACCATGGCGGTGCCAATCCGGTCTTTGACAGACCCAAGCGGGTTAAAAAATTCCAGCTTCAGCAGCACGCGGGCTTTCAGCTCATCTTCCTGTGTCAGCCGTGGCAACGCAACAAGCGGCGTGCCCCCCACCAGATTAAGGACAGACTCGTAAACCCGCCCTCTGGGTGCGGCAAAGCCGTAATCCGCTTTTTCCTGCGTTGATGCTGGCATTAGAAACTCTCCCATGTCTGTTTTACAATTCTAAGCACCATATAATACGAATTTATAGCGTAGATAAACCATATCTGTGCTGCTATACTGAACATAAGATCTGGAAATAAAACATGATCAACCATACCCCAACCAGGACAGGGACTGTTTTGCATGATCCTCCGTCGTGATAGAGCCATGACCGCCGTTCTTATTATGCTGGATGTTGCGTTTTACGCCGGGCGTTCCGGCACGGTAAGTGCTGCTGATATTGCAGAACGCTCCGAACTGGCGCGGCGTGGCATAGAACCACTGCTTCAGGCTCTTTCCCGTTCTGGTTTGCTGGAAAGCATTCGTGGCCCACGTGGGGGTTATCGGCTTGGCCGCCCCCGGCGCGATATTTCCTTGGTGGATATTATTGAAGCTGTGTTGAACACAGATGCTGATGCCAATGATGGCCCACAGGGTGCGTTGTTCCAGAAAGTTCTGGCCCCGTGTTGGGATAAGTTTGATCAGAAACTGATTACGCAGATGAACAAGACCACGCTGGATGATCTGGTAAAACAGGCAGAATCCGCTGGTCTCAAACGCCCGCTGGCCGAGCCCATTACGTTTTCCATTTAATTTCTATTCGGCCCAACGCGCTACCGGGTTTTGCCCGCAGCGTCACGGCATAAAAAAACGGTGCTCCATTTCTGGGGCACCGTTTTTTTTATGTCATCACCCAAAAGTTGGGTAGCAGGGCAGATTAGCGCTTACGCGTAACAGCCTTGCGCACCACTGCTTTCTTTTTAGGAGCTTCCACTGCAGGCGCTGCTACAGCCGGGTGCGGAATAACCACGCCGGTTGCATCTACCTGAGCGGTTACTGTCAGGCGTGTGCGCTGCTGGCCGGGGCCGGGAATAAGGATAACCGTAAACGTATCCTGCCCAGCATAACCCAGTGTGGGGGTGTAGGTTACGTGCGTATCGCTATCCAGCGTGTACAGGAACGCCTTGCCGTGTTCTGGCGCAGGAGAAACCCCAAAGGATGCATACGGCTTGCCACCGGGCTGATCTACCAGCACTTCGCACAGACCATCATCAGACCGCACGGTCATGGTGGTGGAAAGGGAGCCGTCAGCCTCTTTCTTGATAGGCGTTGTGCTGCACACGGCAGACTTTTTAAGATACCCAAAGGGATTGGGGGACCCGATATGAATAGGGCCGCCCGTTGTTGCACAGCCGGCAAGCATCCCACCAGTTAGCGCCAAACCGGCAATTCCTCGTAAGCGCACTCGACAGCTCCGCTTCTGTTGTATCAATTAAAACTTGCAATCTCTTGTGCACGCTTCAGAGGTGAATGGAAAGAGGCCCAAACCGGGCATCTGCCCCCTACCCACAAAGCGTGATTCGCATTTGCCTTTAAAACATCCCGCAGCAGGAAGGAAGAGGCATACAGCACAGCTGGGCAGCTTGTCGCATATCAACTTTCACACAAATGCGCGAAAACATCTTTTAACCGCAAATATTCTGTTAAACAGAGCCGCTTATTTTCCCAACTTTTACGCCAAAATAACATGCTGGCTTACCCGCAACTGCCAAAGCAGGCAGACGGTATGAAAAAATACCGGTTTCTTTCTTGCGTGAATGCGGTATTCCCTTCCCAGCATCTGTCGGAGGTACTATGTCCTTTTCCCGTTTCCTTGCCGCGGGGGTTCTTGCCGCGGGCGTTCTGCACAGCTCGGCTTCCTTTGCCGCCAGCGAATGTGGCCACTCCCCTGCGCACGAAGCCTTTAACGTGCAGGGCCTTAAAAGCGAATTGATGGTAACTGCGCTGTCTTGCAATGCGCAGGATCGGTACAACTCATTCGTGGCCAAGTTCCGCACCACCCTTCTGCGGGAAGAAGAACGCCTGAACGGCTACTTCCGCACCACCTATGGCCGCCGTGCCCAGCAGGAGCATGATGATTACATCACGCAGCTGGCCAATGTGCAGTCTGAACGTGGCCTGCAGTCTGGCACCATTTTCTGCCAGCAGCGCCTTGCCATGTTTGATGAAGTGAACGCACTGGAAAGCGGGGAAGATCTTTCCAGCTATTCCGATGCAAAGGACGTGACGCAGCCTGCTTCTTTTGAAACCTGCGCAGCGCCTTCTGCTTCCCGCTCCACAACGCATACCACTACGCGCCGCCGTACCACACGCCGCGCCTAAAAAGCCTTCTGGTAAGGGGGCTTTGGCAAGGAAGCTGTTAAAAGCTTGCCGCCCCCTCACCACTACGCTTGACGAATCAGCGCCAACGCGGGACAGATTTCCCGCATGAGCGATCTGTTTTCCAATACCCCACCAGCCCGCAAATCCTCCACCGGCAAAACCCGCGATGCCAAGCCGGGCACGCAGGCAGGCGCTGCACAGGCCTATGATGCCAGCGCCATTGAGGTTCTGGAGGGTCTGGAACCCGTACGCCGCCGCCCCGGCATGTATATTGGCGGCACAGATGAAAGTGCCCTGCACCATCTGGCGGCGGAAATTCTTGATAACGCCATGGATGAAGCCGTGGCAGGCCATGCCAACACCATTGATGTGCGGCTGGATACGGAAAACCGCCTGACAATCCGTGATAACGGGCGCGGTATTCCGGTGGACCCACACCCGCGCTTTCCCGATCGTTCTGCGCTGGAAGTTATTCTTACCACCCTGCATGCGGGCGGTAAGTTTTCTGGCAAGGCATATGCCACATCCGGCGGCTTGCACGGGGTTGGCTCTTCTGTGGTGAATGCGCTTTCCACCCGTATGGAAGTGGAAATTGCGCGTGATCGCACCGTGTGGAAACAGGTGTATGAACGCGGCAAACCCGTAACCAAGCTGGAAAAAGTGGGCGCAGCCCCCAACCGGCGCGGCACGCAGATCAGCTTTCAGCCAGACCCGGAAATTTTTGGCACGCATGTGTTTGTGCCTTCCCGCCTCTATCGGCTTTGCCGTTCCAAGGCGTTTCTGTTCCGTGGCGTCACCATCCGTTGGTCCTGCGATCCGGCGCTGATTAAAGCGGGGGATGAAACCCCGGCAGAAGCCACCCTGCACTTCCCCGGTGGGCTGGCAGACAGCCTGACGGACGAGCTTGGCCCCAAGGCCCCGCTGCTTACCCCTCTGTGGGCTGGAGAAGCCCCTCTGCCGCCCGCAGCAGACGGCACAGATAACGGCAAGGTGGAATGGGCCGTAGCGTTTTTAGAAAACGGCCCGGCCTCTCTGGTGTCTTACTGTAACACCATCCCCACCCCGCAGGGCGGCACGCATGAAACCGGATTCCGCAACGCGCTGGTAAAAGGCCTGCGCGCTTGGGGGGACCAACGCTCCATCAAAAAAGCCTCCGCCATTACGGCAGAAGATGTGCTGGGCATGAGTGCCGGGCGGCTGTCCGTATTTATTCGTGATCCGCAGTTTCAGGGCCAGACCAAGGAAAAACTCACCTCATCTGGTGCCAGCAAGCTGGTGGAAACGGCTCTGCGTGACAGGTTTGACCACTGGCTGGCACAAAACCCGCCACAAGCCGATACACTGCTGGGCTTTGCCATAGAACGTGCGGAAGAACGCCTGCGCCGTAAGGAGCAGAAGGAAACACCGCGCAAAAGTGCGACACGCCGCCTGCGCCTGCCCGGCAAGCTAACGGATTGCACCAAGGAGTTTGCCCCGGATACAGAAATCTTTCTGGTGGAGGGCGACTCGGCTGGTGGTTCGGCCAAACAGGCCCGTAACCGTGAAACACAGGCCGTTTTGCCCCTGCGCGGGAAGATTCTTAACGTTGCCAGCGCCACCGCAGAAAAATTGCGCAACAATCAGGAACTGCGTGACCTGATTGAAGCACTGGGCTGTGGATCTGGCGATAGATTCGATCTTTCCAAGCTGCGCTACGGCCGCGTGATTATCATGACTGACGCAGACGTGGACGGCGCACACATTGCCTCGCTTCTCATGACATTCTTTTATCGTGAGTTGCCGGAGCTTATCCGTAACGGCCACCTGTATCTGGCCCAGCCCCCGCTGTATCGCCTGACACAAGGCGCAAAATCGGTTTACGCCATGGATGATGCAGACCGTGACCGCAAAATGAAAACCGAGTTCAAGGCACGCGGCAAAATTGATGTCTCCCGCTTTAAAGGGCTGGGGGAAATGCCGCCGGGGGATCTGAAAGAAACAACAATGGACCCCAAGCGCCGCACCCTGCTGCGCGTGGTCACCCCGCAGGAAGACAGGCTTTCAACACGCCAGCGGGTAGAAAGCCTGATGGGCCGCAAGCCAGAACTGCGCTTTGCCTTCATTCAGGAACATGCACGCACAGTGGATGACCTGCTGGATGTCTAACCCGCTCTCCAACGCGGCAGATGGGCAACCCATCATAGGGCTTGTTCATCTGCCACTACATGGGTGTGCATGACAGCAGCCCCCTCTTCTGCCGCTGCTGCCCTGCCCCTTCGCGCACGCCTGCTGGCGCTGTCTCAACTTCTGGTCAGCATGGTGTGCATTCAGTTTGGCTCTTCCATTGCCAAATCCATCTTTCCGGTATTTGGCACATCTGGGGTGGTTGGCCTGCGCGTTTGTCTGGCGGCATTTATGCTGGTGCCGCTTTTTAGAAGCTGGAGGTTTCTATCAGGCCCTGTTTTGCGGCTGGTGCTGCCTTATGGCTTGGCCATGACAGGCATGAATGCCTTTTTTTATCTGGCGCTCCAGCATATACCGCTGGGCACTACGGTTACATTGGAGTTCATTGGCCCGCTTGTTGTGGCTTTTGTGGGTTCTCGCAAACTTTCTGATATTGGCTGGATTCTACTTACCATATTGGGGTTGGCACTGGTGCTTAACCCTTCAGCCTCCACCAAAACCGATTTTGCAGGTGTGGGGTTTGCCCTGTTGGCCGCGCTCTGCTGGGCACTGTATATTCTGTTTGGGCAGCGTGTGGCTGGCAAAGTGCCGGGGGCACATGCCTGCGCACTGGGCATGGCGTGCGGTGCGTGCGTGGTGTTTTTGCCCTGCTTTGTGCCAGCCCTGATTATCGGCTTTTCAGCCCCCGCCATGTTGGGGCTAGGCGTATTGGTGGCGTTCTGTTCTTCCGCCCTGCCCTATTCTTTGGAAATGCTGGCCATGCAGAACCTGAACGCCCGCGATATCGGCATTCTCAGCAGTCTGGAACCCGTATGCGCCACGGTGGCTGGCGCGGTTATCCTGCACGAAACGCCATCCCCCCTTCAGCTCTGCGGTATTTTATGCGTGGTGGCGGCATCGGCCGGTATTATTCTCAGCCCCGGCACATCAAAACAAAAGGCAGCTCCAGCACGAGATGTGCCAGAACTGCCCAACTAGAAGAACCTACGCTTTTAACCCCTGTTAACGGGCCGCCACATGCAAAACGCTGTGGCCAGCAGCCGAAGCCACATTGGCCGCGCTGCCGTGAATAGCCTGCATAATCACGGGGTCAAACAACCGGGTAAAGCTGCCCGGGTGCACACCCATCCACAATGTAACAATGGCCAGCGGGGCCAGCACGGCAATTTCTGCGGCTGTCAGGTCTCGCAGCAGGCTGACCGTGCCTTTTACGCCCCCAAACAGCACCCGCCGATACAGTGAGAGCATGTAAACCGCCCCCATAATCATGGTGCTGCCTGCCAGCAGCGCCACCCAGAAGGACACATGCACAGCACCCATAAGCACCAGCAACTCCCCAACAAAGGAGCCT
Source organism: Acetobacter sp. AC2005 (assembly GCF_037901235.1). Lineage (NCBI taxonomy): Bacteria > Pseudomonadati > Pseudomonadota > Alphaproteobacteria > Acetobacterales > Acetobacteraceae > Acetobacter > Acetobacter sp. AC2005. The sequence goes on from NZ_CP149625.1 coordinate 480,409, forward strand.
GTGCCCGGCAGTCCCACATTGGCCATTGTGAACAGCATAGCCAACAAAGCCAGCACCGGCATCTGGCGCGCAACGCCACCCAGCGCATCAATCTGCTGGGTTTCAGACCGCCACGCCACCGCTGCCACACAGAAGAACAGCGCGGCAATTACCACCCCGTGCGAGAGCATCTGAAAGATTGCGCCATCAATGCCTTCTGCTGTCAGCGTAAACAGGCCCACGGCAATCATGCCCATGTGGGAAAAGGAGGAATACGCAATCACGCGTTTCATGTCTGTTTGGGCAAAGGCCACAAAGGCCGCGTAAATAATGGCCACAACCCCAAGCGCCAGCACATAGGGCGCAAATAGCCGCACGGCATCGGGAAACATTAGCACCCCAAAGCGCAGCAGCCCGTAAGCCCCGGTTTTGGAAAGCACGCCAGACAGCATGGCCGATGCCGGTGTTGGGGCCTCGGAATACGCATCGGGCAACCATGCGTGCAGCGGAAACAGCGGCAGTTTGACCCCAAAGGCCAACAGAAAGGCCAGCAGCAACCACCCCTGCAAGGGCTGGGAGAAGCCCGCGTGCATTAAGGCCGGAATATCCGTAGTGCCCGTTTGCAGCCACATGGTGATAAGCCCCACCAACATGAACAGCGAGCCACCAAACGTAAACAGAAAGAACTGAAGCGAAGCCCAAACGCGCTTGGGCCCACCCCAAACGCCTATCATCAGGCTACCGGGAATAAGCGTTGCTTCGTAAAACACGTAAAACAGCAGCATATCCTGTGCAGAAAACAGGCCAAACAAGGCTGTTTCCAGCGCCAGCATGGCGGCTACAAACTGCCGCCCCTGTGTGCACACACTGCGCCAGCCAGCCCCCAGCGCCAACGGGGTTAAAAACGCTGTAAGCAGAATGAACACCAGGCTGATGCCATCTACCCCCGTATGGTAGGAAATACCGTAATTCCCCATCCAGCGCAGGCGTGTTTCAAATTGCAGGCCGGGCTGGGCGGGATCAAACTCCAGCCACATCAGCACGCTAAGGCCAAGGGTGATCAGGCTGCTCCACAGCCCAACCCACCGGGCTGTACTATCCTGCTGTTCTGGCCTGCCGGGAGCAAAAAATGCCACCAGCGCCGCAACAAGAGGAAGATAGGTTATGAGCGAAAGCAGGATGGGCTGCACGGCATCACCACCATTCAGGTTATATGAAGATGCTGCAAACCTGCTCTTTTTTGCGGGCTGATGCCAGCAGGTGGCCGTTCACGTTCAGCCGATCACACCACGCAGAACAGCCATATCCCTAACGGCGGCCAAACAACTTTTCGAGATCGGCCTTGCTGAGCTTCAGCCACGTGGGCCGCCCGTGTGAGCATGTGCCTGCACGGGGTGTTTCTTCCATCTGGCGCAGTAGCGCGTTCATTTCTTCCACGCTTAGCCGGCGCCCGGCCCGAATACTGCCGTGGCAGGCCATGCGGGCAATAACCGCATCAAGCCGCCCATCAAGTGCTGCCATTTCATCCGGCGCACCGTTTTCATCCGCTTCCAGTTCATCGGCCAGATCACGCAGCAGGCTTACGGCATCACTGCTACGTAGCATGGCGGGCAAGGCGCGTACCAAAACGGAGTCGCCGCCAAAGGCTTCAATTTCCACACCCAGTTTTTCCAGCGTGGGCTGGCGGGCCAGCAGCAGTTCAACCTGCACGCGGGGCAGATCCACCACATCGGGCACCAGCAAACGCTGCGCCTGAACATGCCCGCTTAAAAACTGTGCCCGCAAACGCTCATGCGTCAGCCGTTCATGCGCCGCGTGCTGATCCACCAGCACCAAGCTGCCATCTGCGGCTACGGCCAGAATATAGGTATCCAGCACCTGTGCGATAGCCGCCCCCAACGGGTGATCTGCCGCCACTGGCTGTACGGGGGCCCCATAAGCAGGCTCAGCCTGCCCGGTTGCCGGTGGCGCGCTTACCACCGGAGCATCCCACCCGGCACCGGGTGAAGGCATGGCAACAGGCGGCAAGGTTCTTGCTGCCGGGGCATCACCAAACTGCAAGCGGCCTTCTGCAAACCGCACACCCTCTGGCGCGGGAGCATGAAACGCAGGAGCCGGAATAGGCGGTGCGGCTCCTTTTTCTGGCGGATACCAAATACGTGCCTGCCGTGGTGCAGAAGACAGAACAGGCCGCACACCCACACTGCCTGCCCCATGCTCTAACGCACGCTGAATGGTGCCAATAACCAAGGAACGCACGCTGGCTTCATCCGCAAAGCGCAGTTCCGTTTTGGCCGGGTGCACGTTTACATCCACCCTATCCGGCGGCACCGTAAGCATAAGCGCCACCACAGGGTGCCTACCGGGCTCAATCACGCGCCTATAAGCCACGCGCACGGCGGTTTTAAGCACCGGGTCCACCACAGGGCGGCCATTTACCAGCATGAACTGCCCATTGGCCGTGGACCGATGGACTGATGGCGGACAGATAAACCCGCTAAGGGTCATGCCATCGCGCTCACCAGAAATTTCTAAAAAACCATCCGCCTCGCTGGCGTCCAGCAGCGCGGCAGACCGGGCGGCCATATCCTGCGCGGGCAGATCAAACAGCACGCGCTCATCCAGCACAAACCGGAAAGCCGTTTGCGGCACAGCCAAGGCCAGACGGCGCACCACGTTTTCAGCGTGTCGGCCTTCCACGCGCGCACTTTTCAGAAACTTGCGGCGGGCGGGGGTGGCAAAAAACAGGTCTTCCACCACCACACTGGTGCCCGGCGCACCGGCTGCGGGTTCAACGGGGGAAACCTTGCCCCCTTCTACCCGAATACGCCACGCACCACTTTCCCCCCTTGGGCGGGAGGTAATGCACAGCCGCGCCGCCGCCCCGATGGAAGGCAGAGCCTCCCCCCGAAAGCCGAGCGTGCTGATATGCACCAATGTTTCATCGCGCAGTTTGGACGTGCAGTGCCGATCTACCGCCAAAGCCAGATCATCGGCGGACATGCCCACACCATCATCGGTGACGATAATGCGGTCCACACCTCCACCAGCCAGAGAAACCTCTAGCCTGCGGGCACCTGCATCTATGGCGTTTTCAACCAGTTCCTTCACTGCTGCGGCGGGGCGTTCTATCACCTCACCCGCAGCAATGCGGTTGACAATAACCTCTGGCAGCCGCCGCACATGGGGCGGCGTTTCGGGCTGGTTTGTATCCATACCGGGTTCAGCAAACAGGCCGGACATGGGTTAGACCTTTCCGATCAGAACAGACCGGAACCTTTGGCGTGCTGTGTGGGTGTAACCCCTTTGGTGGGCGAATTGCCAAGGGCAGCATTGGTTTTCAGGCGACGGTTTTCTGCATCTGCATCCACCACAGCCCCGGCCTTGCCACCTTTCCAGAACATCAGTTCCTGCACAAAGCCCGAACCGGCTTCACCCAGCTCACCCCGGTCTGGCGCATCAGATGCCTCTGTGGCCTCGTTCACCAGAATGGTCTGGCCTTCACTGGTATCACCGTTTGTGCCGCGCAGCGCCACATCGGGGGAAAGTGTTTCCAGCGCCTGCAGGCGTTCACTTTCATCCTGCCTCCGGTCATCACCCTTTGAGGGCTTTACCAGCTCATCTGATGGCGGCATGGAAAGGGGGGCACGGGTTGTAACCGTGTATTCATCCGGCAGGCTGCGTTCCAGCCCGAAAGCACGGGCGGCTTCGTTCCCTGAGCAGCCACTTAGCAAAAAGCAGCCGCCAAGAAGCAGCAGCGGAGAAATCAGTGTCGAAACACGGCGCGCCATCGTCTGCCTTCCACTCATCCTGAAAAAACACCAAGCCCTTTGGGGGTTACCCGGTTTTTACGTTGTCTTGTTGCTGCCCGCCTGCCAGAAAATTCTGCACCAGCAGCATGCATACGGCGCATACTATAGCGGAATCTGCCACGTTGAATACATACCATGACCACCCAAAAGCGTGGGCATGCAGAAAATCCACCACGGCCCCATAGCGCACACGGTCCATAACGTTGCCAATGGCCCCACCTGTAATGGCCCCAACACACGCAGCGGTAAGTTTGCTGTGGGTGCGAAAAATCCATACCAGAAGGCAGCAGGCCACGGCCAGCGCAATGGCGGAAAATACAATGCGCCCCGCCCCGCCAAGCCCGCCAAACATGCCAAAAGTAACGGCGTGGTTCCATACCATAGTGAAGTTAAGGAACGGCAGCACTTTAACAGAACCCCGTGCGGGCAGATCCAGCCCGTACAGAATCCAGTATTTACTCAGCTGATCTGCTGAAAGCGTAAGCATCAGCACCAGCAGGCCAAGGCCTGCCGGACGCAGCATAAAGGGGCGAGAACTCACGCGCCCTCCTGCCCTGTGTGCGGGCCACCCTGTTGTTCCACCACATCGGCGCAGCGCAGGCACAGGCCAGCGTAATCATCCCGCGTGCCGGTTTCTGGCAAAACCTTCCAGCAGCGCACGCATTTTTCACCGTCTGCAACCTGCACAACCGGCGCACCATGCAGCGTACCACCTTCATCCCCTTCCACGTAAATGGAGGAAGACGTGGGGTCCACCACCACATCCACGTGGGAGACAATGGCCAGTTCGCTCCAGTTTACACCGGCAAACAGTGCGGCTTCTTCTTCAGAGAACGTCAGTTCAACCTGCGCCTGAAGGGAGGAACCGATGGTACCTTCACGCCGTGCGCCTTCAATTTCCGTGGTGATGATACGCCGCACGGAACGAATACGCGCCCAGCGTTCATCCAATGCCGGATCATTCCATTCTGCGGGCAGTTCCGGAAAGGCCTGTTCATGCACGCTCTGGTCTGGCCCAAAGCGGGATGTCCATGCTTCTTCCGCCGTAAACACCAGCACGGGGGCCAACCATGTTGTCAGGCAGCGGTGCAGAATGTCCAGCACCGTGCGGGCTGCGCGGCGTGTGGGGTTGGAAGGTGCATCGCAATACAGCGCATCCTTGCGGATATCGAAGTAGAATGCAGACAGATCCGTGGTGCAGAACCCATGCAGGGCCGGATACACACCCACCCATTCATGCGTTTCCACCGCGCGGGCAATCAGCCCACCCAGTTCTGTGAGACGATGCAGAACCCAGCGTTCCAGCTCTGGCAGTTCGGCATACGGTACGGCTTCTGCTTCCGTGTAGCCATCCAGCGCACCCAGCAGCCAACGCAGCGTGTTGCGCAAGCGGCGATACAGTTCACCCTGCTGTTTGAGAATTTCCTTGCCAATGCGCAGATCATCATTGGTATCGGAGTTCACCACCCACAGGCGCAGCACGTCTGCACCCAAGCTGTCATTCACATCCTGCGGGGCAATCACGTTGCCGAGGGATTTGGACATTTTGCGGCCCTGTTCATCCAGAACAAAACCGTTGGTCACAACCGCCTTGTAGGGTGAAACGCCACGCGTACCCACGCTTTCCAGCAAGGAGGACTGGAACCAGCCGCGATGCTGGTCTGAACCTTCCAGATACAGATCAGCAGGGAAGTTCAGCCCCGGCTGGCCCAGCACAAAGGCGTGGGTGGAACCACTTTCAAACCACACATCCACGATATCGAACACCTGATCGTAATCATCCGGGTTCCGATCCGGGCCGAGGAAGCGTGCGGGTTCAGAGCTATACCATGCATCTGCCCCTTCTTCCTTAAAGGCATCTACCACGCGCTGCATCACATCCGCATCGCGCAGCACTTCGCCGGTGCGTTTTTCAACAAACACGGCAATGGGCACGCCCCATGCACGCTGGCGGCTGATGCACCAGTCTGGGCGGGTGCGGATCATGGATGTCAGACGGTTGCGTGCCTGTGCGGGCACGAAAGTCACATCTTCCAGCGCCTTGAGGGCTTTTTCACGCAGCGAATCTTCACCATCCATGCGGATGAACCACTGCGGCGTGGCACGGTAGATAACCGGCGCGCGGGAACGCCATGAATGAGGGTAGGAGTGCACAATTTCACCACGCCCCACCAAGCCTGCCGGGGCTGTGCCATTGGCGTTGGCATGTTCCATCACGGCTTCCAGCGTGGAGCACACAACATCTGCCGCCTTGAACACATGTGTGCCTGCAAAACCCTGCACCCAAGGGGCGTATGTGCCATCAGCCTGCACCACTTCTGGCACTTCCACGCCGTACATGCGGCAAAGCTGGAAGTCATCCTCACCATGAGAAGGCGCCATGTGCACAAGGCCGGTGCCAGCCTCGGTTGTCACAAATTCACCCGGCAGCATGGGCACATCAAAATCATACCCGGCACCACGCAGCGGATGGGAGCACACAACCCCTTTCAGCGCGCTGCCCGGCAGGGTGTAGAGGATATGGTGCGCGGTAACGTGGGCTTCCTGACAGAAGGCATCCACCAGCGCTTCGGCCACCAGCACCTTTGCGCCGGGCTCAAGCAATGCGCCTTCACCCGTTTCATCCACCCGCAGCACCACGTAGGTGATTTCCGGCCCATAAGCCAAGGCGCGGTTGCCGGGAATGGTCCACGGTGTGGTGGTCCAGATCACAACAGACACATCTTCCAGCGCATGGGCTGGCGTGGGGTCCCGCACAACCGGGAAGGCCACCAGAATGGTGGTGGAGGTGTGATCGTGATATTCGATTTCGGCTTCGGCCAGAGCGGTTTTTTCAACCGGACTCCACATCACGGGCCGCAGGCCACGATACAGCCGCCCGTTGAGCAGGAACTTGCCAATTTCGTTCACAATGGCCGCTTCGGATGAGAAATCCATGGTGGCGTAGCGGTTCTGCCATTCCGCCTGCACGCCAAGCCGCTTGAATTCCTGCATCTGAATATTCAGCCACTCACCCGCATAGGCACGGCATTCGGCACGGAATTCCAGCACAGGCACGGAATCCTTGTCCTTCTTGGCCTTGCGGTATTTTTCTTCCACCTTCCATTCAATGGGAAGGCCGTGGCAATCCCACCCCGGCACGTAGCGCACGCCATAACCAGACATGCGATGGGCGCGGTTGATCACATCCTTGTTGATCTTGTTCATGGCATGGCCAATGTGCAGGTGGCCATTGGCATACGGGGGGCCATCATGCAGCGTGAACACAGGCCGCCCTTCAGCCTGCTGTTTCAGCCGCGCATCCAGCCCGATTTCTTCCCACTTTTTCAGCCACTGCGGTTCCTGCTTTGGCAGGCCCCCGCGCATGGGGAAAGAGGTACGGGGCAGGAACACCGTATCACGATACAGATCGGCGGGGGATTGGGTGTCCTGGTCGCTGCTGGATGTGGTCATGAGCGGGTGATGTCACTTCAGTTCGGGTTCATGGTCTGGCCCTGCATGTGCTGGTCAAACCATCTTGCATTCAGGCTCTTATCAAAAAGGACAAGCGCAGGGTCAAGCATGAACGGCTACATTGCAGCCGCAAATTATATTCTGCCCTATCTGCCCGCACTTTTACAGGGGGTTATATGCCTGCCAGTTCGGCGTTCAGAACCATGCGCGCCTGCTGCGCATCCTGCGCGATCTGGGCCTTGAGTTCATCCAGCCCGGCAAAGCGTTGCTCTGGCCGCAGCATTTTGTGCAGCGCCACAGAAAGCGTCTGGCCGTACAGATCACCATCAAAGTCAAACAGGTTCACTTCTACGCGGCTTTCCTGCCCATCGTTAATGGTGGGTCTGCGGCCAATATTGGCCACGCCGGGGCGCGTATAACCACCGGGCAGGCGCACCGTTACGGCGTAAACCCCACGTGCGGGCTCCAGATGCCGCCCCAGCGGAATGTTGGCTGTCGGAAAGCCCAGCAAACGCCCGCGTTTATCACCATGCTGCACTTGGCCACGAATAAACCACGGCCGGCCCAGTTCTTCCGCTGCGCGTTCGGGATACCCTTCCTGCAACAGCCGCCGAATACGGGTGGAGGAATATGGCCCTGCGGCATCTGCCAGTGCGGGCACGGATGTAAAGCCCATGCCCAGCTCACCCGTGCGTTCAGCCAGAAACGTAACATCGCCCCCGCGCCGATAGCCGAAAGCAAAATCCGGCCCGCAGGCAACGTGGCGCAGGCACAGGGCATCGTGCAGCACGTCTTCTACAAACCGTTCCGCCGTCATGCGGGAGAACTCTTCATCAAACGCAATCTGGAACACATGCTGCACACCCAGCGCCTGCAGGGCGGCAAAGCGCTCATCCGGCAGGCTCAGGCGGAATGGTGGGTCCTGCGGGCGAAAGAGTTCACGCGGGTGGGGTTCAAACGTCACAACCGCCAAGGGCAGATCTGGCCGCGCCGCGTGGGTGGAATGAACCAGATGGGCGTGGCCCAGATGCACACCATCAAAATTGCCAAGCGCTGCCGCACAGCCATGCGCTTCCGGCGGAATATCCCGCCAGTTTGTGTGCAACCGGGCTTTCAGCACTTTTTATGCTCCTTCCGGCAGGCCAAACATCTGCCCCGCCTGCGGCAGAGATTGCGCTACAGGGTGGGTAGTACCTGCCACCGTGCCATCTTCCGGGCGGGCAATCTGGCATACACGCAGGCCCGCTTGGGCCGCTGCATCCAGCTCTGCCACCACATCGGACAGAAACAGCACATCCTGCCCCTGCCAGCCACTTTGTTCCAGAATATGGCGATAACTTTGCGCGCTTTTCTTACCACCAACGCGCAGATCAAAAAACGCGCTGAAAAGCGAGGTCAGGTTCCCCTGCTCGGTATAGCCGTAAATCAGCTTCTGCGCGGCTTCGGAACCAGAGGAATACACGGCCAGCGTAAGGCCTGCGGCTTTCCATGCCTTTAAGGTGGGCTCAACATCCGGGTAAAGCTGGGCTTCCAGCTCCCCCTTTTCATACCCCTGCTGCCAGCATAGGCCCTGCAGGCTTTTAAGCGGAGCAACCTTGGCATCTTCCGCCATCCAGCGTTCAAGCTGCTCTAGCGGTGGCACACCGGGAGCGGCTTGGGCAATCTGCGCCAGTGCTTCCTGCACCACCGGGTTTTCACGCTGCTCCAGCAATGCGGGCAGGTGTTTGCGCGCATAGGGAAAAAGCACTTTATGCACAAAAGCCACTGGCAGGGTGGTGCCTTCAATATCCAGCAGCACCACGCGCGGAGGAATCCGGGTATCGGCCATCATGCCCTCAATCAGTTTGCGTAAGAAGGAAACTGCCGGGCAATATCGGTGCCTGTATAGCGGGCTACCCAGCCTTCCTTGTGTGTGAAAATGCGCAGTGTGACCATATCTGGCTCCGGCCCGGCATCAAACCAGTGCTTTGTGCCTTCTGGCACAGAAATCAGATCAGTTTGCGTGCATTCCACATCGTAAACATAGCCTGCAATATGCAGAATGAAGTGCCCGCTGCCATGCACAAAAAAGCGGATTTCATCTTCACTATGCGTATGTTCGGACAGGAACTTGTCCCGCAAGGCCTCACGGTTGGGGGTAGAAGGGCTAACGCGCAGCACATCGGCAGAGCCTGCGCCCGTTTCACCCATCAGCTTGTCCAAAAACGGGCCATACACATCCAGCACGGCCTGCTCATCCGCATCCCTTGGGGGAATTTGCGGGCCTTCCCAACGTTCAAACCGCACGCCTAGTGGCGCCAGAACACGGGCCATTTCTGCCGGGTCCTGCGTTTGCAGCACGGGGTGTTCAGGGGTGGTATCCTTGTAAACTGTCAGGGAACTCATACGTGCAGTTTCCTTCGCTCAAGCGCGCAGGCCAGCAGGAACTCCAGCCCTTCCAGCCGCGCAAGGGCGGTGGGCATATCCTTGCCCCACACATACACACCGTGGCCGCGAATAATGTAGCCCGCTGGCATACCGGTGCCAAAAAAGGGCTCTACCACTTCCGCCAACCGCGCGATGTCCTGATCGTTTTCAAACAAGGGCACCTGCACGGATGTTTCGTGCGTGGTCTGCCCTTCAAACACTTTCAGAACTTCGTAGTCCGCCAGCGTCAGTGCTGCTGTTTCTTCTTCCATGGACAAAACAGTGGAGGCCACGGAATGGCCGTGCAGCACTGCGCCCACTTGCGGAAAATGGCGGTAAATCTGGCAATGCAACAGCGTTTCTGCGCTAGGCCGGTTTTCCGGGCTATGCGGTTTGCCCTGCATATCCACGGTAATAACGTCTGCTGCCTGCAAAAAGCCTTTGTGGCAGCCGGAGCGCGTAATGGCTATACGGCCATCTGCCAGCCTGCGGCTGATATTGCCTGCTGTGGCAGGCACCCACCCGCGCTGATCCATCCGCTGCCCGGCAAACAGAATATCCTGTACGGCGCGGGCAAAATCCGTAACGGTTTGATCCATGGCGTTCTCTGCCCGTCTTGAACTGGTAGAGCCTTACGGCTGAACAGATTTATCTGCTGGTGCAGCTGTGCGCTGCTCCACTGTGGAAGATGCAGGCGGCGGAGCAATATGGCCGTTACCGGGGCGTGCCGTGCCATCATCCATCGATTCATCATCCGCCATGTGCTTCTTGAAGGATTTGATGCCCTTGGCCATGTCACCCATCAACGAGCTGATCTTGCCGCCACCACCAAAAACCACAAGCACAACCACAAGCACGATCAGCCAGTGCCAGATACTTAAGCTACCCATCAAACCAGTCCCCTACACTTGCGGCACCCGGCCAAAATGATCGTGTGCTGCACATCCTTGTTTGTACATGATGGCGGAAACACTTTCTTGCAAGTTTTTCCTTGCGTGGCCTATCCGCCCATTGGGTGTTAACTGCCACCCGTGCCTATTGGTTCAATAAAGCCATAAACCGGATAAACCGTTTTGCCCATGGCATGAATGGGGCTCCACCATACGCGCACACGTGTCCAGTTATTATTGGGTGAAACATCAACCACAGGGGCGTGGCGCGTAACCTGCCCTGGCTCCCAATTTGCGTGATCTACCAGCACCAGGCGCGAATTCCGCACCTGTTTGACAACAGAAACATGGCCCGATGGCAGCCTGCCGGTAGAACGGAACACCAGCACATCCCCCGGACGCGGAGAGGACGTACGCGCATATTGCCCCTGCGCCTGCCCCCACCAACTTGCGGCAGCACCACGCAGGTTTACCGCAGAATGTTCACGCGCATAGGGCGCACACTGCACAGATCCGTTCCAGCTTCCGCGCCCACCGGCACAGGCGGCAAGCAATAAAGGCAGAACAAGAACAAGGCTACGCTTCACGATTCGGCCCTCAAACGTTGCATCCAGTCCTCCGCTTCTGTGGGGGACATATCCAAAACCTGTTCCGCCACATCCCGCGCATATCCGGCACGGGCCAGTACACCCAGCGCCTTGTGCCTGCGGGCCAGAGCCTGCTCGGTATCGGCCTCATCATCCGCAACATAAGGTGTGGCAAATGGCCCCATCCTGCGTTTGCGGGCCAGAACCAGCGCGGCACATAACTCTCTTTGCGCAGCAGAAAACCCTTCCACCGCATCCTGCAAGGCGGCATCGCGCAGATCAGCTTCCACCCCGCGCGCAGCCAGATGCGCCTGCACCGCCCGGCCAGACCGGCCAGAGCGCACCAGCCTGCGTGCGCGGGATGTGGCAAAACTGGCATCATCCACTGCGCCAAGGCGCACCATTTCTTCTGCTATTTCAGCCACTACGGGGCGCAGCGCTTGTGCGGCCTCGGCCACTTCCTCCGTATCTGCTCCGGCTTTGAGGGCCTGCTTCTCCCACCGTGCAATCCGGCGCAGCAGCACCTGTTCCAGCCCGTGGCGCGTGGTGCCAAACCGCGCCAGATGCGCCAAGGCGGCCTCTCGCAACACACGGCGATCAAGCTGCGGAAACCCCGATGATGTATGAGCAGATGAGGAAGAACCAGAATACGTCATTCCCCTTCATTACCCACTCCTTGCGTGCAGGAAAATACGCAACGGGCCATGCCGCGCATGTTGCGTATGCAGAATTTTTTCACACAGAATATTTGACTTTAATCTGCACAAAAGGCCATGATACGCCCGCAATACGGGCCGCCCGCTCACCTTATATCAAGGCAGCGGGCGTTTTTCGTTCTGCATTCCACTTCTCACCATGCAGGTTCAACAACCGCCAACACAAAGACCAGATTCCATGATTTCTGCCCTGATGCCGACATACAAGCGCGCTGATCTCGCCTTTGAGCGGGGAGAAGGCTCCTGGCTGCAAACGTCGGACGGGCGACGATTCCTGGACTTTGCTGCGGGCATTGCCACGTGCTCCATTGGCCACGCACACCCCATGATGGTGGAAGCCGTAAGCACGCAGGCCGCCAAGGTCATGCACGTATCCAACCTGTTCCAGATTCCGCAGGCGGAAAAGCTGGCACGCAGGCTGGTTGAAAACTCCTTTGCCGATAGCGTGTTCTTCTGCAATTCCGGCGCAGAAGCCAACGAAGGCATGGTCAAGATGGCCCGCCGCGCCCAGATGATGGCAGGCCACCCCGAACGCACAGATATTATCTGCATGGATGGGGCTTTTCATGGCCGCACGCTGGCCATGCTTTCCGCCACCGGCAACCCCAAATATCTGGAAGGCTTTGGTGAGCCCGTAAAAGGCTTTCTGCATGTGCCTTTTAACGACATTGAAGCCGTAAAAGCCGCCATTACCCCCAACACGGCAGCCGTTATGCTGGAGCCCATTCAGGGTGAAAGCGGCATTAAGGTGGCCAGCCCGGAATATCTGCGTGCCCTGCGCGCGCTGTGCGATGAAACCGGCGTGCTGCTGGCGCTGGATGAGGTGCAGTGTGGCGTTGGCCGCACGGGCCGCCTGTTTGCGCATGAATGGGCGGGCATCAAGCCCGATATTGTCAGCACGGCCAAAGGTTTGGGCGGGGGCTTCCCCATTGGGGCCATCCTCACCACAGAAACCATTGCCAAGGGCATGACACCGGGCACGCACGGCACCACATTTGGCGGCAACCCGCTGGCCTGTGCGGCTGGCAATGCTGTGCTGGATATTATTCTGGCCCCCGGCTTTTTAGATCAGGTTTGCACCCGCGCTGCCCTGCTGGATGAACTGCTGGACAGCCTTGTGGCGGATGCGCCGGATATTTTTGCCCAGCGCCGTGGCCTTGGCCTGCTGATAGGCCTGCGCTGCGTGCCCGCAGTGGGTGATGTGCAGGGTGCTGCGCAAAATGAAGGCCTGTTGTGCGTAACAGCAGGTGATAACGTGCTGCGCCTTGTGCCGCCACTTACTGTTTCCGAAGAAGAATGCCGCAAAGCTGTGGCCATGCTGGTGCAGGCTGTCAGCACACTCAGAAAAAATCATAACAACAAGACAGTTCTGGAGCCAACAGCGTGAGCGCCGCCAACATGACCACTGCCCTGCCCTCTTCTTCCTTGGCAACGCCACGCCATTTTCTGGATCTGAAAGATCTGGATGCCGCAACCCTGCGCCAGATTCTGGATGTAGCCGCCAGCATGAAGCGCATGCAGCAGAACCGCCGGTTTCCGCTGCACCCGCGCCAGCCTCTGGCCGGGCGGCAGTTGGGGCTTATCCTTTCCAAGCCTTCCACCCGCACCCGCGTTTCTTTTGAAGTGGGTATTCGCCAGCTTGGGGGGGATGCCGTAGTGCTCAGCCCGCAGGAAATGCAGATTGGCCGTGGTGAAAGCATTGCCGATACAGCCCGCGTGCTCTCCCGCTTTGTAGATGCCATTATGCTGCGCACCGGCAACACAAAAACCATGCACGAACTGGCACAGTGGAGCACGGTGCCCGTTATCAACGGCCTTACCCCTCATTCTCATCCGGTGCAGATTCTGGCCGATATCATGACGTTTGAGGAACACCGCGGCCCTGTGCGTGGCCGCACCTTTGCGTGGACGGGCGATGGCAACAACGTGCTTGTCTCCCTTATTGAAGGGGCCGTGCGTTTTGGCTTTGCCCTGCGTGCCGCCACTCCCGCAGACATGAAGCCCCCGCAGGATGTGCTGGACTGGGCCCGTGCCGAAGGCGGTGATGTGGAGTGGACGGTAGACCCAAAAGCCGCCGTAAAAGGTGCCGATTGCGTGGTGACGGATACATGGATCAGCATGTCTGATTCCCCCAAGGAAGCCGCCACCCGCATGAGCAAGCTGGAACCCTACCGCGTAAATGCAGATTTAATGGCCCTTGCTGCGCCAGATGCCCTGTTCATGCACTGCCTGCCTGCCCATATAGGAGAAGAAGTAACCAAGGACGTGTTTGAAGGCCCGCATTCTGTGGTGTTTGATGAGGCGGAAAACCGCCTTCATGCCCAGAAAGGCGTGCTAGCATGGACAATGGGTGGCTCAAACTGGACCTCTTTCGGCAAGGAATAAGCACATGAGCGGCACAGACAGAACGGTTTCCATGACATCTACCGAAGATACACCCGCCACCCCCGGCTGGGTGGAAAGCAGTCTGGATGCTATTCTGGCTACGTTGCCGTTCCCGGCAGATAAGCTGGCACCGTTCCGTAATGCCTATCTGGATTGTCTGGCAGGCTGTGGCCGTACGGAAGATCTGGATAGCGAGCACGATGCCTGCCGCAAGGGGCTGCTTGTTGCGCTTAAGGACGGTTTGAACATGGATTCAGAAACCGGCCGCGCCCTTGAACAGAAGCTGGAAAAGCTGGAACTGGATATTTCTGCAGGGGCGTAACTTCCCCTGCTTTCCACCTTACCTTTTTTGTCCGCCTGAAAAGCATCCTCAGAGTCCGCACGCGTCAGGCGCACGTTCTTGATATTCCCGTATTCTTGATGGACTCAGGACAAACTTAAATTCCCATGGAAAAACCCGCTTTTCTTGACCGTGACCGCCCAGATGTGCCCGATTTGGTAGTACCAGGTGGTGTAACACCTTTTTATCTGGCTGGTCGGCCCGTGCGTGGCCGGTTGGTGCGTTTGGGCGTGCTGGCCGATACGCTGCTTACACGGCATGATCACCCAGCCCCTGTTACCCGCCTTGCTGGCAAGGCCTTGGCGCTGGTAGCGGCTTTGGCTTCAGCGCTGAAATTTTCAGGCTCTTTTTCACTTCAGATCAAGGGCGATGGCCCTGTTTCCATGCTGGTGGCAGATTGCACCAACACTGGCGCGCTACGCTTTTACGCCCGCACGGATGATGAGGCGCTGGAAACCCTGCTGGCTGAAACACCCAAACCCACAGACCGCGAACTGCTGGGCAACGGCTATATGGCCCTTACGGTGGACCAAGGCCCGGAAATGGACCGCCATCAGGGTATTGTGGAAATTGCAGGGGATGATCTGTCTGCAATGGCCATGCATTACTTTGCCAGCAGTGAGCAGCACGCCTGCTGGATTATGCTGGCCTGCCAGATGACAGATGCCGGCTGGCGCGCAGGTGGCCTGATACTGGAACGCATTGCGGGTGAAGGCGGCAGCCACGTGGTGGAAGATGAAGCCGCAGAAGCTAGCTGGGAAACCGCCACCATTCTGGCGGGCACACTTTCCACCCAGGAACTGCTGGACGACAACCTGCCCACATTGCAGCTTTTGCACCGGCTTTTCCATGAAGAAGACCTGCATGTCAGCCAGCCACGGGCTTTGGCCTTTGGGTGCCGTTGCTCCCGCGCGCGGTTGGCCAATGTGCTGGAAACCTTCCCCAAGGATGATCTGGACCACATGTGCCAAGATGATGGAAACATCGTGATGACGTGCGAATTCTGTAATGTTGATTTTCGCTTTGCACGCAAAAACATTGCCACACAGGCGCAGTAAAACAGTAAATATAGCCGCAAAGTTTGCCAGCAGAGCCCTAAGCGCAATATCTTAAGGCCTGCTGGTATAAGGTATCTGCCACGGGGCAGGCATTTTTTAGAATGTCGGATAAAGTTCACAAGAGGTTTTGCGCCATGATGCTGTTTTCCCGCATGCGCCTTTCTGGCCTAACAGCCGCGCTGCTGTTTCCTGCCCTGCTGGCAGGCTGCGCGGATCAGAAGCAGCCCACGCAGTTTGCACCACTGCGGTATGACAACCTCAGCCAGATCAACCTTAACGTAAACACCCTGACACTGGTGGATAACACCGTAACCCACCCGGTTGCGGGCGATATCGGCTACAAATCCCCCACCCCGCCCGTGCAGGCCCTGCGCCAGATGGTGCAGGACAGGCTGGCCGCCAAAGGGGGCATTACCAGCGCCAATTCCGCCCAGTTTGTAATTGATCGGGCCTCTATCCTGCATGAACCCGGCGGCACGCTACAGGGGCAGATAGATGTGCATCTGGATATTCTAAACCCCGATGGCAGCAAAACCGCACATACAGAAGCCCACGCCACCCAAAGCCTGCACCCAGACCCCACGGAAGATACAGAAAGCCAAGCCAATCTGTACAACATGACCAAAGGGATGATGGACAGCATCAATACCGAGCTGGACACGCAGGTGCATCGCTCTCTTGGTAAATGGCTGGTGGATGCCGGGGGCATGCCCGTAGATGGTGCCATTCAGGCCCAACCTCTCACATCTGATGGCTCACCAGTTGCCGCGACGGGTGCGACCGCCGGTGCTGGTGCCGCAGCTACGCAAGAGGCGCTTTCCCCCGTTTCGGCGGCTAAAACCGGGCAGGCCACATCCCCCGTAACGGTGCCGGAAAATGCCCCTGTTGTTGCGCCTTCTACCGATGCGGCAACGCCGTCCACCACTGGCACAACGGAAGCCAAACCTGCCGCAGCCCCCAAAGCGCAGGACAGTGAGCCCAACGCCATCTTCCCGGCAGGTGAGGATGATGATTCGTCCTCAAGCTCCCCCTCTACAAAAGCAACGTCTCCCAAACCGGGTTATCTCAAGCTGCCGTCTCAGCCTCAATAAAGCTGTTACGCTCAACACAGCGCCTTAATACCTAGCTCATACGGCCCCCACTGCTGCACAACATTGCACTGCGGCGGTGGGGCCGCCATAAAGCAGGGCATGAGTGCTTCTGCCCCCAGCCTGAACCCGTTTTCCATTGCGCAGGGTCTGCCTGTGCAGGATGTACTGCCAGAACTTTGCGCGGTGCTGGCTCATCCTCCCACCACAGATCATCCGGCATCTGCCATTCTGGTGGCCCCGCCCGGTGCAGGTAAAACCACATCTGTGCCGCCCGTGCTGGCGGCTGCGGCATGGCGTGCACCATCTGATAAAATTATCATGCTGGAACCGCGCAGGCTGGCCGCACGTGCCGCAGCACAGCGCATTGCATCGCTTATGGGGGAAGATGTTGGCGGTTTTGTTGGGTTCCGCACCCGGCTGGAATCTGCTGTTTCTGACCGCACCCGTATTGAGGTGCTGACAGAAGGCCTGTTCCTGCGCCGCCTGCTGGGTGACCCCATGCTGGAAGGCGTGGCCTGCGTTATTCTGGATGAAATACACGAACGCTCATTAGATGCAGATCTGGCGCTGGCTTTCTGTCTGGATCTGCAACGCACCTTGCGGCCTGATCTGCGCCTTGTGGCCATGTCCGCCACGGCGGAAACAGAACGCCTTGCCGCGCTAATGAATGCCCCTGTGCTCACAAGCGAAGGACGGATGTTTCCGCTTACCGTCCACCATGCCAAGCACGATATCCCCAGCCTGCGCGATATTGCCACCGCCACGGCAACAGGCGTGCGGCAGGCTCTGGCGGAAACAGAAGGCGATGTTCTCACCTTTCTGCCCGGCACGGGAGAAATCCGCCGTGTGATGCAGCTTCTGGATGGCGTGCCCGCTACAGTGCTGCCCCTGCATGGTGAACTGCACCCGGCAGAACAGGCCCGCGTACTGCGCCCCGGAAATGAAGGGGAACGGCGGGTTATTCTGGCAACCTCCATAGCCGAAACATCTCTGACCGTGCCCGGCGTGCGCGTTGTGGTGGATTGCGGCTTCCGCCGTGTGCCAAGGTTTGATGCCGGGGCTGGGCTTTCCCGGCTGGATACGGTGCGTATTTCCAAGGCCGCCGCACGGCAACGTGCAGGCCGCGCGGGGCGAGAAGCTCCGGGTATTGCGTATTGCCTGTGGTCTGCCCATACCGAGCGCGCCTTGCCACAGCATGACAGGCCAGAAATTCTGGAAGCCGATTTGTCTGATTTTGTGCTGGCAACCGCCTTGTGGGCCGATACGGTGGGTTCAGCCGATACGCCGCTTCCGCTGCCAGATCAGCCCCCCGGCAGCGCGGTAGCCGCCGCAAAGGAATTGTTGATTCTGCTAGGCGCGCTGGATGATATAGCCCAGATTACAAAACTGGGCCGCAGCATGGCCGATCTGGGCACGCACCCACGCCTTGCCGCCATGATGTTGGCCGCCCGCACTGCCGAGGAAGCCGCGCTGGCCGCAGATCTTGCTGCTCTGCTGGAAGAACGAGACCCCCTGCGCCCACGCGCTGCCGGGCGTGGTGGGCCGCCGCCCATTCCGCCTGCAGATATTACCCTCCGGCTGGATCTGATTGCGGGGGAAGATAACAACCCACAGGCAGACCGTGGTGCCTTGGCCCGCATTCGGCAGGCTGCCGCACGTTTTCGCACACGCATGGGGCTGAAGGCGCGCCACCCGGCCGCGGGTGATGCCGCAGCCCTTCTGGCCGCAGGCTTTCCTGATCGTATTGCCCTGTGCCGGGGGGATATGGGCAGTTACCGCATGGCCAATGGCAGCAATGCCCGCCTGCGCCGAGATGATGGGCTGGCAAAACACAAGCTGCTGGCTGTAGCGGGCCTGCATCTGCGCACCGCTGCCGAAATACGCATGGCGGCCCCGTTGGATAGCAACGCCCTGCCCCCAGCCCTGCTGGAGCGCACGCGTGAACAGGTTGAAACCACGCTAGACCCCGTATCGGGCAACATCATGGCCCGCAGGCGCACCCGCATTGGCTGCCTTGTGCTGCGCGACCGCACAGAAAAAGTAAAACCGGAAGATGCAGGCCCGCTTCTGCTGGCACAGGCCAAGGAGGCGCCGGAAACCACGCTCAACTGGTCAGACGCCGTGCGGCAGCTTCAAGCCCGTGTGGAACTGGCCCGCACCCTGCCCGGTGGCACCGGCATGGAAGAAGCCTGGCCCGATTTTTCCTCCTCAGCCCTTGCTGGCTGTATGGATGAATGGCTGACCCCATATGTTGAAGGCTGCACATCCATCACCGCATTGCGGGAGCTGGACATCCTCAGCCTGCTGCGCACTTATCTGGGTTACGCTCGCACAAGCTGGCTGGATAAGGAACTGCCGACCTCTCTACCCTTCCCTGGCGGTGTGGCGGAGGTGGATTATACGCAGCCCGTGCCTGTGGCCTCGGCTCGTGCCCAAACCTTTTATGGCACGGCGGAAACACCCAAACTTGCCGGAGGGCGCGTGCCGTTGCGGCTGGCGCTGCTTTCTCCCGCAGGGCGGCCTCAGGCCATTACGGCGGATCTGGCAGGGTTTTGGCAAGGTGGCTGGGCAGACATGCGGCGCGATATGCGGGGGCGTTACCCCAAGCATGAATGGCCAGAAAACCCGGCACTGGCCCCAGCACGCCCACGCGCCAAACGCAGCTGAGGCCTATGGACGTGGCGCAAACAACACCCTCGCGCCATAAAAACGTACCAGATCAAGGGCAAACCCGTATAGCCGGTTGCATAAAGCAGATAATCCGGGCCACAAGTTTGTAATGTCTGGAGCTTTATTGCCATTTCCATGAAGACGCTTCTACGGAACCTGCCCGCACTGGCCGTAGCCTGCTTTTCCCTTCAGGAAACAGGCGCGCACCATTTGGCACAGGCTGCATCTCTCCCGACATTTGAGCCCGCAGTGCCGCTGGTTTCTGGCGGGCCTATCAGCTTTGCGCCTTTGGTGCGCAAGGTTGTGCCCGCTGTGGTGAATATTTCTGTTACGCGAGATTCGGATACCAGCGCCAAACACAAGCTGCCATCTACCGTTAAAGGCACCCCGCTGGAAAAGCGTTACCGCGAACGCATGCGCCGCCATCGGGATGAGCTGCTTGGGGCGGGTTCGGGCTTTATTGTAGACCCCGAAGGCACCATTGTTACCAATGGCCACGTGGTGGAAGATGCAGACAAAATTACCGTGGCCCTTGCCAGTGGCAAGGAATTTACAGCCACACTGGCCGGTATAGATAACCTAACGGATATTGCCGTTATAAAAATCAGCTCCCCGCAGCCTCTCCCCTACGTAACATGGGGTGATAGCAGGCTGGTGCAGGTAGGGGATTGGATTATGGCTGCAGGCAACCCCTTTGGCTTGGGGTCATCCGTAACCGCAGGCATTGTTTCCGCCCGCGGGCGCGATATTGGTACCAGCCCGTTTGATGATTTTCTGCAACTGGATGCCCCCATAAACCCCGGCAATTCCGGCGGCCCCACGTTTAACCTTGCCGGGCAGGTGGTGGCGCTTAACACCGCCATTGTTTCCCCCACAGGTGGCTCTGTGGGGCTTGGGTTTTCCATCCCCTCCGAAATTGTCATCCCCATTGTGGAAACCCTGCGGCAAGCGGGGCATATCGAGCGTGGCTGGCTGGGCGCCACGCTGGAAGATATCATGACCCATAACGGCACGCAGGTAACAGAGGTGGACCGTAACGGCCCCGCTGCCAAAGGCGGGCTGAAAAAGGGTGATATCATTGTGGGCATGAATAACGAGCACGTAGAAACCGCCCGCGCCATGATACGCGCCGTGGCATCTGCCAAGCCGGGGCTGGATGCGCAGTTGAACGTGCTGCGCAATAATCAGCCCATAACCCTGACCATCCGCATTGGCCGCCGCCCCAAATGGGAGGACGGCAACGGGGGCAAATAACCCCTGCCCGCTTTTTAGATCATATCCAGCGGTGTTTTTTTGGTAGGCGGCGGAAACACTGCATCCAACTGGGCCAGATCCTGCTCTGTCAGTTCAAGGTCTCGCGCAGCCAGATTCTGCTTCATGTGCTCGTGCGAGGCCGCTTTGGGAATAGCCAGCACATTGTTCTGGCGCAGCACCCATGCCAGCGCAATTTGTGCCGGTGTGGCCGGGCCAAGCGCTGTGCTGTGCCTGCTGGCAATATCTGCCAGAACCGGGCTTTTGAGCAGTTTCTGCCCCTGCCCGATGGGGGAATAAGCCATGGTCACAATTTTGCGGCGATAATCCGTTTTTAACAGATCATATTCCACGCCGCGATGTTCCAGATTGTACAATACCTGGTTGGCAACACATTCCCCAATGCGGGAACATCCATCCAGTTCATACACATCGTCTGTATCAAAGTTTGAAACACCCCAATGGCGGATCAAACCTTCCTGTTGCAGCTTGCGAAAGGCATCTACCGTTTCGCCCAACGGCACACCGCCACGCCAGTGCAGAAGGTACAGGTCTATCCAATCCGTTCCCAAACGGCGCAGAGACTTCCGGCAACTTTCCGCCATACCTTGGGAAGATGCGTTTGAAGGTAAAACTTTGGTAACCAGAAAAACCTTTTTGCGGTAAGGATAAATGGCCTCTCCCACCACACTTTCGGAGCGGCCATTGCCGTACATTTCGGCTGTATCCACCACCTGCACGCCGTTTAATACGGCATAGCGCAGGCTTTCCACTTCCTCTGGCCAACGGGCGGGTTCTTCACCCATATTCCACGTGCCCACTCCCAAAGCGGGCAGAACAGTGCCATCGGCCAGCGTTACTGTTTTTGCCATTGCGCCGGTTCTCCTTTGCCAAACAGGCGGCTTATCTGCCTGTTAATTTTCTAAACGCGTTCAATCAGCCTTCTGCCCGCAGGTAAGGCTGGATATACTAACACGTATGACTCAGATTGGTTTTTACCACCTTACGCGCACAAGCGTGACCGAGGCCCTGCCCAAACTGCTGGCCCGCACACTGGCCAGCGGGCAAAAAGCCGCTGTGTGGTGCGCCAGCAAACCCATGCTGGATGATCTGGACAAAGCCTTGTGGAAAGTGACAACCCCAACATGGCTGCCACATGGGCGCGAAGGCATTGCCTGCCCGGATCTGCAACCTATCTGGCTGAGCATGGGGGAAGATACCCCCAATAATGCGCGCTTTCTGTTTTTGCTGGAAAACCGCAGCTTTCCCGATCTGGCGGATTTTGAACGGGTGTTTGACCTGTTTGACGGGCATGATGAGGAAGCCGTTGCTGCCGCCCGCACCCGCTGGAGTGCCGCCAAAGCCGCAGGGCATGAACTGGCTTACTGGCGGCAGGAAGAAAAAGGCTGGAACCGCGCCCGGTAAACCTACCGCAACGCTCTTCCAGCCTTTGGTCTTATACCAACTGCTTTAAAGGGCAGCGGGTTCAGTCTTTGGGTTCGTATTCGTAGCCATCACGCACAAAGCGGTCGAGCAGACGCACACCAAAGCCAGTTGCACCTTTGGGCTGGCCATTTTGTGCCTTGGATGCCCAAGCCACACCGGCAATATCCAGATGCGCCCAAGGTGTTTCACCCACAAAGCGCTTGAGGAACTGCGCTGCGGTAATGGAACCACCCGCACGGCCACCGCTGATGTTTTTCATATCCGCAATGTCGGATTTCAGCAGGGCATCATATTCCTTGCCCATGGGCATACGCCACAGCTTTTCACCCGCAAACGCACCGGCATCTGCAAGGCCCGCGGCAAGCTGATCGTTATTGGAGAACAGGCCTGCATATTCGTGCCCAAGGCTGATGATAATGGCACCCGTAAGCGTTGCCAGATCCACCATAATCTGCGGTGCAAAGCGTTCACGCGCATACCAGAGAATATCTGCCAGCACCAAACGGCCTTCGGCATCGGTGTTCAGCACTTCAATGGTCTGGCCAGAGGCACTGCGCACCACATCGCCGGGGCGCTGGGCGGTGCCAGACACCATGTTTTCCACCAGCCCCACAACACCAACGGCGTTAACCTTGGCCTTACGCCCAGCCAGTGCTGTAAGCAGGCCAGTTACCGTAGCGGCACCAGCCATATCCCACTTCATGTCTTCCATGCCGGCGGCAGGCTTGATGGAGATACCACCGGAATCGAACGTCACGCCTTTGCCAATAAAGGCCAGCGGGGCTTCATCCTTGTTGGCGGCACCATTCCAGCGCAGGATCACGGTGCGCGGTTCGTTCGCACTGCCCTGTGCCACGCCAAGCAGCGCGCCAAAGCCCAGCTTTTCCATGGCAGCGCGGTCCAGCACTTCCACTTCCAGCCCCAAGCTCTTCAAGGTGGTGGCGCGTTCTGCAAATTCTACCGGATTCAGCACATTTGCGGGTTCGGTCACCAAATCACGCGTCAGCACCACACCACGTGCCACGGCGGAAAGGGATGGCCATGCTTCTTCTGCGCCGTCCACGTGGTCTGTCAGAACAGAAAGTTCAGCCAAGCGATGGTTTTTGCTGGCTTCTGGCGCACCATGATACAGGCCAAAGTGGTAAGCCCCCAGCACGGCACCCAATGCAGCATGTGCTGCCAGCACGCCGGACAGATCACCCACAGCCAAAGTTGCCTGCTCATCACGGCCCAGGCGAGATACCGCAGCGCCACCGGCCTTTTCTGCGGCCCAGGCATCTACGGCTTCCAGCTTGCCAATGCCAATCAGCACCACGCGTTCAAACGCATCGGATGGTGCCAGCACAACGCAGGCGGTGCCTTCCTTGCCTGTAAAATCATCCGCTTTGGCTGCGCGGGTAAGCGCGCCGTTAGTGGCTTTATCGGCTTGCTGAAAAATGGCAGAGCGTTTTTCCCCTTCCGGCACCAAAATGGCCAGAGCGCCACCTGCTGGCAGCGAAGCGGAAGAAAACTTGATCTGAAGCATGGTGTTTACTGCCCTTTCTGTAAACTCATCCTTCCTGCGTACGTCTCCCCCGGCGGCTTGGCAATAGGAAGCCCGCGAGAGCATGACATGCGCTTGCAATTGTAGGCATGACGCAGCCCGCGTGCTGGCGTATGCTAGCCACCATGACAAGCCATACCGATGCCGACCTTCTGGCCCTTGCCGCCAGACTGGCCGATGAAGCTGCTGAAATTATTCGTACAATCCGTGCGCGCGGCTTTGAAACCATAACCAAAACCGATTCTTCCCCCGTAACGGAGGCAGACCACGCCGCAGAAGCGCATATTCTGCGCGGCCTGCGCGCCGCAACACCGGATATTCCCGTTATTGCGGAAGAAGAAGTGGCCGCTGGCAAACAAACCGCCGTAGCCCCCGCCTATTGGCTGGTGGACCCGCTGGACGGCACGCGTGAATTTGCCGCCGGACGTGATGACTTTACCGTAAATATCGGGCTGGTGCGCGATGGCCGCCCGGTGCTGGGGGCTATGGCACTGCCCGCTTACCATCAGCTTTATACAGGTGGCGTAGGCTTGGGCGCGCACCGCACGGATAAAAACGGCACGCAGCCCATTCATGTACGCAAGGCACCTGCAGAAGGGCTGACTGTTCTGGCATCTCGCCACCATGCAGATGACAAACGTCTGGCAGACTATCTGAACGGCCGCCCTGTAGCCAAGCTGGGCAATATTGGCTCTGCCGTAAAATTTGCCCGTGTGGCTGAAGGGCTGGTGGACCTTTACCCACGCCTTGGCCCCACCATGGAATGGGATACCGCAGCCCCGCAGGCGATTGTGGAAGCCGCTGGCGGAAATATTACGCTGCTGGACGGTTCTCCGCTGGTTTATGGTAAAACGGGCTGGAAAAATCCGCCGTTTGTCTGTACCGGAACGCTGTAAACCCATTACGCTGCACTTTGGCCAACCTTGTGCAAAGGCTGGCCAATGCAGCAAACAGGCTGCCCCTTTTGCCGCCATTACAGAGAAGTATGACCAACCTTCTGGATGCCTCCTCCTCTGGCCTTCAAACAGCTGCCCGCATTCTGCGCGAAGGTGGCCTGGTGGCGTTTGGAACAGAAACTGTTTACGGCCTTGGCGGAGATGCCACGCAGCCCAAAACCGTGGCCCGGATTTTTGAAGCCAAAAACCGCCCGCGCTTTAACCCGCTTATCAGCCACTTTGCAGATGCACAGGCCGCCTTCACTCAGGTTGTTGCCAACCCGCTTGCACATAAACTGGCAGAGGCATTCTGGCCCGGCCCGCTTACACTTATTCTGCCCCGCGCACCCCACAGCACGGTAAGTGATCTGGCCGCCGATGGCCTGCCCACCTTGGCTGTGCGCGTGCCTAAGGGGGAAACCGTGCAGGCGTTGCTCAAGCTGGTGCAACGCCCCATTGCAGCACCTTCTGCCAACCGTTCGGGCCGCATCAGCCCCTCTGATGCCGCGCATGTGTTGGAGGAACTGGGTGGCCGTATTGATGCCGTGCTGGATAGTGGCCCCTGCCAAGTTGGTGTGGAAAGCACCGTGCTGGATATTTCCAACCCTGAACGCCCCACCCTGTTGCGCCCCGGCGGCATTACGCTGGAAGCCCTGCAAGCCGTTTGCGGCACCATCTTTATGCCGGAAACCGAGGTAGATGCCGCCCCGGCATCTCCCGGCAGGCTGCTTTCACATTACGCACCGCACCTTCCCGTGCGGCTTAACGCTGTTGACGTTGCGCCAGATGAAGCCCTGTTGGCCTTTGGCAACACACAGCCCAGCGGTGCCACCATAAGCTGGAATCTGAGTGCAAGTGGCAATCTGGAAGAAGCCGCCGCCCGCCTGTTTACCGGCCTACGCACGCTGGATAAACAAGGCCAGAGCCACCATTTGCGTGGCATTGCGGTACAACCCATTCCGCAGCATGGGCTTGGGCTTGCCATACAGGATAGGCTGAACCGTGCGGCAGCACCGCGCCCTGCCCTGCCCCCGGAAGACTTGCCCGCATGAGCGATATTGACCCTAAAGAACTGAAAATCCTTTCGGATATTCTGGCGCTGGTGCTGGAAGATCAGCCGGGCCAATCTGCTACTGCACTGGAAGCCTTGCGTAACCGGGCCAAACGTAATGCCACCACAGGCGGCGCGCTTAAAAACCTGTTCCAGACCATTGCAGAAGACCCCGAAAAGGCAAAATCTGCACGCCCCAGCAAAACACGGGCCAACAGCCGGGCTTCTGCCAGCAAGGCGCAGGCAGATATGTCTGAAACGTACCGCGCCCAGTTGCAGGAGCTTAGAAACAATATTGTTTCTCTGGATCGCAAACTGCGCACCGCCACTGCCCAGAATGAAACTCTTAAATCTGAGCTGTATCTTACACTGCAAGCCCGTGCCGAAATGCAGGTCCAAATGGCGCAGATACAAAACTTTGGCCAGTATCAGCGACGGTTAACCATAGTTATTGCCACTATTGCCGGGCTTTTGGCTGGCATTGCAGGCACCGAACTTTTTCACGCCTTTTTTTCACCGCACATCAATACTGCGGCAGAAAACGCCCGTTACCTTTACTGATGTTTTCTTTATTTTGTGTGTTCACCCCTTTTGCAGGAACCCGCACCCATGTCTGAAAATGCCGCCCTTCCCCAACCCCTGCATGATGCCCTTTTACAGCTTTTGGGCCCTGCCGGCCTGCTGACAGCGGCTTCAGACGTAGATCCGTTCTGCATAGATTGGCGCGCGCTTTATCATGGTAAATGCGCCGCCGTTTTACGCCCGGCCAACACGGAAGAATGTGCAAAAGCCGTGGCTTTGTGTAACCAGCACAACGTGCCCATGGTGCCGCAAGGCGGCAACACCAGCATGGTGGGTGGCGCCACACCGGATGATACCGGCAAGGCTGTGGTAATTTCCACCACCCGCATGACGCGCATTCATGACATTGACCACGCTGATCTGACCATGACGGTAGAAGCTGGCGTAACGCTTAAAGCCGCGCAGGATGCCGCTGCCAAAGAAGGGCTGCTGCTGCCGCTTTCCATTTCATCCGAAGGCTCTGCGGATATCGGGGGCATTCTGGCCACCAATGCAGGTGGCAACAACACCGTGCGCTACGGCAATGCGCGTGAACTGGCATTGGGGCTGGAAGCCGTACTGCCCGATGGCAATGTGCTGAACCTGATGCGCAAGCTGCGCAAGGATAACACCGGCTACGCCCTGCGGCAGCTTTTGGTGGGGTCTGAAGGCACGCTGGGCATTATTACGCAGGCCATTATTCAGCTTCAGCCAGCCCCCCGCTCGCGCGAGACGGCTTTGTGCGCTGTGGCGGATGCCAAGGGTGCGCTGGATCTGTTTGCCGCTTTCCGCAAGCAAGATCCTTCTGCCATTCAGGCTTTTGAGTTCATGTCCGGCACAAGCATGGCTCTGGTGAACAAACTGATTGAAGGCGCGCCACTGCCACTTAGCGAACCCGCACCCGCCTATGCGCTGGTAGAGTTGGGCAGCCCACGTGGAGATGACAGCCTGCGCTCCCTTATGGAAGACGTGCTGGGCACCGCGCTGGAAGATGGTTTGGTAACAGATGCCGTGCTGGCAGAAAGTGAAGCCCAACGCCAGAGCCTATGGATGATCCGTGAGGAACATGCAGAAGCCCAGAAACGTGCCGGGGCCTCTGTTAAAAACGATGTGTCCGTACCGTTGGCCGCTATTCCCACCTTTATTGATGAAGCCACCAAAGCGTGTGAAGCCCTTATTCCCGGTATTCGGGTGGCACCGTTTGGGCATATTGGGGATGGCAACATCCACTTCAATCTGGTGCAGCCCGAAGGCGCAGACCCCAAGGCATTTTTGGCGCAGGATCATGCCATGATGGACACTGTGGCTGCTATTGTGCGCAAACTGGGCGGTTCCTTTTCTGCCGAACACGGCGTGGGGCAGCTTAAAACCTACATGATGCCCGAATGGCGTGGCGGTGCGGAACTGGAAACCATGCGCCGGATCAAAAATGCGCTGGACCCCAAAAATCTGATGAACCCGGGCAAGATTTTTCCTGCAGCCTGAAAACAATATAACACTCTACACAATAAAAAGGGCGGCCAATTCAATGGTCGCCCTTTTTATTACTTGAACAGATATTCCAGATTACAGAATTACCGGCGGATTTTCAAAAAATCCATAGCAGGGTAACGCAACGCCAGAAGCTGCAAAACAAACGCAGGCAGCACAACAAGCCCCGGATCAACCCCAACCAGCACCATGGCGGCAAAGGTGAATACCGGCGCCAGGTTACGCTCCATACGTGCGCCATCTGGCGTGCCACACGCCATAAGAGAGCACGCGCCCCCTACCACCAGCAACGCAGCGGCAGAAGCGGCCCGGAACGGATGGGCCATCATATCTGGCACCAATCCGCCCTGCATGGTTTCTAGAGAAGACATATCGGATGACCATCCTGCCAGCCCAAACAAAAAGCTGAACGGCAGAATAAGCACGCCAAAAATATCCTTCAACAGGGCCAGAAAACCCATAACAAGAGGCGGCAGCAACACACAGGCCACCCCTACGGCAATATCCGCCACCAGCAACACCAACGCTGGCGTGACAGGAGGATTTCTCACGCAGAGTGTCTTTTTACAAACAGAAGCAGGATATTAGTCCTTCCACCACTTTACGGGCTGCGGTTCATCTTCAACCGTTTCTTCTTTTGCCAGTTCATACTGGCGGCGCGGGCGGCCACGCGGCTTGGCTTCTACCTGCCGTTTCAGGCTGGTAATTTCTTCATCACGCTCTGCCACCAAACGGTGGGCAGCCCGCAGCTGACGGCCAGATTCAGCCAGTTCAGCTTCCTGCTCCGCCACTTTGGCCTTCAGCTCACGCACCATCATATCAGCGTGGCCTTTTTGGGTTTGCAAAGCACGCTGGGCGGCCTGCACCTCTGCCAACTGGCGCTCCACTTCTTCCACACGCAGCTTTTCTTCCGCCACCAAACGACGCAGACGGGAAACTTCGCTGTTTTCTTCTTCAGAAAAATGAACAGCGCGAGATGTGGTGAGGGTACGGGGGGCGGCAACCGTGCGGGGCGTGATACGAGCGAGAGAGTGCTTTTCTACCGGCACTTCACCATCACGCACAAACCGCCGCCGCTTGTTGCCTGTGGCATCTGCCGCAGGACGAGGAGCGGACGGCGCAGCCCGCCCTTTATGAGATGCGCCAAGCCGTTCCAGCGCATTGCGCATGGAGGCTTCTTCCAGCCCTTCATCCCGTTCTCTATCGGCATCCAAGGGTGGCATAAAAGATGTTGTATTCATAAATCTGGAAGTCACTTTAAGAAAAATGGTCTGTTGATACAGTTCTTAAACATTCCATCAGCCGTTATATTCTGGCATTTGCCCGCGCGATACCCAACACGGTTCCAGCCACTCCTTCATGATGCGTTACAGCAGGCATGAGGGCACACATTACAAACGGACAGACAGAATTATTACACACGTTTTATAATGTGTTTTGGTTCTTACTAATTACTATTATCATGTCTTCCCTGCCATGTTCAAGCACAAGACAGGGATTTCATAAGGTTTTCTCTTATTTTTCAGGAATCCATACCAGATCGGTCTGCCCATCTGCATTAAAGTGACGCGCCAGAACAAAAAAGTAATCAGATAACCTGTTCATGATCTGTAGCAGAACAGGATTGATTGTTTCTTTCTCAGCCAGCGCCACCATACGCCGTTCTGCCGCACGCGCCTGTGTACGGGCCAGATGCGCCCACGCTGCGGGAACAGAACCACCGGGCAACACAAAACTGGTTAATGGCTTTTGGGCAGCGCGCAACTGCTCCACCCATTCTTCCAGCTTTAAAACGGCACTTTCCTGCATACGCTTGGCACGGGCTGCTTTTGGGCCTTCTTCCGGCTGGCACAAATCTGCCCCCATATCGAACAGCATGTTCTGCACGGCTGCCAGTTGGCCCACCACGGCGCTCTCTTGCGGGGCGTGGGCACGCACAAGGCCGGTTATGGCGTTTACTTCATCCAGCGTGCCCAGTGCTTCTATCCGTGCGCTACTTTTTGCAACACGCGCGCCATTGCCCAAAGATGTCTGCCCTCCATCTCCACCGCGCGTCACAATTCGGTCCAGCCTGATGCTCATGTTTTGGATTTTCCTGCTCTCATTTTTGCATCTGTTCCGCCACAACGCGGCGCACAGTTTATAAAGGCCCATGCAGGAAATGGCCGGGCATGTTGCCTTTCCTGTTTTCCATTACGGCCGCTGCGCCTATACAGCAGAACTTATGTCCTTTTCACTTCTTCTTCCGCGCCTGTGGCGCATATGCGGGGGCCTTTTGGCCGCTACCGGCACCGTTATGGGCGCACTTACCGCCCATCTGCCAGATTCGGCCTTTGCTGCCGGTGGCCGCGTTATGGCCCATAGCGGCATGGAAATGCAGATGTGGCAAGGCATTGCCCTTGTTGCTCTGGGCCTTACAGCCAAACCCCAAGCGGGCCGTATCTTGCTGGCCGGTGGCTGTGGGCTGGTGCTGGGCACGCTGCTGTTTTGTGCGGGCGTGTATTACACAGCCTTTACCGGCCACCATGCAGCCCACGTTGCCCCAACAGGTGGCAGTTTGCTGATTCTTTCTTGGCTATTGCTTTCCGTTGGCTGGATGTGCCGGGCATGAGCACCATTCGCACCGCATGGTTGGCCGCCGATGGGCTGACATCCGTTTTAGAAGCTGATCTGGCATGGCGCGGCGTAACTATTGACCGCTGGCATGGCCGGTTGGCTCTTTCCAGCAGCAAGCCTGTGTATTCCCCTTGGGCGCTGGATATCTGGCTGGACCCGCAGGTGGTAGAAATAACCTCCATTCGCAATGCAGCAGATACACTGCGCGCCATTCAGCGGAACTGGAGCCTGTATACTATCGACCACTTTCGGCGTACCGCGCTGATCACAGACAAGCTGCCCCCGGTTAAGGCTGCCCCGCTGGTGTTTCCCACATTGCCACCAACAAGCCCCTTGGGCGCGTGGACTTTGCTGGACACCAACACACTGCTTTTTTCTGCACGCAAAACCAGCCCATTTGTAAATGGCGCGCCACAGTTTGTAGAAAACCGCACCGGCCCACCTTCCCGCGCCTATCTGAAATTGTGGGAAGCCTGCACGCGCCTTGGCCGCTGGCCCACGCCTGAAGAACGTTGTTATGATCTGGGCGCCACACCCGGTGGTTGGACATGGGCCATTGCCAACCTTGGTGCACAGGTTACGGCGTTTGACCGCGCACCGCTTGACCCCAAAGTGGCGGCCATGCCGGGTGTCTCCTTCCAACAAGCCAGCGCCTTTGGTTTGGAACCCGAAAAACTTGCTGCCGTGGACTGGATGTTTTCAGACATCATTGCCTACCCGCAGCGCCTTTTACGGCTGACACAAAACTGGATAGCCTCTGGCAACACAGACAACATTGTGCTGACGGTGAAGTTTCAGGGTGAAACAGACCATGAAATTGTGGCCGCGTTTGAAGCCATTCCGGGTGGCAGCCTGGCGCATCTGGCCCATAACAAGCATGAGCTAACATTTTTCTGGAACAAAACAGCCGCGGCCGAAAACAGGCCCACATTGGCAGGCACAAATCTTACGCAAGAAGACGCTTAAATACACACCAAGTGTAAGAGTGACATGCTACGGCGTGTCGTCAGTTAAGCCCTGAGTGTGGCACGTGAGGGTTGTAGTTTGTGTCTGCGTGTGCTGACTGTTTTCCCGTTTTTTGGAGGAGACAGAGAGATGCGGCGCTATAGTTTACGCGATGACCAGTGGGAGCGGATAAAGGATCTTCTTCCCGGTCGAGAAGGCTATGTCGGCGGCACTGCGGCGGACAACCGTCTGTTCGTGGAGGCGGTGCTGTATCGCTATCGCGCGGGCATTCCATGGCGCGACCTTCCTGCCCGTTTCGGGGACTGGAAAAACGTGCACCGGCGTCTGCGCCGCTGGTGTGAAAGCGGCGTCATCGAACGGATATTTCGTTATCTGGCCGCTGATCACGACAACGAATACATGATGATCGACAGCACAATTGTCCGGGCGCATCAGCATAGTGCAGGAGCTCTCAAAAAAGGGGTACGGATCAGGCCATCGGACGATCACGAGGCGGGTTGACTACAAAGATCCATGCCATCTGCGACGCTCTGGGCAATCCGGTGGAACTCGGCATCACACCGGGACAGGATGCCGATATCACCCAGGCGGAACCGCTTCTGGAAAACATCGACCCGGAGGCTTTCCTTGCTGACAAGGCGTATGACGCGGACAGGTTGATCGATCGGCTGATACAGCGCGGGATTACCCCGGTCATCCCGCCAAAACGCAGCAGAACGACACGACGGAAAACCGATTTTTCTCTCTACCGCGAACGGAACCTTGTTGAGAGGTTCTTCAATAAACTCAAGCAGTTTCGCGCTATCGCAACCCGCTACGATAAACTGAAATCGACCTTCCTCGCAGCCGTGCAGTTCGCCTCAATCATCATCCTGCTTAACTGACGACACGCTGTAAAAACCAGATAACTCCCGCTTTTTAGCTGGGCGTTATCTGGCCCGCCTGCGCCACCATTTTTCCAGCATCTGCACCACCAGAACAGCCAGAATAAAGCAGCCCAACATCAGTCCGATGGAAACCGCATTCTGGGTGCGGGCCTGCCCATCTCCTGCCAGAAGTTGCAACAGGTGCGTGCCCGCCTGCCCACCTGTTGCGGAATCAAATTTTGGCAGCAGCGCCAAGCCGCCACGCAAAAGGGCAATCAGCACCACGGTGATAGCCACCGTGGCCAGTGTTTTCAGCGCCGTATAGGCCAAACCGGGTTGAGGTGCAGGCACGTTAACAAAATTACCGGGAAGAAGACTTACCGTGTTTACGCATCTGCGCCTGATGCTGCTCGATGGAATCTTTCAGCCCCGGCACATCCTGCGCCACAATGGTATCTACATAGGTGTTGTTCTTCCAGACCCAGCGGTCTGTGCCATCCACCACAATATCCTTCATGCCCCCGTGGGATGTGGACATCAGTTCAATCGGCCCGCTGACGGAATCCAGAATCTTGTCCCAATCATTCCCGCGCTTCAGATACACGTCTGTTGAACATCCGGCAGAGCCGCACAGGCTGGCAGATTGCACCTGCACAAACAGCGCCATGCTGCCGCCACTGGTGCTGAGTGGGGCAGAGCCAATAAGCACCAATGGCCTTTCCTTATGCCGGGCGGCGGCGGCCATATCCTCGGCATTCAGGCGGCGGGCTTCCTTGTCCAACGATGTACCGGGCTGGCTTGTCAGCACAACCGGGGCGCCACCAGCGGGGCTGCGGGCTGCTGCTGCGGCATGGTGCGTGCGCTTGGATGTATGCGCATGCGTTTTGGCATGGCCCGTGGTTGTGGCATGGCCGGGATTAACGCAAAACAGAAACATAAAGCCAGTTAACGCCTGACACAGCACAACACGATGGTTCAAAAGTGCGCTCCTTCCGCAACACAGGATCATAACCTACCCCAGCAGGATACCCCGATCATGATAGAACATAACCAGAATAATACAGATACCCAAGTGCCAGAAATGCCTTGCCCCGGTCTTTATCAACATTACAAGGGCGGACTTTATACTGTGATCTGCACAGGCCGCCACAGTGAAACCGAAGAATGGCTTGTAACATACCGCAGTGAAGCACGAGGAGATTACTGGGTGCGCCCCCTTGCCATGTGGCAGGAAAGTGTAAACGGCGCACCGCGCTTTGCGTTGCTAAAAGCCGCCAACGCGGCAGAAACCGAGGCATAAACGCCCCGGCCTTTTATAGGTTGGTCAGCCGTTCTGCTGGGCCACCAGCTTTATCAGTTCAGCCACAATATCCGGGTCTGCCAAGGTGGACAGATCCCCCATATTATCCAGATCGTTCGCTGCAATCTTGCGCAGCAAACGCCGCACAATTTTGCCCGAACGTGTTTTGGGCAGATCCGGCACCACGTAAATTTTTTCTGGCACAGCATAGCGGCCTACGCCTGCGGCCACGGCCTTGTTTACGGCTGTGGCATCAAACGCGCCCTCCGCCTTGGGCACCACAAACACTACAAGGGCCTGCCCTTTCAGATCATGCGGCACGCCAACGGCGGCACTTTCCACCACGGCATGATCTTCAGCCACGGCATCTTCAATTTCCGCCGTGCCAATACGGTGGCCAGATACGTTCACCACATCATCCACACGGCCGGTAATCCAGTAATAACCGGTGGCATCCCGCCGTGCGCCATCACCCGAGAAATAATGGCCCGGGCATGTGGTGAAATAGGTTTTACGAAACCGTTCGTGGTCCTGCCACAGCGTCATGGCCTGTCCGGGCCAGGATTGCGCAAGGCACAACAGGCCTTCGCCCTCGCCTTCAATATCCTGCCCTTTGGCATCTGTAAGCGTAACAGCCACACCCGGCAAAGGCAGCCCAGCGGCCCCCGGCTTACCTGCAACATTCTGGGCGCAGGCGGTAATCATCACGCCGCCGGTTTCTGTCTGCCACCATGTATCCACCACCGGGCAGGCATTGCGCCCTACTTCTGCATAAAACCACTTCCATGCTTCCGGGCTGATAGGCTCACCCACCGTGCCCAGCACACGCAGGCTAGACAGAGAGCGGCTTTGCACCACGGAATCATCCTCACGCATGGCAGCACGAATAACCGTGGGAGACGTATAGAAAACAGAAACCTGATTCTGGTCTATCACATCCCACCAGCGGCCAGGCTGCGGCCATGATGGCAGGCCTTCATACACAAGAATGGTGCCACCATTTACCAGTGGCCCGTACACCACATAAGTGTGGCCGGTAATCCAGCTTGTATCTGCCGTACACCAGAACACATCAGTGGGTTTGGCATCAAACACCAGCTCCTGCGTGAAAGAGGCCCACACCAGATACCCGCCCGTGCTATGCACCAGCCCTTTGGGGCGCCCCGTGCTGCCAGATGTGTAAAGCAGAAACAGCGGATCACACGCGTTCATTACTTCTGCCGGGCAATCCGGTATTTCAAGCGCCACTTCTGCTGCGTAGGACAGGTCCCGCCCTTTTTGCATGGGCACATCAGCACCTGTTACAGGCACCACCAGCACATTGCGCACGGCACTTTGTGCCCCACACAGTTTTATGGCCTCATCCATTGTGGTCTTGCTGGGGATTTTCTTGGGCCCACGGCGCGCCACGTCTGCGGTAATTACCACCACAGCGCCGCTATCTGTCAGACGTTCGGCCAGACCCTCGGCAGAAAAGCCACCAAACAACACCACGTGCACGGCCCCAATACGAGCGCAGGCCAGCATGGAAATAACACCCTCTGCCACCATGGGCAGATGGATGGCCACGCGGTCTCCCTTTTTCACACCCAGGCGGCGCAGCACATTGGCCAAGCGGCACACACGGGCATGCAGTTCACGGTATGAGATTACCTCGCGGTGGCCATCTTCCTGCCCCTGCCAGATCAGGGCAGCATTATCGGGCTGATACAGAACGTGCCGGTCCAGACAGTTTTCAGCCGCATTCAGCCGCCCGTCTTCATACCAGGAAACGCGCACATCGCCGGTAAAATCAGAGCGGGATGCGTGCATGGGTTGCGTATGCCATGCCAGCCTTTGCGCCTGAGCCAGCCAGAATTCCTCCGGATCACGTTGCGCCCGCTGCACAAGATCCTGATACCGATCAGAAACGGGGTTATCCGTTGCGGGGAAAAACGCATCTACCACTCTGTCTGGCCCTTTCGGCTTCTGTTGTTCTTGTTACGAAACAGAACTGGTTTGACCATATTGCACGCCTGCATGAAAGACCCCGCACCGCATGAACACCAAATAAAGTGCATTCATACAGAAAAAGGGCCAGCCACTTTGCGTGACTGACCCTTCCATCATGCCGTGTTCAGCGTGATCCGGCCTTATCAACAAAACCGGAATAACAGCCTTGTGCTTACAGAGAAGCCTTGGCCCGTTCCAGCACAGCTTTACAGGTTTTCTGACGCACTGGCAGAATAGCCATGGCAATGGTGTAGGTGCGGTTGTTGGCATGCAGCAGACCGGCAGAACCATTGGCGTAAGACATGTTGCCTTCCTGCCCTTCTGGCACGGCGTTGGTCTTTTTGTTGTATTCCTGCAG
This sequence comes from Acetobacter sp. AC2005, assembly GCF_037901235.1. Lineage (NCBI taxonomy): Bacteria > Pseudomonadati > Pseudomonadota > Alphaproteobacteria > Acetobacterales > Acetobacteraceae > Acetobacter > Acetobacter sp. AC2005. The sequence goes on from NZ_CP149625.1 coordinate 516,172, forward strand.
CGTGCGCCAGCCGTCGTCGTAATCAACGTATTCGTTCTGCACACAGTAGTTCAGCAGGCCAGCATTTTCTGCCGGATCAATGGAACCAACAAAGCCAGACGGATCTACATCTGTCAGGCGGGACGTATCTCCGGCGCGTGTTACGGGCGCATCTGTGTTTTCCTGCGCATGGGCAGACACAGCAGCCCCTGCCAGCAGAGATGTGGTGAGGGCAAGCGCCGACAGGGCACGTACGGCAATCAGTTTCATTCAGAATCTCCCTAGCGGAATATGCCTCAAACTGCCCTGTATCTGCCCGAAAGATCAAGCAGCCCCATTGCGCACCCCGCACATGGCAGACCACAGATATATCAGGGTTTTTCCGCAACCCCTGATCCGGCGCTTACGTTATGTGCACTATGCACCCGCCCATGTGTGGCACCGGCACCGCAAGTGCTGCCTGCCCGCCAACACATGGCAAAGATACGAATATTGATGAATCTGCCTCACTTTTCTCAATTCCACCACAACACAAAAAGCCGGGTTTTTGTGAACTTCGCTGTTGCGCTGATCTTGAGTGAGCGGGTAGTCCTGAGTAATCTGCATATGTTATAACAAAGCGCTTAGCAGGTGCTATTTGTGCTTTCTGTAAGCCCTCACGCCAGATCACGATCTAGTGAGTGTATGGGGAAAGCCGGGCATTCCACCCAAATATACGCCCAACTTCCACCGAATATTGGACAGCCAGCCAGCCAGCAGGGTACAACGTTAACTTGTATCGAAAAAGAAACGACAAGCGGGAATATCCAGGCATGCTGCCAGCCAGCCTTTTTGCAAAAACAGAAATAACAGGCCACGGCACCGCTTCTGAAGCCATATGCGATGCCCTGCGCCGCGCCATTCTGGAAGACCAGATTCAGCCCGGCCAACCCCTGCCGCAATCTGAACTGGCCAGTGGCTTTGGCGTGAGCATTATTCCTGTGCGCGAGGCCCTGAAACATCTGGAAGCCGAAGGGCTTGTCACCTTCATGCCCAACAAAGGGGCGATGGTGATTGGCATGAATGAGGCCGATATTCTGGAATACTCCCAGATCCGCGCCATTTTAGAGGAACGCGCCGCCGCAGAAGGTGTGCGCAACATGACACGCGTTGATTTTGCCCGCGTGGAAGATGCGTATGAAGCCTTTGTAGAAGGTGTGCATGGCCCTTCTGGGCGTATCCGCTCTGGCGCGCTCAACCGGGCTTTTCATAATGCCATTTACGCCTCGGCCCGCAGCCCGCGCCTGCTTGAAATGATAGAAGACCTGCACGTGCGGCTTGACCGTTATATTCGTGGGCATCTGGTAATAGAGGGCCGCAAGGATATTACAGATCTGGAACACAAGGCGATTCTGGACGCCTGCCGCAACCGCGATGCTGATTTATGCGCCAAACTCACGCGCGCGCATATTCTAGAAGCGGCTGCTATTTCTATAGATGTGTTCCGCAGCCGCAAAGCCGCAAAAACCGCCGCAACAGGCACCTGACTTCCCCTCACGGGAATTCACAAAAACCCCAGCGCTACAGGTCGGGTTTAAAGAGCGGAACACCTCTGCATTTCTGGATAATATATTATGTTGCAAATCATATATTATCATGTCAGGAGGGAATAATCATTATGAAGCCAAAACTACCTGCACACATGGCAGGCCCGGTTCTGGCTTACCAATCCGGAATGAAAAGCCCATGTCATCCACAGACACGTTCGCTCCTGATTTTGCATCCCGCACCCCACTTCGGCAGGCCATTATTGAAGCCATGCGCCGCCCCGAAGCTCAGTGTGTGGAAACCCTGACACCAGACGCCACATTAACAGAGGCAGAAAACGGCTCTGTTGCCACCATGGCCTCCAAACTGGCCGAAGCCCTGCGCGCGCGCCGCAGCCCGGGGCTGGTGGAAACACTGGTGCAGGAATTCTCGCTTTCCTCCACCGAGGGCGTGGCCCTGATGTGTCTGGCCGAAGCGCTGCTGCGTATTCCAGACGTTGCCACGCGCGATGCGCTGATTCAGGACAAGATTGGTGAAAGCAACTGGCTTTCTCATGTTGCACGCGGCAAGCCCTTGTTTGCCAACGCCGCCGCATGGGGGCTGGCGCTAACCGGCAAACTGGTGACAGAGCATGATGAAGGCACGCTTGCCAGCTCTCTGCTCAACTTTGCGGAACGCACATCCAAACCCATTATCCGCAAGGCCGTAGATGCCGCCATGCGCCTGATGGGCGAGCAGTTTGTGCTGGGCCAGACCATTGATCAGGCCCGCAAGAACAGCGCCAAGCTGGAAGCTGTGGGTTTTTCCTATTCCTACGATATGCTGGGCGAGGCCGCGTTTACCGCGCATGATGCCGAACGCTACCGGCAGGATTACATCAACGCCATCAACACCATTGGCCGCAGCGCAACCGGCAACAATGTGTATGACCGGCCCGGTATTTCCATCAAACTTTCTGCCCTGCACCCACGCTATGCCCGCGCACAGTATGACCGCGTGATGGGTGAACTGCTGCCGGTTGTGCAGGAACTTACGCTGCTGGCCCGCAAATACGATATCGGCCTGAACATTGATGCGGAAGAAACAGAACGTCTGGATGTCTCTTTAGATATTCTGGAAGCCCTGTGCGCCACACCGGGGCTGGAAGGCTGGAACGGCATTGGCTTTGTGGTGCAGGCTTACGGCAAGCGCTGCCCGTATGTTCTGGATTACATTATTGATCTGGCCCGCCGCACCAACCGCCGCATTATGGTGCGTTTGGTAAAAGGGGCTTACTGGGATAGCGAAATCAAGAAAGCACAGGTTGAGGGCATGGCGGATTTTCCCGTTTATACCCGCAAGTGCCACACAGATATCAGCTACATTGCCTGCGCCCGTAAACTGCTGAACGCGCGAGATGTAATTTTCCCGCAGTTTGCCACGCACAATGCCCGCACGCTTTCCACCATTTACACGCTGGCGGGTGAAAAGTTCGAGCTTGGCTCTTACGAGTTCCAGTGCCTGCACGGCATGGGCGAACCGCTGTACAAACAGGTTGTGGGGGCAGACAAGTTTAACCGCCCATGCCGCATTTATGCACCTGTTGGCACGCATGAAACCCTGCTGGCTTACCTTGTGCGCCGCCTTTTGGAAAACGGGGCCAATTCCTCCTTCGTCAATCAGATTGGGGATAGCGCCATTCCGCTTTCATCCCTGATTGAAAACCCCATTGATGTGGCCCGCCGTTACACACCTTACGGCGCACCGCACACAGAAATCCGCAACCCGCGTGATCTGTTTGCGCCAGAACGTATCAACTCCGCAGGGGTGGATCTGGCGGATGACAAGGTTCTGTCCGCACTGGCAACCGGCATTAAAGATGCCCCCCAAACGTGGGAAGCCAGCCCCATGGTTGTGGGTGTGAAAAAGAAAGGTGCTTTCCGCCCCGTTACCAACCCGGCAGACCGGCGCGATGTGGTGGGCAAAGTTTCCTACGCCACGCCAGATGTTGTAACAAAAGCTGTGGATGCCGCACAGAAAGGCCAGCAGGACTGGGCCAACCGCAGCCCGGCAGAACGTGCAGACATTCTGCAAAAAGCCTCTGATATTCTGGAAGAACGCACGGATGATCTTCTGGCACTTCTGGGGCGTGAAGCCGGGAAATCCCTCCCCAATGCTGTGGCGGAAGTGCGTGAGGCTGTAGATTTCCTGCGCTATTACGGCGCCACCATCCGGCGGGATTTTGATAACACCACCCACAAGCCGCTGGGAATTGTCACCTGCATTAGCCCGTGGAACTTCCCGCTGGCCATCTTTATTGGCCAGATTGCCGCAGCCCTTGCAGCCGGTAACGTTGTGCTGGCCAAACCGGCAGAGGAAACACCACTTGTTGCCGCCGTGGCCGTGGGTATCTTGCAAGAAGCCGGCGTGCCACCGGCTGCCCTGCAACTGCTGACCGGTGAAGGTGACGTAGGCGCTGCCGCCGTGGCGGATGAGCGCGTTATGGGCGTGATGTTCACTGGCTCCACCACCGTGGCGCAGATTATCAACCGTCAGCTTCTGGAACGGCGCACAGCCAGCGGCCAGCCCGTGCCATTTGTGGCCGAAACCGGCGGCCAGAACGCCATGATTGTGGATTCCTCCGCACTGGCAGAACAGGTTGTGGCCGATGTTCTGGCCTCCGCCTTTGATAGTGCAGGCCAGCGCTGCTCTGCCCTGCGCGTTCTGTGTGTGCAGGAAGATTGTGCAGACCACGTTCTGGCCATGCTGCGTGGCGCCATGCGTGAACTGCGCATTGGCAACCCTGCGCATCTTTCCTGCGATGTGGGCCCGGTCATTACCGAGGAAGCTGCCGCAAACATTACCGCGCATGTTAACGCCTTTAAGGCCCGCAAAGCCCCGGTTATGGCGCTGCCTGTGCCAGAATCCTGCGCCAACGGCAGCTACGTGCCGCCCACGCTGATTGAAGTGCTGAACATTCGGGAAATTGGGCCAGAAGTGTTTGGCCCCGTGCTGCATGTTCTGCGCTTTGAACGTGACAAGCTGGAAGAACTGCTGCTGGAAATTAACGATACCGGCTACGGGCTAACATTTGGCCTGCACACCCGGTTGGATTCCACAATAAAAAGCGTGCTCTCACAGGTTGAGGCTGGCAATCTTTACGTCAACCGCAACACCATTGGTGCGGTTGTGGGTGTGCAGCCTTTTGGTGGGCGTGGCCTTTCTGGCACCGGCCCCAAGGCGGGTGGCCCGCTTATTCTGCGCCGTCTGCTGTCTGAAGCCCCAGCTGTGGCGCAGATTGTACGTGGCCGCACCACGCCAGAAATGGCGCAGTGGACAGACTGGCTGCGTGAAAAGGGTGAAAGCAAAGCCGCGCAAATTGCTGGCAATCTGGCACGCCTGCCGCTGGTGGGCGGAGAAATCACGCTGCCCGGCCCTGTGGGTGAGCAAAACATCTATCGCCTGAGCGCACGCGACAACGTGCTGTGTGTGCCCATCACGCTGGCCGGGTTGTATGATCAGATCTCTCTGGCGCTGGCTGGGGGCAACACGGCACTGGTGCTGGCAGAAGAAGAACTGACAGGATGGCTGGACAGACTGCCAGATATTCTGCGCCAAGCCATTCGCCCGGTTGCCAGCGCAACGGCCCTACCCTGCTCTATCCTGCTGGGTGAAGATGATAACGCCATCTTCCGCAGTACGCGCAGAACACTGGCAGAAGCCAATGGCCCCATTGTTTCCGCCTTTGTAACGGGCGCAACACTACCTTCTGTTGAAGTGGTGCTGGAAGAGCAGTCTCGCAGCATCAACACCACCGCAGCGGGTGGCAATGCCAGCCTGATGACACTGAACTAATCAACCTACACTGAATACACCAAGCCCTCGGCGTTTTTATGCGCCGGGGGTTTTGTTTGTACGGCTGTGCCTCCTGCGTGGGGCATGGCTCATCTTACCAGAGATCATCTTTTCGTGAGCAAAGATGGTGATATAACGCGCATCCTTCTATTAAAAAACGCGCATAAAACCTCTCTTTTCATTCTTTTTCTTTAGAGGAGACATTATGACAGCCCGTACGGGACATGATGCCAAGCTGGTTATTGCCATTCTGCTGGTTACAATGGCAATGGGCATGCTGGATGCCATATCCCTACTGCATCTCAAGATTTTTGCAGGATATATGACAGCCACCATTATTCTTATGGCTGTTAACATTGCCACTTCTCAGGCCATTGTTCTTTCTGGCCTGGAGGCCATAGCCTGTTACTTTACAGGGGCCATTATTGGTGGCCGCCTAGTACGGCGGGAGCGCCATACGCGCCTTGTGGTGGGGGATATCCTGCTAGGCGTTGGCTGCCTTGTGGGGCTGGCCGCGTTTGTGTGGTGTGCACAGCTTAGCGGTGGCATTTACATTACGCTGGGCATGCTCTCACTGGCCATGGGGCTGCAAACTTCTGCCACGCGCCATGCCAAACTGCCAGATATGGTGCTGCCTGCCGCCACTATGGTGCTGCACGGGCTGGCCCATAACAGCACGGTGGCTGGTGGCACAAACTCTGGCACGTGGCGCAGATTAGCCGCTATTGCCAGCCTGTTTGTGGGTGCCGTAATTGGCACGCTGGTTTCTGATAAAAATGTTGGAATTGGTATTGCCGCTGCGGGTGCTACCGTTTTTGCGGCGGGTGGCCTGCTGCATTGGCGCCGCCACCCTCTTGCCCTGCATCTGGATAAAATGAGTATTCCCTAAACAACGGGAATACTCGGTAAATACAAAGCTCAGCCAGCTTTTTTGTTATTGGTGGCGAAGTAAACAGCCATAAGGTAGCACACTACAGAACTGCCCATGGTTGCCAGAGCCGTCATCCGTTCGGATGGGTTGAGCAACATGGCCACAAACACCAGCACCACACCAGCAAGCGTTACGTAATTGCACAGCGGAAAAAGCGGCAGCGTGTAATTTTCTGCCTCTGTGCCAGCCTGCCGCGCTGCACGGCGCGTAACGATGTAAGATGTTACAATCAGGCTGTAGATCAGCAGGATAACGCCACCACTGCAGCTTAGCAGAAAGGCAAAAATGGTGCCCGGCGCCAGAATGGATGAGAAAGCCACCAGCGTGCCCGCAAGGCTGCTGACGATAATGGCCTTACGCGGCACAACAGCAGCAGAGCTACGTGCCAGAAAGCCCGGAGCATCACCCTGAGCAGCCAGCTCTGTAAGAATGCGCGATGTAATATACATGGCGGAGTTCAGGCAGGACAGAATGGCGCTCAGCACCACAATGCGCATCAGCAAACCGGCACCGGGCACGCCCATAACATCCATGGCCGCCACAAAAGGTGATTTACCGGCAACAATGTTTGTCCACGGCACCACAATCAGGATCATGCCCACGGCGGCTACGTAAAACAGGGTAATACGGCGGCCAAGGCTGCGGGTTACGCGGGCCACGTTCTTACCCGGTTCTGGAGATTCAGCGGCTGCCACTGTGGCAATTTCCGAACCCATCATGGTGAACAGAATGGTGGGAATAATAGACAGCAGCGCCACAACACCATGCGGAAAAAGCCCGCCATGCCCCAGCAGATTTTCCTTTACGGAAACGCCCGGCCCAAACACATGCGCTGCATATAAAAGAGAAATGGCAATAAAGGCGATAATGCTGAAAACCTTAATGGCGGAAAGCCAGAATTCACATTCACCAAAAACGCGTGGAGCAGCAAAGTTGATAAGTTTAAGAACAAGAATAAGCACAACAGAAAGCAGCCAAACCGGCAGATGCACCCAATCCTGCAATAGAATGGCGCCGGCTATGGCCTCACTTCCCAACACCACCACCCAGAAGAACCAGTAAAGCCACCCTGCGGTAAAGCCCACCTTATCTCCATGTGCGGCGCGAATGTATTCTACAAAGGACCCGCGCCCGGGGTCCGCCACAACCATTTCCCCCAGCATGCGCATAACCAGGATAACCAGAAATCCTACCAGCAGAAACGCCAGCAGAACCGCAGGCCCTGTTGCCGCAATGGCAGCGCCACTGCCAACAAACAGACCAGCCCCAATAGTGCCGCCCAGAGCGATCATGGCTATGTGGCGATTACGCAGCCCGTCTGCGGGTTTTCCCGCAGGAAGGGTCGTCGGTTCGGGCATCAGGAAATCCTTTATTCTTGTTGTCCTGTAAGTTTCTACCCCAAAACGAAACGTTTTGGGAAATTCTCGTTAGAAATGCTTGTAAAAATAGGCCTCCAGCACGCCGGCATGCCGCCCGATATTGTGCATGCGATACCCCGTTGGCACCCCTGCGCGAGAAAGTGCGCGCCCTGCCGGGCCACTAAAGGCTGTGCCCGCGGCAACGGCGGCTGATGTGGTTTCGTCCAGCATATATTCGGCTGTAAAATCCACTTCGTTGGAAACATGGCGGCCCACGTTCTTCAGTCCCATGCCGGAGGGATACAGCAGGGAAAGATCGTAAAAATGCACACCCAGCTTAAGCTCATCCTTTTTACGGAACAGGTGCACAGGTGGCGTGCCTGTTAGGTCAAACTGATGCACTTCCAGATCAGAAAGCGGGGCCAGATACATGCCCACAATTTCACCCGGCCAGTAGCCGCCATAGGTGTAGCGCTTACCATCATACAAAAAGAACGTATCGTAATTGCGCTTGACCGAACCTTCGGCATTTTTACCACCACCAAACCGCGTGTACCGGTAAAACAGATGCGGCTTCCACGGCAGCATGGAAAACGTATAACCGGGCTCGAAAAACATGCCGTAGGCTTCTACAGATTTGTAGCCGTTGCCTGCGTGGCTGTTCTGTTCGGATACAAAATTGCCATAGAACGTAAAGTTCTTTGAAATCCCTAGCGCCTTGACAGGAAACAGCGTGCCGCCCCAGCTCAGGGCTGCCACGTTCATGCCGTTACGATCTGCACGCGTAGAATAATCGTAATGAGATGATCCATCTGCATCCCGCACATGGAAGTAGGTTAACGTTACATACGCAGCACGATCTGCATATGTAGACCCACCATGCCCACCGGGTTTGTTTTTGAACCAGGAGACATCAAACCCGACAAACTTGGTTTTGGGGCGATCATATCCGCGGTCAATGTCATTGTCGGAATTGCTTTCCAACATAAAGACATCCCCACGCACGGAATCACCTTCCAGCTTGATCACGCCGGGGCCAGAAAACGCATATCGCGGTGCATACCACCATGCGCCTCTATCACCCGCGCTGTAGGTGCCTTTACCAATCAGAAAGCCATCATCCACCGCAAAGGCCTGCCTGCCGCCCTGCACCGTTAGAATCTGGTGACCGCCCGCCATCTTGAGCGGCACTTCTACGCCCAGATTGGCTTCTTCCAGATAAATGGAGCGCGGCGTGCCCGATGTTTGAGAAACTTCCTCCGCATCACCATCACCCAGCGTGGTGGCGCCAATAGCAGAAGCCTTGCCAATAACGGTAAAGCCCCAGCCTGTTTGCCAAGACCCCATAAGCATGGGCTTGCCGTAAAATTCGCCATAGGTGCTGTTTTTATGGCGCACCAGAGCACCAGAAGATTTGGTGCCGTAAGACCCGGCGCCAAAGTTGGTATTGGGCAGGAAAAAAGCAGACCCACCAATATCCAGCGCGCCCTGAAGGGTAATACCCTTAATGGAAACAAGCGTTTGCTCTGCCCGCACCTCCTCTGGTGCAGCAAAAGCCGCTAGCCCGAGCGCGACTAAAGAGCAGCTTGCCTTAACAAACCCGCGAGACCCGCGACACACTGAAGTGGCATGAGAACGTGCATGCCGGACAAAGGAATTACTCATAATCAGCCAGCGCCTGCATGAAGTTGAAACCCAGACGCACACGCACAAAAAAAGCGGTAAAGCCGTTTCTGTACAAAAATGATATCCTGCATCAGATATGCCACGTGTAGAGGATCTCCTTGTTGCAATCTGTTACGGGACAGACATGTACTGCATATACACATCTCTTTTTATAATCATCACACAACAATATATGATATTCAAGAGATTATAATAAAAAATTCCGAATCTTTTTTACTTCTATATTTTGTATAATCAAGATGTATTGTTAAATAATAAAAAGAGTATTTTGTATTTCTTTCATGTATTCCAAAACAAAGAATGCTTACCATATCGGATGTGAAACAATAATTTCATGGAAAATTATCTTGCCACCGGCACAATCTACATACCGGCGCGCACGCATGCGCATTTTGTCAGTTCCGATTTTATACACGGAATGTATAATTCTTTTTATTACAAATAAAAATATATGATGTATTTCTATAAATTTTTGTTTTTTGTAATTATTTTTACGTAAATGTTTCCATATATTCCAAAATTATCATATATTTAATAAGGACGTAAAATAATACTTTGAGTATATATATGTAGGTATATATCTCATTATTTTTAACGCTAAACCCGCGATACAGAAAATACCCTGCGCGTTTCCGGGCCGCAAACCCTGTATTTTTGGAACGGGAAAACTGCGCCCTGCCCCAATATTTTGTGAACAATCACAACAACATTGAAACAGGGCCTCACCACATTACTGCGGCGTGCTGGGGTATTTTACGGGCACGTGCTCAGATATACCGGCATCCCACACACCGCCTTTAATGGTATCCGATGTATCCGGATCTTCCACCTTTACCTTCTTGTCTATTCCGCCATCCCATACACCGCCTTTGGTTGTATCGGGCTGATCCGGGTTTTTGACCTCAACATGTCTGGAAACGCCACCATCCCAAGTAGCGGCAGAAGCACTCTGCACAAACCCGAGGCCAAGAACAGCGACACACATATAAAGTGTCTTTTTCATTTTTCTCTCCTCGTTTAACAAAACTGTAACACAATGTATTGCTTATTTTCAACACGAGTACTGTGCATTCTCTGTATGTCTGCTCTTTAAAAAGCAGTCATCCCGAACGGCCCTGCACCTACACGGGCCTGCAATGGCGGCATAAAAAAAGGAACCCAAATGGGTTCCTTGCGCAGAATTTATGCTGTGTAGACAATATATTTTGCAAATTGAATGCTTTTTCATCCACCAGATATGTAACGCCCACCCTGTAACGCAGACTGACAGCGCCAACAACAAAGGCTGATCACAACCAATTGAATTTTCTGAATTTTAAGGAAATGGAGCGGATGAAGGGAATCGAACCCTCGTATGCAGCTTGGGAAGCTGCCGTTCTACCATTGAACTACATCCGCATCTTTGTGGGGCGCACTATACCGATACATTGTGCAAATGGCAATGTGTCAGTTTCACTCAGCTTCCATTTCTGCACTTACCAAATCAGAAATATGGCCGATTTCACGCAGATGCAGCCCCTCTGGCGGGCGAGAGCGCGTGTTGCCGCGTGCAATGCGGCGGGGCAACACGGCACGGTCAAACCCCAGCTTGGCAGCTTCCTTCAAACGGGCATCGGCCTGCGCCACCTGCCGCACCTCGCCAGAAAGACCAACCTCTCCAAAATAAACCTCTCCGGGGCTGGTGGGCACGCCACTGGCGGCAGAAACCAGCGCAGCCGCCACAGCCAGATCTGCCGCAGGTTCCGCCACCTTCAGGCCACCTGCCACGTTCAGATACACATCCATGCCAGAGAGTTTGAGCCCACAGCGCGTTTCCAGCACAGCCAGCAACATGGAAAGGCGGCCTGTATCCCACCCCACCACGGCACGGCGGGGGGCGCCATCTCCTCCTTTGGGGGCCAGCAAGGCCTGCACTTCCAACAAAACGGGCCGCGTGCCCTCCAGCCCGGCAAATACGGCAGACCCGGCAATATTGCCCCGCCGTTCGGCCAAAAACAGGGCTGATGGGTTGCTCACTTCCTCCAGACCGCGGTCTGTCATGGCAAACACGCCAATTTCATCCGTTGCGCCGTAGCGGTTTTTGGCGGCCCGCAAGATACGGAACTGGTGGCCCCTATCGCCTTCAAAATACATTACGGCATCCACCATGTGCTCCAGCACACGCGGGCCAGCCAGCGCGCCCTCCTTGGTTACATGCCCTACCAGAATAAGACTGAACCCCCGGCGCTTGGCCGCGCGTATCAGCTCAAACGCACAGGCCCGCACCTGAGAGACCGTACCCGGCGCGCTATCTATGGTTTCCAGCCACATGGTCTGGATGGAATCAATCACTACCGCCCGCACATCGGGTTCGGCTTCCAGCGTGGCCACAATATCTGCCACGTTGATGGATGCCGCTAAATCCAGCTTGGCCCCGGCCACACCCAAGCGTTGCGCACGCAGGCGGATCTGGTCCACCGCTTCTTCACCAGAAATATACAGAACCCGCTCGCCCTTGCCTGCCAGCTTGCTGGCGGCCTGAAGCAGCAAAGTGGATTTACCTATGCCGGGGTCTCCCCCCACCAGCACAACAGAAGCAGGCACAAGGCCACCACCCAAAACCCGATCAAGCTCTGCAATGCCTGTTTGGGTGCGTGGTGGAAGTTTGATCTCCCCCTCCAGCGCCTGCAACGCCACGCGCCGCCCCTTGCCACCACGCACCGCGGCAGAGGATGCGGCCAAGGGTTCCACAGCCATTTCTTCCAGCGTGTTCCATTCACCGCAGGCATCGCACTGCCCGGCCCATTTGGCATGTACAGCGCCGCAATTGGTGCAAACATAGGTGCGGGAAGGTTTTTTAGCCATCAGGCAAGCTCTTTTGCTGTCTGGTTCATCCCCCTTGATGTGGAATAAAACAGGAACAAACTCAAGGGCTCGCCTGAACTGTTTTTTATACATAGCCCAATTTGGCGTTCAGAACGGCCCTGCCGGATTTATGCAGAATTTGTTATTTGAAAGAGCAACACCCCCAGCCCACCACGCAACGATGCTTTGACGAACCCGCCCGCACAGGTTACGGCTGCTGGAACTGCCTTTTCACACTTCAGCAGGAACGGACAGTCCACACTCATGGACATGGTGCTTGATCTTGTGGCCCGCCTTGGCCGCGCTACACTCTCCCTTATTCGCGCGGCGGGGGCTTTGGCCCTGTTTGCTGCTTCTGGGCTTTCGCACATTGTGCGCCCTCCGTTTTATGGGCGCGTGTTTTTGTCCACCTTTTTAGAAACAGGCTTTTTCTCCTTGCCTGTGGTGGCGCTTACGGCGCTGTTTTCTGGCGGGGTTATTGCGCTGCAATCCTATACCGGGTTTGCGCAATACCATGCCCAAAGCGCCATTGCCGGTATTGTGGTGCTGGCCGTTACGCGTGAGCTGGGGCCGGTGCTGGCCGGGCTTATGGTGGCTGGCCGCGTGGGGGCTGCCATGGCCGCCCAAATTGGCACCATGCGCGTAACAGACCAGATAGATGCGCTCACCACCCTTTCCACCAACCCCATGAAGTATCTGGTGGCCCCGCGCCTGCTGGCCGGGCTGATTGCCCTGCCCCTGCTGGTGCTGGTGGCAGACATACTGGGTGTGGCAGGCGGCTTTACCGTAGCTGTGGTGAAGCTGGGCTTTTCTGCCCCCGCTTACATTACGGCCACGCTAAACTCCCTCAAGGCCATTGATGTAACCGTAGGGTTGGTAAAGGCTGCGCTGTTTGGGTTCCTTATTGCGCTGATGGGCTGCTACTACGGCTATAACAGCAAGGGCGGGGCAGAAGGTGTGGGCTCTGCCACAACAGCTGCCGTGGTGGCCGCATCCATCATGCTGCTGGCCTTTGATTACCTGCTGACAGACCTGTTCTTTTCACAATGAGCCAGACCATGACAGGCACCACGCCTAAAATCCGTATTCGGGACCTGCACAAATCCTTCGGCGCCAAAAAGGTGCTGGATGGTGTTTCCATGGATGTTGCACAGGGCACATCCTTTGTTGTTATCGGCGGGTCTGGCTCGGGCAAATCCGTGCTGCTGCGCTGTATTCTGGGGCTGATTACGCCAGATTCCGGCATTATTGAAATTGATGGCGAAAACGTTCTGGAAGCCCCGGAAAAACGGCGTGAAAAACTGCGCAGTGAAATTGGCATGCTGTTCCAGAACGCCGCACTGTTTGACAGTTTGACCGTATGGGAAAACGTCACCTTCGGGCTGCTGGCGCTGCATAAAATCACCCGCAAGAATGCCCGCAACCATGCAGGCACCATTCTGGCACAGGTGGGGCTTGATCCTTCTGTGGGGGATTTATACCCCTCCGAACTTTCTGGCGGCATGCAAAAGCGCGTGGGCTTGGCCCGCGCCATTGCCGCCCAGCCGGATATTCTGTTTTTTGATGAACCCACCACCGGGCTGGACCCCATTATGGGTGCGGTGATTGATGGGCTGATTGTAGATTGCGTGAAAAAGCTGGGTTCCACCGCCATTGCCATTACGCATGATATGGCATCTGCCCAACGCATTGGGGATGAAGCCGCCATGCTCTATAAAGGCAAGCTGATCTGGCAGGGGGCGGCATCTTCCCTCATGAACAGTGGCAACCCGTATGTAGATCAGTTCACCCACGGGCGGCGTGAAGGCCCCATCAGCATGGAATTGCGGCGTTAATCACACTTGGCTGCAATCTCCACTTGCCCGCGATGCCCTGCAATGAGATAGAAAAAGCAGACAAAACGGGTAAGGGATATTCGGTAAGATGAAACGCGCGGTTCTGCTGCTGGCCTGCACCTTGGGACTATCCGCCTGTGGCATGTTTAGCTCCAAAGAACCGAAGCATCTGACCACAGCCGCCCAGTGGGAAAAATACGGATATCATGATCACCTCAAAACAGGTGATGACGACTAACCTCACCACGTTTCCCATACGTTAATTTTTACCCCTGCCACCGTTGATGGCAGGGCTTTTGCCTGTTTGAAAAGTGCACAGCATTGTGCGGCCTGCACCAAACAGAAACTTACGTACATTCCCCCAACATTACCACGCCGCTTGCTTAATGGTGGCGCAACCCCCTCTTACGCCGCTACGTTACGGACATAAGGGTTATTTTTCCAGACACCTGAAACACAAGGTTTTCTGATGCGTTTGAAGCGGTTCTGTTCTCTTTTTCTAGCGTGTTTTGTGCTTACGCAGGGTGCCCTGCCTTTTGCCGCCCGCTCCCCCCTTTGGGCAGCAGATACAGACAATACCTCCGTTACGGCCCCTGCCCCAACAACCCTTATTACCAATACTTCCGATATTGTCAGTAACAGCACGCTGGAAAGTATTGGCTCAGAAATAAGTGCCATTTACCAAAGCAGCCAGCAGGAAAGAACCAACGGCCAAAGCACAACCGAGCTTGCCGCCCTGCTGCGCCGCGCCAATGCTGTGGCCACACAAACAGATACCCTGCAAGCCCGGCTAAAACCCTATCAGGGCGTTTATCAGAACTTTCTGGATATTCTGGGCAAGCCACCCGGCAAGGATGAGCCAGCAGAATCCGCCTCCATTACCGAACAGCGCACCCTTCTGCTTAAAAAACAGCAGGACATCAATTCCCGCATGACGCGGCTGAAGCTGTACCAGGTAGAAGCCCAACAGCTTGTAAATGAACTGCGCCAGCATGGCACCGCCATACAGCAGGCTACCTTGTGGCAGCGTTTTCCCTCCCCACTGGGGGTTAACTTCTGGTCTCAGTTTACCAGCAATTTCCATACGGACACCACACGCCTTAGCACTTTGGGGGGCGAAGCCCTTGGGGTGCTGGGGGTCGCTTTTTCTGGCAAGCGCATCTTTATTTCGTTGGGTGGCATCGCACTTTCTGCGTTGCTTTTGGTGGGGTGGTTTTTCTCACACGGTATTATTCGCCGTCTGGTGGCGCGTGTTTTACCTGCGGGGCGTATCCGCCCCATTATTGCAACCCTTTTGTGTGGTGTGCTCAGCCTGCTGGCATGGGGTTTTGCCTTCCAGATTTTCTGGAGTGTTCTGGCCTTTGACAACGCCGCGCTGGATGAGGATTTAACCACCCTTGGCAGCATGATGGGCGCGCAGTTTCCGCTTTGCGGGCTTGTGATTGAGCTGGGGTTTTGCCTGCTTTCACGCCATCCAGAATGGCGCATTTTTCCGATGTCGGACACCATTGCGCGAAATTTGCGGCTGTTTCCGCTCTGGTTGGCCGCAGCACTTATTGTGCGTGGGTTCCTGCGTTATATTGATACGCAAAGCGGCATTTCCATGCTGTCTGTCCAGCTTATGGATGGGCTATATGTGCTGGCCGTAAGCCCGCTGCTGTTTGCCATCCCGCGGGAGTTGCGTATTTCCGACCAAACAGACAACACCCCCAGCCAACCCTCGCGCACGCAGTTTTTAATCAGTCTGGCTATGGGCATTTCCATTGTCTGCTGGCTGGCTGTTTTTTCAGGCTACATTCCGCTGGCTTATACCATCATCTCATGGCTGAGCATGATGGCCATTAGCATGACAGGCCTTTTGCTACTTTCCCTTTTGGTAACGGTTACGGCCAACACGTTGTTTCCGGCCAGTGCGCCCTTGGGGCGGCATCTGGTTGAACTGGGCTTGCCCCCGCGGCTTGTAAACCAGATGTGCGTTGTGGTGCCCGGCATTGTAAATGTGCTGCTGCTGGCTGTGGCTTATGCCGTTGCCACCAGTGGCGGAGGGTTTGACCCGCAGCAGATCTGGCACCAGCTTTACTGGCTGTTTCATGGCCAGGCCAGCACCGATGGCTCCCATATCTCTCTGGATGCCATTTTGCTGTGTGCCGTATTGCCGGTGGCGGGGTATTACGCCATCAGCATTTTAAAATCATGGTTCCAGCAAAGGTTTTTCCCCACCACGCGGCTGGATATTGGGGCGCAGGCCTCTATCCTGAGCATTCTGAGCTATGCCGCATGGATTCTGGTTGGGCTGAGCATGCTGGCGGTGCTGGGTGTAACCGTTAAAAGCATGACATGGGTTGTTAGCGCGCTTTCTGTGGGCATTGGCTTTGGCCTGCAATCCATTGTGCAAAACTTTGTTTCCGGCATTATCCTTATGGCCGAACGTCCGGTTTCCATTGGAGATGTTGTCACCATTGCGGGTGTAACCGGCACGGTGGAACGCATTAGCGTGCGCTCTACCGATATCCGGCTGGATGACAAATCCACCATGATTGTCCCTAACTCGCAGTTCATTACCTCGGCTGTTAAAAACGCCACACGGGCGCAAAAGCCCGGTGTGTTCACCATAGAACTCAATCTGCCTTTTGCATCTGATCTGGATAAAGCCATGGATGTGATGGCCCGCACCCTTGCCACCTGTAAGGATGTAGATGAAAGCGTGCAGCCCACCGTCAGCATGTCTTCCGTATCTGATGGCTCTGCCTTGCTGATTGGATCAGCCAAGGCCATGTCTGGCACAGATATAAAGGTTGTGCGCAGCGCTGCACTTTTTGAAATCTGGAAGGCTTTTCAGGAAAACAAGATCCCGGTGACCGTGCGGCAAAACCTGATAACCGTTTAACCAGCACGCCCTGTTCCTGCGGGCTATCTGTATGGCCCGCAGGAATACAAACGCCCTTGGTTTTCAGGAAAAACGCTGGCGTAATTTATCTATATGCTCACGCCCGCGCCCTGTATTGGCAACAAAGGCCTGTTGCAGAAGATGCCATGCTCTTTCCAGTTCGCGCTCATCCACATAGGCAAAACCTTCTGGCCGTGTGCGTAAAACGCGCTCCAGATCTTTCAGGCGCACAACCTGATGATGCACAAATGGGCTGGTATAGGCCCGCCCGGCAAACACCACGAGAGACTGCACATTTTCCAGCCCGGTAAGGTATTTTACGGCACAGACATGCCGATAGTTCTGATGTACAGGGTCCATAAACAGCCGGTACCCTACACCGGTAGAGTTTGGAAAACTCTGTTTCCACACCCCCGGTGTAGAGGAGCCGGAAATAAAACCATCGTAATTTTTGGTTTCAATAACCACAATGCCCCACGGGGCTTTTACAAGATGGTCTATTTCTGTCAGCCCTCTGTCATCTTCCAGCAAAACATTATGCAGGGCCGGCCAGCCCATGTGCTGGAGAATTGCGCTAACCTTTTCTTCCCCTTCCCGCCCTTTTTCATGGGCATCAAAATACGGTTTTTCAAAAACCGGTTCTGCCGGGGCTTCATCTTTAGGGGTTGGAGGCGGCGGTAAGTGCTTTTCTGGTTTTTCAATAAACCCAAAAACCAGAAACCCGGCCAGAGCAAGAAGCCCCACAACCAAAGCAATTTTTACAAGCAGGAACAAGAACGCAAAAACAGTTGAAATATTCAGCAAGACAAGAAGGCACACTGCCATTGCAATAATGGCACCAAGTTTATCCATTAAAAAATCTGCCCAATCTTATTTATTCTTTTGGCGCGCAGCTTACAGGCTGTTCTTGCACGTGCATGCAGTGGCACATACGTGCGCCATACAGCAAGCGGTATAATTTTTCAAATTTACGTGGATATCAGAAGGCTTTTACCAAAAAAGGCCCCAACATGTGGGGCCTTTTAACTGGTTTAGTGTTCCTGATGAATGGTATCCAAATCTGCAAAGCGTGTGTATTCGCCTTCGAAAAACAGATTGATAGTACCCGTGGGGCCATGACGCTGCTTTTCCAGAATAAGCTCGGCCTTGTTATGCACCAGGCTCATCTTGCGCTGCCATTCATCCATTGCCACAGAGTATTTCTCCATGGATTCAAAAGCTGTTTCCTTGGGCATACGCTGTTGCAGGTAGTATTCATCACGGTACACAAACATCACCGCATCGGCGTCCTGCTCAATAGAGCCGGATTCACGCAAATCCGACAGCATGGGCCGCTTGTCTTCACGGCTTTCGACCTGACGGGAAAGCTGGGAAAGTGCAATAACCGGCACTTCCAGTTCCTTGGCAATGGCCTTGAGACCCTGCGTGATCATGGAAATTTCCAACACGCGGCTTTCTGGGCGCGTGCCAACAGAGGGCCGCATAAGCTGGAGGTAATCCACCACCACAAGGCACAGGCCCTGCGTACGCTTTAACCGGCGGCAGCGTGTGCGCATGGCGGAAAGAGAGATAGCTGGCGTATCATCAATCACCAATGGCAAGCGGGCCAGTTCGTGGCTGACACGCACAAAGCGGTCAAACTCCTTCTGCCCGATATCACCACGGCGGATGCGCTCACCCGAAACCTCGGCCTGTTCAGACAGAATACGAGTGGCCAACTGCTCTGCCGACATTTCGAGCGAGAAAATAGCCACTGCCCCTTTGGGCTTTTCTCCCGTTTCCTCAGCCTCATCCATAATGGCGCGGGCAGCGGAAAAGGCCATTTTGGTGGCCAGCGCCGTTTTACCCATGGCAGGACGCCCCGCCAGAATCAGCAAGTCAGACGGGTGCAGCCCACCTGTTTTTTTATCCAGATCACGCAGGCCAGATGTCAGGCCCGTAACGTGCCCTTCGTTCTGAAAGGCTTGGGCTGCAACAGAAATAGCGCCGCTTAGTGCCTTGTTGAAGGAAACAAAATCCCCTTCATTGCCTTTTTCCGTGGCCAGTTTGAACAGGGCTTCTTCCCCTGCCTCAATCTGGTCCTGCCCGGAAAGGCCAATGGTGGTGCCAAACGCGTTGTTCACCACGTTTTCACCAATATCAATCAGCTGGCGGCGGATCCACGCATCATGAATGGTGCGGCCGTAATCTCCGGCGTTGATAATCCCGACCATGGAGGACAGCAGCTTGGCCATATAGGCCATGCCGCCAACGCTGGCCAAAATGCCGGAATGTTCCAGCTCGGCCCGCATGGTTACGGGGTCTGCCAGTTGCCCGTTTTCAATACGCCGGGCAATGGCATCATAAATCTGGCCATTCACGCGGTTGGCAAAATGCTCACCAGCCAGAAAGTCCGAAACACGGTCATAGGCGCGGTTGTTGGTCAGCAACGCGCCAAGCAGCGCCTGCTCGGCCTCCACATTGGCCGGGGGCTGCCGAAGGGTAAGGGCCAGAAGGCTTTCGTCCTTCTGGTTGGGGGTATCTGTTGTTGTCATGTTCACAACACCGCTTGTATCAGATTCGCGCTGCCACGTCCTGCTTACAGGCACATTTCCGCACAGCGTTTTTTATGCAGATGGCACGCAGGCCCGCGCAGCCTGATCCAGCGCATCATACGCCGTTACGATATGATAAAGCGAGCTAGTTGGTATTTGTGAAGCAGCAGGCGTGCCCTGTGCATCCAGTTGGTCCACCCATGTGCCGGTGGGGCAACCTGTAAAATACCGATCCAGCAGATTACTGGCCATACGCGTGGCCCAACCGGCTTTATCCTGCGGATCATGGCACAATGCGCCACGCAAAGCCTCGCCCTGCACCCATAGGCGGAATGTTGGCTTAAGTATTTGCCCATTCCGTGCAACGGCATCACGCACCAATGCGGTTTGGGCATCTACGCCATACTGATATGCAAAATGGTAAAGGCGCGCGGCCTGTGCTGCGGTATCCACCCCGCTTTGGCGCGCATAAGCCTGCAACAGCCACACCCATTCAAAATGATGCCCCGGCTCACACCACTGGCCTTCTGGCCCTACGGCGGGTTGCCAGTCTGGCCCAAAATATTCGCCCAGCGTGCCAGTACGTTCATCCATAAAGTGTTGGCTGAACAGCGCATATAATGCGTGAGCCTGCACCAGATCTGCGGCATCCCCCGTTGTTTCATGCAGGGCAAGCACAGCTTCCAGCAAGTGCATATGGGGGTTTTGCTGCCGCCACGCATCATTGGCGGGCCGCATGTTCATAAAGCCGCCATTGGGCAGGGCCATTGCCTGCCCCAGCCACGCAAGCGTTTGCCGCGCCAGTTCTACCGCCTGACCTGTGCTGTCCACACGGCCATACCATGCCAGAGCAAACAGCACGAAAGCGATATCGTACAAATCTGCACTGTCATCCAGCACAGCGCCATCACGCGCCAGCAGCTTAACCCAGCCGCCATCTGGCCTATGGGCGTTGAGCAGAAACCTGAAAATACTTTGCGCCCGTTGCGTTGCGGGCTGCCAGCCTTTTAAGGCCGCCCATGAAAACACAAAAAGCTGCCGCGCCTGCACCCTTACGCGCTTGAACGGTGGCTGTGCTGGTATGCCCTGTAGCGTCAGACACTCCTGCGCCCCCAATGCCGCCGGGTTTGAGGCTGTGCCATCGCACCCCGTACTGGCCCAGAAAGGCAAGGCATCCTCAAACAGCCAACGCGCAAAACGGTTGCGCACTGCCACAAGCGGCAGGTTTTCTGCGCCCGGCAGATCATGCACCGTCATGTATTGCGAATCCGCCCGATTGTGGATGTGGTGGAATGCCCCTGCTGCAAATTGGCCAGCACCAGCCGGCCCCCTGCGGCCTGCACAATATCCGCCCCCACAACCTGTTCGGGCCGGTAATCTGCCCCTTTTACCAGCACATCTGGCATCAGGGCACGGATAAGCTCCAGCGGCGTATCTTCATCAAACGCCACCACCGCATCCACATAGCGGATGGCGGCCATAACAGCGGCGCGGGATTCCAGTGAATTCACAGGCCGTGTGTCACCTTTCAGGCGGCGCACGCTGGCATCTGTGTTCAGCGCCACCACCAACCTGTCACACGCGCTCCGGGCTTCTGCCAGCAAGCTGATATGGCCGGGGTGGATGATATCAAAGCACCCGTTGGTAAAACCCACACGCAAGCCACGAGCCTGCCAGCGGGCCACCTGCGCACAAGCGGCCCCCAAAGGCAGTAAGTGCGGCACTTCATCCGGGCCAGATTGTTCTTCCAGCTCGTGCAGAACTTCCTGAATATCCGCCGTGGCCGTGCCCAGCTTGCCCACCACCACGCCAGCCGCCGCATTGGCCACACGCATGCCCTGTTCGAACGACATCCCCGCCCCAACAGCCAGCGCCATAGTGGCAATAACGGTATCTCCCGCGCCGGAAACATCAAACACTTCCCGCGCACGGGCAGGCACAGCCAGCACCTCGCCCCCACGCCGCACCAGCATCATGCCTTTTTCCGACCGGGTGGCCAGAATGGCCTGTGCATCGGCCTGAGCCATCACCTTGCTGGCAGCGGCTTCCACATGGGCTGCGGTATCCACCGGCATGCCGGAAGCGGCTGCCAGTTCCTTGGCGTTGGGGGTTATGCAGGTCGCCCCTTTGTAGCGCGCGTAATCGGTAGATTTGGGGTCTACAAAAACAGGCACGCCAGCTTGCCGCGCCACGCGGAACAAATGCGCCAGCACAGCCGGAGTGCACACGCCTTTACCGTAATCAGACACCACCACAGCCTGACAGGCCCCAATATGCGCATCAATCTGGCGGCACAGGGCTTCCTGCTCAGGCTCTGCAATAGGGGCGTGGCTTTCTTCATCCACCCGCACCACTTGCTGATGCGCGGCAATAAAGCGTGTTTTGCAAATTGTAGGCCGGGCAGCGCTTTGCACCGTAGCATCTACCAGCCGGTTTTTTTCTGCCAATGTGGTGCGCAGGCTGGCCCCGGCCTCATCCTGACCACTCAGCCCCACCAGAACGGCACGCCCCCCGAGCGAGATAACGTTGCTGGCCACATTACCGGCCCCTCCGGGCATTTCACGCCGGGAATCGAGCAACAACACAGGCACGGGTGCTTCGGGCGAGATCCGATCCATACTGCCGTATAAAAACCGGTCCAGCATCACATCGCCCAGGCACAGCACGGTAATGGCAGAAAAATCCATGCCGTTCAGGCTCCAAAGCTGGCAACAAAATCCAACAGCCCCGTGCGCCGGCGGGTTTGCAGGCGTGCCGCCACCAGCACGGCGCGGGCTTCTGTAATGGCGCGGTCCAGATCCGTATTGATAATCACGTGGTCAAACTCCCGCCAATGCGAGATTTCATCCCGCGCGGCGGCCATGCGGCGGGCAATTTCATCGGGGTGGTCTGATGCACGGCCACGCAGGCGGCGTTCCAGTTCCTCTAATGATGGCGGCAGCACAAACAGGCTCACCACATCATCGGGCAGTGCGCGGCGGATTTGCTGGTGGCCCTGCCAGTCTATGTCAAACACCATATCGTGCCCGGCAGCCAATGCGGCTTCCACCGGGGCGCGGGGCGTGCCGTAACCACGGCCAAACACGGTGGCCCATTCCAGCAACTCGCCATTTGCGGCCATGCGCTCAAAATCTTCCATGGTGCGGAAGTGGTAATGCACGCCTTCCTTTTCCCCCGGCCTTGGCTGGCGGGTGGTCACGGAAACCGAGTGCTTGAGCGCTGGCTCGGAAGCACGCAGTGCATTGGCAATGGTAGACTTACCCGCCCCGGATGGCGCAGAAATAACCAGGCACACACCGCGCCGCCGTTCTGCTCCGTTATGCTTACCCTGTGCGTTGTGCGCCATGCTGCCTTCCCTGCGTGTTCTATCTATCCGTCTTGCGCCTTCATGCCAGAAGCCGCCATGCTATGCCATAACCACCATAAGCAAAGGCCGATCTGTAATATGAAGCATGATACCGTTCTGATTACTGGCGCATCCTCGGGCCTTGGGCAAACATTGGCCCAGACGCTGGCCCGGCCTGGGCGCACCCTGTATTTGGGCGGGCGCAACGTGCAACGGCTGGAAGAAACGGCCAAAGCCTGCATTAGCCGGGGTGCAGCGGTGCATTTGCACCTTGGTGATGTGGCAGACCGTGCCGCAATGGAGGCCTGGATACGCAGCACAAACGGGCTAGATCTGGTTTTGGCCTGCGCAGGCATAACGGGCGGCACCCGCAAGCCGCAAACGCCCGATGGTGCACCATATGAACCTGCGGCGCAGATTTATCGTATTTTTGAAACAGACATGATGGGTGTGCTCAACACCGTGCTGCCTGCGCTGGATGTTATGCAACATCAACCCCGTGGGACAGATGGCATGCGTGGGCGTATTTGCGCCATTTCTTCCGTTGCGGGCGTGGTGTCTTACCCCGGCACACCCTCTTATTCCGCAGCCAAGGCGGCGGTGGACAGATTTATGGTGGCCACCGGGGGAGATGCCAAAAAGGCTGGTATTTTATTAAGCTCCGTTGTGTGTGGGTTTTTGGATACCCCTATGGTGGCCAAAAACGCCTTCCCCATGCCGGGGCTAACTGATGTTCACAGCGCCTGCCGCCGCATTTTGCGTGGGCTAAGCCGGAACGAGCGGCGCATTACCTTTCCGCTATGGTTAGTAGCGGGCTCCCGCTTTATGGACCTGCTGCCCATCCGGCTGGCAGAGTTCTATTACAACAATCAGCCCTCTGGGGCCGCTGGGTCCATGCCCGAACCTGATCTTTCATGATACTGTAGCGCCAGCCTTCTCCACTCCCGCCCCCACGCCGCAGGAACACGCCATCCATGATACAATCACCCCCTTCAGCCCCCCAGACCGGTGGCCTGATGGAGGATCTTTCCGCCGCATCTGTAAGAGAACCCGTTCCGGCAGCGCTTAAAACCATGCCAACAGACCGGGTGTTCTGGAGCCATTTTTCCCCCAACCTTGGCCCAGGCGGTTGGGTAACTGGGGCATTGCTTACAGGCATGGGGCTGGATTTTCGCACAGGGGTGGCTGCCATTATTATTGGCAACATTATAGGCGCGCTGCCCGTAGCCCTTGCCGCCGCCATTGGCCCCAAAACCGGGCTGACACAAATGGAGGCCTCTCGCCGCGCATTGGGGCAAAAAGGCCTGCGCCCTCCGGCGTTTCTTAACTGGATTTATTGCGTGGGGTGGGATGCCGTAAATAACGTGCCCGCCGCCACGGCCCTTATGGCGCTGCTGCTTTTGGCCGGGCTTTCCATGCCCTTCTGGCTGGCTTTGGGCATACTGGCCAGTATTCAGATGGTGGCCTCCATTTACGGGCACCACGTGGTGCAGGCCTTGCAGAAATATCTGGGCACCGTGCTGCTGGTGGTGTTCACGCTTATTGGCATTGTGTTTGCGCTAAAAGGGCAGGCCCCGCTGGCCGCGCATCATGCTGTCAGCTTGTCAACCTTTTTGCTGGCAACGGGTGTGCTGGTCAGCTTCAATCTGTCCTGGGCCTCGTATTCCTCAGATTACACGCGGTATCTGCCTGCCAATACCAGCCCCAAAAAGGTGGTGCTGCTGGCTTTGGCCGGACTTTTGGGTTCGGCCATTCCGTTCCAGATTCTGGGGCTTATTTCTGCCGGATCTGTGGCGGAGGCCTCACCCACGGCGGTTATTGCCTCGCTCCAGCAGGCTATGGGCCCACTTGGTGCCGTAGCCCTTGGGGCCATTGCGCTTTCATCCATTACCGGCAATTCGTTTAACGATAACACCGCCAGCTACAGCCTTATTTCTGCCGGGCTGCATGTACCCCGCATTGCTGCGGCCATTCTTACAGCCAGCCTTGGCTATGTGTTGGCTGTGGCCGGTGCGGGCCGCTACACCACGCTTTATACAGACTACCTGCTGGTAACCATGTACTGGATTGCCCCGTGGATCGGCATTGTGCTGGCAGACTGGTATTTTGGAGACCGCACAGTGCACCCCATTCCACCGGGCTGGACACGCGGCGCCACTATTTTTGCCGTAACATCCGTGCTGACTATTGCGCTGTTTTCAACCAGCAGCCTGTATACCGGCCCCG
This sequence comes from Acetobacter sp. AC2005, assembly GCF_037901235.1. Taxonomy (NCBI): domain Bacteria; kingdom Pseudomonadati; phylum Pseudomonadota; class Alphaproteobacteria; order Acetobacterales; family Acetobacteraceae; genus Acetobacter; species Acetobacter sp. AC2005. Next base: position 541,159 of record NZ_CP149625.1, read on the forward strand.
TAGCCCGTTGGCTGGGCGGGGCCGATATTGGGTATTACGTGGGCTTTTTTGCTGCGGCTTTCTGGTACGCGCTGGGCATGCCCCGGCGCACCAGTTCGTAAAGCCCCACTGCGGCGGCAACGGATACGTTCAGGCTTTCCATTTCTCCGGGCATGTAAAGTCCGGCAATTTCATCACAGCTTTCACGCGTTAAGCGGCGCAGGCCCTTGCCTTCTGCCCCCAGCACAAGGGCTACGCGGCGGCCATCAAAACTGGCGCCATCCAGCGTGGTGCCGCCTGCATCCAGCCCCACTGTCCAGCATCCGCTTTTCTGCAACTGCTCAATAGCGCGGGAAAGATTGACCTCACGCACCATGGGCACGGTTTCCAGCGCGCCAGATGCCGCCTTGGCCAGTACGGCTGTTTCTTCTGGCGCGTTGCGGTCCTGCACCACAAGGCAAGCTGCACCAAACGCCGCGGCTGAACGCAGAATAGCCCCGATGTTCCGTGGGTCTGTCACCTGATCCAGCACCAGCACCGGGCCGGGGCGTTCCAGCGCTTCATCCAGCGGCATAGGGGGCAGAACACGCGCCAGAAGGGCTACACCCTGATGCACCGCATCCGGCCCCAGCAAATCATCCAGCCGCTGGCGTTGCACCAGTTCCGGCGCCACGCGCACACCCCGGCCTGAGCGTGTGGCCTCTTCCAGCGCGGGATGATTTTCTTCGGTTACCAGCAGGCGTTCATACACACGGCGCGGATTGTTAAGTGCTGCCGCCACTGCGTGCGTGCCAAACAGCCAGCATGTGCCCGCCGGAGCCGAAGGCGCGCCTTCCCGCCCACCAGCAGAAGAAACACGAGGGCGCCGCGCAGGACGGCCATGACGAGGTTGACGCATAAACACACAGTTCCGGGTTATTAAGGGTGTAACAGATGAGGCCCTTCTAGCGCATTCCGCCTGCCTGCGCCTATCCCGCATATAAATGTGCGCCGCCGCCATAACAGCGCCATACACAACGCGCAGGAATGGACATTCCATCACGCCGGCTGTATCGGTCTGGAACACAACAGCATACAGCAACAGAACATGCAGGAGCGGGTTATGACCTCTGCCCCATCCGAAGGTGCCATTACACTGCACCGGAACGATCTTCCAGACAACGTGACCTTTAGTGGGTCCGTGGCCGTGGATACGGAAACAATGGGCCTGAACCCGCACCGGGACAGACTATGCCTTGTGCAGCTTTCTGCCGGTGATGGCACGGCACATCTGGTACAGATCATCCCTACCTCCCTTGGTGGCAAAGGGTATGATTGCCCCAACCTCAAGCGTGTGCTGGCCGATCCTTCCATTACCAAGATCATGCATTTTGCACGGTTTGACGTGGCTATTCTGCAGCACGCGCTGGGTATTACCGTAAGCCCGGTGGTGTGCACCAAAATTGCCGCCCGCCTTGTGCGCACCTTTACAGACCGCCACGGCCTTGCCGCCCTGTGCCGCGACATGCTGGGTGTGGAACTGAGCAAACAGCAGCAGACATCAGACTGGGGTGCGCTGGAACTCAAGCCCGAACAGTTGGCTTATGCGGCATCTGATGTGCTGTATCTGCACGCATTGTGGGATAAAATGTCCGCCCTGCTGGAGCGTGAAGGCCGGCGTGAACTGGCACAGGCATGCTATGACTTCCTGCCCGCCCGCGCCCGGCTTGATCTGCTTGGGTATGAAGACCCGGATATTTTCTCTCACCGCGCGTAAGCTCGCGCCTTCGCATTATCTTTTTCTGATCAACCGGATCGGCTCGGCATGAACATGTCCACCCATATCAGCTCGCAGGCTTCCTCTTTTCCCGGCGTAGAGGCGGCTGACGTTGTGCGCACAGAACGTGCAGGGCTGGATGCGCTGGCAGAGGCGCTGGAAAACCCCGTAGGGTTGGGCGGTGCCTTTGCCGAGGCAGTCGAAATTATTCTGGCGCTGCCGGGCCGTGTGGTTGTAACCGGCATTGGCAAATCCGGCCATATTGCCCGCAAGGTGCAGGCCACGCTGGCCAGCACCGGCACGCCCGCCGTATTTGTGCACCCGGCAGAGGCATCCCACGGTGATCTGGGGATGGTGCAGAAAGGTGATGCCGTTCTGGCTTTTTCCAATTCCGGGGAAACCACGGAACTGGGAGACATTGCCGCCCATGCCCGCCGCACGGGCCTGCCGCTTTTGGCTGTAACAAGCCGTGCCCATTCCACCTTGGCTTCTGCGGCCACAGTGGCGCTTACGCTGCCATCTTTGCCGGAATCCTGCCCCATGGGGCTAGCCCCCACCACCAGCACCCTCACCCAGCTTGCGTTTGGTGATGCCTTGGCCGTGGCCCTGCTGCGCCAGCGCGGTTTTACCGCCACAGATTTTGGCACCTACCACCCCGGCGGCCGCCTTGGCGCGCGCCTGCGCACCGTGCGGGAGCTGATGCGCACAGATAACGCCATGCCACTGGCCACCCCCAATACCCCCATGCGGGACGTTATTGTGGAAATGACGCACAAGGCGCTAGGATGCGTGGCCATTCTGGGCGAGAATGGTACCTTGGCGGGGCTGATCACGGATGGTGACCTGCGCCGCGCGCTTGATCACGACCTGACGACCACGCTGGCGAAAGATGTCATGAACGATTCACCGCTCACCATAGGGCCGGGTATTTTTGCTTCTGAAGCCCTGCGGCTGATGAACGAGCGCAAAAGGCCCATTACATCCCTGTTTGTGTTGGATGATGAGCGCAAACCCTTAGGCGTTGTACATGTGCATGACCTGATCCGAGCCGGGGTTGGATGACCAGCCCGGAAGACAAACGCCCGCAACGGGCCGATTTTGCCCGCTCGGAAGAAACCATCCGCCGCCAGCGTGAACGGCTTGCGCCCTCCGCCCAGTTGCGCAAACTGCCGGATGCCGCCAAGCTGGCACGCCGCCGCACCATGCTGCGCTGGGCCAAATGGGTGCTGCCTGCCACGGCCCTGCTGCTGCTGGCCACCATTGCCGTATGGCCAGAAGTAGACCGGCTGCTAAGCGCCAACCAGACCACCATTAAGGAACTGGCCAAGGTTAAGATTGAAAGCGGCAACCTGATAGGCGCCACGTATCGCGGGGTGGATGAACACAACCGCCCGTTCATGATTACAGCAGACAGCGCGCATCAGGTAAATGACAACCGGATGGATCTGATACACCCCAAGGCCGATTTGCTGACACAGGGCGGAAGCTGGCTTTTGGTTGAATCGGAAAAAGGCGTTTACATGCAGCACGCACAGATTCTCGACCTGACCGGAGAAGTCACCCTGTACCGCGATGATGGCCTGATGATGCACAGCCCCGTAGCCGATATTGATGTCAAACGGGGCATTATTGCCTCCGATTCATGGGTGCGGGCAGAAGGGCCTTTTGGCTCGCTTGATGCCAAGGGCTATCTGCTGGCCCAGCATGAGGGCATTGCCCAGTTCCGCGGCCCCGGCCAGTTGATTCTGAATGATGACCGCCACAGTGATTCAGCCCCCAAAGGCAAGGCTTCCTGATATGCGCCGCCTTTTTTCCCGCTCCCGCCCTACTTTGCGTGTTGCCTCTGCCGTTATGGCGGCGCTGCCATGTGCCATGCTGGCCCTTTCTGGCACAGCACTGGCGCAAGCCATTGATATGTCCCACGGGGGGCAGATTACCGTTACCGCCGCCGGTGGGTTTGACTGGGACCAGAACCAGAAAAAAGTTACCGCCTACGATCAGGCAAAAGCCATCCGTGGGGATGTTACGGTTACGGCAGATAAGCTGATTGCCTATTACCGCAAAAAAGCCCCCGCACCCGGCGCGCCAGATGGTACAAAACCGGCAAGCGTGCAGGCCCCGGCCGCCAACGGCACCACACCGGCCACACCTCCGGCCAGCACGGATCAGCCGCCTCCAGCCCCCGCCCCCAATGGCAGCGCAGATGCAGGCGGCCAGAAGGCCGCCGGAGGGGATGATCAGGATTCCGGCGCCAATGAAATCTTCCGGCTTGAAGCCATAGGCCACGTGCATATCTTCACCCAGACCGATCAGGCTTGGGGTGATAAAGCGGTGTACGACATGGATCAGGCCGTGCTTGTCATGACCGGCAAGGCCATGAAGCTGACCACCCCGCAAGATGTGCTGACAGCGCGGGATTCGATGGAATATTACTCGCAGCAGCGTATTTCCATCGGGCGTGGCAACGCCACCGTCACCACCAATGATCAGCGCCAGATCCGGGCAGATGTGCTGGTGGGCTACAGCGCCCCGCCGGATCAGAACGCCCAGCCACAGCAGCAGGCCAATAATAACAGCAGCAGTTCAGACCCGCTCAGCAGTGGTTCGGGCAAGCTGGAAAAGGTAAATGCCTTTGGCCATGTGTGGGTGCACACGCAAACAGAAATCGTCACGGGGGAACGCGGGGTGTACGTGCCTGATACCGGCATTGCCCGCATTGTTGGCAATGTCCATATCACCCGTGGGCCAAACCAGATTCAGGGCGCTGCCGCCATTATTAACATGCACACAGGCATAGCCACCATGACAGAACGCCCCGGCAGCCGGGTAAGCGGGTTGGTTGTGCCCAATAACGGCGATACGTCGGACAGGAAATAAGCATGAATCAGGAAGTCACCTGGACGTCGGAAGAAACGGTTCGTGAAGAAGTGGTGGGCCTAGGCCCGGAACCGACTGATATTCATGCCCCGCATCGCCCCGGCCACGGCCTGTACGCACGCGGCATTGGCAAAAGCTATAAAAAGCGCGAGGTGGTGAAAAACGTTTCCATCGAGGTGCACCGGGGGGAAGCCGTTGGCCTGTTGGGGCCAAACGGTGCGGGTAAAACCACCAGCTTTTATATGATTGTGGGCCTTGTGCAGCCCGATACCGGCTCCATTACGCTGGATGGTGCGGATATTACGCAGTTGCCCATGTATAGGCGCGCACGGCTTGGCATTGGTTACCTGCCGCAGGAAGCCAGCATTTTCCGTGGCCTGAATGTGGAGCAGAACATTCTGGCCGCTTTGGAAGTGGTGGAACCAGACCCCGACCAACGGCAGGTGATGCTGGATGGGCTGCTGAGCGAGTTTGGCATCAGCCATTTGCGCCGCTCCCCCTCCCTTGCCCTTTCAGGGGGTGAACGCCGCCGTCTGGAAATTGCCCGCGCACTGGCCAGCCAGCCCCATTATATTCTGCTGGATGAACCTCTGGCCGGGATTGACCCCATTGCCGTGGGGGAAATTCGTGATCTGGTGTCTCACCTTAAAGATCGCGGCATCGGCGTGCTGATTACAGACCATAACGTGCGTGAAACGCTGGAAGTGATTGACCGCGCCTATATCATGCACAGCGGTCAGGTGCTGATGCAGGGCGTGCCAGAAGAAATTGTGGCCCATGAAGATGTGCGCCGCGTGTATCTGGGTGAAAGCTTCTCGCTCTAGGCTTCTGCCAGCAGGTTGGATGGCCCGCAGTCCAATACGGTTACTGGTGCGCCTACCTCTATTGTGCCGGGCTGCTCCACTCTAGCGTTTTGCGCAAACATCACCCCTTTGGGCGTGCGGTGGAAGGCTGCCAACGTGGCCAGAGGCTCCTTGGGGTTGGGTACTTCTGCTGTGGTCTGATCAATGGTTGTCACCACACAGCGCGAACACGGGGCCAGAATACGCAAAACAGCCGCGCCAACACGTATGCGCAGCCAGCTATCCTCGGCCCACGGTGTAGCGCCCTGCACCACAATATTGGGCCGAAACCGCGCCATAGGCACAGCCTGCCCCACTGGCAAACACGCGTTCAAATCCGCCAAAGATGCCGTAGTGGCCACCAGCAGCGGGTATCCATCTGCAAAGGAAACTGGAACATCTGCCTGATCCAAATGGCGCAGGCGCGCTTGCTGGGGTGTATCCATCCACACCAGCCTGCATGGCTGTGCCAAGACCTCGGTTAACCAATTAGCCGCATCTTCTCCCGCATCCCGCGCCTGCACTATGTCTTTCCATACAGTCACAGAGCGCATGGGCGCGTTGGTATCAGGAAACCGTACGGAACACGGGGGCATATTGGCCTTGCCCAGTTCCAGCCCTTCTTGCGTGGGCACAGCATTTATTAGCGCCATATCCCGGCAGGTTCTTTGGGTTATAAATCGGCCCTGTGGGTCTGTAATCATCCACCGCCGGTCTGCCTCCAGCCCCCACGGCCATAATCTGGCTTGGGTGGGAGAAAGCCCTCGCAACCCCTTAACGGGGTAAACATGCACGCTGGCAACGCTTAGGCCTGTCATGCGGCATACTCCCGACAGATGAAGACTAATTTCTAACGGCGATGCCCCGCATGGCGCAGCACCAGTTTTGGTGGCGGGAACGAAACTGGCGCAGGCTGCACAAGCACAGGCTCAACAGGTGGCGGCGCAGGCGGAAGCACCATGGGCACCTTGATAAACCGGATAGCAACACGTGCTGCCGGGTTAGGCCGTGGAGCTATTTTTTCATGCGCCAGATGCCAGACAAATGCGCCATACAGCAGGCCAAGCCCAGCCATACAGCCCAGCTTAACACGCACCATCTGCCCACGTGGCATTTTAGGCATTTCAACCGGCGGAGCAGAGCGCAGCAGCATGGAAAATATACTCTCCTGTCAGAAAAACATCGTTTCGGCAGACAGGCTGCCCCGTACCATTCTGGCTTTAATGTTTATTGTTAGGCACGCCTGTTTGCCCACTGCAAGCCTGCTGAGCGCTTTTTACACAGCCATGCAACCGGGAGGCCCAGCCCTGCATTATATTTGAAACAAAGGCATGGACACCAACCGCCACCCATGCCCAAATATGAAGGAAGCGTTACAGACACTTCGCGTAACGTAACAAGGCTAGCCAGTTGAACCTGAAAAAACCCGGTTCTGGTATGGCACCGGTGTTTATTCAGATCTGGAGATTCTGCCACTTAGCAGCAAGGAACGACGTTCTATGCATATTCAGGTTTCAGGTAAACAAATTGATCTGTCCGATGCTCTCAAGCACCGGGTCAATTCCCACCTTGGCAACCTAGCGGAACGATATTTTGACAAAGCCCTGCAAGCACAGGTGACATTTAGCAAGGCGCGTTCGTTCTTTACCTGCGATATCAATGTGCGCACAGGCAGCGGCCTTGTGTTGCGCGGTGAAGGCGAAGCCGCAGATGCCAATGGCGCATTTGATGATGCCGCCGAACATATTGCCAAACGCCTGCGCCGGTATAACCGCCGCGTTACATCCCATGCGCGTGGTGCGCAGCGGCAGGCAGCCGCCCAAAGTGGCCGCACCTATGTGCTGCAACCGCTTAATGAAGACCCGCTACCCTCTGAAAACAGTGCGGAAAAACCCGTGCTGGCCACCCAGCCAGAGGGCACGGATACAGAAACCTTTGCCGCCATTATTGCCGAACAGCCCACGGATATTCCCGTACTCAGCGTGGGTGAGGCCGTGATGCGGCTTGATCTGGCAGGCATTTCCTTCCTGCTGTTCCGCAACGCAGCCAATGAGCAGGTCAGCCTGGTTTACCGGCGCAATGATGGCAATATCGGGTGGATTGATACCAACCCACGCTAAGCCAATAGCGTGATACGCATAAAAAAAGGATCGGCTCTGGCCGATCCTTTTTCTCTGTCTGGCAAAGCTGAATGACCCTTGCGCCGCTGCTATTACTGCAAGCTGGCGGGGATCATATCATTCTGCACAATAGCGCCCCATGCGGTTTCAAGATCTTCCACTACCGCCAGCAAAGACCCGTCCGCCGCGTAAATGGCGCAACCAATTTCATCATCTTCCATCAGCGCCGGGCGCGTATAGGCAACCTCCCGCAGCCCAAGGGAGCGGAACTGGCTTTCTGAAAGCTGGCGAACATTTGCTGGGCGTTCAGCCGCATGCGGCATAACGGGGGCGCTACCGTTGTAGATGGAACTTTTCATGGCGTCCTCCTTATTGGGTCAGCTTTCATCCACGTCCATCACTGGGCGCAGCATGCGCGATGAGCGGGCTTTCAGCACGCTGCCATTACCGGCAGCAGGCGCGCGGCCATTTTTTTGCCCACCCTGCACAATTTCAATGCGTTTGACACGCACCTCCGGCTGGGGGCGGAACAGGTCTATATGCAACAGACCGTTATCCAGCCACGCCCCGCCAATTTCTATCCCTTCCGCCAGCACAAAGGCTTTCTGAAACTGGCGGGAGGCAATGCCCCGGTGCAGAAAAACGCGTTCTTCTCCGTCTTCCATCTGCCGGCCACGAATAACAAGCTGATTATCTTCCTGCGTAATCTGCAAGTCATCCATTTTAAAGCCTGCTACGGCCAAAGTGATCCGCAGGCCGTTGGGGGCAATCTGCTCAATGTTATAGGGCGGATATCCATCGCCCGATCCCTTGCTGGCGCGTTCGAGCATCTGCTCAAGATGATCAAACCCTAAAAACATGGGTGAGCCAAACAGTCTTCCAGACATCCAAGCCTCCTCCTTCCTTGAGCGAGACAGAAAAATCAGATCCGTTACGGCATCTGATCTTATCACGATATGGGATAGGCCCGCTGACACGCAACCCCGCCCCCATGCCTGTATTCGGCCATATGGGGGTATTGGACAACACACTGTGGCGCACAGGCAACAGGTTTTAAGGCCAGAGGCAGATTTTCCCTGTGTTTTTCTCTGGCATCAGGCGCGGCGGAACGCTACATCCCGCAGTATGACACACGCAGCCAATACAGACATCTCTTTTTCTGCTGCATCGGATGGCGCAGCACCCCTTCAGATCCTTACGCCGCCGCACCCCGTGCTGCGCCAGAAGGCGCGGCTGGTGAAGCCGGAGGACGTGGCAGACATTCGCAAGATTCTGCCCAACATGTTCTCGGCCATGTATCAGGCCCCCGGCATTGGGCTTGCAGCACCGCAGGTGGGCCTGAGCCAGCGCTTTATTCTGGTTGATCTGGGAGAAAAAGACGCGCGGGACCCGATTGTCATGATCAACCCCGAAGTGATTGCCGAAACCGAAGACATGGCCGTGCGGGAAGAAGGCTGCCTCTCCCTGCCCAACCAGTATGCAGAAGTGGTGCGCCCGGAAAAGATTCGCGTGCGCTGGAACAACGTGAATGGTGATGTGGTGGAGCGCGAAGCCGAAGGCCTGCTGGCCACCTGCATCCAGCATGAAATAGACCATCTGGAAGGCGTGCTGTTTGTAGATCACCTTTCCGCCCTGCGCCGCAACATGATCCTGCGCCGGCTGGCCAAGGAACTGAAGCGTAAATAAGCCTGAGGGGCCGCCAACCATGCGTCTTGTCTTTATGGGCACGCCGGACTTTTCCGTTCCGGCGCTGCGTGCGCTCCATGCTGCGGGGCACGAAATTGTGGCTGTGTACTGTCAGCCCCCGCGCCCCGCAGGACGCGGCAAAAAGCTTCAGGCTTCCCCCGTGCAACAGGCGGCGGAAGAACTGGGGCTGCTGGTGCGCCATCCGCTCTCGCTCCGTAAAAATGAGCTCGAATGGGCAGATTTTGCAGCACTACAGGCAGATGCCGCCATTGTGGCCGCCTATGGGCTTATTTTGCCCCAACCCATGCTGGATGCCCCACGCCTTGGCTGCCTGAACATTCATGCCAGCCTGCTGCCACGCTGGCGCGGTGCCTCCCCCATCCAGAGCGCCATTCTGGCCGGAGATACGCAAAGCGGCGTGACCATCATGCAGATGGAAGCCGGGCTGGATACAGGCCCCATGCTGCTGCGTGAAGCCGTGCCCATTACCGCCAGCACAACGGCCACCAGCCTGCATGATGCCCTTAGCGCATTGGGGGCAGATATGGCGTTGCGTGTGCTGGCCGATATGCCCACACCCACTCCGCAGCCGGAAGAAGGCGTTACCTACGCCCCGCGTCTCACGCGTGAAGATGGGCGCATAGACTGGGCCAAAACCGCCACGGAAATAGACCGCCAGATTCGCGCGCTCACCCCATGGCCCGGCACCTTTACCACCCTGCCCGATGGCACGGTGCTGAAAATTGGCGCAGCCACCCCGCTGCCCGATGCCAAACACACCGCCCAACCCGGCACAGTGCTGGATGATGCCCTCACCATTGCCTGTGGCAGCGGTGCTGTGCGCCTCACCCGCCTGCAAAAACCGGGGCGCGGCATGATGGATGCCGATGCCTTTTTGCGTGGCCAGCCATTGGCCGCTGGCACGCTTTTAGGGGCCAAGCAGCAAAACCCCGCATGATGGAAGAAGAACTCGCCCCCGTTCAGCGTTGGGCCGTGAAACTGGAATACGATGGCACCGGCCTTGTGGGCTGGCAGCGCCAGAAATCCGGTGTTTCCGTTCAGTCTTTGCTGGAAGAGGCTGCTGCACGGCTGGCCAACAACCGCCCCGTAAGCAGCATTACCGCCGGGCGCACGGATTCCGGCGTGCATGCGCTGGCACAGGTAGCGCATCTGGATTTTCCTGCTGATGTGCGTTTCTCGCGCCATTCTGTGCGGGAGGGACTGAGCTATCACCTCAAACCCCACAACGTGGTGGTGCTGGATGCCGCGCAGGTTGATACAGACTGGAGCGCACGTTTTTCTGCCATATGGCGCTCATACCAGTATCGTATTCTCAACCGTCGCTCGCGCCCCACCTTGCTGGCTGGGCAGGTGTGGCACGTTAAAAGCACGCTGGATGTGGAAAAAATGCAGGAAGCGGCCAATATTCTGGTGGGCTCGCATGATTTCACATCTTTCCGTGCCGTGGCCTGCCAGGCCCACAGCCCTCTGCGCACGCTGGATCAGCTGGAAGTTTCCCGCCACGGGGATGAGGTAATTGTTTTTGCCAAGGCCCGTTCCTTTTTGCACCATCAGGTGCGGAACATGGTGGGCACGCTTAAACTTGTGGGAATTGGGGCGTGGCAGCCAGAACGCGTTGCAGATGCGCTGGAAGCCCGCAACCGCTGCGCCGCAGGCCCTACCGCCCCGCCAGAGGGGCTTTACCTAAACGGCGTGGGGTATGATCCAGACCCGTTTGACTAAAACGGGTCTGGCACAAAACTTTCTTTAGGAATTGTTCATCACAATCATGGGCTGAAGCAGATCAGTCAGCACCTTGTAATGGGGCGGCAGCAGTGCGGCCAAACCATACAGCGCCAGTGTGGCCAGCAGCACAGAGGCATACAGCACAAAGGCACGCCCACCGCTAATGTTTAAGCCCACACGGGCCACAAACCATTGCAGCCAGAGTTCATATATGGCAGCCGTCATTACCAACGCGGCCATAAAGCCCGGCTGTTGTGCAATGGCGGGAAACAGCAGAGCCGCCATGAGCGTGGCCGCCAGAGAAATCAGCACTACCACCCAGTTGCACCATGTGGCGGCCGTAATGTAGCGCAGCCACAGCACGCCACGCCCCCATCGCTGGGCGTAAAAATGAGAGACAACGGCAGGCAGCAAGGTGACACACAAGGAAAGCAGAACCTTGATAAGCGCCATGATCTTGTCGGTCTGGAGGAAAACCTGCATCAGCCCGACCACCAAAAACGCCAACTGCGGCGCAAGTGCTGCGCCAAAGGCATCCAGCGTGCTATCAAAACACGCCATGCCATCTCGGCGCCCACTGGCCAGCAGCAACATGCCCTGCAATGTACGCCGGATTACACCGGGCTTGCTGGTATCGGGAATCATGCCTGCGCTCCTTCCAGAAAAGTCTGATAGATCCGTGTCAGCATTTCCAGATCCGCAACATCCGTGTGTTCATCAACTTTATGAATACTCGCGCCCACCAGCCCGAATTCAGAAACCGCACAATACCGGCTGATAAAGCGCGCATCCGATGTGCCGCCCCCGGTATCCAACTTAGGCGTGCGGCCCGTAACCTGCTTGATAGCCTCTACAAGGGCCGTGGTTTCCTGCGTGGGGGACGTAAGGAAAGATTCGCCACTTATCTTGATTTCCACGCGTGAACGCGGGGCATGCTGGCGGCAAATGGTTTCTACCCACCCCTTTAGCGCGGCCCCTGTGTGCAGATCATTAAACCGAATGTTCAGCCGCGCTTCGGCCCGTGCGGGAATGACGTTTGTAGCCCCATTGCCCACATCCACACTGGTAACCTGAAGGCTGGAGGGTTCAAAATACTCGGTGCCGTTATCCAGCGGTGTGGCGCGCAAAGCCTCCAGCACCGCCAGCAGGCGATGCACCGGGTTATCTGCCCGGTGGGGATAGGCCACATGGCCCTGCGTACCTTCCACCACAATATGCGCGTTTAAGCTGCCACGGCGGCCAACCTTCACCATCTCGCCCAACACCTTGGGGTTGGTGGGTTCACCTACCAGACAGTAATCCGGGATCTGATTGTGCTGCGCCATCCATTCCAGCACCTTTACCGTGCCGTAGGTGGCGGGGCCTTCTTCATCCCCGGTGATCAGAAAACTGATGGAGCCTTTGCCCGGCCCAGCCGCCACATGCCGCGCTACGGCAGACACAAAAGCCGCAATGCCGCCCTTCATGTCACACGCGCCACGGCCATACAGCACGCCATCTACAATATCCGCCGCATATGGGGGGTGAGACCAATCGGCCTCGTTCCCCGGCGGCACCACATCGGTATGGCCCGCGTAGCAGATATGGGGGCCGCCCGTGCCCAGGCGGGCAAAGAAATTGGGCGTGCGCTCCGCGCCTTCACCAAAGGGAAGATGCGTCACCTCAAACCCCAGGCGCTCCAGCATGGCTGCAAGCAGATGCTGTGATGCGCCGGGATCTGGCGAGACAGAAGGCAGACGGATAAGCGCCTGCGCCACTCCAACCGGATCTGTCAGTGCCAGATTGGCCGGAATATTCACCTGCGCTGCGTCCGCCATGCTTTTCTGCCTCTTTTTTTCGCTTTTAGTCTGCCTGATCAGTCACGCAGCAGATCGTTAATGGAGGTTTTGGAACGTGTGCGTTCGTCCACCCGCTTCACAATCACGGCGCAAGCCAGAGCAGGATTGGGGCGACCATCCGGGCCAACCGGCTTGGAAGACGGCATGGTGCCCGGCACAACAACGGAATAAGCCGGAACGCGGCCCATGTAGATTTCACCCGTTGCACGGTCCACAATCTTGGTGGAAGCGCCAAGGAACACACCCATGGACAGCACGGAGCCACGCTCCACAATCACGCCTTCTGCCACTTCGGAACGTGCGCCAATGAAGCAGTTATCTTCAATAATCACCGGGGCAGCCTGCAGCGGTTCCAGAACGCCACCAATACCTGCGCCACCGCTGATATGGCAGTTCTTGCCAATCTGGGCACAGCTACCAACAGTGGCCCATGTGTCCACCATGGTGCCGCTATCTACGCGGGCGCCCACGTTTACAAAGCTGGGCATCAGCACAGCACCGGGGGCAATAAAGGCAGAGCGACGCACAACAGCGCCCGGCACCACGCGGAAGCCAGCCTTATCAAAACGGGCCTGATCCCAGCCAGCAAACTTCAGCGGCACTTTATCATAAGCCGGGGCACCAGCTGCGCCACCGGGAATGGCCACGCTATCATTCAGACGGAAGGAAAGCAGAACAGCTTTTTTCAGCCATTCATTCACCTGCCAGCCATCTTCCTTGGGTTCGGCCACACGCAGCGCGCCAGAATCAAGAGCTTCCAGAGCCGTTTCAATGGCTTTGCGGTCTTCCCCCGTTGTAGCGGAGGAAATCTGGTCCCGCTTTTCCCACAGGGCTTCAATATGCGCGCGCAAGGTTTCGTTGGTCATAACACACCGTCAGACAGGATGGACAAACACCGGGCCTGCACCACAGCCCCGGCAGAAAAATACAGAGCGACCATGCGGACACACACGCGGCGTGTCAACGCATGGCACCCCGGAAAATGGCTGGCAACCGCGGCGTTATTCCGCCCGGATCATGGTGCCGGAGCCAGATGCCGTAAACAGTTCCAGCAAGCAGGCATGAGGCATACGGCCATCAATAATCACGGCTGCACGCGCACCAGCCTGCACGGCCTGAATGCAGGTTTCCACTTTGGGGATCATACCGCCGGTAATCACACCATCCTCAATAGCCTGCATGGCCTGCGCGGCTGTGAGTTCAGGTATCAGCTTACCATCGGCATCCAGCACGCCGGGCACGTCTGTCAGCATTAGCAGGCGCGTGGCATGCACTGCACCAGCTACAGCACCGGCAGCCGTATCGGCATTGATGTTATAGGTGGCGCCATCTTCCCCAAAACCTACCGGCGCAATAACCGGAATAAGGCCGGAACCGGAGAGTGCATAAATCACGCGCGGGTCCACCTTTACGGGTTCGCCCACAAAGCCCAGATCCAGCACGCGTTCAATCTGGCTTTCCGTATCCCGCACGGTGCGTTGCAGCTTGCGGGCGGTAATCATTTTACCGTCCTTGCCGGAAATACCAACAGCCAGCGCGCCTTCACGGCTGATAAGCTCCGCCACTTCCTTGTTCACGGAACCAGCCAGAACCATCTCGATAACATCCACCATATTGGCGTCTGTTACGCGCAGGCCATCTATAAAGGTGGAGGGAATTTCCAGCCGCTTGAGCATCCGGTTAATCTGCGGGCCGCCGCCATGCACCACCACCGGATTGATGCCCACCAGCTTAAGCAGCGCAATATCCCGCCCAAAGGTTTTGGCCAGATCTGCATTGCCCATGGCGTGGCCACCATACTTGACCACAATGGTATCCCCCGCATAGCGGCGCAGATACGGCAGGGCTCCGGCCAGAATGGCGGCTTCCTGCGCCGCATCATGATGGGAATGGGAAGAAGGAACCCGTGGTTCTGTCATGCTCTGCACTTCCTGCTTGTCATCAATCAGATCATGGCGCCTTGGGCAGGGCAAATTCTGCCAGTTCCGCCCGCAAGCCCTCAATACCTTCACCTGTCTGGCTGCTTGTTAAGGACAGGTAGGGAAAAGCCGCGGGGTGGCGGCGAATTTCCGCTTCAACTTCTGCCTGCTTGCGTGCCAGCGGGCCGGGTTTAACGCTATCGCACTTGGTCAGCACCACCTGAAAGCTGACGGCTGCCTTATCCAGCAGGTCCATCACTTCCAGATCATGCGCCTTCATTTCCACCCGCGCATCCAGCAGCAGCACAACACGCTGCAAACTTGGCCGACCGCGCAGGTAATCAAACATCATATCCTGCCAATCTTCCTTTACGGATTTGGCAGCCTTTGCGTAGCCATAACCCGGCATATCCACCAGCATCAGCCGGTCTGCCAGATTGAAGAAGTTGAGCTGCTTGGTGCGCCCCGGCTCGGAAGAGGCCCGCGCCAGCGTTTTGCGGCCCGTAAGCGCGTTCACCAAGCTGGACTTGCCCACATTGGAGCGCCCGGCAAACGCAATTTCCGGCAGGGTTTGCGGCGGCAGTTGCCCCAGCTTTTGTGCGCCAAACACAAATTCGCATGAACCCGCAAAAAGCCGCCGCCCCTCTTCCAGGGCGGCGGCAATACGGGCTTCATCCTTTAGTTCTCGGAAAGAGGATGCGGCATCATCTGTCATTTGGGCTTAACCAGTTGGGGTTTGGCATCTGCCGCTTTCAGACGGGAGATGATGATAACCTGCTGCACAGCCGTAAGGATGTTGCTCCAGCAGTAATAAATCACCAGCCCGACCGGCTGCCGCGCCATGAAGAACGTGAACAGCAGCGGAATGAACATCATCACCTTCTGCTGTGATGGGTCCATGTTGGCAGAGCTGGAGCTAACCTTCTGCATCAGGAACAGCGTGGCACCATACATGATCGGCCAAGCGCCCAGCGCCAGAAACGGCGTGATGTGCGTGGGATCAAACGGCACAAGGCCAAACAGATTGAACAGGTTGGTGGGGTCTGGTGCAGAAAGATCCTTCACCCAGCCCACAAACGGTGCGTGCCGCATTTCGATGGTGACATACAGATCCTTATACAAGCACCAGAACACAGGCGCCTGAATAAGCAGCGGCAGAAAGCCCCCGAACAGATTGACGTTTTCCTGCCGATACAGCGCCATAATCTGCTGCTGCATGGCCATCGGGTCATCCTTCAGGCGAGAGCGGATCAGGTCCACCTGCGGCTTCAGGCGCGCTGTTTTCCATGTCATGCGCATCTGCTTGATGGTGAGCGGCAGGAAGGCCACCTTCACAATCACGGTAAACGTTAGCAGGGCCAGACCAAAGCTGCCCAGATGTTCGTTCAGCCAGTCCAGCACAAAGAACACGGGACGGGTGAGGAAGGAAAGCCAGCCAAAGTCCACTGCTTTCCAGAACATGGGCACGTGCAGGTCTTTTTCATACTGCTCAAGCAGCCGCACTTCCTTGGCACCCGCAAACACGTGGGCCTCGGTAGAGGCTGTCTGCCCCGCAGCCACCTGCACAGGTGCCGTAGCCGTAAAGCCAACCTGATACGTGCCTTGCGCCGCCTGAAAACCATAGGTACCAATTACGTTGGCGTTCTGGTCTGGCAGCACGGCCATCAGCCAGTATTTGTCTGTAATGCCAGCCCAACCGCCGGTGCCCTGATGGCTCCATGCAATGTTGTCTGGCGGCACGCCACCGGTGCGCACCGTTTTGTAGGAACCTTCGTTCAGGCGGCCATCAATCACCGAGATCGGGCCTTCATGCACCAGCATGCCGCCGGTTTCTTCCGGCGTGTAGCCACGGTTTACCCGGTAGAAAGGATACAGCACCACAGCCTGCCCGGTGCTGTTGTGCACCTGCTGGCTGATGGTGAACATGTAGTTCTGATCCACCGACAGGCGGATATCAAAGGTCAGCCCCTGCCCGTTATCCCAAGAAAGGGTAAGCGGGTGTTCGGCATCCATCTGGTTGCCAGAGGCTTTCCACAATGTGTTGGCATCTGGCAGACGCACAGAAACATCGGACGGCGCACGCCAGCCGAAATCTACATAATCTGCATGGGTGGAAGCAGAGTTGAGAACACGCACATCCGGGCTATCTGGCTTTACGGTTTCCCGATAATGCTTGAGCACCAGATCATCCAGCCGTGCGCCACGCAGGTTAAGCGTGCCCTGCACGGCGGGGGCGTTAATGGCCACACGGGCTTCCGGGCCATCCTTTATGGGGGCTGCGGCTTCTGCCTGCGCGCTTTCAGCCGGAGCAGCCGCACCAGAAGAAGCCGGTGCCGGAGGCGCTACCGCATGCACACCCGGCTGCGGCGGTGGCACGGGCTGATGCTGCGGGAAAAGATAGTCATACCCGATAAGTACCAGAGCTGACAGCGCTGTTGCCAGTATCAGACGTTTTGAATCCATAAGCTCCGGCCTTGCGGCCCCCTGCACATACAAATTGGAAAACTTAACACCCGTAAAAAACCCGGAGTCTTAAACGGCATACAGGTTCCAGCGCAGGACGCACACGAATGCAAGGCAGGATATCAGGAATCCCGCTGGCACAACGCTAATGCTTTACGGAAATCAGCCACCAGCGCCACAAATGGGCGATTTATGGTGGCGCTACGGCCTATAAGAACAAGGTCCAGACCGTTTAGCGGCGTATCGGCTTCTACAATACGCACAACTTCGCGCAACCTGCGGCGCACGCGGTTACGCACCACGGAGTTGCCGACCTTTTTGGTAACCGTAAAGCCCACACGCGCGACATCCGTATCCGGACGCCGGAAAAGCTGCAAAACAAGCCCCGGCACAGGCGCTTTACGCCCGCGAGAAGCCAGAAAGAGGAATTGCTTCCTCTTTTTAAGCCGCAGAGATCTTGCAGATTCCGCCGCTGGCTGCTCCTGCGCTGCAGGCCCGTCCATCAAGCCGGACTGCCGGGCAGTTCTTACGCGGAAAGGCGCTTACGGCCTTTGGAACGACGGTTGCCAATGATCTTGCGGCCACCAACGGTTGCCATACGCGCG
Organism: Acetobacter sp. AC2005; assembly: GCF_037901235.1. Lineage (NCBI taxonomy): Bacteria > Pseudomonadati > Pseudomonadota > Alphaproteobacteria > Acetobacterales > Acetobacteraceae > Acetobacter > Acetobacter sp. AC2005. Next base: position 558,990 of record NZ_CP149625.1, read on the forward strand.
CGGAACCCGTGACGACGCTTGCGAACCAGCCGGGACGGTTGATAAGTGCGCTTCATGGCGGCACTCCCTTACTATTTGAATACGGTTATCCGGTGGCCTGTTAAAGACCACGCCTCTTGAAGCTGCGGCTTATAGAGTTCAGATAAGGAACCGTCAATCTATACCGTAGAGTCGTGAATGCAGCCTTGCGGCAGAATCCCCCGCAAGATGGAGAAAAACATGAACAACATGCCCTTTCCTATCCGTGCCGCAGCCGTTATTTTCTGCCTGCCTGTAGCGGGTGCTGTGCTGGCCGGAGTGCTGGGGCTCTCTTTCCCCGCAGCATTAGGGCCCATTATGTGCGCCGCAGCTTTGGGCGCATGGCTGGGCATCAAGCTTCAGCCTCATCATACAGCTACGCCTGCTCCGGTAGCAGCACCTCAGGCGCCTGCCCCCACAGCGGATTCCAAACTGCGGCATGATATTCGGGGCATTGTCTCCCCCGCCATGCTGGCAGCAGAGCAACTTGATACGTCTGCCGACCCAGCGGTGCAGAAGGCCGCCAAAACCATTAATGATTCGCTAGACCGCCTGACGGCACGCCTCAAGCAGCGCCCGCAAAGCTGAACAGCCTTTATTCAGCGCGTTCGATCAACTCGACCTTATAGCCATCAGGGTCTTCAACAAAGGCAATCACGGTGGTGCCAAATTTTACTGGCCCGGCTTCCCGCGTTACCTTGCCACCACCGGCCCGCACGCGCGCAACCATTTCCGCCACATTGGGCACACCTACGGCAAAATGGCCAAACCCGGTGCCCAGCTCATAGCCGTCATCTTCGCCCCAGTTGTAGGTCAGCTCAATTTCAGCCTGCCCGGCGGCGTTATCTGCATAGCCAATAAACACCAGCGTATAACGCCCTTCCGGCACCTCGCGCCGGCGGAGTTCGTGCATGCCCAGCAGCTTATAAAACGCCAGACTTTTTTCCAGATTGCGAACCCGCACCATGGTGTGCAGAAAACTAGCCATCTGTTTGCTCCCTATTTTGAAGTATCAGGCAGGCTGTGTGCTTGTTCCTGCACTTTCAACAGGATCAAAAGCCAGAAGAAACAAGCCTAGCCGGTCTGCTTCCTCTATACAGCGCTGCCTGTCTGTCAGCAGCGTGTGGGCGGCCTCAAACGCAATGCCGCGCAGGCCTGCTGCATGAGCATTCTGCACCGTTACAGGCCCTATTGTGGGCATGTCTGCCCGTTTTTCCTGCCCCGGCTTGAGCATTTTTACCAGAACGCCGCCTTCACCCGGCTGCCTGCATTCTCCTGCGCGGGCCAGCATGCGGTCTGTGCCTTCCATGGCTTCCACCGTCAGCACCACGCCATTTTGCACCACGCAGCCCTGCCCTATGTCCAGCCGCCCCAGCGCCTGCACCACGGTTATGCCACGCTGAATATCGGCCTGTGCCTGCGCATCTGGCTGCACGCGCCCCAGCACGCCCGGTTGCGCTACAGCCTGCGTGAGAAATTCATGCGCCCCACGAATGTGAAACCCTTCCTCACCCAAAAGACGCACAAGGGCACCCAGCAGGCCATCATCCCCTGCAAACAGAGCACGCCCTAAACGCGCCATAATGCGCGCACCCTCGGCATCTGGCCGCAAATTGCGCAAGGAAGGCCGGCGGATTGGCCCGATAAGAACCAGATCCGAACAGTTGTGTTGCTTCAAAAGGGAGAGCATGCGTCCGGCTGCACCCAGCCGAACAAATTCGTGCGGCCAAGGGCCTATCACATCGGGTTCGGCAAAACCTTCAAACCCGAGAATAAATACGGGGCGCCCTGCTGCGACGGCCGCTTCTGCCACTCTGCCCGGCAGAGGGCCGCCGCCTGCAAGAATACCAACAGCAGAAGGAGTGCTCACGCGCCCTCGGTTTCTGCGCGCTCCAGATCCTGCCGTGCGGGGCGCACAAGGCCTCGCCGGCTTGGAGCATCTATAAAGTCCAGAATTTCACGCACACGTGGATTATCACCAAACTCTGTACGCACCCGCTCCAGACGCACAGAGAACGGATCTTCCGCACAACCATTTTTGGGGTACAGCGTAAGGAATGCCTTGCGCATGCGGTGGATTTCATCAGACTGCACGCCATTGCGGCGCAGCCAGATCCAATGCAGGCCAATCAGCCGCGCACGGTTGCCCAGCACACTGCCGTAAGGAATAACATCGGCTTCCACCCCAGCCACACCGCCTACAAGGGCAGCATGCCCGATGCGGACAAACTGATGGATGGCGGCAGAACCCATAATACGGGCATCGTCCTCAATGGTGACATGCCCACCCATCACCACGTTATTCACGATAATAACGCGGTCACCCAGCACGCAATCATGCGCCACGTGGGCGTTGGCCATGATCAGCACATTCTGGCCAACCTTGGTTAAGCCAGAGCCCGTGGCTGTGCCACGATGGATGGTAACGTGTTCACGCACCACCGTGCCAGCCCCGATCTCGCACCGGGTTGGCTCACCTTTATATTTTAGATCCTGCGGGGCCATGCCCACGGTGCAAAACGGAAAATAGCGTGAACCCGCCCCCAGACGCGTGTGGCCATCGACCACCACATGAGAGATCAGCTCAACCCCGTCTTCAATCGTGACATCTGGCCCGACAGAACACCAAGGGCCGATAACCACCCCCTGCCCAAGCCGCGCACCGGGAGCAACAAGAGCCGTTGGGTGGACAACGGTTGATCTGGCTTCCTCTGCAGCGTGCACCAATTCAGTTCCTTATTTCCGTTCACCGTTGGCCGGGCAGATCTGCCCTAACCTTACCCTTTTGCAAAAAATCTGGGCAGTTTAGGGGCAAACCTGACTTGCCTTAACAGAATGATGTGAACAGGCCGGGTTCTCAACCCATAATCATGGCGCTGAATGTGGCTTCCGCCACCACAGTGCCTTCTACGCGGGCTTCACCACGGAATTTCCACACATTGGAGCGGTGGCGTTCCTTGGCGACATGAATGCGCACCTGATCGCCCGGTTCTACCGGGCGGCGGAACTTTGCGCCTTCGATGGTCATGAAATAGACCAGCTTGCCCTCAAAATCCTTGCCCAGTGTTAGCACAACCAGCGTTGCTGCGGTTTGCGCCATGGCTTCAACCAGCAATACGCCCGGCATAACAGGGCGTGCAGGAAAATGCCCTTGAAAGAATGGTTCATTGACCGAAACATTCTTGATACCTGTTGCCTCTTCTCCCAGGACGATATCTTCCATCCGGTCGATCAGAAGAAAAGGATATCTGTGCGGAATCGCCTGCATAATACGGTTGACGTCAATTTTATCGATCGTCTGAGCGTCCTGCTGCGATTCTTGTTTCGTCTCCACGTCCCCGAAACCACCCTTTGCGCCGGTTACCAAGCACCGACCTTAGTTTATCCCTTGTCCGAACCGTTCTTGGCCGATCCAGACGCTTTTTTTGCCAGCTTGCGCAATACCGCTACGTTCCGGAAAAACTCCCTGAACGGCATAGCCGGGCTGCCAATTACATCCGCGCCGCCTTCTATATCCGACATCACGCCACATTGCGCGCCAATGCGCGCCTTTGCGCCAATGCGGATATGCCCGATAAGGCCAGCCTGCGCGGCAATCGTTACATAGTCTTCCAGCACGGTGGAGCCAGAGATCCCGGCCTGCGAAACCACAATACAACACCGCCCCAGACGGGCGTTGTGACCGATCTGCACCAGATTGTCGAGACGTGATCCTGCACCAATAACCGTATCATTCACCGAACCACGGTCAATTGTGCTGTTGGCACCAATCTCTACATCGTTTTCCAGCACCACGCGGCCAAGCTGTGGCACGGTTTCAAACCCCTGCGGGCCAACCGCAAAACCAAACCCATCCTGCCCAATGCGTGAACCGGGCAGAATAATCACCCGCTCACCCAACACGGCATGAGAAAGCGTGACATGGCTGCCAATACGGCAGTCCTGCGCAAGCTGTACACCATCACCCACCACTGCGTGGGAGCCAATAATACAGCCCGGCCCAATTTCTGCCTTGGCCCCAACCACCACAAACGGCCCAATTTCTGCCGTGGGGTCTATGCTGGCTGTGGGGTCAATGCATGCAGAAGGATGCACACCTGCACGCGCTGGCACCCGTGGGTGGAACAGCCGCGCAACGCGAGACCACGCCAGATAGGGCGCTGCCGTTACCAGTGCAGCGCACCCGGCTGGCACCTTATCTGCAAAAGCGGATGCAACAATAACCAGCCCAGCCTTGGTTTGCTCCAGCAAAGGAGCATACCGGCGATTATCCAGAAAGCTGACATCACGCGGGCCTGCAGCCTGCAACGGCGCAATACCCACAAAGCCTTCTTCTGGCACGGCGCCAGCCTTGGGCAGCACCAGTTCCGCCCCTGCGGTTTCAGCCAGCGTGGCCGCATCAAACGGCCCCGCACGGGTGAAAAAGCGCGGGTCTGCCGGCCCGGAAAATGTTGTACCCTCAGCCACGATTACTGCTGCCCGGCTGCCGGTGCCACCACTGGGGCTGGGCCTGTGCGTGGGCCCTGATCTGCATCTGCCGTTGTGGGCATCTTGCCAGATTTTGCCAGCTCTTCTGGGTCAACATTAGCTTCTGGAATGAACACGGACGGCAGAATCTTGTTCAGCTGCACGGCCACTTCGTTGGTGATGTCCTGCCCATCAACATGCAGGGCCACCTGTTCGCTGTGCAGAACAAGGTTCATGCCATGCGCAGCGGCCACTTTCTGAATAACCTGTACCAGTTCACGTTCGATCTGGCCCAGAGAAACCTGCGCCGCTTCCTGAATAATGCGGTTGCGGTTACGGAAATCACGCTGGGCTTTCATCACGCGGGCCTGCAGGCTGCGTTCACGCGTCTGAATCTGCTCAGATGTCAGAGACTTGGCCTGTGCCTGCAGCTTCTGCTGCTCATCACGCCAGCCAGCCTGTTCCTTCTGAAGGTCCTGCGCCAGTTCATCACGGCGGCCACCCAGAGTGCGCTCAACCTGCATGGCTGCGGAAGACTGACGCATAACGCCACCAACGCTGATCACACCAATAACGGTTGTGGGTGGCGGTGCTTCCTTGGCAACTTCTGGCGCAGACGGAATAGGCGGCAGCGGCAGCACGGGCGGAGTTTGGTCTGCTTCCTGGCTATCAGCCGGCGGTGCAGGCAGCTGCACCGGAGCCGGGGCGCGACGGGCCGCAGCCGGATGCTGTGCCGGAGCCTGTGCAGCAGGCTGCTGGGTTTTGGGCACAAACCACCCGCCCCCATTCTGCGCCTGTGCAGATGGCACAAATGCGGATGAGAAAGACAGGACAACAGCCCCCAGCAGGGCAGTTCTGGTGGAAAAACGCATCATTACCTCAGAATTGCTGGCCGAAGCCAAAGCGAAGGAGCTGCGTGCGGTCATTATGGCTCCGCATAACGGGCACACCCAGATCGATGTTCAGCAGACCAAACGGACTTTTCCATGAAAAACCAGCACCAGCACTTACACGTGGGCGCAACGTATCACCGCTGATAGGCGTGTAATAGATACCATCATTCGCCTTGCTTGTATAAAGGCGCTTCACACGCAAACCAGCGACACTCCCGGTATCCACAAACGCACGCCCGCCAATACCCATGTCAGACAGGAACGGAATAGGGAAGTTAAGCTGGGCGGAAGCGTTATACATAAAGCGCCCACCCAACAGATCTTCGGATGAATGGTTCAGGATACCCACACTACGCGGGCCTGCACCACCATCCAGGAAGCCGCGCAGGTTGTTACCACCCAGATAGAAGTTATCAATAATATCGTGGCGGCCATTGCCCCAGTCCGCCATGTACCCGGCACCACCGCGCACCATGAACGTCCAGCTATGGCTGTTGGTAATATCATCCAACGGCACATAGTACGCACCGTTAACCTTGCCGCGGACGTATTTTTCATCGCCACCAATACCGGCAAAGTCACCACCCACAGATACATAGTACCCACTATGCGGCGCCATGCGGTTATCACGCGTATCATACATAAGGGTTGTGCCGATCTGCGAGAGCAGAGACTTACCCTTCTGATCCAGCACGTAGTAGGAGGACTGATCCCACGTATCACCCACCCAACGGCGGATCAGGCTATAGTTCCAGGACTGGGACAGATAGCGGTTGTACGAATACCCCATACGCAGGGTGATACCGTAGCGGCCTTCAGAATAGTTCTGATAGGTCTGGTAGTTGTTTTCAACAAAGAAGATATCCGCACCGGCAACAAGGTTGCGCCCCATGAATGCCGGGTTGGTGATGGAGATATCTGCCTGTTTCTGCCACTGCGAAACCGTGCCGGAGAACCCGGCATCAACCCCGGTGCCCAGCAGGTTGTGCTGTTTCAGCCCGACGTTACCGATCACGCCCACGTCGGTTGAGTAACCACCACCAAGCGAGAATTCGCCAGTGGGTTTTTCCACCACGTTAACGGCCACGTTGGTGCGATCAGGCGCAGAGCCTTGAGAGGTGGAGACATCCACGCTCTTGAAGAAGCCCAGATCCTGCACCGCTTCCTTGGCGTATTTCTTGTAGCTGGTTGTGTAGGGGTCACCCTCAGCAAACGGCAACTGGCGGCGCACCACGTTATCCTGCGTGATGGTGTTGCCGTTCACATCAATACGTTCAACGTAATGGCGTGGGCCTTCGCTCACATCAAACAGCAGGTTTACAATCCGCTTTTCCGGATTGCGGGCAATGGTGGGGCGTACCTGCGCAAACGGATGCCCTTCGGCCTGAAGGATTTCCTCCATATCCGTGGCGTTATCCTGCACGGCCTTGCCATCGTACCACTGATGCGGGAACAGCTCGACATACTTACGCAAAGATTTAGCCGGCACATGGCGCAGGCTGGAGCGGATATCCACCTTACCCAAGCGGTAGCGCACACCTTCATCCATGGTGAAGGTAACGTAGAAGGACTTCCGATCTGGCGAGAGCTCGCCTTTTACGTCCTTGATCTGAAAATCCACAAACCCGTTGCGCAGGTAAAACCGGCGCAGCAATTCCGCATCGTATTTAATACGTTCGGGGTTGTATTCATCGGATGAGGACAGGAAGTGGTACCAAGCTGTTTCCTTGGAGGAAACAACACCCGCCAGACTGGATTCGCTGTAAGCCTTGTTGCCCACAAATGCGATCTTGCTGATGAGTGTCTGCGGCCCTTCGTTAATCTGGAAAACCACATCCACACGGTTATGGGCCAGCTTGATAATCTGGGGTGTCACCACCGCAGCAAAGCGCGCCTTCTGGGCATACACTTCCAGAATGCGCTGGCGGTCATCCGCCGTGGTTTCGGCCGAGAACACCGCACGCGGGCGCAGAGCCAGCACCTTGCGCAGGTCTTCATCCTTGGCCGCGTGGTTCCCCTCGAACACGATACGGTTGACGATGGGGTTTTCCTTCAGGCGCACCAGCAGGATGTTGCCATCACGCCGCAGCGTCACGTCCTTGAACAGGCCGGTGGCGTAAAGGGTCTTGAGCGAACGGTCCAGATCATCCTGGCTGAACGGGTCCCCCACACGTGCAACCATGTAGGACAGCACGGTGTTGGTTTCGATACGGGTGTTACCCGATACCCGGATATCTTCAATATATCCGCCCGTAGGCGCAACAGATGATGTGGATTCGGAAAGGCGCGGCGTGCGCGCATGTATAGCGCGGGATGGCGCCACCACTGCCGCTGGTGCGGCAGCACTTGTACCTTCTGTTGATGCGGCGGATGCCTGTCTGCCATCCACCATCACAAAAGGTAGCACACAGACAGAAACGAACAGGGCTGAACGCTTACCCGTCAAGATCTGCTTCCTTCCATCCGGGTCGCTTTTCGTACGAAAGCCCATCTTCCGTTCTCATTCCGCCCGCAACGGGAGGTATCCGAAATCACCCCTGTCACGCAAGCACTTCCCTTCCTGTTCCCGCCGTCATTCATCCTACAAGCGAAGCAATCCACCTGAACAGGCCAAAACCTGAAAGGTCATTGAACGTGGAGAACAGGAACAGGCCTGCAAGCAATGCAAATCCAACCTGAAAACTGATCTCTTGCACCCGCTTGGAAACCGGGCGGCCTCTTATTGCCTCTATGGCATAAAAAACCAGACGTCCACCATCAAGAAGCGGCACGGGGAAGAGATTAATCAGCCCGAGGTTAACAGAAAGCAGCGCCATAAAGGACAACAGGCTGGCAAACCCATACTGCGCCACCTGCCCGGAAAGTTGCGCAATCTTGAGCGGACCGCCCAAATCTTTGGCTGTATGCTGGCCGGTAAGAATCTGCCACACGCCATCCAGCGTTTGCACGCTGGCGTTCCACGTAGCTTTTACGCCCGCCGCCACAGCCTGCGGAAATGGCAGTGGCTTGCCCACTTCCGTGGCAAAAATAATACCAAGCTGACCATGCGGTTTTTGAGGAGTCGAATCTGGAGCCTTGCCGATGGTGATAGGCAACGTCACGCTCTGTTCGCCGCGTTTGACGGTGAGCGTAGTTTGTGCGCCAGCCTGTGTGGAAATGGTGGCCTGAATATCCTCCACACCCGTGACATCGTGGCTGCCGATACGCTGAATGACATCGCCCTGTTGCACGCCTGCCACAGCCGCCGCACCATTTGGCATGACGGTTGCAATCTGATCACGCACATGCGGCTGGCCCGTTGTGGCAAACAGCAGCGCAAACAGCACAAAGGCCAGAATGAAGTTAAAAATCGGCCCCGCCAGAATAACGATGGCGCGGGAGAAAACCGATTTATCGTGGAAGGTGCGGCCCTTAATCCACGCGGCTTTCTGCTCTGGCGTGGCGTCTTCGGGGTCTTCAAACCCGTGGGGGCGCACGTAGCCGCCCAAGGGAATGGGGCAGACACGCCATTCCGTGCCGGATTTATCGCGCCAGCGGAACAGGGCCGGGCCAAACCCAAGCGAGAATACCTCCACATGCACGCCGCGCCACTTGGCCGCCAGATAGTGGCCAAGTTCGTGAAAGCTCACCAACACACCCAGCACGAAAACGAAGGAAAGCAGTGTACGCAGGTAATCGTGTATCATCATTCTTCCGATATCGGCTGGGGGCTGCGTTTTCTCAAGCCGCGTGGGCAGGAATCAGGCGTTGTGCGGCACGGCGTGCCTCGGCATCCCAATGCAGCACGGCATCCAGCGTATCTGCTGGCGGTGCGCCCAAGGCCACCATCACCTCTTCCACAATGCGGGAGATATCCAAAAAGCCGATCTGTTCATGCAGGAAGGCATCAACCGCAATTTCATTGGCAGCGGAAAGAATGGCAGATGCCGCCCCACCCTTACGCAGAGCCTCACGCGCAAGGCGCAGCGCGGGAAAGCGCACTTCATCCGGCGCATAGAATTCCAGCTTGCCAAAAGCTGCCAGATCCAGACGCGGGGACGTAGTAGCCATACGCTTGGGCCATGTAAGCGTGTGTGCGATGGGAATACGCATATCGGCAGAACCCATCTGGGCAATCAGGCTACCATCTGTGTACTGCACCATGCCGTGCACAACAGATTGCGGGTGCACCAGCACATCAATCTTGTCTTCCGGCAGATTGAAGATACGGGCGGCCTCAATAACTTCCAGCCCCTTGTTGAACATGCTGGCAGAATCGATGCTGATTTTGGCCCCCATGCTCCATGTTGGGTGCTTGAGCGCCTGCGCACGGGTGGCCACGCGCATTTCTTCCAGCGTGGAGGTGCGGAACGGGCCGCCGGATGCTGTGAGAATAATTTTTTCAACCTGATCAATCTGCCGGTCGGCCATAGCCTGAAAAACAGCGTTGTGCTCAGAATCCACAGGCAGCAGCGTGGCACCTGCTTCCTTTACGGCACGCAGCATTACATCACCGGCGCACACCAAGGCTTCCTTGTTGGCCAGCGCAATGCTTTTGCCGTTTTTTACCGCTGCCAGCGTAGGCTCCAGCCCCGCAGCACCGGTAATGGCGGCCATTGTCCAATCTGCCGGAAGGGCTGCGGCATCAATAACTGCCTGACGACCACAGGCTACTTCCGTGCCGCTGCCTGCCAGCAGGGTTTTGAGTTCCTCAAACGCGCTTTCATCCGCCAGAACGGCCAGTTCTGCCTTCAGGCTGCGGGCCTGTTCTGCCAATTTGGCAGCATTTTTGCCCCCCACAAGCGCCCGTACCCGAAACTGGTCTCGCGCCTGCTCCAGCAGATCTACGGTTGAACAGCCAATGCTGCCTGTGCTGCCCAGAACGGTTACGGTTCTCATGCTTAACGTCTTTCCAAACCTGAAAATACAAACGGCGGCAGACCGCCCAACAGGCGGCCACACCACCTATTGGCCCTACCCCGGCAGATGGCCTGCCAGAGCCCTTAAAATGGTGCGTGCGCCCGCTGCCCAAAACGGCATGGAAGCCCCCGCACATACAGAAACCAGTGCCGCCACAGGTGCAGCCACCACCAGCCCATCAAACCGATCCAGCAGCCCACCGTGCCCCGGCAGCAGCTTGCCCGAATCCTTCACGCCCAAGGCGCGCTTCATCGCGCTTTCGGCCAGATCCCCCGCTTGAGCGGAAATGCCTAAAATGCCACCCCACACCAGTGCGGAACCCACGCCACCTAAGCCGGAAAGTGTGGCAACAATACCGCCGGTAGCCACAGCGCCCACCAAGCCGCCAACAGCGCCGGAACGTGTTTTACCCGGAGAGATACGCGGTGCCAGTTTGGGGCCACCAAAAATACGCCCTGCCACATAGGCCGAGCTGTCGCTGGCCACCACAACGGCAATAACAAACAGAACGGGCCAAAAGCTGCCCTGCCGCAGCCACAGCAGCGCGGTACCTGCCAGAATAATCACGCACATAATGGCGCAAAGCGGAGCACCAAACACCAGAGAACTGATGCAGAAAACGCCAAAATAGGCCCAATGCCCGGTAGCGGCAGAAAGCCCCGCACACACGGCCCACAGCAGATACAGCACGCCGCGCCAGCTTTTGACGGAAAGCCCAAACAGGGCTGCGGCCTCTACCGCCATGCCGCCCATCATGCCCAGAATAAGGGCATCATACGCCAAGCCGCCCAAGCCGATGCACGTGCCAGCCACAGCCACCAATACGGCAGCAGACATCAGCCGTGGGCGCAAATCACGCCAAGCCGAGGTATCCTGCGCGTTCGTGCTCATGCCGGGCCTTGCGGGCGCGCGCCAAAGCGCCGTTCTCGTTGGGCGTACTGGTCTAGCACCATCGCAAAATGTCGTTCGTTAAAATCGGGCCAGAACACGTTCAGAAACACCAGTTCGGCATACGCGCTCTGCCACAGCAGAAAGTTGGAAAGCCGGCATTCACCACTGGTGCGCACCACCACATCGGGGTCTGGCACGCCACTGGTCCAGAGAAAGTTGGTGAATACGCTTTCTGTAATCTGTTCTGGCGCAATGCGGCCATCCTTGGCCTCCTGCGCCAAACGCTGCGCAGCCTGCACAATATCCAGCCGCCCACCATAGGAAAGCGCCAGAATAAGCGTGAGCTTGCTGTTGCCACGGGTTAAGGATTCGGCCTGCGCCAGCTCTTCGCGCAAGCTGTCATCAAAACGGGCCAGATCACCAATAAAGCGCAGGCGCACGCCTTCCTTATGCAGTTCCCGCACCTTGTGGCGCAGGTAATACCGCAAAAGGCCGGTAAGGTCTGAAACCTCCTCCTGCCCGCGCGCCCAGTTTTCTGATGAAAACGCATACAGCGTTAGATACGCCACGCCACGCTGCATGGCCGCGCGCACGCAACGGGCCACGGCTTCCGCCCCTGCCCTGTGCCCGGCAAGGCGCGGCAGGCCGCGTTCGCGCGCCCAGCGCCCGTTTCCATCCATGATGACAGCAACATGGGTTGGAATTGCCGGTTTTTTATCAGCTAGCCGCGTGGACATAACAGGCAGGGTTCCACCCCATTAACGTGCACAAACACATCCGAAGAAGCACCAATACTGTCTCAGACCTGTTTGATTTCCTTGTCTTTATCGGCCAGCATATCATCAATTTTTTTCACATACTGGTCGGTCAGTTTCTGAATGGCGTCAGACCAGGTTTTAACATCGTCCTGGCTGATTTCACCTTTCTTTTCAAAGCCTTTGGCTTTGTCCATGCCATCACGGCGCACGCCACGCACGGCCACCTTGCCGCCTTCTGCATAACGGGCCGCAGCTTTTGCCAGCTCGTTACGGCGTTCTTCCGTCAGCTGCGGAATGGGCACACGAATGGTCTGGCCTTCACCCGCCGGGTTCAGGCCCAGACCGGAATCACGGATAGCGCGTTCTACGGCGCCAGCCAGTGCGCGGTCCCACACCTGCACGGTAATCATACGGGCTTCTGGCACAGCAATGGAGCCAACCTGCGTAAGCGGCACTTCACCGCCATAGGCTTCCACCCGCACAGGTTCCAGCAAAGCCGGGCTTGCGCGGCCAGAGCGCAGGCCGGAAAAATCACGGCGCAGGCTATCCAGCGCGCCATCCATACGGCGCTTCAGGTCATCCAGCAGAGCATTCAAGTCAGACACGGTGTTTTCTCCCGTTGCATCCTACAAGGGCATGGCCTTACACGCCCCGTTCAGTTTGTCGGCCATTCTGGCGGCTTGTGCGTGCCAGAATGATGCGGCGCTTTTCAGGCGGCTTCGATAATCCGTGTGAAAGGCCCTTCATTGCGCATCACACGCGGGAAGGCCCCTTCCTCGCCAATATTGAAAACAATGATAGGCAGACGGTTTTCACGCGCAAGGCTAATGGCGGCGGCATCCATCACGTTAAGCTGGTTGGCCAGCACGTCCATGTATGTCAGCTCTTCATAACGCTTGGCGGAGGGATCTTTTTTGGGGTCGGCGGAATAAACGCCATCTACCTGCGTGCCTTTCAGCAGCATGTCGCATTCCATTTCCGCAGCGCGCAGGGCGGCGGCTGTATCCGTGGTAAAGAACGGGTTGCCTGTGCCTGCGGCAAAAATAACCACACGCCCTTTTTCCATGTGCCGCACGGCGCGGCGGCGGATATATGGCTCCGCAATGGAGGACATGTGGATGGCAGACATCACCCGCGTTGCAATCTGCTCACGCTCCAGCGCGTTTTGCAGCAGCAGCGCGTTAATAACGGTGGCCAGCATACCGGCGTAATCACCCTGCGCACGGTCCATGCCCTTGGCGGCTGCCGCCAACCCGCGAAAGATGTTGCCACCCCCCACAACAAGGCACACTTCCGTGCCGGAACGCACCACTTCGCCAATATCATGGGCAATGCGTTCTACCGTCTGCTGATCCACTCCGAAGGCGCCATTCCCCATCAGGGCTTCCCCCGACACCTTGAGCAACACGCGTTTACGGCTTGGCTTTTCGCCTACAGAAGCAGTCATTGGCCCTCGATCTTGCAGAAAGTCCCACACAGATCCCACACCGTATGCAGATACGGCGAGATCGCCCCCTCTTATCCTTCATGGCCCACGGCCACAAGCGCCCATGCCGTAGTTTATGGTACGTCGTCCAGACCAATGGCACGCAAACGCGCGCGCTCCTCATCCCATCCACCGCGTTCCTTTACGTTTAGAAACAGGTGGCAGGGGCGTTCCAGCAAGCTGGAAAGCTGCTTGCGTGCGCGTTCCCCAATCTGGCGAATTTTCTGCCCGCCATTGCCAATCAGGATAGCCTTGTGCCCCGCGCGGGAGACATAGATGGTGGCATCTATGCGCACAGATCCATCTGGCCGTTCCTTATAGCTTTCGGTTTCCACCGTGGCGCTGTAGGGCACTTCTTCATGCGTTTGCATAAAAATCTGCTCACGCACCAGTTCAGCAGCCAAAAGCCGGTCAGGCAAGTCTGTCAGATCATCTTCGGGGTACAGGTACGGGCCTTCGGGCAGGCTTGCGGCCAGCTTGTCCAGCAGGTCTTCCACACCATTACCGGTGCGGGCGCTCACCATGAACACATGCTCAACCGGCAGCTTTTCCGTAATGGCAGCCGTAAGCGGCAGCAAAGCTGTGGCGGGCACAAGATCAGTCTTGTTCAGCACCAGCCAGACCTTGCGCTTGGTTTCTGCCAGACGCTCGATAATGGTCTGCACCGCTTCTGTCAGCCCGCTGCGGGCATCTACCAGAAGCAGCGTGATGTCTGCATCTTCAGCACCCGTCCACGCCGCGGCCACCATGGCGCGGTCCAGCTTGCGGCGGGGGCGGAAGATTCCCGGCGTATCCACCAGCAAAATCTGGCTGTGCCCGCGCATAAGAATGCCCAGAACCCGAAAGCGCGTGGTTTGCGCCTTGGGCGAAACGATGGACAGCTTGGCCCCGGCCATGCGGTTAAGAAGTGTTGATTTGCCTGCGTTTGGCGCCCCCACAAGGGCAGCAAAACCGCAGCGCGTGGTATCATCAGCCATGCTGGGCTACCCCTCCAGTTTTTCTAGTAAATCAGCGGCGGCGGCACTTTCTGCAGCACGTTTGCTGCCTGCCCGGCCTTCACCAAACATGCCACCTGCCGTAACGCGCACCACAAACAGCGGTGCGTGAGAGGGGCCATCTGCCCCTATTGTTTCATACACAGGCAGGCTTTGCCCGCGGCCAAGCACCCATTCCTGCAACGCGGTTTTGGGGTCCTTGGGCGGGTGAGCCTGCGCATCCAGCGCAGATTTCCACCAATCCCGCACCATCTGGCGTGCGGGCTCCAGCCCGCCATCCAGAAAAACTGCACCAAGCACAGCCTCTAGCGCATCGGCCACCACGTTGGCGGCCGTTTGCACGCCTGCGCGGGCTTCATGCGCCGCAACGGTGAGAGACTGCGGCAGATCCAGCCGATCTGCAATTTCCGCCAAGGACACGCGAGAAACCAGATGCGCCAGCCGAGACCCCAGTGCACCTTCCTGCTCGTTGGGGAAGCGCTCCAGCAGCCATTCGGCCATCAGCAGGCCCAAAACGCGGTCCCCTATAAACTCTAACCGCTCGTTAGAGCCTGCGCCCTTGGCTTTTTGCCGCTTGCGCCCGCCTGCCTTCTGATGTGCGGCGGAACGGTGCGTTAGCGCCTCCTGCAGCAGATCAGGGTTGGCAAAGCGGTAGCCCAGACGCACTTCCAGCTCTTCCAGCCGGAAGCGCGCGGCATCGGACATGTTGTTTGGTTTTCTCACGATACGCCCCGCAGAATACGCGCCCAGCGAATTTCAGCCGGCCAGTACCAGACCTGCCAGAACGGGTGGGAAGACTGAACCGAGAAGAAGATACGCTGCGCACGGCCTACCAGATTTTCCATGGGCACAAAGCCCAGATCCTTGGGGCCATCACCCATAAAGCGGCTATCGGCGCTATCATCCCGGTTATCACCCATCGCAAAAAAGTAACCCGGCGGCACAACATATTCGGGCGTGTTGTTCTGCGGGCCTTCATCCGTCAGCTTAAGGATATCGTGCTTCACCACCGTGCCGTTGGCGCTGCCGGGCAGTTGTTCCGTGCAGGCTTCACCTTCCATATCCACCTGCGTTTCATCCCGCGTGGTGTAGGTATGGGGGTTCAGGCACGGCACTTCCTGCCCGTTCAGAATCAGATGGCCGTTGGTCACCTGAATGTGGTCTCCCGGCAGGCCCACAATACGTTTGATGTAATCAACCGATGTATCTTTGGTGTAGCGGAAAACAGCCACATCACCCCGATGTGGTTCTGCCCCAAAAACACGCCCTTCAAACAGGTTGGGTGAGAACGGGAAGGAATATTTGGAATATCCGTAGCTGAATTTGGACACCCAGATGTAATCCCCCACCTGTAGGGTTGGGATCATGGAGCCCGATGGGATCACGAAAGATTCAAACAGGAAGGTGCGCACCACAGTCACCACCAGCACCACCGTTACGATGGTGCGCAGGGAGTCCAGCACGGTATTTCCGCCCTTTTCGGGCTTGCTTGCCCCGGTGGTGGGAGGATGTTCCGGTGTGCTCATACGCTGTCTCGCCCGTTCCTGCGGTTCAGTAAAAAAGAAAAATCCGGCGGATCAAGCCGTGCAGGGCGCTGGATGTCAAGGCAGGTGTTCATGCCTTGCGGGCTGATACCAGCACTTGCGCCAGCGCGTATGGGGGCTCATCCGTCATGCTCAGCACAATATGGGGCACAGTGTCGGGGGGCATAAGCTGCGCCAGTTTTTGTGCAGCCGCCCCGGTAAGCACCAATGTTGGCTGGCCAGATGGCAGGTTATGCACACCTATCTGGCTATGCGCCACCCCTTGCGCAAAGCCGGTGCCCAGTGCCTTTGCACAGGCCTCCTTCGCGGCCCAGCGCTTGGCATAGGCCCCAATACGCGCCTGGCCGGATCTGCTTTCTGCCTTTGCGCGTTCCTGCTGGGTGAACACGCGCTGCGTAAACCGATCTCCAAACCGTTCCAGAGCCTGAGCAATCCGCCGCATATCGCACAGATCCACTCCGGCGGAAATCAGTGTCATGATTTCACCCTGTCTGCCTGCGTAATACCGGGGGCCGCGCGCAGGCTGGCAATAACCGAGGAAAGATGGCGCAGATCGCGCACTTCCACATCCACAAGAATTTCCGTGAAATCAAGCTGGCGATGCACGATTTTGAGGTTCACCATTGCCGCATCGGATTTGGAAATGGAATTGGTGATATTGGCCAGCACGGCGGCCTCGTTTTCCGCCACAATGCTGATACGGCCAACCCGCATCTGCCCGGCGCCGCCAGAGCGGGCCATGGCATCGTAATCCCAATCCACATCCAAAAAGCGTTCTGGCGTTGCGGAAAAACTTTCCAGCGTCTGGCAGGTGCGGGTGTGAATGGTGACACCGCGGCCTGTGGCCACCACGCCCACAATTCTGTCCCCCGGCAAGGGGTGGCAGCAAGCGGCGTAATGCACGGCCACACCGGCCCCCAGCCCCACCAGCGGCACAGCAGCGTTGGAAGAGCGGCGGCCAGAGCCACCACCGGCCCCACGTGCACGCGGCCCCGCCGTACCCAGCACACCCGGCAGGCCGGAGAGCATACGCGGCACACGCTGCACACGCTTGAGTTCGGGGTACGCTGTATGCACCACGTCCCGCGCGGCCAGATTGCCTGCGCCCACGGCCACGTACAGATCTGTTAGCGAACTTTGTTTGAGCGGCTTGAGTGTGGTTTCCAGAATCTTTTCAGACCCATCCACACCTTCCTGACGGAAGGCCTTAGCCAGTGCCGCACGCCCGCCATCCAGCGAGACCTGACGCTGCTGCTGCGCCACATAACGGCGGATACGCGCGCGCGCCTTGCCGGTAACAACAAACCTTTCCCACGAAGGAGAAGGCGCGCCGCCACGGGCTGTCATGATTTCAACCTGATCGCCGTTTTCCAGCTCATGCCGCAAGGGCATCAGGCGACCATTGATCTTGGCCCCCACGCAGGTATCACCCACATGGCTGTGCACGGCGTAGGCAAAATCTACCGGGGTGGCCCCACGTGGCAGGGAAATAAGCTGCCCCTTGGGCGTGAAGCAGAAAACCTGATCCTGATACAGTTCAAGCTTGGTGTTTTCCAAAAACTCATCCGGGGCGGATGAGGCTTCCAGAATTTCCAGCAAATCCTGCACCCAGCGTGGGCGGCGCAGGCCACCATAGCCGCCTTCCTCCGTGCCCGTGCCTTCCTTGTAGGCCCAGTGCGCGGCCACACCGTTTTCTGCCACATCGTGCATATCCTGCGTGCGGATCTGCACTTCAATCTTCTGGTTGCGGGGGGAGCGTAGCGTCACCCCCGTATGCAGGCTCTGGTATCCGTTGGCCTTGGGGGTGGAGATGTAATCCTTAAACCGCCCGGCTATCATGGGGTAGGCCGCGTGCACGGCACCCAGCGCCATGTAGCAATCTTCCCGCGTATCCACGATCACACGGAAGGCCATGATGTCTGAAAGCTGCTCAAACGCCACATTGCGGCGCTGCATCTTCTCCCAAATGGAATAGGGAGATTTCTCACGCCCCGAAACCTGCACGTTCTTCAGCCCGGCTTCATGGCACAGGCGCAGCAGTTCACGCCGCACTTCTTCAATCACATCCGCGCCCTGCCCGCGCAGATAGTTCAGGCGTGTGCGGATGGTGGCATCGGCTTCTGGCTCAAGCTGCGCGAAGGACAGGTTCTGCAACTCTGTCTTAACGCGGTCCATACCAATGCGCTCGGCCAGCGGCGCATAGATATCCAGCGTTTCACGCGCAATGCGCTGCCGCCTGTCCTGCCGCTCCACAAAATGCAGGGTGCGCATGTTGTGCAGACGGTCTGCCAGCTTGACCAGCAGAACGCGGATGTCCTTGGACATGGCGAGCACAAGCTTGCGGAAGTTTTCCGCCTGCTTGGTGCGGTCTGATTGCAGCTCTAGCCGGGTAAGCTTGGTAACGCCATCTACCAGATCAGCCACTGTTGGGCCGAACTGTGCCTTAAGCGTATCGTAGGTAACGCCGGTGTCTTCTATGGTGTCGTGCAGCAAAGCGGTGCAGATGGACTGCACATCCAGCCGGAAGCGGGCCAGAATCATGGCCACGGCAAGCGGGTGGGTTATGTACGGGTCACCATTATCGCGCTTCTGGTTTTCGTGCGCCTTGTAGGCCACGGCAAAAGCGCGGCGAATGCTCTCTACATCCGCCTTGGGTGCATAACTGAGCACCCGGTTAACCAGACGCTCACAGTTCAACTCACTCCGCCCGCCATTTTCTGCGGCGGGAACTGGAGCCGTGTTTTTTTCTACAGGAGCGTCCGTTTTAACAGGCTGCATGATCCCCTCCCCCGAGTCCTTAACGGAAACCGGAACCGGAGGGGAATGATCGCCGCCCGTATGCGCCACCCGAATTACCGACGTGCGCGACCGGTAAGTGCAGCTTCAATAGCCCGCACATCATCAGCGGCTTCTTCTTCTGCAGAAACTTCCTGCAGGCCAAAGATGTTCTGCTCGGTCGGAACCAGATCCTGCACTTCTTCTTCCACAGGTTCGGGCTCGGGCTCACGGGCCTGAGAACGGATCAGATCATTGCGCAGAGCGGTGAGAGAGACGGTTTCGTCTGCAATTTCACGCAGAGCGACAACGGGGTTTTTATCGTTATCCCGATCAACTGTCAGCTCTTCCCCGCGAGAGATATTGCGGGCGCGCTGTGCGGCATAGACCACCAGTTCAAAACGGTTCGGGACCTTTTCCACACAGTCTTCAACGGTGACGCGGGCCATTGCGGAGAGCCTCCAGACAAGTTTCAGCTTATAGATGCTTACAGGAACAGAAAGAGTATATTACCGCATCCGCCCCGCCTACGGAAGAGCTTATTCTTTTGCGGGCTGTATTTCCTGCCCTGCAACACCTTCAAGCAGGGCATCCAGCCCCTTGCCGGTTACGGGGTCTTTCCATTCCGGCGCAACATCACGCAAAGGGTACAGCACAAAAGCGCGCTGGGTTGCGCGAGGATGCGGTAATATAAGCCGATCTATATTTGTCTGTATATTGTCTATCGAAATAATATCCAAATCAAGCGTGCGCGCTGCATTTGGCACGGAACGTACACGCCCCAACTGCGTTTCCACCCCTTGAAGCGCATCAAGCAAAGCCAGAGGCGCCAGTGTCGTGCGGCAACGCACAACCCCATTCACATAAGGAGGCTGCCCAGATGGTGGCACAGGTGCACTTTCATACCAGCGAGAAACAGCCTCAACCTCCAGCTCAGGCAGGTTTTTCAAGGCCTGCACGGCTTGCTCACACGTCTGCCGCGCACTTAATCGCAAATGCGGAAGATTCGCACCTATCGCTATCAGCACTGATCTGGTATTCATTTCCGGCATCGTTATAAACTCGTTCCTCGCAGAAAATTCTGCCACATTTGATGGATATCGTTATCTGATGATCTTACCATTCTTTCTATCAAAACCGAAAAGACCTCAGACCATTTCATAAGAATGCCCAAAACAGCACCCCAAAGTATTTAGAGGACACCCACTATGAACCTTCAGAAAACCGAAAAGACCTGCCTTTTCATTGATGGCTCCAGCCTTTATTCTACATCCCGCAGCCTTGGTTTTGATGTAGACTATAAAAAGCTGTTGGATTTCTTTGCGGCTAAAACGCATATTATCCGCGCTTATTACTATGCTGCCATTTTGGATACAGAAGATTACTCCCCGCTTAAGCCCCTTACGGACTGGCTTTCCTATAACGGGTATTTTCTTGTTACCAAACCTGCGCGCGAATTTACCGATTCCACCGGCAAGCGCCGCGTAAAAGGCAATATGGATATAGAAATTGCCGTGGACATGATGGAAATGGCTCCGCATATCGACCACGCCATTCTGTTTAGCGGTGATTCTGATTTCCGCCGCGTGGTGGAAGCCGTGCAGCGGCAGGGTACGCGGGTTTCTGTTGTGTCCTCCATGCGCTCCACCCCGCCGTTGATTGGGGATGATCTGCGCCGGCAGGCAGACCAGTTTCTGGAACTTTCCGCCCTGGCTGGCAACTTTACCCGCAGGCAGACAGAAAACCCCCGCCCCGTGCGCACCAATGCCCCGCCCGTGCGCCACCCGGCAGACCAGATGAGCGAACCGGATGAAGATGATCCGCTAAGCTAAAGCGCTCTATGCAAATGCCACCTTCTGGCAGAGGGTGGCATTTTTTTTCATCTGCGTGCAAAACTCTTATGGTTGTTTTGCCGTTATTTAACCGTCACCATTGTTGAAGCCCTTTTGTTACAAGGGTGAACCGACATAGTAATTTGCCGGAGTTCTTATATGCCCTCATGTTCTGAAGCCAGAAGCAGCCTTCTTTCCCTGCTGCGTGGCGTTGAGCACTTCAACACCGAGGTTTTTCCTGCCAAAGAAGAACTGTTCGCCAGCCTGGCAAAAGGGCAAGCCCCAGAAGCTCTGTTTATTGCATGCGCAGATAGCCGCATTAACCCCAACCTGATTACCCAGACAGGGCCGGGTGACCTGTTTATTCTGCGCAACATTGGCAACCTTGTGCCCGCATATGGTGAAATGCTGGGTGGTGTGTCCTCCGCAGTGGAATATGCTGTTCTGGGCCTTGGGGTTTCCACCATTATTGTGTGTGGCCATTCTGATTGCGGCGCCATGAAGGCCCTGCTGGAACCAGAAAAGAACGGGCTGGATAAAATGCCAACCGTGCGCAAATGGCTGCGCAATGCAGAAGCCGCCCGCGCGGCCACGCTGCACACCTTTACGGGCGAAGATGTTGGCCCCGCCACCGTGCGCTCTGTTGCAGAACAGAACGTGCTGTTGCAACTGGCCCATTTGCGTACGCACCCCGCCGTGGCCGCTGGTCTGGCAAAAGGCACGCTGTTCCTGCAAGGGTGGTTTTATGATATCGGCACCGGTGAAATTACGGTGCTGGATGAACAAACACGTAAAAGCTTGCCCATTAAAACCGTTATTACACAGATGGAAGAAAAAGCCGCCTAAAGGCCCTTCGTTCTTCTTTTCTGCACTTGTTCTGGCTGCGTGTTGCCTAAGTTTTACTTCGGCAACCGCAGCAGACATACTTAAACTCAGCACATGGAATCTGGACTGGCTGCTTGATCCGGCACACCCCGGTTACGCACAGGCTCCGCCAGATATTCCCCACCGCACATCTGCCGATATTTCCAGCCTTGCCAGCTACGCCGCCCATTTGCACGGCGATATTGTGGCCTTGCAGGAAATAGAAAGCCCCGCCAGTGCCGGGCAGCTTTTTCCATTCGCGCGTTATCACCTTGCCATCAGCCAAGATCATGTCGTGCAGCATACGGCGCTAGCTGTGCGGGCAGATATTCCGTTTGAACAAAACCCGGATGTTACGGCGCTGGATGCCTATGCAACAGCCCCGGCCTCACATCATCACTTACGCAGCGGGCTGGATATTACCGTGCACCAGAACGGGCAGGCCCTGCGTATTCTGGTGGTGCATCTTAAAGCCGGATGCCCGGATAACCTGCCCCATGCCTCCCGCCCCGCCTGCGCAACCCTCTGGCAACAATTTGCCGCGCTGGATGATTGGGTGGCCGACCGCACCCAACACCATGAAGCCTTTACCATTATGGGGGATTTTAACCGCCACCTTACGGTGCATGATCCGCTGTTTCTTACGCTGTTACGTATTGCACCGCTGGATCTGGTAACCGCTGGCATGGCAAGCCCCTGCCAAGGCGGCAGCTATTTTATAGACCACATTATTCTGGGTGGGGCCGCGCGGGCATGGAAAGCTCCCAACTCCTTACGCGTGATACCTTTGGCGGAGGAAACCGGGCAAAACCTTTCCGATCACTGCCCCGTTTCCATTAGCCTGCACCTACCATCTGCCAACCAGTTGCCACAGCCATAGCGCGCCCCAAAACAAAAAAGCTGCCGTACCCACAGGATGCAGCAGCCTTATTTTGCAAGCTATTCGGCTGAGATATTACATGCGGCCAGCAGGTGCACCGGAACGGCCACCACTGCGGGCACCACCACCGGAACGGCGCGGGCCACCACGCCCACCACCGGGCGCACCCCCACGAGGTGCGCCACCACGTGGAGCACCACCGCCGCCACGCGGGCCACCACGGCCGCGGCCACCGCCACCCAGAACAGGCGGACGCATGGTGGAAGCTTCAGCCTCAGCCGAATGCCACGGATGATCCCGAACCACCGGCACGGTTTTGCCAATGGTGCGTTCAATATCACGCAGCCAAGCGCGCTGTTCTGCATCGCAGAAGGAAACAGCCCAGCCATCACGCCCGGCGCGTGCTGTACGGCCAATACGATGCACGTAGCTTTCCGGCACGTTTGGCAGATCGTAATTGAACACGTGGCTTACGTCGTCCACATCAATACCGCGGGCGGCAATATCCGTTGCCACCAGCACCTTAACGGAACCGGAGCGGAAGCCCTTCATGGCCCGCTCACGCGCACCCTGAGACTTGTTGCCGTGAATGGCCTCTGCCACCACGTTGTTCTTGTTCAAAAACTCCGCAACCTTGTTGGCTTCATGCTTCATGAGCGTGAACACCACAGCGCGGGAAACCTTGGGAGATTCCACCATGTTCAGCAGCGCATCGCGCTTATCGCCCGCGCCATTTACGAACATGACAGCCTGCTGAATACGATCCACCGTGCTGGAAGGCGGCGCCACTTCAACGCGTGCCGGGTCATTCAGCAGAGATGCTGCCAGATCTTCAATGCTGCGCGGCATGGTGGCAGAGAACAGAAGTGTCTGACGCTGCTCTGGCACAAAGGTCATGATACGGCGGATATCGCGCACAAACCCCATGTCCAGCATGCGGTCGGCTTCATCCAGCACCAGAATTTCCAGACCGGACAGATCAATAAAGCCCTGACCCATCAGATCAAGCAGACGGCCCGGTGCAGCCACCAGCACATCTACGCCACGGCGCATGGCTTCAACCTGCCGGCCCTGCCCTACACCGCCAAACACAACGGCCTGCGTAAACTTCATGTGGCGGGCGTAAGCCTTAAAGCTATCGCTAATCTGGGCCACAAGCTCACGCGTGGGGGCCAGCACCAGAACACGCGGCTGCTTGGGCGTATTTGCACGTGGGTTTTTGATTAGATGTTCCAGAATAGGCAGCGCAAAAGATGCGGTTTTGCCTGTGCCTGTCTGGGCCAGGCCCAGCAGATCACGCCCCTGCAACAGATAGGGGATGGAACGTTCCTGAATAGGAGTGGGTGTATCATACCCCTGCTCTGCCAATGCCTTCAGCAGTGGTGGAGCAAGTGCCAGATCGGAAAATTTGGTCATCAGGGCCAACCTTATTTGTGCAGCCTGAAAACGAGATCGAGAGACCGCACCCTTTTCAGTTATGCACTGTATGTTTTGTGGCGCACACGGAACATTCTTGCACCGGCTTGCAGCTGAGCACCCACAAAATTTTGAACACATCAAGATCCGCTAAGGAAGTTTTTGAACTGCGTTCATTCCTCACAAACCTTGTAAAGCTGTATATAAGGGGACTTTATAAACGCCGCAAGGCTTCCGTACCATATTAGTCCTAAAATGATGTTCGTGTAATGTTGAGGAATTTTTAGAAATCGGGATAAAAATCGTTATAACATTGTTGGTTTTAGACGGTTTATGCTGATATCTTAAAGATCTTTTTAAAATATTGCCATTTAGAGAATTTTGCACGCCGTTCACGCAAATGGCATAAATCTAACATAATTTTTAGGCAACTTATTTGCCGCAGGCTCTTACCCGTTAGCCATTTCGGCGCCGGAGCAGGAAAAGTGCTTGTTCCCCAAACAGGTTAGCCAGCCGGATAGAGCGCCGCCACGGCGCGCGTTCACCTTCTTCATCCACCGCCATCCATTGCTCTACAATGTAGCCATCCTGCTTACACAGCTCCAGAAAATCCCGGATGGTACAGGGGTGGATGTTCGGGGTTTCATACCACGGTGTGTGCCAGACAGATGTCATGGGCATACGACCGCTGAGCAGCAGCTTGAGCCGGAGCTCCCAATGCCCAAAATTGGGAAACGAGACAATGGCATGCCGCCCGATACGCAGCATTTGCCGCAGCACCTCACGCGGGCGGGCCACAGCCTGCAAGGTGCGTTGCAGCACCACGTAATCAAACGCGTGGTGCGGATAATGCGCCAGATCGTGGTCTGCATCACCATGCACCACAGGCAGCCCGTGCGCGACAGACTTGGTAACAAGCTCCATATTCAGCTCAATACCGCGCGCATCGCACCCACGGTAACGGAACAGATGGTCAATAAGCGCGCCATCTCCGCTGCCAATATCCAGCACGCGGGTGCCGGGGGCTATCATTTCGGCAATCAGCCGCTGGTCAAGACGCATCAGGCAAGCCCCGCATGTTCGGCCACACCACACAAAAAGCCACGCACCGTGCGGTCAAAATCCGGTTCTTCCAGCAAGAAAGCATCGTGCCCTTTGTCTGTCTCGATTTCTACAAACGAGACATTGGCCGCAGCCCGGTTGAGCGCACGCACCAATGTGCGGGCCGCCGATGTGGGGAACAGCCAGTCGGACGAGAACGACACCACACAAAACCGCACCGGCGTGCCGGCAAAGGCGTGTGTAAGTTCCCCATCATGGTCTGCGGCAATATCAAACCAATCCATCGCACGGGTGATGGTAAGGTAGGAGTTGGCATCAAACCGGCGCACAAAGGTGGAGCCCTGATAACGCAGGTAGGATTCCACCTCAAAAATATCGCTGAACATGGAAACAGGGCCTTCTGGCCCCTGCCCGCTTACAGGCCCGCGCCGCATGCGGCGGCCGAACTTGCGCGTTAAGGCTTCTTCCGAAAGATAGGTGATATGGCCCATCATGCGGGCCACAGCCAAGCCACGGGCAGGCACAACATCATCCGCCCAATAGCGGCCACCGCGCCAGTCCGGGTCTGCAATAATGGCCTGCCGCCCTACCTCGTTAAACGCAATGTTCTGGGCGGAATGGAAAGGTGCCGTGGCAATGGGCATGGCTGCCAGCATCATCTGCGGGTAGGTCACTGTCCATTCCAGCACCTGCATACCGCCCATGGAGCCGCCAATAACGGCAAACAGTTTTTCTATGCCCAGTGCATGCACAAGCTTGTGCTGCGCGCGCACCATATCCCGAATGGTAATGGGCGGAAACGCCGTGCCCCAAAGCTCTGTGCCATCACCTTCTGCATCTGTGCGGATGGAGCGTGGGCCGGTGCTGCCCATACAGCCCCCCAACACGTTAGAGCAGATAACAAAAAACCTGTTGGTATCAATGGGCTTTCCCGGCCCCACCATGCGGCTCCACCAGCCGGGCTTGCCCGTAAGCGGGTGTTCCTCCGCCACGTACTGGTCCCCCGTAAAGGCATGGCAGATCAGTATGGCGTTATCCCGCTTTTCTGAAAGCGTGCCATAGGTGCGGTAGGCAATATCAACAGGGGCAAGGGTAACGCCGCAATCCAGCCCCAGCCCTTCGGCAAACCGGACATGCTGCTGTTCACCAATGGCCAAGGGTGTTGTGCTGTTCATAAAAACGCCGAATGCTCCAAACAATCCCCTCCGGCATACGGACGTTTACAGGACAAGGCAAGTCCGGTTTCCAACGGCCCTGCCCTGTTACGCCCGATGTGCTGGAAAGTTCCGCCCGGTCCCGTTTCAGTGTTCCATTTTAAGCGCGGCCAAGAAGGCGCTTTGCGGAATTTCCACCTTACCAAACTGCCGCATGCGCTTTTTACCTTCCTTCTGCTTTTCCAGAAGTTTGCGCTTACGGGAGATATCACCACCATAACACTTGGCCGTCACATCCTTGGAGAGTGCGCCAATGGTTTCACGCGCAATCACCTTGCTGCCAATGGCGGCCTGAATGGCGATCTTGAACAACTGGCGTGGGATAAGATCCTTCAAGCGCGCGCAAATGGAACGCCCGCGAGATTCCGCCGCCGTGCGGTGCGCAATAAAGGACAGCGCATCCACGGGTTCCTGATTGACCAGAATGGAAATACGCACGAGGTCGCTCTCCTCATACCCATCCATCTGGTAATCGAAGCTGGCATACCCGCGGGTGAGAGATTTCAGGCGGTCATAGAAATCAAACACCACTTCGTTCAGCGGCAGGCGGTATACAGCCATTGCACGGCTGCCCACGTAGGTCAGATCCACCTGCTCGCCGCGCCGTTCTGTGCACAGGGTCAGCACCGCGCCCAGATATTCATCCGGCACCATGATGGTGGCTTTAATCCACGGCTCCTCAATGGTTTCAATCAAGGACGAATCGGGCATGTCTGCCGGGTTGTGCAGTTCCTCACGCTCACCATTGGTGCGGGTGATTTTGTACACAACGGAAGGTGCGGTTGCGATCAGATCCAGATCGAACTCGCGCGAGAGACGTTCCTGAATGATTTCCAGATGCAGCAGACCAAGGAAGCCGCAACGGAACCCGAAGCCAAGGGCTGCGGAGGTTTCGGCCTCATAATGGAAGGAGGCATCGTTCAAGCGTAGCTTGGCAAGGCTATCGCGCAGTTTTTCAAAGTCATCGGCCACAACGGGGTACAGGCCACACCACACCACGGGAATGGAGGGTTTGAACCCGGGCAGCGGCTTTTCTGCCGGGCGGCGGTCATCCGTAATGGTATCACCCACATTACAGTCCGCCACGGTTTTGATGGCCGCGTTGATAAAGCCCATTTCACCCGGGCCAAGGCTTTCAACACTGGTCATGCGTGGGGCAAACACACCCACCTGATCGACCTGATGCACCGCGCCGGAGGACATCATGCGCACCTTCATGCCGCGCTTGAGCCGCCCTTCCTTAATACGCACCAGCACAATCACACCCAGATACGGGTCGTACCAGCTATCAATCAGCATGGCCTGCAGGGGTTTTTCCGCATCACCTTTCGGGGGTGGCAGGCGGGTTACAATGGCTTCCAGCACGCCTTCAATATTCAGGCCAGTTTTGGCGGAAATTTCCACCGCATCATCCGCCGGAATACCAATAACTTCTTCAATCTGGGCCTTTACGCGCTCGGGTTCTGCGGCTGGCAGATCCACCTTGTTAAGCACGGGCACAATTTCATGGTTGGCATCAATGGCCTGATACACGTTGGCCAGTGTTTGCGCTTCCACCCCCTGAGAGGCATCCACCACCAGCAGCGAGCCCTCACACGCCGCCAGAGACCGGCTGACTTCGTAGGCGAAGTCCACGTGTCCGGGGGTGTCCATCAGGTTCAGCACATAGGTGTTGCCATCCTTGGCCGGATAGGTCAGCCGGACGGTTTGCGCCTTAATGGTAATGCCACGCTCACGCTCCAGATCCATGTTGTCCAGAACCTGATTGGTCATTTCACGCGCGGTCAGGGCACCGCACGCCTGAATCAGGCGGTCAGCCAGAGTGGATTTTCCATGATCGATATGTGCGATGATGGAAAAATTGCGGATGAGCGAAAGGGGTGTATCGGTCATGCTGCTCCTTTAAGCGAAACGGAAAGAAAAGTCAGCCGCTTCCGCACGGGCTTGGGCCATTATCAGGTAAATTTTTTCCCTATTGCGCACACTGCCGCATTTGGCACCAGCCCGCAGCCTGTTTTTTAGCCCGATATCAGCACAATACGGTGCAGCCATACACCTGCCGCAGCCTGTGGCACAGGGTGCAGGGCGCTGCGCCCAAAGGGCTGAATGGCCAGTACGGGTTTTTCCTGCAAAATGCCCACCACGGGGGCTTGGCCCGGGCGTATCAGCACCACACGGTCTGCCCCACGCGGGTGCAGCTCAGGCTGCACCACAAGTGAACAGCCAAGCCGCAGAATGGGCTCCATCTCTTCCGTATCCACCCGCAGCATGTAGGCTGAAGATGATGGCAGGCTGAAAAATGTTTCTTCCTGCTCCCACAGCCCTCCGGCGGGCAGGCCTGCCCGATCCAGCACACTTTCCTGATCCAGCCAGGAAAGCGGCAGGCTACGCATCAAGCAGGGCGCCGGAGTTTCTGCCCTGTCTGGTTGATCATACCCCCAGATATGGGCCTCAAACTGGGCGAGGGAAACACGCAGCACATCCAGCGCACGCAGCAGGCTTGGCAGCGCAGGCCAGCGCCAGACGCCATGGCCGGCATAGCGGCGCGAGGGGTTGAAGGTGGTGGCATCCAGCCCCGCTGCCCGCGCCAAGCCAGAAGGCGTAAGCCCACGCTCCTGCGCCAGTGTATCCAGCGCGTGCCATATACGCTCTGCCGGTATCATGGTTTTTTGGTGTGAAGTTCTTCTAGCTTCAGCACTTCGCTGGCGTGGCGGACTGTGCCTTCATCAGTAATAAAAAAACGCCCCTGCCCGTTCTGCCGCGCAAGGCCCTTGCCTGCCAGACGCGTCAGGCAGGGGTCATCCTTCATGCCCGTTGGGCGGCCAACCTCACCCGCAAGGCACAACCTGTGCAGGGCGGCGCGGCAACATGTTTCAAGGTAGGGTTCGTTCCACATCAATGCAGGATCACGCATCCCGCGCGCGGCGGCAAGAGGATGTTTTCACACACAGCACTTCTCCCAAACGCAAAGCGGGCACACGCCTGAAACGTGTGCCCGCCAAAGCCTGCCCAAACCGGGGTGGCGTTAGTGTTTTGCCTGCGCATCCGGCAGCGCATAGGCCACCACGTAATCCCCCAACTTGGTGCCAAAGGAACCATGGCCGCCATCTACCGAGAGCACATATTGGTGGCCGTTCTGCTCATACGTCATGGGGGTGGATTGCCCCCCTGCGGGCAGGCGGTCCTGCCAGAGCTGCTGGCCTGTTGTGACATCATAGGCGCGGATATACAGATCCAGCGTGGATGTCAGGAACGCTACACCCCCAGCGGTAATGATAGGCCCACCCAGAGAAGGCACCCCAACGCGGAAGGCCAGCGGCACGGGGGAACTATCCCGCGTGGTGCCGTTGCGGTGCTTCCACAAAATTGTGTTGGTGCGCAAATCCAGCCCCGCCACATAGCCCCAGCCCGGCTGCTTGCACGGAATGCCAATGGGGGACAGGAACGGGTGCAGGTCCACCCCAAATGGTGTGCCGTATTGCGGTTGCAGGCCAGCCTCTCCGCCAGAAGGGCCAGCATTCTGCAGCGGCTCTGACGGGTTGTTAGGCCCACGCGGCACAAGGCGAGAAACAAACGGCACGGCAATGGGGTTGGTAAACGCTACCTCACGCACCGGGTCCACCGCCAGACCGCCCCATTCAAACATGCCCAGATTACCGGGGAACACCAGCGTGCCCTGTGTGGAAGGCGGCGTAAACGGCCCTTCATACCGCAGGCGTTTGAACATGATGCGGCAGGCCAGTTGGTCCAACATGGTCGCGCCCCACATATCCGCATCCGTAAGGTTGTTTTTGGGACGGAATGTGAGAGCCGAGAACGGCTGGGTGGGGGAAAGATGATCCCCCGGTGCAGGCCCCTGCGGTACGGGCATTTCTGGCGCGGGCACCAGCAAATGGCCATTGCGCCGGTCCAGCACAAAGATGTTGCCTGTTTTGGCTGGCGCATACAGCGCTGGCACTACAGAGCCATCAGCCTGCTTTATATCCACAAGGCTGGGTTGGGATGGCACATCCATATCCCACAGATCATGATGCACTGTCTGGTAAAACCACACCTTGCGCCCTGTATCTGCATCCAGCGCCAGAATGCCAGAGGCATAGCGCTCCTGATCCGGCGTGCGGTGGCCGCCCCAGATATCCGGCGTGGCCACACCTGTGGGAATGTAAATCTGGTTCAGCCGTGCATCATAGGCTGAGGTGATCCATGAATTGGGAGAATTGGCTACATAATGATGTGTGGCGGAGGGCAGTTCGTTCGGGTTCGGGTTGCCCGGATCAAACGCCCATACCAGCTTGCCGCTATACAGATCATACCCACGCGTCACGCCTGAAGGTTCGTGCGTGGAGTAGTTATCCGTCACCGCGCCAGAAATAATGGCCACCTTGGACGTGATAACCGGCGGAGATGTGGGTTCATAAAACCCCGGCGTGCGCATGGGCATGCCATCTGTAAGATCTACCGCGCCATCACGCCCAAAACCACGGCACAGGGCCCCGGTATCAGCATTCAGGGCAAACAGGCGGCCATCATTGGTGGGGAGGAAGATACGGTGTGCGCATTCATCCGCCACGGCTACATCATGGGCCTGTTCTTCCGCCACCGGCGTTTCTGCGTAGGACACGCCGCGGCATGTCATGTGCTGATAGGAGGCATTGTAGGTAATTTTGGGGTCAAAATGCCAGCGCTCGTGCCCGGTGGCAGCATCTATCGCAAACAGGATCTGATGCGGTGAGCACAGATACAGCGTATCGCGCACCTTTATGGGCGTGGCTTCATCTGTAATTTCGTCTGGATCATCCGCGCGCTTCAGATCATGGGTGCGGAACACCCATGCCACCTTCAGATCATGCACATTGCGGGCATTGATCTGCGCAAGTGGGGAGTATCTGTCCCCCGCCTGCGTGCGGCCATAAGCGGGCCAGTCTGCCGCAGGCACAACTGCATTATCCCCCGGCAATGGGGCGGATGAAGCCTGCACACTCGCACGGGGCAACACGCCGGCAATATCCTGCGGGTCCTGCGTAAGGGCGTAACCATACACACCAGCCCCCACCACAACACCAGCCAGCAAGGGCGCACTGTTCCAGCGTGAAGACGGCAACAGGCGAGAAGAGACAAAAGGCAACACAAGCCACAGGCCCAGCGGCAGCAGCACATCACCACGCGGGGCCAGGGCCCAGAAATCAAACCCGGCTTCGCCCACAGACCATACGAGTGTGGCCGCAACCAGCACTGCGTAAAGCCACAGGGCCTCACGCCGCCGCTGCCACAGCAGCACCGCCGTGGCCAGCAGCACAACACCGCACACCACGTAAAAGCAGGAGCCGCCCAGCAGGGCCAGCCAGAGGCCTCCACCTGCAAGAAAAACGCCCAATATTGCAAAAACTGCTGCGGTAATCCGCAATACAATATCTGGCTTGTGACTATTCGTTTGTATCATGTTGCCTGTTTTCTGCCCTGCACACGTTCACATCCCAATTTTTCTGCACAAGAAAAACCGTTTGAGAACAATCAATACAACAGCGGGGCATTGCAGCCCAAGAAAATACTGTAAAAGACACAAAAAACCGCCTGCATTTTCATAAAACACAGGCGGTTACAGAAGTTTTCACTTCAATACCTTGTGGCTTGATACTTGGCCGTATCAGTCCAGCTTAAAGCGCACGGTAAATACATGGCCTTTAACACCATCTGCAACATTGTTACCCGAAAGGGCAAAACGCACCTGCTGCAAATATGTTAGCGCGCTTTTTGTAAAATTTGCGCCGCCCATGGTTTTAAGCACCACACAGTTGGTGGGGGCCCCTGCCGCTGTAATATCGCACCGCGCCAGCACGCGCCCTTCCAGATTTTTGTTTTCTTCCACTGCCGGGTAAACGGGGGCTGCCGTGTTGATACGGTTAAGCCGCACGGTTTTATCTACGGCAGACATGGCGTTGATAACGGCGTATTCGTCCTTATCTTCCGTTGTATGGCGCCAGTTGTACAGGGTTTCCAAACTTTTGGGTAAACCCTCTGTGCCGTAATGAAGCGTATAGGGGGCCTGCCCCGGCACCGTAACTTTCACACTCAGTTGAGGCGCTTTGGCAAGTTCCTGCACTGTGGCAATTGGCAAAAAGATGCCGAACATTTTTTGCGGCGTATCTTTGGCAAACACCAACGGAAAATTATAGTGGTGCCTGTCTGGCGTATCGGCCTGTAACTGCACAGAAACACCATCGGTTGAGCGGGTTTTGGGCCACTGCACCCCCAACAGAAACCGGCTGTATGTTTGGGAATTGAAGGACAGAGCCGTGGTATCCGCCAGATCCGCCCCTGTAAGAACGTACATGCTCATCACCACAAGGCCATTGCCTTGCCCATCCGCCGTAAACAGTGGCTGTGTGGGTGCCGGAGCCGGGCGAGAGTAAATAAAGCACGCCTGTAACGGCTTGGCGTCTTTCAGGCTCTTGGCAATATAATCCTTATCATCCTGCTGAAGCGGCAGTTGCACAGCCAGCTTGCGAATATCCTGCGCACAGTAAACCTCTCCCCATGAAGGGGACAGGGAGGTGACATTCATCAAGGAAGGCTGATCTGACGAAAGCACAGGGTTTCCCGCGCCAGAAACCGTTGCAGATGCCGGGGGCTGTGCCTGTGCAAGAGCATGCGGCGCGGTGGCAACATGCCCGCCCGGCACAGCACCAGAGGTTGCACACCCCGCCAGACACAACAGCCCGAGCGCGGAAAAAATGCGTGTTTTCAATACCATTCAGCAATCCAATACAAAAAAGCGCGGCCCCCGAAGGAGCCGCGCCTTTTATTTCCGAGATCTTCCCTAAAAGGAAAAGAAAATCAGACGGAGTAGTACATTTCGAATTCAACCGGGTGCGGTGTGTGTTCGAAACGGTACACATCATCCCATTTCAGGGTGATGTAGCTTTCAATCTGGTCTTTGGTGAACACGCCACCAGCCAGCAGGAACTCATGATCCGCAGCCAGAGCTTCCAGAGCTTCACGCAGGGAGCCCGCAACTGTCGGGATCTGCTTCAGTTCTTCCGGCGGCAGGTCATACAGATCCTTGTCCATGGCATCGCCCGGGTGGATCTTGTTCTTGATGCCGTCCATACCAGCCATCAGCATGGCAGCGAATGCCAGATACGGGTTGGCTGTGGGATCCGGGAAGCGTACTTCAACGCGCTTGGCCTTGGGGCTTGTTGCGTACGGAATACGGCAGGAAGCAGAACGGTTGCGGGCGGAATATGCCAGCAGCACAGGTGCTTCAAAGCCCGGAATCAGGCGCTTGTAGGAGTTGGTGGACGGGTTGGTGAAGGCGTTTAGCGCCTTGGCGTGCTTGATAATGCCGCCAATGTAATACAGGGCCGTGTCGGACAGGTCTGCATAACCATTGCCAGCAAATGTGGGCTTGCCGTCTTTCCAGATGGACTGGTGAACGTGCATGCCGGAGCCGTTATCACCATAGATGGGCTTTGGCATGAATGTTGCGGTCTTGCCGTAGGAATTGGCAACATTGTGCACACAGTATTTATAGATCTGCATGAAGTCTGCGGCGCGTACCAGCGTTTCAAACTTGGTGCCAAGTTCGTGCTGAGACTGCGCCACTTCATGGTGGTGCTTTTCAATAGCCAGACCCATTTCGCCCATGGCTGCCAGCATTTCTGCGCGCAGATCGCTTTCGCTATCCACTGGCGGTACGGGGAAGTAACCACCCTTCACACCCGGACGGTGGCCCATGTTGCCTTCAGGATATTCCTTCAGGGATGCATCGGGGCCTTCAATGCTGTCGAGCTGATACTTGCCGTAGTTCGGGCCGGTGCCAAACAGCACGTTGTCGAAGATGAAGAATTCAGCTTCCGGGCCAAAGAATGCCGTATCACCCAGACCGGAGGACTTGAGATACTGCTCAGCCAGCTTGGCGGTGGAGCGCGGGTCGCGGTTGTAAGGCTGCCCGGTGGAAGGTTCGATAATATCGCAGAACAGGATCAGCTGCGGACGAGCAGAGAAAGGGTCCATCACTGCGGATGTGGGATCCGGCAGCAGAACCATGTCGCTTTCGTTAATGGCTTTCCACCCACCGATGGAAGATCCATCAAACATGAAGCCATCGGTAAAGCTATCTTCCTCGATGGTGCTGACATACTGGCATGTGTGATGCCACTTGCCCTTTGGGTCTGTAAAACGCAGATCCACCAGTTCCACAGAGTGTTCCTGAATCAGATCAAAAACCTTGGCAATTGCAGCAGCCTTGCTGTCACCCGCCGGAGCTGTTTTCTTTACCATGCTCTCTTCACCTAAGCTTTGTCAGCATGCCGCACTTTGCGGGCACGCGGTCTGCGGGAATAATGTACGCGCACGTTCGCGCCCCATACTTGCGCATGGGCCGTATCAGATTGCGTCTTCCCCTCGTTCCCCGGTACGGATTCGCACCACGTCATCCACCGGACTCACGAAAATCTTGCCATCACCAATGCGGCCTGTGCGGGCCGCAGCGGAAATGGCTTCTACCGCCCGCTCCACCATGGAAGCAGGGCAAACAACTTCAATCTTCATCTTGGGCAGGAAATCAACAATGTATTCCGCGCCGCGATAAAGCTCCGTATGCCCCTTCTGCCGCCCGAAACCCTTGGCTTCGATCACGGTAATACCCTGCAACCCAAGCTCATGGAGGGCTTCTTTTACCTCATCCAGCTTGAAGGGCTTGATTATGGCCTCGATCTTCTTCATCGCGCGTCGTCAACACACCATTGTTGTGCCCGTATTTTGGGCCTGTCCGTTCATGATGCCCCCTCCCCCTATAGGCAGAAGGCACCCCATACCGTTACACTTGCACGGCTTGCCCGTGCGGGCAATCAGGCAGATGCAAATTTGTATCGATAAAGCACCAAATCAACTGTTTACGCCAAATGTTTCGGTATCGCGTCTTATTCGCCTCTTTCCGCCAGCGGGGCAAGGAACTTTGTAATGACAAAATTGCTTAACAGGCAGATTGCCAACCAGCCTGTCACTATTTTCACGCTTATGTCCGAGCTGGCGCGCAAGCATAACGCCATCAATCTTGGGCAGGGTTTTCCTGATACGGAAGGCCCGCAGGACATGGTGCAACTGGCTGCAGATGCCCTGCTTGATGGGCGCAACCAGTATGCGCCCCTTACAGGCCTGCCAGAACTGCGCGCCGCCGTTGCAGGCGCCTCTGCCCGATTCCAGAACATTCCCGTTGATGCCGAATCGGAAGTGGTTGTGACCTCCGGCGCAACCGAGGCCTTGGCAGCCTCCTTCATGGCGCTGATAGAACCGGGCGATGAAGTGGTGCTGATAGAACCGCTTTACGATACCTATCTGCCCGTTGTGCGCCAGCTTGGGGGCATCCCACGCCTTGTGCGGCTGGAAGCACCAGATTGGGCGCTCCCGCGTGAGGCCCTGAAGAACGCCTTTGGCCCCCGCACCAAGGCCATTGTGCTGAACACCCCCATGAACCCCACCGGCAAGGTGTTCACCGCCGAGGAACTGGCCTTCATTGCCGACCTGATGCGCCAGCATGATACCTACGCCATTTGCGATGAAGTGTATGAACACCTTGTATTTGGCGCGCCGCACCTCTCGCTCATGGCGTTGCCGGATATGCGTGAACGCTGCATCCGTATTGGCAGCGCAGGCAAAAGCTTTTCCTTTACGGGCTGGAAGGTGGGTTACGTTACCGCCCCAGCCCCACTGGCAGCCGTTGTAGCCAAGGCGCACCAGAACCTTGTGTTTGCCACCGCCCCCAACCTGCAACGCGCCGTGGCCTTTGGGCTGAACAAGGATACCGCCTACTTTACCCAACTGGCGCAGGAGATGGATACAAAACGCCAGATCCTTTCTGCCGGGCTGGCCCGTGTGGGCTTTGGCGTGCTGCCCTGCCAGGGCAGTTACTTTGTGATGGCAGATATTACCCCGCTGGCAAACGGGCTGGATGACATGGCCTTCAGCCGCCTGCTGACAGAGCAGGCCGGTGTCACCACCATTCCCGCATCTGCCTTTTACGATGCACAAAGCGGCACCCCCCCCCGCAACCTGATTCGCTTTGCCTTTTGCAAGCGTGAGGAGGTGCTGATTGAAGCTGTGGCCCGTCTGGAACAGTGGAAAAGCCGCCAGAGCTGATTTTTCTATATAAAAACGCCAGAAGTGATTGACGAACGACGCAGTTTTCTCTAAACGTCCGCTTGCTGTGCGGCGGACGTAGCTCAGCTGGTAGAGCGCCGGTTTGTGGTACCGGTGGTCGCGGGTTCAAGCCCCGTCGTTCGCCCCAGCATATTTCCTTAAAATTTAAAATACCTTCTGCACAGCATCCATATTGCGTGCCACGCCGCCTTATACTTGCGCAACTACCCTGCTGGCTTGCATCTACGGCAACCGGTTGAAGGCGCTGCACCACATTCTGCACGCAAGTAGTCCTGAGCTTCGTGCAGACTATCAAAGCAGTGCTTAGAATAAACCACCGTGCGCCCTTTGTGCTGCTGCACAGACATGCACCCAGACCGATGCGCCACAATATATTTTGGATTCAGACGCCCCGGACTTGAGTTTACAAAAATCCCGGATGGGTGCGCCCTTTGCCAATCCTGAAAACGCTGCTCGTCTTCTTCCTTGTAAAATGCGGCATATGTCATTAGTGGCTTTTCCCCTGCGATGAAAACCCGAACAAAAAAAGCCGGTCAGAGCAAACTGACCGGCTTTTGCCAAAACACTCTTAAGCGTTGTCCTGCATGAACTGGCGCAGGTCTTGCTCCGAAACCGCGCCATCGTGTTCCAGCAGCGCATCTTTGCCACCTACATGGTGCGGCATTACCATCAGGGGTGTGCCTTCATCCATGAAGCGTATCCGCAGGTCATTCCAGCGCGGCGCAACAAAGCGCGCATAAGCCTGTGCCAGTGCGCACTGGTCAATACACCAGTTGGTTGGATTTTCCGGGCTGTATGTCCGCTGCACATAATTGTGCAGATACCGCCCAATCTGCGGCAGAAGTTCCGTTTCCCCAAAATAGGATAGGCCCGCACCAAAGCCCCACGGTTCTCCGGCTATCTGCTTGCCTTCATGGTTGTACGCATACAGCCGGAATCCGTAATCCGAACCGGATGTGAGCTCCCGCCACAAGGCCGGGAAATCCTGCGGGAAGTAGCCATCACAATCTGCTGTCAGCACAGGGCAGTGCCACTGGCCCACAATATGCGGCAGCATAAGGTAGCGGATACAGGTATAGGCGGCCTCGTTCGCATGGCTCAACTGCCCATGCGTAAAGGACACATCCATCCCACGGTCTTTTTCCGAGAAAAAGGCCACAAGATCCCGCATCAGGGTCAATTGCTCATCCGTAGGCCGATCCACGCCCAAACACAGGCGGAAGCGCCCGTGTTCTGGGTGGGCCTGACACGCCCGCAAAGACATGACAAGCTTGGGCACGAAGCGGAAATACGCACTATCGCATCCAAAAACCAGACAGGCATCTGGCGTATCCGCCTCGGTCCGATCGGGCGCTACGCTGGAATGCCAGATCCAACCTGCAATGCCCAACTCGTCCGTTACCTGCTGGTCGTGCAGGTTATAGGCGGCAGCTTCCGGCAACCATGTATAAACGCCAGAATTGTAGCGAATGGCCTTGATGCCTGAATCTTTGGAAAGCTTGCGGGCCGTCACGTAGTGCGGGTCTGCGCTGGCGCGATCCTGATTGAGCCATGCATAATGGCCCGCCACAACCTGGTTCCAGTATTGCGCCCTGTTTTGCGCCAGATCGGCCTGCACCAACTGCAGCCGTTCTTCCTGCGTGCTGGCAGAAGCTACTTCTTCAAACAGGTAGGAATAGGCCTGCCGCACATCTTCTGCCCTCAGCATGGCGGCCGGCAAAGGCACCATTAAAACGTTAAAGGTGGGGTCAAACTCTTCTGTGTCCGGCAGATCTTTCAAGGCTGCAGGCAGCAAAAGCAGTGCGGCCTCGCCCTGCTCTGTCCGCTGCACCAACTGCGTAAGCTGTTCAGGTATGGGGGCATCGCCAAACCGGCCTTTCAGAGCCAGAGCGGTCAAATCTGCAGCCTGCTTGGTCTCACCTTCCCGCAATGCCAAAATGGCAGAAAAGAAGGAGAGATCTGGCCGGAAATCCTGCAACGCCGCACACAACACCGCAGTGCGCGCCAAGCCAAGCTGCCCAGCTTTGGCACAGTTTTTTGCCAGTTCCAGCAGACATCCAGAATCTTCGGGGGTTACAAGCAAACGTTGGCGGGCAGCCTGTGCAGCCTTCACAAACGGGCTATTCCCCATGGCCTGTATCTGCGCAGACAGCGCCGCCATAAAGGTTTTTTGCACCGCCATGGGGCTGGGCTGAAGCACGATTTCCGGCTCTCGCCCGTCGGAAATCACAATGGCATCACCTTTTTCACGCAGGAAAAGGGTGCGCAGATCCCACTTACGTTCACCAAGATGCAACACACATTCATGAAACGAAACATGTTCAGCCTGCTGCTGCCCGGGAATTAGCCATTTACCCTGCGCCAGACGGGCCAGCAAAGGCACATGCTGGCTGAGCACGGGCACAAACAGTTCCCACGCCAGAACGTGCGACACCCATATCAATTCAGTATGCGGTCTGGAAGACAGAAAGTTTGTACCATCCCCCAGGCTCACCAGCCCTCTGTTATCGCCCTCTTCCACAACGCCAACCGCAATATCCGCAAACCCTTGCAGACTATTGCTTGCGGGGTCCAACTGAACCACCTTCCAATGCGAAGAAACGGCCTGCGCAACTGGAATTCCCGTAAGGTAGAAATCACGATGAGCCAGAATGTGCCCGTGAAATGATATAAAAGAAAACATGCCTCAGCTTACCCCGGCTGCCCGTTTCATACGCGGAATCATGATTTTGGCTGACACGTGCATACAGGCGGCCAGCCATTTTTCTTAATATGCACAGAGTTACGGCGTGTCGTCAGTTAAGCCCTGAGTGTGGCACGTGAGGGTTGTAGTTTGTGTCTGCGTGTGCTGACTGTTTTCCCGTTTTTTGGAGGAGACAGAGAGATGCGGCGCTATAGTTTACGCGATGACCAGTGGGAGCGGATAAAGGATCTTCTTCCCGGTCGAGAAGGCTATGTCGGCGGCACTGCGGCGGACAACCGTCTGTTCGTGGAGGCGGTGCTGTATCGCTATCGCGCGGGCATTCCATGGCGCGACCTTCCTGCCCGTTTCGGGGACTGGAAAAACGTGCACCGGCGTCTGCGCCGCTGGTGTGAAAGCGGCGTCATCGAACGGATATTTCGTTATCTGGCCGCTGATCACGACAACGAATACATGATGATCGACAGCACAATTGTCCGGGCGCATCAGCATAGTGCAGGAGCTCTCAAAAAAGGGGTACGGATCAGGCCATCGGACGATCACGAGGCGGGTTGACTACAAAGATCCATGCCATCTGC
Source organism: Acetobacter sp. AC2005 (assembly GCF_037901235.1). Taxonomy (NCBI): domain Bacteria; kingdom Pseudomonadati; phylum Pseudomonadota; class Alphaproteobacteria; order Acetobacterales; family Acetobacteraceae; genus Acetobacter; species Acetobacter sp. AC2005. The sequence goes on from NZ_CP149625.1 coordinate 598,421, forward strand.
GACGCTCTGGGCAATCCGGTGGAACTCGGCATCACACCGGGACAGGATGCCGATATCACCCAGGCGGAACCGCTTCTGGAAAACATCGACCCGGAGGCTTTCCTTGCTGACAAGGCGTATGACGCGGACAGGTTGATCGATCGGCTGATACAGCGCGGGATTACCCCGGTCATCCCGCCAAAACGCAGCAGAACGACACGACGGAAAACCGATTTTTCTCTCTACCGCGAACGGAACCTTGTTGAGAGGTTCTTCAATAAACTCAAGCAGTTTCGCGCTATCGCAACCCGCTACGATAAACTGAAATCGACCTTCCTCGCAGCCGTGCAGTTCGCCTCAATCATCATCCTGCTTAACTGACGACACGCTGTAGCTGTCAGGTTGTGAGACGTCATTGGGATGATGTAGCGTGGGCGATACCGCGTTATGCTTCGTTGTTTTCTTCCGTTTGCAGGGAGACCGAATGATGCTTCAGATCCACCCACAGGCACGCACGACACCGGCTGTCCGGGCTGAGATAGCTCGTTCGTCAGAACCGACATCCGTGCTCGCCAGACGCTACGGGATCAGCGATGAAACAGTCCGCAAGTGGCGCAGGCGTGGTTCGGACGCCTGTCAGGACCGCAGCAGCCGTCCCTGGAGGCTGGCCTGGAAAGCCTCGGAGGAGGAGCGCGCCATTGTCTGTCAGCTTCGGCGTTCTACCGGTTTTGGTCTGGATGATCTGACCTTTGTCTTACGGCATTTCCTGCCGCATCTGAACCGGGACAATATCTGGCGGATACTGAAAGACGCCGGATTGAACAGGCTGCCTCCTGTTCCAAAGGCCGGACCAGTTCGGGGACAGGGAAAGTTCCGCGATTACGATCCCGGTTATGTCCATATCGATGTGAAACATCTGCCAAAATTACAGACAGCAGATGGGGACCGGCGGAAACGTTTTCTGTATGTCGCCATCGATCGCTGTTCCCGTTCAGTGCACCTGGCTGTTTATGACGCGGAAAATGCGGATAATTCCGTTGATTTCCTCAATGCCGTCAAATCGGCCTTTCCTTTCCGGATCACCCATATCCTGACCGATCGTGGCTCCTGCTTTACAGCGGACGCCTTCGAAAAAGCCTGTCATGACATGGGAATCGACCGACGCCGGACCAAGGCTTACTCCCCTCAGACCAATGGAATGGTGGAACGCTTCAATGGCCGTGTCGCTACAGAAGTACTGCAGGTCTGTGTCTCAAACCATGAAGATCTGGAAATTCTGCTCAGAGGCTTCTGTTTCGCCTACAATCATCGCCCGCAGCGTGTTCTGGGCGGCATCGCTCCCGCCCAATGCATCATCTCATGGCTTGAAAAACATCCCGCGTCACGTAATCAAGACTATATCAAACCGGCTGGTCGTGACATCATGAAACAGGTCGACGAAATCCTTGATTACGCCAATGACGTCTCACAACCTGACATGTAGCACTACAGTTGCATTTTGTGTTGAGTTCTGAATCTATGGGTAACCATGATTCAGGATATGATGAGTGGCGGTACGTCTGTTGAAGAGACGCTGGAATTATGGGCGCGCTCGCTTCGGTCCGCCAAGGATCGGATGGCGCCGCTGTTCACGCAAAAACGTGTCGTAGATTCGGCCTGTGCTTTTCTTGATGTTTTGATTGGCAATGAACCACGCAAGACGGGATGGATGCGAGCGGAAGCCGCAGGAGATCCTGGTCCATGGCGGCAGCAGGCGCTTCTGGGACGCGGGCACTGGGATGCCGATGCCCTTCGTGACGTCGTCAGGGATTATGTGATTGAGCATCTGGGCACTGAAGAGGGCGTGCTGGTCATTGATGAGACCGGTTTTCTGAAGAAGGGTCAGGCGTCCTGCGGTGTGGGGCGGCAGTATACGGGATCTGCCGGCAAGATCACGAACTGCCAGATTGGTGTGTTTGGCGCTTATGTTTCGGAACGGGGGCATGCCTTTATTGACCGCGCCCTGTATCTCCCGAAAGACTGGACATCAAAGCCTGAGCGTCTGAAGCGGGCCCACGTTCCCGATGACGTGGTGTTTGCAACCAAACCGGCGTTAGCCTCGATGATGATTGAGCGAAGTATTGAGGCCGGTGTGCCGTTCCGCTGGGTTGCAGCAGACAGCGTGTATGGCGTGGGCGACGTAGAACGCACGCTTCGCCGGGCAGGAATTGGATATGTGCTTGGGGTCAAGGGCAATCACTGGTTCGGATCATGGGCAACGGAACCGCTGATTGCCGGAGAGGCGAAAGATATTGCAGCAGGACTGCCAGACCAGGCCTGGCGTCGTCTGTCAGCGGGGCACGGCACAAAAGGTGAGCGACTTTATGACTGGGCGTATCTTCCGCTTGCTGATCTGGATGCTGAAGAATTTGACTGCCCTATAGCCGGACCATGGACACGTGGCCTGTTGATCCGCCGAAACATCGCTGACGGGGACCTTGCCTATTTTACGACCTGGAGCCCGAAAGGGACAACCACGCAGGAACTGGTGAACGTTGAAGGGACGCGCTGGAGGATCGAAGAAGGGTTCGAGACGGCCAAAAACGAATTTGGTCTTGATCATAACGAGACCCGCTCCTGGCATGGTTGGCATCGGCATGTCTCTCTGGTCATGCTGGCCTATGCCGTCATGGCCAGTGTCCGTTACCAGGCAAACTCACTGAAACCGAAAAAAACACAACTCAGAACACGACAGTCCTTGTCCGCTGGTCCATTCAGGAGATCAGGCGCCTCGTCGTAAAACTTGCACAACGCAGACTACCCGTCTCTCACATCCTCAGATGGTCCGTCTTTCGACGAACGCATCAGGCCAGTGCTATCCGCGCTCACTCACGACACAAAATGCAACTGTAGTGGTAGCATAACATCTCTCCCACGGCACCTCTTGACCGGAATGAGATGCCCACCATCCCAAGGTCCTGACATGTTTGTGATAACAAGGCCTACCCCGCAAAAAACAAAGATTTTTGCCCGCGCATAAGCACCATTGCGCCCAACAGGGCCTGTTCTGTCCTGATCGTGAACAGCGCAGTGTTGCATCCCTGCTTATGGTCTCAATTCGCGCACTGCATGATGCCTATGCGTATTCCACATCTGCGCGCAACGAATGCAAGACACTCTTCGAATCGGATGCAGTATTATGGCTAAAATCAAGGTCAAGAACCCGGTGGTGGAAATGGACGGGGATGAAATGACCCGTATCATCTGGCACTTCATTCGTGAGCGCCTGATTCTGCCCTATCTGGATATTGACCTGAAATATTACGATCTGGGCATAGAAAACCGTGATGCCACGGATGACAAGGTGACCGTAGAAGCCGCAGAAGCCACCAAACGCTACGGCGTGGCCGTAAAATGCGCCACCATCACCCCCGATGAAGCACGGGTGAAGGAGTTTGGGCTGAAAAAAATGTGGCGTTCACCCAACGGCACTATCCGCAATATTCTGGATGGCACCATTTTTCGTGAACCCATCATCTGCTCCAACGTGCCGCGCCTTGTGCCGCACTGGACAAAGCCCATCGTGATTGGCCGCCATGCCTATGGGGATATCTACCGCGCTGCGGAAACCAAAATCCCCGGCCCCGGCAAGGTGACGCTCAACTACATTCCCGAAGATGGTGGTGAGCCCATTACGCTGGATGTGCATGACTTCAAGGGCCCCGGCGTGGCGCTGGGCATGCACAACACCCGTGCCTCCATCGAAGGCTTTGCCCGTGCTTCCCTCTCCTATGGGCGAGACCGCAAGCTGCCGGTGTATCTGTCCACCAAGAACACCATCCTGAAAGCCTATGATGGCATGTTCAAGGATGTGTTTCAGGAAGTGTACGAAAAGGAATTCAAGGCCGAGTTCGAAAAGCTGGGTCTGACCTACGAACACCGCCTGATTGATGACATGGTGGCCTGCGCCCTTAAATGGCCGGGTGGCTATGTATGGGCCTGCAAAAACTACGATGGCGATGTGGAAAGTGACATTGTGGCACAGGGCTTTGGCAGCCTTGGGCTCATGACATCCGTACTGCTGAGCCCCACGGGCGATGTGGTGGAAGCCGAAGCCGCGCATGGCACCGTCACCCGCCATTACCGTGAGCACCAGAAAGGCAAGCCCACCAGCACCAACCCCATTGCCTCCATTTTTGCATGGACACGTGGGCTGGCTTATCGCGGCCGCTTTGATGATACGCCAGACGTTGTGCACTTTGCCAACACGCTAGAAAAAGTGTGCGTAGATACCGTGGAAGGCGGGCAGATGACCAAGGATCTGGCGCTACTGGTGGGCAACGGCACCAAATGGCTGGACACGCAGCCCTTCCTTGATGTGCTGGATGAAAAACTCAAGCAGGCCTTGGCCAAAGGCTGAACTTTCTGCCGCACGTCTTTTTGCCATGAGCATATCCGCACACCCCGGAGCAAATTCTGCTTCGGGGTGTTGCTTATTCTAGGCCATTGCGCGCCGGCCCGTGCTGGCGCAAAACAGAAACTGCATTTTAATGTAACCAGATAAGGGAGCATCACGCCACGCCATGACTGATACGCCAGCAGAAACAGACGTAGCCATAATTGGCGCTGGCCCAGCCGGGCTTTTTGCCGCTTTTCAGTGCGCCATGCTGCGGCTGAACTGTGTGCTGATTGATGTGCTGCCAGAAGTGGGCGGCCAATGTGCAGCCCTGTACCCGGAAAAGCCGATTTACGATATTCCCGCCTGCCCCGCCGTAGAAGGCGCGCAGCTTATTGCCCGGCTGGAAGAACAGATTGCCCCTTTCAACATCCCGCGCCTGCTCAAGCACCGGGTGGAAAGCCTTGAGGGCCACCGGGGCAACTTTACGCTGGGCACCAACCAGGGCACCACGCTAAAGGCCAAGGCTATTATTATTGCCGCCGGTGCAGGTGCCTTTGGCCCCAACCGTCCGCCGCTGGAAGGTTTGGAAGCGTTTGAAGATACCGGGGCCGTGCAATACTATGTGCGCCGCAAAGCCGATTTTGCAGGCCGCCGTATTGTTATTGCCGGTGGTGGCGATTCCGCGCTGGATTGGGCGCTTTCCCTCAAAGACAATGCAGAAAAGCTGTACCTCGTGCATCGGCGTGACAGGTTCCGCGGTGCGCCGGAAAGCCTGCGCCAGTTGGATGAGGCCGTAGCCGCCGGGCAGATTGAAAAAGTGGTGCCCTATCAGCTCCACGCCCTGCACGGCCAGAACGGCGCGCTAGAAGGCGTGGAAGTGGCTGATCTGGATGGCGCAACCCGCATGCTGGAAGCCGATGTGCTGCTGCCTTTCTTTGGGCTGGCAACAGATCTGGGGCCTGTGGCGCGGTGGGGTATGGATACCATGCGCTCCACCATTCCCGTAACGCCCTCAAGCTGTGAAACCAGCCTGCCGGGCGTGTTTGCCGTAGGCGATGTGGCTACCTACCCCGGCAAGCTGAAGCTGATTTTGCAAGGGTTTAGTGAAGCCGCCATGGCCGCTCACGCCATTTACCCCATTGTGAACCCGGATCAGGCGTTGCACTTTGAATATTCCACCAGCAAAGGTGTGCCTGCCTAAACCCACGCCATTATGGCGGCATGGCCCCAAGCGGGCACAACATGCCGCCATTTTTTATAAACGCATCTTTGTTGTGCAATGGGTTAGGCACTTTTTGCGCGTTATTCTCGCATACCTCCCTACAGCGTGCGCCATGCCAGTTTTCTTCCGGGTTCTGGCGCGGTTGGGCGCAGCAAGGTATGGTGCCTACCTGATCCATTTGCCTTGTGAGTAAGGATAAAACCGTGCAAGTCATCATTCTCGGCGCTGGCGTTATCGGGGTGACATCGGCCTGGTATCTGGCCAGCCTTGGGCATGAAGTCACGGTGATAGACCGCCAGCCCGCCCCAGCGCTTGAAACATCGTTTGCCAATGCGGGGCAGGTTTCCCCCGGATATTCCACACCATGGGCATCTCCCGGCCTGCCGCTTCAGGCCGCAAAGTGGATGCTGCACCCCAAAACCAGCCCACTGGTTATTCGCAAACGGTTTGATCTGGCCATGCTGCGCTGGATGGAACAGCTTTTAAAAAACTGTAATGCCCATGCGTATGATATCAACAAATCCCGCATGTTGCGCATTGCCGAATACAGCCGTGATTGTCTGGACGCCCTGCGTGAAGAAACCGGCATTACGTATGATGACAGGCAGCGCGGGCTGATCCAGCTTTTCCGCACCAACAAACAGATAGACACCGCCCAGCACGATATGCGCCTGCTGGCAGAAGCCAACATTCCGCACCAGCTTTTGGCGGTGGATCAGGTTTTAGAGCACGAACCCGGCCTAGCCCATGCCAAGCATCTGCTTACGGGTGGGCTGTATTTACCCGGTGATGAATCGGGCGATGCACATATTTTCACTCAAAGGCTGGCCCGCATGGCAGAAGCCAAGGGTGTGAAGTTTGTATATGACACCACCATTCTGGGGCTGGATGCCGCAGCGGATGAGATTATGTCTGTGCGCACCAGTGCCGGGCACTTCCGGGGTGATGCCTACATTGTGGCCATGGGCAGCTATAGCCCGCTGCTGCTGCACCCGTTGCGCGTGCATCTGCCCGTTTACCCCGTAAAAGGTTATTCCCTCACCCTGCCCCTTACGGATGAAACCCACGCCCCCACATCCACCGTGAATGATACATCCTACAAGCTGGCCATTACGCGGCTTGGCAACCGGATCCGGGTAGGTGGCACGGCGGAACTGACGGGTTATAGCCAGAAGCTAAGCCCCGACCGGCGTGAAACGCTGGAACTTTCTTTTTCTGAACTGTTTGGCGGCGGAGACCTGACCGCCGCAACATACTGGACAGGCCTGCGCCCCTGCACGCCAGATGGCACACCTGTTATTGGCCCCGTGCCCGCCTTTACAAACCTGTGGCTAAACACCGGCCACGGCACGCTGGGCTGGACAATGGCCTGTGGGTCTGGCCGCCTGATTGCAGACCTTGTGCACGGCAAAAAGCCCGATATTCCGGCGCTGGATCTTTCTATCAGCCGCTATAACTAAGCTGGCGCGGGCTTGCCCGCTGTGGCGCTGATCTAGCTGTTTATAAAAAACAGCCCTCTACATCGGGCACAAAAAAAGGCCGCAGTGGCAAAACCACCAGCGGCCTTTTTAATGTGCGCAGCTTTATGCCGCAGCAGGCAGGAAGCACCGCGCCTGTAACGCAGTGCCCCTTTCTGCCGGGTTATTACTGAGCAGATTCGGAAGAAGAAGCGTCAGAAGCCGGAGCTGCGGCTTTCTTCTTACCGTGGTGCTTGCCACCGTGGTGCTTACCTTTGTGGCCTTTGTGGGCAGCTGCACCTTTGCTTTCTTCGGTTTTACCAGCTTCTTCAGCAGCCGGGCCAGCGCCTTCTGGGGCAGCAGCAGGAGCAGCAGCTTCCGGAGCAGCAGGTGCGGCAGGAGCAGCAGCTTCCTGAGCGAAGGAAGGAGCAGCGGCGCCCAGCAGGGCAACGGTGGACAGAGCCGCAAGCAGACGACGAGAAATCATAGAATGTCTCCAAAAACCTGTGGTCCAATCCGCCTCATGCAGGACAACCCCGCATCCAGCACATAGACCGGTTTATGCATTGCTTATTATCACGGCAAAAGCACAGCGTCTTGAGCTAAAATTTGTGCAATCTTTGCACATATCACCGCTCTGCCACTTGACAGCCGTAAACAGGCCATATTGGCACGGGCAAAACCAAAAAAACCGCCCTGTAACAGGCGGTTTTTATAGGAAAAAGCACTTAAAGCACTTCTGTATGTGACAAAATGATGTAACCGAAAAAAATATGCCTACACCATAAACGCGCCACACTTACAGGCTGCCCAAAAGCTAGGCAGCCCACAAGTTACAGAATCAGTCTACTTTCTTGGCGCGCTTCTTGCGTTCGTTCGGGTCCAGATACCGCTTACGCAGGCGGATGGCAGATGGGGTTACTTCCACCAGCTCATCATCTTCAATGTAAGCAATAGCCTGTTCCAAAGACATACGGCGCGGCGGGGTCAGCAGCAGGGCTTCGTCCTTACCGGCGGCACGCATGTTGGTCAGCTTCTTTTCACGGATCGGGTTTACTTCCAGATCATTCTCACGGGAATGCTCACCAATGATCATGCCCTGATAAACCGTTTCACCCGCATCCACGAACAGCGTGCCACGATCCTGCAGGGAGAACAGGGAGTACTGCGTGGTTGCCCCGTTTTCTGCAGAAATCAGAGACCCGTTGCGGCGGCCTTCCACGGTGCCAGCATAAGGCCCGTAGTGGGAGAACAGACGGTTCATGATACCCGTGCCGCGCGTGTCGGTCAGGAATTCACCGTGATAACCAATCAGCCCGCGAGACGGGATGACGAATGTGAGGCGCACCTTGTCACCGCCGGAGGGGCGCATGTCCTGCATCTGGCCTTTGCGGAGGGACATCTTTTCCACCACAACGCCGGAATAGGGTTCGTCCACATCAATGGTAACTTCTTCGTAAGGCTCTTCGCGCTCACCGGTTTCTTCATTGGTGCGGAACAGCACGCGCGGGCGGCCGATTGTCAGCTCAAAGCCTTCACGGCGCATGGTTTCAATCAGCACACCAAGCTGAAGTTCACCACGGCCAGCCACTTCAAACGCTTCGCTTTCGGGGCTGTCTGTCACGCGAATAGCAATGTTGCTTTCGATTTCCTTGAACAGACGGTCACGAATCTGGCGAGACGTCACCTTCTTGCCTTCACGGCCACCCAGCGGGCCATCGTTCAGGCGGAAGGTCATGGACAGTGTCGGCGGATCAACCGGAATAGCTTCCAGCGGGGCTTCAACTTCCGGGGCGGCAATGGTGTCTGGAATGGTGGCTTCAGACAAACCGGCCACGGCCACAATGTCACCAGCTTCCACTTCTTCCACACCCACGCGGTCCAGACCACGGAAGGAAAGCAGCTTGGTCAGGCGGCCTGTTTCCACCACGGAGCCATCGGCCCGCAGCACCTTAACAGGCATGTTCACCTTGGCGCGGCCCTGTTCCACACGGCCTGTCAGCACGCGGCCCAGAAAGTTGTCACTTTCCAGAATGGTGGCTGTCATGGCGAAGGGCTTGTCTTTGTCCAGATTCGGAGCTGGCACATGGCGCAGGATCAGCTCGAACATCGGGCTCAGGTCCTTGCGGGCGCCGTCCAGCGTTTCATCTGCCCAGCCCTGACGGCCAGAAGCAAACAGCATCGGGAAGTCAAGCTGCTCATCATTTGCGCCAAGGGCTGCAAATAGATCGAAAATTTCGTTGTGCACTTCATCGGGGCGGGCATCGCCACGGTCAATCTTGTTCACAACCACAATTGGCTTCAGGCCGCGGGCCAGTGCCTTGCCAACCACAAACTTGGTCTGCGGCAGCGCACCTTCGGCGGAGTCCACCAGCACAATGGCGCCATCCACCATGCTTAAAATACGTTCCACTTCCCCGCCAAAGTCGGCGTGTCCGGGTGTATCAATAATGTTGATACGGGTATCTTTCCAGACAACGGATGTGCACTTGGCAAGAATGGTAATGCCACGTTCGCGTTCCAGATCGTTGCTGTCCATTGCGCGTTCGGCAACGTGCTGGTTTTCGCGGAACGAACCCGACTGCTTGAGCAGTTCGTCAACCAGAGTCGTCTTGCCGTGGTCAACGTGGGCAATGATGGCGATATTGCGGATATCCATGTAAAGGCCTGATATTCCCTGCGGGCCACGCCACCGCTTTCTGCCTGAAAGGGTGGAGAATGGCTTTGCTGATGTTTGCTTGGCCAGACAAATAGCCGCCCGCGCGCAGGAATGCACGCAAAATCCTCACCAGTGCGTATCATGGCTGCCACCGGGGGTGGCTGCACACAGGCCGCACGGCTTGCATTTACCCCCTTATGGTGGTGTGCTCCGCACCGTAGAACACATTATATTGAAAGGGTTTTTAGCATGGATATTCAGGCCATAGATCAAACCTACAACCAGTTTCAGGCACAGGCCCAACAATCTGCCACCGCGCTGCAAACGCTGTGCGCCAAAATGCAAACCGCAGCCGATGGCGGAGATATGCAGGCCCGTGAATGGCTGCTGGACCTGAAGGAACTGGCCCTTTCCCTGCGTGATGAGCAATCTCAGGTTATCAACCTGCTTCAGGCCCTGCACACGGCCCTTGCCACACAGGTGCAGCAGAATGTGGCCCCGCCGCAGCCCTCCGCCCTCAGCACCGTCAAGCCGGAAGTGGAAAATGTGCTGAATGATGTGATCAACTCCGGCTTTGCCCATTCCCTTGCATCTGGCGCGGGATTTGGCATTGGCAACACGCTTATCAACAAACTGTTCTAAATGCGCACACGCCCAAGGGCGTGAAGGCTGGCTCCGGCGCACGCAACCGGCTACAAGCCAGCCTATGCTGCTTCACCCCCCTGCGCGTTCTGCCATAAGCGCCGCCCCCACCCTTTCCCTTACTGTTGTAGGGCTTATGTTCGGGCTGGTTATGGGGCTGGGTGCGCCCCTGTTTACGCTGGAAATGGTGGATCTGGGCTTTGGCACCGGCATGATTGCCGCCAACACCATGATGCACGCTGTGGGCTCTCTGGCCATTGCGCCGTTTATCCCGCGCATCAGCATGGCCTTGGGGCCCAAGCGAGCCGTTACACTGGCTTTGCTTACGGGCGCGGCCACGCTGGCCCTTTTTCCGCTGCTGCCGTTCATCTGGGTGTGGTTTGGCCTGCGCACCGTGCTGGGGGCTGCGTGCGAGATTATTCTGGTGCTTTCTGAAAGCTGGCTGAACCAGATTACGCCAGACCACGCCAGAGGCCGCGTGATGGGGCTTTACAGCACGCTGCTTTCCATTGGCATTGCAGCAGGCCCCGCCTTGCTAACTGTAACGGGTCGCACCAGCGCCCTGCCCTTTGCCTGTGCCAGTATTGGCCTGCTGGTTGCCACCGGCCTTGTGGCAGCACCGTGGTTGCCGCACCCGCAGCTTACACCCCCACAACGCCCCAGCCTGCTGCGCTATCTGCCTTTGGCCCCCATAGCCATTGCCGCAACATTGCTGATTGCCATGCTGGATTCGGCCGCCACCTCTTTTCTGGCGCTGTATGCCATGCACTCCGGGTGGTCAGAACATGGCGCCACACTGTTACTGAGCATCATGCTGCTGGGTGCTACTGCGTTCCAGATTCCCATTGGCTGGATAGGAGACCGCACAAGCCGCCGCTGGCTTCTGGTTTCATTAGCCGGGGTGGCTGCGGCGGGCGCGTTGCTGTGGCCGGTGGCTATCCATCACCCCGGCATAGCCCATGCGGTGCTGTTTGCGTGGGATGGCGTGTTTGCCAGTATTTACACAGTGGCCATGTCTGTTGTGGGAGACCGCTATAAGGGCGGAGACCTGATAGCCATTTACACCCTCAGCTCCCTTGCATGGGGTGCGGGCGCGTTTGCGGGGCCTGCGCTGGCTGCCAGTTCCATGGCCGCTGCGCCAGATGGTCTGGCATGGTTTGCCGCCATCACCTGTGCGCTGTTTGGCCTGCTGCCCCTGCTCCTGAAGAAAAGCGCCTAATCGCTGCGCTTTCTCAGGCTGGGGCGGCGCCTTGGGTGTTCACCTGCAAACGGTAGAGGGAATCCCCCGCGCACATAAACAGCCAATCGCGCTTGGGGCCGCCAAACGTCAGGTTAGAAACACTCTGCGGCAGACGAATGCGGCCAATAAGGTGCCCTTCGGGGTTAAACACAAACACCCCGCACAGCCCCACCGGCCCGCTTACACCGCACCAGATGTTGCCGTGCACATCGGCCTTCATGCCATCTGGCCCCATCTGCACGCCTTCAAACCGCATGTTGGTGAACAGGCGCGGGTTGGAAAGCGGCAGTTCCTCCTTGTGCAGATCAAACACATGCACGGCCTGATCTCCATCATGCCCATGCCCGCCCGGCTGCTTGCCGGATGAAATAACATAAAGCCGCGAGAAATCGGGCGAGAAGCACAGCCCGTTGGGGTTGGGCAACTGCGTCTGCGTGAGCACCACATCCAGATGGCCCGTGGCATCTACACGGAAGGTATGGTCTGCCTGCCGGCGCGAACCACCCAGCGTGCCAATAAGTTCTTCCCCTATTTTCCAGCGGATATGCCCATCCGGGTTGGCCTCACCGCCCGGCATGTCAGCATGGCCTTCGGCCACGTTGTCTCCATATCCCGGATCGGTAAACCAGATGCTGCCATCCGGGTGGGCTATCACATCATTGGGGGAGTTGAGGGAGTGGCCCTCAAACTTGTCGGCCACCACATGGGCGGAGCCATCGTGCTCCCACCTGATCACGCGGCGCAGAAAGTGCTCGCACGTAATCTGGCGGCCCTGATAATCAAACGTGTTGCCATTGGCGTGGTAGGATTCCGGGCGAAAAACCGTTACCTCTCCCGTTTCCCACAAATAGCGATACTGTCGGCTTGCCACCACATCGCTAAACAGCAGATACCGCCCTTGGGATGACCACGCAGGCCCTTCCAGCCATGTGCCTTTATCCCACACACGGTGCAGCGCGGCGTTGCCGTACAGCAGATCGCGGAAGGAGCGATCTATCACCAGCACGTCCGGGTCTGGCGTATAAACGGGCGGAGCGTTTACCCCCCATTGGCGCGGCGGATTGGTGGTAACATCGGGCGGGCGCACGGTATCGGGCAGAACCTCATCCGCCCCACGGGCCAGCACCGGGGCCGCCACGGTTGCAGAAAGCGCGGTTATGCCTTTCAGCATTGCGCGTCTTGCCAGCCTGCTACGTGGGGGTGCCATTGAGCCTCCTGCGTTTACCGGGCAATTTCTGCCATATGGAGCGGGTGCATACTGCCTTGGCCCTGCACTGTCACCCCTTTGGCTGCGGCAACCCCTTTGCGCAAGGGCATGGAGCCATTGCAAACCCCCTGCCCTGCACGGTTTTCAGCCAATACGCGCCACGCGCAAAAGGTTAGTGGACCCACTTACGCCAAAGGGCACACCGGCGGCTATCACCACGGAATCCCCTTCCGCCCCTATGCCTGCCCGGTTCACCACATCCAGCGCGGCCTCCACCACATCTTCCACCGTGGTTGTGGGCTTGTGCGGCGCGCTTACAAAGGCCCGCACACCCCATACCAGCGCCATGCGCCGGGCAGATGTATGTGTGGGCGTAATGCCCAGAATGGGGCATGTGGGCCGTTCACGCGCAATGCGTAGCGCCGTGGGGCCGCGGTGCGTGTAAGCCACAATGGCCGGGGCCTTGAGCGTATCCGCCACCTGCTGCACAGCACTGGCAATGGCATCGGCCACGTAATCTTCCGGGGCCAGACGGGCTGCGGCCATGTGGGCCTGCCAACCGGCATCTTCCTCCACCCGCCACAAAATGCGGTTCATAATCCGCACAGCCTCACGCGGGTATTTGCCCGCTGCGGATTCGGCAGAAAGCATTACGGCATCTGCACCATCAAACACGGCTGTTGCCACATCCGATGCCTCGGCCCGTGTGGGGGTTGGGGCAGAAATCATGCTTTCCAGCATCTGGGTGGCCACCACAACGGGTTTGCCCAGCCTGCGGGCAGCGCGGATAATGCGCTTTTGCACCAACGGCACGGTTTCGGGCGGCAGTTCAACGCCCAGATCCCCACGCGCCACCATAACTGCATCAGACAGTTCCAGAATGGCGTCCAGATTTTCAACGGCCTGCGGTTTTTCCAGCTTGGTCAGCACGGCGGCGCGCTCACCCACCAGCGCACGGGCCTGCGCTACATCCTCGGCCCGCTGCACAAAGGAAAGGGCCACGTAATCCACCCCCAGATCCAGCGCAAAGGCCAGATCCTTGCGGTCTTTTTCCGTCAGGGCGGGAATAGGCAGCGCCACATCCGGCACGTTCACGCCTTTATGGTCAGAAAGCGGGCCACCTACATCCACCCGCGTTTCTATCCAGTCTGGCCCTACCTTTTCCACCACAACGGCCAGCTTGCCATCATCCATCAGCAGGCGGCTGCCGGGGCGCACGGCGCTGATAATTTCCGGGTGCGGCAGGTTTACGCGGTGCTCATCCCCCGGCACGTCAGACAGATCGAACCGAAAGGTGGCACCCGGCTGCAAGATAATACGGCCTGCGGCAAAGCGGCCCACGCGCAGCTTTGGCCCCTGCATATCGGCCAGAATACCAATAGGGGTGCCCAGTTCTTCTTCCAACCGCCGCACAATGGCGTGGCGGGCGGCGTGATCTTCATGCGTGCCGTGGGAGAAGTTGAAGCGGAACACATCCGCCCCGGCCAAAGCCAGATCGCGGATGGTTGCATAATCTGAAGAAGCCGGGCCGAGTGTGGCCACAATTTTAGTACGGTAGGTTTGCGCCTGTTCTGCGCCCGAACCCTGTTGTGTGGATTCAGCCATATCTGTTTCTCCTTCTAGTCCGCTGGGGTCTTTCAGGAGGGGTTAACGGCCTCATCAGCATCCACACCCCAGATCGCCTTGCGTGGCACCCAGCCATTATACTGTTTAACGGAAACCCTGCACCAGGCAGACCCCGCCGCACATTCCTTAACAGAGCCTACAGCACCCGGTTTCAGCACCGCTACAACGGGGGCGTCATCACTGGCACTTGCACGAAGCATAACGGCACCCGCAATACTTTTGGCATCATCCAGCGTGGGCACTGTTTCTACAACGCGCGTATCCATGTGGCCGGATGCGGGAATTTTCTCACCATTCTTGTCCAGCTTGGGTGCTATGGGGGCATCATCCCCCGGGGGTTCACCCGGCACCAGAAAATCTCGCCCGCCTGCAAGGGTGGCCTGCTGCATCCAGCCCTTCTGGCCCGTGGGGTCTTCTACCAGACGCCACACGTCAAATTCACGCTCGATCCGCACCGGCATACCGCGGCGATGATACACCCAGATAATGGGGAAACGCTGCCCCGGCCCGGCACGCATGTTCACTTCATCCGCCCGCAATGCCGCATAACGTGGCAGCGGCAAGCCCGTTACAGTGCCCTTTGGTGGTTCTGGCGCGGCATCTGCCGGAGGAGTGGCCGGGTTTGCGGCATCTGCTGCGGCTGTGCCAGCGGCAACTGCCCCTGCCCCCGCTGCGGCCCCTACGGCAGCCGTGGCGGCGGGGTGGTGCTTGGCGGCAGCGGCATGTGTGGCTGTGGCCTCATGCCCAGCCGCGTGGTGCTTTTTATGATGCTTGCTCTTTTTGCTGTGTGCGGCCTTGGCCTCTGCACTGTCTGACTTTGCGGTGTCCGACTTGGCGGAAGCCTTTTTTCCCGCCTTGGCAGAAGCGCCTTCATGCGTGGCCCCTGCATGATGCGCGTGGTGGCTGTGCGCCGAGGTTTTTTTCTGCTCTGCCGCATTGGCAGAAACCGTGGGAACACTGGCAAAAGCCACGGCACAGCCTGCCGCACAGGCAAGCAGGTGAAGCCGGAAAATGGAAGAGCGTGTGAACATCATGCCTGCATCCCTGCCAAGAGAGACGCGCCGGGGCAAGAGGCATCACACCTTATCCCGCGCGTGGCGGCAGATAAGGGCGCACGCCCTGCCCTGCCAAAGCCGCGGCAAATCTAAGCCAAACCTTGCATTCCCGCCAGACATGCCCCGCACATGCAGCCTATGCCCAACACACCCTGCCTGCACAGCCCTTGGGGAAAAGGCCCGTATTCTCCGCTGCCTGAAGGTGCAGCATCTATAAGTGCGACAGGAGTCGCAGCCGCATATGTGTTTGTGGCTGCCTACCCAGCAGAAGGTGCGGCCTGTTGCTGGGGCGTGTGGGCGTGTTCCGCCCCCATGCCGCCACATACGGGGCAGTTGGGGTCTGCCTCCAGCATAATGGTGGTAAAGCGCGTGCGCAGGGCATCCCACATCAGCAAACGCCCAGCCATGCTTTCCCCTATGTTCAGCAGCTCCTTCAGGGCCTCGGTGGCCTGCAAGGTGCCCATCACGCCCGTTACGGCACCAAACACCCCGGCCTCACCACAGCTCAGGCCAGAGGCTTCACCATCGGTTTGTGGGTAGAGGCAGTGGTAACACGGCCCACCGCGCCACGGGCGAAAGGTGGAAAGTTGCCCCTCAAACCGCTGCACAGCGGCAGAAACCAGCACTTTGCGGGTTTTTACACAAACGGCGTTCACCACATAGCGGGTGGCAAAGTTATCGCACCCATCACACACCAGATCGTACTGGCTTATCAGCCCTTCTGCGGATGTCGCATCCAGCCGCTGGGGGTGTGTTTCCACCACAATACCGGGGTTGAGGGCCTCCAGCGTGGCGCGGGCGGAGTCTATCTTCCTGCGGCCCACATCGGCCGTGGCGTGCAGGATCTGCCGCTGAAGGTTGGAAAGCTCCACCACATCATCATCCACCAGCCCGATGCGCCCCACACCGGCTGCGGCCAGATACAGTGCCGTGGGTGAACCCAAGCCCCCCGCGCCAATAATCAGCACGGAAGCCCCTTTCAGCGCCATCTGCCCAATTCCGCCAACCTCGGGCAAAAGAATGTGGCGGGAATAGCGCTGGATCTCGTCTTCAGAAAACTGCGAAATCATGGTGGGGCGTCCTGAAAAAAGTAAAAAAGGCAGTGAACCGATCGGTCAGAATGGCGTTAAACAGCCATCATGCTTCGTGTTGTGGCAGAAATCACGTTTTTGTAATAACACCCAAAACATGACATGTTAGTGTGCATCAGAGGTATGCTTCTGTTATAGTAACCTGCAAAATCAACATAAGAGGAATGCAAACATGATATCCCTTCCTCAGTTTGGGCAACCTGCCCGAGCAGCCAGTCTGACCCCGCGCCAGACCGCGCGGGGGATATGTGTTGCCTCAGCCGCAGCAGCGCTGGGTGTGTATCTGGCTTCCCCTTTTGTCACGCTGTGGAGCGTGGGTTCCGCCCTGCATTCGCACGATATGACGGCCCTTGGCCAGGTCATCAACTGGGGGGCGCTGGATGCCTCCATCAAGCATCAGACGCTGAATGGCCTGCACCTTGTGCCTACCTCGGACGATCTGCCCGAGTTTGGTGAATCCTTTGCTGCCACCGCTGTTTCTAATGCGGTGGATACCACGGTTACGCAAAACAATCTGGGCATGCTGGTCGATCAGGCCATTCCGGCGGCGGTGCCGGTCAGCCAGCCCAATATTTCCTTCGCCTCTCTGGCGGCCCATGCTTCCGTAAGGTTTGCACGGCTTGATCAGTTTGTGGCGGAAGTGCCCCTGCCGGGGCATGAGCGTGAAACGCCCCTGCGCATTGAAATGCGGATACAGGGCTGGCGCTGGAAAATTACCAATGTGGAATTCCCCACTGCGCGGGCTCCAGTGCTTCAGGCTTCTGCGGCGCCGTCCAACGCCTGAAATCTAACCCGCCTTCTCCCTAGCGCATGTGGGTGGCCCTTATAAAAAAGGCCACCCACCCGCAGGCAGCAATAGAGTGCCAGCCTACGCATGAAGTGGCCTTGCAAGCCTGTGCGCCGATTTATTTGGCTGCGGGCAGGTCTTCTTCCAGCACCACAATGTTTACGGCGTAGGACACATCACCATCTTCATCATCACGATGGATGGTGCCAATCACTTCACCATCTGCTGCCAGTTCAACAGACATACCTGCACGGGGTGCGGGGTTGATGGTCAGCTTTTCGGAACCCAGCAGCCTGCGCAGAGCTGTCTGGAGCCGGGAGATTTCTGAAGGAGATATGGAACCGCTCATGTCATTCTTTTCCTGCTGGCATAACTTTGCGCCAAAATAAGACAGGCCGCGCAGGCATGGGCCACCCCGCCCAAAAATGGTGGAGCGACCGGGCACTGGCGCGGCCGCCTTTCCGATCTGTGGCCCCGCTATAGGACAACCACCCACGCTGCCGCAACCTTTCCGCAGCATTGCCCTGCCAGCGCCACTTTCTGCAGTGCATGTAACCCACAGGTTAGAGGAGGATCTGCCATTGCGTTTCTTGCGTGCTCTTGTGCCGGTGCTTTCTGCCTGCGTGCCGGTGGGGATGTGCCTTTTTGCCCTGCAACATGCCCCGCTGCCTGCACGGCAGCCAGAACGCACCACCCATATTCTGAACATGGTGGAACATGATGGCGCAGCCCAGACGGCACAAGCCCTCTCGCGCCAAAAAGGGTGGGCGGATGTGCAGCACGCCGTAGCCTCTGGCCAGCCCGATGCCGCGCGGCTTGTGCCCGCACTTTTGCCCGCAGCAGATTCGCGCACAACGCACACACTTTATAAAACCATGCAGGCCGCCCTGCCCAAGCACCCGGCCATTGTGCTGGCCGCCACCAAACAGGGTGGCCCCTTGCAGGCCGATGTGCAGGCCGTGTGCTCCCCCATAGGTATGAGCCACGCATGGCGCCAACAGGCCCGCCAAGCTGTGGCCCATGTGCATGATGTACATCTGTCTGACCGCGCGCAGCGGTGCCTGAACAGGCTGGATGGCTGAACACTTTTTTGTTGATTTTTTAAAACAGTTTTTATGAAACCCTGAAGCTGGCACAAAAAACCAAGAAATACTGCCAGTTTCAGCCGGTTTATACGCGCCTGTTCAGCCCAAAACGCTGCACAGGGCAGGAATGCACCACACGCAATTTAGATATGACCTGAGCGCGTGAAGTGGTAACATCCAAATATTAGATATTCATTATTAGAATATCTCTCAAAAAAAATAACAAGAAGCGAACCCCGGCCCATGACCGCATACCCCGGATTTTCTCGTCCCGGACAGGCCATTGCCGCCGTTTACTGTCCGGCTTTTTCTCCTCCTGCCTTTTCTGCCCGTACGCCTGCTTATTGGCCTGCCTTTGGCCTGCACATTCTGCTTGCAGCTTCTGCCGCCGGGGCTGCCGTGTGGCTTGCCCCATCTGCACACGCAGCAGAAACAGCACCTAATGCTGCGCATCTGCATTATCCGCACACATCTGCTCCTGTGCGCAGGGCCCCCGCAACAACCGTTGTGCCCGCCAAGGAAGCACCAGCAGAAGTGACATCCTCTGCCGCACCGGCGGCCAAACCGGGGTTTTGGGACAATGCGCGCCTGCTGCCCCCGCTCACCAGCCGGCCAGAAGCGTATGGTCAGCCACAGTCTCTGGAGCTTTCGCCCCTGCCTACTGCCCTGCTGCACCAAGGGCCGTGGGGGGTATTTAACGCCAATACCGGGGCCGCCGCAGGGTTTGGCACCGTGGGGTATTACGCTGTTTCTCGTTGGGCGGAGGATTGGTCCAGCCTGCGGGACAAGCGCAACCGCCTGGATGCCATGGATGCGCTCAAATACATTCCCTTCAATCAGGAAGGCGATATTTATCTGTCCTTCAGCGGCAACTTCCGCCAGCACAATTTTTATGATCAGCGCGCAGGCTTTGGCACCATTAAAAAAGACCCCGCCTACCGCAACAACTTCCGCTGGAATCTGGGCGCAGACCTGCACTTGGGTGAACACGTCCGCCTGTATGGTGAATTGATGAGCGGGCAGGCCGCAGGTGTAAACTACTATGGCTATGCCGGGGGCCGCTGGCGCAGCAAGCTGGATGCCCAGCAGGCATTTGTAGAAGTGCGCGGCAAGGTGCTGGGCGCCACCGTAGGCGGCATGGCCGGGCGCATGACCTTTTTGGATGCACCCCCGTATTTTACGGCAGGAAGCGTGTACCCCACGCTGCCGTATTCATGGAACGGCCTGCGCGGCTATGCCTTTTGGAAGAACTTTCGCGTAGATGGCTTTTACCTGACCCTTACAGATAATAGCCCGCCCATTGCCTTCCATGATACCGTGGGGTGGAGATCTCGCCTGTTTGGGGCTTACACATCTTACGCGCTGCCCAAGTTCTCGTTTTTAGGCAAAAGCAGCCAGGTGTTTGTAGATAGCTTTTACTACGGCATTATTCTGGCCAGCAGCGCCCTGCCCACCGCAGCAGGTGGCAGCATTGCGGGCTCTACCCACCGCGATACGCCGGGCATGCGCGTATGGGGCAACGCCGGGCCGCTTGAATTCTCTGTTGGCGGCATGTGGCAGGGTGGAGAATTCCGCGCCGCCAAAAGCGGCCCCACACGGCCTGTTTCTGCCTATTCCGTCAACGCCACACTTTCATGGCGCTTTGCCAAATGGGCGGGGCATCCGGCTGTGGGCATTCAGGTGGATGATGTGTCTGGCGGCAACATGAACAAAAGCCAGAGCAGCAGTTGGGGCAGCTTTCTTTCACCCTACGTGCCCAGCGCCTATTACCTGGATATCAGCACCTATATCGGGCAATCCAACATTATTGATGTAGGGCCTATTGCCACGGTTTCCCCCACCCCTAACACCACCTTGCTGATGAAGGTGCCCGTGGTGTGGCGCAACAGCAAACAGGATGCCATTTATGCCAGCGGCACGGCTTTTTATAACCTGCGCCCACACGGGGCCTATACAGCCACCATGCCGCAGGCCAGCTTTACGTGGCGTGCCACGCGCCACATTACGCTAAGCATTGATGGTGAATATATTTTTGCCTCCAAAACCATGATCAACGCGGGCGCCTCCTCCGGCGCGTTCGTGCAGAGCAACTTGGAGCTGACGTTCTAACACCCCCCTTGCGTGCCCCATAAGGGCACTGCGGTACAGACAAACTGCCCCGTCCATCGTAATGCTTGCAGCATATACAAACCAGACGGGGCAGCCCCACGCGCCACGCATGTCCTGAACATGCACCCATCGGGCCGCCCTGCACAGCCAGACCAAGCAGCAGCCCGAGGCCCCAGCATGACGCCATCCCCCACCCGCCGAGAACTCACCCTGCGCGGGCTTATACTGGGCGCGCTTATCACCATCGTTTTTACCGCCTCCAACGTGTATCTGGGCCTGCGTATTGGGTTAACGTTTGCCTCCTCCATTCCTGCCGCGGTTATTTCCATGGCGGTGCTGCGGATGCTGGGTGGTGGCTCCATTTTGGAAAACAACATGGTGCAAAGCCAGGCCTCGGCAGCGGGCACGCTTTCTTGCGTGTTTGCCACTTTTCCGGGGCTGGTGATGGCGGGGTACTGGCAGAACTTTCCGTTCTGGCAAACGGCTGGGCTTTCCCTCGCCGGGGGCATATTGGGCGTGCTGTTTACCATCCCGCTGCGGCGTGCGCTGGTAACGGAAAGCAGTCTGCCTTACCCGGAGGGTGTGGCTGCGGCAGAAATTCTGCGCGCCGGGGCAGAAAAAGGTCATAGCCAAGGGCTGCGTGCCCTTATTGGCGGCGGCGTTATTGCCACGATTTTCTCATTCGCCAGTGCCGGGCTGCGGCTTTTGGCAGATACACTCACCCTTACGGCCTCGGCCGGGGCAGCGGTGTTTCAGTTTTCAGGCGGGCTTTCCCTTGCCCTTGTGGGTGCGGGGTATCTGGTAGGGTTGGCAGGCGGGCTGGCCATGCTGCTGGGCTGCATTTTGGCGTGGGGCATGGGTGTGCCGTGGCTTACGGCCCATTTGCCCAACCCGGAGCATCTGGCCCCTGCCGCCTTTGCGCATGATGTGTGGTTGCACAAGGTGCGCTTTATTGGCGCGGGCGCCATTGCCGTGGCATCACTCTGGACATTGGTGGAGCTTATGCCCCCTGTACTACGTGGCCTGCGCGCCATGTTTGCAGGCCGTGGCCAAACACTGGTGCCCGATGCCGAGCGCGATATGTCTGGCCGCAGCATGGGGCTGTTGCTGCTGCTTTCTGCCGCCATGCTGGCCGGGCTGTTTGCGTATTTTCTGGCCCCTGTTGCGGTAGGGTTCTGGCCTGTTGTGGCCGCTGCCGTGCTGTTTTGCATTGTGTTCGGTTTTATTATGGCCGCTGCCTGCGGCTATATGGCGGGCATTGTGGGCTCATCCTCCTCCCCCATATCAGGCATTATCATTATTGGCGCTGTGCTTTCCGCTCTGATGATTCTGGCGTTGGAAGCCTTGGGCCTTGCCCCCACCAGCATGATGGCGGAAGGGCAAAAGCTGGCCACGGCTTTTACCATTTTAGTGCTTTCGGCCATTACCGCCACAGTGGCTATTTCCAACGATAACTTGCAGGATCTTAAAACCGGGCAGCTTGTTGGGGCCTCACCGTGGAAGCAGGAAGTGGCGCTGATTGTAGGCTGCGTGGTAGGCGCTGCGGTTATTCCACCTGTGCTAAACCTGCTTTATCAGGCCTACGGTTTTGCGGGCGCCATGCCCCGCCCAGGCATGGACCCCACACATGCGCTCTCCGCCCCACAACCCGCGCTGATAGCCATGATTGCCAATGGCATTTTCACACACTCGCTAGACTGGAGCATGCTCTCAATTGGCATGGTGCTGGGGGCTGTTCTGGTGGGGGTGGACCAGCTTTTGCGCCGCCGCCATATGGCATTGCCGCCTTTGGGTGTGGCGGTGGGGCTGTATCTGCCTGCCTCTGTCAGCATTACACTGGCTTTTGGAGCCATTCTGGGCTGGGGGCTAAAGCACCATATCAAAACCCGCAGGGCGCAAACCGCGCAGGGTGCTTCCACCTCCAATGCCGCCATTGGCACCATGTTGGCCTCCGGCTTTATTGTGGGTGAAAGCCTGACAGGCGTGGCGCTGGCCGTGCTTTCTGGCGCGCTGGGGCAGGATGATGCCCTCTCTATCGCACAATATGTGCCCCAAAGCCTGCCACCTGTGTTAGGCGTTGCGGCTTTTGGGGCCGCGTGCTGGTGGTTTGCCCGCAAAACCCTGCAAGCCGAAGCACTGGGCCGTTAACGCTGCCCGCGCCCAAAGCCCAGCCCCAGCAGGGCCAGCCCAAACACCAGCCCCGCCCAGCCCCACGCCATGCCGGGTGGGGTAAAGGAAAAGCGAATTTCCGCTGGCCCGTTTGGCAAAGCTACCCGCTGGAACAGGTTTTCTTCATACCCAAGGGCGGCTTTCTGCCCGTTTATGCGCACATGCCAGCCGGGCAACATGAGTTCGTGCCGGATAAGCGTAGCAGGCGTGCGGCAACTTGTGCGCAGTGCGGTGCGTGAAAGTGGTTGGATCTCGCAGTTCTCGGGGGCCTCAAAATACGGGGTGGGATGCGGTAGGCGGTACAGATCATTCGCCGCACTGCTGTAAAGAAGTTGCAGGCGTTTTTCGGCAGGGGCCTCCTGCTGGCCCGGCAAGGCCATGCCATGTGGCACCACCGCCAGCGCCACGCCCAAGCGTTCCAACACCTCCGGCTTTTGGCCCAGCACATCCTGCAAAAAGAAGTGCCCATTTGGGGTGTTGGGCGTAATGCCATCAAACGTTACGGGGTTGAGGTTTGTGCCAAAATCGTGCTGCAAACGGGCAATCCACGCAGCGGGCATGGGCACGCCGTTGTGGTTGATGGAGGCCAGCCCAAAATACGCGCCATAATTGGGGGCCAACCCGCCGAGGGAAACAAATCTGTTCAGCCCGATCTGGGCCTTCATGGTGTTTATCAGCGTGGCATCTACCGGCAATACGCTGCGGGTGGAGAGCAGCGGCACGCAAAACAGAAAAAGTGCTTCTGCCACCACAACACTTGCCAGAACCGCCACCCGCCACCGCGCCAGAATGGGCAACAGCAACGCGGCAAGGCACAGCGCCACCAGCGCACCACCAGCCAGCACGGAACCAAACGCATAAAAGCGGGAAGAAACTGGCCCCTGCGCAAAGCCCCATAAATCCGCCCGCGCGGGGGCGTTCCAGCGCCACACGGTATAGGTGACCAACAGCAACACGCCTCCGGCGCATAATGCGGGCCATGCTGTTGCCAGCCAATTTTTGGTGCGCTGTTTTGCACCCTCCGCGCGCGCCTGAATGGCGGCATGGCGGCACACATCATCCAGCCCGAAGGCAGCCAGAAGAAGAAGCGCCATTTCCTCCATCGGGTAGCAAAAGCGATGAAAAAACGTGAGCGCTATACCGGGTATCATATCCACAAGCTGGGCTATGCCCGGCAGGTTGGCCTGCTTGCCCACACACGCCACAAAATAGGCCGCCAGCAGTATACGCGCAGCCCGCTCCCTTCGCCCCCACAGGCCCAGAACAGCCAAAAACGGCAGCACGGTGCCCCAGTATCCGCCCACGCTCCACCATGCCTCATACCGAGAAGCCGGGCCGTAAAAGATGGGGCCATTGATGTAGGGAAACAGCGCCATGGCCCAACACGTTATGGGCTGGGTGATGGAAATACCCGCTGCGTGGTCTCCCACCCACGCATGGGGCAGATAAGTGGCAAATGCCACAAGCTGCGGGGCGGCCAGAAGCAGCGCCGCGCTGCCCCCAACCGCAATGGCGGCGGCAAACGGTGCACGCGCCCCCGCGGGCTGTTGCGCCAGCCGCAAAAGCGCCCAGCACAGCACCAATGTGCCTTGCAAAAACGCGGTTTCGGGAAAGCTGGAAAGCACCATGCCACCCAAGCCAAGGGCCAGAATGCTCCAGTTACGCACACCAGCCCAGCCACGTGCTGTGCCGCGCAATACCTCCACCCCCAGCAGGGCCAGCGGCAAAAAGGCCAGCGGCTGGCTTGGCCCATCCGATGCCCATGCAAACGTGCCGTTAAACGCCCACAGTACGGCCCCCGCCAACACCACGCGCGCATCCATCCCCAGTTTGCGCAACAGGGCGTACATGCAAAAACCTGCCAGAATTTGCAGCGCAATTTTAAGAAACAGCAACCCACCGGGCAGCCCTAAAAGCAGCACAAAAGGCAGAAAGAACGCGCCGGGCTGATACTCCCCCGCAAGCGGCATGCCCACGCCGCTATACGGGTTCCACCACGGCAGAATACCATGCCGCCAATCTGCCGCGGCCAAATGCCCCAGTGCCTGCACAATCACGCCCGCGCAGCCATCCACCCACCCCGGCAGGCCGGGCAGAATGCCGCCTTCCAGCCAGTTACGCCGCGTTTGCGTACCTGCCGAAAGCACGGAAATGGGGTCGGACGTTGCGCCACCCCACAGGGCCGGGCCAAGCAGTTCTAGCAGATGCACCAGCACAGGCAGCAACACCAGCACAACCACGTGCCATACGGGCCAATGTGCACAAAACCGATGGCGGGCAGAAAAAGAAAAAGCGGGCATATGCCCGCCTTAGCAAAGGGGAGGCCGTATTCCTACACAATACGCCCCCTTGTATGCGCGTTAGTGCTGCAAAAAGACCGGCACATCCGGGTGGGCCAGAATGTAATCCGTCGCACTGCCCATAAGCCGGTTATACAGCATGTTGTGCTGATACCCGCCTATCACCAGCAAATCGGCCCGCCGGGCATCTACCTCATCCAGAATGGATTGGGCGGCCTTGCTGGCATCATCACTTGGTTTTAGCTCCACCCGTTCGGGCGTAATGCCGGGCAGGATATCCATGGGCATGGGGGAATCTGGCGTTTGCAGCACATCCACCTGTTTGGCCTGCGCCAGCAGCACACGGGCAGAGGCAAACGCCTTGCGGCAGCCATCTGTATCCTTCCATGCCATCAGAATATGGTCTCCACTTGGGCGGTCCCAAAATGGCGGCACAAACAGAACGGGGCGGCCTGTCTGAAAAATGGCTGATCGGGTGGCCAGTTTTTTCTGGTCACTATCCCGGCTATCGGGAAAGCTCATGATCAGCAGATCAGCATCCTTGCCATAACCGCTGATAATTCTGTCCACCGTAATTTCGGGGTCCAGCCAGTTTACTTCCACCTTGTTCAGCCGTTCTGCGCCAGAACCATATTCCTCCGCCAGCCAGCGATGGAAAATAGCGTGCAGGCTATCTGCCCATTCACGCTGGTTTTCACGCAGCACGGCGGCACTTTCATCTGTCAGGCCCATATTGCCCAGCACCTGCGTGGGGGGCTCCCGCGCGGCCAGAACATCCATGCGGTTGCCATTTACGCGGGCCAGAAACTGTGCGGCCATGTTAAGCAGCACTTCTGCCTGATCCTGCTGGCTGAGAATAACAAGACATCTCTGCATTGCCTGCGCTCTCCCTTTCTTATCTGTGGCGTGTCACCACGCACACCTATGGTGGGCCAGCGCCAGAAAGCATCCGCACCAAACGTGCCTGCCGGCTGAAGGGTTGCCCATCCCCCCAACTGTGCCACGCCTGCCCTCTCTCTGGAAGGTGAAGAAAAAACATGCCGCCCCCTCTCGCATTTCGGGGCAAAGCGCGGCACAACCGCAAGAATTACACCCGCCCTTACGCAAGAAAAGGATACGGCCACCGTGTTGCTGAACGTGATTGAACGCGGCCCCGATGCCCCCTCTACCCTGCCGCCGGTTGTGCTGTTGCACGGGCTGTTTGGCCGCGCGCGCAATCTGGGTTTTGTGCAACGTAAGCTGGCCGCCACCCGCCAGACGCTGGCAATGGATTTACGCAACCACGGCAACAGCCCCCACGGCCCCATGAGCTACCCCGCCATGGCGGAAGATGTGCTGGAAACCATGCACCATTACGGCATGCAAAAAGCCATGGTGCTGGGCCATTCCATGGGTGGCAAAACCGCCATGATGCTCTCACTCATACACCCTCAGGCGGTGCAAAGCCTGCTGGTGGTGGATATTGCCCCCGGCCAGGGCGGCTTTGCCCGCATGGACCTGCCACCGGGGCTGGATAAGCTGGCCTTCCCCCCACATCTGGACCTGCGCAGCGCAGATGAGCTATTGCGCCCGCTTATTGCCAATGATGCCGTGCGGCAGTTGATGATCCAGAACATCCGCATGGGGGATAACCCCGGCTGGGCCATTGGCATGCACGATATTCTGGCCGGCATGCCCGCCATGATGGGCTGGCCCACACTGCCCGCCAGCGCGCAGTATAGCGGCCCCACGCTGTTTATAAGGGGGGAAACATCACCCTATATTCAGCCCACCAATTACCCGCAAATGCGCCATCTGTTCCCGCATTATCGGCTGGAAACCATTAACGGCGCAGGCCACTGGGTGCATGCAGATGCCCCGCGCCGGTTTATGGAACTGGTGGAAGAATTTGCCACCCAGACAGAAAACGCCACCCCCGCCTGAGGGCACAAAAACGCGCTATGCCGCCACTTTTATTAGCGTGGCGGCAGTGTAACGGGCTTGCCTGCCATATCCAGCGCCACGGCCTCGGCAATACGAATGCCATCCATGGAGGCAGAAAGAATGCCGCCCGCATAACCGGCCCCTTCACCCGCCGGATACAGGCCCGGCGTGTTGATGGACTGCCCGGCCTCATTCCGCGGAATACGCAGGGGTGAGGACGTACGGGTTTCAACCCCCGTCATCACCGCATCTTCCATGGCAAAACCCCGGATCTTGCGGTCAAACTTTGGCAGGGCCTCACGTAGGGCTTCCACCACAAAATCCGGCAGGCATGTTGAAAGATCGGTTGGGGTAACGCCCGGTTTGTAAGAGGGCACCACATCCCCCAACGTGGTGGAAGGGCGGCCTGCCAGAAAATCTCCCACACGTTGGGCGGGGGCGCGGTAATCTCCACCACCAGCCTCAAACGCCTTGCGCTCCCACTTACGTTGGAAGGCCATGCCTGCCAGCGGGTCTTCTGGGTAATCCACACCGGGGCGCAGTTCCACCACAATGCCGGAATTGGCGTTGCGCTCGGCGCGGGAATACTGGCTCATGCCGTTGGTGACCACCTGCCCTTCTTCCGATGTTGCCGCCACCACGGTGCCGCCGGGGCACATGCAAAAGGAATACACGCCCCGCCCGTTGCTGGCATGGTGCACCAGCCGATATTCCGCAGCTCCCAGCAGTTCGTTACCCGCGCTGGGGCCAAACTGCGCCACGTCTATAACGGATTGCGGGTGCTCTATGCGCACCCCAATGGAAAACGGCTTGGCCTGCATGGCCACATCTTCGGCCTGCAACATGGCAAACGTATCACGCGCACTGTGGCCCACGGCCAGAATAACGTGGTCGGAGTCTATAACCTCCCCATCAGCCGTGCGCACACCCTCTACCGCACGGGTTTGCGGGTTGAGCACCAACCCATCCACACGGGTTTGAAAACGGTATTCCCCGCCAGCTTCCTCTACCTCACGCCGGATGTGCTCCACCATGGAAACAAGGCGGAACGTGCCAATATGCGGATGGGCCAGATACAGAATATCCTCCGGCGCGCCAGCCTTTACAAACTCCTCCAGCACCTTGCGGCCCAAAAAGCGCGGGTCCTTCACCTGACTGAATAGCTTGCCGTCAGAAAACGTTCCGGCCCCGCCCTCACCAAACTGCACGTTGCTTTCTGGCGTCAGTTCAGAGCGGCGCCACAGGGCAAACGTATCCACCGTGCGCTCACGCACCACCTTGCCACGTTCCAGCAGCAGCGGGCGCAGGCCCATGCGGGCCAGCACAAGGGCCGCCATAAACCCGCACGGCCCGGCGCCTATAACAATAGGGCGTTTGTATCCGGGCTTTGCAGCCAATTCCGCCCCGTTGGTAATGGGGGGCACCCACTCCATGTTGGGGGAAGGCTGCACGTGGTTATCCTTGGGGTGGGCTGCACGATAACGCGCCAGCACGGCGGCCTCATCCTTCACGGTGCAATCCACGGCATATACCAGCTTGATGGCCACGCGCTTGCGGGCATCGTGCCCGCGTTTGAACACGCTGTAATGCTCCAGCGCATCTGCGCTGATGTTCAGCCGCTCACAAATGGCCTGTGCCAGTGCCTGTGGCGAATGGTCGAGCGGAAGCCGTAATTCGGTCAGTCGGAGCATGCGCTGTGCCCTTACCTTTCAAGCAGCCGTGAAAAAAATCTGCTCTTTCCCTAGGCCGCTCCGCCGTGTGGCGCAATATTGGCTTGGTGGGTCACAAAAAAGATGTTGCCCTTCCATGCCTTTCTTAGCAGACATAAATAAGACAGACCGGGTTGGTCCTGTTAGCTTGCACCCACCCCGGCCATTCGTGTCCCATTCATTCAGGAATGTGCTTTTCCATGCCTTCGCCGCACGATCATACGCCACCTTCCCAGCCTGCGGGTTCCGCCTGTGGTCATGCGCACCACACACCGGGCCAGACAGACGGGCACAACCATGCAGAAGAATCCTGCACCGCAGGGCATGATCACGCAGCAGATGCCCACACCCATACGCATGCGTGCAGCGCGGAAGATCATGACCACGCCCATGATGCGCATGGTGATGATCACACCGGGCACGATCATGCAGGCGGCGGAAGCTGCGGGCACAGCCACGGTTTTGGGCACGCCCATGTGCATACCCCTTCCTCCTTCGGCAAGGCGTTTGCCATAGGTATTGCGGCCAACAGCCTTTATCTGGTGGCAGAGGCGCTGTGGGGCTTTTTCTCACACTCGCTGGCACTGCTGGCCGATGCGGGGCACAATCTTTCCGATGTGCTGGCGCTGGCCGCGGCATGGATGGCCCAGCATCTTTCCCAACGCTCGCCCTCTTTGCGGTTTACGTATGGGTTGCGCCGGTCTTCCATTCTGGCGGCGCTGGCCAACGCGCTGGTGCTTATGTTGGTAACCGGTGGTGTGGCGTGGGAGGCCATAACCCGGCTGTTTGACCCCGCCCCCGTGGCTGGCAAAACCATGATGATTGTGGCCGCCCTTGGCATTGTGGTGAACGGCGCCACAGCCCTGCTTTTTGCATCTGGGCAGAAGGGAGACCTCAACATTCGCGCGGCCTTCATGCACCTTATGGCAGATGCCGTAACTTCCCTTGCCGTGGTGATAGCGGGCGGGCTGGTGTTGCTAACGGGCCTGAACTGGATAGACCCCGCCATAAGCCTTGCCATTTCCGTTGTGGTGGTGGCCAGCACGTGGTCCTTGTTGCGAGATTCGTTGGATATGGCTCTGGATGCCGTGCCCCGCACCGTAGATGCCGGGGCCGTGGAAGACTTTTTGCGCACGCTGCCCGGTGTGGCGGATTTGCATGATCTGCACATCTGGCCCATCAGCACCACGGAAACCGCGCTAACGGTGCATCTGGTGCGCACCTCTGCCCCCGCAGCAGACAATGATACCGCGCTGCTGGAAAAAGCCGCCGCCGCCCTGCGTGAACGCTTTGGCATTGTGCACCCCACCTTGCAGATAGAAGCCGCAGATTACGCCCCCTCCTGCGCCTTAACAGACCCGCATACTGTCTGATACGCCTGCCCACGCCCCCGCGCAGATTACGCCGCCACGCCAGCCAGAGTTTTTTTACGTGCCAGAACTTCCCCTTCCCTCCAGCAATCGCGGGATTGCTGTTGTCAGCCTTGGTGTCAGCTTTGTTGCACTGGGGCTCAAATACGCCGCCTATGCCACCAGCGGCAGCATTGCCCTGTATGCCGATGCGCTAGAAACCATCATTAACGTGGTGGCCGCCGCCGGAGGGCTGTGGGCGCTGAGCGTGGCTGAACTGCCCGCAGATACCAACCACCCCTACGGCCACCACAAGGCGGAATATCTTTCTGCCGTGGCAGAGGGCGCGCTGGTGGTGGTGACAGCCTTTGTTATTGGGGATGAAGCCGTGCATGGCTGGCTGCACCCCAACCCACCCAAGGCCCCGTGGCTTGGGCTGGGGCTAAACGCATTGGCCACCGTGGTTAATCTGGCATGGGGGCTTATCATGCTGCGGGTGGGGCAAAAGCGCCGCTCCCCCGCACTGGTGGCCGGCGGGCAGCATGTGCTTTCCGATGTATGGACAGGCGTTGCCCTTGTGGTGGGTGTTACGCT
The DNA here is from genome assembly GCF_037901235.1 of Acetobacter sp. AC2005. Taxonomy (NCBI): domain Bacteria; kingdom Pseudomonadati; phylum Pseudomonadota; class Alphaproteobacteria; order Acetobacterales; family Acetobacteraceae; genus Acetobacter; species Acetobacter sp. AC2005. The sequence goes on from NZ_CP149625.1 coordinate 629,002, forward strand.
TATTCCGCTCACCGGCTGGGTGCGGCTAGATGCCATTCTGGCAGGGCTTTTGTCCATAAACGTGCTGCGCGTGGGCTGGGAAGTCATGCGCGAATCTGTTGCCGGGCTGATGGATGAAGCCCCCGAACCCGAAACAATGGATGAAATTCGCGCCATTATTGCCGCCAACGGCAAAGGGGCGATTGAGGCGCACGATATCCGCACCCGCATTGTGGGGGCGGTTACGTTTTTGGAGTTCCATCTGGTTGTGCCCGGCACCATGAGCGTCAACACCGCGCATGATATCTGTGACCGCATAGAGGCCGCCCTGCGCGCCAGCATGGGCAGCACGCTGGTGCATATTCATGTTGAGCCAGACACGCACGCCAAGCGCGAGGGCATTGTGTTCTGGAAAGGCCCGGCAGAAGCCTGCCCCGCCCCCGATGCGCTGCCCGATACTGGGGCCCACGCATAATAAAAGCAGCACTTGCCATAAATATTCGGCAATAAAGAACATCGCCTCTTTCATGTTGTGCATGAAATGCTACACTCGGCTGCATCCTTTTTTCCTGCCCTTATGCCTTTACGGATGCCGCCCATGCCCGCCAGCGTGTTCCCCACGACTGAATCCCTTCGTCATTTGCGAGAACATGCCAAAGCGGGCACCGTAAACTGGCGCAGAAAATTTATTTACTGGTCTGGCGCCATTATGGTGGGTGTGGTGGCCGTGGGCTTTGCCACGCTGGCCGATGCCGCCGCCCATGTGCGTGACCACATTTTAAAAATAAGCCCGTTGCTGATGCTGCTGGTAACCCCCGGCGGTTTGGCACTTTCTACGTGGCTGACGCGCACATGGTTTAGGGGCGCACAGGGCAGCGGTATTCCGCAAGCCATTGCGTGCATGCACCTCAACAACATTGCCATTGTAGATAAAGTGCTGGCCCTGCGCATTGCACTAGCCAAAATCCTGCTGACGTGCCTTGGCCTGCTTTCTGGCGCTTCCATTGGCCGCGAAGGGCCAACCGTGCAGGTGGGGGCTTCCATCATGCACACGGTGGGGCATTACATGGGCATTACAGACCTGACCCGCCAACGTGCGCTTATCAAGGCCGGTGGGGCTGCAGGTGTGGCCGCCGCCTTTAACACCCCGCTGGCTGGCATTGTGTTTGGTATTGAGGAACTGGCCCATTCCTTCGAACAACGCACCAGCGGCACCATGCTGACATGTGTGGTCATCTCCGGTGTTACGGCCATTGCCCTTGTGGGCAACTATACCTATTTCGGGCACACTTATTCTTCCGTGCCAGTGGGCACAAGCTGGCTGGCGGTGCTGGCCTGCGGCATTATGGGCGGGCTGTGCGGGGGCGGGTTTTCTGCCCTTCTGGTGCGCATGTCTCGCGGTATTTCGGGGGCTTTTGGCACATTCATTACACGCCACCCGGTGGCGTTCGCAGCCCTGTGCGGGCTGGTGCTGGCCCTTATCGGGCTGATTTCTGGCGGCATGACATACGGCACAGGCTATGTGCAGGCGCGTGACATCATTATGGGATCAGACCAGTATCCGGCCTCGTTTTTTGTGCTGAAACTGCTGGCCACCATTGTATCCTACTGTTCAGGCATTCCCGGCGGGCTGTTTGCGCCCTCGCTTTCCGTTGGGGCAGGCATGGGCGGCTGGGTGGCACAATTTTTGCCCCATACCGCACCGGGGGCCGTGGTGCTGCTGGGCACCGTGGCCTATTTTGCCGCCGTTACGCAGTCTCCCCTCACCGCCACGGTGATTGTGATGGAAATGTGCGATAACCAGCAGATCACCCTTGCCCTGCTGGCCAGCGCCTTTTTGGCCTTTGGTGTATCCCGCACCCTGTGCAGCCACGCTTTGTATGGCGCGCTGGCCGTGCGTTTTGTGCGCACCACCGCCCCCAAACAAAGCAGCGCATCCGTGGTAACAGCCACAGATACCGCACGCCGCGCCTCATCCTCAAAGCAGAGCTGATGCGCCTGTGGGCCTGGGTTCTGGCCTAGAGCGCTCTAGCACCCTATATGTTGTAACAGTTGTTTGTACTGGAAAGGTTCATTCCCGATGTCCGACGCATCTTCAGCGCCTGAAAACGCAGCCGCGCCCGATACCCGCGTACCGGTTACCGTGCTGACCGGCTTTTTAGGCGCGGGCAAAACCACGCTGCTCAACCACATTCTAACAGCCGAGCACGGGCGCAAATACGCCGTGGTGATTAACGAGTTTGGCGAACTGGGCGTGGATAACGATCTGGTTGTGGATGCAGATGAAGAAGTGTTCGAAATGAACAATGGCTGCATCTGCTGCACCGTGCGCGGAGATCTGATCCGTATTTTGAACGGGCTGCTCAAGCGCCGCGGCAAGTTTGATGGCATTATTGTAGAAACCACCGGTCTGGCAGACCCAGCCCCCGTGGCCCAGACCTTTTTTGCCGATGAAGATGTGCGCGCAAAAACCAAGCTGGATGCCGTGGTAACGGTGGTGGATGCCAGCAACTTCCTAAGCACACTAAAGGACAGCCCCGAAGCGCACGAACAGGTTGCCTTTGCGGATGTAATTATCCTGAACAAGACAGACCTTGTAGATGCCACCGAGCTGAAAACGGTGGAAGATGCCATCCGCAAGATCAACGCCGTAGCGCCCATCTACCCCGCCAAAAAAGGCAACGTGAAGCTGACAGACGTGATGGACCGTGGCGGGTTTGATCTGGAACGCGTTTTGGAAAACACCCCGGATTTTCTGGAACACACGCCAGAACACCACCATGAAGGGGATATCACCAGCGTTTCCCTTACCGTCAAGCAGCCGCTGGATGCCGGGCGCTTTCAGGCATGGATTGGCGCATTGTTGCAGGAAAAAGGCGGCGATATCCTGCGCACCAAGGGCATTCTGGACTTTGCAGGCCAGCCCGACCGCTTTGCCTTTCAGGCCGTGCACATGATGGCGGATGGAGACAACATCGGCCCGTGGAAGAAAGATGAACCGCGTGAAAGCCGCCTTGTGTTCATTGGTCGCAACCTCAACCGGCCCCAGCTGCGCCGCGGGCTTGAAAGCTGCATTGCCGCATGAGCACCGAAACACAGACCCTGCGCGGCCTTATTGAAAAACGCGGTGCGCACATCAAGGTGGAAGGTGAAATTACCGCCTGCACCGCCACGCGGGATAACAGCCGCTTTGCCTTTACCACCGGTGAAGGTGATGTGGTGGTGGTGCACCGTGAAGACCAGCTTACGCCAGAGGCATGGAACACCTATGCCGTGCATGATGGCCCTGCGCTCTCCCTTTCTGCCGATACGCTGCCCGATTGCTTTTTAACGGGCGGTGATGATGGCCGCCTGTGCCGGCTTGATCCATCGGGCGAGATTGAGGAACTGGGCAAGGGCCGCCGCTGGGTGGAGCACATTGCCACCTATGTGGATGCCAAATCTGCCGTAATTGCCGCCGCCGCTGGCAAGAATGTGGAGCTGCGCGATGCCACGGGCCGCACCGTAACCCGCACGCTGGAACACCCCACCACCGTGGGCGGCATTGCGTTTGACCCCAAAGGCAAGCGCATTGCGGTTTCGCACTACAATGGTGTTTCTGTGTGGTTCACCCAATCCAAGGATGGCAAGCCCCGCCAACTGGAATGGAAAGGCAGCCACCTTGATATTGCCATGCACCCGGCGGGTGATGCCGTAGTTACCGCCATGCAGGATAATGACCTGCACGGCTGGCGGCTGGCCGATGGCCACAACATGCGCATGAGCGGCTACCCCACCAAAGTGCGCTCGCTCTCCTTTTCCAAAAACGGCAAATGGCTGGCCACCAGTGGGGCTGACATCGTTGTGATGTGGCCGTTCTTTGGGGGGGGGCCCATGGGCAAACCGCCCATGGAACTGCCGGGCGCAGGCGGTGCGCTGTGCACCCGCGTGGCTTTTCATCCAGAGCAGGAGGTTGTGGCCGCTGGCTTTGCTGATGGTACCGTTGTAATGATGGAACCATCTACCCAGCGGGTTCTGCCCGTATCACTGGGCAAGGCGGGGGCCATTACGGCGCTGGCCTATAGCCCGGATGGCTGCACGCTGGGTTTTGGCACCGAGGAAGGTGTAATTGGTGTGGTGGATTTAGCCGCTTCCTGATTACGCCGGCTTCGGTCATCAAAACTGCGCGTACCACGGTAGAACACAATAAACGGGTGCGTGAGATCAACAAGTAGTGGATTGCACGGCACTCCTCCGCACCGCATGGTGCGGAGCAAGGGGGATATTGTGGGATGAGTGATCGGTTTCGGGTGGTTATTGTTGGCGGCGGTGTTGCAGGCATGGCCATTGCAACGCGGCTGGGCAACAGCCTTGGGCGCTCCGGCAAGTTGGATATTACGTTGGTGGACAAGGGCTTCAGCCATGTGTGGAAGCCCATGTTGCACTGCTTTGCCGCGGGCACGGCCAAAAACGAGAATGACCGCATCACCTTTATCTCCCACGCTGCGGCGCATGGGTTCCGCTTTTGCTATGGTGAAATTGCCGGGATAGACCGCGCCGCCAAGCGCCTGAAGCTGGCCCCGCTGGAAGAAGAAGACCACGAGGTGCTGCTGGATGAGCGGTATCTGGATTACGATGTGCTGATTTTTGCCATTGGCAGCCGCGCGAACGATTTTGGCACGCCGGGCGTGGTGGAAAACTGCATCTTCCTGGACAACATTGTAGAAGCCAATAACTTTAACGAACGCTTCCGCCATGCGGTTATTCAGGCCTATGGCCGGGGCTCTCCGCTGGATATTGCCATTGTGGGGGGTGGCGCCACGGGCGTGCAGCTTGCGGCGGAACTGCACAAGGCGCTGGATATTGGCTCCCTTTACAACTTCACGCCTGTTACGCCGGAAATGCGCGTCACCTTGCTGGAAGCCGGGCCGCGTATTCTGCCTGCCTTCCCCGAAAACGTATCTGCCGCCGCGCAAAAGCAGCTTGAAGCGCTCAAGATCAAGGTGCTCACCAGCACAATGGTGAGCGGTGCGGATGAGCACGGCTTTATGCTTAAAGATGGCTCACGCGTGGATGCACAGTTTCGCGTTTGGGCAGCAGGCGTAAAAGCCCCGGATGTAACCCGCCAGATGGATGGTCTGGAATGTGGGCGTGGTGGCCAGTTTTTGGTGCGCCCCAATTTGCAGACCACGCTGGATGACAGCATTTTTGCTGTGGGAGATTGCGCCTTTATTAGCGATAGCCCGCTTGCCCCCACCGCACAGGTGGCCCGCCAGCAGGCGCACCATCTGGCACGCTATCTGCCGGGCTTTATCTTTAACAAAAAGCCTGTGCCCGCCTTTAAGTTCAAAAACCGTGGGGCCATTGTGGCTTTGGGGGATTACAACGGCTGGGGCGCTTTTGCAGATGGCAAAACCTTTGGCGGCGGCTTTATGCACGGCCTTAGCGCACGGCTTGGCCATATGGCGCTATACCGGCAACATCAGTTTGAACTGTACGGGCCATTCCGCGGCATGATTGCCTGCTTTACAGATTGGCTGGATGGCTTTGTGCGCCCACCCGTGCGGATGGACTAAGCCAAAATTTAACACCGCCCATAAACGCGCGGTTTATAAAAAAGCATTCCCGCACCGGCCTGTTTGAAACATCAGCCAGTGCGGGAACCTGATAACACAAACCTGCCACACAGGGGCGGCCCACCCGTATAAGGGCCAGACCAAGCAGGTTCACCGCATCCTGCCTGCCCCCTGTATTTTTAAAGCGCCCGCTCTGTGTGTTGGATAAACCCCACAATGCGGGCCTTTATACACCCTGCCAACAACAACCCGTTATCCGGCTATCTGTATTAGTCCAGATACTTGGCCTTGCCTTCATTCAGCAGAGTAATGAAGGAATCACTTGTCATTTCCTCCACCTTGCCTGCGCTGTCCTTCAGCCGCACCTTGCTGTCACCATCATTGATAACACCCAGCATTTCGTATTTGGTGCTGTCAATCTGTACCGTTTTGTTTTTCGTGCTCATCAATCTATCTTTCATGGCGGGGTTAAACACCCCGCCTGTTTTTTTCAGCCTGCCTTAATGGCAATCTGGCGTTCTGCCGGTTTGGCTTCCGCTTTTTTGGGCATGGTCACTGTCAGCACACCGTTTTTGATGGTGGCAGAAATTTTATCCACGTCCACATCTTCGGGAATGGCAAAGGAATCTTCAAAAGCGGCAAACTGGCGGCCTGCAACGTGGTGCTTTGTGCCTTCTTCCAGTTCGGGCTTTTTCTTTTCGCCACTAATGGTCAGCAGCCCGTTGGCTGTGCCCAGCTTGATGTCATTTTCAGAACAGCCCGGCACTTCCGTGGCCACCACGTAGGCACTGGCGTTTTCTGTAATATCGGTGGCGCCCAAGCGGCTTGTGGCTGCTGCGGCCCCTTCTGGTGTTTTAAAATCTTCAAACAAACGGCTCATCTGCCGCTGCAGAACAGAAAACGGATCTGCCACCCGTACAGTGCCAACAGGAACGCGCACAACGGGGGAGCGGCCTGTATTCACGTAACTGGTCATTTTATCCTCCTTGTTCTGGCACAAGGGCCCGGCACGCGGCACCCTTGTGATCACGCTTAGGAGTATCACCGCTTTCTGATCGCCTCTCCCTTGATCCAGATCAATTTTACATGCCCTGATTCAGCGTGCCGGAAATGCGTGCATGTCATAACATCGCTTCCCATATCTAAAGAACAATGCAGCGTTTTTAACAAACAATATGCAGATGCCCTCTACACTTTACGTATAGAAGGCATCTGCATGATCGGGCGTGTTGGGGAGATTTGGCGGGTTAGGCTGTAGCGTCCATCCGGGCCATGCTCAGCGCGGCTTCGGGGTCTTTTACAAACACGGCAATGGCTTTGTTAACATCTGTTGCGCGTTCAAGCTGCGGCAGATGTCCTGTTTCTTCATACACCGTTACGGGAATGACATCTGGCAGACCAGATGCGTTGGAGACGGAAAGAATTTCATCTTCCTTACCCCAGAAAATCTGGGTAGGTGTTTCCGCCCCGGCCAAGACCGGGCGCAGATCATCCGCCTGATGCCCGTTGGGGAAGCACGCCTTGGCAATAACGTGCAGGGCATCTCGCGCGCCATCCAACCTGCGGGCGCGCAGCACGGCATCCACCATCTTCCGGCCCACAAGGGCCTTGTTATACACCAGCATTTGCAAAACAGCCTTCATATCGCGGCTGCTTTCACTATCCACAAACGCGCTGATGAAATCTGAATTCACATCCTTGCCCAACCCGGCGGGGGCCAGAAGGTTCAGGCTGGCAACCTGATCAGGATGGTCTCGCAGCAAGGTCAGCGCAATGCCGCCGCCCAGAGAATGGCCCACCACATGGGCTTTTTCTATTTTAAGGGTTTTCAGCAAGGCGCTTACCACACCGGCCAAAAATGCCAGCGTGCCTGTGCCCACGTTTTTGGAGGAAGCCCCATGCCCCGGCAGGTCAAACGCAATCACGCGCCTGTCTGCAGCCAAGGCATCCTGCGTGAGCAGCCAGTTGCTGATATCTCCGCCAAAACCGTGCACCAGCACAATGGGTGTGCCCGTATGCGTGCCCACATCACGCACATTCAGCGTGTGTTCCCCCACCGTTACCGGCTTGGGTTCCCCGGCGTTGGCATCCTGCGTGGCGGCAGCATCCTGCGGGTTTTCGGCATGAAAGTTTTTGATAAAGGCTTCAATATCCACATCTGGCGTTTCAGCATCGGCCAGCACGCCAATCAGTGCGCCCACGGGCAGGGTTTCCCCCGCCTGTGCCACCTGTTTGCGCAGCACACCTGCGGCGGGGCTTTCATAACTGCTGGTAATTTTGGTGGTTTCAATATCCGCCAGTTCATCACCCTGCTGCACGCTCTGGCCAACTGGCACCGTCCATGATGCCAGCTTGCCTTCTGTCATGGCCAAACCGAACTTGGGCATGGTGAGGGCTGTAATGGTGTTGGACATGGCTTATGCAACCTTCTGTTTCTGGCTGGACGTAATGGAGCGCACCGCAGCGGCAATTTTATTTGCATCTGGCATGTACAGCTTTTCCAGCGGGGTGGAAAACGGCACCGGCGTATGCGGCGGCACCACGCGGCGGATAGGTGCCTTGAGGCTGAAAAACGCTTTTTCCGCCACAAGGGCAGAAATATCGCACGCCATGTTACAGCGCGGGCTGGCTTCATCCACCACCACAAGGCGGCCGGTTTCGGATACGGATTCCAAAATGGTTTCCTCATCCAACGGGGATGTGGTGCGCGGGTCTATGACCGTGCAGCCAATGCCCTGCTTTTCCAGCTCATCCGCTGCGGCGTTGGCCATGCCAACCATACGGCCAATGGCCACAATGGTGACATCTTCACCTTCACGCGTTACGTTCGCTTCACCAAACGGAATGGTGTAGGCCTCATCGGGCACATCTTCCTCATCATCATACATCACCTTGTTTTCAAGGAAGATCACGGGGTCATCATCCCGGATGGCTTCTATCAGCAGGCCCTTGGCCTCATACGGTGATGACGGGATAACAACCTTAAGCCCCGGAATATGCGTAAACAGCGGGTAAAGCGCCTGGCTGTGCTGGGCCGCCGCACTAAACCCGCCGCCATACATGGCCCGGATAACCAGCGGCGTGGTGGCCTTGCCGCCAAACATGTAGCGGAACTTGGCCGCCTGATTCATGATCTGGTCCAGACAACAGCCCACAAAATCTACAAACATCAGTTCGGCCACGGGGCGCAGGCCGGTGGCCGCCGCACCTGCTGCTGCGCCAATGTAGGAGGCCTCGGAAATAGGCGTGTCCAGCACGCGGTCATCTCCAAACTCTTCCCACAGCCCTTTGGTTACACCCAGCACGCCGCCCCAGGCATCTGTAATGCCAGCGGTGCCGCCACGGCCCCCGGCAATGTCTTCCCCCATCAGGATCACCCGTGGGTCACGCCGCATTTCCTGCCGCAGGGCTTCGTTAATGGCCTGTCTGAAACTTTTCTTACCCATTGTTCTGGTTCCCGTTTGCCTGTGTGGCTGAAAAACTGGTGGAGGGGTTAGTACCGCGCATACACATCGGCCATCAGGTCTTTGTCCTGCGGCCACGGTGCCTGCTTGGCGGTTACAACCGCGCTTTCCACCTCGTCCGCCACGGCGGCGTCTATTTCATCCATATCGCCTTCGGGCAGCAGGTTTTCCGCCACCGCGCGGGCGCGAAACTTTTTGAGGCAATCATGATCTTTCTTCTGCTCGGCCACTTCTCCGGCCTTGCGGTAGCTCATGGCATCGCCTTCAAAGTGCCCATACCAGCGGCTGAGATGCACATGCAGCATCACCGGCCCTTCGCCAGAGCGTGCGTGATCTATGGCGGCGCGGGCTGTTTCATACACCTCAAAAAAGTCATCTCCCTCGCAGGAGAAATACGGCAGGCCAAACCCGGCGGCCCTGTCCTTTTGCGTGCCAGCACAGGCATAGGCTGCGCCTGTGGCCTCGCCATATCCGTTATCTTCCACCACAAACACGGCGGGCAGATGCCATACGGAAGCAAGGTTCATGCTTTCCAGCGTGGTGCCTTCGTTAGAGGCTCCATCACCAAAAAACGCCACGGCCACACCGTTATCCTTGAGCGTTTTGTGTGAAAGTGCTGCCCCGCAAATAAGCGGTGGACCACCGCCCACAATGCCATTGGCCCCCAGCATGCCCTTGGAAAGATCCGCAATATGCATGGAGCCCCCCTTGCCCCGGCACACGCCGGTATGGCGGCCATAAATTTCGGCCATCATGCCGCCCACCTCCACGCCCTTGGCAATGCAGTGCCCGTGGCCACGGTGGGTGCTGGCAATGGTATCGTTATCTGTAAGGTTGGCGCACACCCCAACGGCCGAGGCTTCCTCGCCGCAATAAAGGTGCACAAAGCCGGGAATTTCCCCTGTGGCAAATTCCACGTGCAGGCGTTCTTCAAAAACGCGAATGGTACGCATGCTCCGATACGCACGCAGCAGGGCTTCTCTTGAAATCTGAACCGACATGTTCTGCCTGACCTTTCCATACATCTGCACAGCGTTACACGGGTGCCAACGTAGGGAGGAAAGGCGGCGTTCCGGCCTATAGGGGCCAATCTATATTATTAACGCATATGTGATATTACCATTTCAATATAATAACATGTTTTCAGGCAGTTAGCCTCACGCTTTTGCGAACAGTTCGCAGAGGTTGTCATGAAAGCGTCACGCACAATGGGCCAGCAAGGGGCTAAAGGACTGCTCATCCTGTTTGGAGGAGAAGCAGACAATGTGTGCTCAATCAGTTACTGCAATGCAGCCCGATGCACATAAGCCCAAGTGGCGCGAAGCCGTGCGTGAGCGCTGGCGCACCACTTTGCTATATGTATGGGAACGTAACGGCACTCCGCACCCGTATGCAGCCCTGCCGCATACCGCACGCCGCAAGGTGTGTGCAGGTGCACGCCCTGCTACAGCGGCCCATGTGGCCGGCAAGCCGGCCCACGCCGTCTGACCCCTGACAGCAGGACGGGAAAAGGTCTGCTTTTCCCCTATAGAGTGAAATTGACAGTCAGGAAAAATCCATGTCCGGCACGTTGCTGAGTCCGGCTGCCGCACCACGCCCAAACATGAAGGGAGGCACCAATCAGGCCTTCCGCATGTTCTTTATGGGTGTGGTGACGGCAGCCCTTGTTTTTGTAGGGTATAGTGTTCTGGCAGACCTGCGGTCTGCTGGTGAAAACGGCATGGCCATTGGGGCCTTTGCACTGCTGGCTCTGGCGCTTTTGATTGCGCTGGGCTTTGAATTTGTAAACGGCTTTCATGATACGGCAAACGCCGTGGCCACCGTTATTTACACCAACAGCCTGCCCCCGCTGGTGGCGGTTGTGTGGTCTGGCATGTGGAACCTTGCCGGCGTTCTGGTTTCATCCGGGGCGGTGGCTTATAGTGTTGTCACGCTTCTGCCGGTAGAGCTTATCCTGCAGGTTGGCAGCGGTGCCGGCCATGCCATGATTTTTGCCCTGCTGCTTTCCGCCATTATCTGGAACCTGGCCACTTGGGCCTTTGGTATTCCCAACAGCTCCTCCCACGCTCTGGTGGGTTCCATTCTGGGTGTTGGGTTTGCCAACCAGCTTATGTCTCCTGCCGGTAGCGCCCTGTATGGGGTGGACTGGTCTCAGGTGCGCAAGGTGTTTTCCGCCCTGCTGTTCTCCCCCGTTTGCGGCTTTGTGCTGGCAGCGGGCATGCTGATCCTGATGCGTCTGGTTATCCGCAACGCGGCCCTGTATCGCGCGCCAGAGGGTGATGCCCCGCCGCCGCTGTGGATCCGTGGTTTGCTGGTGGGCACCTGCACGGGTGTTTCCTTCTTCCACGGCAGTAACGATGGGCAGAAGGGCATGGGCCTTATCATGCTTATCCTTATTGGTGCGGCCCCCACGGCGTATGCGCTTAACCGCGCCATGCCAGATGACATGATGCCCGCCTTTGTGCAGACAGCACAGCAGGCCGCCCATGTGTTTGAAGTGCACGGCTCTGCCGCGCCAAGCCTGCCAAGTGCAGAAGAAGCCCGCGCACAGGTAACCGATGCGCTGCGCACCAAAACAGTGGCCCGCCCGGAAATCTATTCCGCCCTTGGCGTGCTGTCTGATGATATTGCACAGTCTGTTGGCAGCTATCATTCCCTGCAGGCCATTCCGGCTGCTGCTGTGCCAAACGTGCGCACAGACATGTATCTGGTGGCAGAAGCCGTGCGCAACATGGGCAAGGTTTCCGGCTTTACGGGTGATGAAAGTGCCGAGCTAAGCAAGTTTATGGGCCAGCTTAACGCAGGCACACGCTTTATTCCCACATGGGTTAAAATTGCCGTGGCGCTGGCTCTGGGCCTTGGCACCATGGTGGGCTGGAAGCGTATTGTGGTAACCGTTGGTGAAAAAATTGGCAAAACCCATCTGACCTACGCACAAGGTGCTGCGGCAGAACTGGTGGCCATGGGCACCATTGGCCTGGCAGAACGCTATGGCCTGCCGGTTTCCACCACGCACATTCTTTCCAGCGGTGTGGCTGGCACCATGGTTGCCGGTGGCGGTGGCCTGCAATGGGCTACCCTGCGCGCCATGGCCATGGCGTGGGTAACAACCCTGCCCGCCGCCATGCTGATCAGCGGCGTGCTCTACTTTATCTTCCGCCACATCTTCTAATAAATCAGAGCGGGGCACCCCAAAGTGCCCCGCTCTTTGCTTGAGGGCCTTGGATATGACAGATCAGGCAACAGATACTCTTCGCGCTGCAGAACATGAACGTGAGCGGATGCGCCAGGAAATTATTGATGACCTGGACGAAGAAATAGAACTGGAATTGCAGGAAGACGGGCTGGACGGCAGCATTTCTGAATCTGAAAATGCCTTCCGCCGTGAGTATTTTCGGGAACTGGTGCGCCTGCAAACCGAACTGGTGAAGTTGCAGGATTGGGTGCAGGCCACCGGCCAGCGCATTGTGGTGCTGTTTGAAGGGCGCGATGCCGCAGGCAAGGGCGGCGTGATCAAACGCATTACCCAGCGGCTGAACCCCCGCATCTGCCGCGTGGCCGCCCTGCCCGCCCCAACAGACCGTGAAAAAACGCAGTGGTATTTCCAGCGCTATGTGGCGCATCTACCTGCCGCGGGTGAGATCGTGCTGTTTGACCGCAGCTGGTATAACCGCGCCGGCGTGGAACACGTGATGGGCTTTTGCACGGATGAAGAATACGAAGAATTCTTCCGCTCTGTGCCGGAGTTTGAGCGCATGCTGGTGCGCAGCGGCATCAAGCTGGTGAAATACTGGTTCTCCATCACCGATGATGAGCAGGAAGCCCGCTTCCGCGCCCGTATGGAAGACCGGCTGAAGCAGTGGAAGCTCAGCCCCATGGACCTTGAAAGCCGCCGCCGGTGGGAAGCTTACACAAAGGCCAAGGAAACCATGCTGGAAAAATCCAGCATTGAGGAAGCCCCGTGGTGGGTTGTGCAGGCCGTGGACAAAAAGCGCGCGCGCCTGAACTGCATTAACCACCTGCTCTCTCTGGTGCCGTATAAACCTGTGCCCCGCCCAGAAGTGGTGCTGCCCCCGCGCGTGTATCACGCTGATTACGAACGCCAGCCCACACCAGACGCCATGATTGTGCCCGAAATCTACTAATCTGCGCGGGTAGGAACGTGTTGTGAGTTCACGGTTTTATGCAATCGTGAACTCACATGTTCCGACGCGGATTTCTCACACTTGAGGCAATTTCGGGTCATTTTGTAGAATTCAGTCATCCCACAGGAGCCCGATCTGGAATATTGACGATATTCTGCTTCTGGCGGCGGGTTCTGAACGCAGTGAGGGTGTCACGGCCTGAGAAGGCAGTGTTGGTGGAAGCTATGTGGTCTGTGCACTGTCTGTTTCTTCAGATGGCCTGCCGGAGCCTTCGCAATCGTGCATGAGCGAGGGCGAATTCGTGCTGACAGGGGAACATGTCCGGCATGAACAGGACAATCCGACGGACGCTGAGCGTTACACGTGTCGCGATTTTGAGCAGTCGTGCGCGTATGGTGCCACAGGTCGCCGTCTCCAGGCTGGTCTGGCCAAGGGCCAGTCTTTGCAGAGCGGTCAGCAGGACATAGGCTGCGGCCGAGAACCACAGCCGGAGCTGGTTGGCCCGGATGGTGTGGGACGAGGTCCTGTCTGAGAACAGATCCATCTGGCATTCCTTGATGCGGTTTTCCATATCCCCGCGTGCGCAGTAAATCTGTTCGTAGAGATGGCGGGGGTCGGACATTCCCTGCGGTAGCGTGGTGACAATAAAGCGATGATAGCGGTTGCCGTGGCGCCATTCGGCCTTGGCCACGACCCGCCTGCGGCGCGTCCAGCTGTCCTTTGTGATCCAGTCAAAGGAGGCGAAACCGCGCGCAGCTCTGCCTGTCGTGGCGGCTTCGTCACGAACCTCAGCGGACAAAGAGGCAATCCGGTCATACAGGCGGGTGTTGCCTGCAAGCCCGAACAGGAAGTCAACGTGGTTGTCTTCGCACCATGTCATCAGACTGTCCCGGGCGAAACCGCTGTCCCCACGCACCAGGATACGCACCCGGGGCCAGCGGTTCCTAATCTGCTCCACGATCCGGCTGATGTCTGCCAGTGCTTCCTTCCCCGGGTCCCGGTCTGCCGTGCGCAGGGTGGCGCTCAGGAGATGGTCTCCGCAGAAGATGTATAACGGCAGATAGCAGTTATGGCCGTAATACCCATGAAAGGCCCGGCCTTCCTGATGGCCATGGATACGGTCATCGGTGGCATCCACATCCAGAACGATCCGGGCGGGTGCGCGCTCATGCTGGTCCATGAAGAGCGTCACGAACAGGGTAGCCAGGGCCTCATGATCAGCAATGATGCGGCAGTAACGATCTGCCTTGTGGCCACTGCGCTCCAGCCGGTTCAGCGTGGATTTTCCTGCCAGTGCTGCGCAGTTTGCCCGGCCTCCTGACAGACGGCCCGAGGCCAGACCAAAGATCAGGTCATGCCGCAGGGCATCGTGATCATTGAGATCTTCATAGCCCAGTGCCAGGCCCATGATCCGCTGACGGACAAGGTCTTCAACCCGGTATTCCACAAAGCCGGGATGCCGCTTATCGCGAAAACAGGCAGCAAAGCGGCGGCTGAGACCCAGAATGTCATCAGCCTGCTTCACCAGAATGACGCCCCCATCCGAACTCATGCGACCCCCGTCAAAACGGGCCACAACACGCCGTCCACAGGAGGCTGGAAATTCATACGCGCCTGCGCTACACTCTGTCTGCATCGGGTTTTCTTATAGCTTACGAAAATTTCTTTTACACAAAATAGACTTTTTCATAATCTAACCCGATGTACAACCCTTCTGTGAGATTTCCGCGCCGAGCAGTTTTTCTTGCTTTTACAAAATAAAAACTCGTTTTTTCGTGAAAAAATGTGACTTTTCTTTGATGTTACAACAAATACAAACCGACATTTGAAAATAAATAAAAATAATAACAAGTAAAAATATATTCGTTTTTAATAAATACTTGTAAAATATAATTTAATTTCATTTATTAATGAAATATTTCCGTATTAACAAAAATATTTAAACCTAAAAAATATTAGTATAAACAATAGATAATTTTATATTAATCTTACTCAAAAGAAAATAATTACATAAAGCCTGTTTTACATAAATACTCTTTATTGTTTATTTTAAAATAACTTAAAATGCTTGCAGAATCCTGCCGTAAGCCTGTATGTTGTCAATTGTTTAACTTTTCGGGGTATTTTATGGCAACCGATACATGGACTGGCGCTGCCGGTGACAATAACTGGAATACCGCAAGCAACTGGTCCGGCGGTGTTCCAACATCAGATTCTGACGTGGTGATTAATACAAACACCACCCAGAATCAGACAATCAACATTCCATCTGCCATTGAAATCTCAAGCCTCACCATTACAGGTGACACAAACGTTGCGCTGAACAATTACACCGGTGATTCTTCACAACGTGTTGGCTTT
The DNA here is from genome assembly GCF_037901235.1 of Acetobacter sp. AC2005. NCBI lineage: Bacteria > Pseudomonadati > Pseudomonadota > Alphaproteobacteria > Acetobacterales > Acetobacteraceae > Acetobacter > Acetobacter sp. AC2005. Next base: position 644,506 of record NZ_CP149625.1, read on the forward strand.
ACTGTTGATAACGATATCAGCATGGATAATTACAGCGGAACACTTCAGGTAAATTCGCTCTATCTGATGGCCTATGGCAATATGACCGGCGGCACCGTTGCCATTGATAACTCCACCGTTCAGCCATCTGGCACCTTTACGTCTGTTGCATCTTTCTGGCCAACCGCAAACAGTGATAACCCAAATTACCTTAATCTGACGGGATCACAGAAATCTGTTCCTTCCGTCATCAATTTTTCCAGCTATGACGCAATCACTTTCAACACCCGCCAATCCGATGATGGCAGCACTGCCATCAAGATCAAATGGGTTTCCTTGGGGGGTAACACCTACAAAGTTGTAAATGCGGCAAACCCGGATGATGTTCTGGTGGAGTCCCTCACCTTTGTGCAGAATGAATCCCCAGAGAAAATTGGCTATGATGGTGATACCGCAACCATCAACTGCTTCCTTGCTGGCTCCCTGATTGAAACGCCAGAAGGCCTGCGCAAGATTGAAGATATGCAGGTTGGTGATGCCGTTTGCATTTATGCAGATGGTAAAAAGAAAGTCAGCCACGTAACATGGGCAGGCCATGCCCCTGTGCAGGTCAATACCGCCTTAAAGCAGGATGAAGCCGGCTACCCCATCCGCATTATAGCCAATGCTCTGGCAGACAACGTGCCCAGCACAGACCTGCTGATTACGCCCGAACACTGCCTGTTCTTTGATGGCAAGTTTGTGCCCGCGCGCATGCTGGTAAATGGTGGTTCCATTTTCTATGATACCTCCATTACATCTTACGAATACTATCACATTGAAACCGCGCAGCATTCCATCATCAAGGCAAATGGTGTGCTCACAGAAAGCTATCTGGATACAGGCAACCGTGCTGCCTTCCAGCAGTCTGGCACAGTTGTAACCATTGGCCGCAGTGCCCCCGCAAAAAGCTGGGAGCACGATGCCGCAGCCCCTCTGTGCGTAGATCGCGCATTTGTGGAACCCCTGTTCCATGTGCTGAACTATCGCAAAAACAGCGTTGCCGGGTGCCACGCCACCCCCGCAGCCGTTGAAACAACCACAAACCCGGATCTGCATCTGGTTACGCAGTCTGGCGCCATTGTGCACCCCATGCGCTGCACCACGCACCATTACAGCTTTATGCTGCCGCCCAACACGCAATCTGTGCGCATTGTCTCCCGCGCCAGCCGCCCGGCAGATGTGATTGGCCCATTTGTGGATGACCGCCGTTACATGGGCGTTGCCATTGCAGACATTCAGCTTCTGTCTGCCGATGACAAGCATGCCATCACAGTCCATCTGCAAGCTGAAAAACCCGCTGGTTGGTACGCTACAGAACCCGCGGGCTGCGTATGGACAAATGGTGATGCCCTGCTGCCGCTAGATGGGTATCTAACCCACGGCAACATGGGCATGCTTTCCATGACCGTACAGGCCGGTGGCCCATATATTGTGGAAAACCATAAAGAGGCAGAAACACAGGCACACTCTGCCTGATTTTCTACCGTATTAAAGGGTATGCAGGCCCTTGGCGTAAGCTTGGGGCCGCCTGCTTTTAACGGGTGCCTTCGGCCATGTGCTAGTTCAACACGTGGCCATTTGCCACTTTGGCTACAAAGTCATTGCCAATCTGGGCCACGGCTTTTTCACTGGCCTGCACCATGGCGCGTTTAAGTGCGCCGCAGCTTCCGGCCACCGTGTTGCTGCCCTGCCCGGTAATGGGCACCACCTGCACGGGTTGGCCCTGTGCGTTCAACACCTGCACGGTGCCTTTAAGCGTGGTGTCCACCGTGTATTTGTTATCCCACATGCCGCCCTTAACGCTCACCTGCTCATCCGCCGTTTGCAGGGAAAGGGCCAGCGTATAACCGTGAGAAGGCGGGGTTTCCTGCTGCGCATGGGCAAAGCTGGAATGAATGGCCTGCTGCAACCGCTCTTCGGCAGAAGCGCCAAGGTCTGTGGTGTAATTTACGCCAAGGCTGCACGCTATTTGCGCGTTCTGCCTGGCAAAACCCGGAGCAAAACTATAGGCCACCGGCGTTTGCACCAAATGCTGTACCGGCAGATCCTGAATGGGAAAGGAGGCCTCGTTTAGCGCAATGCGAGAACTGCACGCCCCCAAAAGCAACGCCAAAGCCATCAGGCACGCACCGTTTTTACCGGCCATAACCAGACCTCCGTTTGAAGAAAACAAGAACGGAGGCAATACAAGCAGCGTTACCTGCAAATAAGAAATAGTTTTTTAGTGACCAGTTCTGTCCTATTTCTCTCTAAAACGTGAATCACGCGGTTGTTATACTTTACCTTGTTCTTAAATGTATTCATATCCCAAGCACCACATAACATTATGGGCAGGATGCCTAAAACAACATCCTGCCCAATAATGTTATGGCGTTATATGGTTAGGAAGAACACGCCACGCCAACTGCGGCTTCTTCCGTATTTGCCAGATACGGCCCGGCAGCACGGATATTGATAATCAGAAGCCCCATATTACGGTGCGCCAGATAATCTCCCAAAGGCAATACGGCATCACCTGTGGTCCATGCGCAATCTGTCCAATCCGTATCATGCCAGCCCATGGGTTTTTGGGCCTGCAAATGCGCCGTAATGTTATACTGCTGCTTGGCGGACAAAAGATGCACATCCGCCACGGCCACACCCATCTGGCGGCGATCATCTACAAATGGGCCAATCACATCCGCCGGGCGGCTGGCGCGGGAGACAATGCGCACAGATTGCGTATTGGCAGGCAGCATAAAGCTGTAACGCTGGCCTTCCTGCCGAACAGGGCGGATGGTGGCTCCTTTTTCCGTAACAAGGTGCAAATCCGGATTCATCACCAGTTTTACACTTTCAACAGGTTTTTGCGCGCCTGCCGCAATGTTGCAGCGTGCCTTCAGGGCATAGAACAGGGGTTCCACAAAAGCCCGATCCACACACAAAGGTGCTCCAGCATCCTTTACCCAGCTCTGCACTGCGTCACGCAGGCTAACAACTGTCCCTTCCTGCTGGAACGTGCGACGGTTACCCGTATCCAGATAGCTTTCTGTCAGCATACCATCCGCAGTAATAACGGAATGCTGTGCTGTTTCCACGTGGTAGTAATCGTAAGAGGTAATGGATTTATCATAAAAGATGGAAACGCCATTCACCAGCATACGCGCAGGCACAAACCTGCCATCAAAGAACAGGCTGTGTTCCGGTGTAATCAGCATATCCTTATAAGGCACGCCCTCCGCAATGGCATTTTTAAGAATGCGCACAGGGTATCCGGCCTCATCATCCGGCAGTTCAGCCCGCACCGTGGCATGGGCCTTGCCAACCCACACAACCGGGCGCGCAACATCCTTACCGGCCTGCCAATCAAAGGCCACAACCTCATCACCAATCCGAATGTCTTCCACCGCAGTATCACCATCTGGCGTGCGGATCATGCTGCCAGAAAGAAAGCAGACTTCATAATAAAAACCACCGTTGCCATCAGCAACAATCTTTTCCCCAATGCTATCTGCATTCGGAACATTCAGCTGGAAAACAACAGCATTGCCTTCTGCATTCGTGCCAGAAAAACTGATGCCAGAAGACGTTGTGGTTACGCTTGTAACGGTTTTGAGATCTACAAGATCAATCCGGCCACCATTTTTCAGCCCGTCAATGCTATTGGTAGGCATGGTATCACCGCTGATGGTCAGCAGGGAGCTGCTGCCAGCCAGCAGAATATCACCTGAACCTGCAGAGCCATTCAGAACCAGTTGCCCACCATTGCTAATGGTGGTTGCACCTACCAGCTTGCTGGCGCTATCAACATTTATGACGCCGCCGCTTTCAACCATGGATGCGCTGAGCACACCACCGCTGACAACATTGGTGGAACCACTCCCCAAAACCGTTGCACTGATCACTGTGCCGGCCACGTTCTTCATGACACCGCCAGACACGGTTACACCCGTGGCCGTGCCACCATCCTGCACATTAAACTGCCCTGCACTTACCTGAGTGTCGGTAACAGACCCACCCAGCACATTCAGCTGCGCCTGCGCACCTGCAACAGAGTTGCCCGCGCCCGTAGCGCCTGCGTTAACATTGATATAGCCTGCAGAAGCTATAGAACTTTCTACCGATGCCCCTTTCAGAACATTCAGGCTTCCGCCCTCTATTGTGATGCTGGATGCCGTGCCGCCCGCACTGATATTGGCGTAATCCTGCGTGCGGTTGGCCGAATCTGTGTTGGCAAGGGTGCCGCTGCCATAAAGCGTGCTGTCTTTAAACACACCATCTTGGCCAACAAATACGGTGCCACCACTTACTGTTGCATTTTCCAGCGTGCCGCCAGAAACATAAGCGCGGCCAACTGCCGTGCCGCTGCTGCCATCTTTAACACCATTGGCCGTGCCGCCGCTGCTCACCCACAGTTCACCACCAGACATGATGCTGTTTGTAAGCGTGCCACCCAAGGCATTAAGCTGCCCACCTTCAAAAACGGTATTGCCCGTGCCTGTAGCGCCTGTGCTAACATTGATATAGCCGGAAGAGGCGTGGGAGTTTTCTACCAACCCACCTTTTTGAACATTCAGGCTGCCCCCCATGGTGGTAATACCATTGGCCGTGCCGCCATTTTCAATATTTACATAGTTCTGTGTTCGGTTGGCGGTTGCTGTATTGCTGTATTGCTGTAATTACCGCTGCCGTAAATATTGGTGTTTGCAATCAGGCCGCCGTTACCAATTTCGGCCGTACCACCGTTAATGCTGCCATTCGTCAGTTCACCACCGCTGCTGGCATAGGCCAATGCGTAATTGCTGATTGTGTAGTTTTCAACAACCGCAGAGCCGCCATTCCCATTTGTACTAATTGTGGCAAAAGAAGCAGATCCACCATAATAACCGGCAGAACCTAGCGCCGCAACATGGTTAACTGTGCCGCCAGAGCCAATATCCAGCTTACCGCCACCATTCACCTGCGCATTATTGACAGAATTACCAAGGTAATTTCCCCATCTATAGCTGCCTTTATTGTTGTCATAAACTTGGTCCGTAACACCATTACTTACAACAATGTTATTTGTACTTGACACGGATATAACCACTTTCAATTCTTAAAATATCAAGATCACCACTTTCATCAGAAAAAATATTTTCTGGTGGAGTGTTTTGTTCAATTATTTAATATAAAACTAACATTCTTCCCATACGTAAATTAACTCCAGCGGTAATTTATTGGTTTTATTAATTACCAAAGTTATTGGGTTCTTTATTATCTTTTGGGGGGTATTTTATTAGTAATTTCTTAACTATAATAAATAAAATAGAATGTATGCTTCTTTTTTTATAAGTATATGTGATGCATTTTCAGTATTATAAAATATATTTCAAAAAAAGCCATAAAGCCGCCGTTACCACACAGCGGCGCATACAAACCCCTTAAAACCCGCAGGAAACACGCCCCCCAATAAAGCGTGGCTCACCGGGCACATAAAAATACGTGGTGGTGGCCATGCCGCCGCTTTCTGCATAGCGTTTATCCAGAATATTGCGGGCGTAAAGCGTGGCCTCCCACTTGCCAGAAGGCGGGCGGAACGTCACATGCGCGCCCAGCAAAAAGTACGATGGCAGGCGCTGATACCCCGTGCCACCCACCACAATGGCCTGGCTGCCCCGGTATTGCCAATCCGGCCCAAAATCCAGCCGATACCCCTTGCCCAAAGGCTGCCGCCACATGGCCTCACCATTCAGGGTAAGTTTGGGGGAGCCATTATCCACCCCGGCAAAGTTGCGCTCTATCGCGTTCCATGTGCCGTGCTTGGCGTAATAGGCGTTGGTGGCGGTGCGATCCACGTTGGGGAAGTTCTGAAAATCCCCGCGCTGCCAGCCAATGTTTTGCATAATGTGCAGGCGGCTTATGGGGTTGGCCTCCAGCGTGGCCTCAAAACCCCAGCTTTCAGATTTGGGGGCGTTTGTAATCTCGCTTAACGGGCCGTAATCGGGAATCAGCACCGTGCCCACAACCTGCTGGTTATGGTAATCATTATAAAACGCCGCACCGTTAATGCGCAGGCGGTTGGGTATGGGGTCTGATTTAAAGCCCAGCTCGTATGTCAGCACCGTTTCGGGGTGGAAGGGGTCTAGCTGCGCCTGCACCTGCGTGTTGTTGGCCGTAAAGCCGCCGGGCTTAAAGCCCTTGCTCATTTTATAATACAGCATGGCATTGGGCACGAACTGCCATGAAACACCTACCTGCCCCGCAAACTGGTTGGAGGCCGTGCTTTCTGCGTGGAAGTTGTGCGTGGCCCCGCCAAATATCTGCGATGTCAGGCCCGTAATGCTGCGGTCATCCAGCTCGTGCAAAAGCCCCGCCCAGATGGTGACGTTATGCGGCAGCCGGTAGCTAACATGCCCGAATTCCGAAACGCTTTGCTGGTTCTGCCCGAAGGAGGTGGACATCATGTAGCCGCGCGCGGCGTAATCCGTGTAGTTGAAAAAGAAGCGCTGGTTCATCTGGCTGCGCTGATAATAGCCACCCACAACCCAGTTCAGCCGCCCACCAAGGGCAGAACCGTTTAACCGCGCTTCCTGCGTAAACACGTTGCCATCTATGGTGCGGTAGGTATCGGCCTCCTGCCGTGCTGTGCCGTCCTGATCTGTGTATTCGCCGCGCCGTTCGGTTTCAAACGCGCTAACGGATGTAAACGTTACCGGCCCGAAATCGTGCACAATATGCACATCCGCGCCCCAATACTGGTTGTGCTCACTGGGTTTTAACCCATCACGCCGGCCGATCAGCTTGTCGAATGTGGAATTGGAAGACCACTGCGCATCTGTGCCCATGCCGTAATCGGGCAGCGGGGTGGAACCGATAATGCGGTGCACGGCCTGCGGGGTTACAACCTCGCTGTTGTCCTGCACAAAATGGCCGCCAAGCTGGATGGTGGTTTTATCATCCGGCCGCCAGCGCAGCTTGCCGCGCAGGGCCCATAAATCGGCATCGCCTAAATGATCACCATTTTCGGGGTCTCGCTGCCAGCCGCCGCCTTGGCGTGTTTGCCCCGCCAGCCGAAAATCCAGCCCCTTGGCCAACGGGCCAGAAACATAGGCCTCGCTCCGGCTGCGGGCGTAGGAGGCAATATCCTGCGATGCCCCAAAATGCCACGTATCTGTTGGATCTGCCGTGCGCAAATGCACTTCCCCACCCGTGGTGGACTGGCCGTGCTCCGTGCCCACCGGGCCGGGGGTTACGCTGGCGCTGGCCAGATCAAACATCATGCCGTCTGTCATGGCGGCGTAGGGGTAGGCTACATCGTCCACATAGGTCAGCACGGTGGGCATGTTGTTCTGGGTGAAGTCATTAAACCCGGAGCCACGCAGGTAAAAGTTGGTGGAGGCCGTGCCGTTAATGCTCTGCATGGTTAAGTTGGGGGCCACGTGCTCCAGCCCGCGCAGGGTGGTGATATCACGGTTGCGCAGCAGCTCCGCCGTAAGGTGCGTGGTGGCATCTGGCTCGTGCTGGGCGGGTTGAAACATGTAATCATACCGGTGGGCGTTCACCTGCACAGATGTGCTGCTGCGGGCTTCCACCGCTTTGGGCGGGCCTGCATGGTGGGCGGTATGCGCACCTGCATTATGCCGCCCATGGGCATGGGGGGGCTGGTGCTCTGCCACATCGGGTTGGGCGGCCTGCGCCATAATGGGCCACAGGCCCAGCGCCATAAGCCCGGCACAGCGCAAAACGCGGCGCGCCCGCTGCGCCGCAAAACGCCTGCACTGGTGTGGCCCCAGCCCCATGGCAACACGCTGCCTGTTTCTTGATCGGCCAGAAATAACGCCATACCCCTTGCTTTTGTGCACCTGCGGGCCGCCGCATAACGTGCAACGCATAACATATATGTGTGTTTCAGCCCCCTAATGCGGGGGATGCCTGCAAGATGCAAGCACACATACAGGGCTGGCAAAAAAAATTCATTCCCTTACGGTCAGCCCATGCTTGCCTGCACCGCACGGGGTAGGCAGCCCTCCGTGGCGGAGGTAAGGTGGGGTGAAATATTCTTTTGTTTCCGAACACTCAGGTGGGTGGGCCTGCCCCGCACACCTGCCCCAAAAGAAAGAAAGCGGAGACTTCATTTGTCCAAACTCCTCTCCCGTTCCTCCCTGCGTGGCGCATTGTTGCTTTCTGTTGCCCTTGTTGGCGCCACCACCGGCGCTTCTGCCCCGGCACATGCCGCACCATCCGCCCCCACAGCGCAGCCAGCCCCTGCCAGCTTTGGCCCGTGGGGTGTGGACCTGGAAGGACGGGACCTGAGCGTAAAACCAGGGAACGACTTTTTCCGCTACGCCAACGGCACCTATCTGGACCACCTGCAAATTCCCGCAGACATGACAAGCTATGGCCCCTTCAACGCGCTGGCCGAGCTTTCCCGCACACGGGTGCAGAGTATTTTGAATGATCTTTCCGCCCATCCGGTGGAAAACCCGCGCAGCATTGAAGAAAAGCTGGGCACATTTTACGCCTCCTATATGGATGAGGCCGCGGTAGAAAGCCTTGGCACCCGCCCGCTCAAGGAAGATCTGGACGCCATTCGCGCCATCAAAACGCCGTCTGATCTGGCAGCCCTTACGGGCTCCTGCCCCGGTAACTTCCAGTTCTCGCCGTTCTCTCTGGGTATCAACCCAGATGCCAAGGACCCCACGCGCTATGCGCTTAATCTGGATCAGGCCGGGCTGGGCCTGCCAGACCGCGATTATTACCTGAAGCCGGAATTTGCCAGCAAGAAAAAGGCCTATCAGGCTTATGTGGAAAAGGCGCTCACACTGGCAGACTGGCCAGAACCCGCAAAAGCCGCCACAGCTATTGTAACGTTTGAAACACGCCTGGCCAAAGCCCACTGGGCGCGTGAAACCCTGCGAGACCCGCAAAAAACCTACAACCCGATGACGGTGGCTGATCTGGCCAAAAACGCGCCGGGGTTTGAATGGTCCATCTGGCTTTCCGCCGCGGGCCTGCCCGAACAGGGGCTGGACAAGCGCGTGCTGGTTGTGGGCGAACCCTCCGCCATTACGGAAGAAGCCCGCGTGGTGGCCGATACGGATATGGATACGCTGCGCGCATGGTTGGCCGCGCATCTGGTAGAAAACGCCACATCCTACCTGCCAGACCGGTTTGAGCAGGCGCGCTTTGCGCTTACCAAATCCCTTACCGGCCAGCCTTCCCTGCCCGCACGGTGGAAGCGCGGCGTACAGGCCACCAGCTCCGCCATGGGCATGGCGCTGGGCAAGGTGTATGTGCAGCGTTACTTCCCGCCAGAAAACCGCACCACCATGCAAAAGCTGACCACGGACTTAAAAGATGCCTTCCGTGTGCGCCTGCGCAACAATACGTGGATGAGCCCCGCCACCAAGCAGGCCGCGCTGCGCAAGCTTGAAAACTTTGAAATTCAGGTAGGCTACCCCAACAAATGGCGCGATTATGCCAGCCTTGAAGTGCACAAGGGCGATGTGTACGGCAATGCCCGCAACGGCGTGGCGTATGAATGGCGCTACTGGCTGGCACGGCTGGACCAACCCGTGGACCGTGATGAATGGGACATGACACCCCAAACCGTGAACGCCTATAACAACCCGCTGTTTGATCAGGTTGTGTTCCCGGCCGCCATTCTGCAACCGCCGTTCTTTAACCCCAAGGCGGATATGGCCGTAAACTACGGGGCCATTGGCGGCGTGATCGGCCATGAAATGACCCACTCTTTTGATGATGAAGGCCGCCAGTTTGATGAACACGGCCGCCTGCATGACTGGTGGACAAAGGAAGATGCCGCCCGGTTCCAGAAACTGGCAGACCGGCTTGGCGCGCAGTTTGATGCGTTTGAGGTGCTGCCCGGCGTGCACGTAAACGGCAAGCTGACAATGGGTGAAAACATTGCAGATCTGGGCGGGCTCACACTGGCGCTGGATGCGTATCATGCCTCGCTCAAAGGCAAACCCGCGCCAGAGCTGGATGGCCTGACGGGAGACCAGCGCGTGTTCCTTGGCTGGGCACAGGTGTGGCGTGAAAAACTGCGCGAAGAAACCATCCGCCGTCTGGTGGTGACAGACCCGCACTCCCCACCGCAGGCACGTGTAAACATGCCCATGCACAACATTGATGCGTGGTACGAGGCATGGAAGGTGCAGCCCACAGATAAGCTCTACCTTGCGCCAGATCAGCGCGTAAAAATCTGGTAACGCCTCATACCTCCCCCACACCGTATGGCCCCTGCCCCGGCATGGGCCTGCGGTGTGGCAAACTTCATGCAAACTTCCTCTGGCACCACAGCAGCAGCCATGACACAATACGCACCACACTGGCATGGGGCCGGTATGCGTAAACCCTGCGGAACAGGTGGAGAATAACGGGCGGGTCATGATCGACAGGTTCAGTTCTTCCCGCCATCCTGCCAGACAGGAACCCCGGCTGCTGCCCGATAACGGCACCAGTGCAGCGGAAAACACCGCCAGCCCCCGCACATCCCAACCCGATACGGAAGATGTGCGCGCACGCCTTTTTCCCGCTGCACCTGTGCCGCGCACGCGGGGCGTGAATGTTAGGGGCACCTCCACCCCGCTTATCCGCAAGGAAATATACGCAGACCCGACATTGGGGCCCGTGCTTACGGCCTCTTTTCTAGCGCATGTGCTGTTGCTGGCCGCCCTGCTGTATCAGGCCACGCACCATAAGCCCCAGGGCTCCCCCGATGCCGCGCAGCAGGCCGCCGGGGTGGAAATGGTGTTCTCTCAACCGCAGGCCTCCAGCGGCATGGTGGGCGCGCAATCCCCCGATGCAGGGGGCGGGAACGAGGCCAAGCACGCCGCCCAAACCAGTAACGAACCCCCAACCCCGGCAGATGCCGAGCCCACGCCCACACCCCCGACAGAGGAGGCACCCTCCGCCCCTATTCTGCCGCCATCTGATGATGGGCTGCCCAAGCCGGTGGAAAACAAGACAGAAACCAAGCCATCGCACCCGGTTACGGGCCACAAGCCCAAGGCGCCGCAGCCTGCGCGGCCAACACCGCACGCCAAACCCACGCCCCGGCCCAGCCACCACAAGCCATCTCCGCTGGACCACCCCATGGATATGTCCTTTAACGAGGCCCCGGCCCCGCGCCGCAAGCAGCGTGGCCGCCCCGGTGGATCCAGCGCCCCGATTGACCTTTCCATTGGCCCGATGGTGGAAAATGGTGAGCTGAACGCCCACTACGCATCACGCACCACAGTGCATGGTGTGAGCAGTGATTACGCGGCGGAAATTGATGAATGGATCCAGCGCCACCTGTATTATCCGCCAGATGCGGCAGAACGGGGGGATGAAGGCCCATCATCCGTGCATGTTATTCTGGACCGCACGGGGCATGTGTTCAAAGTGTTCCTTACCAGCGGGTCTGGATCTTCCGATCTGGATTCCGCAACAATAGGTATGTTCCACGGGGCGCAACTGCCGCCCGTGCCGCCGGATATGAAAGACAAGTTCATCAACTTTGATGTAACGGTCAACTACATGCTTATCCGCAACTAACGCGGCCCACAAAAAACGGAGCACCGGCGTGCACTTTGGTAGCCGATACCCCGTTTTTTTATGTGCAAAGCAGGGTTTTTTCAAACCACCCTACTTTTACACCTTGGCTTCAGGCACTTTTGGCAAGCTGTTCTTCTGGCGCATCAGATACCAGATAAGGGCCTGCCGCCAGCACCTGCATGCTTAGCATCCGTATGCCAGATGTTGGGCGCGCGTTCAGATCCAGCGTGGCGTTGCCGTTTGTCCAGCAGGCAGTGCTGTTCTGTTCCAGCGCGTACCAGCCGGGCAGTTCCTGATTTTGCAAATGTGCTGAAACCTCAACAACATTTCGGGCATCACGCAAGGTTATGCGCCCCACGGCCACACCCAGTTGGCGGCGATCATCTACAAACGGGCCTTCTACATCACACGGGCGGCTGGTGCGGGAGACAATCTGCACGCTTTGCACATTGGCAGGCAGCATAAAGGTGTAATGCCCATCCTGCATTTTTATGGCCCGGATACGCTTGCCCGTGTTGGTGTGCAGGCAGATATCGGGGTTGGCGAGCAACTCACGCTGCGCAACCTGTGCAGATGTGCGCCCTTTTGCCATGTGCCTGTTTGCAATTTTTTCAAACAGAGGCTGCACAAACTCTTTTTGCGTGCACAAAGGGGCTGCGGCATCTACAGACCAATTGCGCGCTTTGCCGCCAATGCTGGCTATTACCACGCCAGTGCTGCGGAAGCTGGCACGGTTGCCCGTATCCAGATAGCTTTCGCTCAGCATACCATCAGCCATGATAACGGCATGTTCGGACGTTTCTACATGGTAATAGGTGTAGGATGTAAATGTGCGATCATAAAAAATGCTGCTGCCATTTACCAACATACGCACCGGCACAAAGCGGCCATCAAAATACAGGCAGTGTTCGGGCGTTACCAGCATATCCTTGTAGGGCACGCCCTCTGCAATGGCATCCTTTACAATGCGCACGGGGTATCCGGCCTCATCATCCGGCAGGCTGGGGTTTACTTTTGCCTGTGCGTGGCCAGCCCATACAATTTCTGTGGGTTCTGCCGCACCGTTTTTATACGCCAGCACGGTATCACCCACGCGCAAGTCTTCCACCGCTACATCCCCTTTGGGGGTGCGGATCATGCTGCCAGCCAGATAGCAGATAAGAATGCCGCCTGTGCCATCCGGGTTGGAAGAGTCTGTCCATGTTGTAATACCCCACGAACTCAGCCCAAACGGATTGCCAGATATCTTGATACTTGGGCCAAACGACACATCAAACCCCAAAATATCCAGATCCAGCCCCACGATAGTGGTGTTGGTGCCCGCATCATAATAGCCGTAGATGGTTTGGGAATCGGGAAAATCCACCGTGAAATTAGCGGGAACAGTGTCCGTTGTTTTGCCGTTTGAATCAACAAACGTCACCACGTTGGAAAGCACACCCACGCCAATGCCAGAGCTATCCACTTTAATGTTGCCGCCTTCTGGCCCAACGTTGATGGAGCTGAGCACGTTGGCGGAAATAACGCTCCCTGCCAGTTCCAGCGTGTCACCATCTACCGTAATGTTTTTAATAGCCCCAACAGAGGCCAGGCCACCACCAGCTATAACCGTGGCACCATTTTCCACCACAATGCTGCTGAGCGCCTGCACATCGGCCAGATCACTCAGGTTCACCACCACGGGGTCTCCCGCCGGGGTGTTGGCATCCCGCGTTACCAGAATGTTGCCGGTTAGGTTAAGATTGAGCAGATCCTCAACCGAGTAATCTATTACCCTATCAAATATTAGATTGATGGCCATGGCGCGTGAAACCCTTACTGGATAAATACAACCGTCGTTAACCATTTATTAAGTATTAACGGGCGGTGACCTCATTTTTATTTTGATTCTATTTATAAATAGTAAACGTTTTAAAAAAATTTACGCCAGTGTTATGAAAATGCCACACACACGCAGGCACACCGCCACCCGCGCTACGCTCAAGGCAGGTTTGATCACGAAAAACTGAAGCTGCATCCCGCCATGTTTACGGGCTATCCTACGGGCAATGCTTTCGTGCAGGGCGGCTTCTTCCCTGCAAGTCAGAACATAAGGCTCCTGCCAGAAGGAACAGTACTGCATGCCCCGTTCAGAGAATTCGCAAATCCCCACAGATATCCCCACCATCCGCGTGGTGGCCATGCCCACAGACACCAACCCGGCGGGAGACGTGTTTGGCGGGTGGATTGTTTCTCAGATGGATCTTGCAGCCGGCACCACTGCGGCTTTTCGGGCTAATGGGCGGTGCGCCACCATTGCCATTAACAGCCTTGTTTTTATGGAACCCGTGGTGGTGGGGGATGAGGTCAGCATTTACACCCGCATTATCCGCTCGGGCCGCACATCACTTACCATTCATGTTGAAACATGGCGCCGCGCCCGCCACACGCATCTGACATCCAAGGTGACGGAAGGCGAATTTATTTTTGTGGCGCTGGATGAAAACCGCCGCCCCCGCCAGTTGCCGCCCCCGCAGCCGGGTGATGAACTGCCAGAAATTGTGCCCCCCACAGCAGGCTAAACACCACGCGGCACCTTTATAAGCCCCTGCCGCGTTATGCCCCGGCAGCCAGAGCACACCTTGGGTGTTATCTGGCTTGTTTGGGTTTTTTCAGCTTTTCACGCCAAGGCCGGATGGTTTAGAAATCCGGCCATCAGGTTTTTTCATGCCTTGGCTCTGGCGCAAACCGGGCCTGCACGGCATATAAACCACGCATACGCGCAAAAAAGGCAGGAAAGGGAGGCCCGGGCTTATGAAACACTGGCAGATCGACCAACTGCCTTGGGATCAGTTTGATCCCTCTAAAGTAGATCCGCAACTGGTGCCTGCCATCAAGGCGGCCTCGGTAGTGGAACGCAACAGCGTGGATTACGCGCTGTACCTGAACAACGTGTTCCGTGATGACCCGGACTTTAGAGAAGCCGCAGACCACTGGGCCATAGAAGAAGTACAGCACGGTGATGCCCTGGGCCGCTGGGCCATGCTGGCAGACCCCACGTGGGATTACCACGCCGCCTTCCAGCGTTACCGCGATTTTTACCAGATTCCGCTGGAAGTGGAGCAATCTGTCCGCGGTTCCCGCACGGGGGAGCTGATTGCCCGATGTATGGTGGAAACAGGCACCTCCTCCTTTTATTCCGCGCTGGCCGATGCCACGGAAGAACCAGTGCTGAAGGCCCTGTGCAAGCAGATTGCGGCGGATGAGTTCCGCCACTTCAAACTGTTTTATGACCACATGAACCGCTACCTGAAGCGCGAAAACATTGGCACGCTGCAACGCGCACGCATTGCCCTTGGCCGCGTAACGGAAAGCGAGGATGATGAGCTGGCATCCGCCTACTACACCACGAACGACCCCGCAAACATACCGTATGACCACACGCGCTGCATTGCAGCGTATATGTCCCGCGCCATGAAGAACTATCAGCCCCAGCACCTGCGGCGCGTCACCAACATGGTGTTCAAGACCATTGGCGTTAACCCGCACGGCAAATGGCAGAGCGCTGTGTTCTGGATTGCGGAAAAACTGTTTTTTAGCCGCCAGCGCAAGTTTGCGCGCATTGCGGGCATAAGCTAGCGGCCCTTCTCCTTCACATTATGGCGGCGTAAGCTCTCCTCCGTCAAAACAGACGGAGATTTACATCTGATGTTTACGCATATTGTCGTGGGCAGTAACGATATTGCCCGCTCCAAAAAATTCTACGATGCCATTTTTGAAGCCATGGATATTCCCCCTTCAGAAATTCACCCCAATGGCCGTCTGGTTTATGCCAAGCAGGGCCAGCGTTTTGTGGTTACCAAGCCGCTGGATGGCAAACCCGCCACCCCGGCCAACGGTGGCACCATCGGGCTGGAAGCTGCCTCCCCCGCCATGGCCGATGCATGGCACAAGGCAGGTGTTGCCAATGGCGGACAGGCCATTGAAAACCCGCCCGGCGTGCGCCAGACCGGCGTAGGCCCGCTCTATCTGGCCTATCTGCGGGACCCGGACGGCAACAAGCTGTGCATTGGCTGCAAGGTTCCGGCCTAAGCCCTAACAGATTGCGCTTAACCTTGGCGGAACTTTCTTTTTCCGCTGGGGCTTAAATAAAAAAAGCTGCGTTCCCTTTTGCGGGCCGCAGCTTTTTTTTGTGCCTGATTCTGCTTGCCGCAAACAAGCGCTACACTTCTTCTTCCGTGTTGGTCTGCGCCACCAGAATGGCGTGGGAGTTCATGCGCGATGCCAGCATGTGCCCCACAGCCACCGCCCCAACAGAAAGCGTAACAGACAGCACCACATTCACCAGCGCACGGCCCCAGCCCCCAACGCGAATGAGGTCCAGCGTTTGCAGGCTGAAGGAGGAAAACGTGGTGTATCCACCGCATATGCCCAGCATGACAAACAGCCGCGTGGTTTCCGATACCGGATACCGGCCAGATGCCAGCGTAAGCGTGCCAAAAAAGCCGATTACAAAGGAGCCCACCATGTTCACACCAATAATGGTGCCCCACGGAATATACCGGCTGATAGGCGCTGTAAGAACAGAAACAAAATAGCGCGCCAACGTGCCCAGCGCGCCCCCGAGCATAACGATCAGGCAGGAATAGAAAGACATAAAGGAAACCTTACTCCGCCATTGTGCGATCCACCGCCAAACCGGCAGAGGCCTGGCAGGTGGGCATCATTTCCACATGGTTGATGTTCACATGTGCAGGCAGGCTTAAAACCCATGCCACCGTCTGGGCAATATCTTCGGGCAAAAGCGGGTGCGTGCCTTTGTAAACATCCTCGGCCTTGGTGGCATCTCCCAGCCGCACCTGGCTGAACTCACTGCCGCCACACAGGCCGGGGGCAATGGTGGTGGCGCGCACCTGCTTGCCCAGCAGATCGCTGCGCAAATTGCGCATGAACTGATCAACAAACGCCTTGGAAGCCCCATACACGTTGGAACCGGGGTACGGATACGTGCCCGCCGTGCTGCCAAGGGCCACAACATGCCCCCAGTTACGCGCCACCATGCCGGGCAGCAGCGCGCGCGTAATTTCCACCATGCCGGTTACGTTGGTGGCTATCATGCGCTGCCAGTCTTGCAGGTTGGTTTCCCACGCTTTTTCCAGCCCCAGCGCCAGCCCGGCGTTGTTTACCAGCACGTCCACCTCCTGCCAGCCTGCGGGCAGGCTTTGCGGCAGGGCGGCAAGAGCGGGGGCGTCTGTCATATCCAGCTTAAACGGCAAAATCTCGCCCTTGGCTTGGGCGGCCAGTTCCTCCAGCCTTTCCTGCCTGCGGCCTGTGGCAATAACGCGGTAGCCCTGCTGGGCCAAAAGCAGCGCAATGGCATGCCCAAATCCGGCGGTGGCACCCGTTACCAAAACTGTTTGTGGTTGCTTGCGTGTCATACCCATAGCCCTTTTTTGTGCATGAAACGGGGCGAGCCCCAAAGCAGGAAAGCCGCAGCAATGGGCGTGCGCCATGCTTCCCGCAGTGTTTGCAACTGTAGGGCAAGGCGGGGCAAGTTTCAAAGCGCCATCCTGCGGGGTGGGTTTTAAGGGGGCGTAGGCGTGCTCAGCTTGGCTTCGGCATCCTGCAAGATCTGGCGTTCCGGGGTGTGCAGCATGTCTGCCAAGGTGCGGCTATCCAGCACCGCCATAAACGCATCCAGCGCCTCACCCAACGCGCCGCGCAAATGGCACGCGCGGGAGAGCAGACATTCCGTGCTGCCCGGCGCGCCGGGGGAAGGTGACATGCAGCTTACCAGCGCCATATCATCTTCCGTATGGCGCACCACATCGCCAATACGAATATCCTGCGGCGCACGGCCCAGCATCAGCCCACCGCCCCTGCCGCGCAGCGTATCTATAAACCCGCCCCGGCCCAGATGATGAATGATCTTGACCAGATGGTTTTCTGAAATGCCATACACCCGCGCAATCTCCTTAATGGAAACGCGGCGGTTGGTGTGCACGGCCAGATAAAGCAACGTGCGCAGGGCATAATCTGTGTGCAGTGTCAGACGCATGAGGCCTTTTACACCATGATGGGCTGGTATGCCCATTCATCTCTTTAAGATGCCTTAAAAACACATCTTAAATCAGACCTCAAACCCACAAGCCCCTTGCCGCAACCAGAGGCCCCAATGCCCCATCAGCCCGATATCTGCATCCGCCGTGTGTATGAAGCCGCCCAGCCAGATGATGGCGCCCGCGTGCTGGTGGATAGGCTATGGCCACGCGGCATTAGCAAGGAGCGCGCTGCCCTCACCCTATGGCTGAAGGACATTGCCCCTTCCACCGCCCTGCGCCAGTGGTTTGCGCATGACCCCGCAAAGTGGGAAGGCTTTTGCCAACGCTACACGGCAGAATTAAACGCCAACCCCCAAGCCGTGCACCAACTGGCTGATCTGGCCCGCAAAGGCCGCATCACCCTGCTGTTTGGCGCGCGCGATGTGGCACATAACGAGGCCGTGGTGCTGGCCGCCTACATGGCGGCCCATCTGCCCCACCGCACATAAAAAAACCCGCACACCCCCTGCCGGAGAACAAAGCGGGAAACGCGGGAAAACACTATAGGCACGCTGCCTTCCACAAAACTATCCACAGGCTTTTCCCACATTCTCTCCCCGTTTTCTGTGGATAAGATTTGTTACAGAGCAGGAGAACAAACGTTCAGAATCGGCTGTTTTCTGGGATTTTTAGAGATTCGTTTTATGACAAGAGCAGAATCAGCTTGACCTGAAAAAAACATGACGAGTCGGGCTTGCCACGATTCATCCACAGGCCATCCACACAATTTGCCCAAGGCCCCACCGGTTATAAACAGGTGGCAACACAAGCTATTGCGCAGCCCCCTGTGCACTGGCACAAGATGAAGCCCATTGCGCCCCCGCGCCCTTTATACAGGCCCAGTAGAAGAACAAAGGAGCATACGCCAGCGCATGCAGTTTATTCTTACTTTTTCCTGCCCGGACCAGCCCGGCATTGTTGCGGCTGTTACATCCGTTCTGGCAGAGCGAGGTGCGGACATAACCGAAACCCACCAGTTCAGCAACCGGGAATCTGGCACTTTGTTCATGCGGCTGGCCTTTAATGCGCCCGCGCCGGGTGGTTTGGCAGAAATAAATGATGTTCTGGCCCCCGTGGCCAAACACTTTGGCATGAACATGCGCCTGCATGATGCCGCCGTACTGCCGCGCATTATCATTATGGTGTCTCGCTTTGATCATGCGCTGCTTAACCTGCTGTATCAGGTGCGTGTGGGCTGGCTTAAGGCAGATATTGTGGCCATTGTTTCCAACCACACAGATAGTGCCGCCACGGCAGAACAGGCGGGCATTCCCTATTACTGCTGGCCCGTAAACAAGCAGAACAAGGCCGAGCAGGAAGACAAGCTGCGCGCCCTTATAAAAGAAACAAAAGCCGATTTAGTGGTGCTGGCCCGCTACATGCAGGTGCTTTCGGATTCGCTGAGTGCAGAACTAAGTGGGCGGGTGATTAACATCCACCATTCCTTCCTGCCCTCCTTCAAAGGGGCCAAGCCGTACCATCAGGCCTATGCGCGTGGGGTAAAGCTGATTGGCGCCACCGCCCATTACGTAACGGCGGACTTGGATGAAGGCCCGATTATCGAGCAGGAAACCGCGCGGGTTACGCACAACCTCTCGGTGGAAGATTACATTGCCACGGGCCGGGGTGTGGAATCGCAAGTGCTGGCGCGGGCCGTGAAGATGCACGTTGAACATCGGGTTATGATCAACGGCCATCGCACTGTGGTGTTTGCCTAAAACACCCAAAGGCTGCGGCCCATAAAAAAAGGCGCCCCGGATGGAGCGCCTTTTCTTGTATGCAGCCCATAAGGGCCACATGCAGCAGAATTAGTTGCTGCTGTTGTTGTCGCCACCGTTCGGGCCACCGTGTTCACCACCCGGGCCGCCATGTTCGCCACCGGGGCCACCGTGTTCGCCGCCAAAGTTGCCCTGCTGGCCACGGTCACCACGTTCGCCGCGTTCACCACCCTGCTGGCCACGGTCACCGCGGTCACCACGATCGCCACGGTTTTCATCACCACGGCCGTTCTGGTTGTCACCATTTTCGTTGTGCTTGTGTTCGTGCTTGTGGTGGTGGCTGCTTTCTGCGTGAGAAGCAACCGGCATAGCAACACCCAGAGCGGCAAGCAGGAAAAGAGCTTTTTTCATCGTTAACAATACTTTCGTTCAATATGTTTGGCACCGCACTTGGCAGTGCGTGTCAGAAATGAAGCTAGGAAAGAATTGAGACAAAATAAAGGCTGACAGACATACGTTATGTTAATTTGATTTATGCTCTGCATTGCACCGCACTCATGCCGCCTGCCCTTGCCCCTTATATATGTGTTTGAAAGCAGGAACGTAATTCTGCCACAAGCGTATGGGAAAAACAGACGTATTGAAGCATAGAGGTTTGACATGAAATTCCGTTATCTTGCAGCCGCTGCCATGATGGGCGTGATGTGTGCATCCGCCCCCCTTCATGCCGAACCACAGTTTAACGGCCCCGGCGGCCGTGGTGGCCCACAGGGCGGCCCAAACGGTGGCCCCGGTGGTGGCGCCATGCACGGTGGCCAGCGTGGCGGCCCCGGCCCGGCCATGCACAACAACCGCCCCGGCCGTGGTGGCCCCGCACGCGGTGGTGACAACTTTGACATGAACCGCACCTGGCGGAAGGGAGACCGCTACGATGGCCCCCGTAATGACCGCTGGATTGTGCGCAACTGGCAGGGCCAGCGCGGCCTGTATGCCCCGCCATCTGGCTATTACTGGATGCGCTATGGCAACCAGTTTCTACTAACATCCCTTACCACGGGCATTATTGCCGGTGTTGTAAGTGCCACCATTGGGGCCGTTGCCACCCCCGCAACACCCACCTATGCCGCCCCAACCTACGCAGCACCGGGCTACGCTGCCCCCGGTTATGCCGCACCCGGATACGCGGCACCGGGCGGTTACTGAAAATAGGCTTATATAACGCAGGATATTTCCAAAACGCATTCTACAATCCGGCAATATCCTGCACATGTAAAAAGCCGCTGCCCTGTTTACCGGGGCGCGGCTTTTTTCTGTTTTAGCGTGGTTTTTTATGGGGTATGTGCCGCCACACCGCGCCACTGCCGCCAGCCCTGTACGGCAAGGCCTATAAAGGCCGCGTACAGCACGGCGGTTACAAACAGCCTGCGCTGCACAAACAGCAGCGCGTACAAAACATCCACCACAATCCATAACACCCAGCAGGCGCGGTAGCGCTTGGCTGTCCATATCTGGCCCAGCACGCTGTATGCACTCAGCCCGGCATCAGAAAGGGGCATGGGGTCATCCGTTATGGCACGCAGGGTCAACCCCAATGCCAAACCGGCCACGGCTGTTATGCCGGTATCTCGCCACAGGGTTTGAGATGTTGGGGTGGCAATACGCACCTGCCCGCTTTCCTGCACACCGCGCAGCCAGCACCACAACCCGTACAGCGCCAAAGCTGCAAACACGCCCTGCAAAGCGGCATCTGCATATAAATGGTCCTGCGCAAACACCACGCCATACAGCACGGATGCCAAAAGCATAACCGGCCAGCACCACACCGTTCTGCGCCCCGTAAGCCACACGCCCAAAGCGCTGGCAATGGCCGCCAGCCATTCCAACCCGGACACTACGCCTGCTCCGCCAGCAAGGCTGGCAAACGGGCCAGCAGTTCCCGCCCCTCCTGCGCCTGTGCAAACCACCGGGCATGGCCAAGCAGATACTCGGTATAGGCCACCTCGGCCGAGGCCTCATCTTGCAGCAGTGTTCCAAAATATGCTGTTTCAGACAGCGCAAATTCCACATGCACCAATGGCAGAAACGCCACCACCTGCGCACGCTCCGCCGCACTTAAAGGCCGAATGTGCTGATACCCCGCCACAAACGCGGCAAGCTGGTCCCACACCACCAAATGCGGGGCCTGCTGCGCTGTTGCGCCACAGCTTGGCAAGGCCAGCCAATCTACCATGGCGCGCTCTATGGCCACGGCCACATCAAACGCGGCGCAGGTGCGGTCTGCCATGCCAAAATCCAGCACGGTAACAGGCGTGTTTGCATGCCAGAACAGGTTGGAAGGGTGCCAGTCTCCATGCCCCCAAGCGGGTTTTACGCTGGGCAATAACGGGCGCACATGCTCATGAAACGGCAAAACATCCCGCGCCACATCCTGCTGCCACGGGCGGTTGGCCAATGCCGCCACCAGCCCCGGCTGCCGCGCCACCCACTGTTGCAGTGCAGTTGTAAAATCTGCTTGCCCCACCACACACATGCTGGAAACCAACGGCACCACCGGGGCGGTTTTATCCGCTACATCCGCGCTGCGTTCCGGGGCTGTGTAATCCGCCGCAGCCTTGTGCAGTTGCGCCAGTGCTGCCCCCGCCGCATGGGCCTGCGCGGTGGAAAAATACGGCTTCCAGGACATCACATCCCGGTAAGTATCTTCCCCCTTGGCGGGAAGGAAAACCTCGTACGTCCAGTTGCCAAGTTCCAGCGCGGTGTGCCCGTCATGCAGGGCCAATGCGGGGCATACGGGCAGCCCCTTGCTGGCCAGATGGCGAATAAAGGCGTGTTCCTGCTCCAGCATGGTGGCACTGCGCAGGGCACGCGCATGGCGTTTGAGCACACAGCTTGTCACCCGCGCACCCTGCCCGCCTGCGTTGGCACCTCCGGCGCTGGCAGAAACCTCCCCCGCAAGCTGCACCACACAGGCGGCAGAAAACGGGCGCATGCTGTGCCATACAACATCCCGCGCAGGCGGCATGTTGGCAAAATGTGCGAGCACATCAGAAACTTCATCAAGCGTCAGGCATGGCCAATCCCGCTTTTCCTGCACACCGTGTACGCCAAACTGCGCCGTATTCTGGGGGGAAGGATCTGCCACGCCTAAAACCCGGTGGAGGCTGTAAACAAAGCCGCAAACCCGCCGCCAATGTAATAGTCCGGGGCTTGCCCGGCTATGGTGGTGCCATAGCGGCCCTGCGTGTCATGCGCGTTCATGGTGGGGTCTGCCACGCCGGAAAGATAATGCTGGTTGGTGATGTTAATAAAGTTCATGCGGAACTCCGGCCGATGCAGCACGGAAACATCATTCATCCGATACCCCAGCGCCAGATTGCCCGTAACATGGCTGGGCATGCGCTCATCATTCATGAAAGTTGCGTATTGGTGACCGGTGTATTTTACGGTCATCACGCCAAAAAAGTGCCCGTCATCATATGTCAGGCCCGCAGCGGCCTGTAGCGTGGGGCTGCGCACGGCGCGCTTGCCACGTGTGGGCAGCAGGTCTCCGCCCGAATACAGGTCATTATCAATGGTGGCGTGCAGATATTCGCCCGAAAGATAGGGGCTGATGTGGTGCCACGGGCGCAAACCTATTTCCACATCCACCCCGCGAGATGTCTGCCCGCCTGCATTGATGGTGGAATCCACCGGGGCGCCATTTATCATGGCTAACGTGGCAATCTGGCGGTTTGTGAAGTTATAGTTAAATAACGTCAGGCTGCCCACAACGCGGCTGCCTGCGTAACGGTAGCCCAGTTCCTCCGCTATGGAGTATTCGTTTTTCAGGCTGGATGTGCCCTTTTGCGTTATGGCGCCCGATGTGGGGTCATACGCATCATACAAGGCGGGTTCTGCCGGGGTGCGGAAGTTGGTGGTGGCATTGAAAAATACCTGATGTTCCGGCGTAATCTGAAAACGCACACCAAAGCGCGGCAGGGGCACGGCGGTGTTCATGTTGGCGTGGTAGGGCGCGCCCGGCACGGCATTTGTGCCTGTGCGCGAGAACATTACTTCCTTGAAACCTGCTGTCAGCAACAGCCGATCATGCAAAAGCGAAACCCGATCCCCCACAAACAGCGCATTGGTTTGCGAGATAGTGTGGTTGCTGGCCCCCAGCAGCATGTTGCCATCGGCCAGCGTAATGGGCCGCCCGCCCCATATGCTGCCCGCGTTGCCGCTGCCATTTACGGCAGCAAAGGTTTCGCGCTCGGTGTCATCTCCGTAATCATACCAGTAGCCCAGCACCAGATCATTTACGCCGCGCTTCCATTCCAGCGCAGATGTAAAGCCGGAGCGAAAGCTGCGCTGTGTGTAATCTGCCCGCACCGTGCTGTAGCCATCTGCCGTTACGGGCAGATCCAGCACATCGGGCACGGCCTGCGTGCCGTTATACAGGCCGGATGTAGGCAACTGCGTGCCACCTGCGGCATTGCCATACGCACCTTGCGCATAGGGTGTAACATGCAGGCTTAGCCCCTCCGCCAATGTAAACTGCAAGGGCGCGGCCAGATACAGCGTGCGTTCCGGCTGGCGAGAAAGCCGCCAGTAGTCTGAACCACCGTAATCATCATCAGCATGGAAGTGCCGGTCCAGATTATTGGGGCCGCCTATGCCATACGTGCGCCAGTCATCCTTGCTGACCTGTGGGTAGTAGCTGTCCACCGCTTGGTTCCAGGATCCTAACAGCCCCGCGCTGTTGCCTTGGCCCCATGTTTTTTCCAGCTTGAAATCAACATGCTGGCGCTCATCCCGCCCGGCCCCGCGCCAGTTATCCGTGGCGCTATGAGAATAGGACACAAAGCCCCGCAGGCCGGTATTATGCCCGATCTCGCCCGTATCCAGCCGCAGGAACTCGCGGTTGGTATCGTAAGAGCCGTAGGAGGCGCTCAACTGCCCGCCAGCCTTTTCTGCCGGTGTGCGAAAACGCAGCTTCATCAGCCCGCCAGCGGCGTTCATTACCGGGCTGTCCAGATCGGGAGATCCCTGTTGCAGGGCAATGCTTTCGTAATTCTCGCTATCTGCAAACTGGCTGGGGTAGCCGGTGTAATAGGCAATATCGTTCAGCGGCATGCCTTCCAGCACGTAGCCTATGGCATCTCCATTCATGCCGCGCACGCTGATATTGGTTTGCGGTGAAAACCCAAACGGGTCTGACCCACTTACATTCGCGCCCGGCAGTTGGGAAACCAGCTCAAACGCCGTGGCGGTGGGGGATTGCAGGCGGATGTATTCCTGCCCCACCACGCTTTGGGCCTGTGGTTCAGATTGCGGGTGTATCAGCCCGCCCCCGGCGCTGGCATGCAGCGGGTTGGCACGTACTATTACCACCTGCGGGCGGCCAGAAGCCTGCACCGGCGCGCCCAGCACTTTGGGCGCTGTGGGGGCCGCATGTGCAGTTGCGGGTGCAGCCGTATGCTGGGCGGCTTTTTGCCCTGTAGGTGGTGCAGAAACAGCCTGCGCCCACGCAGCCCCAACCGGCCACGCCATGCCAGAAAGCAGCGTGCCAGAGGCCAGCGCACAGGCCATCCACCACCGTTGGCGGCAACAGCGCCGCACCGTGGGGGCCGCACACCAGCACACCTTACGTTGTATTAAGGCGGACATCCGGTTTTATCCCTCCGCCGCACCAAGGCGCACCTGCCGCACCACGCGCTCCATTGTTAACCCCTGCACTAAAATAGTGAACACAACCACCGCATAACACACTGCAAGCAGCACATCACGCATAGGCCCGTGTTCCAGGCTTAACGCAAGGGCTATGGAAATACCGCCACGCAGGCCGCCCCATGTCATGATAGCCAAAACCCGCCAGCGTTGTGAATCGCGCAAATACACGGGCAGCATGGCCAGCAGCACGCTTAACGCCCGCACGGTAATGGAAAGCGGAATGGCCAGAACAGCCGCCAGCAATACCGGCACACGTATGGGCACGCTGAGCACGTAAAACCCTATCAGCACAAACAAGCAGGCGTTTAGCACCTCATCCACCATCATCCAGAAATTGCGGATTTCACGCTGCCCGTGCTGGCTGAGCGCCCCCAATGCGCGGGGCATGCCCAAGGCCAGCCCGGCCGTAACAGCCGCCACGGGGCCAGAAACTTCCAGCATTTTGGCAAGGCTGTACACCCCGCTGGCAAGAGAGATGGAAATAAGCAGTTCAAGATGTGCATCTGTTACCAGCCGAATGCACCATACCGCCAAACACCCGCACAAAAAGCCCAGCAGCAGGCCGCCGCCTACCTCCTGCACCATCTGCCACACCAAATCCCCCAACGGGCCAATGGTGCCTGCCTCTGCCAGTTGCACCGCCACGGCAAACACCACAACGCCCACGCCATCGTTAAACAGGCTTTCCCCCGCAAAAATGGCCTGCACTCTGGGCGGCAGGCCCAAACGGCGCAGCATGCCCACAACAGAAACCGGATCTGTTGGCGCCAGAATGGCCCCCAGCACCACGCACCACGGCAGGGAAACCGCAAGCCCCACCAGCGGAAACGCCATCCACATACCCATGGCAAACAGCGCCACGGCCAGCATTGTGCCCAAAAGTGCCAGCGCCAGAATGGAAAAACGGTTCTGCCACAGCTCGCGCTGATCTACCGATTGTGCGCCCGCAAACAGCAGGAATGATAAAGCCCCATCCAGCAAGGTGGCGGGCAGGTTTATGCTATCCAGCACCGCGCGGGCGGCATCCATGCGGGGCATGGGCACGGCCTGCTCCAGAAAAAGCAGAACCGTGGCCACCCCCAAAGCCTGTGCCGTAATGCCAATAGTGGTGGGCAGGTGCAGGTAGCGGTGGTTGATAATGGCAAAAGCTGTTGCCAGTGTGATCACAATGGCAAACAGCGCCAGCGGATTGAAAAAAGGCGGCATGAGCGGTTTCCAGTCTGATCAGACAGGCTGATGACGAATGCAAACCAGAAAACCGCAAAACCGGATGCCAGATCAGGCGTTATTTTGCGGCTGCCCGGGCTCATCCATATTCACGATCGTCTGATCCGAAATGGAAACGTCTGTCAGTTCAGGACGTTGCAAGGCTTCGTTGGCAGAACGCGCCAAACCGGCTGTCTTGTCTTTCAGGTCTGCCAGTTCCTCACGCACATCGCCCAGAATTTCCAGCAGGGCCTGATGGTCTTCCGCCGCGCGCCGGTCTGCCCCACGGCTTAGCACCGCGTTGCCCACCATCAGCGCGGGCAGCGCTACAAGCTGGATACAGTTGCTGATATACAGCAGCGTGTTCTGCCACTGGGGCACAACCGCTGGCACCAGAGAGAACAGGAAAAACACATACACGCACCAGATACTGCCGAACATGATTGTCATTTTAACAGCCACGTTCTCGTTAAATCGGTTCACCAATGAATCAGCAGGTTTCTGTTGTTTGGGTTTCATTTCTATACCTTTTGCCTCAAATACCCGCCTTGCTGGCGGGCCATCTCTTTGGGCAAAACTGTATCACAGCGCTGTGGGCTTGTCCGCCTGCGGGCAGCAGGGCTGGCTCCCACCCCCATGCTTCAGGCCAGCAGATAGGGCTGGCCCGTGGGGGTGGTGATAACCCCTTGCGGGGCTAACAATGCGTTGGGCGGTATGGGCGTGCCATCGGCCAAGGTGGGCACCTGCGGCGCCAGCGTGGCGGCACTTTCTGTGCTGATGTAAAGCTGCATGCTTACCGTAACACTACGCCCCTGCACGGTGTGCAGCACCATTTGCACCGTCTGCACCGTATCGGGCGGGCCGCTGCCCAAAAACACGCTGGCCATGCCTTGAATAATGGTCACCCACAGCACGGCCATATCCGTATCCTGCCCGGTGGCGGTGGGCACGCTGGCCGTTACACTGGCCAGTGTATCCCCCGTGCCTTCCAGCCATGCGGCGGGGGTGAGCGTATAATCCAGCGCATCTGCACTGCTGCGCGCAGGCCATGCCTGCACCACCTGCTCTGCCAGTTGGCCACGCAGGCACAGGCCCGGTGTTATCATAACCGGCAGCACACGTGCGCTGGCCGGTTGCCACCCCGGCGCCAGCACGGCCCCTTCTGGCAGCACAGAGCACGCCGTGCCTGCGGTATTGCAAGAACATGTCATGGTTTTTTACCTTGGCCCAATAGCTGTAACCCACACCGTAATGGGGGTGGAAACCGCGCCATCGTGGTCATCCACCACGTAGCGCACACCCACAGCGCCAATGCCCGTGGCGGTGGGGGCCTGTTCTGGCATGGCCAGTGTCATGCGTTGTTCATACTGCATGCACTGCAACTGCACGGATGTGGGCACCCCCGCAAAAGCCTGCGGAAAGGTAATGCCATCTCCATCCTGAATATTTACGGAAAAGGACTGAATGCGCTGCCCGTATGGCAGGTTGATAACGCGCCCATCCTGCGTGGCAAAATCGGCCTGATACGTGCCCTGCCCCACATAGCTGCCTGCGGGCTGAAACACCCCGTTGGCCCAGCCCTGCGTGGCCACCACCGCACCATCTGGCATATGGATGGAGCCATCCTGGCGGAACTGCCATTCATACCACCCGCCTGCGGCATCTGTAAGCTGCACGCTGGCAAAAGCATATTGCTCAAACGCATCGCGCAGGCAGAACAGCGCCTTCATGGTGGCGTTATACCCCAGGCGGGAAATAAACTGCGGCCCCCACGGAATATCACCGGCCTGCGGTGCGCCATTGCTGCCGCTGCCGCCCCATGCGCCCGTGCTATCGTAATGACCATTGCTGATCTGGCCACCTGTGAGCGGAAAAAAGCTTTGCGCGGCTTGGGCAGATGTCAGCAACCCGCTGAACAGGTTTGTCCACGCAGCCCCCTGCGCGCCGGGGGTGGAAAGGTTGTTATCCTGCCCAGAAACCCAAAACGTGCCCGCAACGCTGCCCGCCACCACGGCCCCAGCGGGGTAACCGCCAATGGCCGCGGCAAAGCTGGCATCAAACGGGCCAACATAGCCTGTTTGCAAAACCTGTATGGCGGCGGAAAGTGTTTTTAAAAACCCGTTCATATCCGCCCCGCGCGGGGGCACGCCACCGGCGGCGCGTTCTGTAAAGGTTTCTGGCGGAAAGCCCAGCGCCATGCTGGCCGAGCCATCGCCCGCCGTGGTTTGCGCTGCGGGAATATCCGCACAGTTGGCCGCTGAGGCAGAGGCCGCAATAGGCGTTGTAAACCGCCCGGAAATATCTGCTTGTTTCATAAGTGTTTCAGCCCCTGATGCTGTAGGAAACCGCAACCCCGGCA
Source organism: Acetobacter sp. AC2005 (assembly GCF_037901235.1). Taxonomy (NCBI): domain Bacteria; kingdom Pseudomonadati; phylum Pseudomonadota; class Alphaproteobacteria; order Acetobacterales; family Acetobacteraceae; genus Acetobacter; species Acetobacter sp. AC2005. The sequence continues at coordinate 673,122 of NZ_CP149625.1, forward strand.
GGGCGCGGCAGCACGCCGGCGTTTTCAATAATGGAAACCTGCACATCTGTTGGCACAAAGCCAAAGGCGTAGGTCATGCTCATGTTGGCGTTATCTTCCACCCATGCATCGCCCTGCCCGGCAAACAGCGTGCGCAAAATGGCGTTGAGTGAGAGCACGGAACAATCCGTAATATTGGCCAGCGCCTTGGCATAAATAAGCTGCCGAAACCCGGCATCAGACAGGCTGCAATTTGCAAAATCACCCACCACAACACGGCCCGCATACCACGGGGCGGTGTTAAAGCCCTGCTCTGTCAGGTCATTGGCCTCGGCAAAGCCTAAATACTGGCCCGATGCCATGCGCAACACGCGTGATACCCCAACAATGCGGCCCCATACATCCAGCCCGTAGCCTTGGGCTGTTTTTATGTTCCATATGCTGGCAAACCAGTTTTCTATACTCTGTGCCGGATCAAAGCACTGGTTCCAGCCTTCCAGCAGCGCGTTCAGGCTGGACGAGCATGCGTATTGAGAAAGCACCGTTTGCCCCACATTCTGCATCAGGCAAACTCCACGGTAATATCGGCCAGTTCCAGCGTGAAAATCTGGTTGATATCGGCCTGCGCCGTAACACCCGTGGGGCTGGCTGCCGTGCCCACCCGAATATCCACTACCTGCGCCCAACTGCCCACCGCCGCCACGCAGGCATAAAACCGGCTGGCATACAGCGTGCCGCCAATGCCCACACGGGCCGAGCCATCCTGCCCCAAAAAGCACGCCAGCACCGCCTGCTGCACGGCAGATGTTGCCGTATTGGGCACGCCAGAACCCGCTGCCAAAGTAAGCACAATATAAAGCGGCGTGGGCTGCGCGCGCTCAAACGCCACCGTATAGCTGGGCGGTGTGGTGTAGGTGCCAGATGTATCCGTTACCGTTACACGGGTGCTGCCGGTATAGGCGCAGCCGGGCGGCTTTTTGCGCAAGATGGCCAAGGCCACATCGGCATCTGTGCCGCCATTTACGCACACATACAGGCTATAGGGCGCAAGGGTGATGCCACCCTGCGTAACCGCAACATTGCTGCTGTTATCTGCAACATACGCATCTGTTACGCCCTCCACCGCCTGCACGGCGGCCAGAATGGCAGCCAATGGCCCTACGGAATTAACAGCCACAGCGGCCTGCCTGCGGGCTTCAAACGCCGTGCGGCCTTCTACCTCACGCCCCGTCACCCCCGCTACGGCGTTGCTCACGCCAGACCACCCGGCAACAGACTGGCACAGCCGCACGCTGCCCGCCGGGCAGGATACCTCCCCCACCGTGGTGCAGGAAAACGTGCCCGCACCTGTGCCGGTGGTATCCAGCGTAATGGCGGCATCTGCCGCATAGGTGTTGCCCGCGGCATCTGCCACCAAGGCCCCTTGCGGAATAACCGTGCCCTCCACCCCCGTGCACTGGCATGTTACCACCGTGGGCGTGGCGGGTTTGCGTTCCATAAAGTAAATGCGGCCAATGGCATCCTGCATCCGGCCAGAAGCGCGCGCAGGGTCCACCCCGTTAAACACGGCCAACATCTGATCATACGCATCACCCAAAATGGCGGTAAGCGATGTGGCCAACTGCCCCTGTGGGGTGGACAGATCCGTATTGAGCGTATTGCCAAAAGCGGCGTTGATATCTGCCAGAACACCGGCCAGCATGTCTGCCTCCTGCGGCAGCACAAAGCCGGTATCATCCAGCGTAGGCGCGGGCACAGATGTGGTACCCGCTGCAAATGAGGTTTCAGAAACTGGCAAGGGTTGTGCTTCCGTTTTGCAATGTCAGATAAATCTGGCCGCTCAGTTTGCGGTCTGCCCCAAGGCTGGCCAGCACACATGTGACGCGCGCCACGTTGGGCACGTCAAGGGCGGCCTGCGCCACATCGGCCCGAAACAGCGCGGCAGACTGGTTGCGCCCCAAAACACCCGCCAGATAGGGCAGGCCAAGGGCCGTGTTATACCAGCACTCCCCCCTAAACACGCGCACCGCGCTAGAAACATCCTGCGCAGTGGCATAGGGCACATCCGCCACGGCAATATTGCCCTGCGCATCCACGGCCAGATCCCACGTTGCGCGGTCCAGCAACAAGGTTTTCATATGTGCTTCTCCTAACCCTGCGGGGTGCTGGTGCTGCCACTGCCGGGCATAACCCCGCCATGCACATGCGATGTGAGGGATACACCACCGGCCTGCACATCCTGCCCCACATTCAGGCTGCCGCTTATGCTGGCATCTCCTGAAATCTGAGTGATTTTGCAGATATTTCCACGGTTCCGGGTGTGTGTATCACCACTCCATCGGGTGTGAACTGAATATACTGGCTGGGGGCCGTGTTCAAAAAACCGCCCAGATACAGCGCATCCGCCATATTGTTGTGGCGAAAACTGGCGGGGGGTGCGGCGGCACGCGCGGTTTTAACATTCAGGATATCCCGGTCCGCCATTACGGCCAGCCCGATATCCCCCACCGCCGGGTCCAGCACCACAGCGCTGCCGCCACCCTGAAGCCGAAAATACGGCACGTTATACAAAACCCCATGCGGCGTGGTCTGGCCTGCGGCATCTTGCTGATGCACCATGGGCTGCACATCCACAAACCCCACGGGGGCCAAACCGGCACCCCAAACCGCACACACCTTAACGGGAATGGCGGTGCGCACCTCCACCAACATGCGGCGCATAACGGCCACAAGTGCGTTATAATCCGATGCCGCAGCCCCTGCCCTGTCAAACACCGCCTGCCCGGATGCAGGCATGTTGGGCGGAAAGCCGGATGCAAAACTGTTTTGATCTGTCATGCGTTTTCTGCCCCCACAGCCTGTGCCACCACATGTGTAAACCACGGGCCATCTGGCATGTGTGCGCTTAAACTGTGCCGAAGCTGCAAAACCTGCCACAGCCCCACATCACCCCCGCCGGGCTGATACCGGCTTTGCAATGCCAGCACGCTGCCGTAGCTGATACGCGGGTTAAACAGCATGTTTAGCGCCACCCCACCGGCAGACCATGTAGGGTACCCCACCAGCCCCGTGCTGGCCGAAACCGCAATGGCGGCAGATGTGTCCACCATTGCGTTGGCCCCACCCGTTCTGGCAGGCCATGCCGCCAAACGCCCCCGGCCCAATGCGGCCTGAAAAGGCTGTGTGTTCCAACACTGGCTGATCTGCTGCCCCGCCGTGCCATGAAAATACGGATCATGCAGCACGGTGTTCAGCCCGTTATTTTCAAACGCCAACCCGGCCTGTGCGGCAATACGCGCCAACACCTGCGCCAGTGGCACAGCGCCCCTAAACCCGGTGGGCGCAGCAGGCAGTGCGTTTGGCAAAACTGTAGAAAACGCCTGCACCACAAAGGCAACATCTGGTGCGGCGCTGTAATCTGCAAAAGCCAGCGTAACCCCACCCTGAAACACAAGCGCCTGCGCGCCGGATGCGCCATCCGGCACCATCAGCAGCACCTCGCTGGCACTCTGGCTGGTGGGGTCTGGCGCGCTCAGGCTCAGGCGGTTCATCAAATCCGGGGGCAGGCCGGTTATGCGTATCTGCGCGGTTTCTCCCGTAGGGTACGGGGCCTGCATAATATCCGCCTGCACCTGCAAGCCAGAAAGGGTAACCGTATCCACCCCATCCGCCGTGCCAAACACGCCATTCAGCAGCCGGAACGTCACCTCCACATCTCGGCTGGCCCAATCTGGCGTTTTTGTGGTTTGTGTGTTGCTCATGCGGGCCAGCCTGTGCGCCACAGCAGCACATAGCGCGTGCCAAGCCCCGTGCTTTGCGGGTCCTGCACACCTTGGATATCCATAAATGCCAGATCACCCGGCAGGCCGGTGGCGGCAGTGCGTGCCAACCATGTGCGATCCTGGCACAGCACGCCAGAAAGCACACGCACGCCTGCACACCATATATCTGCATACAGGCCGGTGGACCGCTGGCGCAGGGCTATCTGGAGTATCTGTTCGGCCAGTGTGATCTTAAACATTTGTGCAGGCACAGCGCTTATGGGCACCTGCACCAGTGTGGCATCTGTGCTGCTCATGCAATTTCTCCTGCATCTGCGGTGCTGGTTGTGGCATAGGCCATGCCGCCGCACTGTATCTGCTGGCCCTGCGGCATGCGTGTGCTGGCAAACTGCGTGCTTCCGGTTATACGCACTTCCTGCAAGGCAATTTCTACAACTGGCATAGTAATGCCCTGCCGGGCCTCCCGCATCCAACGGTGGCCGATAATGTTCACGCTATCGTATTTCTTTTCAGGGGTAATTACGGCATACAGGTCTGTATCGGCCTCCAATGCCTCCAGCGTGGTAAAAAAGCCTGCACGCACATACAGCGCGCCCGCCTGCCCGGCCCCGGCCAGAACATCCAGCGCAAGACTGGTGGCGCTGGCATCTTCCATCCCGGCTTCAGACCCATCGCACACCATCATAATCCGATGCTGCCGAGACATGCGTACCTTGCTGTAAGATAAAAATGCACCATCCTCCAGCGGGGCTTCTGCAATGCGCCATGCACTTTGCATATCGGCAGAAAGCACATGGGCAGATGTTAAAACCCGCTGGCCATCCTGCGTAAAAATACCCCACTGGCTGGCCGCCTGCGTAATTTGCAGATCATCCAGCAAACTGCCCACCGTAACAGAGGCCGAAGCCTGCACCCCGGCAGAAACAGATTGCCCCATAAGGGCAGGCACCCCCGCCGCCACAGGGATATTCCACACAGATGGCAGGCTGACTGGCAACATGGGCATGAAACAGAACTCTTTACTGAACAGGAAACAGGTTTTTAAATGGAACCAAGCGTAGAAAGTGCTGCCAAAGTGGTGCTATCTCCCCCACCAAGCCCTTGCATAGCTGCGCGCGATGGCACGGGTGCGGGGGGTGGAGAAGGTGTTGCAAACGCTCTGGCTGGTGTTTGCGGCACATACGCAGCCGGTGCAGGCCGCGCCACGGCCACAACAGGCTGAACCGCCGCCCGCATAAGCAAAGATGACGGCAAATATGCCCCCACCATACTGCGTGCAACAGGCTGGGCTTTGTCTGCCACAGCAACACGCCGCGGGGTGAGTGAGCCACCGCGCGCGGGCTGCTTTGGAACACTTTGAAGGCCACGCCCATGCACCAGAATGTTCTCTAAACCACTTGTTCTTTTAAGGGGTTTTGTATCACGCACCCTTCCCTGCCTTTGCACCGGTGTGGGGTGGGCAGATATAGGCGAGGCAACCAGAGCACCTTTCCCTTCGGCCAGTATGCGAGGCACAGACCTTCTGCCCCTTGATGCACGTACAGGCGGCACAGAAAATGGCCTGTGCGCCAGAAGATCCGCCGTATTTTTAGGTTTGTGTTGGCGGGCTTTTCCGGGGTGCGTAAACTGTAAAACGCCTTCCGCCGCCTGCGCCGTGCTGGACGCCAACACAATGCGCCGAGATACTGAAAAGGTATTTTGTAAAATACTTTTCTGCCCGTAAGGTGCCGCCCTAACAGCCACCGTGCCCGCCTTATGCCGCACACCATCACCCATTCTGGCTGCAAACACAGGCGGCGTAATCCCCTGTAGAGCGTGCGCAACGGGCAACACGGGTGCTCTCATACCCAAAGGCGCATGCTCCGCCCCCATGCTGTATTGGCGCAAAAGCTGCAATAAAGCCAAAAGCCCTTTGTTCCTGCTCTTTTTTGTGTGTTTCTGGCTTTGCAAAAAGCGTTCCAACACACGGCGCAGGCGTTCCTGCAGCGGCAGCGTTGCGCGCGCCTTGCTTTGGGGCAATGTATTTACAGTTTGGGCCATGTTTGCGGGCTTTCCTGCGCAGGCGTGTGCGCCATGTTCCAGTTGCGCACAGAAAGTATTTCTAAAAGCGTGTAAAAATCTTCGCTGTCGTAAACTGTTTTCAGCTCATGCAAACTTGCAAGGCCGGATGCCACAACCGCCGCCATGGCGGGTGAGATGTTGACACAGTTTACAACGGGGCCTGTGCGGCCTCGTCCCCCAGCAAAGCCGCCACCAGGGGGAAAAGCTGGTGCGCGGCGGCCCGCAAAAAACCCACATGCAGCCTAAAGGCCTCTGCCCGCACCATGCCCAGGGTTTCGGGTTCTGCAAAATCGGCGGAAATAACAGCACGTGTTACTTCTGGCCGGTGTGGGTCTGGCCGTATTTTTACGCACTGCATCAGCCGCGCCAAAGCGGCATCCAGATCGGCTTCTTCCATAAAGCCAAAAATTTCCAGCCCAAAGGCGGCAAGCCCGGCTAGGCCCGCCTCTGCCATATCTGCCCCCACACGTGCGCCACCACGTATGGCGGCCTGCAATACATGGCGCGCCCAGCTATCTGCGGCAAAGGCATCCATGCGTGTGAGCACAAACACCTTGCCCTGATCTTCCCCCGGCAGGGGGTGCGTGTAATCCACGGTTTTCATGCCTGCTCTTTCCTGTTGTTTTTCAAAACACACCTGTTTTACAGGGCAGCAGGCAGCACGCGTTCCCACACAATTTCAAAACTGCGGGCCTCCAGCACGCGGCCTGCGCTGGGCATTGCGGCCACGGCCTGCAACAGCCCCCGCACCATGGTGTATTTACGCCCGATGGAGGGAAGCTGGATTTCCGCCCCAAGCCGATACAACCCGCGCTGTGCATCCTGTGCGGCGGCAATGGCCTCAAACACCAGTCCACTTTCACTGCTGGCGGCAAGGGAGATTGTCTGCCGCACGGGTGTGGGTATCCAGCCTGCGTTCAGGTAGCCATCAATGCTCATGGCGGTTTCTGCCAGTTCCCGCGCGGTGGTTTCAAAAGCGCGGTCGGCAGAATAGTTTTCCAGCGTAATGGGCGTGTTGTACAGCCCCGGCACCGTAATGGTAAAAACCGAGTTGGCGGCTGTAATATCGTAATCAGACATGCTTACTGCACCTCTACCGTAGCCAGAGAGATAGACTGGACAGACTGCCCATCCATATAAAAGAACCGTGCCTGCACCGGCCCGCGCTTGGCCCGTGTGGCGGCAGATGCGGTGGAGGCCCCGGGCAGCAGGTACCACCCGCGTGTGGCCAGCGTATCTGCAATGCTGCGCCCTGCCTGTGCGTTCACCACCTGTGCTTGTGCGGCAGAAAGTGCCACGTTGGGCTGGATAGCGCCAAAAGCCACGGCTGTATCAATGGTGTTTTGCACAGCCGTGGCCAGCAGCGTATCACCCTGCACGGCATAGGGAATTTGCCCCACGGCAGAAAACAGCGTGAGCAGATCAGACTGGAAGGAGGATGTCATCCAGATCTGGTTCAGATAACTGTCTGCCCATGCAAACGCGCCAGATACAGCCCCGTTGTTGAGAAAACTGAATGTGGAATCACCACTTTTATAGGAACCATAAAAGCTGTAGCCATTTTGCAGCAGGGCCTGCGCCTGTGTGGCCGTAATATCTGCAGCACTCACGCCGCCATTGTTGCGGAACATCAGCGTAGTGCGCCCGGCATTGCGCTGCGGGTTTATGCTGGCCGCCCAGCCCAAACACAGGGCCGCAGCCAATGTGCCGTTGCCATCCGTATTGCACAGGCACGTAAGCCCCGGTGTGGCCTGCGCCATAACGGTGCTGCCAAAACAGCCAGACCCTGCATGCAAGATATTGGTCTCACTATCCTGCACAATGCCCCAGTAGCGGTTGGGGTTTGTGGGCATCCATGCGGCAATGGCGGTTTTGGCCGTGGCATCTGGCTCCTGCGCAAAGGCAAAGGCGCACCAATCTGCGCTGGCGGCGGCAGCGTTTGTAAGGGCTGCGGTGTAATCCGTATCTTCCGGGTTGGCGGGCAGTTGGTAAAAATACAGTGTTTGCGGCAGATCCTGCGCATTGGTGTAGCCTGCAAAGTAAATGCTGGCCATGCGGGCTTCCATACTTTCTGCGCCGCATGTGGCTGCTACTTCCGCCGCAGTTGTAAATGTGGAAAGGCCGGAAAAAAGCGCTGTGTTTGTAGAAAATACAAGCCCGTTCAGCAGGTTTGTGGTGCCCCCCGCCGCCAGCACACCCGGCGTGACAGACACAAGGGAAGAAACAGGAAGGATCATGCAGGTTTCACTCGCATTTCAAAGCCTGTCTGCGGCCACGCTGTGCACTGTGGCAGCAGTGGCTGTGGCGGCTGGCAGGGTAATGGAAAAAGTAAGCTGGCTGTGCAGGCTAAGCTGCCAGTGGGGTTCATATTGCTGTTGCGCGTTAACATAGGGCAGACATTCGGCATTATCTGCGTACAAGGGGGCCAGGCGCGGCATGCCGTGTTGTTGTGCCGCAAGGTTTGCAAAAAACGTGGTGCTCCATGCATCGCGCCATAGGGCAAACAACGTTTGCGCGGCATCTGCTGCCCCGGTGCCAAAAAGGCTGATCTGGGTGGCCAGTTGCTCCTGCCGCAACAGGGTGCAGCTTTGCGGCCCATAGCGTGTGCTGCCCGTGCCAATAAGCTGGCGAGAAAGCGGTGTGATAAGCACCAACATGCCGCGCGGTGGTGGCGTGCGGTTTTGTCGGCTTTGCAAAACGGTTGTGCCTGTGGGCAAAACTTCCAGCACAAAGGCACGCAGGGCGGCAAATAGCTGTGCCTCACCTGGCTGTTGCACGCTCTTGCTCTGGGTGCTCATGCCGCCACCTGTTGGGTGACAAGCACGCGGCACCATTGCCCGCCCCATGCCTCGGGCTGGGCCGTTACCAGCCAGTGGGCGTTATCAAACACAAACACATCGCCCCCAAACTGATGCGCGCGCTCCACCCCGCAAATGGTGCCGGGCATATAGATTTCTCGCTGAATTATGCTCTGGTTTTGCCCATCGGTTTGCACCAGTTCAGCCGTGGGCACGGGCTGCACCCTGATTGTTACGGCAATATCCATAAAGCTTGGCGCGGTGCTGCCATCTGGCGCGGTTGTGTAACCCGTGTTCACACGCAATATGGCGGGCACAGATGGCAACAAAGCCGCCGTGGCCCCCAGCGCCATGTTGAACAGCGCGTTCATGGCCATGAAACCACTCTTTGCGGCCAGCCCGGCACATAGCGCCCCATGCGCAAAAAGGCAGATGCCGCCCAAAAGGTTGCGCCATAAGGTGTTTGCACCCACCACGCCTGTGTGGGGGAAACCGCACCCATATCGGCCTGCACCTGCACGCTGCCCATGCGCGCGGTGGTAATGCGCCCCACAAGCGCGGCGGTGCCATCTGCCGCGCCTGTGCCATACGCCCCGCTATTGATGCCAAGCTGGAGCAGATGCGCTGTAATGAGCATAAGCAATTCTGCCCGCTTGGCCGGGTTGCGCACGGGGGATGTGCCTGTGTTGTGCAAAAACAACCCGGCACGCGCAAAACACGCGCTGGCGGCATCTGCCCCCGCACTGGCTACAAGGTTGGGGTAGCGGGCCTTAAAGGCTGCGGCATCAAACACAACGGCCCCATCTTCCGCCATGTTGCAGGCAGAAGGTAAGCCAGCCGCTTGCATTGGCTGATTTTCCGGCATGGAAAACATCCTTTTACATGCTGCAAGATAACGGAAGTTCTGGCCTTACGCGGGCGTAATGCCGGGGGCTGGTGCTGCGGGGTCAAGTGGTTCCATACCCGTGCGCAGGCTGGCTTGTTCCTTGCTTGGCCTGCGGCTTTTTCTGGCGTGGTCTGGGCAAAAATCAGCCCGGCTTCCAGCGGGGGAAAGCCTGCGTATTTTTGCGCCCATGCCTGCCAGAAATCTGCCGGCACGGGGGTAAGCCCATACCCGCCTGCCTTGGCCGTGCGTGCGCCTGCCAGCTCGTGCCGCTGGCCTGCCAGTTCCAGCACAAGCCCGTTGGGAAGTTTGCACCCAACGGTAACTGTTGATGATGTTGCCATGTGTTTTTCCGTTTTTATATGTGCGTGCACTATGTATGGGCTGTGTGTTTTACAGGCCGGTCATGGTGGCAATGCCTGCGGGCATGTAAATAACGGCCCCCCATGTGCCCTGGGAGAGCTTCTGCTTCCATGCCGAGGCCTCGGTTACCACCGCGTGGGCCCGCAGTTTTTCTGTAAACGCGGCTTCGGCGGTTTTTTGCACATCCACATGGTCGGCCATGATCTGCATGGTCTGCACACCGTTGGCGGCGGCATCTCCATACTCCACAGCCTGCACAAAACGCAGGTTGGGGTAAGTTTCTTGCAGCATGGTCAGGGCGGAAAGGCCAAAACTGTTGCGGCGTGTCAGCAAACCCATGCGGGTTGGGGCAAGGCCCAGCACCATTGGCGTATCCGTATCCACCAGCCCGGCCGTTTGTTTGCGTAGCTGGTTGATAAGGGCAATTACGTCATCCTGCCGTTCTTCGGGGGTGGCGTTTTCCCACGCAGTGCCGCCTGCGGTTTTGGTGGCAGGCGTAATGGCGGCAGGCAGGCGCGGGTCATTCAGATACCCGTAAAGTTTCAGACCGCTGATGCCCAAAAAGTATGTCTGGTTCTGAAACTTGTTCAACTTGAGTGCTGCGGCCTCTCGCAGGCTGGCGGCCCATTGCAGGCGTGCCTGCCCGGCCAGAGCCAGTTCCTGCTCACCCCACGCCACAAACACCTGATAGTGGTAGGACTGGCGTTCGGGAAAACTGGGGTTGAGGCTGACCGTGCCATTCTGGTTCCAATCCCCGTAGGAGGAAACCTCCCCTGCCGTTTCCAGCATGGGGAATACGGCCGTTTTAGAAACCCAATCCCCCTTGCGCACCTCGCCCAGCAGTTCGGCCGCGCGCATGGGGGCAAAGGCCACCTTGATAAGCCCCGTATCCACCCAGGCGGACATAAAAGCCGGAATACCCGCATTGGCAGTGGTGGAAAGCGCGGGCTGGGCATCCAGCGCCATGGTGTCTGATACCAGATGTTCGGCGCCAATCAGGCCGCGCGCATCGGGCACCACAAAGCCAAGGCGGTTGAGTTCCGCCAGTTCTGAATGAGAAGTCAGCATTATGCGTGCATCCATGTAGAAATCCGAACCAGCTCACCCGCAGCACCGGCGGAAGCTACAAAAAACCCTGTGGCCACCGCACCTGTTACAGAACTGCCTGTGGCGGCGGTGCTGATGGTGCCATCACTCAAGCTGGCAAAAACTGCCTGCCCCGGCGTGGCCTGCGTGGTGGGCTGCACCCAAAAATCCCCCGCCGTAAACAGCGTTACGGGAAAGCCTTGCGGAATAACCATGCTTTCCGATGCCGTAAAATCCGTGATCTGGGCTGTAAGATCCCGATGCACAAAGCCATCGGGCGCGGCAGTGCTGCCAGATGGCGGCATGTTGGCCACGCTTACGCCATCGGCCTGCACCCAGCCAAAGGCGGCCACTGTGCAGCCACCGGCAGCCGCCACCAATGCGCCCTCACCCGCCGGAAAGGTGGCCGTGGGGTTGAGGGATGCAAAATCACCCGGCACAGCAGGCGCTGGCTGGATGTTAACCTGATTTTGAAAAGACATTTATCTGCCTTGTATCATACGTAAAATAAAAAGGGCTTTCAGCCGCGCACGCCAATGCGTTCCAGCCCAAAGCGCTGCCGAAAGCCCTGTGTGGCTGCGGCATCCTGCCCCATTACGGGGGCACTACCACCAGCACGCGGCTGCATGCGGGCAAAGCTTTCAAACAGCGGTTTTAGCCCCTGTTCGGGCACACCCGTTACATCAATACCCGCTTCCTTTAAGGCAAAACCGTAAATGGCGGGGGCGCTATCCATGGCCACATCGCCCACAAAGGGGCGCACGGCGGCGCGGGCTGTGTGTAGGTCTGCCATCTGGCGCACGGCGCGTTCTTCCGCCTGCTGCACGGCCTGGGCAATGGCGGCATCCATGGCCGCAACGGTAATGGGCGTTTGATCAGGCATGGCCTGAAAGCTCCTGTTGTTAAAAGGCATGTTGGGGTTTGGCGCGGCATCACCAATAATGGCGGAAGGCACGCGGGGCTGGGCCACAAGGGCCAGATGGTTAAAGGCAATATCCGCCATAACCAGCGTATAGTGCGTGCCCATATAGGTGCCCGCCTGCCTGATGGCCGTGTACCGATACCCGGCAGAAACCGCACGCTGTGTGCCGTTTTCTATGGCCTTAATGGCTGTGGCATCCCATATCGTCAGGCTGCCTGTCAGGTTGGGTGGGGTAAAGCGCACATCGCTACCCACCGCGCCAACGGTTATGCTGGCTGGGTGATCCTGCGCGCTTACGGGGGTATGCTGCATAAGCACCGGTTTGCCGCACAGGCTGGGAGCGGCACGCATAAGTGCATCGGGCGGGCGAAAAACGTTGTAAACATCATCATCTTTCAGGCCCAGCGCGGCGGCACCCGGTATTTCGCGCCCATAATAGGGGCTGATGGTTGCGGCGGAGAAAATGCAGTGCGCAATGTGCAAATGCCCATCTGCATCCACCCGGCGCACGCTGGCCCTGTCTAGCGCCAAAGGCTGCGTATCGGGCGCAACAGTGGCGTGCGGGCTGGCGCGGGCCTGTCCGGTATTGCGTGTGTTCATGGTGGCATACTCTGTTTTTTGGCGTCTATATCCGCCTGTTCGGCCTCATCCATCTGCCAGAGCGGGCGGAAGGTGAACGTAATGTCCGTATCCACCGCGCCCCACAGGTTCAGCATAACCATGTGCAGAATGTGCGTAAGGTTGGGGCGCAGGAAGGATTCCTGATAAGCGCTGATGCGATCATAAAAAACCCGGATTTCTCCATCAGCCGAGGCATTCAGCCCGGAAGGGGAAATACCGGCAAACTTTACCAGCGGCTGTTGCGCCACGGTGCAGATCTGCTCCAGCGCCTGCGCCTGCAACCTGTCCAACCCGGCAAGGGGCGCAGCCAGAAGTTCCAGCTTTTCGCGCTCCTTATCCAGCACAAACGTGCCCCGGTTGGAGCGAAAGCGGTTAAACGCCTCCACCCGCGCCAAAAGCCCTTCCGGGTCTTGCGCATAGGCCGCCATATCGGTGGACAAAGCGACAATGGAAAACGCATTCAGCAAATCCGAAACACTCTGGCGCGTGCGCAACCAGTTTTCCACATAGGGCCGCGCCATTTGCGTAAGGGAAACCCCGCCGAAATTATAAGCGGGTTTAAGAATATCCGGCACCTCCCGCGCGCAAAACCGCAACAGGCGCGTGGCGTGCAACAGCGTGCCCTGCACCCACCAACTTTGCGGTTTGTAAAAGGCAGGGTGCAGCGGGTTTGCGGTTTCATACGCGGCGGGGGTTGTCCAAACCGGTTCCACCGGCACCAGGGCGCGCAAACTGCCTTGGCGAAAGGTTTCTGGCCGCAACAGCAAGGGGGATGCCAAACCACCCGCCACGGGGGAAAGCCCGGTATCTACATACAGCAGGCCCATGCCGTAATGGCCGTCCATTTCCGCCATGCGGCGCAGCACATCGCGCACATTCAGGCGGGTAAACTCGGCTTCCAACTGGTTAATGCGGTCTGCCTTGCCCGCCCCCTGCCCGGAGCGAGAGGTAAATACCAGCCATTGCCGCGTGGCCTCGGTGGCAATGGTGTCCACCATGTGCCGGTATTCCGCCCGCTGGGCCATTTCCGCCAGCCGTGCATAACCGGGAAACACCACCCCATCTGCCACGGCAGTGCGCAGCCAGTCCAGCAAACCGGGGGCGTTTTGTGTGGCGGCACTATCCATGGCCAGCGGGGCGGTGCTGTTATTGGCCCGCACCCCGCGCGGGGGCCGGTACGGGGCAAACACATCTGCCCGCGCCACGGCTGCCGGGGCCACCTTGGCCACATCTGCCGCAAAGGCCCCCTGGGGCAGCACCAGCTCCTTACGCGGCAGGGCCACAGGGGCACGCTGCCCGCGCAAACGCTGCCACCACCCCAGCCAGGCGCGGGAAGAAAAAGACAAACCAGACATACCCTGCCCTTAGTTAAAAATTGGAAAAAAACTTGTCTGCCCCCGCTGCTGGCGGGTAAATGGGCGGCATTGAAATGCAACCTGATTGCGGTGCTGTAAGCCGTGGCGCGGAACGGATGATCTGCAATCACCCAACAGGCCCAAGGAACTTGCCGAGCATGACTGCCCAGCCCACTGCCCCCACGCCCGATACCCAAAACGCAGCCCTGCCCATTTGCGTGGCGGCCCTTTACCGCTTTACCCCATTTGCAAACCCGGCTGATCTGCGCGGGCCGTTGCAGGATGTGTGCACCGCCAACGGGGTAAAGGGCATTCTGCTTTTGGCATCCGAGGGCATTAACGGCACCATTGCAGGCACAGATGCCGGTATTGGGGCCGTGCTGGCGCATATCCGCACCCTGCCCGGCTGCGCGGATATTGAGGTCAAGTTCTCCCGCGCGCCAGAAATGCCCTTCCTGCGCATGAAGGTGCGGCTGAAAAAGGAAATTGTCACAATGGGTGTGGAGGGCACAGACCCCAACCACATTGTGGGCACCTACGTGCCCCCCACAGAATGGAACGAACTGTTAAAAGACCCCGACACCATTCTGATAGACACGCGCAATGATTACGAAGTGGCCGTAGGCACGTTTGAAGGCGCAATAGACCCGCAGATTAAAACCTTTAGGGAATTTCCTGCATGGTTCCGCCAACACCGTGAGGAACTTCTGGCAAAGGGCCGCAAGCCGCGTGTGGCCATGTTCTGCACCGGGGGCATTCGGTGTGAAAAATCCACCGCCTTTGCCAAGGCCGAAGGGCTGGATGAGGTGTACCATCTGCAAGGGGGTATCCTGAAGTATCTGGAAACCGTGCCAGAGGCAGAAAGCCTGTGGCGGGGTGAATGTTTTGTGTTCGACCAGCGCGTAACAGTCGGCCACGGCCTTAAACCCGGTGAGTTGGAACTGTGCCACGCCTGCCGCACGCCCATTACGGCGGAAGACAAAGCCAGCCCCAAGTTTGAAACCGGCGTATCCTGCCCGCACTGCTACGGCCAGTGGGATGAAGCCCGCCGCGCCCGCCATGCGGAGCGTGAACGCCAAGCCCGTTTGGCCGCACAGCGTGGCGAGGCCCATTTAGGCGCCAACATGGCGGAAGAACGCGCCCGCAAACGCCAGCAGCGTGAGGAAGAAAAGCGCCGCCAGCAGGCTTTGCGCCAGCAGCACGCACACTAAATACGGGCCAGAAAATCCGGCCCAAAGCGCGGCAGAGGGTGTGCCTCTGCCAGCGCTGCAAAGGCACCGGCGGCAGCGTCCACTTGGTCATCATGCGTGGCGGCGGGAAAGGCTGCCAGTTCCTCCGTAAACGCATGCACCCACGGGGCGCGTAGCAGCAGCACGTTGCCAGCATTTACCTGCGCGGCAAATGGGGCGGCGCGGGTGGCTTTATCTCCTGTTTCACGCACGCAGCGCACCTTGTAACCGGCCAGCCTGCCGGTAAGGTACCGCGCCTGCGCCACACCGGCCTGCCCGGGGTCTTGCGGCAGCACAATGTCCACCCCCACACCATCACGCGCGGCGGTGGCCAGCAAGGCGGCTTCTACCTGTGCGGGGTCTCCACGCAGGCGGGTAATGTCCGCCACCACAAAGCGCCCATCTGGCAGGTGGTGCATTTTTACGCCCACTGTCCAATCCGGGTTGTTGCTGCCGCTCTGGCGGGTGGCGGCTAAATCCCACCTCCGCACGGCGGGGCCAGATGCTGCGGGCAAGGCCTCCTGCACCCCCAGCATGTGGGTGTGGAACAGATTGCCAGAAAGCGGCACCGGGTTTTGCTGGTACAGTGCAGCCCATTCCCGCTCCCCCACAGCCTGACGTATCCGCGCAAGTTCCGCCGTATCAAACGCCTGCGGCCACAGCGCCTGCCCCGGTATGCGGCCCAGCGCATCATGCGCGGTGGCTAGGGCGGGCAGGTCCAGCACATGCCATGCCTCACCCGTTTTGTTGTGCATGTCATCCAGCAGGCGGCCTGCCAGATCATCCATGCTCCAGCGTGTCATCACCAGCACAATGGCGCCGCCGGGCATCAGGCGGGTGCGCAGCACGGCGCGGTACCAGTCCAGCACAGCAGCGCGGCGGGCGGGGCTTTCGGCCTCCTGCCTGTCCTTTACGGGGTCATCTATAATGGCCAGATGCGCGCCACGGCCTGTTAGCCCGCCGCCCACACCCATGCCGGTGTACCCTCCGCCCTGTGCGGTGTGCCATACATCACGCGCGCTGCTATCCGCCGCCAACTTTGTTGCAGAAAACAACGCCCCATAGCGGGAGGACGCCACAATATTGCGCACATCGCGCCCAAAATCCTGCGCCAGCGTGGCCCCGTAAGAGGCCCCGATAATCTGCCGCTTGGGGTGCCGCCCCAGATACCAAGCGGGAAAGCGGCGAGATGTCAGCTCCGATTTTCCGTGCCGGGGCGGCATAAACACCATCAGCCGCGTAATACGCCCGGCCTCCACCTGCTCCAGCGTGCGGGCCAGCAGGGCATGATGTGCGCCTGCTTTGTAATCTGGCAGTGTATAGCGGGCAAAATCCAGAACATGCTGGCGTGCGGCCTGCCTGCGTGCCAGTTCTGCCCGCGCCACCCGGCCCGCCTGCATGGCGCGTGCGGGTTGGCAGTGAGCGTGGGGCATGAAAGGGTTTTTTCCAAATAACAGCTACAAACCATTAAGGCGGCGGCACGCCGTTTTCCTGCGCAAGGGCGGCCAGTTCCTCATCCGTAAAGGCATCTGCGCTGCGGCGTGGCAGGGCATCTGTGGCAAGGCCCGAAAGCTTGGGGTGCATGTAGGGCGCGGCCACCTTGGCGGCATCAAACTGGCGGTCTGTTATGCTTTCATCCCCCTGCATGATGCGGGTGAAGATATCCAGCGGGGTTACGGGTTTTGTGCTGCGCCTTTTGCGGCGCGCCATCGGGGCCAAAGCTGATGGCCCTAATGCGCCCTGCGCGGGTGCTGCTGTCTTGCGGGGCATGGCCACGTATCCAACCCTGTTGAACAAAGGAAGATCCAGACCGCACGCCCCTGCCGTGGGCTATAAACGGGCGGTCTGTTTCGTGCTGATGGTGGTGGTGCTCCCGCGCAAGGGCGGCCACCATGCGCTGGCATGTGGGCGGGTTAAGCTGGCCCACACAGGCCAACCCCGCCATAGTGCCGCGCCATACCGGGCGGCAGCGCAGCACGGCCTGCGCGGGGCACCCCAAAAGCAGGGCTTGCGCCCAACCTATGCAAATATCTGCCCGGTGATGGTCGCGCGGGGTGCATAGCAGCGGGCACATCACCACACCCGTAGGTACAACCTGCGCCACAACCCACCACCGGGCCCCGCCACGCAAAACCGCGCCACAGGCCAGCTTTGCCCTGCGCACTGCTGTAGGCATAGGAATGTCCTTGGTTTTTTACAATTTTTGGGATGATGAACGGGAATTAGGACTGACCACGCAGCCTGTCAAAACAAGGCAAACCAGTATGTGAACACACAGTTAAGAACTGTTCCCAATCAGGACTGGCAAATATATCGAACACTGTTATAGTGCGCCGCGCGTGACAGAAAATCTTGGCAGAATGGGTGATGGGGAGGTCATGGACAAAGCTTGTGCATGGTGTGACCGTATCTACCACACCAACACCCACGCGCCGTATTGCAGCGCCCGGTGCCAGAAAAAAGCAGAAAAAGCGCTGCGTGCTGTCTCGGTTGAGCCCATTTCACACACTTCAGATGCAACGCGCGCCATACGTTTTGGGCTGGTAAGCCTTGTGGGCATTGCGGCGGCGGGCTTTGCCATGCTGCTGCTGGCTGGCCCCGTGCCGCTGGAACCTCCGCCCGGTGGGCACATGCCGCCGGGTGTGGCCTATGCGCTTAACACCGCACCCCCGGCACCGGGCGCGCAGCCCTACCACGTTATGCCGCCCGCCATGGCCATGCCCCCCGCCCCCGCGCAGGATATGACCGCGTATCATGAAGGGCAGAACGCCCGCCATATCTGGAACCGCTGGATTGCCGGGCTGAGCGGAGACCGCAAGCGCGGCGCATTGTTCTGGATGCAGGGCGCCACCCACCAGCGCAACGATTCGTGCGATGGCACGGCAGGTTTTGCCATGGGCTGTTTTCAGGCCCGCAGGCACCTTTCCCCCATATTGGCCAAGTGGAACGATGCCCCGGATTTCTGGCTGGGCTGGAACACGCCCTAACGGGCCAGAACATCATCCAAAAACGTGGCGTGCTGTTGCACAAAGCCGGGCCTTAAATGCTTGTCATCTGCATATTTGGGCGTGGCTGGCGGGGTAATAACCGCACAGGCCGGGCCAGTGCCGCAGATATCGGGCCACGCATCCAGCACCTTTGCCCTCGCTTGTGTGGCAAGGGCCTGCACAAACGCCGTATCCGCCGCCATATCGTTACGGAGCTGCTGGGTGGGAATACCCTGCTCCAGCAAGGCCGTGTTGACGCCAATATGCATCAGGCTACGGGCCACCAGTTTATCGGGGCTGAAGCGTGCATCTGCCGGGGTGGGCAACACCAGCCACACAGGCCGCGCCCCATTGCCCGAAAGGCTGCGCATATCCTGCACAAAAGCCGCCTGTTTTTGTGCCTGTGTGCCCGGTGTGTGCAACAGCACACGCGGCCAGAACGCCCCCACCACCACGGCCTGCACATTCTGCCGTTGCATGATGCGCTGCTGCACGTTTTGCATATTACCGCAATATGCAAAGGATTTTTCATAAACCTCACCCGCAAAGGGGCTGCAACTGGGGCCTGCTACAAATATAACCGTGTGCTTAAGCCGCCCCTGCTGCAACAGTGCCTCTACCCTCGGCCCCCACTGAAAAAGCAGGCTGTCCCCCGTAAACATGATGGGGTGGCCCGCATGGCCTATGGTGGCCACCGTTAGCCCGTTTTCGTGCGTGATGTGCATATGCGGTGTGGGGGCAAAAATGCCATCGCGCACCGCCAGATTGATGGCAGAAAGATCTGTGCCCGCAGGGGTGTGCGCAAACCGTGCGGGCCAGCCGGCAGTATGCCACGTCAGCAGCCCCGCCGCGCATAAAGCCACCAGGCCGCCCACAAGGGCCGCCGTTTTGCCTTGCCGAAAATGCCCGCCGCGCAACGGGTTTTCCACACACCTGGTGGTCAGCCACGCCAGCACCAGTGCTGCGCCCATAAGCGCAAACCCCGCACTGTTGTGAATAACCCCAGCCCCGCGCACAATATGAAACCAGGAAACCAGCGGCCAGTGCCACAGATACAGCGGGTAACTGATAAGCCCCACTGCCCGCATGGGCCGCACAGCCAGCACGTGCCGGTTTACCCACGCGCCAGCGCCTGCCCAAATAAGCAATGCCGTGCCCCCCGCAGGCAACAGCGCACAAGGTGCCGGAAAGCCCACACCCGGCCGCAGCACCACAAACCCGGCCAACACACAGGCCAGCCCCATAATGGCCGCGCCATTGCGCACCCAGCTTGTGCCCAGCAAAGCGGCACACCGCGCCAGCATGCGGCCCATGCCCGCAGGTGCAGGCTGCGCCGGGGTGGCACGCGCTGCACCCTTTGGCCCACGCTCCGCCACACCGTGCAGGGCAAGGCCTGCCCCCAGCATGAACTCCCACCCTCGGCTAAGCGGAGAATAAAACCCGGCCCCCGGCCACCACACACTGCACGCCAGACTATATAAAAAGCACGCCGCCCCCGTGGCCCCCACCAGCACGCCTGCGCGCACCCGCGCGGCAAAGCCCAGCGCCAGCACCAGCGGCCAGACCAGATAGAACTGCTCCTCCACCCCCAATGACCATAAATGCAACAAGGGTTTGAGCACCGCAGCGCGGTCAAAATAGCCTTGGGCGTGCCACATCAGCAGGTTGGCCACAGATGCCGCACCCGCTGCGGCATCCAGCCCCACGGCGGCAAGCTCGGTGGGCAATAGGGTAAACCACCCGGCCAGCAGGGTGGCGGCCAGCACCACCAGCAGTGCGGGGGCCAGCCTGCGCACCCGGCGCGCAAAAAACGAGGCCACAGAAAACCGCCCCGCCCCAAAATGCGCCACCAGATGCCCGCTGATTAAAAAGCCGGAGATTACAAAAAACGCATCCACCCCGCCAAAGCCACCGGGCAGCGCGGCGGGAAAGATGTGGTACACCACCACCCCCACCACAGCCAGCGCGCGCAGGCCATCTATATCTGCCCGCCACCCGGCGTTGTTGGGCGGGGCCGCAAGCTGGGCCGCACTGCCGGGCCAAAACCACGCCGCCACCTGCATAACAGGCCGCAAAAAGCCAAACCCGATCATCCCGCCCCTTTACGCCGCCAGCCCATACGCCAGTGCCCCTTATATATGCTGCACCCCCACCCTACACGCAGGTTTTATGCCACCACGTGCCCGGCCCCGGCTGTGCCCCCACACCCGCCGGGCCATCAGCCCGCCACGGCCCCCACTACAGGCATGGGAGCCATGCCAAAAGCCCGGTTCCGCCGCATTGCGGGAAACGCATGGATATGCCAAATCCATGCCCTGCGTGCATCCCTGTTATTACGGCGCACGCTGCGCCTTACCGCCACCCCGCAGGCCAGCTTAGGGGCTGCGTTTGGTTACGGTGGGCACACATCCGCCATGCTTGAGCGGAGGTGGACAGCCCCCCACCCCTGCTTATGTATATTCCGTAACAAAGGGGCACCATCTGCCCATTTTTTCTTTTAATCCAGCAGATCCTGATACCCACATGCCAGCAAATGACCTACGCCTTCTGATCATTCAGCCCACGCATTATAAAGCCCCTACAGACCGAACGCTGTTTAAAACCAAGCGCCGACAGATGGTGCCGCTTGCCCTGCCGTACCTTGCCGCCCTGACCCCGCCAGAGTGGAAGGTAACGCTGCTGGATGAACAGCTTGAAGATATAGATTTTGATGCGCCGGTGGATGTTGTGGCCCTTACGGCCTGGACGCTCCATTCCTACCGCGCTTACGATATTGCCAAGGAATTTCGTAAACGCGGCGTAAAAGTCATTATGGGTGGCCCCCATGTGTATTTTAACGCCGAAGAAGCCGCCGAACACGTAGATGCCGTGGGCGTGGGTGAGGCCGAACCCATCTGGAAGGAAATGCTAGAAGATGCCGCCGCCAACCGGCTGAAAAGCATTTACCGCGCCACACCGCTTAAGGAACTGAACGGCCTGCCCGCCCCAAGGTATGACCTGCTGGACCTTAAAAAGTTTGGCCCCTTCCGCACCTTTGCCGTGCAATCCTCCCGCGGGTGCCCGTTTGTGTGCGATTTCTGCTCCGAACGGTTTTACCTTGGCGGCCGCTACCGCTGGCGCCCGGTGGACGAAATGGTAAATGAGCTCAAGCTTATCAAGAACCGTGGCAGCCACTTCTTTTTTGGTGAAAGCAACTTTGGCGGCAAGAAAAGCCGCGCCATGGAACTGATGGAAGGGCTGGTGCCGCTGGGCATTCGCTGGTCCACCCTGTGGTCTTCCAATTTGTGTCTGGATAAGGAGTTTCTGGATCTGGCGCGCAAATCCGGCGTGATGCACGTGAATATCGGTATTGAAAGTATTGATAAGGATATTCTGGACGGCATGCGCAAAGGCTGGAACAAAGCCAGCCGCTACCACGAAATGTTTGAAAACCTGCGCCAGCGCGATATCAGCTACTCGCTCAACTTCATCTTCGGTTTTGATGATGAAGACCACGATATCTACCGCGCCACCATCTCCTTTCTGGAGGAACACAAGGTGCCTGCGGCGTATTTCAACATTCTTACCCCCACCAAGGGCACGGCGCTGTTTAACCGTATGGAAAAGGCAGGCCGTATTATCAACGCGCCAGAAATTGACCGCTGGCCCGGCCAGATCTGCCAGATCTGGCCCAAGAACTGCTCCCCCAAGGAAATGGAAGCCCGCATTCAGTGGATGTATAAAAAGTTCTACTCCATGCGCTCCATCTTCAAGCGGCTGCCTTTTCCGCCGCGCACCCGGTCTGATATGTCATCGTGGATTTTGGATCTTACAGAACGCCGCATGGCTTTTTCCTCCACCGGCAATAACGATTTCGATATTTACTAAGCCCTGTTCAGCCCATTCCCCCGCCCAATGGTGGGGGAATGGCATGGGTGCCTCATTGATTCACGCATTCCAGATATACTTTATTTGCATAAATAACGCGGAAGTGACAGATCAGACCGAACTTCACGTTAGGTAAACATTTACACATCCCCCCGCATTGGAAAAAAATATTCATCTTGCTGTTATAATTTCCGGTTTTTCAATTTTTAGCTTTCCCGTGTCTTTTACACCAAGGCACTTTTCATAAATATATCACAAAAAAATTGTATAATTTTTAATACATTTCAGTATTACTTTTTTGCTTTACTTGAATTATTGATATTTTTACTTAAGTTAGATTTACATATACACAACATACTAAAATGATAAACTAAGCTTCCGGGTAATTTATTTGCTTTTATAACTTGGCAAAATTTTTATGGCTGGTACAGTATGGCGCAATCAAGGCCTGATGGATGCAGTTGCAACACACATTAGGCATGTATGCCTTATTCCTCAGGTTTTGAAAAAAGTTCTGGATGCGCCTTGTTCTCGCAGGATCAAGGAACATTTTACGTTGAAGCACAGATACGGAAGTTGTTTTCCGTGGTGTAAGTCAGAAGGAAGAAATGACAGCGCTTCCCCGCCATGCGGTTGTGCATGACATTCACGACAAATCCGGTCAGACCCTTCCCGAGGGCGCCTTGGCACGTCATCCAGATATTTCTGTGCCCGGCGTTCTTCATGATACCAACATCCATACCCAAAGCGGGCCGCAGCCTGTACAAAGCCTTACACCCGGCCATGTGCTTGTAACGTATGACCCGGAAATGGCAGAAACGCCTGCCCCGGTTACCAAGGTTATGGCCCAGCATATTTGCGTGCTGCCCGGCCTGCCGGAAGATGAGGCCGGATACCCCATACGCGTGCTGCAAGATGCCATAGCAGATGGCCTGCCCACGCAGGATGTGCTGCTAACGCCAGACCAGTGCCTGTTTTTTGAAAACAAGTTTGTGCCCGCAGCCCTGCTGGTAAACCGGCTTTCCATTTTTTACGACCACACGTTTGAGCGCTACACCGCCTACCCGCTAGAAACGGGTGGCCCCGCCATTATTGTGGCCGAAGGGCTGCTGGTGGCCAGCGCACTGCCCCCCTGCCCCAACAACACGCACTGGCACACCCGCACAGATGCCCCCGTGGTAACAGACCGCGAGGTTGTGGCCGCACTGTACCACCGCCTGCTGGCGCGCGCACAAAGCCGCGGCCTGCGGCATGCGCAATATACCCCGCCCGAAATCACGCATGAGCATGACCTCAGCCTGATTACAGATACCGGCAAGCTTATCCGCAAAATGCGGGAGCAAAACAATCTGGCCATGTTCATGCTGCCGCCCAACGTGCATGAGGTGCATCTTTCCTCCCGCGCAAGCAGGCCGGTAGATGTTATTGCCCCATATGTGCAAGACAAGCGCCGCCTTGGCATACGCGTTGGCAATATCACCCTTCAGGAAAACAGAAAGCCCCGCAAGATTTCTTCACATATGGAGAAAGACCTTAAGGGCTGGCACGAACATGATGGTGAACCCGGGCGCTGGACAGATGGCCACGCCCACCTGCCCATGATGGCAGAGCGCAGCCAGAACAAGATGGGGCTTTTATCTATCCAGATTTTGGATACCATCCCGTATATGAAGCATGATTTCCACGGCCCTCGTAAAAACGGCAAGTAATTCACAAGGTTTTGAAAAAATAATACGTTCCGTATCATGGCCCCGTGTTTTTGCGGGGCTATGGTTCAGAACGTATCGTTCATGATTGGCGGGGTATCTTTTTTAATAACCGCGAAATCATGCTGATGCTTACATCATATTCTTCAGCAATTTCACGCAGCGTGCACCCTTGGGCACAAGCCTGCGCCACGGCCTCATACTGCTGTTGCGTTAATTTGCTGGGCCGCCCCATGCGGCACCCGGCAGACATGGCCTTGTGCCTGCCTGTAGACATACGCTGGCGTATAAAGCGTTTTTCAAGTTTTTCCAGCCCGCTCAGCACGTCCAGCATCAGCGGGCCATGTTTTGCACATGTGTTCACCCATGGCTCCTTTAGGGAAACCAGCGTGCACTCCTGTTTTTGAACCTGCAAGATAATATCACGCAAATGCCGCCAACTGCTTACAATGCAGTCCATTTGCGCCACAGCAATGTGTGCGCCCATCTTCTGCCGTGCCACAAAGTGCAAAAAAGAAGATCCATTTTTTGAAAAAGAGCCAGTAAATATAAACTGGCATCCTGATTCTTCCAGAATCCTTTTTTGCTCATCCCGGCTTACAAATGGGCAATCTGCACTCACATATCCTATACTCATAATCATCTCCATGTGCAGATAATATCTTCGTGTGAAATTTGATAAAATTTCCTTGTTTTTCAAAAAAGTTTCAAACTTTTTCGGCGGCCTTATAGCACCGCTTTCATCATATAGAAACAATCCGTACCAAAAACAGCCTATTTTTAATTATGTCTTAATTTTAATTTTGTAACTGTTGTTTATATTTAAACAGTTTTTTCATAACTTTACTATTTATGAAAATAAATATCCATACCGCCTCATCAGCGTTCTCCCATACTATACATGCAAGAATCAGAAATATTCTTTATTTCCAGTACAGCATTTAGGAATATGCCGATGTCCGGTCTTTATGGTTATGACAACACTGTCACCAAAAGCGGAAGCTATACACTTTTCCCAGCAGGTTGGGTTGTGGGCCTTGTATCTACTGGCGGAGCGGAGGCTACCTTTAAAGGAAGCAATGTTACAGCCAAGCTTGATTTTGCACCTACACTTATTGGCGCCATCAACCCCTACAGCGTTACGGCAGAAGATGGCGCAAACGTTACTGTTGATGTGGGCTCTACCTTACTGGGCCTGATTACGGGCTCCAGCTTTACAGCAGATGGCGGCACCATTTCCCTTACCGGCGCCAATATTATTACCGCCCTTACCGGCACAACATACACTATAGAAAACGGTGGCACCATTAATATGGGTGTTGTGCAGCAATCCGAAATTTCCGCGCTCAGCGGTGCAGGTATTACATTTGGCAGCGGTGGCGGCACGCTGGTGGTCACACCCGCAAGCGGGATAGAAATTCTAACATTCACCAATATTGATGGTTTTAGCAACGCAGGGGCCACTATCGAAGTTCCCGGCGCGGGCTACGTTACAAATGCTACGTATAATGGCTCGGACACAACCATTACCACCAACACCGGCATAAGCATTGTTGTGAATGGAGATTACACCCCCGCCACTAAAACGCTTTATCAGGCCACCAGCGGGGGCAACCTTTACCTTAGCGCCACAGCGCAAAACAGCAGCGGCACAACGGGTGTTCTGGTTTGCTTTTTGCCCGGCAGCATGATCCGCACACCCAAAGGTGATGTGGCAGTAGAAAACCTTGTTGCAGGGCAGGAAGTTCTGGCATTTGCAGCAGATGGCCAGCCTGTTGCCCGCCGCATTACATGGGCAGGCAAGGCCCACGCCCGCACCAACCCGGCTGCGGCGGATGATGTTGCAGGCTACCCCGTGCGCGTGCGTGCCAACGCCATTGCAGATGGCGTGCCCGCAGCAGATTTGCTGATTACGCCAGAACATTGCCTGTACATGCAAGGCAGTTTTGTGCCTGCGCGCATGCTGGTAAACGGCACATCCATTGTGTACGATACAAGCTTTGCCGGGTATGATTACTACCATATAGAAACCGAAGGCCACGCCGTTATTATGGCCAACGGTATGCTTACAGAAAGCTATCTGGATACAGGCAACCGCGCCAGCTTTACGCAGGCAGGCCCCGTGGCCCGCATTGGTGGCGCCGTAAAAAGCTGGGCGCAGGATGCCGCCGCCAAGCTGGAAACCTCCCGCACGTTTGTAGAACCCCTGTTCCGCACTCTGGCAGAACGTGGCAACACACTTTACGCAAACACCACTGCACAACAGGCTGCACAAACATCTGCCCAGCCCAACCTGCATCTGGTTACCGCGCAGGGCCATAGCGTGCACCCGCTGCGGCATGAAAACGGCATTTACACCTTTATGCTGCCCGCACAGGGGGCACAAAATGTGTATCTGGCATCTCGCACCTTCCGCCCGTGTGATGCAGAAGGCCCGTTTGTAGATGACCGGCGCACATTGGGCGTGGCAGTGGGGCAAGTCAGCATCACCTCTGCTGGCACGCACCAGCCCGTAACCGCGCATCTTGAGGCCGAAGATCTGCAAGGTTGGCACGCGGCAGAAATATCTGGCCACGCACGGTGGACAAACGGCCACGCCAAGCTGCCGCTGCCCGCCACGTTGCAGGGGCTTTGCCTGCTGCATGTGCAGGTTTTGGCAACAGGGGCTTACACTGTGCCCGCACATACGGCACAGGCGCAGGCTGCTCTGGCGTAAAAAATCGCACAGCACAGCATATGCTTTGCAAAAAAGGAGCCAGTGCGGGTGCATTGGCTCCTTTTTTCTTGCGTGCGTGCCTGCGGTTCAGCCCTGCAAAACTTCCTTTTCCGTGCGTGTATTTTTACGCCTTCCGGCCTTTTTAGCCTGCTCTGCACGGCGGAATGTGGCCTCCAGCGCGGCAAGCTGCTCCAGCACCAAGGCACATTGCGCCGCAATCTTGCGCTGGGCAGAACTGCTGGAAATGTTGGGGAACAACGCCTCCCCCATTGCGCGGAAGGAAAGATCATCCACCAGCATCATGCGCAAACGCTGGTGCGCACACAGGCCCAGCGCATCGCGCACCGCCGTAATGCGCGCCATGGCCTTGGCCCGCACCATCTGCCAGGATACGGCATCATGCCGCACGCTTTGCCCCTGCGGCGCTGGGGTGGTGTGTTCCAGATAATCAAAATAACCAAACACATAGTTGCGGCACCATCGCTCTGCAGCATCGGCGGCCTCCTGCGTAATATCCCCCGCCTGTAGCAACCCCTGCACCGTGCGGCGCGGCCTGTTAAGCGTGGCCTGCGCCATAAGGCCTGCGGGGGCGGATGTTGTGGGCTGGGCTGCGGCCTGTGTTTTCATGTGTGTTCCGTGTTTTTAAGGGTGTTTGCAAAATGTGGGTGGGTTATGGCGTGCGCGTGTGCAGCCCCAGCAGGGCCTTGCAACCGTGGGCATCGCGCCAGATGGTGTTGGCAAAAGGCAGCAGCACAGCCCGCAATTCTGCCGGAGCAGGCCAGCGCGCGCCCACCGGGTAACCATTGCGCGCAGGCTGCCGCGCCCATGCCAAACGCGCCTGCGGGCACCACGCCCCGGCTGGCATATCGGCACACACTTCATAAATGGCGCGGCACTGCGCTGCGGCATCCGCCGCCCCCGGTGGGTTGGAAACCAACTGCCCCAGCTTTTTCAGCCACGCCGCCACAATGGGCTGGCTTACCGGCTGCATGGCCAGTTGCACGCGCTGCCAGCATGCCTGCACCTGTGCCTCCATATTGGGGGGCATATCTTGCGCGGTTAACGCCACACCCTCACGCCTTGCGGCAAACAGGGCCTGTATATCTGGCGGCGCGGGCGTGTAGCCTCCGCCGTGGGGAGGGTGCGTTACGGCACGCGCCCCCTGCGCCTGCATGGGGTAAGGGTGCGGCACTTACACGCCCTCCACATCCGGCACGCCATCCCACGCGGCCATGCGGCGAGCATGCTGGCTGGTGGGTTCTTCTGGCGCGGGGCGCATCTGCAACTGGGTGCGCAGGGTGGCATCTATCCACGCCACGGGTTCTGCGGGGTTAAAGCGGGCGCATTCGGCCAGCACGTTCAGCACCACGGCGGCATCATCCCCCGTCAGCTTCAGCCAGCGGCCCAGAATGGCACGGGCGGAACGATCTGGCCTGCCGGTGGCCTTTTTCAAAAACGCCAGACCAGATTTGAATAAATGCGTGCGCGCATCCGTGTCCGGCCCGAACTTGGTGAGGGGATGTTCTGCTTCTGCCTCTGTTTCTGCCTCTGCTTCTTGGAGCATAACCTTGGTTTCGGGTGGGGGCGTTATCCCCTGCCCTGCCTTGGTTGCGGGGGCATCGGGCTTAAGCTGCGGGTTGCCCCCGGTGCGGCCCCATGCGACCCCGGCATCGGATGCTGCGCGGTCTCGCACCAGGCGGCGAGAATACGGCACGCCCTCCGCCGTGGTGGCATACACGCCGGCATCTTGCAGCTCTGCCATATAGCGGCGCACCTGCTGGGGGCCTACGCCCACCATCTGGGCAATCTGGCGCGGGTGCAGGGGTTTGCCGTTTACACATAAATGGCCGTAGGGCTCGGCCTCGTGCATCAGGCATAGCAGGCGCATCCACAAACCTTGGGCGGCCAGGCTGCACAACCGCAAGGCGGGGTCTCGCTCATGATCCTGCCACCAGAACTTGGACCACCTGCGCCGCGTGCTGGCGGGTGTGGCTGCGGGTGTTGCGGGAGATGAGGCTGAAGCAGCAGAACAGGGCATTAGGCGGCACCTCCGTTCCACAGCAGGGCTTGGGCAAGGGCGGCTTCATCCTGCTGCCATGTGGTGGGGGTGGGAGTGTGTGGCGCGGGTTGCCAGTGTTCCAGCCCTTTCCAGAGCCCCCGCATGGCAATGGGGTGGCCTACGGGCAGGGGTTCTGGGTCTCTCACCAGTTCGGCATAGCCTTTGGGCTGGGGCGTGTGCGCGGGGGATTGGGCCTTCAGGGCATCTTCATACCGCATGACGCGGAAATCTCACAGAAGGGTTGTACATCGGGTTAGATTATGAAAAAGTCTATTTTGTGTAAAAGAAATTTTCGTAAGCTATAAGAAAACCCGATGCAGACAGAGTGTAGCGCAGGCGCGTATGAATTTCCAGCCTCCTGTGGACGGCGTGTTGTGGCCCGTTTTGACGGGGGTCGCATGAGTTCGGATGGGGGCGTCATTCTGGTGAAGCAGGCTGATGACATTCTGGGTCTCAGCCGCCGCTTTGCTGCCTGTTTTCGCGATAAGCGGCATCCCGGCTTTGTGGAATACCGGGTTGAAGACCTTGTCCGTCAGCGGATCATGGGCCTGGCACTGGGCTATGAAGATCTCAATGATCACGATGCCCTGCGGCATGACCTGATCTTTGGTCTGGCCTCGGGCCGTCTGTCAGGAGGCCGGGCAAACTGCGCAGCACTGGCAGGAAAATCCACGCTGAACCGGCTGGAGCGCAGTGGCCACAAGGCAGATCGTTACTGCCGCATCATTGCTGATCATGAGGCCCTGGCTACCCTGTTCGTGACGCTCTTCATGGACCAGCATGAGCGCGCACCCGCCCGGATCGTTCTGGATGTGGATGCCACCGATGACCGTATCCATGGCCATCAGGAAGGCCGGGCCTTTCATGGGTATTACGGCCATAACTGCTATCTGCCGTTATACATCTTCTGCGGAGACCATCTCCTGAGCGCCACCCTGCGCACGGCAGACCGGGACCCGGGGAAGGAAGCACTGGCAGACATCAGCCGGATCGTGGAGCAGATTAGGAACCGCTGGCCCCGGGTGCGTATCCTGGTGCGTGGGGACAGCGGTTTCGCCCGGGACAGTCTGATGACATGGTGCGAAGACAACCACGTTGACTTCCTGTTCGGGCTTGCAGGCAACACCCGCCTGTATGACCGGATTGCCTCTTTGTCCGCTGAGGTTCGTGACGAAGCCGCCACGACAGGCAGAGCTGCGCGCGGTTTCGCCTCCTTTGACTGGATCACAAAGGACAGCTGGACGCGCCGCAGGCGGGTCGTGGCCAAGGCCGAATGGCGCCACGGCAACCGCTATCATCGCTTTATTGTCACCACGCTACCGCAGGGAATGTCCGACCCCCGCCATCTCTACGAACAGATTTACTGCGCACGCGGGGATATGGAAAACCGCATCAAGGAATGCCAGATGGATCTGTTCTCAGACAGGACCTCGTCCCACACCATCCGGGCCAACCAGCTCCGGCTGTGGTTCTCGGCCGCAGCCTATGTCCTGCTGACCGCTCTGCAAAGACTGGCCCTTGGCCAGACCAGCCTGGAGACGGCGACCTGTGGCACCATACGCGCACGACTGCTCAAAATCGCGACACGTGTAACGCTCAGCGTCCGTCGGATTGTCCTGTTCATGCCGGACATGTTCCCCTGTCAGCACGAATTCGCCCTCGCTCATGCACGATTGCGAAGGCTCCGGCAGGCCATCTGAAGAAACAGACAGTGCACAGACCACATAGCTTCCACCAACACTGCCTTCTCAGGCCGTGACACCCTCACTGCGTTCAGAACCCGCCGCCAGAAGCAGAATATCGTCAATATTCCAGATCGGGCTCCTGTGGGATGACTGAATTCTACAAAATGACCCGAAATTGCCTCAAGTGTGAGAAATCCGCGATGAGCACCTGCCGCACGCCCTCCATACACCGGCCCACTTCCCGCCCGATACGCCGGAAGGAATACCCCTTGCGCCGCAGCCCCACCATGTTGGCCACCACCTGCGCCGATGTGCCGGGCCGCTGCGCCTGCTGGCAGGCCCGCGCGTTAACCCCTTCTGGCAAGGGCAAGGTGGATTCGGCAGTATGTTGTGATGTATCACACCGCGTTAATAGGTTGGACAGGTTTGCGCCCTGCCCCTTTTTGCCCTTAAGGGCGGGCGTGCCACCCTTGTGCCCAGCCGGTTGCAGTGCCGGGCCATTGGGGGGCATAACCCCACCCCTTTTGGGGGCACGCAACAGACGCGGAAACTGCAAAACATTATGATTTTTAAGAGTGTTTGTAGAAACATTAAATACAGTGGAACCGGCAACAGGCATAATGGGGTATCCGTGGTTTTTGGGTGGCTGGCCATTTGCACCACCAAAACATGGCCTGACCCGGACGCTATGGTGACCACTCCCGCAGCGTCAACCCAAAAAAGAGGGATATATCCCCTTTTGCACGAAGCCCCCCGGCGTGGAATAGTGCAGACCCATGACAAGATCACCCGTAGCAGATGAACTGGAACGCCGGATGGCCCATCTTGGGCTTTCCCAAAAGGCACTGGCCCGCAAGGCTGGTGTGGGCGATACCTATGTGCGTGATATTCTCAAGGGGAAGTCTCGCAATCCGGGTGGAGAAAAACTGGAATGCATTGCCGCGGTGCTGGGCTGCACCGCGCGGGATCTGCTGTTCCCCGGTGTGGATCATGCCCAGCCGGGGCTGATGCTGCGTGAACGCCGCACCCCTTACCTGCCCCCGCCTTTTACCCCGCAGGAAAACCCGCGTGACACAGTGCGCGTGCATGGTTTTTCCAGCCGGGAAAAACCAGATAACACCCCACAACTGGCGCTGGATATGGCGCAGATGAAACGGGCCAGAAGCACCCCACAGCCCCGCACCGCCATGCCCGCAGTGGCCGCGCCGCCGGGCTATGTTATGGTGCCGTATCTGGCGCAGCGCAGCACCACTTCTGGCCGGTATAATGAAGCGCAGATGCTGGGCAGCCCCAAATATTTTGAAGAAAGCCTGATAACCCAGCGCCTGAACACGCGCCCTGAACATTTGCGCGCCCTGAGCGTAGAGGGCCAAGCCATGGAACCCCTGCTGCGTGATGGTGATTTGGTGCTGATGGATACACAGCGCACGGCCCTAGCAGAACCGGGGCTTTTTGTGCTGTTTGATGGCGAAAGCGTGGTGTGCCGCTGGGCAGAACGCACGTTTGATGCCCAAACCCGCCCGATGGTGCAGATAAGCTGCGAGAACAAAAGGTTTTCTGCCTGCACCCTGCCCGCCAGCCGCGTGCAGATACTGGGCCGCGTTGTGTGGTATGCACATTGCGTATAAGTGTTGCGGCTTTTTTGCAACAATCGCATTGAGAGATCATTAAAATCTCACCTTTTCGTTAACAAGACCCTTGCGGTCCTGTTTCCTGTTGCGTAAATACATTTTATCAAATGCGTTAACCACGCCCTAACAATGCCTTAAAGTGAACAAAAACATCAAGTACTGATGTGCTTGTTGAATGGCTTTACTGTGTTCGCACAGGACTATACAATTCTATGACCGATACGGCTTGGACAAATGGTTCATCCTACACATGGATTGGCCCTACTTCAGGGGGGGGCGTGGGACGATGCAAGCAACTGGCTCTATAACGGCCAGCCCGCACCCAATGCGCCAGATGCTCACACATCAGGCACCGTAACCATTCCGGCTGGAGCAGATGTTACCATTCCGTCAAGCGTGACGGATCTGGGATATATGACTATAGACGTACAGGGCCAGCTGAGCATTGCCAGCAGCAACAGCAATCTGGCATTTGCCTCTCTGGTAGTGGATAACGGCGGCAGCGCCACCATTTCACGCGCGCTGACAGTAAGTGGCGGCCTGACAGTCAACAGCGGCGGCACGGCCACGGTCAAGGATGTTACGCAGGACTGGAACGCCTCAAACTTCCGGTTCGGTGTGGCCTCTGGCGGCACGCTGAACTTTGATCATTCCAATGTTGTCATCGGCACGGTCAGCGGCGCCACGGCCGGGGCGCTGAACATTACCAATGGCTCCAATGTCAGCACACAAGGTAACAATCTCAACTACAGTGGCCCCATTACGGTCACATCCTCCACCTTTACGCCCAATTTTGAATATGATGGCACGCTTACGCTGAACAATGGCGCAACCGCCACGTTTGGCAACAACACATGGCCCAAAGGCACCGTTGTGTTTGGCACGGGCAACAACACGGTGGTGCTGCCAACAGATGGCAAGGCCGCAGGTGTCTCCATTACAGGCCTGAAAGAGGGAGACAGGCTGGGCGTGAACGGGCAGGATGTTGCAACCGCCACACTCAGCTCCAACAATGTGAGCCTGACCACGACATCAGGCCAAACCGTTCAGCCCAAGTCTGTCACGTATGACAGCTCCTACAAGGATGCGCCTACGCAGGGTGAAACCCAGACCATCACCATTGATAGCGGGCAAGGCGTGATCTGCTTTTTGGCAGGCAGCATGATTGCCACGCCCAACGGTGTGGTGGCGGTGGAAAACATCCGCCGAGGTGATGAGGTGTTAACGTTTGTAAACGGCGCAACCCATGTGCGCCCGGTGGTGTGGGCTGGCATGGCGCAGGCCACGGTTAACCCCGCCCTGCCCGATGATATGGCCGGTTACCCCGTGCGCATTCTGGCCGATGCCATTGCGCCGGGTGTGCCGTATCAGGATCTGCTGGTAACGGCGGAACACGGCATTTTTGCCAATGGCAAGCTGGTGCCCGCCCGTATGCTGGTAAATGGCAGCAGCATCTTTTTTGATCGCTCCATAACCGAATACGCCTATTACCATGTGGAAACAGCCGAACACAGCATCATCATGGCCAATGGGATGCTAACGGAAAGCTATCTGGATACAGGCAACCGCCGCAATTTTGTATCCGATGGCAATGTTGTAACCATTGGGGCCAAGGCCAAAAGCTGGGCAGAACATGCCGCCGTGCCGCTGGGCACTGCGCGCCATGTGGTGGAACCCATCTGGCGTGTGCTGGCCGCACGTGCGGCCCAAGTTGCGGGCCGCAATGCCGCCCCCGCCAAGCCGGACATCACCCACAGCCACGGGCTGCACCTTGTTACGCCAGCGGGTACGGTTATTCGGCCTTTGCGGGCCATGGGGCGCAATATCTCCTTCATGCTGCCCGCCGGGGTAGAGAGCGTGCGCCTTGTTTCTCGCGCTTCTCGCCCATGTGATGTGGAAGGCCCGTTTGTAGATAAACGCCGCATGCTGGGCGTGCTGCTGGGCCGCGTAACGGTGCTTTCTGCTGGCAAAGCCGTGGATGTAACCGCCCATCTGGCAGAAGAAGATGGCGCAAATGGCTGGCAGGATATGCCCCAGCCCACAACACGGTGGACAGATGGCAACGCCCTTCTGCCACTGGGCGCCACCACGGCGCGCGGCCCCGCGCTGCTGACGGTGGAAGTGTTACAGGCTGGCCCTTATCTGGCCACTCCGGCGGCCTTTACGCTGCCACTTGCCGCCAACGGCTAACGCCCACTTTGCCCCCGCATGTTGCCCAACGTGCGGGGGTTTTAGTTTCCGCCGCCGGGCCTGTTCTTCCATTCTATGGATTGATCGGCGATGTAATAGGTAATGGCGGAAATAAACAGCCATAGCGGCCCCGCCACGCTGTTTTCCAGCACCAACGCCACGCCCATGCTAAATGCGGCAATAGAGAGCGTAAGAATAACGCAGCAGCACACCACGGCCAGAGGCCAGCTTTTGGGCCATCCCTTTTTAGGCTGAGACATGTGGCGGCGGTATCCTCATCTTGCCCGCGCAACGGGGGCTGTGGTGCTGTGTTATTGCGTATCGTAATCAACTGGGCAGCGTGGCACAATATACGCAGCGAATAGCTGCCCCTACCGTGGCCCTATGCACGCCCACGCAAAAGCACGGCCCCAGCAACCTTTTTGTGGATGCACAAAACCCGCACACATGGCAGGTAAAAATGGCGCTGGGGCACGCAAGACAAGGCCGCTATAAAATTACGCGGATACACCTTTTAACGGGGCAAAATTTTCATCCTTTGCCACAATAACAAAGTGCTTGCCGTAACCTATTGTTGTGCCCCGATCATGCAGTTCATCCCGCACATCTTCATGGGCTTTATCTGTCCAGCGCTTACGGTCTGCTATGGCATACACATCCGCCCACGGCAGGGTGACACAGTTTTGGCCAGATTTTTCTAAAATGCTCTGCAATGCCTGCGCAACAAGGGCAGATTCTTTGGGCTGAGACATATGGGGATATCCTTATTTTTGCCCGCACAACGGGGCTGTTGATGCGGTATTATGGCGCACCTTGCCCGCCGGGCACACTCTACGCAGCGAATAGCTGCCCCTACCGTGGCCCTATGCGCGCCCACGCAAAAGCACGGCCCCAAAGCCCACAAACACACAGCCCGTTATGCGGTTGAACACGCGGCGAATGGCAGGACGCTGCAACTGCTGGGCCAGTGTGTAACCGCCTATGGCGTAAACGCCGTACCACAGCATTTCCAGCAGCGCGAAGGTGGTTATCAGCACCACAAATTGCGGCAGTTGCGGGGCATGGGGCGCGATAAACTGCGGAAAAAACGCCGCCGCAAACAGCAACAGCTTGGGGTTGCTCAGCCCCACCCAAAACCCCTTGCGCCAGCGCCCCCATGCGCTGCCCTGCACCGCACTTTCTGCCTGTACGGTGGTGGATACGCTGGGCGTGGCTTCAGTGGCCGGGGGCGTTTGCCCGCCTTCCACCCATGCCTGTATGCCCAGCCAGATCAGATACAGGGCGCCGCATATGCGCAGCACGCCAAACAGATGCGGTGATGCCGCAAGTGCAGCCCCCAACCCGGCGGCAGAAGCCACAAGCACCAGCACAACCGCACTTAAGCAGCCCAGCATGGTGGCCACCCCGCGCGCCATGCCCACCCGCGCCACACTGGCCAGTACATGCAGCATGTTAGGGCCGGGAATCGCGCACAGAAAGAACACAATGCCGCAGAACACACCCCAGTTGTGCCAGGTCATACTACAAGCCTTACTGTATATTTATAAACATAGTGAGAAACACAGCCTGTTTTACACATACCCCCACCACAACGCCAGAAATGGCGGTACACAGCCGTGTTATAACAGTTGATGAAAGGTTCCATCACTTTTCGTTAGTTTAAACATTTTTAACTTTTGTATTTTTAGTTTCCTTATTCATCTCAAGCATATTAGCCATTTCCAAACTTAATTCGTATTTAGAAAGCATCTGTTATGGCGACATCCACAATTACCATTGCCAGCAATCAAACCGTTGTGCTGGATGCCAAGACAGTAGGCACAGACCCAATTACCGTAAACTTTACTGGTGAAGGCGGTAATCTTGACCTTGAAAATCTGTCCCCCCACTCGTCCAACACTCCGTGGCCCCACATTGCAATTACCGGAGATTTTGGTGGCAGTTCCACCAATGTCGTAACATTTATCAATGCTTCTAAGCTGTCCACAAGCATCAGCGGTATAACCTATAGCTCGACCACAAACCTCACCACAATTTCGCTTACAGATGGCTACGGCACCCCCATTGCCACCATTACTGCGCCAAATGATATTTATAATGTGGGCAGCGGATATATCACTCTGGCTTCAGCTGCCAACACAAACAGCAATGGCCAGCTCACAGTCTGCTTTCTGGCAGACAGCATGATTGCCACCCCAAAAGGTGCCGTGGCCGTGCAAGATCTGCACGCCGGGGATGAGGTGCTGACTTATGTGGGCGGCGAAGCCTCTGTTAGCACACTCAGTTGGGCTGGTATGGCGCACTGCACCGTAAACCCCGCCCTGCCGGACGATATGGCGGGCTACCCCGTGCGTATTGTAAAAGATGCCATTGCTGATGGTGTGCCATATAAGGACATGCTGCTGACTGCCGAACACTGCCTGTTCTTTAACGGCATGTTTATTCCCGCCCGTATGCTGGTAAATGGCAGCAGCATTTTTTACGATAAATCCATCACCTCTTACACTTATTACCACATCGAAACCCCAGACCATGCCGTGATTATGGCGGACGGCATGCTGACAGAAAGCTATCTGGATACAGGCAACCGCCGCAGCTTTACCCAGAAGGGTAACGTTATCCAGCTTGGTGGGGCTGCCAAAAGCTGGCAGGCAGATGCCGCCGCCCCGCTATGTGTGGATTGGGATGCTGCAAAAGCCATCTTCTCCCAGATTGCGGTTCGCGCACCACAGGGCACATACACGGCACCGCGCACCACGCACGCGCCAGAATTGCACCTTGTTACAGAACGCGGCGCCACCATCTGGCCTGCAAACTGCAAGAACGATACTTACAACTTCATTCTACCTGCCAACACGCAGGCGGTGCGCATTGTCTCCCGCGCCAGCCGCCCGGCGGATGTGATTGGCCCGTTTGTGGATGATCGGCGCACCCTTGGCGTGGCTGTGGCGGAAGTTACCCTGCTGTCTGCCGCAAAACATCAGGCCATAACGGCGCATTTGCAGGCCGAAAAGCCCGAAGGCTGGCACGCAACAGACTGGACAGACTGCGCATGGACAAACGGCAACGCTGCACTCCCCCTGCCTGCACAGCATACCGCAGGGGCTATTTGCATGCTGTCTGTTAAAATTCGCGCTGCCGGGCCCTACCTTGCGGACGATACCGCGCAGGATGTAGCCGCTAAAATGGCCTGATCTGCCAAAACTTGTTTACGCATTGGGGTGTTAAAACAGCGCCCCAATACGCTCTGCTTTACGTGGCAGAAGTTATCACTTTTGCGTATCATGCTTTTGTGCTGCGCGGTTTTTTTGTAAAATAACCGGCATGCTTCCTCCTCATACCCCCTCTCCGCCTGCATGGTTTGCCGCCAAGCGTTTTGGCTATGGCGCGGGCCTGCCTATTGCGTGGCAGGGTTGGGTGGCCTTGGGGCTTTTTTTGGCTGTTACTTTGGGTTCCACCTTTGGCCTGTCGGTTTTGCCCCTGCGCAGGCCGCTTTTGGCCGTGGGCGTGGTGATGGTGCTTAACCTTGCCGCCACGGCGGCCTTTTTTTGGGTGTGCAAAACCCGCACCAAAGGCGGGTGGAAGTGGCGCTGGGGCACGCGGGATTAACACACACCCCGCAAGCGCCTGCATACGCAAAAATGCGGTCTTATCACTCCTCGTTTGTAAAAACGGGCTTGGGCAAGGTGGGGGCATGCTATCGGGGTATGTCAGCCACATCTGCCAGATATCCATGGTGCGGCTATGGGTCAGGCGGAGCATGCAGGCCAGCGCCATGCTGGAGCGGAGTGTGCCATCAGACCATGCTGCATATGCGGCGTTGCATTCTGCCTTCTGATACTGCTTCCAATACTGCTGCGCTGCATGAAAATCCGCCAAAGCGTGCTCTGGATCAGCCGATTGACGTATGCGCCCTTCCGCCGCTGCACTGTAGCGCTCTAGCTCCTTTTGCGCTTTATCCAGCCCCTGCTTTTGGCAGGCCACAATTTCTGGCGTTGTCAGGCCCGGGCATTTATCCGCAGCGCGTGCCGGCACGGTGCACAGCACACTGGCCGCGCCAAGCAGGAAAACCGTTTGTATCTTCATGTGCCACGCGCATCCTTGGGCCTGTTTATGGGGTGCAACCTGCCAGTTCTGCCCGAAGGTAGGATGCCAGATCCGTAACACCCTTTACGGGGTTTGTTGGGCGATCATACCGCTGGTTTATGAATATTGCGGTCATATTTGCGTAAGATCGAGCTGCTTTGTCTGAAAAACCATTGGCCTTGTAATACGCAAGCCATGCGGTGGGCGGTATGTCCTCCACCTGCACGGGGTGTTGCAGAATATGCGCAAAAACCTGTGCCACATCCTGCGCGGTGTACGGTGTGGGGCCTTCTATATAATACACCCCAGCTTCCTGCACCGGGGCCATAAGAAGCTGGCCTGCCAGATGCCCCACATCCTGCGGGGCCACCATGGGCACGGGCAGCGTGGCGGGCAGAAGGCTCATCACCTTGCCGGATGTTCGGGCTGCGGGCACGGCAGAAAGCCAGTTGCTCATGTAATACGCGGCACGCACGCAGCACAGCGGTATGCCTGTTTGGCGGGCGCCCTGCTCCAGATCATACAACACGCCCAGATCTGCACAGTGTGCGCCCGGTTGCGCCCCGTAGGTGGATTGCACAACAATTTTTTCCAGCTTTGCACCGCGTAACGCCTGCAGGATGGACTGCACGGTAGCGCGTTCTGCGTGATCCGTATCCAGCGCGGGGTTGGCCGGTGGGTTGAGCAAAAAGGCCCGATCCGCTTTTTGGAGCACCAGCGCCAGTGCATCTGTATCATGCACATCCACCAACGCCACACTGGCCCCACGTTGCGCCCATGCCGCAGCTTTTTGGGGTTACGCAGCACAACGGTTACAGCCTGCCCCTGCTGCAACAGATATTGCGTAACGGCTGTGCCCACATGGCCAGAGGCTCCAAGAACGGCAAACATCTTTTTCTTTTCCTCATACGGCTGGGTGCGGTGCATCTTTTCCACCCCCATAGTCCTGCCTAAGCGTGCAAGAAACTCCACCTTGCACGAAAGCCGATGATGCCCACACCGCCAGCGCCTTCCGCCCCCCGCAAGCGCCCCTTGCCCAACACGCAGGACTGGCCGCCTTTGCCCGGCACGCGCGCCTATATGGCCCGCCAGCTTGCGCAAGATACCGCCACCGTGCGCCAGATTGTGACAGTTTTGCAAAACTGCGCCGAGCAGATTGCCCCGCTTGTGGCGCAGCTTTACTTCCGCACCGGCCCGCTGGCTGTGCTGGAGTGCACCGCCACCCTGCACGCGCTGGCGGATGACATTGCGCATGATGACCCCCAAACACTGGCCGAACTAGCGGCAGAGCACACCCGCACTGGCTGATATGTGGGTTTTGGAAACATCCTTGCCCTGCTATGTTGCCCCTTCGCCACGCTGCGCGACAAAACAGAAACCGTATAGAGGACAGACCTTTTGAAACGCAGAAACCTTTTTGCCGCTTCTCTGGCTGCCGGCGCATTGGCCGCCGGGCGCAAAAGCTGGGCCAGCGTGCCAGAGGCCGCACAGGCCATGGGCCGCACCGCGCTGCCCGGCACCGTGCCAGCCCTAACGCCCGCCCGCGTACATGCAGACCAGATAATGGACATTAAGGTGTGCCTGCGCCCCTTCCGCCCCGCTGGCCCTCGGCTGGAAATAGAGCCGGTGGCAGATAAAATTGTGGTGCACAATTATGGGCACGGCGGCAGCGGGTGGTCTCTTTCATGGGGGTCTGCCGCCATGGCGGTGGAACGCGCCGCCCCGCTGATGGAAAAACGCGTGGCCGTTATTGGCTGCGGCATTATTGGCCTTACCACCGCCCTAACCGCCCAGCGCGCGGGCATGAACGTCACCATTTATGCGCGGGACATGCTGCCGCATACGCGCTCTGTTCGGGCCAATGGCAGCTGGACCCCGGATTCACGCATTGCGCTGATAACCGCCGCCACACCAGATTTTGCCGCCACGTGGGAGCGCATGGCCCGGTATTCGTGGCAAACCTACCGGGAATATCTGGGCCTGCCCGGCAACCCGGTAGATTTTAGAGACAATTACATTCTCTCTGACACCCCACCGGATGAGGCCGACCATACCGAACCTACGCCCGACATTAGCAAAGGTTCCTATGCCTCTACCGGTATGCCGCAAAGCGAGGCCGAGTTTGCCAAATATGCAGACAGGATAAAGGATATTATACCCGCAGCCGAGCTTCTGGCCGGGGCGGATAATCCCTTTCCCGTAGCGTATGCGCGGCGCAAGCCCATTATGATCTACAATTTTGGCGCGTTCGGCCACGCCCTGCTTTCTGACTTCTATCAGGCTGGCGGGCGGATTGAGATACGCGAGTTCCACAGCCCATCAGAACTGGCAGACCTGCCCGAGCGTGTGGTGTTTAACTGCACCGGCTATGCGGCGCGAGATTTGTGGGGTGATAAATCTCTTATTCCCGTGCGCGGGCAAACGGCGTGGCTGCCGCCACAACCGGCGGCCAATTATGGCGTGCGTTACAAGGGTGCGGCCATGCTTTCCAAATCCGATGGGCTGATGGTGCAGGGTGTCAACCTTTCCGGGTTGGGGGAACTGGAAGGTGTGGGCAACAGTATGGAACAGCCCAACCGCGCGGAGGCCGAACAGGCCGTGGCCGTGTTTGAAGATCTGTTCTCCCGCTTTCGGCCCCGCAGAGGATAACGGCATGGCACAGCACCCCATTTTTGCAAAACAAACCCAAAAGGCCAAAGGGTTTTGCGCAGCACTGTTGGCCGTAACCGGGCTTGCGGCCACTACACACGCAGCCCTTGCCGCCCCGCGCCATGCCTCTGCAACGCCACCCGCCCCCACAGCACCCAGCTTTACCGCAGAGCAGGCAGACCACGGGGCGCAGCTTTACGCAGGCACCTGCGCTATGTGCCACGGTGCAGCGCTGGAAGGCGCGCATGATATGCCGCCCCTGCGTGGGCTGTTTGTGGCACGCTGGGCCAACACACCGCTGAACAAGCTGTACGCTTACATCACCCACGCCATGCCGCTGATGGCACCGGGCACCCTGCCCCCGCAGGACAACATAGATGTAATGGCGTTTTTGCTGCGTGAAAACGGCACGGAACCGGGGCACACACCCCTACCGGCGGATGAAAACCGCTTGGCGCAAATGGTGTTTCCCGCCCCCAATGCGCTGCCGCCTGTAAAAGCGGCGCAACCGGGCAAGGCCCCGCGCACACGGTAAAAAACAACCCCGCCCACTGGTTTATGTGGGCGGGGTTTTTAAAATGTATCAGGCATTTTGGCCTGTTTTACAAAGCGTATGGCTTACCATTTAAAGCCAATGCTGCCCTGGGCATTTCGGCGCTCTCCATAATAGCACCATTCCTGCCCGTAAGAGGCATAGGCCATGCAGTTGCCGATATACTTTTTATCAAACAGGTTACGCACGCTGGCCGCCACGCTCCACCCACGCAGGGAGGGTGAAAGGTTGGACAGATCATACCCGATGGAGCCATCAAACACCGTGTATTGTGGCACATGCACGCTGCCGTAGGAGGCCTGCCCCCCATAGCTTGGAGCGGAATAACGCAGGCCACCGCCAAAGCCAAAACCCTTCATCACCCCTTTGGGCATGGTGTAATAGGCAAACAAAGAAGCATTGCCCTTGCCAGACTGCATAAGCGGCTTGCCGGTGGAATCATCCTTTACCTTCTGCACGCTTACGGCTGCGGTAATCATCAGGTTTTTATATGGCTGGGCGTGGGCTTCAAATTCAAAACCATCTGAATGCACCTTGCCACTTTGCGTATTGTAGCCCAGATTGCCCACAGCCACCAGCACGTTGGTTTGCTCGATATGGAAGCCCGCAGCCGTAAGCAGCACGGATGTGCCGGGGAACTGATACTTCACGCCGCCTTCAAGCTGTTTGCCCAAGGAGGGATCTGCCTGCCGGAAGCTCTGCCCCCCATTGTTGGACACAATGCCAGATTGCGGCTGGAAGGATGTGGAATAGCTGATGTAAGGCGCAAGCCCGAAATCAAAATGATACAGGCCAGATGCACGCCACGTAATCTGGCGCGGGCTTTCACTGGTGCCGGTGTGGCTGATATAGTTCATCTGGTGGGATCTGTACCAGTCATTCCGCAAACTGCCTGTTACAATCAGGCCTTTCCAGCGTAGTTCATCCTGCGCGTACATGCCAATCTGGTGTGAATCCGTCTGGTAACTCATATACGGGCTGCTCATGTTGGGCATGGTCATGTGGTAATCGGGGTGCAGCACGTTCAGAGAGGGCGCAGAGGCATAATAACCCACTTCTGATGCGCTCTGCTGCATGTAATCAAACCCGAACATCATGTCATGCGTTACAGGCCCGGTGCGCACATGGCCCTTGAACTGGCTATCAAACGCCAGATTATGCGTGTGCTCGTTGGTGCCAAAGGCAGAGCGGGCAAGCATTGTGGGGTCTGTATCATAATAGCCGCCATCATACACGCTGCGATAGATGGTTTTGATATCATCATACCGACCGCGGGTGCTAAAGCTCCAGTCATCATTAAACTTGTGGTTCAGGATATAGGTGATGCCACCTTGCCTGCGGTTGAACTTTTCAAAAGGCACGTCACCATCATAAAAGTTACGTGGCAGGTAACCGTATGAGGCACGTTTGAGGGAGCCCACAAGCGGCACGCCACCATAGGTGCCGTTTTCGGGGTCATACTGATAATTGCCCAGCAGGGTAAGTGTGGTGGGGCCTTTGGCGCCAAAGGTAAAGGCAGGGCTTATGGAAAAACGGCGGCTGCCCGTGCGCGCAAGCTGGCTGTGCTGGCCATTCACCGTGCCGTACAGCCGATACTGCACGGAACCATCCTTGGTGGCATAACCACCTACATCGGCATCCACACGGTACAGATCAA
The DNA here is from genome assembly GCF_037901235.1 of Acetobacter sp. AC2005. Taxonomy (NCBI): domain Bacteria; kingdom Pseudomonadati; phylum Pseudomonadota; class Alphaproteobacteria; order Acetobacterales; family Acetobacteraceae; genus Acetobacter; species Acetobacter sp. AC2005. The sequence goes on from NZ_CP149625.1 coordinate 715,987, forward strand.
AACTGCCGCCCGTGGTGGTGATATCTCCGTAAAACTGTTTGTCTATCGGCAGTTTGCTGGAAAGGGCCACAAGCCCGCCGGGGCTGGATTGCCCATACAGGGCAGATGCCGGGCCTTTTAACACCTCCACCCTATCTAGGCGCGATGTATCTGTTTGCGCTGTGGCGTACCCGGTGGGGCTGCTTTGCACCTTCAGCCCATCCAGAAAGGTGGGTACGGTAAAGCCGCGCAGCATGAACTGGTCATACCGCGTGCCCACGCCCCCGCCGCGCAGGTCTGACGTAATGCCCGCCGCGTAACGTATGGCCTGATTAAGGCTGAGCACACCGCGCACATCCATTTCATCGCGCGTAATTACTGTTACAGACTGCGCTGTTTCAATCAGCGGTGTGTTGGATTTGGTGGCGGAAGACGCCATGGTGGACGCCCTGTGCGCGCGCACCTCCACCCCTTCAACATGCACGGCGGATGTTGGCGCCTTGTTGGCGGCCTTACCCTGTTTTGCTGCCGTTGCCCCCACCTGCTGAGGCTGCCCGGATGTGGATGTCCGGGTTGCTGCAAGAACCTTACCGCTTATGAAAAATGTAAGGGGAAGCGCACAAAAAATAACCTTGTTGCGGTGCATACCCGTTTTTACCCCGTGGTTCCTGCTGATCTGAGGTGTGGGCAGTTACCAACATTGAGAATCATTTGCAAGACCAAATGATAGCCAGATTTCTGCGGTTTTCTGCCGTTATATAGCGGGTTTGGGGGTGGTTTTGGGGGCCGTAAATGCGCAGGTCATGCCATGCAAAACAGGTGCGCGCGCAGCCTGTATTTGGCCCCAAAATATGGGCGGATGTTTTATAAACTATCTTTTAATATTCAGGGGCTTTGGCAAGACATCCCGCCCGCAACACAGCGCCCCACAAGGGCTGAAAAACGGCTTGGCTGGGCGGGCTTTATTGCTTGCAAACGGGCACATGCAGCCCCTCCGCCCTATGGGAAAAACACGGAAAGGCTGCTCTCTAAAATTTGCGCATGAGAACAGATTGCAGTTGCAACTGTGGCGTTAAGGAGACACCCCGCCATCCTTGCTGGCCCAGCCATCTGCTGCATCCAACGCCGGGGCCAGACCGCCAAGCGGGAAGTTTATGGTCAGCACGCCGGCATCACGCTTGGCCAGCATCAGGTGGCCAATGCTGCCCCGGCGCAGGGCGTCCATTAGCTCCTGCGTAAAGGCGGCCAGCCCCACGCAGCCTTTATTATCGCAATATTGCCATTCCAGCGGCACGGGGGGCGCGTTATCCACCCCCAGAAAGGAGTGTTTGTTTAATGAAAGGCCAAGCGGCACCCGCAGGATAATTTTGTATGGCGCATCAACAAGCCGGGCTGTGCTGTTGGGTGGCACGGCGCGCGCAATTTGCATGCTGCCAATAGTGCTGACAACGTGGTGCTGAACATCATTCAACTGAAAGTTCTGCTGCACGCCACACACAAACGGCCTGTTGGTGGTGCTGTTAAAATTGCACTGCCAGCCCCAATGCTCAATCACCCCGCTTTTACGGTCTATCTGCGGAATACCTGCCTGCGTGGGGCCAACGGGGCCTTTATCATGCAGCGTATCCAGCAGCGTTGTATCTGCATCCGGCGCTTTGGTGGCGGCCTGTGCCGGGCCATGCAGCAGGGCGGCCACAGCACAACAGGCCGCCAAAAGCCCTGCCCGCGCAAAATGCACTTTTAAAAAACGCTGCTGGGCCATGCCTGAAACTCCTGTTGTGTAACTATGCGCAGCACATGCTGCAATGGGTTGCCCCTGCGCCGTTATGGTACGGGCAAGGCGGCGTTACACCGCACGTAGGATTCCTTATCCCTAAAGATAAACAGCACGTAGTAATCCAGCGCGCGGCCGCGCCTGCGGGTGGTGTGGGTGTAAAACGGAAACACATCCTGCGGGGGACCGTATTCTGGCGGCAGGGGATCACTCTCCAACAAAGTTTCCACCCTAAACAGAGGCACATAAATATGCACCGGGCCGGGGTTGCGCCGCACATGCCACAAATTGCGCCGGAACTTGCGCAGCCTGTCTGGCAGAATGAAGATCATGTTTTCTTCAATAAACCGCTCATCCGGCTGGGCACGGCGCAGGTAGCGCGCATCATCCGGCATATCGCAAAAAAAGTTGTAACCCTGTATTTTCATGCTTCTCTATTCTGCATCTTTACGCTCTGTGCGCCATTCCTGCGCGGCAGCTTCTTGGGGGTGTATCCGCTGGGCTGGGCATGGGGCTGCTTTGGTAAGGCCTGCCCTCCTCCTCCCATACTGTGCATGTGCATGCAACCGGGGCGCGTGCACGGCTGCACTTAGCCAGTGTGCGGCTTGCTGCTGTGGTGTGATATGGGGGTTTTCTGCCTGTTTTTAAAGCAGAGCGTGCGCTTAAGGGCGGAAACACCCCGGTTTTGAGCGCACGGGCAAGCAAAAACTAAAATAGAATACGCTATAAAAAACCCTGCCCCAGAATATGGAGCAGGGTGATACCATCAGGCCCGCAGCGCGGTTTCTTCTGGCTCTGCATTGCTCACAATATAAGGGCCGGCTTCCAGAATCTGGAGCGCGAGCAGCGCTACCGTGCCCGGTTTTCTGTGGCCCAACGGCAGGCAGGCATTTCCCTCTGTCCAGCGCATGGGGTAAAACTCCACATTATTCCACCCTGCCAGATCTTCATCCTGCAGATAGGATGTGAGAGTGCGCGTTGTGTTGCCCTCGCATATGGTGGCATTGCCCACCAGAACGCCCAGATTGCGGCGGTCATCCACAAACGGCCCTATCGCCTCATTCCGGCGGCTGGTGTTGGATTGGATATAAACCGTTTCAATACCAGCGGGGATCATAAACAGCGCGTAATTTTTTTCCGTGCGCAGTGGGCGCATTACCCGGCCATTGCCTGCTGTCAGATGCAGGTTGCTCTTATGTGTTACAACCGGTGCCTCTGTGCGCAGCGGCAGGCCCATGCCTTGTGCACGTGCGCGAAACTGCTGGAACAAGGGCTCAACAAAAGCGCGGGAGACATTCAGGGGGGCTGCGGCATCATCCCATGTCAGATTGCGGCTGCGCGGCATGGCAACCACATCACCACTCTGGCGGAAGCTGCGGCGGTTGCCAGTATCCAGATAGCTTTCCGTCAGCACACCATCTGCGGTGATGATGGCGTGATCTTCGGTTTCAACGTGGTAATAGTCGTAAGATGTGAAGGACTGATCATAAAAGATGGACTGACCGTTTACGAGCATACGTGCTGGCACAAAGCAGCCGTTCAGATACAGGCAGTGCTCTGGCGTAATAAGCATATCCTTGAAAGGCACGCCCTCTGCCAGCGCATCCTTAAGAATGCGCACCGGGTACCCTGCCATATCTAGGGGCAGAAAAGGTGCAGCAACGCTGGTTGATTTGCCAACCCATGTTACGGTTTTCTGCTCTGTCTTGCCGTTTACAAGCACGTCAATCCGGTCACCCACCGCCAGATCTTCAACCTTGCGGGTAACGCCGTTTACCGAGATTTCTGTGCCTGCAAGAAAGCAGGGAACAAAATCACGATTTTGGAACGTAACTGATGAGCTTGTTCCATCGGTTCCATTGATTTGCCAATGATTGATAGAGCTGTTGCCCATTGAATAATTCGTATATGTATAGTCTGGTATATTAACAGATGCATCTGTTAATAGAAAATACCCACCTGCCGTATCACCCAATATGATTTGTTCAGAACCTTTTGCACCCCAAGTATAGTTATAGGTATAGGTTGTGCCATCAATAGTGAAACTGGTTTTGCTATTGAATGTTACTTCAACACTATTTTGAATGTTAGATACGTTTCCCTTTGAGTCTACGATCGCAAAGTTAAGGATGTAGTCTCCTGATGAAGGGATAGTGGATGCTCTAGCCATAACCATAAACTCTTGCGGAAATTGTTGAGAAAAATTTGTTGTTAGGTATATCTTATCCCATTTTTGTGTCAAATGATTCTTAACCCCAACGGCTGCTCCAGCGCACCCCTAAAAACGCCCGGCACTGGCCCGCACGTGGCATACATGCCCCTTAACAGTTCTGGCATTATGCGGCACAGATACAGGCACGCATTTTCCACTGCCCGGCGTGCCTGTGCTGCCAAGGGGCAACTGAAGTAGAAGGACACCCGGCCATGCGCTTTTCCGCCCCCTTTTTCCGCCCCGGCCTTTTTGCGCTGTGCGCTGCGGGCGCGGCGCTGGCTGGCTGTGCAGAACCCCGCACCACCACCACGCCAGAGGGTAAGGAAACCCCGGTGGCCGCCACCGGCCCCAAAGGGGTGTATGAAGCGCGCGGGAACGAGCCCTTCTGGAACATGACACTGGCCGATGGCGCGCTTTCTGTTGAAACACCGGATGGCCCGCGCATGGCCCGCGTGATCCGCCACGCCTATTCTGAAAACGGTACCCGGTATTATGAGGCATCGGACGTCAAAGCCGCCCTTACCGCATCTGCCTGCACAGATAGCATGACCGGGCAGGTGTTTACAGATACCGTCACCCTTACCTCCGCCACCAAAACCCTGCACGGGTGCGGCGGTGTGCTGGTGCCCCCCACCAGCCTGAACGATACGCGCTGGGTGGTCACCGCCATGGATGGCCGCAGGCTGCGCGGCGGCAATTTTGTGCCCGATACGGGTGACAGCGCCACGGATGAAAACCCCAACCCGGCGGCAGACATGTTTGCCCCCACGCTGGATATTAACGATACGGGCAAGATTTCTGGCTCGGATGGCTGCAACCGCTATGTGGGCGGGCTGGTGTTTGGGCCAAAGGGCAGCGTAAAGCCCATGCCCGCAGGCGGCATTAGCACGCTGATGGCCTGCCCCGGCAAACAGAACGATATTGCCAACACCTTCCGCCCGCTGCTGAACAGCGTAATTGGCTGGACAACAGATGGCACACACCTTGTGCTGCAAACCTCTGGCGGCAAAACCATCCGTTTGCGGCAGGTGTTTTAACTTTTCCGCACGGCGGGTTCGGGCATGTGTTGGGCCGTTTGCCCATCACGCGAGCGTGAGAAGCAGCGGGCTAACACACCCCGCTGCACGGCCCTATAGTGGCCGCATGTGGCGCAGATACGTGCCCTTGCCCGCATGATAGCGCAGGAACCTGTGCCCAAGCGGGCCGTTATAGGCATATCGCACAGATATCTTTGTTATGTTTGAAAGGGCGCTTTCGTATGATTTCAGCCAGCAAAAAAGTGTTTTGCAAGGTGGCTTTGGGCGTCACGCTTGCCGTTACGGTGGCCCCGGCGGCTGTGAGCACGCTGGTTTCTACCGCCCATGCTGAACGCAGCGAACGCTTTGGCGGTGATTTTACAGCAGAACACAGCGCCACATCACACCCCTCCGGCAAGGTGGATGCCGTGTTTTTTCCTTCCACGCATGAGCTGCGCTATACCATTACGTGGGATGGGCTAAGCGGCCCGGTTACGGTGGCGCATTTTCATGGCCCGGCAGACCCGGGGCAGGAAGCAGACCATATGATCACCCTGAAAGGCCCCTTTAAAAGCCCGTTTTCTGGCACCGCCATTTTAACCGCAGAGCAGGAAAAAGCCCTGCATGATGGCAAGATGTACCTCAACCTGCACACCGCCGCCTACCCCAAGGGTGAAGCCCGCGCGCAGCTGACATCTCCCTACAATGGTGAGACAGACCACGCAGACCCCAACCACACCTAAGCCCAACACCCGCGCATAAAAAAACGGCCCCGCCGCCTTGCCCCGTATCTGGGGTGTTGGCAGCGGGGCCGCTTTGCGTTTCAGGCCCTCATAACGGGCATAAAACGCAGCGTATTACAGGTGCTGTGCGCCTTCTGGCTGGGCTTCACCACCCTGCGGGGCAGCGTTAGGCTGCTGGTTGGGCTGCATGGTGCCCGGTGTGGTGGAATGTTCCACATCATACGCCGTGGCTTTCTGCTGATAGGTGCCCTTTGCGCCGGGGTGTTCCTTATCATACAGCGCAGCCTTGGCGCGGGCTTCCTTACGGTATTCATGACGGCGATACATGCCCGCAGCACACCCGGCCGCCGCACCCAGCACACCATGATGGTTGGCCACATGGCCACCCACAGCACCGGCTGCGCCGTATTTCAGGCAGCCGCCCGGTTCGCTGGCGTTTGCGGCGGTGCCAATGGTGGCGGCCATAAGGGTTGCTAGGCCAAGGGTTACAATCTTACGCATTCTTTTATCCGTCTTTTCTAGCGCCTGCCGGTTTGGGACAGGCATCTGCCAAACTTCTATAGCAAATAGATATGGCAGCAGCTTTGTTCAACACCACCACACTAACCTGCAAACAGTGGCGGAATGTGGGCCAAGGCAGAATACAGCGGCGTTGGCTATACGGGCGGCCCATAGGCATTGGGGCCTGGCGTGCCCTTGGCGCATAAAAGGTAAATCCAATAACCCACGCCTATATATGGAACAAACCACAAAACAGAAAACCAGCCACTGCGCCCCAGATCATGATGCCGCCTGACCAAAGCAGATGTAATGGCAAACATGAGAAACACATATACAAGTAAAAGTGCAGCATAAAACATATGCACGCCAGTTACGGCATTTATGGAAGAGCCTGCATAATTATCAAGCACATACACTGCATATAAATGTGCAATATATGTAAGTATAAATAGAAGCAGCAGCCATGCGCTCCATATCCGATAATCGGAAACAGACAGGCGGCCTGTGTACTTAAAACTTTGTTTAAACTGCTCTATCAAAACAGACATGGCTCCCCCCTTTCTGCAAGGCCCGCAACGCAAAAGCCCGCCAGCATTGCTGCCAGCGGGCCTGCGTGTGTGTTGGGCTGTGGTTGGCGCGTATTACCGCACCGCCCCTGCCTGCGCTGCGGCCTGACGGGCAAATTCGGCCTGTGCTGCGGCTTCCCGCGCTTCGGCCTTTTGGGCCACTTCATCCTGAATGGCCTGCTGCGAGGGCAGCGGCGTATAGGGCACTGGCTTGGGTGCTGGCGCAGGTGTGGGGGCCATAACAGCCGGTGGCGGCGCAGAAACAACCTGCGGCGCAGGGGCAGAAGGGGCTGCCACATGCGGCGTGGCCGCTACGGCGCGCGGGGCCACATAAGCCGGAGCAGATGGCGCAGATACAGCCGGGCGTGGTGCCGCCACATGCGCAACAGGGGCGGAAACCGCAGGCGCAGGGGCAGAAACCCGGTGCGTAGCAGCCACACCCGCCGGAACAGCCGCCGCAGTGGCCACAGGTGCGCGGATAGGCGGCGGGGGTTCAGACGGCCATCTGGGTTTTTCATCCGAGGCACGCTGGTTATCTATGCCCGGTGCGGCATCACCATTGCGGGCGGCCTTTAGCAGGTCTGGCCCCATAAGGGCTGTGCGGGAGCACACGGCCTCGCGCTGGTCTCGGTTCAGGGTGCGGGTATCAAACATCTGGTCCGGGCCAAGGCGCAGCATGCCAATGCCACCCCATGCGTAATCGGACGAGGCCCTGACATCTGGCAGTTCAGACAACTCGCGCCCCAGCTTTTTCACCGTAGTGTCTGTTATCAGCTTGTTGTGGTAGCAAAAATACATCAGCCCGCCCACATTGGCCGCATTTGTGCCCAATACGGTGGGTATGCCATCGTAATCCAAAATGCCGGGGGCGGCTGTGGCGGCTGTCATGGGCGGTGGGCCGGGGCGCATCTTCATAATCTGCAGCCCGTAATGAGGGTTCTTCTCCGCCGCATAAGCCGCCGGGGGCGCGGCCAACAGGGCAGTGCAGGCCCCCAACGCCAGAAAAACAGGACGGAATCCCAACATCTACTTTGTTCCTTGCTTTGGTCTGGCCGCAGAATACGGAAAAACCCCACCAGCCAGCAAGGCCCGCCGCACGGGCCATGCCGCATAAACTTGCGCATAGATGCATGATATCCACACCCACGGCCACCCCCATTTCTGTGCAGATGCGAGCATCATACAATTATTAAGACTATGATTGTAGGTTTTCCCACACAGATAAAAGCCGCCTTGGCAGTCCCGAGTACAAACATGCACAGGGACACCTACAGTACTCTTTTATTCCGCCCAGCAGAGTTGACTATAACCCTTGTAAGGCCCGCACCTGCACGTTCATGAAATGCGATCATTTAGAGCCTACCTTTTTCTTATATAAGACTTTAGTTTTTTACATAAAGAAATCGCAAAAATAATTGCAACAATATACAAATATATAATGCAATCACTTTCTGTTTCTGGTAATATATCACTTGGAAGGAAGGCGATTTCGTCTTTTAATTTTTCCCTTAGGACCAATAAAATGAAATCTAATACTGAATCTTTCACTTCAAACAAAAAAGAAAAGACTTGCTCATCCCGCATAGGACAGGGTGGGAAGGGTTGGCTTTCCTTGCTTCGTTTTGAAAGTTCGGAGACACCCTTCCCACCCTGTCCTATGCGGGATGAGCCGTCAAATACCCATTATACTTAACGTAAACAGATTCAATACTTAGTGCAATCAATTTTAAAACAATTTATGACCTGAAATTAGAAAAAGCCTTCCTTCCAAACGGACCGCCCATCTCACACACCCTATTTCATATTTCCATACATTTATGCAGCGGGTGGATTTTACGTAAGGGCGCTGTATGCTGATGGGTGAATATGGCTGAGCTTTCTCCTCCTTCCTCCGTGCGGGTTTCTGCGCGGCGCATTTTAGTGCTGGACCTTCTGGCCGGGTATGTAGATGCGCTGGGCTTTGTGTATCTGGGCGGGCTGTTTGCCTCCGCCATGACAGGCAACACAACCCATCTGGCCGCCGCCCTTGTTGGGGGTATCTGGCCCCATGCCTTTATGTTGCTGGGTATTTTGGGCACGTTTTTTGTGGTGGCCATGCTGGCCACTCTGGCGCGGTTGCGCTGGCAGGCAGCCATTGGCATAGCCTGTGTGGGCGTGCTGCTGGGGGCCACGCAAATTGCCATGCTTACGCCGTGGCACCGCACGCTGGCCCTTGTGCTGCTGCCCGCCCTTATGGCCGTGCAGGGGGAAACGATAGCCCGCTTTTCTGGCAGTGCTATCCAAACCATTGTGATCACCAGCAACCTGCTCAAATGTGCCTCGGCATTGGCAACATTACTGGCGGCGCGTTGGCCGGGCAGCACTGTTAAACCCCCACCACCGGGGGCGGCTTTGTTGCCGGGGCTTTCCTGGCTGGGGTTTGCGGCTGGGGCACTGTGTGGCACCCTTGCCATGGCATGGCATGTGCCGCTGCCCTTTATCTGGCCCCTGCCCTTACTGATTTTACTGTATCTGGATATAGCCCGCGCCGAAGCCCATAACACGCCGCCCTGAACACTACCCCACCCATTTGCGACAAAAAGAGTATGACCGTTCTGCCCTGCCCCTCCCTGCCTTTTTCTGCCTCTTTTCTTTCCACCCTGCGCCGTGCCCGCGGGCTTGCGGCCATAGCACTTCTGCCCACGCTGGCGGGGTGTGGGTATATAGATAGCCGCACCGCCCATAAGGGCCAGTTGGCCGTAATTGGCATGACAAATGAGGATTTACAGGCCTGCGCGGGCATTCCCGACAAAACGCAGAAGATAGATGACCACACCACAATTTATCAGTACGTGCGCTCGGTCAACATGCCTTCCACCAACGATTCCTCGCTGTTTCCGCTCCAGACATTTGTGAACATGACACAAACCACCTTTGGCGGTGCGGGCAAAACCTGTGTGGCCACCATACGCATGGTGGATGGCCATGTGTATGACCTGCATTACAGTGGTGATAATGACCGCATGATTGGCACAGATGGCGCGTGCTCTACCGTTGTAAAAGGCTGCATCCGCTCCCCCGTGGCATCCACCAACCGGTTCCATGACAGGCTGATCGGGTTTGGCCCGGTTTCGGCCTTTCATCAGCCCAGTGTAGAGGCGCAAAGGCGTGCGCTGCATTCGGTTTATGAGCCGCCAGAACCGCAGCGCATTCTCAACCCGCAGCCGGATTCTGCCGGCACGCCATCTTCCGCCGCAACGCCTGCGGTGCAGGCCACACCGGCGGCACAGGCTGTTCCGGTTTCTCAAACGCTTACAGGCCCGCAGGCCGTGGCAGCCGCTTGGGCGGCCAAGGCGCAAGCGGCAACACCCGCTGCGGCGGCCCCAAACAGCAACGCCCAGCACTAAGGCCGGGCGTTTAAAACCATACGGGCTGCGGGGATATGCCCGCGCCCGATATGTTTTATGGGGGCTTCAGGCCTTGCCGCGTGCGCCTTCCTGCAACTGGGCTTCCAGCTTGCGCAGGCGCTCACCCAGAGCTTTTGCGTGTTCTGGCCGATCCTTCAGCGCAATATCGTATTCCCGCTTCACCTGCTCCATTTCACGGCTGATATCCGTGGCGGATGGCAGGTGGTGGGTATGGTTTTCTGTTTTTTCAGACATAAAAATTTCTTTCCCTATTTGCGTAAAGCCTACCTTAAACATTGGGGCCGCCACAGCCACCCACAACCCGCACAAAAGCAGACCAGCATTACCCGCCACAACGCCATGCCCAGATAGCGGTTGACCACGCGGGGCAAAAGAGTAAGTGTGACGCTGTTTTGATTTGGCATGATTCCGGTGGAATCTGCGGGGCTTGAGATGCATGGATACGGCACCGGCCCGGCAACCCTTTTACCGCCGGAACACTATATAAGGGGTTTTTGGGATGGGCATGTTTCTGTGCATTGCGCTGCTGGGCCTGGATCTGATGTTGTACTTCCTGGGCATGAACGTTGCAGCTATGGGTTCTGCTGTTATCGCTTTTCTTGTTCCGGTTATCGTGATGTGCAGCTACAGCCTGACCCACATTGAAAAAGACCCGAACGCGTCTTCTTCTCACCACTAATGTGGGCTGGCGGGTTTTGACCTGCCATGCTGTAAAAAAGCCGCCGCAGCCTTATTGGCCCGGCGGTTTTTTTGTGCCCACATGCGTATGAAACGCGGCCTTACTGCGCTGTGCGGGCCAGTTGCGCGTGGGTAAAGGCACAGGCCCCGTTGTGATAGGGCGCGCAGTTCTGCTCCTCGCTGCTGATCACGCCATGTAGCCCCATGCGGAAGGTGATGCGGCAGGATTGGCCGTTGTATTCGGGGTCTGTTACCATCACCCATGTGTTGCCGTGGCGGGTGGCTGCGCCCTCGGCCGAGCCTGCGCAGATATCCCCCACAACGGCAACCTCGGCAAAGGTTTCATCCCCCGTTTGCACCAGTTTAAGGGTGCCTTGGCCACCAGTCATGCTGCCGGTGTATATTTGGGCGGAAGTGGCAGGCGGCGTATCCTGCGCCAAGGCAGGTGTGGCGGCTATGGTGGCGCAAAACAGGCCCAATGTGCGGAAAAGATGCGGCATGGCGGTTGCTCCGTTTCTAACAAACCGGGCCAACGCCAGCCGCCGCACGTTATTTAATGATACATCAGCGCACGAAACAGGCTGACCAGCCCCGGCTGTAGCACATACTGGATAATTAGCAGCACCACCATTGGGCTAAAGTCCATGCCGCCCGGCATTGGCAGCATACGCCGCACGGGGGCCAGCACGGGTTCTGTTATGCGTTCCAGAAACACGCCTATTTTCCAGACAATCTGGTTGCGGCTATCCAGAATGCCAAAGGCATACAGGTTTACAAAAATACAGGCTGCCAGAAGCACCCAGCTATACAGTTCCAGAAGCCGCATCAGCAGCATGAAAACGAAAAACACGAACGCCAAATCCTGCTTTGCTGAAAAACCGGGCACACCCTTATGGCATGCCCGCATATCTGCCATTGGGCGCCTACAATACAGCTTGACAGCAAATTGGTAAGCCCTATACACCCAAAAATCTATGGAACAGGCGGGGCTGTAGCTCAGATGGGAGAGCGCCTCGTTCGCAATGAGGAGGTCAGGGGTTCGATTCCCCTCAGCTCCACCACCCTCCTGTTCAAACCCTTGTTTTTATTGGGTTTTTTGGTGGAAAGTGTAAAATTTACAATACCATTTTACAGTTGGTGATGGTTTTCATGGGTTTTTCGAGGCGTCTTGCCACACCTCAACAAACCATAATTTTTTCAGGCATCCATAAAAACATACAAAATTCTGGATAAACTGGCATCGACTCTTAATAGAATCAAATTTCTATGAGAATTTTATACAGAGGCAAGTGATTATCTTATAAAACTCTTAAATAAAATCCAATTTGTTTATAATGAATACTGAAAATTTCTCTAGATAAGTATTTTATTACAAAACACTTACACAAGTCAGAATTATTTATTGTTTTGAAGAGAAATCTGAGTATGTTGGTGACAAAGCACCTCTCCGTCACCAACATACTTTTTATTACAAGCCTGCAGCAGGATCAAATCCACATTCTACAAAAGCTTTATCTGAAGTGTTTCAAAAGAAGACAATTCAGATTAACAACTTGACGATCTACAGATACAGAAACCTACTCTCGCAATTTATGCTGCCTCTTTAACATCGGCACATTTAATCGCAGCAGGATCATTTGAACCAAATAAGGACGTTCGCTTCAAAGCATCAACGCCTTTTTCATTGATAGCCCTATCAATTGCACGTTCAAAAATTTCCCGAAATCTGTTTAGCATAGGATGGTACCTTAGTGTTTCGCCACTCATTCGGCATTAAAAGAAAAGGAGATCCAAGCCCCATAGGCCTTGACATCCCGAAATTCTTTTTCTTCGTCCAAACTAGGGCACATTGCACGAAAAAAGTAAAGATCCGCGGGAGTCTTGAAGTGAAATTTCACATGCTTCGCTTCAAGTTCACCATACCCTAACGCTGTTGCCCTAGAAAAAGTTTCAACTAGGATATTAGTATATCCTGTTTCTTCCATTTCGCCATAATCATACTTCGGTGACATAACAATATGACGGATTCGTAGCACTTTTCCATCGAACCCTGGTAAAAAAGCAACATTTGCTTGAAAGGCTACCAATGGTTCTTTTTGCTCTGCTTCTGTCTTATACAAGACATACACTTTTGCATTTTTTGACGGTGTATATGCTAAAGAATCCAAGACACTCATAGATGCTTGGGCATATGTCTCAAATTCTTCCCCAAAATCTTCACACTGGCCTCGCCAGCATGATTTGACGTGATTCCAAACATTATTATCTGCGGAACACGATTCTAAACTATAAGACACCTAACTCTCTCATATACATTATTTTAGCTTTTACGGACTTACTATTATATAAAAAGAGCATCAACAACATTAAACGGAATATCTGTTAACCTGATGTGATATACCAACTCACTCTTAAATGAATATTTATACGTATTTTATTTGTTTTTTGTATATTTTCTTGTGAATAAATTCATAAATTTTAAAAATTACCTTGATTATTGAAATATCAAGCCCTGATTTTTTCTTCACCTTATTCTCCCAGCCCAACAAGCCGCTGCATAGCCTCTTCCGCTACCACGCGCTGCCTCACACCTTTGGTGTATCGTTCCACTTCTGCCAGTGATTGATGACCGGTGATGGATGCAATCTGGTGAGGTGTACAGCCTGCTTCTGCCATGCGGCGTGCAGCTGCTTTGCGCAAACCATGCGGGCCTAGTTTTGCCTGCACCCCTGCTTTGATGGCGCATTCCTTAAACCAGTTATAAAACGCGTTTCCGCTAGCAAATGGCTTGCCGGTCTGTGTCACCAGAAAAGCCTGCTCACCACATGGGCCAGCTTCAATGGCCGCCAGTAGCTGCGGGTGCATGGGAATAAACAGGTGCGCTTCGGTTTTCTCCTGCACCACTTCTATGCTGCCGTTATGAATGTTCTTTGGCCCCATGCAGATCACGTCACTGCGGCGCTGCCCTGTATAAAGTAGCAATGCGAGTGCCAAGCGGGCGCGTGTTCCTAGCGGCCATCGGGATTCAAATGCCTCTATGTCGGCTTCTGACCATGTGGGAAATGGCTTCTTCTTGTATTTCAGCTTCTTGATATCCCGCACGGGATTATCCGTCCGCCATCCATGATCAAATGCGAACTGGAACATCTGCCGCAGAACATTGCGTAATGCATTGGCCTGAGCTGGGGTGCGGCTCATGCTCTCCAGTATCGCACGGATATGTCGGGGCTCGGCTGTTTTCACCATCTTGTTGCCATGGATCTCGATAAAGCTGTCGATCAGGCGCGTGTAAGATTTCTGCGATGGTGCTTTCAGTTCCTTAAACTGGTTGGATTTACGCCAGGCAACAGCCAGCGCTTTCATGCTGCCCGGTAATGTACCAGATGCACCCACCTCTTCCCGCTCTTCGCGTAAGGCTTCGGCATACGCACGCATGAACTCATCCGAACCTAACCGGCCCGGCAGTTCCTTGCGTGGGTATCCCTCTCTGCGGAAGTAGTAATAGGTTTTGCGCTTGCTGCGGATTACCTGGACGAAATCAAGCTTTAGTCTGGCCATCAGTCCCAGTCGCTTGTTGGGTAATAGCCTTGGCGCCTATCTTCTATCCACGCGTCCAGATCATCCCGCACCCAACCTTTTATGGTTCCAGTAATGGGTATGGGCTTGGGCATCTTACCGCTTGCCACGGCCTGATCCAGCATTGCTGGTGAAATATCCAGATACTGCGCTGCCTTTTCACGCCGCATGATGCGCGGCCAATCTGGCAGCATTGGTTTGGCTTTTGTGCGTACAGGCACCTGCACTGTCTGGCTCATGCCGCCCTCTCCTTTCGCGCTTCAATCAACTGCACATCGTCTGCCCAGCCAATGATGCCGCTTTGTCCGTCTATTTCGTCCGGTTCGCATTCAGGAAACCGGATAAGAAAATTCCTGTCCTCTGTGGCCGTTATTTCAAACAGACCATCGTCCACCTTACGCATTTCCAAAAACCATTCAGGCAGACTGGGAGTTGTGCTTTTACCCGATACAATCCACCGGCCTTCCTTGCGCTCCTTGCTGCAATCAGAGAATTCAATCTGATTACCTGTGCGCTGGTCTGTTACCGTGCCCTGGTATCTGCCTGCCTGATTGCGCGTTAGTGTTGCCTGGTATCGGGGCATTCCATGCACTCCGCCAATGATCCATGCTGCGGTGAGTCCGCAATCGGCACAATCCAAGCTGGTGGAAAGGTCAGTATCTGGCCATCAGCAAAAACTACCGTGTGTTTTACCGGTGTTTTCCCAAACATCAGCGTGCGTGTTTCACGGCCAATGGTGGGGTATGCGTGCTGGCCTTTGCCGGATGGGTCTTTCACCACAACATCACGGGCTACGGGAATAATGCGCATGCCAGGGAACGTGGAAGATTGTGTGCAGGTCATGGGGTATGATCCTCTGCAAGAATGGTGTGTTTGAGGTGCTTTTCCGAAGCCTGAATAAGGCATTCAGACGCTAGCCAGTTAGCAGCATCTGAAATCACAAAATCCGATACGATCCGATGGTGGCTTACGCTGCCATCGGGGTGTGATTTCATGACGGTTGTATGATACGGAAAATGAGACTTTAACCAGCTAATATCGCCGCCAAATAGCGCAACAATGTCAGGCCGCCGTGTCATTTGCGACCAGGTAAGCTTCCGCTCCTGACCGACCACATCACGGAAGATATAATATCTCCACCCATCTCCCCATCGGCTGCCGAGACATTTTACTGGGCAGGTGCTTGCATCAACCATCACGCACCTTCCTTCTGGCGGATGCTTTCCATCCATTCATCCAGAGCGGCCACAGTAAACAGACCATTGCCTTCAACTATGGTGCAGCGCGGGCCTTTGCCTTTTTCACATAGGCTATGGAAGGTATCTGGTGATAGGCCGCAATACAGGGCCGCCAAGCCAAAGCCTACGTACCGGGTGGCATCTGCACCGCTTTCTTCTAGCGCGGTATCCACCAGTTTCAGGGCAGCACGCTGCACGCGGGCGGCCTGCATGGCGTTTGGTGTGGGTAATGTTGGATCTAGCAGCGGGCCAATGGCCGTGATCAGCTGCGATGCAGCACGGGAGCGCTCTAGCGCAGCATCCGATACCGTGCGGAGTTCCGCAATAAGTGTCATTCATTCCTCCATCGCGTCGTGGCGATGGAGGAATACTAGGCAATGCCTACTTAGTCAGTCAATAGGCAATGCCTAGTTTTTCATCCAAGGTTTATAACCTTTGGAAAAATAGCACTTCTGCATAAGAGCCTTTCTAGGTCCAATTTGGTCAAGAGTGCCTGTTAATGTCTCTCTTGGAGGGCCGAGTATTTGCGCCACCTGTAGTTCACAAGCGGCTTCATCTTGTGGGCTAACATCAGGGTAATAGACATTATCGTATGAATTTGACCTATTCCCGCTGCATCCGGAAAGTAAAAGCATTACACCAGCAGCGTATAGAAACTTTCCATTCATGAAATTATCCTAACATATGAAAATCAATAGGCGCAGCCCATTCTATTTCTGGATTATAAATAGGAGGAACCATTGGATTTACTGATGTTAATACAAATGAACCGGTCTCTGGCCCTGCCGCCACAGTTTTCAAAACCACTTGGCCATCTGATAGTTTAGCCACAACATCACGCCCGATGAGCTTTAAGCCCAAGCATGGCCGTCCAGGTAAGCGAATGCCTATTACTTCACCTGGTCTATAGCGGGGCACCATAGATTCTCCGGTAACACGCAGCACTATTCCATCGTATATTGGGAATGGTAGCTGTACTTCGCCATCTTCTTGAATGTCCCCATTTTCAAAGATAACTACACGATCAGCCCCGGCGACAAACCCGGATACAGGAAGCCGCAACGATGGATTACCATCGCAGTTAGAGTGACGTAATGCCTCTTTCGGCGACCCTAAATCGTTCCCGCATAGCTCTTCTAACGAAACATTATAAAGGGCAGCTAAAGCTGACAGCCGTTCTAGGGAAGGTTTGCTGCGGCCTATTTCCCATTGCGCGACTGAGGCTGGTGCAATGCCTAACGCCCGCGCGACCTTTGCTTGAGAAAGGCGCGTTGCATTACGGAACCGCTTCAGTCGTTCAGGCCATGTATCCATAATTTTTTATATCAGTAGGAAACACCTACCATCACCTAGCATTTGCCTATTGCATTATTGCTAGGCATTGCCTATTGGTTGGGTATGAAAGAAGCGGTTGTAGATAGAGCGATCAAATTGGCAGGTGGCCCTACTGAATTGGCTCGGCGTCTCAATATTAAGGCACCGTCTATCCATTCATGGCGCAAAATCCCGCCAAAACGAGTGCTTACTGTCGCAGAAATCACAGGCATTCCACCCTGGGAACTGCGGCCAGATCTATACCCTTCTCCAGAAAATTCGACCGGCATCCTGCGTGCCGATCCGCAAATACAAATTGAGGGTGAACTCGCATGAACCATAACCAGAGCAGTACGCCCAAGCCCTCACCCTGTCAGCCGGAATCGTTTCGGGCATCCTTTGCGCTCTTCAGCCTGATTCCGATCTATGCACCGCAGTTTTGCAGAACGAATGGTGAGGCTCGTCGGCTTGTGCGCGGCGGGGCGCTTGAGGTGAACGGAAAACCAGCAGTTGATGAAAATATGCCGGTAAGCGCGGGAGATACCGTAGTTGTATGCCCTCGCTCAAAAACCCGGCGGTTTGAATTCACAGTAAGGGAAGCTGGGCCTGATAGGGATATGCGGCGCGCTGAACTTATTGCGGGAAATAAGGGTGAAAGCCAACCCGCACCACAAACAAACGAAACCGTAGCTTTGCCACTAGCAACAGCGCGTCTCGCTTATATGGAAATTTTTGCAGTCATAGATCGCCTATCCTGCCAGCTTCCTCATATTGAATGTGAGGAAGCTCAGATTAAAGCTCAGGAACGACTCAACCGTCTTTACGATCTACACGATCAGCTTGAGGCAGTTGTGGGTTTTCATGGATTATCTTCGGACGAACGGGGGCGTTAATGGCTCGCTTCATCCTGAAATCCGGCTGCCATTTGCGGGATACCCATATGTCCAGAAGCAATTTGCGTGTTTTCCTTATGGCTTCCTGCGTAGCTTCAACTTGTCTGGAATATAAACTGTCTGTTAGTGCAGCTTCTGCTTGTTTAGTAAAACGGCTTACCCGTTCTTCAAATTCGCTATCGGTCGTTTTATCGGGAAGATTATCTGCAATAACAGCAGCAAGAAGATACTGTGAAACGCGGCGTTCTGCTTCAAGCCGAGTCACCCGATTACGTAAGCTATTGAATGCCTTCTCCAGTTCTTCAAGGCTTTTTACCACGGAATCGTCCTTTCATGTTTTTTGGGAACACATAATGGACGTAGCTGGTAGCGGTATCAATGCCGCTGCCAGCACCCCTGCTGCGGGTAATACGCCATGCTAACCGCGGCTATCAAAACTGCTACCCGTACGGCCATCAAAGCCTGTGGTGGTCTGGATTCAATATCCCGCGCTGTGCGTGTCGGCATCACGCAGCTTTCCGATTACTGCAACCGTGAAAAAGCGGCTGTTGTGCCGGTAGATGTTGCTGTTGAGCTGGATAAAGAGGCGCAAGAGCCGCTTATTCTTTCCGTTATGGCTCAGGCAGAAGGGTTTGCCCTGGTGCCGGTCAAGTTCGGCAACGGTCTGCTGCCGCACGATATGGGCAAGTTTGCCAAGGCCACCAGTGAGGTTCTGCAAAAGGGCTTTGAAAGCATGGCAGATGGCAATGTGGATGTGCAGGAAGCGCATGAAATACTCACATACGCGCAACGTGCCCGTACGTCCCTGCATCATATTGAAGCCACAGCGCACAGGATCGTCGCTGACGGCAAGCCATTGCAGGTGAGCGTTGCTGATGGCGCGTGAAGCACTCAACTGGCGCGAGCTAGACCCTAAAATCCGGCACTATGCCCGGTGTGGTTTCAGTATTCGCCGCCAAGCCAGCAAGCTGAGTATTTCGGAAATATCCATTAAAAAGCGCCGTGCTTTTCTTGGAATTACAAAGAAAAAGCATGCAGCGCAGGAGAATTCTTCTCATGTCGCGTCATAAAAACGCCAAATCTGCACGCCGGTTTTTCCGCCGCCGCCCTCTCAATGTGCGGGCATTGCGTGAAAGCGCACGCGTGCAGCCTGATCTTTCCATGCAGTCGCGTGTGTCCAGTGGATTCACATGGTGCGCGCCACGCAGGGCTATCCGGCAGACAAGGCAGTACAATGGCTGAGGCGCTGCTGGACGGATATGATTTCTGCGGCCGGTTGAGGAACGCCATCGCTGCGGAAAAAAGCCTTGCTGCCTTCGCCCGCAAGCATGGGCTGAAGGAACAGACCGTGCGTGATGCAGAAGCTATGCAAACGATCAGTGATGGTGTCTGCAAAGCTCTTGGCTTGGTGAAAGTTCTGCGCTATCCAGTGCGGGACGGCAGTGGTCGGCTTGCATCACTCCGCGAAATCCAAGAAAAACTGAATACTTTTATACGGCGTTGCGGAACGCAGGAAGCTGCTGCACGCCGATTTGGTATCAGCAAAGGCCACTTATCCAACATCCAGAATGCACGGCGCGGCGTCATGCCGGTGCTTAATGTGCTGGGTTACGGCTTTCCGGTGCAGCGCTTTATTGTTCGGAACGCAGCATGAGCGGCAAGCTGAAAGCTGCGGAAGTTTCCGCCATGCTGGCCAGCCAGATGGAGGCTTTGGCGCGTGAGCTGCTGCCCGGTGGCAAGAAAACCGGCGCTGAATGGATGGCCGGATCTGTGGCAGGTGAGCCAGGCACAAAGCTGGCTGTGCATCTGTACGGTGCAAAAGCCGGTGTGTGGAAAGATTTTTCTCAAGATATCGGTGGTGATCCGCTGGATCTGGTCGCGCATTGCCTGACGAACCGAGATCTGAGTGCTGCGTATCGCTGGGCCTGCAACTGGCTGGGATTGAGCACGGAAACGGTGGAAGTCCGCCGTGCCGAAATCCGTGAAAAAGCTGAACAGGCTAAGGCAAAAGAGGAAGAAGACGCTAAAAAGCGTGTCAGCCGTGCGCGGGATATCTGGATGAATGCCCAGCCAAATATCCTGAACACGCCAGTAGATTTCTATTTGCAGGCACGCGGTATCAAGCTGGCAAAGTTTGATCGGCCTCCTGGTGCATTGCGGTTTGCGCCAGAGCATTACTGTGCAGAAATAGAAGCTCCATTGCCTGCCATGCTGGCTGCCATCACAGATCTGAATGGGCGGTGCGTTGCCGTGCATCAGACGTGGCTCGGCCAGCATGGTGGTCAATGGGCCAAGGCGCAACTGGAAATTCCCAAGAAAGTTCTCGGCAGTTTCCGTGGTGCCTGTATCCGGTTGCGCAAAGGTTCAGCCGGAACAACACTCAAACAGGTTTCACCGGATGAGGTTATTGCGATTGGTGAAGGCATAGAAACATGCCTTTCCGTTGCCATGGCCCTTCCGGATCTGCGGGTACTCGCAGCAATCTCTCTCGCAAATCTCGGAACAATCCGTCTGCCGGATACAGCACGCAATGTGCTCATTCTGGCAGATCGGGACGAAAGCACGGCGGCCAAAAAAGGCCTGCGTAAAGCCATAGACACGCACCTGTCAGCAGGGCGCACGGTAGATGTGGCTTGGCCGCCAAAAGGCAAGGATTTCAACGATGTTATCGGAAGATGAAGAAAGCGGCCTGGACGCCATCCGCTCGGCCATCAATACGGCAGAACGGCAGTTCCAAGTTATTGAAGGCGGCAAGAATGCCGATAATGGTGGACGCCCTCCCAAAACCAAAGAAAAGACGCCCTGCCCAGTTGTCACTATCGGACATCTGGACGGGTCTTTTTACTTTCTTGACCGCGTTGGTCAGCTGCGTGTGCTCAAGGCATCGCAAATGACGCGGCGGCCAGATCTGGTGGCGTTGTTCGGTGGCAATATCGATTGGCTGAAAGAAACATTTCCGAAAACGGCAAAAGTCAAAGACAAGGATGCAGAAGGCAATGAAACAGCGCGTGAAGTTGTGGTTGACTTTAATATCAATCACACTTGCCAGTTCCTTCAGCGTGAGTGCTTTTCTGCTGGCCTTTTCGGTGATCACATACAGATCCGCCGTCCAGGTATCTGGCCTACGTCAGAAGGTATGCCAGTGGTGCATTGTGGCGACCGTGTTCTGGTGGGTTCAAAGCTGGAATTACCAGGCACGCGCATTGGCAATCAGATCTGGGCTGCTGCACCAGCAGAGCCACGTCCAGCAGAGCGGTGCGAGGCGATTGATGCACGGGAATTTCAGCGCCAAGTCAGGGAATTGTGGGATTTCCGGCTGGAAGGCAGCGATATCATCGTTATGGGCATGCTGGCCTGCGCGTATTATGGCGCGGCCATTCCGTGGCGTCCTGCCGGATTTCTAACCGGGCCTGCCGGTTGCGGTAAATCTTCCCTGCTGCGTGTGCTACAAAACGCCATTCCGCTCAAATTCGCCACGAATGACGCATCAAAGGCCGGTATTGAACAGATGGTGGATGGTCGTGCCATTCCCATGCTGGTGGATGAAGCATCTGACCGTGTAGATCAACGTGCTGCCCGTGCTCTGCTGGATCTGGTGTTGTCCGCAACAGGTGGCGAAGGCACAAAAGGTGCGCGTGGCGGTTCGGATGGTATCGCCCGCAAGATTGCGGTGGCCGGTTCCATCATCATGGCATCCATCCGGCCACCGGATATGGAAGCGCAGCATCTGGGCCGCTTTACACTGGTGGAAATGCAGGCACCTAGAAACGGTGCAGACCACACGGCAGAACATCGGGATTTTGCTGAATGGGCCAAGGAAATCGGGCCAAAGCTATGGGGTCGCGCATTGGCAGGATGGCAGCGCTATAGTGCAGCGCGTGTGATCCTCCGTGCCGCCGTGGGCCGTTCCGGTTGTCAGCCGCGTGAAATGGATCAGATGGGATCATTGCTGGCCGGTTGGTGGGTGCTGATCAATGATCAGGTGCCAACAGAAGCCGAGGCAGATAGAGCTGTGGAATGTGTCATGGGTTACATCCGCACGGCAGAAACGGCGGAAGCCGCCAGTGGTAGCCAACAGATGATAGATCATCTGCTTTCGCAAAAGGTGCAGATGGATCGCTCAACAGATCGGCGGTCGCTGTCATCACTCATAGAACGCATGCTGGTGCCGGTGAATGAAGAAAAGCCGGATATAGAGGAAAATGCGTTCTCCCGTAAAAACGTTGCATCCGTTCTGGCAAGTTATGGTATCAGGGTTGTCAGACGGAACGAGCCCACGCCCCGCAGCGGTCAGGATGTGCCGCGTGGCAGTGAAGGTGATGGATTGTGGATCTGGCCGCGCAATGCTATGCTGACGGCGCTGTTCAAAGACACACCATTTGCCGGGCAGAAGTTCGTCTATGAATTTGCGCGGATGGAAAGCTACAGGCCGCCGCCGCGTAACGCACGCGGGCATCAGATTACCATCACCATGGATGGTAAGAAAAACAAGGGTTGCTTCTGGGTCAGGTGTTGTGAGCTTGGCTTGTCTGATGATGGTGACGATGGGCTGTAAAGGAACCATGGAACCGCAACGGAACCGCGCCGGTTCCCATTAGTTCGTTATATTTCCTAAAGGGAACCAAAACCCCCATAGGGAACCTGTTTTTTCACTCCTATACAGAAGCACGCTCTCCGTGCCTCAAATCCATTGTGAGAGAAAATAGCAGTTCCCTTGGTTCCTTAGTTCCCTTTCTTTCTAACCTATTGATATATATAAATAATAAAAGGAACCAGAAGGGAACCACATGGGAACCGCAGGAACCTCGCTAGAAATGAAAGCCATCAAGCCCATAAGCGGGCAGGAAATGGCACAGGCCGTGGAAGATCGGTTGTTTGAGGCCGGATACACACTGGCCTGCCTGCCAGCCCACGGTGTCCGTCCAGCTGGATGGGGTAAAGGCTGGGGCGAAACGCTGATGGACATGGATGATCTGCTGACACTCGTGGCAGAAAGTGAAGTCCGGCCACCCATGCCAACAGCTGCCGCCATTACCCGCATGGATGAAGCATTCATCTGGGTACAAGGCATTTCCAATTTCAGGCACCGCCGCGTCGTGCTGCTCTGGATGATGATCCATCCGCTCTCACTGCGACATCGCTATAGCTGGAGGCAGATTGGTAGCTTTTTGGGTGTGAGCGATAAAACCGCAAAAAGCTGGTTTTTCAGGGGGATAGCTGACATCACGAAAAAAAATTACACCTAACTGCATTTTTTACTTCTCAAACTCCGCAAAATGCAGTTTTTTAGACACCATGATCAGGGGGCGTGCAGCCAACAGGCTACGCGGCCTTTTTTTATGCCCAGATGAAAGCGAAACATGCCTGTCAGATCTCCAGTTTTCCGGCCGCGCTGGCACAAGCCAGAAGCGCAACGCCGGAAGGAGTTCGATAAGCAGCGCGGCACATCGCGCCAGCGCGGTTACGATGCGGCATGGGAAAAGGTTCGCGCCCAACACTTGGCGCTTCATCCAATCTGCTGCGTGCCTGGATGCAGAACGCCGCGTGACAGATTGAACGTCGATCACATCGAAAGCGTGCGGGAAAATCCGTCCAGGCGGCTCGACCCCAGCAACCTGAGAACGCTTTGCCAGTCACATCATTCGGCCAGAACAAGCCGAGATCATAGCTGGAACCGCTGAAAATCGGCAAAAAACGGCAGAAAACAGCCATTTTTGACGAAAAACACGTCAAAACGGGTGGGGGGTATCAAATCCCTGCCGGCGGCGAGCGCCTGAACCGCGCCATGGGCAAATTTTTGCAACCGCGAAATTGAGGGAAAAAGTTACCAGGATGGTTGGATGGAAACCCTCCTGCCTATTCGCATGAGGGAAGGTCATCATGAGAGGTAGAAAACCAAAGCCACGCCACCTTCGTGTGATTGAAGGCAATCCGGGAAAGCGGGCTCTCCCTGAAGATGGTGTCCGGCTCCCATCCGAATATGCGGCGCCACCAGATTTTCTGGATGAGATGGCGCGGGCTGCGTGGGAGCGCCTTGTTCCTCCTTTAGTGGAGCGCGGGCTTTTTACAGTTCTGGATCATGACAGCATCGCGGCCTACTGCGAAGCATTCAGCCGGTGGCGTAAACATGAGCAGTCCCTGAAAGATGCCGGTCAGGAAACCTTCGAGACGCATGGCAGGCAAGGCCGCATGATCCGGACGCGGCCAGAGCTGGGCATCATTTCTGAGCAGATCAGGCTCATGACCAGCATTGGCTCCAATTATGGATTTTCACCCGTTGCCCGCATGCGCCTGAAGGATGTCGGGCAAGGTGACTTGTTCAACCCCTTTGACAACGTGTGAGTATGGCCAGCTACCCCTACATTCGGAAAGCGCAGCGGTACATCAAGGATGTTCTGTCTGGGAAAATTCCGGCTTCATGGCAGGTGGTAGCTGCATGCAGACGGCAACAGCAGGATCTGGCGCGGTCTAAGCAGAAGAAATGGCCGTATCGGTTTGATAAGGAAGAAGCCGAGCGCGTCTGTCGCTTTCTGGAGCTTATGCCGCATATCAAAGGCCCCAAGGCCCGCGATGGCGAACTGATAGAGCTTGAAGGCTGGCAGTGCTTTATTCTGACCACGGTTTTTGGGTGGCTGCATAAGAAAACGGGCTTCCGGCGCTTCCGGCGCTCCTTTATCGGCGTGCCGCGTGGGAATGCCAAAAGCACGCTGTCATCTGGCGTGGCGCTGTTCATGCTCACGGCTGATGGGGAACCTGGGCCAGAGGTCTATTCTGCGGCCACCACGCGTGATCAGGCCAAGATCGTGTTTGGCGATGCCCAGGCCATGACGCGTAAAACGCCGCCACTGGCACGCAAGTATGGGCTGGATGTTCAGCAGCGCGGGATTATCTCGGCCTGCAATGATGGCATTTTTCGCCCGCTCTCGCGTGATGCCGATACACAGGACGGCCTGAACATCCATTTTGGGTGTCTGGATGAGGTGCATGCCCATAAAACCCGTGAAGTGTATGACGTGGTGGAAACTGGTGCCGGCAAGCGTGACCAGTCCCTGATCTGGGCCATCACCACGGCAGGATCAAACAGATCCGGCATTGGTTATGAGCTCTGGACTTATCTGGAAGCCGTGCTGCGCAAGGTTTTGGTGGATTGGGAAGAGAGCCCCTACCCGCTTAAAGGCGATCAGGCGGAAGATGAGCAATTTTTCGGCATCATCTACACCATAGATGATGGTGATGATTGGACAGATCCTGCCTCGTGGCAAAAAGCCAACCCGAACTGGGGTGTTTCTGTCATGCCGGACTACGTTGCAGGCCTTGCCAACAAGGCCATGCAGCTTGCCAGTGCGCAGAATAACTTCAAAACCAAGCATGTGGATGTCTGGGTGAATGCGGATCAGGCATGGATGGACATGCAGGCATGGAAAAAATGCGCTGATTATGGGCTGTCTATTGATGATTTTGCCGGTGATGATTGCATTGAGGCACTGGATCTGGCCAGCAAGATCGACCTTGCAAGCAAAATCCGGCTGTTTCAGCGCCAGATAGATGGTGTGACGCACTATTACGCCTTTGCCACCTTCTACCTGCCTCAGCGGGCTGTAGATGAGGCAGCAAACGCGCAATATCAGGGCTGGGCGATTGACGGGTATCTCCAGACCACGCCGGGTGACGTGACAGACTTTGAAACAGTCGAAGCCGGCCTTCTGGAAGATAAAAACAGCTTCAGCGTCACGGATGTTGCCTATGACCCATGGCAGGCTACCCAGTTGGCGCAGCGCATGTCTGAAAAAGATGTGCCCATGCGCGAATACCGCCAGACCGTGCAGAACTTTTCCGAAGCCATGAAAGAATTAGAGGCCCTGGTGTTGTCCGGAAGGCTGCACCATGACGGCAACCCGGTTCTGGAATGGTGCATCTCCAACGTGGTCTGCCACACGGATGCAAAGGACAACATCTACCCGCGCAAAGAGCGAGTGGAAAACAAGATTGACGGTGCCGTGTCTCTGATCATGGCGCTGGGTGTGGCTCTGCATGGAGCTGAACAAGGTTTCGTTTACGAAGGAATGTAATAATGGGGCTTCTGGATTTCCTGCGTGGATCTGGGCCGCCGGTATCCGCACGCCGGGAGCCTCGCCTTCATGCGGAAGCTGGTGTCAGCTCTCCTGCTGATAATTTTCAGGCAGGTGGGCCATGGGTTTCGTTTCCAATGGGTGGGCCTTCCCGCTCTGGCGTGCTGGTCAATGAGCGCACCACGCTTTCTCTGCCTGCCGTTATGCAGGCCCTGCGCATCCTGTCTGGCGTGTTTGCCATGGTGCCTATGCACTATTGCCGGCACGATGGCACTGGCACGCACCGGCTGACGGATGATCCGCTCTATCAGCTGATGAACGGGCGGCCAAATGACGCGCAAAGCCGGTTTGCTTTTCGGGAAATCCTGATGAGTGATCTGCTGATGGCCGGAAACTTCTACGCGTATGTCTCGCGGGATGCCTTTATGCGGCCTGTGGCGCTTACGCGGCTTGATCCGTTTGGCACATTGCCGTTGCAGTCATTCGAGCGAGCAACCGGGCAAAGCATGTTTTATGATACCACCCTGCCCGATGGCTCGTCTGGGCGCTTTGCAGCGCGTGATATCTGGCACGTTAGCGGCATGAGCCGGAACGGCCTGCAAGGTCTCAGCCCTATCGCCTACATGAAAGAGGCATTTGGCGAGAGCATCGCTACAGCCACCTATGTCCAGAATTACTGGCGCAATAACGGCCAGCCGCCAGTCATCTTAACCACGCAAGGTAAAATTGGTCAGCCAGAACGACAGGCCATCAAGGAAGATTGGCAATCACTCTATTCAGGCCCCATGAATGCAGGCACGCCAGCGGTTCTGGGGAGTGGTCTGACAGCCACCTACATGCCCATGAACAACAAGGATGGGCAGCTGGTGGAAACACGCACTGCCCAGGTGCTGGATATTGCGCGTGCATGGGGTGTGCCGCCGCATCTGATTTTCGAACTGTCCAAGGCCACGTTCGGGAATATTGAGCAGCAGTCTCTGGAATTCGTGATCTATCACCTTGGCCCGCATTTCGCACGCGTGGCGGATAGCGCCATGCATGCCTTTGCGGATACAGGCTGCATTTTCAAGCATGATCCGTCTGATCTGCTGAAAGGCGGCTTTCTGGATCGTGCTCAGGGTGTTTCTGCTCTCCGTAATGCGGGCGTGATGAACACGGATGAGGCCCGCAGTAATTTCGATCTGAACCCCGTAGGCGGTGATGTCGGATCTGAGCTGTGGCGACCAATCAATATCGGTGTGGCAGGCGAAACCCCAGCCGGAACAGAATCAGGAAGCTGACATGACACGATATTATGCGCTGGAAGCGATCAGGGCACAGCCCTGGGCGATCCTTCCCGCACATCTAGGCGCTATTGAAGCCATTGCTGCCCGTGCGCTGGAAGCCCCCGTGCTGGATGTTCTACGGGCTGATGGGCATGCAGAACGCTATCAGACCATGCTTTCAGCCGTGGCTGATACCGGCAAGCGCATGAACGGCACAAACAACGTCACGCTCAACAAGCAGGGCGTTGCCACCATTCCTGTCATGGGGCCGATTTTCCCGCGTGCCAATCTGCTGACAGAGTTTTCAGGCGCTACAGACCTCAACAGCCTGTCGGCAGATCTTCAGGCGGCGCTATCCAGTGCGGACGTCAAGCAGATCCTCATGGTGTTTGACAGCCCCGGCGGCGTCACCACGGGTGTGAGTGACATGGCCAGCCAGATTGCGGCATCCAGCAAGCCTGTCACGGCCTTTGTGCCCGGTATGGCTGCATCTGCCGCCTATTGGCTGGCAAGCCAGTGTTCCACCATCCTGATGGATAATACAGCCCTGGTTGGCTCCATCGGTGTGGTCATGTCTGGCGCAAAACAGGTGGAGCCAGACGCAAACGGCATGATGGAGGTGGATATTGTCAGCTCCAATGCCCCTAACAAGCGGTTGGACGTCACATCCGATGATGATCAGGCGCAGATCCGCACCGTGCTGGATGATCTGGAGGCCGTATTTCTCCAGGCTGTCGCACAGGGCCGCCACACATCGGTGGACAACGTAAAACAGAATTTCGGCCAAGGCGGCATGAAGGTGGCAAACAGCGCCATTTCAGCCGGAATGGCCGATGGTATCAGCACGCTTTCGGCCACCTTGGCCAAGCTTGGTGCCGCAAACCCTCCAAAAACGCCGGTAAAATCCGCTCCACGTCGCGCCGCTGCAATGGCGGATCTGGAAGCGCGCCGGAAACTCGCAGAAGGACACGCATAAATGCCCGTTCGTGACCGCATCACAGCACTCCGCAGTCGTCAGGCCGAAGTGCATACCGAAATGGACAATATTCTGGCTGAATCAGCAAACAATGAGACTGGCGATCTGACGGAAGAGCAAACCGCGGCATATGACCAGTTGCGGGCAGAAGATGATCGCCTGACAGCCAGTATTGAGCGAGAAACTGACATGGAGCGCCGCCGTGCAGCAGCTGCGCGTCCGATTGCGCCTCTCCCTGCAGGAAATCCTGGTAGCCGTTCTACGGTTCCGGCGCAGGCTGAACAGAATCTTGCCCCCGGCATCAAGTTTTCTCGTCTGGTGCAGGCTGTTGCTGCCACCCGTGGTGAGGGCGGCATGCGTGCTGTTCTGGATTTTTCAGAAAAAACGTGGGGCTCCACTTTCGCTGCCGCTGCGGCTGACAACATGGAACAGTCTGTGGATGTGCAGGGTGGCTTCCTGGTTAATACCGATTATTCCACAGATCTGATTGAGGCCCTGCGTCCTGCTGTGGCTGTTCGGAAAATGGGTGCAGTTTCCGTGCCGATGCCAAATGGCAATCTGACTTTCCGTAAGCAAACCGGCACATCTAATGCCCAATGGCTGGGTGAACGCGCGCCCGTGCCAACATCAGCACCGCAGGTGGATATGGTGGCAATGAAGGCCAAGAAACTGGGGGCGTTGGTGCCGATCACCAATGATCTGCTGCGTTACAATTCGATCCAGACAGACAATCTGGTGAATAATGACGTCACGCGTTCTGTGGCTATTGCGGAAGATCAGCAGTTCATTCGCGGGGCAGCTTCCAATTTTGCGCCCGCTGGTCTGCGTTACCTGGCTAATGCCGCCAATGTCATTGCAGCAAATACCACAGTAAACGTGCAGAATGTGCGCAATGATCTTGGGAAACTCCGTCTGGCACTCACCAAGAATAACGTGCCCATGCAGTCTCCGGGTTACATCATTAACCCGACCCTGGTGGAATTCCTGAGTCAGCTTCAAACCGCCACAGGCGCTCTGGCATTCCCTGAAATTGCAGATGGTCGGATTGGCGCTTTCCCCTATGCCAGCACCACTTCTGTGCCTGATAACCTTGGCACTGCCGGCAATGAATCTGAGCTGTATTTTGCAGACTTTGCCCAGATCCTGATCGGTGATGCTTTCCAGACCACGTTGGCCGTCAGCACACAGGCATCTTACGTGGATGGCGCAGGAGAAACGCGCTCTGCGTTCCAGAATGATGAAACGCTGGTGCGTGTGATTGAGGCTGTGGATCTGAACACGCGTTACGATAGCGCCATTGCGGTGCTGACGGGGGCTGCATGGTTCCCTGGCGCAGTTGCGGGGCAGTAAAATGAAAATTGTGACCTTTACAGACCGTTGTGGCGGCATTGGTGCCGTTTACAACAAGGGTGATGTAGGCATGTTTCCAGATAACGTGGCTGATGGCATCGTGGCTGCCAAAAAAGGCACTGCAAAGCCGGTGCCTGAACCGGAAGAAACGGGCCAAAAAGAGCCGGAAACACCTCAAAATGAGGAAAAACCGGCTGAAAATGAGCCAGAAACGCCAGAAAATGGCAAATCCTAACGGTCTCTTAACAGAGGCCGTTTTTGTTTGGGGTGCAGTATGACAGTTGCAGTCATTACACCTGCCGAAAAAACAGATCTGGTAACGCTGGAGAGTGTGAAAACATATCTCCAGATCTCGGATGACAGCCAAGATGCCCGGCTTGGGCAGCTTATCACTGCTGCATCTGGCTGCTTTACCGATTATCTGGGGCGTCCGTTGGCGCTCCAGACCTATCGGGAACGCTGGACGCTGCGTGGGCGCATTCCGGGCGTCAATCTGTCCAATGGGCCTGTTGCCACCATTCTATCTGCATCTGTGGATGGGGTGGCATGGTCTGGCCCGCTGGATGAATGCGATGTTGACCGCAAGAACGCACGCATCATGGCATCTGCATTCCTGCCGCCACGGCAAATGGTTTTCCATAGGCCCGTTGTGGTGGATATCGCCTACATAGCGGGCTTTCTGTTGCCTGGTATGGATATTCCTACACCAGAGAACCCGCTCCTAGCCTTGCAGGTGCAAACTCTGCCCGCTTCTGTGGCTTCTGGCTGCCTGAGCACCATTCAGATGCTCAGCTGCGCCGCTGGGCGTGACCCACTTCTGAAATCAGAAAGCACGCAAGGGGTGGGCTCGGCATCCTATGGCACGCTAGATCCTACCGTTGGTGGACTGACGCCAGATGCCGTTGGCGCATTGGATCGGCTTGGCATTGCTGCGGATTGGATGGCCTGATGGGCCAGATTACCGAAACCCGCAAGCGGCTGCTTGCCAGAAGTGGCCGCCAGATGGTGCTCACGGCACGGGATGGCAGCAATCCGGTCACGTTGCATGCGTATGCACCGCCGCCGCAGTCGTCACAGTTGGCGGACGGCATGCCCAAGGCGCCGTTCATTGCCCAGACGCTGGCGGATGAACTGAATGCGGCCAACGTGACGCCACGGGCACAATTCTACCTTCAGGATGGTCCCAAAACCTACACGCTGACAGATGCAACGCCCGTTTATGACGGTGCGACCATCTGCGGCTGGACGCTGATTGCAGCAGGAGGCGACTAATGCCCTCGGAAACAGTCTGGAATGATGCCTATGCCCGCGCCAGTACCGTGGCAGCAAATCTAGGGCTGCTAATCGGTGATCCTCTGACTTGGGATTTTTCCAGTGAGCTGAAAGCCTTTGCTGCACTGGATCTGGCATCCTCCAGCATAGAAAGCCTGGAACTAGGTGATCAGCAGGCACAGGAAAGCGGACAGATCTGCATCATGCTCTGGATACCGCAGGGCAAGATGAACACACCCACCGTGCTGTCCATCATGAATGCGTTTGAAGCGGCCTTTCGCACCCAGCCGGTAGATCCGGATAAATGCTGGCCTGATGGTCTGTTTTACGATGGCCAGAATTACACGCCACCTTCTTTTCTTGCCCAGACAGGTAACTGGTACGTCGCCACGCTGATGGTGGATTACCGCTGGCAGAATATTACGGAACAAACCCCATGAAATTCTTTCCTCTTATCGAAACCGCTGCCAATTCCGGCCAGTTTCAGCTTTCCGGCGCTGCTGTAGAAGCCGAAAGCACCACTTCCGCCCTGGCATTGATTGCACCCACCGTTGGTGCAGGCCTGCGTTATGGCGCGTGGCTGTATCATGAAGTGCGCGGCCTGCCAGATTTCTCGCCTGTAACGGATGCCGAAAAAGGCAAAAGCTACACGGTTCTGGCGCAGGTTGGCGGCACAGATCAGCCGTGGGTTCCAGATGGTCAGCAGCTTGTTTCTGCGCTGTGTGATGCCTCCAATCTGTGTCTATCCATGTCTCAGTATATGGGTTTCCGTCTCGGCCTGATGCCGGTGGATGAAAAGCCCGTAGTAGCAGCACCAGCAGCGACTGGCACTGAAGCAACATCAGCTTCCAGCGGAACAGAAAGCACGCCAACGCCTGCCAGCTAACGCTGATCCTGTTTCCATTCGTTCAACACAGGCCGCCTTCGGGTGGCCTTTTTTATTGAGGTAATCATGGCTTTTACTGGAGCCACAGCCGGCTTGGCCGCAGGTGCGCAAACCAATGATACGCGCATGGATGTTGCGTTGGAAACGACATACGCCACGCCGCCTACAGGAAATTATCAGGCGCTGCGTATTACGGGTGAAAGTTTCTCACGCGCACAGACAACGGCCCGTCCAGAAGAAATCAATGCTCTCAAGGAAGTTTCTCAGTCGGTCGTCACGCAGGTTTCCGCCTCTGGCACCATTTCCGGTGCGCTGTCATCTGGCACGTTTGATGACCTGATTGCCGGTGTGATGGGGGCAGATTGGAATAGCATCACATTTACATCTTCAGGCAGCGCATCTTCATCTGGAACATATATCCAGTGGTTAGCTGCGAAAAATGTTGATGGTTACGAAGGTTATAACTTTATTGTATTGCCGAACCTGTCGCAGCTGGAGAACCTTCCATTTGCGGGAATGGTTTTAATAAATGACCCAACTAATGGCATCAACAACATTCTGGCGAATTATAGGAAGTTCCCCTCGCGAACTAATGGGGTTTACGTTGAAAGTGCAGCACTAAATTCCATTACAAAAGACGTTGTGGCAACCAGTGGTGCAACGGCTGTGTTTAATGGCATCACGAATGGTAATATTGATAAAACATTCACCATCCGCAAAAAACTTCTGGGTAATTTCCTGCTTTATCCAGGCAGTCTAGTGACGCAGGTGCAATTCCAGTTGCAGCAGGCGCAGTTTGGTACTGTCAGCGTGGATGTGACCAGTGCGAACGAAACAAAATCTACCACAGATATTGCTGCCGCTGTGCTCCCTGCGCCATCTGGCGATGTGCATAACTCGGTCAACAATTTCCTGGGCGCCACCGTCTTTGGCAATCCCCCAGCAGGATGCCTGACGCAGTTTACCTGCACATTGGCGCGTGATGGATCTGGCAACGATTACGGTATGGGCCATGATGATGCTTGTGGCGTGCGTACAGGCCAGTTTACTGCATCAGGAAGTCTCGAATTCTATTTCCGCACTTGGGATGAATACAATGCGTGCCTGGCAGGTACGCAGGGACCGATTGTCGTAAAAACAGTCGATAACAATGGCAACGGATATGCCTTTGTTTTCCTGAATGCCGCTCTGCGAAATGCAAAGGTCAACAGCTCACAGACCAATCAGACCGTGAAGGCCTCGTTTGATATTGAAGCCAATCCGGTCAGTGGTGGTGGCACATTCGCCATTTTCCGTCTGAGTGGTGTTGCGCCTACCGGCTCCTGATCTTTCGTTTTCTGGAAAACTCGTTTCGCAAAGGGTCGGAATAATAGTCCGACCCTTTTTCATTCGTACCCATAACTCACAGGGTTTTACACAATGGCTCGACTTTCTTCCTTTGCCCGCAATGCTGCTGCAATCGCTGAGGGCACACCCGTTACCGTTGGCGTGACAGATCAGTTCACCATCGTCACCAAGGGCATGACGGCAGATTATGCAGACCGTCTGTGGGCACTTCGGCGTGCGGCTGCCATCAAATATAATACCGGCCTATCTGCTACCGATGTGCCGGTGAATGAAAATAATCTTCCACCTTCCATGGATGATGCGTGTCAGGCGCAGGCGCTGAGCGAAAAGTGCCTGATTGATGTGCAGGGTCTGGAAAACGATGATGGCACCCCGATTGATATCGCCACCTTCAAGGAAATGATCACGCACCGCGAAAACCGGGCATTGCTTGCCCTGGCATTGCAGGCTGCGGCTTCTGTAGGCCGTGCGACCAAGGAGCAGCTTCAGGCCGCTGAGGGAAACTGATAGCCGCCCTGCGCTGGCATCTGGTGGATGGGCCGGTTGCAGGGCGCTGCGGCGTGCTGCCACCGCCAGAACATGATTGGGACGCATGGGATGCGTGGCTGCGGAAAGTTGATCCGGAGCCAGCGAATATGCTGCCCTGGCGGTGCTGGCATGGCGTAGCTGGCACGCGCCTGCATCGTCCAGAGGGTTTTGGCGCGGGTATGGGGGCCATTCGTAATGTAGCCTATCCGCAGCCACTGGCTGATGCCGAGATCCTACGCTGGTGCCAGATGCGCCGGCTGAATGAGGCGGAAACAGACTTCACGTTCCAACTCGTCAAATCAATGGATCAGACGTTCATCCAGATCCGTAACCAGCAGATCACGGAAGATCTGCAACACACGTTCAGGAAAAGATAGCATCATGGCACGGGCACGTATGGCAGACGTTCTGCGCAAACAGATCATTGTCTCTGCGCGTGCAAGTCTATCTTCTGCTGCTCTCCATAAAGCAGCTGCTGATGCCTGCCGTGCCAATCGTGATGAACTGATTGCATCCGGACGTGCCTCCAGCACATTCCGCACGGCTGTAGATGGACGTGTGGGTGCTTCTGAGGAAAGTGTTAATCTGGATGGCGGGATTGTCCGCTACGTGTTTTCCTATCTGGCGCAGGCTGTGGCATTTGCACTGGACTATTGCCAGAAGCATTCGCCAGTGCACAGCGGAGCCTATCGTGACAGCTGGGCGGTGCGTGTGAATGGGGAATGGTGGACACGTCCGGCCGCCACCATTCAGCCGGGTAGCACGGTAGAAATCGTGAATACCATGCCCTATGCCCGCAAGATTGATACGGGTGGGCAGAAAACCAGCATTCCACCAGGGATTGTGGAAGCCGCACGCCAAGCAGCCATGAAGCAATATCCTACACTCAAGATTGCCCGCAAATTCCTGTCCTTGTCGGATGGGCGCGATGCCCGTGGCGAACGCCTGCCATACATCCTGAAAGCGCAAGGGATTGAAAGCCGCCTGACATATTCAAAGGAAAATAAGTGGGAGCGCCTGCGTAAGCCACGCCGTAGCAACCGCAAGGATCGGCAGGCTGGGCAGGTCATGACATATCCTGCCCTTGTGCTAACGGAGCCTTCCAATGGCTAAAGCTTCTGATATTATCAATGAAGTCATCACCCGTTTTGTGGTGGATGATCAGACCGCACAGCCCACGGAAGCCGCTGGCGCACGCATAGATGCGCTACAGGATAAATCTGACGCGCTGGCAGAAAGCGGCAAGCGTATTGGGGAATCATTTCAGGAAGGTCTGGAGGCTGCAGGATCGGCTGCAGACCGGACTGTTGAATCTGTTATATCCGGCACCGGAAAGCTGGAAACCAGTGCAGGGCGTCTGAAGGATAGCGTAGATCAGATCACCCACGATGTGCAGTTGGGCGCAGAAAATACAGAAAAAGCCCTGTCCGGTATTGGTGAAGCTGCCGAAGATACGGTTACATCTGCGGACAAAATTGGCACGTCGTTCAAAGACAGTTTGAGCGATGCCACCAAATCTGCTGAAGATCTGGTGACGGTTATCACCCGTAGCGCCACCAGCGCGGATAAGACCTGGCAAAACTCGGCTGCGCGGACGGGTGACAGCATTTCCAAGATCCAGCGCCAGATCCGGCTGGCACAGGATGAGTATGACCGGCTGGATGCCCGTGGTGTTGAAGCCATTGGAAGCGGTAGCACCAGTCCGGAAGATGTTACGCGCGTTCTGGATGCACAGCGGGAAAAGATTGATTCCCTGGTGCAGCAGGAAGCAAAGCTGCGTCTGGAACAGACGGCAACAGCAGAAACCTTCACCAAAATGGGTGAGGATGGTTCCAGTGCGTCTGCCGTTCTGGAAAAGCTCTCTGCCGCTGAAATGGCAGAAGTCATGTCCCTGCGCGAGCTGCGGTCTGCCTTTGAAAATAACCTGCTTTCCCTGAATGGATACCGCAAGGGCGTGCAGGATATCACGGCCGACTATGCCGCCATGCAGCGTGCCTCTGACGGCGCTCTGTCCAGCATTGCCAGCTCCTACCAGAGCAATCTCAACAGCAATCTGGGAATCAGCCTGCCCAGCAATGATTTGAGCGCATCCCGTCTGGAGGATGTCACCGGCGCGTTTGCGGATGCCGATGCCATTCGGGCCAAGATTGTGCCACTGGCTGCGGCTGAACGCGATTACGCCAATGCTGTTGCAGAAGCTGATAGCGCGTTGGCCACTGGTATCATCAATCAGAAAGAATATGATGCCTATGTGGGCAAGGCTACAGATAGCCTGAACCGCCAGAAAGCCGCGCAAGGTGGAAATGCAGCATCGGTTAAGCTGACCTCGTTCGAAATGGGTATTCTTGCAGACGAAACCCATAAATTTTTCGATCAGGTTCTGGCCGGTGGCAGCCCATTGCAGGCCGCGTTCTATCAGGTGCCCAATATGGTGCAAGTGATGGGCGGTCTGGATGGTGCGCTGACACGCGTTGTCAGTGGTTTATCTGGCCCTGCTGGTCTGGCCATTGCAGCTGGTGCGGCTGGTGCGGCCATTCTTGGCGTAGGCAAGTATGCGGAAAGCGAACAGGAAAGCCTTGCTCAACTTTCCACCCATCTGCGTGCCACGCGGGCTGATTACAATGATATGGCCACATCTGCTGAAAATGCCGCTCGTGCGCTGCATGATCAGTATGATGATATCTCGCTCTCAGACAGCCGCAGCACGGTGCAGACTATCGCGGCTGTTCCCACGGTGGATGCCAGCCAGATCCAGCGTCTGACAGCAGACAGCCGAGATCTGGCTGCGGTAATGAACACCACGGTACCAGATGCCGCCAAGATGCTGGCAGCAGCACTGGAAGATCCGGCCAAGGAAGCACAGGCACTGGCAGATCAGCATCTGCCCGGCTTCAACGCTGGGCTGGTGCTGAGCGTGCAGCATATGGTGCAGATGGGCCAGCAGGCTGATGCCGTCTCTCTGGTGATCCAGAAGCTGGAAAGCGCCATTCATGGGGCTGCCGATCAGGGTCTGACACCGTTTCAGGCGGCTTGGCGCAGCCTGAAGGATGAAATGGGCAGCGGTTACAGCGCCATGGCATCTGAGGCGCGTAGCATTGGAGATCTGTTCGTCTCCATGGCTACATCGGGAATCAACAGTCTGACGGATCTGGTCAAGCTGCTGAAAGAGCTTCCTGATGAACTCTCTACCGTCTGGAGTAGCATTAAATCCGGATCATCTAGCGGCTTTAGCTGGCTGGAAGGCAAGATCGAAAGCCTGATGCCTGCCAGCGTGCAAAAGCTCATGGCGCAGGGAAACACGGCAGATCCTACGTTCTCCATGCCTAGCAATCCGGCAACATCTGCCACACATGTGCAGGCAGATGGCGGCATCAAGGCCGTGCAGAGCATGATTGACCAAGTGGCGCAGGAACAGCACCTGAATGGTGATATCACCAGCCTGATGCACGCCATAGCACCTGCGGAAAGCAGCACCGGCCAATACCTGAACGGCCAGGTGGTGCGCTCCAGTGCAGGTGCCATTGGTGCCATGCAGGTGAAGCAAAGCAACGCGGCCGGAAATGATCTGACAGATCTGCACGGCAATGTTTCTGCCAGTGCCCAGCTGCTGGAACACCTATACACCAAATATGATGGTGATCAGACACTGGTTGCCATGGCCTATAACTGGGGAGAAACCAACCTAGACCGCTATTTGAAAAGCGACGGTGATCCCAGCCGCATTCCTGCGGAAACCATGGATTATCTGGCAAAAACCACAGAGGGCGTGCCTTATGGCGCTGTCACATCTGCAAACATGCAGAAATCTGTGGATAGCGTGGTTTCACAGGGTGATACTGGAGTAACTGGCCAGCGTGATGATCTCACGCGCTCTCTGGCGAAGCAGGAAGGTGCTCTGGATACTGTCAATAAGCAGTATCAGGCTGGCGTTATTTCCCAGAAAGAGTGGTCTGATCAAACAAAGGTTATTCATGACCAGATAGACGCTACCAGCGCGTCTCTTGCTAACCTGCGAGATCCTTTGCAGGAAGTGGATCATTCGCAAACGCTGGCCGCACAAAGCGCATCTGCCTTAACGGGCTATGATCGGCAAATGGTCAGCGTGGCACAGGAGGTTGACCAGGCGCAGCTTTCGCTTAACGGGGCACATGCATCTGCAACCCAGATCATGGCGGCGCAGGCGCGTGAGCAATCCATTCTGGCAGATGAGTGGCATGCCAGCACGTCTGCCATGTCAGATCAAACACAGGCGCTGGATAAGGCTAATGCGGCCTATGCAGATGGCAGTATGTCTGCACAGGATGCGGCTTCTTATGTGTCTGCCTATACGGATGCAGAAAACAGCTTCCAGAAAGGCACGCCGCAGTTTGTGCAGGCCATGCAGGAGCGCATCAGTGCCGCCAAGGCCCTGACGGTTGCCCAGCAGAACACCCAGATGATCGGGCAGACCAATCAGAACAATGATCAGGTTGCTATCCTGCAAACTGAAACATCCCTGATTGGCTCCAATGATGATGCACGCCAGAAGCTGCTGGCCCATATGGAGGTTGAACAGCAGCTCTACCGGCAAGGCATCCCGCTAACGGATGAATATGCCCAGAAGCTGCTGTCCAGCACGGATGCCCTGTCTGACGCCACGGTGGAATACCAGCACCAGCAGCAGGTGATGGATGATTTCACCGGATCCATCAGCGATATGGCTGACCAGCTTTCTGACGGCGTGGTGCAAGGCTTTGTGCAGGGCACATCCAGCGGCATGTCTTTCAAAAGCATGCTTCAGGGTGTGGATGCCTCGGTTGCTAGTGTGATTGCACGATTTGCTCTGATCAATCCGCTGATGAATGCCCTGGACGGTAAAACCCGCACAACGCTGGCAGATATTGGAAATCTGTTTAGTGAAACCGGCTCAGAAGGCAGCACAGGAAGCATCAGTTCAGGCACTGAAGATCCATTAAGTGCCGTGGCACAATCCGGTTGGGGTGTTTCCCCATGGGAAGCTCTGAACATGAAAAATCAGGCCAGCAGTCCCTCGTCTGGATCTGCGGTGAATGCTGGTGCTGTCAGCGCTGCACCTTCCGCGCTGGGGAACCTGTTTTCTGGAAAGGCAGCCGATGGCAGCGGCATTTTCAGCAGTGTTGGCAGTGCTGTTTCCTCCATCGGCTCTTACATGGGTATGGCAGGTGCGGCCTTCGGCATTGGCGATATGGCCTATAACCTTCTGTCGCAGCTCTTTGCCAAAAGGAAGAAGGATTATCAGTATGTTTCCGTAGGCAGCGATGGGATGCTGGATATCAGTGGCCATGTGTACAAGGATATCCATGGCAATGATAACGTGGCATCCGGCCTGCAGAGTGATCTGGACAGCATCAACAATGCGTTCGACTACACGGGCGTATCTGCCACAAACACGGATACCATCGGCAAGGTTGGCTGGTCTAAAAAGGGCAAGAAATCCACCACCTACAGCCTGACAGATCTGCTGCCTGATCTGGATCTGACCAGTTCAGACGCCACCATGCAGCAGGAGCTGAAGCAGCTCATGCCGACCAGTTTCGATAGCGTGGGCACGTTCACGCAGGATCTGGAAAGCCTGAAAACCCTGGCGGATGCGCTGGACAGCATGAAAGTGTCTGTCTCAAAGTTTGATGATAGTTCCCATGTCACGGTGGATCATTTCACCGGCTACACGGGAGATATGGCCAAGGCGCTTTCAACGCTGGATGGTGGCACCTATTCCGTAGATGACCTGCAAAGCAAGTTTGAGGCCATTGAGGAGTTTGTTGGTACCACAATGCCAGGGCTTCTGGATGTTACGGCATCCGGTTCCGAAAGCCTGATGCAGCAGGTTGATGATCTTAAGGCCAAATATCAGGACGCCGCCAACACGGCAGCATCCTATGGTCTGGATGCCCAGGCATTGCTGGATAAAGGCAATGCCATTGCTGCTGCCATGATTGCCAATGAGCAGAACACGCTTTCGCAATCTGATCAGTCCGTGCAGGCGCGTTATCTGTCTGCCACGGGTGATCAGGAAGGTGCAGATCTGCTCAATCAGCAGGTGAGTGCGGCACAGGAAATCCAGCAGCTGCAGGAGAACTGGCGGGGCTTCCTGGGTGATAACTTTGCCGATAACGTCACTTATCAGCAGCAGCTTGCAGATCTGGAGAAAACCCAGAATGCCGAGCGGTTGCAGATCCAGCAGGAGTATCAGGAGAAATCTCTTGAGGCACAGCAGGAATATCTGGATCAGGCAGATCAATCCGTGGCGTCTGTGTTCTCCAATCTGGGCACATATGTGCAAGGTCTGGCCACGTCTGATGCCTCGCCTTTGTCTGTGGAAGATCAATACAAGGCCGCCAACGATAATCTGAACATTGATTATCAGGCGGCCATGGGTGGTGATTACAACGCGCTTTCGCGCCTGCAATCGGATTCCCAGTCTGATCTGACACTGGCCAAGGAGTGGTTTGGTTCCGGCGCTGATTACGCAAAGGAATTTCAGAAAAACCTGACCATGCTGCAATCCGTGGCCAACGTGGACACGGGACAGTTTACGGCATCCTTGGCCAAGCAGCTTTCTGCCAATGCGGTAGATGCCACAAACCAAGTCAAACAAGCGGTGGACAGCATGAAAACTGCTGTTGTTCTGGAATTAAAGCAGTTCATGCGGGCTGCCAGCGTAAAGTAATCTTAAAATGGCAACATTCCGAACGGTTGAGCTGGATATTGTCCAGCCGGCCACGGGCACGCTTGCCCAAACACTGAGTCATGGCACGCGGGCACACGGCACCTTGCGCCGGCAAACCCATGCACTGGAAAGCACGGATACTATCCGCTTTTCAGATGCCGGGTTTGTGGATGAAAACGGCATGCCCTATCCGCCGTATGTGACAGATGCGTTTGCGCTTGATCGGGGTCTGTCCCTGTCGGCGGATGCCATGGGCGGTTCCTTCTCGGCAGGTTCCATCACGCTGGCCAATCCAGGCGGCGTTCTGGATAGCCTGCTGACAACCCGCCTAAATGACCATCTGCCCGTGCGGATCTTTACGGGCAGCAAGGTGTGGGATGCTGCACGGCAGATCTGGACAGATCCGAAAAGCAGCAGCCTTCTGCCCGTGTTTGCCGGTTTGGGCAAAAGCTGGCAGCCAGATCGCACCACGGCAGAAATTGCCCTTCTGGATGCCACATACTGGCTAGACGGCAGCATGCCGGTTTCTACCTACGGTGGAACGGGCAAGCTGGATGGAGACAGCAACGTGGCAGGCAAGAACATGCCGCGCATCCGGGGTAGTGTGTGCAACATCACGCCCGTGCTGATTGATAGCGTGAATTATGTCTATCAGATCTCGGATGGGCCTGCCTCCATCACGGCCCTGTGTGAAGGCGGATATGCAGGCGGTATCCAGTTTGCTGCAACGGTTGCGGATATTTATGCAACCAGTCCGGCTCCGGGCACCTACACCGTGCAGACCGGATCGGCCGGAACATGGCTGCGGCTGGGCACAAAACCTGTTTACGGCATCACGGTGGATGCCTTGGGGCAGTTCCGTTCCGGCAAAGCGCCGTCTGGTGTGCTGGATATTCTGCGGCAGATGTTGCTGGAGGATCTGGTGATGCCTGCGGCCTATATTGATGCCGGATGGGCAGAAACCTCTGCCATCGCGCCGTGGTCTGGTGGCTGGTATTGGGATGGCTCGGAAAGTGTCACGGGCAAAGAAGTTGCCACCACATTGCTTTCTGGCCTGAACATCACGCTGGTGCCCACACGTACGGGCACGCTGTTACCCATTGCATTGTCTGCACCCGCGATATCAGAAACGCCCGTGGTGGAGCTGAATGCAGATCTGATCACGGAAATTGCAGCGGCCTCGCTGGATAGTTCGCTAGATCCGCCAACATGGCGCTGGCGTATTGGCTGGCAGCACAATTTCACGGTGCAGACCACAGGTTCCAATCTGCACCCGCAGGCCCCGGCAGATCGGCAGGCCATCATTGCCGTGGCAGATCGTGCGGCGGTGTGGTGGTCATCTGATATCAAAAGCCGCTACCGCGTGCCGAATGATCCGGCACTTATTACCACGGCCTTGGCCAAGCAGGCCGATGCCACCCTGATTGCGCAATCTCACGGCGCATTATGGGGCACACAGCGCAGGCTCTGGGCTGTCACAATCCCGCAGGATTATGCGTGGCAGCTAGAGTTGGGTGACGTGATCGGCATCACGGCTCCAGCGCCTGGTCTGCAAACGCGGCAGCTTGCCCGTGTGGTGAGCGAACAGATCCGCGCAACGGATCAGACCGTAACCTTTCAGATACTGGTGTAATTCATGCAAAACTGTGGCTTCGGCTGGCAGAACAATGTGCTACGCGCCACGTTGGCTGCCAGTGCGCAGGCGTCCGGATTGCCGGTAACAAACCTGCAAAACCAGCAGGGTGCGGCAAGTCTTGGCTGGCGTGCTCCGGGCACATCTGCCGTGCTCACGCTTTCTGGTGTTTCTGGGGCAAAATGGCAGGCTATCAGTCTGCACCGCACCAATCTGAGTGCTGCCGCAACATGGCGGATTCGCACTGGCAGCTATGATACAGGCTGGTGGGGTGTTGATTGGCACACAGACTGGTCAGGCCCATGCAATGTGGCAAACGGCCAGTGCCTTTATGTTCTGCCCAGCATTGCCACTGATGAACGCTGTGAAATCACGATAACAGACACAGCCAACCCGGATGGGTTCCTATCTGTGCCGCTGATCTACGCAGGCCCGTTATTCCAGCCAGTGCGCAATTTCAGCACGCAAAGCACGGCCGGCAACAATCTGGGGCAGGATACTGTGACCACGCTGGGCGGTTCAGAATTTGTGTCTGGCCGCTGGTATCAGCGTAAATTATCCATCGTGCATGACTCGCTAGGTGATGCCGATGCGGCTGTGCTGGATCAGGTTTTGCAGGCGGCAGCTACCGGCCAGAACATTTTGTTCGTGCCAGATCCTGATGCCACAACCGATGTGCTGGCGCAGAAATCCCTGTTTGGAACACTGAGCGGCGGAGATCTGTCCAACCCATACGGGCCGGCAGATCGGCATTCCCTTACACTTAATCTCACGGAGCGCCTGTAATGGCCGCACAGCTTGGCAATTATGTGCTGGAAACAGCCACGTCACCCGGCACGGGCGGCTTTACACTCAATGGGGCGGAAGCAAACCGGCGTGCATTTTCTGCCGCGTTTCCGAATGGTGGGAATGTCTTTTATTTTGCTGATGATGGTTCTCAGGCCGAATGGGGCATTGGTACACTCACCGTTGGCACACCCAGCACGCTGGCACGTTCCACCGTTCTGGGAAACACCGCAGGCACCAAGGTTGCGCTTAATTTTCCCGGCTCTGTTGAGGTTTATAACGAAATCCCGGCAGAGATGGTGCCTGTTCTGGAACAGGACGGATCTCTGACACTGGCAGGTGGCCTGACAGTAAAGGGCAAAACCCTTGTCCAGAATGTGGATGATTTCACCTCGCAGGAGGCTGTGCCAGCAGCGCAGGCAGATCTGCGATATCTCAAGCTGGCCGTAGGTCTGGTTGCAACCGATACAGCCGTGGATGCGCTATGGGTTGACCTGACCACAGAAAAGGGTTTCCCGCGCTTTGGCTTTACTGGCGCCAATGGCACAACATATGGCGCGTATGGTGTCGCCAAGGTGAATGCGCTGATCGGCGGCTGTCTTCAAAATACAAATCCCGGCATTGCCAATGCACTGACTGGCACATCGTTATGTGTAAACCCGGCTGATGGCCTTCCTTATCTGGCTTACGACAGTAATACGAAAGTTGCCTCTCTTGCGCTGGATAGCCAGAAACTTGGATATTCTGGAGGTCAGGTCAATTACCTGCGCGTGGGAACATCTCTCTTTGTGTTGGGTAATGAATGTGCCGTTTACAATTCTGCTGCCAACGCATGGGTGAACACCTACGTTGACAGTAATGGCAATGCCACATGGGATCTGAACGGTGGATCGCCTGATAACAATACA
This sequence comes from Acetobacter sp. AC2005, assembly GCF_037901235.1. Taxonomy (NCBI): domain Bacteria; kingdom Pseudomonadati; phylum Pseudomonadota; class Alphaproteobacteria; order Acetobacterales; family Acetobacteraceae; genus Acetobacter; species Acetobacter sp. AC2005. Next base: position 759,592 of record NZ_CP149625.1, read on the forward strand.
GGCAATAAAAACTGGCTCAGGATGGCACCTGATGGGCTCCTGCAGACGGGAAAAGGAACTGTAGCGTTCTCAGGGGAGATATCCATTACATCGCCAGACGAGAATACGCTGCTGCAGCATTTTTCCGTAGGTTCAACGCCCACAATGGCGCGTATCGACTTCCCTATCAAATTTGGTGGCATTCCGCGCGTTATTGTCAATGCTACGCAGCCAGCGGGAGGGAAAACAGTTCTGCCAGTAAATCCCGGTGGCGTGGATGAGGCTGGATTTACCGCTGTAATATGGAGTGGTTCCACTGCCTGGGGGCTGGATATCATCGCTGTAGGGCCAAAGGCATCGTAACAACATCAAATTTTCAGATTTCCAGCGGCTTTAGGCCGCTTTTTTTGTATCAGGACACATCATGCCCACAGCAGAAAACGATGGTGCAGACCTGCGCACCGTCCTGGCGAAACTCGACACCATGCAAGGAGATCTCAGTGAGGTGAAAAAGGATCAGCGAGAAGAGCGCGATGCCCGCGTTGCCCTGGCGGCACGCACAGATGCGCTGGAAAAGCGGGATACGCTGATTTTATCCAAGATCGACAAAATGGCGATTGATGATGCCGAACGCGCTGGCGCCACGCGCCTGACCATGTGGGTTGCCAGTATGCTGGGGCCTACCGGCATCGCAACGCTGGCCGCGGCTCTTTATCACCTGTTCAGCCATCCCTAGCTGACTGCGCTGTTTGTCAATGCAGAAGTATTCAGTTCTGAACAGTTCTGAAAAACTCTGAAAACTGAAATACGCCCACTCCTGCCGCCATTGAGCGGCCTTTTTTGTATCCGGAAAAACAGATGAATGATTCCATCCAGCTGGCGGCATGCCTGTGCCGCAAGTTCGAGGGCCTGCGCCTGCATCCTTATGTTTGCCCGGCGGGTTACTGGTCTATTGGTTATGGCAATCGTGCCCTGGCCAACGGGGCCGCCGTAACTGCCAAAACTGCGCCCATTACGCAGCAGCAGGCTGAAGCCCTGTTGGTTTTCACGCTGGCAGGCCTGCGGGTAAAGCTGCGCCAGTTGGTGCGCACGCAGCTTTCGCCAAACCGAGAAGGTGCGCTGCTGGATTTCCAGTACAATCTGGGCACAGCAGCGCTGGCAGGTTCCACACTGCTGAAATATCTGAACGCGGGCCACGATATCGCGGCCAGTGATCAGCTCCTGCTGTGGAACCACATGCACCGCAACGGCCAGCTGATTACGGTGCCCGGCCTTACGGCGCGGCGCCATGCAGAATGGCTGCTTTGGAGCGGGGTTACCCCCTGTGATCCGCAGCCAGCAGCACCCTCTCCTATTCCCACAGATCAACTCAACGCGGCGGAAATCGATCGCGTGAAGGAAAACGCATGAGTGAGCGAGATCCTCTGTCCCGGCATGAACTGGATTGCCTGGCAGATCTGCTATTCGACCGTCTTGCCCAGCGCCTGCGGCAAAGCGGCTTTCGGCTGAATGAAGAAAACATCATCATTGAGCGTATGGATATCAACACGCTGCCCGTCAGCATGCGTGGAGCTGGTTATGGCTGATACACCAACAGCCAAAACCGCCCTTGTCCAAACGGCAAAGGCCGGTGGCATTGCCAGCACCTTGGTTGTGGCTCTTACGCAGTTGCCCCAGCCATATGCCCATTGGGTGGAAATTGGCCTAAGCGCCGCAGCCATTCTGGGGTTTATGGCAACACAGATCCCAGCGCCGCCTGCCGGCTCAAAGCTGTGGCCGGTTTACCGGGTTCTGAACGTTTTTGCTGCCAACTGGGGCCAAGCCGCCAACGCAGCCATTCTGATGCGCACAAAGGCTGCGGCCACGCCATCAGAGCCAAAGGCTAACTAAAAGTTAGCCTTCTCATCTTCATCTGAGAAAGACGATCCGAAATGAAAAAAGCATTCCTCGCATTGGGGCTGCTGCCCCTTCTGGCTGCCTGTGGCGCAACCCCGCAGGCCAAGCTACGCCAAACTGTTTTCGATGCGGATAGCTCCTACCACGTTCTGGCGCAGCCGATTCCTGATGCCATTAAAGGCAACGTGCCGGGCATCGCCCTGACGGATACGCAGAAGGATATTGCCAAGCGGGCAAGCCAGACCGTGTTCAATGAAATTTCGTCTCTGGAAACCTCCATTGAGCACGGCAACAGCATCACCCAGACGGGTGTGAACGCACTCCAGACCGATTTTCTTTCATTCGAAACCTGCTGGGCAGGCCTGAAAACCGGCACCACGCCGGATGCCTGTGCAGCTCTTGGCGGGAGCAAATAACATGAACGCAACAGAAATCAGCGCCATCCTGGGCGTAGTCGGCACCGTGGCCGGTCTGGCCGAGAAATACGGGCCGGAAGTGTATGAAACGGTCAAGGAGGCTCTGGAGCAGTCCAAGAGCAAGACCGGGCCGAGCGTGGCGGATATTCAGGCCATCTTTGCCAAGTGCAAGGCCGATAACGCGGCTATCCAGTCCGCATGACGCCGGATTTTGAGTGCGGCATGATTGTTGGTGGCGGGGGAGTTTTCCTCGCCACCATTATCTTTGTTGTAGGCTGGCACGCGCTGGTGGTGCGGTCTGATTTTTGGGGAAATAAGTGACCAAGGGCTACGTTTAAGCAGCAGATAAGATTAGGAAAATCCTGAACTAAATTTCCCTGATATCTATAGAAATTACCTTAGAATATCCTTCATAAATCAATTATAAAGAAGTCATATTGTGTTAGATGGTTTATTATCGCGACTCTATCAAGAAAGAAATAAAATATACCCATGTCGTTAATTGAAATAATTCAAAAGCAAGCTATTGATGCAAATTCTGATGTTAATTCGCTACTTTTATCCGCAAAACTTGCAGCCTCTAAATTGGGTCAGATTGATAGTGTAAGATGGATAGAAAAAGAATTAACCGGATATTCATCATCTACAGATCCATTACCAGAATATCGAATAATACAGTGCCGTCCACAATTCTTTAATGATCTTCATAGGAAATGGTTTCCTCTAATCTGCGATGAGCTGAACACAGCAACAATCACCGATGGAGCTGGAAAATTACAGGAAATAATACGGCAACAAGATGGAGACCCTTCTATATTAATAACCGGGGAGCTACGAGACTATATCTGCCGAGGATTAGGGCCTGTTAGATCTTGAATTTCTTCCCATATTGTAGGGATGGAAGAAGGAGACAGAACAGGCACCTTTACGGACGAGACATGGGCGATCTGGGAACCTCTGATTGAGGAGGTTCGCCCGAGGGGCAAGACGCCGCCACATGATCTGCGGCGGACGATAGCAGCGATTTTCTGGCGTCATGAGAATGGCGCGAAATGGCGGAGTATCCCCGCTGAACTGGGTCCGTGGTGGCGGGCTGCGCAGCTTTTCATCCGCTGGGCGAAGCTCGGCGTATGGGAGCGGCTGCTCGCACTGGTTCAGGAACAACAGGGAGTGGCATTCGGAATGACTTTTCTGGATGGCACGAACATCAGGGCTCACCACAAAGCGGCGGGAGCCCAAAAAAAGGGGCCTCTTTCGAAGAGCGAGACCATCGTGAAGCACTTGGCCGCTCTCGCGGCGGCTATGGCACAAAAGTCTGCGTGATCGCTGATGGACATGGAAAAGCCTTCGGTTTTGCGCTGGCCCCTGGACAGGCTCATGAACTGCCTCTGGCACCAGCCATGCTCGACAGCCTTCCCGCCACTCCCCTGTGGGTAGTAGCGGACAAGGGTTACGCGTCGAATGCCTTTCGTGAACGGATATGGGACATGGGAGCACGGCCAGCCATTCCCGCGAAACGACGCGATGGCCCGGTCGCCTGCCCCAAATGGGCCTATCGGTGTCGGCATCTCGTTGAGAACCTCTGGGCTCGCCTCAAGGAGTGGCGCGCTGTCGCAACCAGATATGAAAAAACAGCAACGTCGTTCCTCGCCGTCATCCACATCGCTGCCGCAGCAGACTGGATCAAGCTCTAACAGGCCCTAAATATACTTATTTAAGTTATTTATGGACTTAATAGCCCTTGGATAGCTTGCACCAGACCATTCGTAATCAATGGGGCGCCTGCTTGAATTAAAATTTCTTTCAAAAAGTCTAAATTAGATTTACACTTTCCATCATCAAGAATTGATTTATCAAGTTCTTGACGCAATTCAATAATGGTTTTCTCGGCTTCTCTGCGGTTCTCTTCTTCTAGCCCGATATGATTTATAATAGGCTCTAGTTGTGATAATATTTCATTAACTTTATTGGCGTCCATTGTAACATTTGATTTGGTGATCTGATTTGCAGAAATCGTAGCGTTATCACCGAACCCAAAGCCATTCATATGGCCCGAGTTATTAATTGTAATGGTCAAGTGCTTCCCCCTGTCTATCTGCTCTTGGGGAAAACTCATACCTTCCCCTTTGATTCCGTTACGTTCTAATTCGATTGTCCAATCCAAGATTTTATGGCGATCTTCATCTAAGATTGCTTTTAAATTGGCCTTGTCCAACAGTAAACGAACTTCTGTTTCGAACCTTAGGGCCTGTTAGATCTTGAATTTCTTCCCATATTGTAGGGATGGAAGAAGGAGACAGAACAGGCACCTTTACGGACGAGACATGGGCGATCTGGGAACCTCTGATTGAGGAGGTTCGCCCGAGGGGCAAGACGCCGCCACATGATCTGCGGCGGACGATAGCAGCGATTTTCTGGCGTCATGAGAATGGCGCGAAATGGCGGAGTATCCCCGCTGAACTGGGTCCGTGGTGGCGGGCTGCGCAGCTTTTCATCCGCTGGGCGAAGCTCGGCGTATGGGAGCGGCTGCTCGCACTGGTTCAGGAACAACAGGGAGTGGCATTCGGAATGACTTTTCTGGATGGCACGAACATCAGGGCTCACCACAAAGCGGCGGGAGCCCAAAAAAAGGGGCCTCTTTCGAAGAGCGAGACCATCGTGAAGCACTTGGCCGCTCTCGCGGCGGCTATGGCACAAAAGTCTGCGTGATCGCTGATGGACATGGAAAAGCCTTCGGTTTTGCGCTGGCCCCTGGACAGGCTCATGAACTGCCTCTGGCACCAGCCATGCTCGACAGCCTTCCCGCCACTCCCCTGTGGGTAGTAGCGGACAAGGGTTACGCGTCGAATGCCTTTCGTGAACGGATATGGGACATGGGAGCACGGCCAGCCATTCCCGCGAAACGACGCGATGGCCCGGTCGCCTGCCCCAAATGGGCCTATCGGTGTCGGCATCTCGTTGAGAACCTCTGGGCTCGCCTCAAGGAGTGGCGCGCTGTCGCAACCAGATATGAAAAAACAGCAACGTCGTTCCTCGCCGTCATCCACATCGCTGCCGCAGCAGACTGGATCAAGCTCTAACAGGCCCTAAAAGACGGAAATGTTACTTTTTCCAACGTTGCCCCGGGGGACAATATTACTATTGCCGCCACTTGGGTTCAAACAAAGTTGGTTGATGTAAGCGCTGGCGTTATTAAAGTAGAACAGGCAGATAATGGAACTGTAATAGCTACCCTATATACAGCCAAAGATGTTGATGGAAACTATTATACGTCTTCTGCTTTCAAAACCTCTCTAGATTCAAATAATAATACTATTTTTGTCTGCTTTCTTCCCGGCAGCATGATCCGTACTTCCAAGGGTGATGTGGCGGTAGAAGACCTGCGCTTTGGTGATGAGGTTGTTACCTATAACTGGCAGCACAACACGGAAATGACCCAGCCTGTTATCTGGGCTGGCAAGGCACATGCCACTGTCCGCCCTGAACTGGCGGATGATGAGGCCGGATACCCTGTCCGTATCATCAAAAATGCCATAGCAGATGGTGTGCCATACAAGGATATGCTGATTACCGCTGAACATTGCCTGTTCTTTGATGGCAAGTTTGTGCCCGTGCGTATGCTGGTAAATGGCACCTCCATTTTCTATGACAAGTCCATCACCTCTTACGATTACTATCATGTAGAAACGGCACAGCATTCCGTTATTACCGCTGATGGTATGCTGACAGAAAGCTATCTGGATACAGGCAACCGCTCTGCCTTCCAGCAGGCAGGCAAGGTTGTGCGTATAGGTGGCAGCGTTAAAAGCTGGGCGGAAGATGCAGGCGCGCCTCTTTGCGTTGATCGCGCTTTTGTTGAACCCCTGTTCCATAATCTGGCAGAACGCTCAAACACTGTTGCAGATGCCCACGTTCCTGCAGAACCGGTTGCAACAACCAGCAATCCTGATCTGCACCTTGTTACAGAAACAGGCGCAACCATTCGCCCAATACGGCATGATGGCCAGCAATACAGCTTTATGCTGCCATCTGGCACAAAATCCTTACGCATTGTTTCTCGCGCCAGCCGCCCATCCGATATGATCGGCCCGTTTGTGGATGATCGCCGTTATATGGGCGTTGCGGTTGCTGATGTGCTTTTGCACTGCGCCAGACAGTCTTACAACATCACAACGCACCTTCAGGCTGAAAAGCCTCAGGGCTGGCATGAGACTGACTGGACAGACTGTGCCTGGACAAACGGTAATGCCGTGCTGCCTTTGGATGGCTCTCTGCTACAGGGGAAAATGGGCATTCTTACCCTCACCATCCGTGCTGCTGGCCCTTACCTGATCAACACACAGCCAACAGCAGAAAAGCAGGCGCGCTCTGCTTAATCTCTTAAACAGCTAAACAGTTTGAACAGGCCCTCTCCGCAAAGAGAGGGCCTGTTTTTATATATCTACAGTGTATAAAACGCTTTTATAGAAATATCATAACACATTCAGGCACCTTACTGCACATGCGGTACTTCGGCTGAATGTTCTTTTACTATCTCTAGCGCTTCGGCCATTCCCGGAATTTCCACACTGCCTGCGCATACTTCTTCAAGCGCATCACGCAGGTTTTTCAAACTTTGCGGGGGCAGACCACTTACGGCAAGCTTTAAAACGTCTTTCAGCCCTTCAACCTGCATGTAAAGCTTTTGCGGGTCCAGTTCTGTGCCAACCAGCATACGGGCTTCATCTTCTGTCATCTTGAACTTATCCTGTTGTGTCTTTTTTCTGCTGTATCATGAACGCAGCTGGCAGCGGTATCAATGCCGGGCCTCTTCCACCCTAAAAGACATACATCAATTTCAGCCCAGACATGTCTATGTTAGGTGTAAGTTGTCTCTGAAAATTGTGTTGCCTCTTTCTGGCAGAACACGCCAGACCAGATAAGTGTTGTCAGTGTATAGGAATGAAAATTTATATATAGATTTTCGGAATATTTCTTATTGATAACGTAAAAAGTGTGGAAGATAAAGATGCCTGCCAATATTAACACCCCGCCGCCGCCAACACATAAACCCACAACTTCAATCCAGACACCCTATATTATTGCATGGTTTTTGTGCCTGGTTTTTTATCTTCTACAATACTCAACCCGCTCTGCCCCCAGCGTGATGGTGAGCGAGCTTGTTTCCGCCTTTGGGCTAACTGTCAGGTTGTGAGACGTCATTGGGATGATGTAGCGTGGGCGATACCGCGTTATGCTTCGTTGTTTTCTTCCGTTTGCAGGGAGACCGAATGATGCTTCAGATCCACCCACAGGCACGCACGACACCGGCTGTCCGGGCTGAGATAGCTCGTTCGTCAGAACCGACATCCGTGCTCGCCAGACGCTACGGGATCAGCGATGAAACAGTCCGCAAGTGGCGCAGGCGTGGTTCGGACGCCTGTCAGGACCGCAGCAGCCGTCCCTGGAGGCTGGCCTGGAAAGCCTCGGAGGAGGAGCGCGCCATTGTCTGTCAGCTTCGGCGTTCTACCGGTTTTGGTCTGGATGATCTGACCTTTGTCTTACGGCATTTCCTGCCGCATCTGAACCGGGACAATATCTGGCGGATACTGAAAGACGCCGGATTGAACAGGCTGCCTCCTGTTCCAAAGGCCGGACCAGTTCGGGGACAGGGAAAGTTCCGCGATTACGATCCCGGTTATGTCCATATCGATGTGAAACATCTGCCAAAATTACAGACAGCAGATGGGGACCGGCGGAAACGTTTTCTGTATGTCGCCATCGATCGCTGTTCCCGTTCAGTGCACCTGGCTGTTTATGACGCGGAAAATGCGGATAATTCCGTTGATTTCCTCAATGCCGTCAAATCGGCCTTTCCTTTCCGGATCACCCATATCCTGACCGATCGTGGCTCCTGCTTTACAGCGGACGCCTTCGAAAAAGCCTGTCATGACATGGGAATCGACCGACGCCGGACCAAGGCTTACTCCCCTCAGACCAATGGAATGGTGGAACGCTTCAATGGCCGTGTCGCTACAGAAGTACTGCAGGTCTGTGTCTCAAACCATGAAGATCTGGAAATTCTGCTCAGAGGCTTCTGTTTCGCCTACAATCATCGCCCGCAGCGTGTTCTGGGCGGCATCGCTCCCGCCCAATGCATCATCTCATGGCTTGAAAAACATCCCGCGTCACGTAATCAAGACTATATCAAACCGGCTGGTCGTGACATCATGAAACAGGTCGACGAAATCCTTGATTACGCCAATGACGTCTCACAACCTGACAGCTAACTACGGTGGGTTTGGGGTCCTTACTCGGGCTGTATTATTACACCTATTCTTTCTGCTCCATTATTTCTGGCGCTGCGGTGGACCGGTGGGGGGCCAAATATACCATCTCGTTTGGGGCGCTGGTGCTGGCCATTGGCACCTGCCTGTTTGGCTGGGGGGAAGAATGGATGGCAAGCCTTGGCCGCCTTATGCAGGGTGCGGGCTCGGCTTTTGCGTTTGTGGGCGCGGTTTATCTGGCGGCGCGGGGTTTTCCTAAAAAGTATTTGGCCACGGCTGTGGGGGCCACACAGTGCGCGGGCATGCTGGGTGGCGCCATGGGGCAATCTACCGTGGCATGGCTGATACATGGTGTCATCAACTGGCATTTTTACTGGATTGATACCGGGCTGCTTATTGCCCTGATAGCCGTTTTTCTGTTTGTCATGACCCCGCAGGAAAAAAAGGCAGACACCGCGCATGTGGCCCCGGCTTCTGGCTCCATGTTTGCGCCATATAAAAGCGTGCTCACCAACCCGCAGTCTTATCTGTGCGGCCTGTGTGCTGGGCTGCTGTTTTTACCCACCACCGTGGGCAGCATGACATGGGGCATTACGTTTTTAACCCAAAGCTGGCACGTTGGTTACCATGAGGCCGTGATGCGCGCCGCCATGGTGCCAGTGGGCTGGATGTTTGGCTGCCCTGCCCTTGGTTATTTAACAGACAAGATCGGGCGCAGAAAACCCGTGTTGCTGGGCGGCATTATTGTTATGGCGCTTACGGTTGCAGCCATTATCTACCTGCCGGGCAATACCTTTCCGCCTTATGTGCTGGCTTTGCTGCTGGGCTTTTCTTCCGGTGCGGCCATGATCCCTTACACCATCATCAAGGAAGTGAATGCCGATGATGTAAAGGGCAGCGCCACAGGGGCCATTAACTTTTTGGTGTTTGTTATGAGCGCCATTGTCTCTCCGCTTTTTGCCGCATTCCTGCAACATCTGGGGCATGGGCGACCACTTAACGGGGCAGACTTTACAGAGGGCTTTAGCTTTGGGCTGGCCGGTATTGTGCTGGCAGGCGTGCTGACCTTTCTGCTGCGTGAAACCGGGCAGAAACGCTAAAGCCCTCCACCCCTGTTAGGAAAATATTTTTAATGCGGCTGAGATGCCTTTTTTATCATATATCTAAGGTCTTGAATGCTTAACCACGGACGCTTTGCATGAATCATACGGTGGCAGTTTGCACACAAAAGCGCGAGATCACTTAGCCGCGTTGTGCGTTCTTCTGGCAAATCAGAAAGAGGCTTGGTGTGATGGCATTCTATAAAACCCGCGCCTCTTTCACCGTAGCGTTTTTGAAAATCAAAGCCACAAGCTTCGCATACCAATTGCCCCGAATTTTCCAAAACGGCTTTCTTTTTCTGTGCAATAAGTTTTTTAGAACGCTCACGCCGCACATGCAGGTGGGTAAGTAACTGCCCTTCTACGGCTTCTGCTTCTATTTCTTGTTCTGGGGCAAGGGCTTCCTCTGCTTCCTGAGGGTTTTGAATAATATCACAAATCGCTTGGGCTGTTTTTTTCAGATCATCCGGTTGGTTTGCAAATTCTTCCCACACCTCTTTTTCTAACTTATTGCCTGCTTTCAATCCTTTTAAGTCAGCATATTTTGGATCATGAACACGAAAGTTCATTAACTTCATTGCCACGCCATTTGTATTACGTAGTGTGGCGCCCAAAACATACGCTACATCTTTCCCTCGGCCTCTTCCTCATCCCCACAAGGATCACACATGATAAATGCTCCCTCCCCCACGCCTGAACAGAACTGGACAGAGGAAGACCCCATAGACGCAGAAATTGATGCCCGTGTGGCGCAAGTTAACCAGGATGCCGGGTTGCCGCCAGAAAGACCCGCGCGCTTTGGGCCTATGGTAACTGTTGCACTGCCTATGGTTATTGCGGGCATCTTGCTGGTTATGGGTATGTGGATGTTTGTTTACCCGCTGTTTTTTGGTTAATGCGGCAACGGCCCTTATTTACGCCGCAGGCCAACAACCTTACGCAATGGGGCTGTGAGTTTCCATGATGAGGAAGCCCGCATGATCTCCACATCCCGCCGGGCCTGCTGCACTTCCTGCGCCAGATGTTCTTCCCGCAAGCTGCCATAAAACTGCGGGCCCTGCTTTTTAACACCCTCCAACGTAGAACCCGCGCAAATCACCTTTTTGGTTTCAGGGCTTAGTTCCGTGCAAAAGGGTTGCTGCATCATATCCGGGATGGCGGAAGATAAAAAGTCATCCACCCGCATATTGCCAAACTGGGCTTTGGCATCATCTGGCAGGCCGTTTTTCCAGTCCTCCATCATCCAGCGCAGGGCATGAATGGGGTGGAAGTGGTTTTCTACAATGCAGTACTGGATATCACACCATTTTTCAAAAAGGCTGATATTTCCTTCAGGCGTGGCGTTAAAGTAGTGTGAGGGATAGCCGTGCACAGGCTGCAAGAACGGATAATCTATGCGCACAATGCCGCCGGGTTTCAGCACACGGCAGATTTCGGCCGCAACCTCCCACGGGCGCTTGGTGTGTTCTAGCGTTGCGGCACACAGCACAAAATCAAACTGGGCATCGGCAAAAGGCAGGTTTTCGCCCACACACACCACATCGGTGCTCAGGGCGGGAAACACATCCACATTCACCATCTGCTCGGTTACGGTATCACGCAGCCCGGCCCCTACATCCAGAAACATCCAATCCGGGTGTTCTTTTTGCAGGCCCGCAATATAGCCGCCGTAATTATGGGCCGAAATGGGCGGAAAAGGCGGAATATGAAACTCCTGCCTTATGGCGTCTGTCATGTAATTGGCGGGCTGGCCATAGGTGCGTGGTGTTACGGGGTTCCGGCGGAAGGCAATACGCTCCAGCTTGCGTTCACGCATGGCGGTCACCAGATCCTGATTGGCAGCCTGCATCCGCCCTTCATGCTGGCCATACTGGGCATAATGCTGGGGGGCAGAAAGCCCACACGCGGCCACATCCGGGTTGGCCTGCCAGTAGGCCAGATCATCCGCTGGGGTTTTAAAAACCGGTGTTCTGATAACTGGCACTTCGTTATAGGAACCGTCTTGCATCCGCTCTACCTTGCATACTGTGCGCGCCAAAGTTCCGCCCTATTGCCTGAACCCAAGCCCCACCCCTATACTTGGCACACCCTTGCCAAACGCTAAAGCCCCCCGCCATGTCTGTGCCTCTTTCTGCTTTTCCTTGTATCTTTCAGGCTGCTGGAGGCCGGGGGTTAATTGAAACCTCATCCCGCATTGGGGGCAGCTTCGCCTTTGGGGGCACCCTGCCCGATGGCACCCACAGCCTGCTGACAGACTGGCACACAGATACCCCCCCCATATACCGCTACAGCTTTGGCCCCGCAGTGTTTGACCCCGCATTGGCCCTGTTTGCGTGGGAAGGCCACCCTTTGCATGATACGGTTTATACCCAAGGGCCAGATGCGCTCAAACGCTGGCACGCAGCCCCCGCCAGCACACCGGTGGAGCAACACCATTGCACCGCATGGGCCGGGTTTGACCACTGGAACACCAATTACTATCACTGGGTAGCACACACGGTTCCGGCACTTTACTATTTTCTAAAACATGCCGGGCAGAACGATGTGTTTTTGCTGCCACCCCTTACCGCGTGGCAGGAGCAGTTTGTAACCCTTGCCGGGCTGGCGCCTGAGCGGCGGCTGATCACACAGCCCGGCACGCGCTACGCCTTCCCCCGCGTGGTGTATACAGATTTTGTGCGCGGCAAAACGGATTTTACGGCATCTGCAACATCACTTGCAGCCTATGCCGCGTTGCGTCAGGCCGCCAGCACCACGCCCAAACGCGGGCGCTACCTGTTTTTGGAACGCGGTGAGGCCACAAACCGCCGCATGCCAAACGAGGCCGAGTTGGCAGAGGCCCTAACCACACTGGGCTTTGCCCGCGTGCGCCCAGAACGCCTGCCCGTGGCCCAACAGATAGACCTGTTTGCACAGGCCGATATGGTGGTGGGCTTTTTGGGCGCGGGCCTTGCCAATGTGGCATGGTGCCAGCCCGGCACGCTGGTGTACGAACTGGTGCCCAGCCACCACCTTAACCCGTGTTTTCTGGCCATGTGTATTCAGGGCGGTTTGCAGTATTGGGCAGACAAGGTGGAAACCGGCGTTGCGCATGAAGACCACTACACACCCGCCAGCCTGCCCCTGCCGGTAGATCAGATTGTTGGCCACGCGCACACGTTGCTGCAATGGCGCAAAGGGCAGATGGGCTGAAGATAGCTGTCTATATTTTTGTATATATAATCAAGAAGATTCCGTTTCTGTTCCGAAAGTGTTAGGGTGGTTTTTCATACGTAACAAACCACCAGCAGGAGCTCCCCCTTATGCCAACCCTTGTGATAAACGGCCAGCCGCACAGCGTGGACGTTGATGCCGACACGCCGTTGCTCTGGGTGTTGCGCGATATTCTGGGCTTGAATGCCGCCAAATTTGGCTGTGGCATTGCCCAGTGCGGGGCCTGCACCGTGTATGTAGATGGCAAGGCCGTGCGTGCGTGCAACCTGCCCGTTGGGCTGGTGGGAAAGCGCGCCATTACCACGCCAGAAGGGCTGGATATGGCAGACCCGGTTGTGCGGGCTATCAAATCTGCGTGGGTGGCGCTGGATGTGGTGCAGTGCGGATACTGCCAGCCGGGGCAGATTATGGCCGCCGTGGCCCTGCTGCGCACCACCCCCAACCCCACGGATGAACAGATAGACAGCGCCATGTCTGGCAATATGTGCCGCTGTGGCACGTATATGCGTATTCGCGCAGCCATTCACCACGCAGCGGGAGAACTGGCATGAGCACACATTCCCCCTCATCCACCGCGCAGCTAAAAACCGGCCGCAGGCGCGTGCTGCAAGCGGGCGGTGCATTGTTGCTGGCAACGCTGTGGCCCACACCGCGTGGGCGGGCAGCGCAGGCCACACAGGCAGGCACCGGCGTGCTGGTAGAAGGTGTTGCCACCCCCTTTGCACCCAATGCGTTTATTCGTATTGCCGCAGATAATACCATTACCCTCATTTTACCAAATATCGAGATGGGGCAAGGTATTTACACATCATCCGTGATGCTGATGGTGGAAGAACTGGGGATAGACCCGTTTGCCGTGCAGATAGAAGCAGCACCCCCCGGTGGCGGGGCGGAAATTACCGGTGGTTCTACCTCTGTCATGACAGAATGGTTGCCGTTGCGCCAGGCTGGTGCGGCAGCGCGCACCATGCTGGTGCAGGCCGCGGCCTCACGCTGGGGCGTTGCGCCAGAAAGCTGCACAACCGCCAACGGGGCCGTAGTGCATGCGCCCTCTGGCCGCACCGTGCCGTTTGGCGATGTAGCAGAAGCTGCCGCCAAGCTGCCCGTGCCCAAAGAGCCAAAATTAAAAGATGCTGCCAATTACACGCTGGTTGGCCGCAAGCACCATCGGCTGGATAGCCAGATCAAGGTGGATGGCACCGCCCGCTTTGGCATGGATGTGCAGGTGCCGGGCATGAAAATTGGCACCGTGGCCGCCTGCCCCGTGCAGGGTGGCACTGTGCGCAGCATGAACCGCAACGCCGCCTTGGCCGTAAATGGCGTGCACGCTGTGCTGGTAACGGATAATAAAGATACCGTATGCGTGGTGGCAGAGCATTACTGGGCCGCACGCAAGGGCCTGAAAGCCCTGCATATTCAATGGGATTTTGGAAAAAACGCCGCCATTACCACCCAGACCATTTATGATGATCTGCACGCAGGGCTAAACGGCCCGGCCATTGTGGCCAACGCCAAGGCAGATGCACCGGGTGTGATTGGCAAAGCCGGTACAACCTATACAGCCACCTATCAACAACCCTTGTTGGCCCATTCCCCCATGGAGCCCATAAACTGCACCGCCCATGTGCGGCAAGATGGGTGTGATGTATGGGTGGGCACACAGGTGGCCGAACGCGCGCGAGATACCGCAGCCGAAATAACCGGCCTGCCCGCCAGCAAAATTACGGTGCACAGCCAGTATATTGGCGGCGGTTTTGGCCGCAGGCTGGAGCATGAATACGTCACCCAGTGCGTGCAGTTTGCAAAACAGGTGCCCTACCCGCTGAAAATTGTCTGGAGCCGGGAAGAAGATATCACGAAGGACAGATATCGCCCGGCCTATGTTGATAAGCTCACCGCCGCGCTGGATGACAAAGGGTATATCACCGCGCTGCAACATCGCATTGTCGGCCCGGCCGTGGTGGCACGGTGGGACCCGCCAGAACTGACAAAGGATGGGTATGATGAAGACCTCTCCCTTGCCACGGTGGTCACACCCTACACCTACCCCGCGTATCGGCTGGAGTTTGCCCGGCGCGAGGCCCCCGGCATCACCACCGCATGGTGGCGTGGCGTGGGTGGCACGCGTGGCCTGTTTGTGGTGGAAGGGTTTATAGATGAACTGGCCGCCCGCGCGGGAGCAGACCCGGTAGCCTATCGGCGCGCCATGGTGCAAAACAACCCACGCGCGCTGGCGGTGCTGGAACGTGCCGCAGCAGATGCAGGCTGGGGCACACCCGTGCCCAAAGGCCGCGCGCGCGGTGTGGCCTTGCAGTTTGCATTTGGATCCTACATGGCCAGCATTGCAGAAATTGAAATGCCCAGCCCGGATGAGGTGATTATCCACCGCGTAACCGCAGCCGTGGATTGCGGGCAGGTTATCAACCCGGACCAAGTGATTGCGCAAATAGAGGGCGGGCTGATTTTTGGTTTTTCCGCCGCCCTGTATAACGAGATCACGCTGGAAAACGGGCGTGTGCAGCAGCAAAACTTTAATACATGGCGCGTAATGCGCATGAACGAGGCCCCACGCCGCATTGATGTGGTGGTGATGCCCAGCAAGGAAGACCCCGGCGGTATTGGTGAGGTTGGCACCGCCGCCGCAGCCCCGCTGCTGGCCAACGCCATGGCGGCGGCACAGGGGCGGCGTTACCGCAGCCTGCCTCTGCTTTCTGCCCGCAACACGGAAGGGAAAGAATAAGACCATGACACACGCTTTTTCTTTCCCACCCGCAAAACGTGTTTCCTTTTCTGGCAAAGTCACCTTAGCGGCCCTGCTGCTGGCAACCTTAGGCATGCCCACACACGCAGCCCACGCCAATGCGGCGGAAGACGGCACACCCGGCAACACACCGGTAGAACGCGGCCAGTACCTCACCCGTGCATCGGATTGCGAGGTCTGCCACACCGCACCCGGCGGCATGCCCTATGTAGGCGGGCGGGCGTTTAAGTTGCCGGGCATGGGGGTGGTGTATTCCACCAACATTACAGCGGATAAGCAGCACGGCGTTGGCGCATGGAGCGATGAGGAGTTTGTTGCCGCCGTAAAGCAGGGTGTTTCCCCCGGTGGCAAGCACCTTTACCCCGCCATGCCCTACCCTGCGTATTCCCGCCTGAGTGATCAGGATGTGCGCGATATTCGGGCCTATCTGGCCACATTGCCCACATCTGCCAGCGCGGCGCCAGAAAACAAGCTGCGTTTTCCTTTTTCCATACGCAGTTTGATGATTTTCTGGAACATCGTAAACGGCCCGGCTTCTGCCTACCCGGATGATACCACCAAATCCGACCAGTGGAACCGTGGCCGCTGGCTTGTAGAAGGCCCCGGCCATTGCGCAGATTGCCACAGCCCGCGCACGCTCACCTTTGGGCTTTCAACCAGCAAGGCGTTTGGCGGCAATATGCTGAACGGCTGGCGCATCTATAACATTTCGTCCGATACCAAAACCGGTATTGGCGGCTGGACAAATGCCGAACTGGCGCAATATCTTTCCACCGGCCATGCAGATGGCCACGGCACGGCATCTGGCGATATGGCGGATGTTATTGGCCACAGCCTGCGCTACCTTACGCCGGCAGATATTCAGGCTATGGTAACGTATCTGCGCAGCACAAAACCTGTGAGCACACCGCAGGATTCCGTAACCTTCCGCAACATAGCCAGCGGAGATGCCAGCCTGCCACAAAACAGCCGGGGCGCGCGGCTTTATGCATCGGCCTGTGCGGGCTGCCATCTGCCCGATGGTACAGGGCGGCAAAGCAGCTTTGCCAGCATTGCGGGTGGGCGCTCATTAGGTGCAGATAATGGCCGTAATCTGATACAGGTTTTGGTAAATGGCACGGGCCTGCAAACCGCAACGGGCGTGCAGATTATGCCGCACTTTACAGGTGGTGGCCTCAGCAACCGTGATCTGGCCGATATTGCCGCGTTTGTAATGACACACTTTACCACAGCCCAACCGCATGATCTGGAAAAACAGGTTGAGCAGATTAAAAAAGAGCAGGATTAATCTTTCCTGAAAACACAAAAAAACCGTGCCGGGTGCGTTCTGCTCCGGCACGGTTTTTTGTATCTGCCACGCTTAAAGTATGTTGCGTGGCAGGGTTTGGATATTACGCGTTCAGGTAAATGGTTTTGGTGCGCACATAGGCTTCCAGCCCGTGCTGGCCATCCTCACCCCCCAATCCACTTTCACGGTATCCGTGGTGGAAGCCCTGCGGTTCTTCACCCGATCCACGGTTGACGTAAATTTCCCCAAAGTCCAGTTCCCGGCCCATACGCAGGATGCGGGAAAGATCGTTAGTGAACAGATAGGCAGAAAGCCCATAGCGGCTATCATTGGCGCGGGTTAGGGCCTCATCAAAGTCTTTCACCTTGATAAGGGAGAGCACGGGGCCAAATACCTCGTCCTGCACAATGTCCATATCCGGGGTAATGTCTGTTAGCAATGTGGGGGCATAGAAGGTGCCTTTATCAAAGGCGCCACCCGTTAGGCGTTTGCCACCCAGTTCCAGCTTTGCCCCCTGTGATATGGCTTTTTGCACAATGCCATCCACTTTTTCCAACTCGGTTTCGTTCACCTTGGGGCCCATATCTGTGGCATCATCCATCGGGTCACCCACCTTCAGGCTGGCAATGCGATCTTTCAGCGCCGTGGTAAAGCGGTCATACACATCTTCATGCACGTAGGTGCGCTCATTGGCTGTGCACACCTGCCCGCCGTTGAAGAAGCGTGCCGTAACGGCGGCTTCCACCGCTGCGGGAATATCTGCATCTTCCATGACAATAAAAGGTGCTTTACCGCCCAGCTCCAGCCGCACTTCCTTAAGATGTTCGGCTGCGGCGGCCATGATTTTCTTACCCGCAGGGGTAGAGCCTGTCATGGTAATCAGCGGAGTGTCTTTATGTGCCACCAGTGGCACGCCCACACCCTGGCCGCTGCCTGTAACCACATTCACCACACCGGCGGGAATACCGGCTTCCTGCACCAGTTCGGCCAGTGCCAGGCCAGAAAGCGGTGTGCCATCAGCCGGTTTGAGAACAATGGTGTTGCCCGCAGCCAGTGCCGGTGCAATTTTACGCGCACACAAAGCCAGCGGGAAGTTCCAAGCAGCAATGGCCCCCACCACACCGTGCGGCACGCGGTCGATCAGGATTTTTTCACCTTCACGCTCACCGGGAATAATTTCCCCCTGAAGCCTGCGGGCATTTTCTGCAGCAAAGCGCAGCAGGCCAGCGGCAAAATCTACCTCGGCACGGGCTTCCTTAATGGGTTTGCCCATTTCTGATGTAATAATGGTGGCCAGACGTTCCTTGTCCCGCTCTACAAGGTTTTTAAGCGCGTAAAGATAATCGGCCCGCTGGCTGGCGGGTTTGCTGCTCCAGCCCTTAAAGGCAGCTTTTGCGGCAGCCACGGCTTTATCTACATCCTGCGGGTTGCCTTCTGCGGCTTGGCCAACTTCTTCCCCCGTAGCGGGGCTTTTAATGGGTGTGTAATTGCCAGATGTGGGTTTTACCCATTCATTATTGATGAACAGATCCTGCTGTTTAACATCAGCCATGAGATGTTCTCCTTTTTTCTGAAATTCTGTTTACAGTATGACGCGCATATGCGTTCATTAAAAGTAATGATATATCAGTAAACCATTTACAAAAAGTGAACGGTTTTAGTCTGCTTCTGCTGGGCAAATGGTGTTTATGAACCTGCGCAGCAAAGGTTTTGCACCATTGCGCCGCCATACACAGTACACCTGGGCGGGCCGTAGCCCCTGCACATTGAGAACACGCACATCATCCGGCGCTTTATGCGCAAAAATGCTTTTGGGAAAACAGGAAATACCAATACCATCGCGCACGCAGGCCCGAATGACATCGTAAGATTCCACTGTTTGAATAGCACGGGGGACAAACCCCTGCTCTGCCATCCAGCGTTCAAACGCGCTGCGGTAAAAGCAATCTGTATGGAACAAAAGCACCGTGGTGCTGGGCCAATGAATATCCTGCAAACTGCGGATATTCTGCGGGGCCACCAGCACCAGTTCTTCTGTAAAAACAAAGCGGCTTTCAAGAAGTGGATGCACAATGGGGCCATCTGTTATGGCCAGATCCAGTTCCTGATCATCCAGCATATGTTCCAGCGTATAACTGGCGCGGCGCAGCAGGCATATTTCTACATCTGGGTGGGCGGCCATAAAGGCGGGCATATATTGGGGCAAAAAATGCGCCAAAGCTACATCCAGCGCCCCTATACGCAAAATGCCACGCGGCACATCGGGCTGAAAAAAGCTTGCAAGGCTATGGGCTTTTTCTACAACCTCTTTTGCCTCATGGTAAAAAAGGCGGCCTTCTGGCGTGGCAATAAGACGCCCTTTTTCACGCGCAAACAGATCTTGCCCCAAAAGCTGTTCCAGCTCTTTTAGGCGCGCCGTAATGTTGGATGCCACGCAGTGCATGCGGCGCGAGGCCGCAACCACCGAGCCCTCCTCCATCACGGCGCAGAAAATCTGCAACTGCGCCAGACGGAGTGCTTCCATGATAAATCAGAACTCTTCGTATGTTGCGGGGTCCTGCCCGTGGCTGCGGCCATCTGGGCGGGCAAGGGTTGCCATGTCCTTCATGTCCTGCTCTGTCAGGGAGAAATCAAAGATATCCATATTGGAAATCTGATGCTCCTTGCTGGCAGCTTTAGGAATAGGCACGCAGCCAAGCTGATGGTGCCAGCGCAGGATAACCTGCACGGTGGATTTGTTAAGCCGCTGGGCAATTTTTTGAATCAGCGGATCCTGCAGCAGCTTGTTGGCACGCCCAAGGGGGCTCCATGACTGCGTAAGGATGTTCAGCTTTTTGTGCAGCGCCCGCATCTCATCCTGCGGGAAGTAGGGGGAAAGCTCAATCTGGTTGATAGATGGCAGAACACCTGTTTCTTTCTGCAATTTTTCCAGATGTTCGGGCAGGAAGTTACATACGGCAATAGAGCGCACATAGCCACGTTTCTTGGCTTCAATAAGCGCCTGCCATGCCTCTACGTACTTGCCAACCTTGGGGTTGGGCCAGTGGATGTAATACAGATCGTAATAATCCAGCTGCGCGCGGTAGAGGGATTCCTCAATGGTTGTCAGCGCCTCGTTATAATCATGGTGGCGGCCCGGCAGTTTGGAGGCAATGCGCAGGTCCTCCCGCTTTTTGCCGCTTTTGCGCACGGCATGGCCTACAGCACCTTCGTTTTCATAATTAAAGGCGCTATCCAGTGCGTGGTACCCTACATCCAATGCGCTGACCATTGCTTCCATGCCAGCTATACCGTTGAGCTTGTAGGTGCCAAAGGTGATAACGGGAAAAGTAAGACCATCGTGCAGTGTGATATCGGGAATACCCAAAACGTGCTCTCCTGAATCTGGCGTTAAACGGTAACATGCTGGTTTTGCGTATAAAACCATGCCACATGCTATCCCCAACGCCTACCCGGCGCAGAGGTTGCACTGGGCTGCATTCATGCCAGCTTTGCGCAGAGCGAACACGATTTAGGGCACAGGCGGCAAACCCAAAAGATTTTCCCTTAGAGCACGAAAGATTTTTTCATAAACCGTGAGATCTTCGGTTTCCGGCAATGTCAGATTCAACGTGATAGCAGGCATATCCGGGCGTATTGTATTCTGCCCTGCAATTGGCACCCCTATAAGGGCGGCCTGTGGTGTGGTGTCCTTGGTATCCGGCGCGGAATCTTCTGCCTGCAGGCCGAAGATTTGCCCATGATCTTGGGCGGCAGGCTCTGGCTGATCTGGGCTTTTGGCGGGTGCGGCTGCAAGCTTGTCTTTGTCCTGCACAAGTAATCCGCTTTCCAGCAGAATATCTATCAGGCACCGCGCACCTGTTTGTGTATGCGCATGTTTTTTATGCACCGAAACATCAAGAATATGCGCAGATAAATCCTTTTCGCTCATGCCGCGTTGCAGATGTTCCGTGGCCATAAGCGCCATAAGGGCGGCATTGCTGGCAACAGCCTCTCGCCAATATGCCTGTGCATCGGCCCCCATGGCGTATTCCAGCGCATGCCCCAGCTTTTGGCCCAAGGGGGTAACTGTTTTGTCTGCCGCACCTGCAATAATACCGATATCCATCAGAAACTTATTGTTTCTGCTAATGGCGGCAGAGCCCATTTTGGTAAGGCGCGCAAGTATATCCAAGGTAGGGTTATCGGGCACATGGCTGTACGCGATAATAATCTTCTCCAAGCCTTCAAGAGAGATTTTGGGGAGATGAAAGGAGTCGGTCATGGTGGCACTCCTGCTCTTTTCCAGAACTTAATTTAAATCTGGCAAGTTATGAGCAGAAGAGTCAACAAAAACTATTTGCGATTATTTATAATACGGTTGCCAAATATTTTACAAATACACACCCAACATCACGCGCGGTTGCGGCGCGTGTGCTGCATGTAGGTTTGCACGGTGCTGAACCCGCTTTCCCACGCGTTCAGCAGGCTTTCCAGATGCTCGCGGTTGTTCACCAACCCACGGGCAATAAGCGTGCCTTGCTGATCGAACAAAAACGCGGCAGGCAGTTTATCTACCTGCAAGGCACGGCCCAGCGCCGGATCATTAATAAACGCGGCAGCAGGTGTGTTGGTTTGCTGGGCAAAATGCTGCTGAATGGTTGGGGCATCATCCCCCGCCAGCACCAGTTCCAGATTTTCACGCCCGCAGAAGTTGCGCGCAATGGGAATAACCTTGCGAGAGATCGGGCATGTTGCAGAAACAAACAGCACCAGCCGTGGCTTGGCACCCCCTGCCAGCGCCAGCACGCCCCCCGCCAATGTGTGAAAAGGCTGTGGCGGGCAGGCATCTCCCGGTTGCGGGCCGCGAGAGCTGGTAAGCGCACCCACCGGTGCAATTTCCTGAAACAGGCGGCGGATACGGCGCAGCATCAGGCCCATAACAATGCAGGCCGCAAGCAGCACAACAGTAAGGGCAGCATTGGCGTATATCAGGTTCTGCACGGGCTGGTCCTTTATGTTGTGCCGGTGGTGGAGTGGCGTAGCGGGTTTTTAAAATGCCCAGATGGCATCACAGCTGAACCAGAACATGTTGTTCATGCCGTTATTGGCATAGTTCACGTTTGGATCATCCGTGGGGGAAACACGGTTAAAGGGTTTTGTGCCGTTAAGGGATTTATCAAGCCGCACTTCCGGGCGGATGGAAAAAGACCCCTTGGGCAGTTTAAGAAAACCGGGGCGATACGTAACACCCACCGTAAGTTCCCCATAGGTGGTGCCGGGTGCGTAATCATACGGATAGTTCTGGCCACGCAGTTCATTCACGTAAGACATGGGGGATGTGTTGTTGCCCACCACGCCGCCATTGTTATCGCGGAAGATTTCACCACGCGCGTTAAACGTCAGCTCATCGCTGAAATCATGCGCGAAATAGGCGGTTACACCGTACACATCATCACGCAGGTAATCATCATGGAAGTAGGTGGCGTTCAGGGTGACGGTGGTTTTATCGTTAATTTTGTAGGAGGCCAGAAGGTCTCCGATATATTCCATATCGTGGTTGGCTTCACGCCCAATGGCGTACACGCTCTGCTGCGGGCCAAAATAGCCAATGGCGGCAACATCCAGCTTGCCACCTGCAAGTTCTGTAAACTGGAAGCCAAAATACCCCTTGGGGCGGCTGTTGTTTTTGGCGTGGCCAAAGGTGGTGGAGTTACCGGCGTTTACACCCATTACAAGGGCTGCGTGGTCTGTCATGTGCCATGTGGCCAGAACACCCACGGTTTCAAACGGCACAATGTAATCGGATGAATAGTTGTAGGAATAAAAAGGCCGTTCCAGCGCATCTGTGCCTTCAAAACCCTGAATACCATATTGCTGGCCAATTTGCAGGTCTATCCCGCCTTTGGTCAGCCACGGCAGGTGGGCATCAATATGCGCCTGAGTGGGCGTCCACTGGTACATGCCTGTCAGGTTGCCATCACCCATACCAATGGTGGGGTTAAAGCGGGCATCGGAGCCGTAAAGAACCTCAAACACAAAACCCAGGCCGTAGCCATCGCCCAGCTCTGTTACCGGGTGGGAGAGCGTGCCGGTAATCTGGTTTAGTGTGGCGGTGTTGGCCCTATCTACGTAAGACTGCGCCCAGTTGCGGCCTGTTTTGGTCCATGGGTTACCGTTTACACCGGCTTCCACCACAATATGGCCTTCAACATCATCAAACCATGAGTGGCTGGAAGGGCTTTTCAGGTTCACCTCATCCTGCTTGGCCTGCTTTTTTTCTGCTGCTGTTTCTTCCACTGCCAAAGGGCGCTCGGCATCATCGGGGGTGGTTTTTTCCTGCGCAAATGCAGGCAGCGCTGCCAGTTGCAGGGCAAAACACATACCGGCGGACAAACGGTGGCGCAAACGCATGCTCCCTGATACTCCCATTATCCACAAACAACCGCGGCAGGGGGCGGGTTTGCTTCTGTTTTACAATTAGTGTGGCACCAAAGCCGTGATCTAGCCGAGAGCAGCCCTGCAGAACAGGGCTTGCCGTGTTACTTTACTGTTGCAGCCGCGCCATTGTTGCTGCGATGACACGCTGCTAAAGAACGCTCCAGCACATGGGCGCGGTTGGCCATAAAATCTGGCATGGAAAGCGGATGCTTCCGCCATTCATGCACTTCTGCCGCCGTATAGGGCTTAAAGCCCGGCGGCGTGCTTTTGCCGCCCAGATCAATCAGCACAAAGTTCATGACATCGGCTAACTGCTGATCATCCCGAATGAGGGACATGGAAACACCCGGCACCTGCACCAGATATTTCCGCCCTTCATCCGTGCAGGCAAAGCTGCCTACGCTATCACGCAGCATAGGCACAAAGGTTGGGCCAGATACGCCTGCAATACCGTGGCACCCCCCGCAGTGTGAAAGATAGGCAACCTGCGTGGGGTTTAAACTTGTGGCCCCCGGCACGGCATCTGCCGCGCGTGCCACCCCGCCTGCCAGAACCAGTGTTGCACACGCTGCAACAGCAGGCACGGCAAGGCGGAAAACAGCACGCAACATAATCAGGAAGCTTTCCCGATCACCGCAGCTGTGGAGCAGTTGTACATTTCAGACGTGCCCGTGCCAAAGCACCAGATGATGTCATTATTGGCCATGGGGCGGTAGGAAGGCTGATCTCCATCCGTGTTCAGGCAGGTCACTTCGTTACAGGAATCCTGACCACAGCAATCACGATACGCAATCATGTAGGAGTTGCCATCCTGCGGGTTGTAGCAGCTGCCAATCCATGATGTGGGAGAAGGCGCCGTGCCCGGCGGGCAGCTATGTACGCCACCACCACAGGTGGAGCACAAATTGCCATCAATGGCGCAATACCGCCAGTAATCGCACGCGTTGGCATCTTTGGCCTGCGCCTTGGAGCCAAACGGCGTTGTGGCCTTGGCCACAGCCTTGGCTGCGGAGGAAGAAGCCGCATTGGCGCGGCTTACCGGCAGCAGCGGAAACAGCGGCACGGCAGCGGCCACGCCGCCCAGCTTTGCCACCACGCCACGGCGGGAGGTTTTGCCCGCAAAACGGCGGAGCAGAGATTCGGTCAGCCGGTCAAACAGGGTGCCCTGTTCTGCGGAGTTCTTGTTTTCAGACGGCAGCATGAGACATTGCTCCTGTATCGGTCAGACCCTGCGGGGGTGTGGCGGTAATATTGCCAAGCAGCCCTTCGATCTGACGCCGGGTATTCACGAGGTCTTTGGCCAGAATGGTGCCGCGTTCATCAAGCAGTACCATGGCTGGCATACGGTTAATTTGCAGCACAAGGGCCAGCTCCACACCGGTTATGAGGGGAACACCCTGCATTTCCGGGCGGGCAGCCACCATGCTTTTCAGTTCAGGTTCGGGGCCATCGCCCACAAAAATAAGGTCCAGCCCACGTTCGGCAGCCACCTGCCGTGCAATGGGGATAACGCGCTTACACACCGGGCATTCCGCCGCCACAAACAGCAAAAGCTGCTTGGCGCCTGCGGGCAGGGTATCCCCCACCACAAAAGGCTGGCCCTGTAGCGTATGCAAAACCAGACGCGGCACAATCTGCCCCACATCCAGCCCCGGCTTGGCTTCCTGATTCCCCAGCGGTGCAAGGCGTTCGTGCAGCACACCAATCTGGCGGGCCAAGGCTACCAGCATAACGGCAAGCCCAAGGGCCAGAACGGTAAGCAGCCCCTGCCAGATGTATAGAAACAGCATCATGCTTCCTGCCCTCCGCCAGATCCGGGTACGCGTTCTGGCGGCAGTGCCACCAGCGCCAGCCACACCAGATACAGCGCCACACCCGCCATAACGCCCTGCCCCCATACAAAGGCAGAAACGCCAGATGCAAAGCATGGGGCCAGCGCCAGCGGCACGCACAGCACGGTGCGGGCTACCAGCTTCCATGACAGGGTTTCAGACACCAAACCGGGTGTGCACCCGCAAGACAGGCTGGTGCGCCCACGGGCCACGTTTATGCCCATGGCCAGCGCAAACACCACCAGCATGGCCGCAGCAGCCAAACCGCCAAGCCCGGCGGCAAAGCCGGAAAACAGCGCCAGACCAGCCAGAACCTCTGCCCCGGCCAAGCCCCACGCCACACCTTCGTATGACCATGAGGGCAAAAGCCGGTAAGAGGCCAGCGTGCCTAAAAACGCATCATGCCCACGCAGTTTGGAAACACCGGCCACCAAAAACATGGTGCCAATGCCCCCTGCGCACAGGGCGGCCAGCGGGGCTGTTTCAGCCAGCAGGCTCATCCTTCACCCGGCGCAACCGTAAAGATAAGGGAGGAACCAAGGGCCTTCATGGTGCGCAGGGGCTTGCCCGTAAGCGCATCAGACACAAAGAAATCACCGTTATCTTCATTGGCGGTGAACATCAGCGGATGTTCATCCTGCGTGACACCCACAAGGTTGCTGGCCACTTTAAGCGGATAGCGGCGGATGCGCTTGTGGGTTTGCGTATCATACACCCACACTTCCGTGCCGTTATCTTTATGTGTCCAGAACGTGCCTTTGTGCATCAGCACGTACATCTGATGAGATGCCTTGTGCAGGGCGGCAATCTGCCAGCCACCGGGGCGCCATGTTACTTCAAACGGCTTGGAAGAATCAGGCGCTGCCTTCAGCCCCGCACCTTCCTGCAAGGACCACGGTTTTTCTACCGTGCTGTTTTCCCCCATTTTTGTGGGGTACACCATGCCGCTATAGCTGATGAAGTAAGCCGTGCCATC
Source organism: Acetobacter sp. AC2005 (assembly GCF_037901235.1). Lineage (NCBI taxonomy): Bacteria > Pseudomonadati > Pseudomonadota > Alphaproteobacteria > Acetobacterales > Acetobacteraceae > Acetobacter > Acetobacter sp. AC2005. Next base: position 785,739 of record NZ_CP149625.1, read on the forward strand.
TGCCGCAACAGTGGGGCTTTGTTCAAAAATGCCATCCTTGTCGGGTTCAAAGAACGGGGCTGTGTGCGTCATGCCCACTTTGCCGTCTGCACCAAGGCTGACATTGGCCAGCGTGCCATCTGCACACAGGGAGGAGAAGCCGGAATTGCCCCACGGATACACCAGCGCGCAACCGGGAATTTCTACCGTCTGCGTCACTTTGTGGGCGGTGTTGTCCACCACTTCCACCGCGTTGCTGGGGCTCATCTGATACACGTAGGCGCGTGAGCCATCGGCATTCAGCGCGAAGTCGTTCTTTTTAGGCGTGACCAGCGCGCGGGCGGGCAGTTTTTCATCGGATGTGATCTTGAGCGTGCTGGCATCATATTCGGCCAGCAGATCGTTCCGTGCGCCACGGTTGCCGCGTTCCCACGTGGTTTCTGCCACGTAAATGCGCTTGGCATCGGGCGTAAGCGCCATGTTGGCGTTATAGGCGGCCTGCACCATGCCCAGCAGTTTGCCGGAATCGGCATCCACTACATAAACGCGGCCATCCTTGTTGTGGGTGTAAACCGCATCTTCCACCAAAATGGTGTGGGGGGAATAAGGAGGCAGGGTAATAACGTCACTCTGCTCGGTCTGTAATACGGGTTCCGCTGCCTTGGCGGCGGTTCCTCCCATGGTCAGAATGGCTGCACTGCCCAGAAGGGCACACAGCAGGGAGGGGCGGACTTTTTGAAGAGACATGCGAACTGTTTCTCTCGATACCGGAATGTTTCGGTATCATAGCGTTTCTCATTTCGTCCGCAAGACAAAACATGCGCCCTGATATGCATTTTTATGCTGTTATGACATCTATATTTTCTTGAATATCAAATTGTTACATCTGATCGCGCGTTTGTGAACTTTTGTTTGACCTTTTATATAAAACAGACTCCGAGCCACATAGGCGTTGCCGTAACCAGCGCGCAGCCGCCCCTTGCGGGCGTTTGTGATGCCACACCACAGCAAGGGGTACGGGCCTGTCTCCGGCATCAAACGCCAGGGGCGGTGTTACAATATCTGGCGCTGCGGGAGAGGCCTCCAGAATATGGTCTGAAATAAAAGACCAGCCGATATTGTGCTTCACCAACTCCAGAATCACCCAGTGGCTTTCCACCCACCAAACCTCACCCGCCACGCGCAGGTGTTGGCGCTCGCGCTCCTGCCCGCGGGCGGCCACCATAATCTGCCGATACCGTTTAAGGTCTTCCCACGCTACGGGGCCACATTGGGCCAAGGGGTGGCTGCGCCCACATACCAATTTAAGCGGCACCCGCCCGATGGTGCGGAACGCCAGATCTGGCGGCATACGTGTTTGCTGCCACATCACCCCCAGATGCGCGGCCCCTTCCTGCACAAGCTGGCCTACATCCTCCATCAGCGGAAAAAGGATTTCCATTTCCACGTAGGGGAAGTGTTCTGCAAACTCGGCAAAAACCGGGCCAAGGGCGTGTTCGGGGTATAGTTCATCTATGGCCACAACCAGCCGGTTTTCAACCTGATCTTCCAAAGATCGGGCCACGCCTATCAGATGTTCGCGCCGGTCCAGCACCACGCGGGCCTCACGCAGCAGGCGTTCACCTTCTGGTGTCAATACAGGTGTGCGCCCGGTGCGCAGGAACAGCTCCAGCCCCAAATCTACTTCCAGATTGGCCACATGGGTGCTGATGGCAGACTGCGCACGCCCCAAACGGCGGGCTGCTGCGGAAAATGATCCTGCATCCGCTGTGGCAACAAAGGCTTCAAGCTGTTCGAGCGAGACATTCATCCATCTGTTTTCCTGATGGTTCTTATCTTTTCTTTGGCGAGGGTGGCGATAGATTGCGCCGCATGTCAACGCAAACATTCAGTTCCGTCCAAGCCGCTTCGGCCCCTTCTGCCATGGCAGATCATCAGACCGCACAAAATGCCCCGGCTGTGGGTACGCGCGGCACGGCAGACCGTGTGCGCCACGTGCTACTGTTTGAGCTTATCGCGCTGGCCATTGTTATACCCGGTGGCAGCACGCTGTTCGGGCTGCACGAATCCTCCATGGGGGTTATTGGCATTGGCAGCGCCATAACCGCTACAATATGGAACTACATTTATAATGTGGTGTTCGACCGCATAATGGCGCGGCTTTATGCCACCACGCACAAAACAGTGGGCATACGCATTGTGCACACAGTGCTGTTTGAAGCCGGATTGCAGATTGTGCTGCTGCCCGCCATTGCATGGTACCTGCATGAAAGTGTGCTGACGGCGTTTTCACTCAGCATGTCCATTGCCGTGTTTTATCTGGCTTATGCGTTTGTGTTTAACATGGCGTATGACCGGATATTCCCTATTCCGGCGGACCACCCCGCAACGGGCAAGGCCAACGGGTAAGCCAGCCCAGCCCAGCCAAAAAAAGACCCCCTACCCTGCATGGCAGAGATAGGGGGCAAGACTTATGCAGAAGAACTAAGTATTTTACGGCTGCTGCGCTGCCAGCCGATCTTTTCTGACATAAATGAACTGATCATCCGGCATCTGCGTGTAGTCTTTTTCCAGCACCTGTAAAAAACAGGGCATAAACTTTTCTGCCGGATACGCACCCCAGACAACCCAGTGATCATAATAGATAACCGGAGGTTCATCCTTTGGCAGATCCACACAAATATCGCGCGTATATCCATGCCACGGATGGGCCGCATAATCGGCCTCCCACGGCAGGTAGGCGTGATATTTCTTCATGGAAAGGCGATTGGCGTAAATATAAACATCGGGATTATACGGCAAAACAAGCACACGCTCATCCGGTGCAGCATATTTACGAATAAGAGTTGCAAAGCCCACGGTGGGGTTTTCCCTAAAGCGGTGCCAGCCTACCGCATGCCTTTGCGCCGCGGTTTGCCCAAATGGAGATGAAACCGCATGGCGCGCGCCAACAACCGTTAATGCCACACAGGCAACGGCCACAAAAACCAGCACCTTAGGTTTGGATGCCAACACACCGGCCAGAAGCAAAGCCCCAAGGCCCAGAGCCGCCATAAGGAATGAGCCATTCTGGAACCCGACACTGCCACGCGCCTGCAGGCTCAGTATACCAAGTAGGATAAACAGCGCCGCCACCCTATGCCGCCCGTATAACAGCAGCAACGCGCCCCCCACAGCCAGCATGCACACAGCTATTGTTTGAACAAGACGATCTGGAGCCAAAGAAAAACGTAAACTTTGCCAGAACTGGTTTACGTCCATTGGAATATAATGCGCATACCACTGCTGATTGGCGATAAAATGAAACGCAACCATGCCGCCAATATCACCATATACCAGCAGCCAGAGCAGCATGATGCCAACGGCAGCCACACCACCTAGCATCATCCCCACAAAGGGCACCTGATATTGCCGAGGGGCAGAAAGAAACACGCACAAGACAGCCAGCCCCAGCCCAGCAGAAAACAGGCTGAACGGATAAGCGGCAAAAGGTAGCAACCCCAAGGCAGCCCCGCCCATAAAAGCCTGCATGCGTGAAACAGGAACAGCACATACAAGCGGCACCGCCAGCATGGCCAACGCAATAACAGCCAGCGCCCCGCCTATTGTCCAGTAATCATCCAGATTAAGGCCCTGCACCACCCATACGCTGCCCACCATACCCAACCACAGGGCGGTGGCCAGATAACGCTGCCATGCCAACCGAAACAGCGGAGAAAAAAAGACCGCAGCCCCAGCCGCCGCCGCACATGCGGTGGAAACCAGACGCATTAACCAGACCTGAGACCACCCCACAACATGGCCAACCAGCCACGAAAGCGTAAAAACCAGTGGGCCGTGGGCATCTATGTATTCACGGTAAAGTCTATCTCCACGATGCAGAGCAATGGCCCCTAAAAAATGGCCAGATTCATCACCAAATGGAAGATAACCAAGACCTTCCATGTTTCTGTAAATAAAAAAGAACGTGCACAGCAGGAAGAGAACATACGACGTTCTTGTTATATTTTTATCCACGCATCCTCGCTTTTTAAATAAAGGCTTTTTTAAGATGCGTTCCTTATATTTTTAATATGAATGAAATTTATTATTTTTTTATGCGCATGCATAAAATTGATACGAACATTGCAAAAATCACACACCAAATACGCGCACTCCATCCCCATATGCACAGGCAGAACACAAGCAAATGAGAACTTTTTGCAAAAAACAATTGCGATTCATTCTTATTTGTGGTCAGGTCTTACTCAGAATCGATCACCCACCACAAAGGTGCTGCGTATGGTTGTCTGCTCTTGCAATCGTCTCACCCACAAGGACGTTGAAGCCGCAGTGGCGGATGGGGCCACCCGCCCGCGTGAAATTTATGCCGCACGCAACTGCAAGGCCCAGTGCGGGAACTGCGTAAAAGGCGTTGTGTGCCTGCTGCGTGAAGCCCGGCTGAAACACATGAAAAAGGCCGAAGTTCCGGCCCACATGGTGCCGGCTCATGCTGGCGTGGCGCTATCTGCCTAAGGCGCTTAAAGCTACTGCTTTATATGGTGCTTGCGCCCTGCCTGGGGTTCTGGCACCGCTTAGAGCATGAAACACCGTATTCTGGTTATGGGCGCTGGCGCATGGGGTACTGCGCTGGCCCTGCACGCCGCCCGCACCGGGGCACAGGTTTATTTGTGGGCACGTAACCCTGCCCGCCTGCCCTCTGGCGCCATGCCGCGCCTGCCAGATTTTCCGCTACCAGATTCCATAACCGTTTCCTCTGCGCCGCCACCGGCAGATGTGGCGTGCGCGCTTATGGTTATTCCCAGCCAACATATGGCCTCTGTTCTGCCGCTGGTGCCTGCAGGCGTGCCTGCCGTGCTGTGCTGCAAGGGCATAGAACGCAGTACGCTTGCTTTTCCGCTGGATGTGCTGCACCGGCTGCGGCCAGATGTGCCGGGGGCTGTACTTTCTGGCCCCAACTTTGCGCGTGAGGTTGCGGCAGACCTTCCGGCGGCATCTGTTGTGGCCTCTGCCAATGTGGATCTGGCACACAAGCTGGTAGATCTGCTCTCCACCCCGCGCCTGCGCCTTTATGCCAGTGCAGATATTACCGGCGTGCAGCTTGGGGGGGCGGCCAAAAACGTTATTGCCGTGGCGGCGGGCATTACCATTGGCGCCGGGTTGGGAGAAAACGCCCGCGCGGCCCTTATTACCCGTGGGCTGGCAGAAATAACCCGCCTTGGCGTGGCCTTGGGCGCACACCCCGCCACACTGGCTGGCCTTGCCGGGTTGGGAGACCTGTTGCTGACCTGCACGGGTGAGGCCTCGCGCAATTATCAGATGGGGTTGGCCCTTGGCCGGGGCAGCGCCACCCAAACCGCACTGGCCACTTTGCCCGGCGTGGCAGAAGGTGTGACCACAGCAGATGCCCTTCTGGCACTGGCCCGCCAGCATAAGGTGGATGTGCCCATTACCGCCTGCATTGCCGCTTTTCTGGAAGGCAGGATTACGCTGCCACAAGCGCAGGAGCAGCTTTTAACCCGCCCCCTGCGCACGGAACTTGATACCCCCTGAACGCGTTGCACCCTGACATTCACATGGATGTGAGGATTGTGATCTTTCCATGTCAGGCCTTGCACGATGCCTTTATCTTACCACGTGTAAAGGCAGCACTTGGCAGCAACCAATGTGGTGTTGCCAAAAAGTGAAAACAGGAGGTTCGTTCAGACCATGAGCACAACCACAGCAAAAGCCGCCACAGCTAAAGAAGCCCATATCAAGGAATATCTTGGCACGCCCACAGACCTGAAGGCCGATAAGGTAAAGGCCGTAGCGGGTGGCCTGTCTGAAGTTCTGGCCGATGTATTTGCCCTGTATATTAAAACCAAGAACTTTCACTGGCATATGAGCGGCCGCCATTTTCGGGATTACCACCTGCTTTTGGATGAACAGAGCCAGCAGATTTTTGCCATGACAGACCCCATGGCCGAACGCGCCCGCAAGATTGGTGGCACCACCCTACACTCGGTTGGGGAAATTGCCCGCAAAACCAAAATTTCTGATAACGATGCCCTGTACGTAACCCCGGAGGACATGCTTTCAGAACTGCGGGAAGATAACCTTACCCTCACCAAGCGCCTGCGCGCCGTACATGCCATTGCATCCGATGCCGGAGATGTGGCCACAACCAGCCTGCTTGAAACCTGGATTGATGAAACAGAACGCCGCACGTGGTTCCTGTTTGAAAGCACGCGCCCGGTTTTTGGCCATAACGAGTAAAATAGTTTTTCCTGCCATCGTCTTTTAAAAACGCATGTGCATAAAAAGGGCCCGGACTTTGCAATCCGGGCCCTTTTTATGAAAGACTGCTAACCTACATGCAGCAGGGATTTTTCTGCCCTAAACAGATTATTCCCCTTTGCTGTTCAGCCCTTTTTCCTGCCGGTAGCGGTCATAATACTCACCGGCCATGCGGCGCAGGGCAGCGCCTATGGCTGCGTATTGATATTCGTTCAGATTGGCCAATGAGGCACGGGCCGAGGGGCGTTTTACAGCAAAACCATCACCCGGCAGCAGCACAACGCCTGTTTCCTCTGCAATACGGAACAGGATTGTCTGGTAATCCATATGCGTCATCAGCCAGCGGGCAAAGCGCGTGCCGTAAAGCTGCGTAACCACATTTACCAGATCAATCAGCGTATAATAATGCGTGCTGCCAGCATCATCCGGGGCTTTTACGCCCAAGTCTCGATACAAGGCGAGTTCGCGCCGGTGCAGCAGGCGTTTGAGCGCGTTTTTATACGCATCACGCCCATCTATCAGCGCAAACAGGGCAAACAGCACCATCTGCACCTGCTGCGGGGTAGAAAGCCCTGCCGTGTGGTTAAGGGCCACGGTGCGGCTATCTGCCACCAACCTGTCCAGAAACTTCAGGCCGCGCACATCTGGCGTAAGCGAGGCATAGCGTTTGTCCAGCTCAACCTTTTCGGCTTCTGGCAATGCGGCCAGGGCCTCGTCCAGCACGTTTTGTTCGTGCATGGCAATCACGCCCAAACGCCAGCCTGTAGACCCAAAATACTTGGAGAAGGAATATACCAAAATAGTGTTGTGCGGGCAGATGGCGTAAATGGAGCGGAAATCATCTGCAAATGTGCCGTACACATCATCTGTTACGATAATGAGGTCTGGCCGCTTTTTAACAATCTCGGCAATGCGGGCCAGCCCTTCATCACTTATGCGCACAGATGGCGGATTGCTGGGGTTGACCACCAGAAAGATCTTAACGGATGGATCAAGCAGCTTATCCAGCTCTTCATCCGGGTATTGCCACCCCTGTTCCGGGCTGGCGTTAATGGCCACTTCCTGCAACTGGTAATCACGCAGTTCGGGAATTTCCACATACGGGGTAAACACCGGCATACCAATGGCCGCTTTATCCCCCGGCTTGATCAGCCCGTTTTCACGCAATGATGCAAAAATGTAGCTAATGGCCGCCGTGCCACCTTCCAGCGCAAACAGGTTTGTTGTGCTTTCTGGCATGGTGCCGCCTGCCATTTCGTGCAGCAGGTAATGGCGTACCACTTTTTCCGTATAACGCAGCATGCGCGGCGGTGTGGGGTAATCACACCCCAAGATACCGGATGTAATTTCCAGCAAAAACTCATCTGCCGGCAGGCCAAGCTGGTCTCGCACATAGGATACGGCACGGCGCAAAAAGGAAATACCCGGCACGTTCTGGTTATCTGCCAAAAAGGCTTCAAACCGTGCCTCTATGCCCTCACGCCGGGGCACGCCGCCCACGCCTTCTGCCATGTAGGAAAAGGTAAGTGCTGAATCTGCCGCAGCAAACATACCAAGCTGAAAAAACCCTTGCCGGGGCAGTGTTGCCAGAAAATTGGGGTTGCCTCGCCCGGCATCCAGCATGGCGCGCTGGGCACGGCCAGAGGCCAGTTTTATAAGCTCATCTTTCAATTCAAACGGGCTGAGATGACGAAATTTTTGATACGCATCCGGCGTGCTAGACATGCGGGGTTTCCTTCCTGCGGAACTTCTTGCCACCATCAGCTTGCATGTCCTGTTCTATTATGACCAGTGGGAAAGTGTAAAAAACAGCGGTTTTGCCTACGTATGGGCAAGGTTACACTTCTTCATTCGGCGGGAGGGGTGCGGAAAGGCGGCTGGCCACAGCCAGAAGCACCGCTGTAATGGGAGAGGCAAAAATAAAGCCCCACATGCCCAAAAACGCACCAAAAATTGTTTGCGAAAGAATGGTAAGCGCAGGCGGCATCCGCACCGCACGTTTTTGAATGAAGGGGGACATCACATACCCTTCAAACGTCTGGATAGCGGCATACAGGCCCGCCACCATCATGGCCTCACGCGGGCCAACGGAAAGCGCAATCAGCAGCGCGGGCACAGCGCCGATAAATGTGCCCAGATACGGCACAAAATTGGCCAGCCCCGCCACCAGCCCCAAAGGCAGTGCCAGCGGCATGCCCAGCAGGGAAAGGCCGCTCCATGTCAAACACCCCACAACCGTCATATCCAGCATCTGCCCTGCCACCCAAGCGGTAAGGGCGTGGCCGGTTGTAAGCAGCACAGTGCGCATGGTACTGCGGTAAGCCACAGGCGTTATGCGCAAAATGCCATTGGCATACAGGTGGGGGGAAAGTGCAAAATACACCCCGGCAATAATAATCACCACCATGGTGCCCACCGAACCAAAGGTGGAGGTGAGCACGTTGGTCATGGAGCCTGCAAAATCCATGCCATTATCTGTGCCCGCATGGCCATCGGGCACCATGTTGCCACCCAGAAAACGCGGAAAGTGGTCTAGCACCGCATGGCCCAGCGGGTTGCTGTCCAGCATGTTGTGCAGGGCATCGCGCTCGCTGGTTAAAGCTTCATGCAAGTGTGAAAGCTGCACCATCAGTTCCGGGCCGGACACATGCACCACAAGGGAAAGTGCGCCCACAAGCACTAGCACAAACAGCATGACAGAAAGCCACTGCGGAATATGCAGCAGGCGCGAGAGAATACGCGCTGCCGCATGCAGCACCACCGCCACCAAGGCAGAGGCAAACACCACCATCACCACCGCACCGCCAGAGCTTACAAACAGCCCTGCCGCCGTAACCGTAACCACCATAACAGCCAGCCGGTAAAAACGGCGCACCGTGTTTTCCAGCTTGTGAACAGATGCCTCCAGCCCGGCAAGCTGCGGTGCCTCTGGCACATGGGGCGCAGAAGCGGCTGGCGTTGTAATGGATGGGGTTGGGGCGCTGCTATCTGGCGGCTGCACGGCGTGTTTTCTCCTGCCTGCGGGGCGGAAGAACGGAGGGCACATTGCACCCTCTGCCAACCACCGGCATTTGTGCCGTTGTGCTGCAAAATGGCGCCGCCCACACCCTTTTTTCTTGCAACGCAGGCTAAACGTGGCGGGCCACCCTGCCTGTTTTACCTGCTAACGTGCCAGATACATAAAAGGGCCACCCAATGGGCAGCCCTTATTATGAACAATCATGTTTTATAAAATGATGCCTATTTTTTACGCGTAGCGGCAGAGGGCGGCACACCCAGCCAGTTTTCCATAACGGCCACGTTGCGCATGTTGGCCTTAAAGGCAATGTCCAGCAGATCACCCGCCACGGGCACCACATCCACTGCGGCTTCTATGGCTATATTGCCCACCATGCGCAGCAAAAGCTTAAGCGGCAGGCCCATGCGCCAAGCCTCCCACACCACATAAAAGGAAAGCAGGCCCATAACCGTGCTGCCACCGCCGGGCACCAGCCCCACAATGGCATCTGCCCCTAGCCGCACGCGGGTGCCGGGCAGCCTGATGGCGGCATCCAGCAGCCACGCAAAACGCCGCACCCTTTTAAGGCGGCGCAGTGCATCCGCAGAGGGCTGCCCGTTAGCAGACTGCCCACTGTGAAAAGAGGAAAACCCGGTATGAGCCAGAGCGTGTGTTGTCATGCCCCATTACGTAAGCAGGGGGCATAACGCTTTCAAGATGCCCAGCCGCTTGTATGATCCATAGAAGTTGCCCCACCAGCAGATGTTGCCCGCTGCGGATCTGGCCTGAAATCCAGCGCCAGACCGTTCATGCAATAGCGCTGGCCTGTAGGGGGCGGACCATCGGGAAAGACATGGCCCAAATGCCCTTCACACTGTGCGCAATGAGCTTCTGTGCGTACCATGCCGTGGCTGGTATCTTTATGCGTGGCAACAGCGTTAGGTTCTGCCGCCCAGAAGGAAGGCCAGCCGCTACCGCTTTCATACTTAGTGGCAGAGCGGAACAACAAAGACCCACAGGCCGCGCAATGATACGCCCCCTCGCGCTTTTCATGGTTCAGTGGGCTGGAACCGGGATACTCCGTTCCGTGGCCAAACAGAATCTGCTCCTGCTCTGGGGTAAGCGGGCCACGCGGGCCGCACCCACCGGCACCGCAGCTGCCTGATAAAGAATCTGACATGGCTAATCGCCTTTCCTGCCGTGTTTACAGTTATACATTATGGCACCAACAACGCGCATGGCCATAGTTTGGTACCTTCACACTCTAGCGACCATCAGAACCCGCACTCTTACAAAAATAGAGCCCACCCCATTGCATGTGCGCAGCTATACCGGCACCACATTGTGTATGGTTCATGCACACTCCCCCGCCCCTGTTCTGGTTCTGCTGCGAGATGATTACCGCGTGGCCGATAACCCCGCCCTGCACGCGGCCTGCGCCATCGGGCAGCCCGTATTGTGCGCATATGTGCAGGATACCACTTTGCAAGATGCCTCTGGCACCCGCATTGCAGATTGGGCGCAGGCGGCCTGTGCACAACTGGCCACCAGTTTGCACGAACAGGGGCAGGCACTGTTTATGCTCTGCGGGCCAACGGGGCTTTCTGTTCCCGCATTGGCGCAGGCCGTAAATGCCACAGATGTGTTCTGGAACCGCCGGTATGATGCCCCCGGCATTGCGGCAGATACGGATGTACATGCCAGCCTGAAAAAACAGGGCGTGAGCGTACATTCCTGCACCGGCCGCCTGTTGTTTGAACCCTGGGCCATACGCACGCAGGCGGGCCAGCCTTACCGTGTGTTTACAGCATGGTGGCGCGCTGCGCGGGATCTGCCAGCCCCCCCGCCCCCACTGCCTGCACCAGATATGCGCGGCAAAGAGTATGTGCCTGCCCACACCCTTGCGCTACCTGATGGCGTGCACCTGCACCGTGTTGGCACAAAGCCACCTGCTCTGCCTCCTGGCTGGACGAGTGGAGAAAAAGCCGCCCACGCCAACCTGCACCGGTTTATAGAAAACGCACTGGCAGATTACGAAACCCAGCGCGATAGAGCAGATGCGCCGCACGGCACATCTCTGCTTTCACCTTATATTCGGGTGGGGCAGATTTCTGTGCGGCAGATCTGGCACGCCATCCGCCATGCAGCCGACCAGAACCCACACCTGACCACCGATGCCGAAAAGTTTTTGGCAGAACTGGGCTGGCGTGATTTTGCATGGATGCAGATGTTCACCACGCCTGACCTCGCCACCCACAACCTGCGCGCAGAGTTTGACCATATGCCGTGGCGCACAGATGCCGCAGATCTGGCCGCATGGCAGCAAGGGCAAACGGGGTTTCCGCTGGTAGATGCCGGCATGCGCCAACTGGCCCGCACGGGCTGGATGCACAACCGCGTGCGCATGGTTGTGGCCTCCTTTTTAACCAAGCATCTGCTAACAGACTGGCGAGAAGGTGAACGCTGGTTTTACACTCAGCTTGTAGATGCAGATGCCGCCGTAAACGCCATGAACTGGCAATGGGGCGCTGGCACGGGCATTGATGCCGCACCGTGGTTTCGTATTTTCAACCCGGTGGGGCAATCTGAAAAATACGATCCAGCAGGCCAGTATATCCGCACATGGGTGCCGGAACTGGCGGCGCTGGATAACAAAACCATTCACACGCCATGGAAAAGCACGCAGCGCTTAAAGTATCCGGCCCCGATTGTGGACCTTAAACTGGGCCGCCTGCGCGCCTTGGAGTGCTGGAAAAACCTGCCCAAATAACAAACAGGCCCTACCCCCATAAGAGATAGAGCCTGTTTTTAGAGCCAACTTTTTAAAATCAGGCAGAAAGAACCTGTGCCTGCTTGTCTGCTTCATGCTCCACATACGGGCCAGCGGCACGAATGTTCAGAGACAGAAGGCCCATGTTCCCTTTGGTGCACTCACCTAAAGGCAGCATGGCGTTGCCGTTTGTCCATGCGCAATCTGTCCAATCCGTATCATGCCAGCCTGCGGGTTTTTCAGCCTGAAGATGCGCTGTAATGGTGTACAGCTTTTTGGCGGTGATAAAATGCACATCTGCCACAGCCACACCCATCTGGCGGCGATCATCCACAAACGGGCCGATCACATCTGCCGGGCGGCTGGCGCGGGAGACAATGCGCACAGATTGCGTATTGGCAGGCAGCATAAAGCTGTAATGCTGGCCTTCGTGCCTTACCGGGCGCACAACCGCCCCTGCCTGCGTAACCAGATGCAGGTTAGGATCTGCCACCACAACAGCCTGTTTTGCTGGCACATGGTGCCCCACCACGCTGTTTGCGCGTACTTCCAGCCTGTGGAACAGAGGTTCAACAAAAGCGCGGTCCACACATAGGGGAGCGCCTGCATCTTCTGCCCAGCTCTGCACTGCGCCACGTAGTGTTGCAACCTTACCTTCCTGACGGAAAGCGCGGCGGTTGCCGGTATCCAGATAGCTTTCTGTCAGCATGCCATCGGCCGTGATGACGGAATGCTGGTCTGTTTCCACATGGTAGTAATCGTAAGAGGTAATGGATTTATCATAGAAAATAGAAAAACCATTTACCAGCATACGGGCCGGTACAAACTTGCCCTCAAAGCACAGGCAATGTTCTGCGGTAATCAGCATATCCTTGTAAGGCACGCCATCTGAAATAGCATTTTTAAGGATACGTACAGGGTATCCGGCCTCATCATCCGGCAAACCAGCCCGCACTTTTGCATGCGCCTTGCCAACCCATACAACCGGGCGGGTAACTTCCCTGTCATGCTCCCAATCAAACGTAACAAGCTGATCACCAATCTGGATATCTTCAACAGCCACATCACCATCAGGCGTGCAAATCATGCTGCCAGCCAGGAAGCAGGTCACGATTGTAGTACCGCCCTGGTTATCATTAACCAGATTGAAGCCCGTTGCTTCAACATTCGGTATGTTCAGCGTGACAGTATATGTATCACCTGTTGTGGCATCTTTTGTTGTGATCGCAACAGTATTTGCGTCAGCAAATTTCCATTTTGCATTATCAAATGTCACATACTGCAGATCAATCTGGCTGTCCTTGCTCCAACCGTTAATAGTTGTCGTAACATTTGTATCGTTAGAAGTATTCAGCCCGGTAATTGTTAAACCACTTGTATAGCCATCTCCAAGCTGAACAGTGCCCCCTGTATTGCCCGTAATGGAAGCGGAGCCACCACTTGAGAGTGTGAGTGTGTTCGTTAATGCCGCGCCGGAACTAAAATTAACCGTGCCACCAGATAAGACAGTCACATCAGCAACAGATCCACCTGCAATAGACCCAGAGCCACCAGAAGCAATATTGATATCGGAAACTGTTCCGTTGTTTACATTGGCATGTCCATTATTGCCAATGGTAACAGTACCGCTGACTACACCGGCAGAAACAGTCATGCTGGCGCCACTCTGGAACATGCCACCAGAGAGTGTGCCGCCGGTCATTGTAATACCACCGCCTGTTGCGGAAAGGTTGTTTACAGTGCCTGAAATAAGGGTGACGTTACCGTAATCATGCGTTGTGGCATCAGTAACCGTGCCGCCATCAACCTCGATGGTACCTTGTGTATTATTATCGGTACCAGAAGCGGAGATACCAGAAGCTATGGCACCAGCATCAATCTGAATTTTTCCATCGTAGATGGAGCCGCCAGAAATATATCCATCAACCTGCGTGAAACCTGATGCAATAGTTGTATCGCAAGCAGAACCACCAGCAGAAATCCACAGATTACCTGACGTTGCCTGTATGCTGGAAATAACACCACCAGCAGAAACTCTTATCTGCCCGTTATCAGTAAGCGTTCCGCCGGAAACAAGGCCAGAAACAAAAACAGAGCCACCATTAATAATGTTCCCGTAAGCACTTGCACTGCCATTAACAGATAATGATGCGCCTGTATTAACAGTAGTTGCAGAAGCTGTTCCCCCATCAAGAACAGTCAGGTTGCCATTTAGGGTTGTATCAGAAACATCGCCCCAAGCAGACATATTGCCGCCAGCTGCAACTGTAGTCTTTGTGGCACTCTGGCCAGCAGAGACCTGAAATTCACCACCAGCATTGACTGTTGTACCCGTTGCGCTTGCTAAGCCAAGATTCCCGGCAAGAGTAACGCTACCGCCATTTCCGGCAATGGCAGACACAACACTTCCTTGTTCTGCCAGAATTTTACCGCCAGAGCTGGCTGTAACATTATTCAGAACAGCAGTGCCACCTTTAGCATCAACCATGCCACCAGACGTAACGGTGCCACCGCTTACCGTACCGCCCGAGATAATAAGGTAACCCTCGCCACTAATACCATCAGGATTATTAACGGTGGGATTGTTAATGACGCCAACATCCCCGATCGCGTAGCCACCTGAAATAAGCAATCCGTCAATATTGCCCGTTGTATCAAAAACAAGCGTGCCCTTGCTAATGGCGCTTATGTTATCAACGGAAATATCATCATGGATACTTATTGTTCCACCACCAATGGCTGCGATATCACCAGCACTTCCACCTTTATATACATCAATACTATCTGTTCCTGTAACGTAGGAATCAGAAATACTTGATCCATCTGAAGTTGTGGGAATGTGCACATTCCCGGTAACCAGTGTCTTATCTGTATCAATAGCCATTGCTATGCACCCATCTGTGTTAGGATATGCTTGCACTGCTCAATCACCTGTTGTGCCGTGATCAGTCGGGTGCATTCAAACTGTTCTGGTGTTCCTGCATGGCGTAGGCACCACAGGAAATACTGGTGATTGAAGCGCTCTTTGGGGTCATTCCAGCACGAATTGCAGGTGCGCCAGTTCATGACCCAATCACCTTCATAAAAATCATGGAAGATGCCTTTGTGGCCTGCCCGTACCGGGGTTGTGGCCACGTTCTGATCAGATAATTTTTCTGATTTTCAACTTTTGGTTCGGAAGAGAATATTCGTTTTGTATTAGAAATGAAAATCGCATCCAAATTTTCGCTCATCATAAATTATGCCTGCTTCCCCAAATGTTATGTGCGCAAAAACACACGAAAAATCAGGCACTTCGTTAAATTATCTTTGCACCCTAAAATCTCAACCCTCGTTAGACAAACAAAAACCTCAATGCAACCAAAAAACAAACACATTGCCTGATATTAATAACGTACCAAAATAGTCCAATATAACTTTGCTTTTCTTGACTATGAAAAATTAAAGAAAGGCTCATTCTGCAACAGAACCGCCACTCAACATATTACCCAAAACAATGCGTATAATAGTGCGCAACATTATCTGCTTTGCCTACATCGCAAGATATTTTGCCAAACCTTATGCATTGCCATCAGACAACAACAGGCGCCCAAGCGGTTGATCTTTTGCAACGGCAAAACTACGCTCACTTTATTCTTCCAAAACAGCTTTAGCGCAGCCACATCATGCCAAAACCTTTACGCCTGATATGACATTTGCCGATCTGCTGGTCATGCTGGCGTATCTGACTGCCCTGCCCCTTCTGGCGCTGGGGCTTGCTGGCCGCCAGACCTCCGCCACCGCTTACCTTGAAGGGCATGGAGATCTGCCTTGGTGGGCGCTGTGCCTTTCCCTTGTGGCAACAGAAACCTCCACCCTTACGCTTATTAGCGTGCCGGGCATTGCCTATGGCAGCGGCATGGTTTTTGTGGGGTTGGCGCTCGGGTATCTGATAGGCCGCGCCATTGTGGCATGGAAGTTTCTGCCTCTTTACCAGTCTGGCAAAATGCTGAGCGCGTATGATTGGCTGGGCCAGCGCTTTGGCTCTTCCATGCAGCGTATGGCGTCCTCCACATTCCTCATCACCCGTTTGCTGGCCGAGGCGGTGCGTCTGTTTGCAGGTATGTTGCCTTTAGCCGCCATGCTGGATGCCGCACATATGGGCCTGCCCCATGCCGTGCTGCTGGGCGGCATTATGCTTGTTACGCTGTTTTATACGCTGTGCGGTGGCCTGCGCGCTGTTGTGTGGTCAGACAGTATTCAGTTCGGGCTGTATCTGTTTGGCTCTGCGGCCTGCCTTGCCCTGCTATGGCATGCAGCCCCCGCGGGTGTGCTGCATACGCTGCAAGCCGCTGGGCGGTTTGATTTATTTGTTTATAACACGCCACCTTTCACAAGTTCCTTCACGCCTCTGGCGGCACTTTTAGGCGGTACGGTGCTTTCCGTGGCCTCCCACGGCACAGATCAGCTTATGGTGCAGCGCGTGCTGGCGGCCCGCTGCCTACATGATGCGCGGCTGGCACTTATGGGCAGTGCTGTGGGTGTGGGCCTTTTGTTTGCGCTGCTTTCTGGCGTGGGGGTGCTGTTATGGGTGCATCATGGTGGGGCCACCCTGCATCAGGCCGGGTTTGCCACGCCGGATGCTGTTTTTCCCGCCTATATTGCGCAGGAACTGCCCTCCGGCCTGCGCGGGCTGATGCTGGCGGGTGTGCTGGCAGCCACTATGGGGTCTCTCTCCGCCACGCTATCCGCCATGACAGCCGCCACTGTGGGAGACTTTGCCGCCCCCTGCACGTGGGCCGCCCGCAGGCTTGGCCTTTCCGGCCTCGGGTTTGCACGGGTTATCACCTTGTTCTGGGCCGGGGCGTTAGTGCTTTGCGCGGGCCTGTTTGCACAGGGCAGCCAGTCTGCCGTGCTGGTGGGGCTTTCCATTGCTGCATGTGGGTATGGCCCCATGCTGGCCAGCTTTATAGCAGGCATGGCGTGGCCCGGTTTAAAAGCCCGCATACTGGCCCCCGCCTTTGGCCTGAGCGTGCCGCTTATGGTGCTGGCCATGATGTACCTGCACCCCTACGGCAAACCGCTGGCGTTTGTCTGGCTGATTGTGCTGGGCATGATCACACTGTTTGGGCTGGTCGGCCTACGCTATGTGATACAAAAGAGAAGTCACTGTTAGTTTTATAAAGGTTTTCCGCTTATGCTCCAGCCTGCCTCTGTTCCACTTGCCCACACAGAAACGCTGGATGCCCGCTATACGGATCTGGACATATGGCCCACAGGCACGGTGCTGGAAGCCCTGCTGGAAAGCCAGCTTGGGGCCGTGGCTGCCGTAAAATCTGCCCTGCCACAACTGGAAGCCGCCATTACAGCCGCCGTGCCGCGGTTAGAAGCCGGAGGCCGCCTGTTTTACGTGGGTGCAGGCACATCGGGCCGTATTGGGTTGCAAGATGGGGTAGAGCTTATTCCCACCTATGGCTGGCCTGCCGAACGGCTGGTGCTGATGCTGGCGGGCGGTGATGCTGCATTGTTCAACCCCGTGGAAGGAGCCGAGGATGATGAGGCCGAAGCCCGCCGCGCCATAACTGCCCACGCCCCTACTGCGCAGGATGTTGTAATAGGTGTGGCCGCCAGCGGTGGCACGCCTTACACCTGCGCTGCGCTGGAAACCGCGAAGGAAGCAGGCAGCCTGTGCATTGGCATGTCATGCAGCCCCAACACGCGTTTGCTAAATACGGAATACCCGGTGCTGATCCAGACCGGGCCAGAAGTGGTGGCAGGCTCTACCCGCATGAAGGCAGGTACGGCGCAAAAGGTTACGCTCAATCTGCTCTCCACCACATTGATGATCCGATTGGGCCATACATGGCGCGGGCAAATGGTGGATATGCGCATTGTTAACGCCAAGTTGGTGCGGCGTGCGCACCGCATGTTGCGCCACCTTACAGGCTGCACACAGGCGCAGGCAGAAGAAGCCCTACAACAAGCCAATGGCAGCATCAAACTGGCCGTGCTGCTGCGCCACGGGCTGGATGTTACGCAGGCTCGGCAGCTTTTGGTGTTGTGTGGCGGGCACTTGCGCAAGGCTCTGGCCCGTATTGCTGCACAAACACCCGCAAAGGCCCACGCCTGATGCCCGCCCAACCCACCATTCTGGCGCTAGATGGCGGCGGCACCCATACGCGTGCGGTGGTAATAGCGCCCGATGCCACCGTGCTGGCACAGGCTACCGGCCCCGGCTGCAACCCGTTTGACCGGCCAGAATGGGCCGAAAACCTGCGCCACCTTTTAGAACAGATGCCGCGCACCACGTTGCAATCCGCCGTGCTGGGCATGGCGGGGTATGATGCCGCACGCCCTTCCTCCGCCCAGCAGGAACAGGTGGCCCGCACCGCCCTTGGCCCCAATGTGCGGCTGTGGCTGGAAAACGATGTAGAAACCGCACACCGCGCAGCCTTTGCCGGGCAGGCGGGTGTGTTTGTGCTGGCGGGCACCGGGTCTGTCGCCATGGCTGTTGGCGCAAACGGGCAAACAGCACGCGCTGGCGGTTGGGGCTGGCTTTTGGGGGATGAAGGCGGCGGATACTGGATAGGCCGCAAAGCCCTAGGCTATGCCACGCGGTATCTGGATGATCCTTCCATGCCTTTTGCCGCATTTGCACAAGCACTGCTGCACAGCCTGAACCTGCCCACCACAGGCCCCACCGCGCCAGATGCCCTGCGAGAATGGCTGCGCACCCGCACACACCCTCGCTCCGCCGTGGGCGATGTAGCGGCAACCGTGCACACGCTGGCCCTAAATGAAGACACCTACGCCATAGCCCTGCTGCGTGCCGCTGGCGGGCATCTGGCAGAACTGGCCCATACAACGGCTAAGCAGGTAAGCAACCTGCCGCCTTCTCCCCTGCCCTTGGCATGGAGCTACGGCGGCAGCGTGATGCACAACCCCGTTGTGCTGCAAACCGTGACATCCCTGCTGGGGGCAGAACCGCACCCGGCCACGCTGCCCCCTATTGGTGGCGCGGTATTAAAAGCAGCAGAACTGGCCGGATGGCACACTGATGCCACATGGATCTGCCAACTTGCCCGCAATCTCACGCATGGAAAGGCGATTGCATGATAAAGGGGTTTTCCATCCGCTCTGGTTTACGTGTTCTGGCAGCAGGGTGCGCCATAGGTGTGCTGGCGGGTTTTGGTGCTCATCTTGCCCCTGCCAAGGCAGATACCGCACCGCCCGCAGCGTTTAACGCGCCACGGCCGCCGGTTATCATGCCTGCACCCAACACCCTGCAAACGGATGGATCTGCCTTTGCCCTGCCTGCCAACTGGCAGGTTATCTGGCAAAACCCGCCCACCCCGCTTTTAACCCGTGCCACACAGCGCTTTGCAAACCGCATGAGCGTAGTGGCCGGGCAAACTGTTGCACTGGAAAATGCGGGAAAGGACAAAGATACCTTTCCCCTCCACATTCAGTATGCGCGTGAGGCCACATTTCCCGCCCCCACCATGCGGGAGGATTATACGCTGGATGTGGGGCCAGATGGCATAACCCTTACCGCGCAAGGCCCTGCCGGTGTGCTGCACGGCTTGGCCAGTATTGTGCAACTTGTGCGACGTGAGGCCACAGGCCCCGTTATGGCGCAGGCGCATATTCAGGATAGTCCGCGCTTTGCATGGCGAGGGTTGATGCTGGATGTCAGCCGTCACTTCATGTCCATCCCCACCATTGAACGGCAGCTTGATGCCATGGAAATGGTGAAACTGAATGTGCTGCACCTGCATCTTTCAGATGGCGCGGCGTTTCGGGTTGAAAGCAGGCATTACCCGCGCCTGCAAAAAATCAGCAGCCACGGGCAGTATTACACGCAGGCCGAAATCCGCAATCTGGTGCAATACGCGGCAGACAGGGGCGTGCGCATTGTGCCGGAGTTTGATACGCCGGGGCACAGCTTTGCCATGCTGCTGGCCTACCCTCAATACGCCTCTGTTCTGCCCATGAACACGACAGACCGCGCCGAGATCAACCGCGCAGCGCTGGACCCCACAAACCCCGCCACCTATACTTTTGTGCGCGGCCTGTATGCTGAAATGTCCGCCCTGTTCCCGGACCCTGTGTTCCATATTGGTGGGGATGAGGTGGTGGCCAAACAGTGGACACTCACCCCCCGCATTGCGCACTACATGCAGGCGCATCATTTTGCCACACCGGCTGATCTGCAAGCCAGTTTTACAAACCGCGTGGCGCAGATGCTCAAAGCCGATGGCAAAACCGTTATGGGGTGGGATGAGATATTGGCCGCCAGCGTGCCACCCCACACCATTATAGAAAGCTGGCGCGGCCCGGCCAACACGGCAAAAGCGGCAGAGGCAGGCCTGCCGGTGGTGGTTTCCGGCCCTTATTATCTGGACAGGCTGCTCCCGGCCTCTGCCTATTATGAGACAGACCCGCTAGACACCCGCAAGGATGCCGCAGAGGCACAGGCCGCAGCCCAGACAACCGGCCCCGGCGGCACCATTGCCACCCCAACAGACACCAAGCCCGAAGCCCCCGTACCCCCCTTAACCAAGCAGCAGAAAACCCTGATACTGGGGGCCGAAGGTGCCTTATGGACAGAGGTGGTGGATGAAGACATGCTGGATGCCCGCCTATGGCCCCGTATGGCCGCTGTGGCGGAGCGTTTTTGGTCTACCCCGCAAAACTGCGTGCCCCAAACCCTGTATGGCAGGCTGGCCGTAACGCGGGACAAGCTGGACCTTCTGGGCCTGAAAAGCCAAGAAGATGCAGAAGCCCTGCTAGACCGCCTGGCAGCGGGTGAAACACAGGCCCCGCGTGTGCTGCTAAGTGCTGTTTCCCCTATTCGCAATTACGCCCATAACCACGAATTTTTACAAATTCGCCATAAGCAGACAGCCACAGAGCAAGATTTAAACACCCCGGCAGATATTGCCAGCCCGGATAGCTTTGAAGCTGAAAAGTTTAATGCAGAAGCAGTGGCTTTTGTAAACGGCAAGGTAGAGCTTAAACCGGATCTGGAGCGGCTGCTCACAATCTGGGCGGATAATGATGCCGCGTTTCATCAGGTTGCAGCCCGCCATGCCGCCCTTACGCCCGCACTGGCGGCATCCGCCCAGCTGGCCGCTTTGGCGCGTGCCGGGCTGGCGGCACTAGGCGCAGAACGCACCCCCGGCTGGCGTGAACAGGCGCGGGAAACACTGGATGCCGCACGCAAGGACATTGCAGCATCCTCCTCCATCCATGTTGTCACCAACACGCCCCAACCTGCGGGGGATCTCATCCAGCGTATTGTGCCGGGTGTGGAGGCACTTGTAACGCGTGAGGGCGGATTAACCCTGCCCTGATCATATATTTTTGCAAATGCTAATTTGGTTGTGCCGTGCATAAATCCCACGGCACAACAGCGTTTTCTACCCGCCGGGTGGTTACACCGTAAGTTTGGCGCACCATATCATCCGTTAAACGGGCGGGCGGGATGATGTGCCGAATACGCCCCTGCTGCATCAGCACCAGCGTTTTGCAAAAACGTGTGGCCAGCAGCAGATCATGCAGCACCACCACAACACATGTGCCCTGCGCTGCCAGTTTGCAAAACACCTGCATAACGGCCAAGGCATGTGCCGGGTCCAGCGCAGCTACGGGTTCATCCGCCAGCAAGATGGGGGCCTGCACGGCCAAGGCGCGCGCCAGCATCAGCCGTGCACGCTCCCCACCAGAAAGCTGGCTGGCCGGGCGCTCTGCCAAATCCTGCAAGCCCACTTCTGCCAAAGCCTGCGCCACTGCCGGATGATGCAAGGCCTGTGCTGAAGATTCCCCATAGGGCAGACGCCCCAGTGATGCCACCTCCCGCACCGGCATGGGCGGAAACGGCGGCACATCTTGGGGCATATACGCCATAAGCCGCGCACGCTGGGCCAATGTAAGCTGCTGCAACGGTACGCCATCACACACCACCTGCCCCTGCGTGGCGGGCAGCAACCCCGCCATAATGCGCAACAATGTGCTTTTGCCTGCACCATTGGGGCCTATCAGGGCTGTCACACTCCCGGCCTCAAACTGCACGCTGGCGGATTGGAGAAGTTGCGCACCTTCTATGCTGAAGCCAACATTCTGCACATTCAGCATGACAGCATATTCCGTTTTCTAAACAGGATCACACGGTGGAAGAACACAGGCGCACCCACCAAGGCCGTAACTACGCCCAACTGCAACTCTGTGCGCCCGGCCATTAACCGCACAGCCAAATCTGCCGCCAGCAAAAGCGCAGCACCGCCCAAAAAGGCTGGCACCATCAGCCGAGATGGCCGATGCCCCGCCAAAGGCCGCAGCAAATGCGGCACCACCAGCCCCACAAACCCGATAGCGCCAGAAACCGCAACGCAGGAACCCACAGCCAATGCGGTGCCCACAACCACGCGCATTTGCACACCCCTTACCCCACCCAGCCGAAAGCCGAGGCTCTGGGCAACATCTTCCCCCATTGTAAGGGCATCCAGCGCGCGGCCACAGCCCATAAGCAGGGCGCAGCCCGCTACCACACCGGGCAAGGCCAGCAGCACATCATTTAATGTGCGATCTGTTAAAGACCCCATAAGCCAATGCATAATTTCAAAAGTAGCATAGGGGCTGGGCACCAGATTGAGCACCAGTGCCGTAAGGGCAGCCGTAAAGCTGCTGACGGCCGCACCGGCCAGCAGCAGCACCAATGCCCCGCCGCGCCCTACCAAGGCCACCAACAGCATGGCTGTTACCAATGCACCGGCCAAGCCGCCCAACGGCAGCAATGCCGAGGCAATTTGAAAAAGCCCTGTATAAAACACGCACACAGCCCCAAGGGCCGCCCCGCCAGAAACACCTAAAAGGCCCGGATCTGCCAGCGGGTTGCGCAAATAACCTTGCAGCACCGCACCACTTAGCCCCAACGTGCCACCGACCATAAGGGCCAGCAACATGCGCGGCAGGCGCAACTGCCCCATAATCACCGCGCCTATGGAATGGGCACCGCTCCACCAATCTGCCAAAGCCGCAGGCACGTTAATGCTGCTTTCACCCCACCATAGGGAGGCCACAGCCATGACAGCCACCAGCAACGCCAGCAGGGTGTTCAGCACAACGGGGCGCAGGGGCTTCATGGTTGGGTCTCCTTTACCGTGGGTTGTGCTATGGGGGTATGTGAAACATGCCTTGCAGCATCAGCCACAATACCATCCCGCGCGTGGCGTAATGTGGCAACGGCATCCAGCGTTTGCGGCAACCCACAAAGCCACAGGCGGGCTGGCACATCCACAACATGCGGCGGTGCAAACATGGCCAGCATAACCGGGTTGGACAGCATGGCCTGTGCAAGGGAATGGCCGGGGCCGGAAGGGTCTCTCACCAATAAATCCGGGTGATACGCCAAAAGCACCTCCAGCGGCACACGCCCACCCAAGGGAGGTGTGCCTGCCGTAGTGGCAAAGTTGCGCAAACCGGCATGGGCCAGCACATCATCTGGCAGACTATGGGCGTGCACCACAAAACCGTTGGCCTCATACACCACGGCTATGGGGTCTGACACCTGGCGGGTTGTGGCTATTTCTGCCAACCGGGCCTGAAACGCCGCCACAAGTTGCCGCCCGCGTTCTGGCTGCCCCACCGCATTGGCAACCTGCATGATCTGATCTGGAATATCCGCCAAGGAGGATGCCGGCGGCAACGTAAGCACCTTGGCCCCTACCTCCTTGGCGGCCCGCACAGCCAAGCGTGCCGTAAAGCGGCCTGCCAGCACCACATCGGGCTTGGCGGCCAGCACTGTTTCTGCGGTGGATTGCAACACCGGCACATCCTGCGCCTGCTGGCACAACACAGATTCCGTACAATCCCGCGCAAGGGTGGATACACCTATAATATCCTTGTGGTCTGCCAACATAAGGGCCAGCTGATCTGTGCACAGGTTGAGCGATGCCACACGCTCCGCCCATGCCGCACCGGGTGCAAACACCGCAAGGGCAGCACCCAATGCACACACAACCACCCGGCGAAGGAAGACGGAAAAGTGCATCAGTAATTCAGCGTAAAGCCGCCATAGCCTGCGCGACCGGGCTGAAGGTAGCCTATGGGGCTTTCATACTGGCGGTTGAGCAGGTTATCCGCCCGCGCAAATACGGTGACATAGCGGTTGATTTTATAACTGGCCGCCAGATCTATGGTGAAATATCCGTGGTCTTTGCCGCATGTGCTGCAATACTGGTACGTATCGGAAATAACCGGCGTATCGCGCGAACCGCTGACATACAGGATATTGCCCGAAAGCGAGAGCCCATCCACCGGCTGCCAAGTGGTGTTGAAGTTGAACTTGTGCTGCGGGCGGCGCTGGAGGGCTTGCCCAGTAGAGG
Source organism: Acetobacter sp. AC2005 (assembly GCF_037901235.1). Taxonomy (NCBI): domain Bacteria; kingdom Pseudomonadati; phylum Pseudomonadota; class Alphaproteobacteria; order Acetobacterales; family Acetobacteraceae; genus Acetobacter; species Acetobacter sp. AC2005. Next base: position 810,130 of record NZ_CP149625.1, read on the forward strand.
CATCTCGCGCGTGGGTCCATGTATAGTTCAGGTTGAAATCCAGCGTATCCAGTGCTTTCCAATCCAGATACGCTTCTACGCCATACATGCGGGCACGGGCCACGTTATTGTAGGAATAGGTGGAATAGTAATTTTCGTAGGAACTGACAGACTGAATAAGATTGCGCACATGGTTTTCATACCACGTGGCCCCAAAATGCAGTTTATCATGCGCCAGTGTTTGTTCCACGCCCACATCATACCCTATCAGGCGTTCGGCCCGCAGGTTGGGGTTGCCTTTTTCCGCATAGCTGGTGGAAATCTGGTTGGCAAAAAGCTGATACAATGAAGGGCCATGAAAGCCACTGCCCGCACTGGCCTTGATAACCGTGCCGCTGTGCAGAATATGAATGGCCGGAGCCACACGCCACGTCACGTAATTGCCGTAGCGGGAGTTGGCATCATACCGGATATTGGCCGCGCCATATAAAATCTTGTTCCAGTTGCCCTGATACTGCCCGTAGCCCGCTGTGGTATCCATGCCCGCACTGGTGCTGAACGGTGTGGAAGATGCAGCGCTATTCCCTTGGCTGGAATTGAACGTATCATGAAAATGCTCTGCCCCCACAAGCAGAGATCCGTATTTGTCCAGATTAACAGTGCCGTGCCAATCTATTTTAATACGGCTGGTGCGGTAATATGTGGGGTCATACTGCAAGGCATCACCTTCCAGCGTGGTGCCGGTTTCTGTCCAGCTTCTGCGGCCTGTCATATACCCCAGACCAATCACCTGATCGAACCTGCCCCCGAATGAGGACAAATGCGCTGTGCCCCGCACAATGGCCTGATTTTGTGTGGTGTGTTCACGCTCGCTCCCTACATCACCGTAATATCCTAGCCGACTGTAATATTCATCTTCCATATTATAGGCGCTGTAGGTGTGCAGGTTGCTCTGTATCAGCCGGGCCGTCAGCCCCAGATCAAAATTATGGGTGACATCATAGCCCAAGCGAATGTTGGCGGAGCGGTTATCGTTTCTGTCCCCCCGGTGGCGCTGTTCCTTGTCTGCGCCAAAATAGCGGCCGATATAGCGCGGGATTTCATGAAAACCATCTTGCCGGTAATGGGAAAGTTCAACATTGTAATGGAACTTTCCCTTACTGCCGCGCGCGCCCATAACCTGATTAAACGTGCCGTAAGATCCACCTTCCACCCGCACAAAAGGCGTAAACCTGCCCTGCCCCTGCGCTGTGGTAATATCAATAACCCCGGCCATGGCATCTGCCCCGTACAGGCCGCTTTGTGGCCCGCGCAGAATTTCTATGCGGCCCATACCATCGGTAACAAACTGCGCAGCATCAAACGCGCCGGAGGTGGAGCTGCCATCGTTAATATCCATGCCATCCAGCCGCACTTTCACCTCGTTGGCATTGTTGCCGCGCATGAAAATGGAGGTGGTGCCGCCAAAGCCACCCGAACGCACCACATTCAGCCCCGGTTGGCGGGCCAGAATATCTGTAAGCGTGCGGCGCTGCTGGGTGAGGATCTGCTTTTCTGTCACAATCGTCATGGCCGTGCCAATTTCATCCGCCCGCATGGGGTGGCGTGCCGCACTTACCGTAACGTAATCCGGGTAAGCCTGCGTGCTGCGGGCCTGCACAGCTTGCGGGCCCTCCACCGCATGAGAGAGAGGCGCATTGCGCGCCGGAGCGGTGGCGGCAGGTGTTACGGCCACTTTGGCAGCAACGGTGTTTTTACCCGTTGATGTAGCGGAGTTTGCGGCATCTGCCGCCATGGCGGCAGTGGTTTCTACCAGCAGCAGGGAAGATCCGGTAAGCAAAAGGTTTTTTAGGCGCATGGGTTAAGGCAATCTCGCGGTTTAACAGCGTTGCCACGAGACTTGGCCCGGCTTTTTCCACCACAGGGCACAAACCACCCCATTGGCTGACCGCTTGCCCAGCCTGCCAGCACACCCCGGCTGACATGCCCCGTCTGCAACTGTGTGCTGATGGCAGGTCTCCTGGCTTGCGGTTTTTCGGTTGTGGCACCCCTTCCCGGAAAGGTTTGTTCCAGTGGGCCAGCGCTTTGCGCCGTGCGTGCACATCCATGCCGCTTACAGTTGCGGGGACAGCCCGGGAATATCGCAAAACCATTGCAGGCAATGGCGCGGGCACCCGGTTCCCTTTTCATTCCCCTTGGGGGAAACCATCATGCGGTGTGGTTTACAGGCTGGGGGTGGCTTGTCAACAAAAGCACGCCCCAGTGTGGCGGCAGGCTTTAGGCTTCACGCGGGAGGCGTTGAGACTGGGAGCGAATAACCTGCTCCTCATAATCCAGTTCCTGCTGGAGCTTCCATTCTGTCTGGTCGTTAATCTCGCTGCGCGATGTCATATCCCGCATGGCCTGCCGTTCGGCCCGCAGCAGTTGCAGGCGCAGGGCCAGTTCCATACGCGCATGGCGTAGGGCGCGGCTGCGGTCTAGCGGTGTGATGCGCGGCGTTTCGTCCTCTTCTTCCAAACGGCTGTGATACAGCTGATACAGGCGGTCTATCACCTCCTGCCGCAGGGCTTCATCTGCATTCTGCCCCTCGGGCTTTGCCAGTGCTGTGCCGTTCGGGTTGGGCGCTGGCGGTTGCGCGCGCGCTTTTGTCAGCACCGCAAGGGCTGCGCGTATCAGCTTCTGGCGGGCCATGTTTTCTTCCTGCGCGTTCTTGTCCACCGTTTCCTGCGGCAAAAAGCGCAGGCACAGCGGAATGAACACGCTGGCTGCCAGCAGGGAAAGAACAATTACGCCTGTAGCGGCCACCACCACGGCATCGCGCATGGGAAAGGCATCTGTGCCATCCGTGCCTTCGGGCAGGGAAAGCACAGCCGCCAGCGTAACGGCCCCGCGCACGCCAGCAAATGTCAGCAACATGCTGCCTGCAAAACCTGTGGGTTCAAACGGCAGGCTGCCAATGCGCGCCACCACCCAACGGCCGAAAACGGATGTCCATACACCTGCAAAGCGCATGGCCAGCATAATGGCGTATATCTGCACCACAAACAGGCCAACCTGCCACAAGGCCACATCATATTTCCGGCCCAGCGCCACGCCATGTTGCAGCAGTTCTGGCAACTGCATGCCCAGAAACAAAAAGATAAGCGCGTTAAAAACGTAGCTGACAATGTTCCAGACCGTTGTGGCCTGTAGGCGGGTAAAAGTGGCGGTGTCCTCTATCATGCCGGAAAGTTTGAGCACCATGCAGCCTGCCACGGCGGCCAGAATGCCCGAGCAGTCCACTGCTTCTGCCGCAGCATACATTAAAAACGGCAAGAGCAGCACAAAGATGATCTGGGATTGCGGATCATCATACCCACGGCGCACCAGCACGCGGTTGAGCTTAACAGCCAACCATGCCACCGCAGCGCCCACCAACAGGCCGCCCAGCGCCACCATTAGGAACGTGCCAAAAGCCTGCCTGTAAGAGAACTCACCCGTAAGGGCATCGGCCATGGCAAAGCGAAAGCACACAAGGCCGGAGGCATCATTAAACAGAGCCTCGCCCGATAAAATCTGCAACAGCCGGTTGGGCACCTTGCGCCCTTCAATAAGGCTGGAAACCGCAACCGTATCTGTGGGGGAAAGTGCCGCCGCCAGTGTAAAGCAGATAGGCAGGCCCAGCTCTGGCACAATCCAGTGGATAGCATAGCCACATACCAGCGTGCTGAGCACCACAAGCCCAAAGGCCAGAAACAGAATGGGGCCGCGCAGTTCTGCAAACTCACGCAATGGCATGCGAAATGAATCTGCAAACAGCAATGGCGGCAGAAACACAAACATGAACATATCTGGCTGCAGGCTGACATGCATGCCCGCCACCGCAGCAAACACACCCAGAATGATAAGGATAACCGGCTGCGGCACCTTCTGTTTAAACAGGGCAACAAGCAGGCTGCTGACTGCCGCCAGCAAAAGCAGCAGCAGAATGTTTTCTATGGTCAACATGGCCTGCGCTCTTTGGGCGTGTTTGGGTGTTTATGCAACGGACATTCTGCAGAAACACACCCGCTTTACGGCATGGCGGAAACAGGACGCAAAACCTGCTGGCGCATCAGGTCTTCCAACCATGTGGCAAACACCTGCACCCGCATGGAAAGGTGCCGCCTGTGCGGATAAAGCAGCGCCATAGGCAGCGGTGCCGCACGCCACTGGGGCAGTATTTCCACCAACTGGCCTGTGTGCAGGTAAGAGCGCACATCGTAAGCGGGTATCTGCATCACCCCCAGCCCGGCCAGTGTGCAGGCTATTAAAGCCTCTGCGCTGTTAACCGTTACGCGGCCCGGCACATCCAGCGTGTGGGTATGGCCGTGTTCCTCCCACTCCCATTGCTCTACCCGGCCATTCTGGGGAGAGGCATAGCGCACGGCCTCGTGCCCTTTCAGCAAATCTGTCGGGCATTGGGGTGTGCCGCGCTGTTTAAGATATATGGGGCTGGCCACGTTTATAAGTTCAAGTTCCCCCATGCGGCGGGCAATCAGCCCGGAATCCTGCAAGGGCCCAACGCGCAGCACGCAATCCAACCCATCTTCCACCAAGTTCACGGCCCTGTCCGTTACCCCCAGTTCTACCGAAAGTCCGGGATATGTTGCCAGAAAATCGGGCAAGGCCGGGGCTACAATCAGCCGCCCAATGCGGCCGGGCATATTAACACGCAGCACACCCTGCACAGCGCTTTCGCTCTGGCGGAACAGGTTTTCCGCTTCCTCCACATCCGCCACAAGGCGCAGGCAATGTTCGTAAAAAGCTGCGCCATCTGGCGTGGGGGTAACTGTGCGTGTTGTGCGCGTAAGCAAACGTGCCCCCATGCGGCTTTCTAGCTGCTGCACGGCGGCGGATACGCTGGAACGCGGCATGCCCAAGGTTTCTGCCGCATGGGTAAAACTGGCGGCCTCTACCACCCGGGCAAAAATACGAAAAAGATCTATCCTATCCATGCGCGTTAGCCTTTTGGGCTGCCACCTAGATTGTTCGGGAAATCTGGCAAGTGTTGTCAGAACAGGCAGCTTTATCCGCCTACTGTAGCTGATACGGTGGCAAGAGAAAACGGGAGCCACATCCATCGGCCCCCAATACATGCAAGGGAGCACCCAACATGGTAGACCATAGCATTAAAGGCAAAACCGTTCTGATAGCCGGTGGGGCCAAAAATCTGGGCGGGCTGATTGCGCGGGATCTGGCAGAACATGGCGCCAAGGCCATTGCCATCCATTACCATAGTGCAGCCAGCAAGGCGGAAGCCGATGCCACAGTGGCCGCTGTAAAAGCGGCAGGTGCGCAGGCTGAGGCTTTTCAGGCTGATCTGACACAGCCCGGAGCAGTAGCCAAACTGTTTGCAGATGCAAAAACGGCTTTTGGCGCACCAGACATTGCCATTAACACCGTGGGCAAAGTGCTGAAAAAGCCGATTGCAGACACCACGGATGAAGAATTTGATGCCATGTTCACCATCAACACCAAGGTGGCGTATCAGTTCATCCGTGAAGCCGGAAAACATCTGGCCGATAACGGCAAACTGCTGACACTGGTGACATCTCTGCTAGGCGCGTACACACCGTTCTATTCCACCTATGCGGGTTCCAAGGCTGCGGTGGAACACTTCACCCGTGCGGCCTCCAAGGAATATAGCGCGCGGGGCATTTCTGTTAACGCCATTGGCCCCGGCCCTATGGATACGCCGTTCTTTTACGGGCAGGAAAGTGCAGATGCCGTGGCCTACCACAAAACCGCTGCCGCACTTTCTCCCTTTAGCAAAACAGGCCTGACAGACATTGAAGATATTGCACCCTATGTGCGCTTTATTGTTTCTGAAGGCTGGTGGATGACGGGCCAGACCATTTTGGTAAACGGCGGTTACACCACAAAATAAAATCGGCTTTGTGCCCGTTGCGGCACACCGCCATGTGCAAGGGGGCCACGTGCAAAGCGTGGCCTCCTTTTTTGTGCCCTGCCCCAGATGCAAAGCTGTTGCGCGCGTGCAACAGCCCACAGAAAGCTGAGCAAACAGGGCTCATTCCTGTTGTAATGTTATAGTGTTACATAATACATGCTGCGCCTCCACCACACTCAACCAAGGCAGCGCACAGCATGATGGTTCGATCAGCCGCTCTTCTTCTCTGCTCCACTGTTTTTACTGCTCTGGGCAGCAGCATGGCCCTGGCTGAAACCACCACGACCACGACAACACCCTCCACAACAGAAACGCAGCAGAAAAAGCCCACTGAAACAAAGCCGCAAACCGTAAAAGTGATTGCGCATGACAAGAACGATGCCGAGCAGGTGATTGTCACCGCGCATCTGGACCGCATGCGTTCAGAACTTTCGCCCTCTACCGGGGCCACGGTGCACAAGTTCAGCCGGCAGGCGCTGGAAACCATTCCCGGTGGTGATAACGCACCGCTTAATCAGGTACTGCTGCAAGCCCCCGGCGTAGCGCAGGACAGCTACGGCCAGATCCATGTGCGTGGTGACCATAACGAGGTGCAGTTCCGGCTGGATGGCGTGCAGTTGCCGGAGGGGCTGAGCGTGTTTGGGCAAGCGTTGATGACACGCTTTGCAGATAACATGTCCCTCACCACTGGGGCGTTGCCCAGCCAGTTCGGGTTTTTGCAGGCGGCTGTGGTGGATATCAACACCAAGAACGGCACCACCAATTCTGGCGGCAATCTCTCACTTTACGGTGGGGCGCGGGATTACTTCTTTCCTTCCCTGCAATATGGTTTTCATAAAGGGAAGTGGGATTTCTTTGCCACGGCAGATTATGTGCATGACCGCACTGGCATTGAAAATACAACATCATCCTTCAACGCCATCCATGACCTGAGCGAGCAGTATCACTTTCTGGGCCATCTGCGGTACACGGCAGATGAAGATACGCGTATCAGCTTTATTGCCGGTGTTTCCAACGCAGAATACCAGTTGCCCAACAACCCCGGCCAGCAAACCCAGTTTGCCATGCCCGCCTATTCTGGCAGCGATCTGGCGCAGCAGTTGAATGGCAGCGTGGACAGTGCGCATCTGGATGAACACCAAAAGCAGATTACAGATTTTGCCATTCTGGCGTTGCAGAAAGAGATGGGAGACTTCAGCCTGCAAAGCTCCGTGTTCTCCCGCTACAGCAGCCTGCGCTATTCGCCCGACTGGCTGGGAGATCTGGTTTACAACGGTATTGCGCAGCAGGCCGCGCGCTCGGTATTTTCCATGGGCACGCAGCATGACGTCACATGGCGTGCTGCAAAAGATCACACCGTGCGCTTTGGTTTTCAGCTTTTTGTAGAACGCAACACCTCCAAATCCCTCTCCCGCGTGTTTGGGCAGGAAGGTGAGGATGCAGATGGCAACGCCACCTTTGGCACCACGCCCCTGAGCATTTACGATGGCAGCGGTAAAACCGGCACGGTGTACGGCCTGTATGCGCAGGATGAATGGCGACCGCTGAACAACCTGACCATCAATTACGGCCTGCGTTTTGATGGGGTGAGCGAATACACGGCGGAAAAACAGGTAAGCCCACGCCTGAACATTGTGTGGAAGCCGTGGAAAGGCGGTGTGATTCACGCCGGGTATTCACGCTACTTTACGCCCCCGCCGTTTGAGGTTGTCAGTTCTTCCTCGCTGTACAAATTTGCGGGCACCAGTGCCGCGCCCTCCGTTTACCAGAACAACAAGGTGCGGGCCGAACGCGACCATTACTTTGATGCCGGTATTGAACAAACCATTCTGCCGGGCTGGCGTGTCTCGTTCGATGCCTATTACAAGCTGGCACATAACCTGATTGATGAAGGCCAGTTTGGTGCGCCCATCATCCTTAGCGGCTTTAACTATCGCCGTGGGCAGGTGAACGGGTATGAGGTCAGCACCTCTTATGATCGTGGCCCGCTTTCTCTGTACGGCAACTTTGCGTGGTCTCGCGCCATTGGCAAGGATATTACCAGCGCACAGTTTAACATGAGCCCGGATGATCTGGCTTACATTCAGCACCGCTGGATCCATCTGGACCATGACCAGCGTTGGACGGCTTCTGCCGGGGCGGCATATTCCTTCTTCCACAAAACGCGCTTTCCGCTGCGGCTGTCTGCCACCATGGTGTATGGCAGCGGGCTGCGGGCCGATGGCCTTGTGCCCAACGGTGTGGCGCTTACGCCTTATGCTACCGTCAACTTCTCTGCCGTGGAAACCATCCACAACACATTCGGCAGCGCATGGCCGGGGGATACGCAGTTCCGCATAGATGTGATCAATCTGGGGGACCACACCTACAAGCTGCGTGATGGTTCCGGCATTGGCGTGGGGGCCCCGCAATACGGGCTACGCCGCACCATTCTGGGCGGGATTTCCCAAGGTTTCTAAGCACGTTACCAGCTGTGGCGCTGCCCACGCGCTACAGCCCCCACATGGGCATGGATTGATTTTACCGGCATTTTGCCCCAGAAAACGGCTCCAATACGAGGATATCCAGCCCGTGGAGGAGCCAGACCAATGGATATGACATGGGGCAACTTTCAGGCCATTGTTCAGCTTTCCGCCGGGTTGAATGTTGCCATTTTAAGTTTTGTGGATATCAGCCTGCCCGCCATTCAGGAACGGCGGAAGGTTTTTGCCAAGGCCCGGCAGGAGCTGGAGATCCACCGCAAGAACCCCCACAAGCGCACGGAAGCCGAAAAGGCAGACCACGCTGAAAACGTGGGAGACATTGACCGCCGCCTGTTTGACCTGTGGCGAGAAACCGCCGCCTTTGAACTGGTGGAAGATTCCCTTATGCGGCTTACAGGTGTTTCCGGCTTTATTGGCGCGGTGCTGAGCCTGACTTTGCTGTGGTATTCCGCCCTGCATTATGATGAAAAAATCTATCTGACCGGCCAGTTGTTGACTGCGGCCTCGTTCCTCTCATTGGCGGCGGCGTTTATTATCAACTGGATTACCGCCACACGCGCCGCAAAATATACCCAGCGCTGCAACACCCTGCGGCAGGAAATGGGCAAACGGTTGTGAACTTTTTTCATTCTGTGCGTTAAGATACTAAAAAACCCCCGGTGTGCTTCTGCCACCGGGGGTTTTCCATGCACAAAGTGCAGGCTGATGCCTAAAGTATGGCTCAGGCCTTGGCTTGTGCCGCAGCAACCTGACCCAAAGCAGCCTTGAGCTTTTCTTCTGCTTCTGGGGAAAGAGAGGTTTGCAGGATACGGGCATGGCCCTTGAACTGGCTGAGATCGGCCAGTACTTTTTCCGGCTGAGACTTACGCACCAGAATGAACAGCGCAGAGGTGTTGGGCGGAATGGTGTCGCTTAGCTGTTTGATAAAGCCATCATCAATGCCGTAATCAGAGAACTTGCCAGACAGCGCGCCCGCACCGGCGCCCACAGCACTCCCGATCAAAAAGCCAGCCAGCGGGTTCAGGCACAAAAGACCAACCAGCGCACCCCAGAAACCGCCGGAAAGCAGGCCCCAGGAAGCCCCGGCTTTTTCAAGGTTCACGCTTTGGTGCAAATGCACCTTGCCCTGTGCATCCCGCGTAACAACCACGGCATCTTCCAGATCCAGCAGGTATTCTTTCTGCAAGGCGCGGCATTCTGTCAGCACCTTGGCGGCATCATCAACGTGGTCAAAACCCAGAACAATCAGATCAGACATTCAAATCGGCTCCCTGCTTTATATCTCTCATGCCATCTGGCCTACGGGCGGCAAACGGCATGTACATTTGTATGTAGTCCTTTCAGGATATGGGAAGCCCACCCCACACATGCCAGTGGGCCAGATTACGCAGGCAGCATAAAAATACAGAAATACCATTATAGAGTATTCGTATAAGAAAACTAAATAACCATACCCCGCTCCGCCAATACAGGTACAGCATCCATCCGCTCACGCCCGAGTGACAATACGGACCATTATTGTCCGATTAGATCACGAAACTTCACAAATCATGCAGGATTTTTGATAACAAACCAATATTTTCTGCATAACAGACCGGCAACCAAGGCCCTTGCCGCATATCCGGGCCGGTTCGATAGTGAGCCTCATCAAACTTGTTCACAAAGGAGGTTCACCCATGAACACACTGCGCAAAGCGGCCCTTGCTGCCGTATGTGGCCTGGCTTTGGCTGCCGGGGTTGCACCTGCCCATGCTGCCAATGTTGGCGTGGCTTCTGTGCCAGAAGCACCTGTTGGCCCCGGCCCCACGGTAGATAACGCATCTGTAGGCAACATTGCCGGGCTGATGTACTACTGCTACGCCCACAACATTGATGATGATACAACGGTGCGCTCACTCGGCCGCTCCCTTGCAAAACGCAGCGATGTGAAAAGTGATGCCGCATACCCCGCCGGTGGCGCAGGGCAGCTGATGGTTGGCCCCGGCCAGATGATTGACCTGAACACGGTGGATGACAAAGACATCCGCACCGCAACCTGCGCCCATGCTGCCCAGCGTGGCATCCAGCTGGATGATGGCACCTTTATGCTGCCGCTGCAGGACTAATACAGAAAAAGGCGGCTACACCCGCCACGCATTGTCACACCATATGGCTTAAGGCTGATGGCTGTGGCAGATGGTCTGTTTGTAAAAACCGCCCTTGCTTTGGGGGCGGTTTTTATTTTTTGAGCACATGGAAACTCTCTGCGCCCACGCGCCGTTGGCAGTATGCACCCCTTTTTATAAAGACGGGAGGTTTTCATGACATTCCTGAACTCCGTCTCCAACGCCATTTCCAGCGTGGGAGACTTTGTAACTGCCGCATGGTTTAACAAATCCGGCCTGTTAAGCGCGCTAAACGAGGTTCTTGGCCCTGTTCCTGCTCCGGATCACCCCAGTAAGCTGGAACAGCGGGCAGAAGCCATGGGCATGATTTCCACCATCCGCCGGTGGCAGACCGCCCCCCACAGCCCTCCGGCATCTGAAGCAGAAGTACGCGGCTTTTTCCTACAGGAAGAGCTAGATTGGTTTTCTGAACAGACAGGGCTTTCCGATACCGCCACCATGCACATTATCCGCAGGCTTCTGCCCCGGTGCGTGCGCCTGCGTGCCCTGCATGATCCCTCTCTGTTTCCGCAAAGAAACCGCATTTCCCCGCAGGAACACACGCCCGCCGTATAATGTGTTCAACACTGTTAAGATAAGCATGGCAGAAGCTGCCACTTGGCTATTCTGCCATGTTTTTTAGAAAATTATTTAACTTATTTTCCCTTTACTTCCTTTTCCCTGCGTGAATATCCACACTTTCGAACAGGGGAAGGATTATGTTGGATTTGCAGAGCATTTTCAAAAACAAGATATTTATTTTTATTATATCTTTATGCAGTATTTTTTATATTTTTTCTTACCTGATCCTCCCCTTCTCCACTGCCGATACAACATTTTACGCACTTATTGGCCGGGGGCTGCTGCAAGACCATATGCTGCCTTACCAGTATGTGTTCGATCATAAACCCTTTGGTGTTTATGTGCTGTATGGTGTGTGGGATGCGCTTACAGCCCAGTTACCTGTTGGCAAGTTTACGGTGCTGGCCCTGCTCTCTCTTGCAGCATTTGCAGCCATGGCGCGCAGTATATGGCACACACGCTGGCTATGGGTTTTTGCGGCACTCGCGCTGCTGGGCGCGCCATTTGAGCTGCTTGCCGGAAATACAGAAACACTTCTGATCACAACAGAACTGGCCGTAATCTGGCTGGCCCGCAAAGGCACACTTGCCACCATTCAGCCCGCAACCCGCATTCTATGGCTTCTGGCTGCCGGGGTTATGTTTGGCCTTGCGGTGAACGTAAATTATCTGGAAGGTATTTGCCTGTTTCTGCCTGTATGTTTTTTATTACTGGCAAATACACGCCCAGCTTTAAATATAATTTTGTTTGCTATTGGCACCTGTGGCGGTTTGGCTGCGTTGTTTACGCCATATTTTATACAGGGGCATCATGCGCTGGCTGATTACTTTGCGCTGCAGCATCAGTTTTTACATGCTTACAGCGGCAAGCTTTCAAAACGCATAAAGGCTGTTCTGCTGCTGGCCGCTTATCTGGCCGTTTTTTCACCTATTCTCATCAAATGGTTCGGGCAGAAATCCATACTTAAAACGGCCCCAACACCGGATACCACATTGCTTACGCTGTGGTTTATCTCCTCGGTGCCTGCGGCTTTGCTTTCTGGCCACGCATTCAGCCATTATTCGGGGCTGTGGTTTGCGCCCCTCAGCATCATGCTGGTGCTATTGGCACAACAGAAAGGTACGTTGCCAATAGGCGCACTGGCTCCTGCTTGCGCGCTCACGCTTTTTTCCGGGGGGCAGGAAATACGTGCTAATCTGGCGCTGCACCAGAACTTAGAAAAAATAGATTACGCCCAGATTGCCAATATGGCTGCCGGGCAAAAGGTGCTGAATATCCGGGCCCATCATGCCCATTTTTACATGGCAAACCTGATAAGCGCAGACCGTTACCTGTTTCGGGATCATATAGACATTATTTTCAAAAAACAGGCCGTACAGCATTATCTGGATGATCTGGCACAGCACCCTGCTTTTGTTATGCTGCCCTATGCCGGATGCCAGACGGGCGCCATAGAACAGCCAGTCTGCGCTGTTTTACAAAACCATTATCAGCAGGTGTATGCTGTGCGCACCGTACATAAAAAGACGCGCCACAAAATAGACGCATCTGATCTTTCGTTCGAACTCTACAAGCTCCAGAACTAACGCTTACGCGTCTATCAGTTCCCGCAGTTCCCAACGGTCATCTGCCTCTGGCTCCAAGCTTAGCGGAATGGCGTTGGGCAGGCGCACATTGGCAGGCAGAGACATAGCAGCGCGCAAAGCACGGAACAGCGCCCCATGCGCCACAATCAGCGGCCGGCCGGGGGCCTGTGTGGCCCGGTTTACGGCATCTGTAGCGCGCTGGCGCAGGGCAGCAAATGTTTCTGCCCCCGGTGGGGTGTACTCCCCGGCAATCCAGCTATTATACCAATCCCCTACCGGCTGGCCTTCCTGCTCACCAAAGCAGACTTCCTCCAGCCCCGTATCTACATCCAGCGGCAAGGCTGGCAGGCCGTGGGTGATAAGCGCATCACGCACAATGGTGGCGGTGCGCAACGCGCGCTCTAGCGGAGAGCACACAATGCGCGTTACCCCATTTTCCCCTGCCGCACGCAGGGCAACCTCAAGCAGCTTTCCCGCCGCCACAGCTTGGTCAATGCCGGTTTCATTCAAGGGCACATCGGTGCGCCCCTGAGAAAGACCAGCCCGGTTCCAGTCTGTCTGGCCGTGGCGCAAATACCAGTATGGGCGGGGGAAAAGCGTGCTCATAGGGCCTCGGATCAATCGAACAGGGAGGAAACGGAGCTTTCATCCGCCACAGCATGAATGGCGCGTGCCAGCAGGCCGGAAATGGTGATCTGGCGGATATTGCGCGCAGCCATAACTTTTTCCGTGGCGCGGATGCTGTCTGTCAGTGTCAGCATTTCGATAGGCGAATCGGCAATGCGTTCCACGGCCTGCCCTGTCAGCACACCATGTGTCACGTATGCGCCCACAGATGCAGCACCCTGTTCGGCAATGGCGCGGGCTGCGTTGCACAGTGAACCACCGCTATCCACAATATCATCTACCAGCAGGCAGTGGCGGCCGCGCACATCACCAATCACATTCATCACTTCGGAAACGCCTGCGCGTTCACGCCGTTTGTCAATAATGGCCAGATCCGTGTTCAGGCGCTGGGCCAGCTGGCGGGCACGCACCACACCACCCACATCGGGGGAGACGATCATCAGATCACGGTCTCCGTAGTGGGAGCGAATGTCGCGCACAAACAGCGGTGCGGCGTACAGATTGTCTACCGGGATATCAAAGAAACCCTGAATTTGCATGGCGTGCAGATCCAGCGTGAGCACGCGGCTGGCACCGGCTTCTACCAGCAGATTCGCAACCAGCTTGGCGCTGATAGGCGTACGCGGGCCGGATTTACGATCCTGCCGGGCATAACCAAAATAGGGCATCACTGCGGTAATACGCTTGGCCGAACCACGGCGCAGCGCATCCAGCATGATCAGCAGTTCCATCAGGTTATCATTGGTGGGGGTGCAGGTGCTCTGGATAACGAACACGTCCTCACCACGTACATTTTCGTGGATTTCTACAAACACCTCCATGTCCGCAAAGCGGCGCACGGTGGCGTTGCAGAGGGGGAGGTTCAGCTCCGCGGCAACGGCTTCGGCAAGTGGGAGGTTGCTGTTACAGGCGACGATTTTCATGACAAGGACGGTTCCCGGCCTTAGGTGTGGAACGAAAAAAGGGCTCTCCGGCGGGCCGGGTGTAGCAACCACGGGGCCTGTTGTCATCTCTGTGGAGTGTTTTCCTGCCAATCGTTGCGCAAATAACGCGCTGCTTTGGGCCCAGATGGGCCTGTGTGGCGGGTTATAATGGCAGCATAAAAAGCATGCCAACCTTGCACAAACAGGCAGGGTTCTCTATCGCGTTAAACACCATGAACAGCACGCCCACCTTGCCGGATACGCAGGAAGAACGCGCCGCAAAAAAACAGCCCCCTCTTTCGGCTGCGCCGCAGCACGCCCCGCAGCCAAAGGGCCAACCTGTGCTGCATTTGGTGCCAGAACGTGGTTTTTCCTACTTTGTGCATGCCGCGCAGGATTTTGCGCGCGGCTTCCGCCATGCGCGGCTGGGGCTTACACTGGCCTGGCTGGATATTCGGCTGCGGTATCGTGGCTCCATTCTCGGGCCGTTCTGGCTTACGGCCACTACCGCCATTATGGTGGCGGCCATGGGCGTGCTGTATGCGTATCTGCTCAACACGGATGTGCACACCTATCTGCCCTTCCTTACCCTTTCTTTGGTGTTATGGGGCTTTGTAGGCGGCACCATGCAGGAAGGCTGCGGCACCTTTACGGGGGCGGCGCGGCTTATTCATGCGGCCCGCATGCCGTATTCCCTGCACGTGCTGCGTGTGGCTGTGCGCAACATTTTGGTGTTTGCGCATAACGTGCCCGTGGTGGCTGGGGTGTTTTTGTGGTTTCACGTCTCGCCCAAATGGTCATGGACTGTGCTGCCCGCCACGGGCCTGTGGCTGGTGGACTGCTTTTTTGCCGTGCTTTTGCTGGGCATTCTGGGCGCGCGCTTTAGGGATGTGCCCCCCATTGTGGCCAGCCTGACACAGGTGATGTTCTTTGTGACGCCCATTTTGTGGTCTCCCCAGTTAATGACAACCGGGCAGGCATGGCTGTTGCTGGACCCCTTCTACCCGCTGATTGAAATTCTGCGCGCACCCTTTACGGGGGATGTGATGCAAACCACCGTATGGCCTGCGGCTCTTGGGTGGTCTGCCGTGCTGATTGTTGCAACCTTCTGCCTGTTCGCCCGTATGCGCACACGGCTGGCATACTGGGTGTAAGGCGCATGACGGATATTGCAGTTGAAAACCTGCAAATCACCTTTCCGCTGTATCATGGCAATGCCCGCAGCCTGCGTAAATCGCTCAGCAAAACGCTGGGCCGTACGCTCAACACGCGCTTCATGCACGATAACCGAGACCGCGTGGTGGTGCAGGCGCTTAAAGGTGTCAGCTTTACCCTGCAACCGGGAGACAGGCTGGGCCTTGTAGGCGGCAATGGTGCAGGCAAAACCACGCTGTTGCGCGCATTGGCCGGTATTTATGAACCCGTAGGCGGCAGTGTGACAGTGCGCGGTAGCATTGGCACGT
Organism: Acetobacter sp. AC2005; assembly: GCF_037901235.1. NCBI lineage: Bacteria > Pseudomonadati > Pseudomonadota > Alphaproteobacteria > Acetobacterales > Acetobacteraceae > Acetobacter > Acetobacter sp. AC2005. The sequence goes on from NZ_CP149625.1 coordinate 825,846, forward strand.
TGCTAGACCCCGCACTGGGCATGAACATGGACCTGACCGGGCGGGAGAACATTCGCCTACGCGGCATGTTCTCTGGCCTGAGCACGGAACAGACCGCGCAGGTTGAGGCTGATGTGGAAAGCTTTGCCAGCCTTGGCGCGTTTATGGACCTGCCCGTAAACACCTATAGTTCGGGCATGATGGTGCGCCTTTCCTTTGGGCTGGCCACGGCTATCATGCCCGATGTGCTGCTGATGGATGAATGGTTTATGGCGGGGGATGCCTCCTTCCGTAACCGTGCCCGCGCCCGGCTTGAAAACCTTGTCTCCCGCGCCGATATTCTGGTGCTCTCCAGCCATATGGCGGATGTGATGGCCGATTGGTGCAACCGCCTGATCTGGCTGGATCAGGGGCAGGTGCGGATGGATGGCCCTACCGAGCAAGTGCTGGAGGCATATTTAGGCCGCCCGCTGGAGCGCAAACCAGAAGAAGAAAAGCCGGAAGACGCACCCCCAGCCCCCTAAACCCGGCGCTTGGGGCACATTATTCGGGCTTGCACGCCTTTCAGGGCAGATGTTCCGTGTTCTCCCTGTTCGCAGGGGGCACAAGTCATGACATACTCAACGCACACACCGGCACGCGCGCAGCACAGCCCACACGGAGCATGAATGAACCGGCCCTCCCCGCCTGGCGGACGTCACAAGGCCTGCTTTACCACCGGCAGCATCATGCGCCACGTGCTGGTTATGGCTGGCACCGGGGCCATTGGCCTTATGGCGGTGTTTGCGGTGGATATGCTCAATATGGTGTATATCAGCCACCTGGGTAACACGGCCCTTACGGCGGCCATTGGCTTTGCCGGGGCTGTTATTGGCTTGCAGATTGCCGTTTCCATCGGGCTGACCATTGGCATAAGTGCCGCCACTGCGCGTGAAATTGGCGCAGGCCGCGCGGATGAAGCACGGGGCATTGCCTCCTCCGCCCTTACCGTCATGATCGGGCTGGCAACGGTGCTGGGTATGGGCACCATGATATTTGCCCACCCCATTCTGGAGCTGTTTGGCGCGCGGGGTGAGGCCTTGGCCAACGCCACCACCTTCCTGCGCACCGTCAGCCCCGCATTGCCGCTTATCTGCGCGGGCATGGGGTCCTCCTCCCTCATGCGTGTGGTGGGGGATGCCAAGGGCTCCATGCACATTACGTTGCTGGGCGCTGTTGTGGCTGCGGTGCTGGACCCGCTGTTTATTTTTGGGCTGCATGAAGGGCTTACCGGAGCGGCCATTAGCACTGTGCTTTCACGCACCGTTGTGGCCACAGTGGGCCTGCGGGGCGCATTGCGGCACGATATGCTGGCCATGCCGCAGCTCCACCGTATTCTGCCAGACACCAAACGCGTGGCCTCGGTGGCTTTTCCGGCCATTCTCACCAATTTGGCCACACCTGTTGGGGGAGTGTACGTCACGCAGGCCATGGCGCGCTTTGGGCTGGCCGCTGTTGCGGGGCAAGCCTCTATCGAGCGCACGGTGCCCGTGCTGTTTGCGCTGGTTTTTGCGCTTACCGGCTCAGTCGGCCCCATTATGGGGCAGAACATCGGGGCCGGGCAGTGTGACCGTGTGCGTGAAACACTGCGCGCCGCCCTTAAACTGGTTATTCTGAGCGTAGGGGCCACATGGGTTTTCCTGTTCTGTGTGCAGAACGGGGTTGTGGCCATGTATAATGCGCAGGGTGATGCCGCAGCCCTTATCCATCTGTTCTGCACATGGACAATCGGCAGTTACCTGTTTGTGGGTATGCTGTTTGTGGCCAACGCTGCCTTTAATAACCTTGGTTTTCCGCTGTATTCTACTGCCTTTAACTGGGGGCGGGCCACGCTGGGCACCATTCCGTTTGTCATGATGGGTGCACGCTTTGGCCCGCTTGGCGTGCAGGCCGGGCAAGCGCTGGGGGCAGTGGTGTTTGGGTCCTTCGCGGTCTTGACGGCGTTCCGTGTGACACAAACATTAGAAGTCTCTCCCGCACAGCATCCTCTGGCAGCGGGAGTGCGGAGCAGCACGCCGGTTTCCGATGTTCCCACCACCAGTGCAGAAGCTGCCATGGCGGAACTGGACGAACTGGAAAGTGCCTCTGAACTATGTGAGGAAGACAGGAAGACCAACCATGTCTAAGCTGACAACTGAAGAACGCAACGCCCTGCCGGATGATGCCTTTGCCCTGCCCGGTCGCCGTTACCCCATACCCGATGCCACCCACGCGCGTGATGCGCTGGCCCGTGCCAGTGAAATGCTGCACCGGGGTAACCTCACGCAGGAAGAATATGATACCATCCACGCCAAGGCGGAGGATGTTCTGCGCCGTGAACGGATGTAGTTTTTAAACCCATATGCTAAACCGCCTTTATGCCCGCGTTTTGCGGCACGCTGCCAGCCCCTACGCACCTTTATGGCTGGCGGCGCTGGCTTTTGCAGAAGCCAGCTTTTTTCCCCTCCCGCCAGAAACGCTGCTGGTGCCCATGGTGCTGGCGCATAGGCAAAAGGCATGGGTTTATGCGGCCATCTGCACCATTGCTAGCGTGGCCGGGGGGCTTTTGGGCTGGCTGATTGGTGCGGCTTTGCTAGATACAGTGGCCCGCCCGATTGTGCATTTTTACCACGCCGAGGGCACGCTGCTGACCTTGCAGGAAAAATTCCGCCAATGGGGGGTGTGGATTATTCTGCTCAAGGGGCTTACGCCCATTCCCTACAAGTTTGTGACTATTGCCAGCGGCATGGCGCATTTTGCCATTCTGCCCTTTATGCTGGCCAGCCTTGTTACGCGCGGCGTGCGGTTTATGCTGGTGGCCGGGCTTTTGTGGCGCTTTGGGGCGCCTATTCAGGATTTTCTGGAAAAACGTCTGCCATTGGTGGCCGGGGCTTTTGCCGTGGTGTTTTTGGGCGGCATTATTGCGCTGAAATATCTGTAAATCTGGCACCTGCATTTAGGCCCACGCGGGGCAGAACCTCTGCCCTGTGGCTTGTGCCCTGCCCGATTGCGGCGCAAAATGGCAGCCAGATTTTGAACGTCTTGCTTGACTGATAACCGGGAGAAAAAACGCGGATGCCAACCCAGATAGCTGTGATTACAGGCGCAGGCGCCGGTATTGGCCGCGCGGCGGCACGTGCGCTGGGCCGCGCCGGGTTTGATATTGCCCTGCTGGGCCGCAATGAAGACCGGCTGAAGGAAACAGCAGAAAATCTGGCCAAGCACTCTGTGCGGTCATTGGTGATTCCGCTGGATGTTTCAGATGCCAAAGCCGTGCAGGATGCGGCGGAACGTATTGAAACAGAACTTGGCCCCATTTCAGTGTGGGCCAACTGCGCCGGGGCCACGGTGGTTGGGCAGGTGGCTGCCCTTTCTGCCGATGATATCCGCCGTGCTACGGAAGTAACCTATCTGGGCAGCGTAAACGGCACATTGGCCGCACTTGGCGTTATGCGCCGGCGTGGGCAAGGAGCTATTATCAATCTGGATCTGGCCCCCAACCTGCGCGGCATGCCGCTTCAGGCTGCTGAAAACGGGGCACGCTCCGCCCTGCGCGGCTTTTGTGAAAGCCTGCGGCCAGAACTGCTGCACGATGCCGATAATATCCGCGTAGTGATGGTGGATCTGCCTGCCATCAACACCCCCCATTATGGCTGGACACGCAACCTCACAGGCAAACGCCTCAAACCCGTTGGCCCGGTGTATGAACCCGAAGTGGCGGCAGAAGCCATTTGCCGTGCGGCCTTTAGCACCAGCCGTTCCATTTCCATTGGGGCCACCAACAGCTTTGCTGCCTTGTGGCACATGGTTGCCCCCGGCTGCCGTGAAGCCCGCATGGCAGAAAAAGGCTACAAGGCCCAGATGGAGCATGATTGGGCAGAAGGCCCGCAGCCGGATGATTTATACACATCCGTGCCCGGTTCCTTTGGGGCACAGGGGCCGTTTGATGAACACTCCCGCAGGCTGGACAGCCCGCTCACCTTCTTTGTGCCCAGCAGCTTGCGGGCCGGTATTTTTGGCGCATTAACAGCCATGGGGCTAACCGCCCTGATGGCGCATATCCGCAACTGCCGGAAATCCTGAAGGGCACGTGCCATCCTGTTCAGCATATTTTTCATGCTGAATGGGGTGGTGTTTTCTGCCTCACCTTACGTCATCTCACGTAACGCGCTCTTGCACCCGGCATAAGGCCAGAACGTGCTGAGCGCATGGGGTAAAGTGGCAAGGCCACCACGCATCCGTGCCTGTGCCCGAATGCGCTACACCTAAAAACCTAGTTCAAACGCCCGCGCGGTTTGGCGGGCTGCTGGCGCATTTGCTGGTGCATGTGCAGCCCGTGCATCAGGCGGTCTGCATCTGTTGGTGGCAGCACAAGCCCCACCGGGCCAAAGGCCGGGTGCTGAAAGGCCAGAACAGATCCATCCGTGCTGGCTTCGGGCTGGAGCGCCCATTTGGTGCGGGTGACGGGCGTAAAGGTAGCCCCTTCTATGGGCGGCAATTCCTTGCCTTCCAGCATCGTTTCCCGACACTGGCCCAAAACCTGAATCAGCCGTGTGAGGTCTTCCACCGTAAGCGCAATATCTACAGCAGGCTGATCTTCCTGCTCTAGCACCTTGAGATGGACTTCTGTGTGGTCTGCTGAAAGAGACAGATCAAGCTTGGAAGACATAAAACCTCCTACACCCAGCCAGACCGGAACAGGCTTGCACCCTCCGGCCCACTGAAAAACTGATGCTGATATAAGGTGACACCCCCCCTTAAGCCAGAGCGCCGCCCCACACCCACCATGCGGCATGTGCATCTGCCAACCTGTCTGCTGCTTCCCGCGCGGCTTCAACAGTGGGGAAAACACCAAAACATGTGGCGCCAGAACCGCTCATACGGGCCAACTGACATTCTGGCTGCGCCGCAATATCGGCCAACACCTTTTTAACCGGCGGGCATATGCTGCATGCCGGGGCCTCCAAGCTGTTTTCCAGCGCCTTAAGGGTTGCCACCATAGCGGCACTATTGGGCCAGCTTTGTGGTAAATCCGCCCGCGGCACAAAATCACCTGTTCTTTTGCGGAACACCTCCGGGGTGGAAACAGCCTGCCCACAATTAACCAGCACAAGGCCACACTCTGGCAAACGCGGTCCGGGGGTCAGGGTTTCCCCAATACCTTCCATCCGCACGGTCTGACTGAGCAGGCACACGGGCACATCGGCCCCCAATGTTTCTGCCACGCGGAACAAGGTGGGTTCATCCACCTGCGTATCCCATGCGCGGTTTAGCAGGCGTAGGGTCGCGGCCGCATCTGCCGAACCGCCGCCAATGCCAGAAGCCACGGGCAGATTTTTTTCCAGCACAAGGCAACCACCCTGCACATTGGCCTGTGGCCCGGCCAGATCACGCAGCACGGCGGCGGCTTTCATCACCAGATTATCGGCACCTGCGGCATCTGCGCCAAGGGCGAGGCCAAAGCGCCCCTCCAGCTTAAGGTGCAGCGGTTGTGGGCCCGGCTCATAATGCAGCACATCTCCTGCACCAGCAAACACCACAAGGCTATCAAGCAGGTGGTATCCATCTGGCCGGCGGCCAGTAACGTGCAAATACAGATTGATTTTTGCTGGTGCAATTTCTGTCAGGGGTGTGGTTGCAACATCCAGAACATCAACTGTCATGGCGTGTGTGTTCCTTTATCCTGCGGTGCTGCTTTAGCGGGGGCGGCCTGATCTGCCTTTTTTACATCCGGTTCCACACCTGCACGCTTGAGCGCAGCACGTATCAATACTTCATCCGATGGAATGGGGTGCAGCCCCAAAGCCACGTTCCACTGATCTATGGCTTCGGTCTTGCGGCCCTGCCGCCAATAAACCTCGCCCAAATGATAATTCACTTCCGGGTCTTCGGGAGTTTTTTCTGCAGCTTTTTCTAAAAGCTCCAGTGCTTCATTCAGGTCTCCGCGCTCGGCACGCACCCAGCCGAGGCTGTCTGTAATGGCGGCATCATCGGGGGAAAGCTGGTGCGCCTTGCGCAAAAGCTTTTCGGCTTCGGGCAGGTTTTCATGCCGTTCCACCATGGAGTAGCCCAAAAAGTTCAGCAGCATGGATTCGTCTGGCGCATAGGCCAGTGCGGCGCGGGCATCATCCCGCGCGTGGGGCCAATCCCCCATTTCATGGTACACCATGGCGCGCAGGAAAAGCAGCGTCCAATCCACATCCTTCTGGGCAGTGGCAAGGTCTATGGCCTTGGTATAGGCGGCTATCGCACCCTTCCAGTCTTTCTGCTGCACCAGCGCATTGCCCAAGGCACGCTGAAGCAGAATCTGATCGGGCAACTGGGCCACAAGCGGGCGCAACAGGCTGACAGCCTCGGTAGCCTGATCGGGCGTGGAATCCAGCACAGCCAACCGCAACCGCGCCACGGGGGACATGGGGTCAGACTGCGGCACGCGCAGCAATGTTTCTCGCGCAGCGGCCCCGTGGTCTTCATCAATCTGGATTTCGGCCAGCATCAGACGGGCTTCGGCCAATGTGGGGTCCATGGCCAAGGCAAAGCCCAGCATCAGGCGGGCGGCCTCGTTAAACTGGTAGAGGTTGGCATCATTCCCCACCATGCCGCCGGTGGCTGCGGCCTGCTGGGCCTGCTCCCGCCCCTGCTGGCGCAGCAAAAATGCGGTAAGAATATAAGCACGCGCAATCCCGCCACGTGCCGATGTAACCGGGAAGTGCGAAATTGTGGCCTGAAGCTGCGGGCCAGCCAGCAGCAGAACCGGATCATCCCCTTCCAGCTTCCGCAGCTCGGCGCGGGCTTTTTCCTTCTGCCCGTGCTCCCACAACCATGCGGCGTAGGAACGGGTAAGCAGCAGATCACCCCCCGGCATGATCTTGCGCGTTTCATCAAAAAGCTGGCTTGCGCGGTCTGTCTGGCCTGCCACCTGTGCAATCAGGGCGGCGTGCAGCGTGTAAAACGGCACCAGCACGGATTTCTGAATATGGGTCAGGCTTTCCACGGCTTCATTGGCATGGCCCTGCGCCTGCTCACACCATGCCAGAAGCAGCGGCATAATAAGATGTGTCAGCGGGTCTGTGCGGGCCTGATGGTAATAGGTCAGCGCCTCGCCCCACTCACCGCGCACGGCGGCATCGTTCCCCAGCACAAGGGCGGAAATCACGCTCTGCGCGCCGGGCAGCTTATCCAGCTTGTGGGCCAGCGGCACGGCATCGGCATCCCCTGCCATCACGCTGCGCACAAAGGCCTGCTTCAGCAGTTCCATATTCTGTGGGTCTGCGGCTGCGGCCTGGCGGAAAGAGCGCGCGGCCTGAAGGTCATCCCCCCTGCGCACGGCAATGACGGCGCTTAAAAACGCCCCCGAATCGACATGCCCGACAGGCGCATGCATAACCGCAGTATCTGCTTTGGGTTCGGCCCCTTTAAGGGCTGCGCCAGATGTATTGGGCTGGGCCGCATACAGCGGAGAAGCCAGCACAGTGGCGGAAAGCAGCATGAAAACCGTAGGCAGAAGGCGACAAAACAGCATAAGAACCCTATCTACAGGATACGGTGGCAACCGGGCAGGCCACCCACGGATGCACCGCCCCTTCTGGCAGAGCGGAAAGGAACGACATGAACGACTGGTTTTGTCTAACGCGCCCGCGCCAAACCACCAAACCGTCCGCTTTGTGATACGGTTTATATGATGGAAGCTGCTCTGTCTCTCCTGCGCCTTTATACCGAATGGGGCGTGGATGTTGCTGTAACCGATACCCCGGCCGATCATCGGCACGCGGGGGCTGGGCTTGTGCTGCCTCCGCTACGGGGCAAAACGCCCCAGCAGACACCCCCATACATACCTCCGCAGCCCGGAACCGGCAGAACACCAGTGCCTGCTGCGGTTACGCAAAACCAACCACAGCAACCGCCTGCCCCCACCAGCTTTGCAGATACGGTGGAACAGGCACAGCGCCTTGCCGCAGCCGCCAACACGCCAGAAGAGCTGTTTCAGGCCATGGATTCCTTTACGGCATGCCCGTTGCGCGGCGCTGCCATGCACACCCTTATGCCCTCTGGCCCCCGCAACGCCCCCCTGATGCTGATTGGGGAAGCCCCTGATGAGGATGAAGACAGAAGCGGGCAGGTTTTTGCGGGCCTATGCGGCACCCTGCTGGATACCATGCTGGCCCCCTTGCCGTTGGAACGCAGCCAACTGGCCCTTGCCACAGCCCTGCCTTGGCGGCCCGCAGGTGGCACACCCCCAACAGAGATGGACCAGCGCATCTGCCGCCCCTTTTTAGAGCGCGCCATAACTTTGTTTGCACCCAAGCGGCTGCTGCTATGTGGGCGGCTGCCTGCCCGAATGCTGCTTGGCAAAACCACGGATCTGCCCCGCCGCAACTGGCAGGACATCACCCTACCGGGCCAGCCCCCGCTGCCCGTTATGTGTATGCGCCACCCGCTCCAGCTCCGGGCCAGCCCCTCCGCACGGCGTGAAATATGGACAACACTGATGACGGTGATGGATACCCTGCGCCAAAACAGCCAAAGCATGTAATCAGCGCGCGCATGTAAGTGTAAACGGCGTGCCAGATGTTACAGAATATGTCAGCAAGAAATACAGCCCCCAAACCGTGGGAATACCTGCACAAATCATAGAAATTATTCCACCTTGACCAGCGATTCACCGCTGGGAATGCAACAATTTTTGAAGAACCTTTCCCTTTTCTTACAGATAGGAAACTTGCCTTTTGGGCTGGAAGGGCCTAGACCCCGCCAGCCATGCGAGCGATAGGTCAAATTCCTCATCAGATCGCGGCAAAAGCCATTCTGGCTGGTGCCGCCCTTTTGGCCAGCGCTTCCGTCGTTGTGACGAGAGCCCATGCCAAGCCCCCGGAAGCCGGGCCCGAACCGTACAGCGAAGAGCTGGCTATGGTTCTGCCACGCCAGGCTTTCCCTGAAGGTGATGATGTTACACTTCCAAAACCTCTTCCTCCTGAAGTTGCCACTCAGGTGCGCGCCATCCTGCGCCTACAGCAGCAGGGTGCGTTCACAGAAGCCATCAGCAGCACCACGCATCTAACAGATGCCACCCTGCTGGGTGAGCTACAGGCAGACCGTTACCTGAACCCGAATTACCACCCCAATGCGACCGAGCTGCGGAACTGGCTGAAACAATACACCAGCTATGCCGATGCCCCGGCCATATGGGCACGCCTTGCCGCGCTGCCCGAACGGGGTGGGCCGCTGCCACCTGCCCCACCGGCAGACCATCTGGCCCCAGCCCATGCCGCCCTTGCGGCTGGCCCACTGGCGCAGGAATTCACCCGCAACCCCCTGCTGGACCGCACCTTGCGCGAACGCACCACATGGGGGCTGAAGGGCGTGCACAGTGCGTTGCACCTTATCAGCATTACACCGGGCATGACGCCCGCCTACGCGGCCCAGCTACAGGCTGAAACCGCACAGGCCATGCTGGTTTCCGGTGAAACGGATATGGCGCTGGATATTGGCCGCACAGCCGTAAACATCTCGCGCGAGCGCAATGCGCTGGCCAGCTACATTACCGGGCTGGCCCTGTGGCAAAAGCAGGCTTACGCCGAGGCTATTCCGTTTTTTGAAAAAGCCTCCCACGCCCCGCGCGCCATGCCGGAAATGCGGGCCGCCTGCGCCTTCTGGGCCGCACGTGGGCACGAAAAAACCGGCAACACCCATGCCCAGCACATCTGGCTCCAGCATGCGGCGGCTTTTCCGCGCAGCTTCTATGGGCTTCTGGCCTATCGTATGCTGCGGCCAGCTCCGGCAGACCATGCGGCCTCCAGCGCCCATACACGCCCTGTTGGCTTCAAACCGTTGGAAGACAGCCCCGCTCCAGATAATGGCGCGTCCTCTGCCCCTGTGCTGACGGAAATTGATATTGAAGCCGTAGGCGCCACAGATGTCGGCCGCCGCGTGTTTGCCCTGCTACAGGTTGGTGAGCCGGAAATGGCCGAAAACGCCATCCGCCGCGCATGGCCAGACCTGCGAGACGTCACACTGGCACGGGCCTTTCAGCTTGTGGCGCAAACAGCCGGGCTGCATGATCTGGCCACAGAAATGGCCGATGCCCTGAACACCCATGCCGCAACAGCACAGAACGCAGAGGATACCCCCCTGCCCCTGCTGCGCCCCCGGCACGGCTTTACCATGGACCCCGCCCTTGTTTACGCGCTGGCCCGTGTGGAATCGAACTTCGACCCACGCGCTGTTTCCGGCGCAGGAGCCCATGGGCTGATGCAGATCCGCCCGCTTACGGCTGATTTTGTTACCAGTGAGTCCCCCACCAATATCAACCACCACTTTGTGCATTCCGCAGAAGCCCTGCATGACCCCAGCATCAATCTGGAAATCGGGCAGCGTTATGTGCAGTATCTGGCCGGGCTAACACGCCAGACCAGCCACACAGAGGCACGTGGTGGAGATATTATCCGCCTGCTAGCCAGCTACAATGCAGGGCCTTCTGCCCTTGCACATTGGGAAAGCGCCACCGGCCCCGCAGCCAATGACCCGCTGCTGTTCATGGAACTGCTGCCCAACACGGAAACGCGGGATTACGTGCACCACACCCTCGCCTATCTGTGGATGTATGCCGCCAAGATGAAGCTGCCCACACCTTCCCTTACAGCCTTGGCCCAAAGCACGTGGCCAGACTTTGAGGATGAAAAGGCACTGGCACATACGCTGAACACCCGCACCCTTCACTAAGGGTCTGCGGCGTAGGTTCAGCCGGCTTATCGCATACAAAAAGGGGCGCAGCTTTAACCGGCTGCGCCCCCTTTTTTGTGGCCTGTGGGCAGGCCAAACGCCTGCCCCGTGAGGCTTAACTTCAGTTCTCTGCCAGAGGCTGCCTGCTGGCCCGCACGCGGGAAACACGGCGGCCTTCCATTTCCAGCACCTCGAACAACCAGCCCTCGTAAGCCACCTTGTCACCCACTGCTGGCACACGGCGCAGAAGGGCCAGAATAAGCCCACCCAACGTATGATAGCTGCCTTCTTCTGGCAGGGTTTTCAGGGCCAGACGGTCCTTCACTTCATCGGCGGATTCCGTGCCATCCAGCATCAGCACGGCATCTGGGGCCGGTTCTGTATGCAGGCGCGTGAGTTTTTGAGGCTCGTGCGAGGTTTCACCCACAATAGCGTCAAACAGGTCAGACGCGGTGACAATGCCTTCAAACGCCCCGTATTCATCAAACACAAAGGCCATGCCCAGCGGGATGCTCCGCATGCGTTCCAGCATATCCAGCGCGGAAATACTGTCTGGCACCACCACCATCGGGCGCAAACCGGCCTCTATGGAAGCCGGCATGCCATCCAGAACGCGGTCCAGCATATCCTTAGCCAGAACCACGCCTACCGGGTTATCTACCCCACCCTCGCACACCACAAGGCGTGCATAAGTGGTTTGCTTGAGCGCCTGCACCAGTGCCTCGCGCCCGGCATGGCGGTCTATCCACACCAGTTCGTTTCTGGGGGTCATGATGGCACGCACAGGCCTGTCCGCCAGACGCAGCAGGCGTTCGATCATGGTGCGTTCTTCATGCTCCAGAACGCCCAAGCGTGCGCCTTCGGCAATGTAGGCTTTCAGCTCTTCTTCCGTCAGCGTCTGGTTTACGGCATCAGCCGCGCCCATCAGCCGCAGCACGATGTTGGAAGATTGGCGCAGCAGCCACACCACAGGGCGGGTGGCATTGGCCAGAAGTTCCAGCGGCATGGCCAGACGAGCCGCCACTCTTTCTGGCTCGCGCAGGGCCAACTGCTTGGGCACAAGCTCACCCAGCACCAGCATGATGGCCGTAATCAGCACCACCACCACAATCATGGAAAGCTGGGGCGCAATGGGTTTAATGGCCGGAATACGCTCCAGCATGGGGGTAAGGTGCGCTTCTATCTGCACCCCACCAAATGTGCCTTCCAGAATGGAAACCAGTGTCATGCCCACCTGCACCGTGGGCAGGAAGATTTGGGGGTCTTCCGCTAGGCGCATGGCCCGTTCGGCCCCGCGCACGCCTTGTTCCTGCAACATGGCCAAACGGGGAATACGCACGGAAATAAGCGCAAGTTCCCCCATGGCGAACACGGCGTTCAGCAACACCAGAAAGAAAATGACAAGAATGGAAAGTGCCATGAAAAACGATATGCCCTCTGTGTAGGGTACCCGCGTGGCGGGTTTCTGGCGGGCAGAATAGGGGATGATTTCCCCCAAAGCCACAGCTGGGCCATACGGGAACGCTGATTGCCTTATGCGGCAACCGTATGCCTGCCTTCCAGATAAAGCGGACCAATTCGGTATGTTTTGAAGGGGAAAGACAAAAAAAGAGCGGCCCCTTGCGGGAACCGCCCCTTTTTAAAACCCGATTCGGAAGGCCCGATCAGTCTGCCGCAGTGGCTTCTACTGCTGGCTTTGCTGCCGGGGCATCGTTCGCGCCTTCGGTTGTGCGAATCACCTTCACACGTGGGGCCTTTGCAGGCTTGCGTGCGGCAATGGCTTCCATCTGTTCTTCCACCTGTTTGGAGAAGACGTACTGGGCCGGGCGCTGGTTGGCCAGCGAGATTTCCGGGGCCATTGGCTTTTCTGTTTCCGGGCCAAACAGCGCCACTTTGGCAATGTGCCAAGGGCGACGCACGGCATCCATAACAGCGGTGGATTCGTAACCGGAATGCACCATGCAGTCAGCGCATTTTTCGTAGTTACCGGTGCCGTAATCATCCCACTTCGTGTCGTCCATCAGCTCACGGAAGGACTTGGCATAGCCTTCACCCAGCAGATAGCACGGGCGCTGCCAGCCAAACACGTTACGCAGCGGCTTGCCCCACGGCGTGCAGTGGTACTGCTCGTTCCCCGCCAGGAAGTTCAGGAACAGCGGAGACTGCGTAAACCGCCATTTGTGGCCTTTGCCCAAACGGAAGATATCGCGGAACAGCTGCTTGGTTTTCTGGCGGTTCAGGAAGTGTTCCTGATCCGGTGCGCGTTCGTAGGCATAACCCGGTGCGGTCATGATTCCGTCCACGCCCATTGCCATCACTTCATCAAAGAAATTGGCAACGCGCTGCGGGTCTGCGCCATCAAACAGGGTGCAGTTGATGGAAACACGGAACCCACGTTCCTTGGCCTTCTTGATGGCGGCCACGGCACGTTCATACACCCCATCCTGACAGACGGAGGAATCGTGCATGGTTTTGTCACCATCCAGATGCACATCCCAAGAGAAGAAGGGGGATGGTTCATATTCATCCATCTTCTTTTCAAGCAGCAGGGCGTTCGTGCACAGGTAAACGTATTTCTTACGCGCAATCAAACCGCGGATAATCTGCGGCATTTCCTTGTGCAGCAGCGGTTCACCGCCGGCCACAGCCACAACGGGCGCGCCTGCTTCGGCATCCGCATCCATGCATTCCTGCACGGTCATGCGCTGGTTGAGAATGGCAGCCGGGTAGTCGATCTTCCCGCAACCTGCGCATGCCAGATTGCAGCGGAAAAGCGGCTCAAGCATCAGCACAAGCGGATAACGCTTCCGCTTCTTGAGATGCTGTGTGACGACATATTTGCCGACCCTGACGGCCTGCATTATCGGTACGGCCATAAACCCCCGCTCCGGCGCATCACTTACGCCCGTATCGTGACTGGAAAGAACTTGGTCAGTTCAGTGTGTAACAAGAAACACGGCCGTGTTACCCGCGGCAAGTATTTCCGCCCTGAACCATCAGGTGGTCAGACAGAATACTGAATACACGCGTTACGCGGCCACGCATGAAAGAAGACATTGGCCTGCATATATGTTGTGTGGTTTGTCAAGCTCAAGTGTTTTCACAGTCCTGTTGCAAAAAGGCCACATTCGCCGGCTTGTTTTGTTTCAATACTTGCGTTCTTGCGTGAAACATTAAACCACATGCCATCGGATCGCGATGTCTGTCGGCATGCAAACGCGGCGTAAGACACACTCCGGGTTGCGTCATCCGCCCAGATACCAGACAGCAGCCCGCAACAAAAAGATGGAAACGATCGCATGGACAGTTCTCAGGACAAGAGCGCACCTTCACCGATTCCGACGTTAGGGCGTTTTCCTGCGCTGGACCGGGTTGAGTATCCGGCGGACCTGCGCAATCTCTCGGTTGAGCAGCTCAAGCAGGTTGCGGATGAACTGCGGGCCGAGACGGTGGACGCGGTTTCCACCACAGGGGGGCATCTTGGGGCCTCCTTGGGTGTTGTGGAGCTGACGGTTGCCCTGCATGCGGTGTTTGATACCCCAGATGACAAGGTGATCTGGGATGTGGGCCATCAGGCCTACCCCCACAAGATTCTGACCGGCCGGCGTGACCGTATCCGCACCCTGCGCCAGCCGGGCGGCCTGTCCGGCTTTACCCGCCGCGCAGAAAGCCAATACGATCCGTTTGGCGCGGCCCATTCCTCCACCTCCATTTCCGCCGGACTCGGCATGGCCGTGGCCCACCACCTGCGGGCGGAGGAAGACCCCAGCTATCGCGAACGCAATGTGATTGCCGTGATTGGCGATGGCTCCATTTCCGCCGGCATGGCGTATGAGGCCATGAACAACGCCGCCGTGGCTGGCCCCGGTGCGGAACGGCTGATTGTCATCCTGAACGACAACGAGATGTCCATTGCCCCACCTGTGGGGGCCATGTCGAACTACCTGTCGCGCCTGATGTCTTCCCGCAAGTTCATGGGGCTGCGTGAACTGGCCGGCAAGTTTGTGAAAAAACTGCCCGCCCCTGTGGAACGCACGGCCCGCAAGGCCGATGAATATGCCCGCGGCATGATTACCGGCGGCACGCTGTTTGAAGAGCTGGGCTTTTACTACGTTGGCCCCGTGGATGGGCATGATCTGCCGCAGCTGGTCTCTATCCTGCGCAACCTGCGCGATACGGATAACGGCCCCATCATGCTGCATGTCATCACGGAAAAAGGCCACGGCTATCAGCCAGCCGAAAAAGCCGGAGACAAGTATCACGCCGTTGCCAAGTTCAACGTGGTCACCGGTGAGCAGAAAAAGGGCCCCGCAGGCCCGCCAAGCTACACCTCCGTGTTCTCCCGCGAGCTCACACGCCGTGCCGCCACCGATAACAAGATTGCCGCCATTACCGCCGCCATGCCTTCTGGCACGGGGCTGGATGCCTTTGCCAAGGCCTACCCGGACCGGTTCTTTGATGTGGGCATTGCCGAGCAGCATGCCGTAACCTTTGCCGCTGGCATGGCCACCGAAGGGCTGCGCCCGTTCTGCGCCATCTATTCCACCTTCCTCCAGCGCGCCTATGACCAGGTGATGCACGATGTGGTGCTGCAAAAGCTGCCCGTGCGCTTTGCCATTGACCGCGCTGGACTGGTGGGCGCCGATGGCGCCACGCATGCAGGCTCCTTCGACATTGCCTATCTGGGCTGCCTGCCGGGCATGACCATCATGGCCCCATCGGATGAGCTGGAACTGCTGCACATGACGGCCACCGCCGCCCTGTTTGATGAAGGCCCGATTGCCCTGCGCTACCCGCGTGGCAGTGGCCTTGGGCTGGACCTGCCCGCAGAAGGCACACCGCTGGAAATTGGCAAAGGCCGCATCATCCGTGAAATGGGTGGGCAGTCCGGGCCGGAAAAAGGGGGCGTGGCCATTCTCTCGCTTGGCCCGCGTCTGGCCGAGTGCCTGAAAGCTGCAGACATGCTGGCCGCCCGTGGCCTGCCGCCCACCGTGGCGGATGCCCGCTTTGCCAAGCCGTTTGATACGGAACTGGTGGAAAATCTGGCCCGCAACCATGCCGTGCTGATTACCATTGAGGAAGGTTCGGAAGGTGGCTTTGGCTCCCTTGTCGGGCACCATCTGGCCCGCACCGGCCTGCTCGATAACGTGCGTTTCCGCCCCCTCACCCTGCCAGACCGCTTCATCGACCATAACACCCAGGCCGCCCAATACGCCGAGGCAGGCCTCTCCGCACCACACATCGTCGGAACCGCTCTAAGCGCGTTGGGCATCGGTGACATGCTTGAAGCGATCTTGCCAAACCGCGCAACCGGGACAAAATCTTAAGCCATGAAACGCTTTTCAATTCGTGCAGGCCTTGTGTTTGGTATGACCATGGCCCTCCTTCCGGTTGCTGGCGCTGGCATTTCCGCTCCGGCAGCTTTTGCCCAGTCTGCTCCGGCAAGTGCCGTAAGCGCGCCTATCCAGTCGCTGTACAAAGCGTTGGATCAGGTTCAGAACGCGCACAGCAGCTTTGCTGAACGCAGCCAGATGGTGGCTGGTGCGGTAGATCAGGCTTATGATCTTGAAGCCGTGCTGAAAGCCTCTGTTGGCCTGCGCTATGACAGCCTGAGCCCGAGCGACAAGCAGAACCTGCTGGCAGCTTTCCGCAACTTCACCATTGCGCGCTATGTCTCCAGCTTTAAGCCCGGTTCTGGCGCACGTTTTACCATCTCTCCGTCCGTTACGGATGCACCTGCTGGCGGTGGCAAGATTGTAGAAACCCATATCGGGTCTGATGACAGCATGCCCGGCACGGCTGTAAGCTACATCATGCACAACGAAGGTGGTGCATGGAAAATTACCGATGTGCTGCTGAGCGATTCCCGCATCAGCCAGGCAGCTGCCCAGCGGTCTGACTTCAGCTCCACGCTGAACTCTGGCGGTGTGCAGGGTTTGATCAACGTGCTGAACCGCAAGGTTCAGAGTTACTCCAAAGATTAAGAGCGAGAAGCAGCATCGTGCGCCGCAGCGGAAAGAAACCAGCGCCCCCACGGGGCCATAAAACGGTTGAGGTGTAATGTCCGCCTTTCCGTTTCTAGCTGCGGCCAGCGCGGTACTGGCTGTTACCGGCTGCGTGCAATCTGCTTTGGGGGCGGGCCTTCTGGCCCGTTTCCGCCGCAAGGAGCATAAGCCGGTTGTTCTTGAAAACAGCCCACCGGTTACCGTTTTAAAGCCACTTTATGGCTCTGAACCCCTGCTGGAAGAAGCACTGGAAAGCTTTTGTACGCAGGATTACCCAGAAGTGCAGATTCTGTTTGGCGTGCGCGATGCAGATGATCCGGCCATAGCCATTGTGCGCCGCCTGCAAGAACGCCACCCGGAACTGGATATGGATTTGGTGGTGAACCCCGTGCTGCACGGGCTAAACCGCAAGATCAGCAACCTTATGAATATCCTGCCACAGGCCAAGCACGATATTCTGGTTATTTCCGATTCTGATATTCATGTCAGCCCCGATTATCTTCAACATATCGTGGCTGGGCTGAACACACCCAACACCGGGCTGGTTACCACCCTGTATGCCGGGCTACCTGCCAAGCATACTGTGGTGCAGATGCTGGCAGCCTGCCAGATCAACCATAACTTTTTGCCCGGCGTCATTCTCTCGCGCTATCTGGGGCGGCAGGACTGCCTGGGCGCCACCATGGCCCTGCGGCGTGAAACGCTGGAACAGGTGGGCGGGCTGGAAGCCCTGCTGCCACATGTGGCGGATGATGCGCTGTTAGGCCGCCTTGTGCGCCAGTTGGGCATGGATATTACCATTGCCGACTGCCTAACATGGACCACTATTGCCGAATCCAATTTTACAGAATTGTTAAAGCATGAGCTCAGATGGGGCCGCACAGTCTGCACGCTTGCACCTGCGGGCTATGCGGCCTCTTCAATCCAGCTTCCACTGTTCTGGGCTACATTGGTGGTCTTGTTCCAGCCCCATGCTGCGTGGACACTCCCTTTTTTCTGGGGTGTATGGGGCTTTCGCTGCCTTACCGCGTTGATGATAGACCGCACTGTGGGGTCTCGCCCGCTATGGCCGCTTCTGCTTTTGCCTGCGCGGGACTGGCTTTCTGCCGCCATTATGGTGGGCAGCGCTTCTGGCACAGAAGTGCACTGGCGGGGGCAAACCATGCATGTGGCCCCACATCCGGTTGGCCCCCCTTCATCTGGTGGTCTTTCCGCCAGACAGTAAGCCCGGCGCACGCAAAACTTGCCTTATGCTAACAGCCCAGAGTAAATCCCTCAGCTAAATGACCATGGAAGCCTTGCAGACCGCTTTTTTTGCCGGCTCCAACCGCTTCACGCCCTTGTCAGGATAAAAACCGATGACGATGAGAACACTTTTCCTGCAGCCCCCGACTTTTGACGGTTTTGATGGTGGCGCAGGCTCGCGCTATCAGGCACGGCGCGAAATCAAGTCCTTCTGGTATCCGACATGGCTGGCCCAGCCTGCAGCAATGGTTGAAGGCAGCCGCCTGATTGATGCCCCGCCCGCAGGCATTGGCATGGAACCGATTCTGGAAGACGTTAAAAACCGCGATCTGGTTATTCTGCACACCTCCACCCCATCCTTCGCCAAGGATGTGGAAGTGGCGCAGATGCTCAAAGACGTGAACCCCAACCTGAAAATCGGGATGGTGGGTGCAAAGGTTGCCGTTCAGCCAGAAGAAAGCCTGCTGAAAGGCGCGCCGATTGATTTTGTGGCCCGCAATGAATTTGATTACACAATCAAGGAAATTGCCGAAGGCCGTGATTTTAAGGACGTAGACGGCATTACGTGGCGCAACAAGGATGGCGAAATTATTGCCAACCGTGACCGCGCCATGATTGAAGACATGGACAGCCTGCCCTTCGTGACCGAAGTGTACAAGCGGGACCTGCGTATTGAGGACTACTTTATCGGGTACCTCATGCACCCCTACATTTCCATCTACACGGGCCGTGGCTGTAAATCTCGCTGCACGTTCTGCCTGTGGCCGCAAACGGTGGGTGGCCACCGCTACCGCACACGCAGCCCGCAGCATGTTGCTGCTGAAATCCGTCTGGCCAAGCAGTACTTCCCGCAGGTGAAAGAGTTCTTCTTTGACGATGACACCTTCACCGATGACCTGCCGCGTGCAGAAGCCATTGCGCGTGAACTGGGCAAGCTGGGTGTTACGTGGTCTTGTAACGCAAAAGCCAATGTGCCGCGCGAAACACTGAAAGTGCTGCGTGACAACGGCCTGCGCCTGCTTCTGGTTGGGTATGAAAGCGGCAACCAGCAGATCCTTCATAACATCAAGAAGGGTATGCGCGTTGAAGTAGCGCGTGAGTTCACCAAGAACTGCCACGAACTTGGCATTAAAATCCACGGCACCTTCATTCTGGGTCTGCCGGGTGAAACCAAGGAAACCATTCAGGAAACCATCCGCTTCGCGCAGGAAATCAACCCGCACACGTTGCAGGTTTCTCTGGCGGCGCCGTATCCGGGCACGGCCCTGCACAAGCAGGCCACGGAAAACGGCTGGCTGGATGAAAACAACGCAGAACTGCTGGATGATAACGGCGTGCAGATTGCACCGCTGCATTACCCGCACCTGTCTCACACAGAAATCTTCAACAGTGTGGAAGACTTCTACAAGAAGTTCTACTTCCGCGCGCCCAAGATTGCCTCCATCCTAGGTGAAATGGTGCGTTCTCCGCAGATGATGAAGCGCCGCCTGCGTGAAGGTGTGGAGTTCTTCCAGTTCCTTAAAAACCGTAAGGATGCTGCGTAACCTACGCATGCCACATGGGCGGGGGCAAAATGCCTCTGCCCATGACATGTCCCCCCTGCCGGTGCTAGATACTGCCGGAGCAAGATCAGGGGTTCTGTTATGAAACGCGCCATTATCTCTGCCGATGATTTCGGCATGTCTGTTGAAGTGAATGAGGCAATCGAACTTGCCCATCGCAATGGCCTGCTTTCAACAGCCAGCCTTATGGTTGCGGGTGAGGCTGTGGATGACGCGATAGAACGCGCCAAACGCCTGCCTACCCTTAATGTTGGCCTGCACCTTGTGGTGATAGAAGGCCCCGCTGTTCTGCCCCATACCAGCCTGCCGCTTATTACCCAGCCCGATGGATGGTTTTCATCCTCGCAATTTGGCTTGGGGGTCGATTACTTTTTCCGCCCTGAAGGACGGAGAGAACTGGAAGCCGAAATTACCGCCCAGTTTGAAGCCTTCCGCCGCACTGGCCTGCGGTTAGACCACGCCAATGCCCACAAACACATGCACCTGCACCCCACGGTGGGGCACCTGCTTGTAACCATTGGCAAACGCTATGGGCTCAATGCCGTGCGCGTGCCGCTAGAACCGCCCGAACCCCTTTACGCCGCTGGCACTTATACAGACACGCTGGGTGATGCCGCCCTCCGCCGCTGGACAAGCCTTTTGCGCCATCAGGCCCATGCTGCGGGCATGAAAACGAATGACTGGTGCTTTGGGCTGGCATGGAGCGGCCACATGACAACAGACCGCGTGGCCGCGCTGGCTGCGCATCTGCCCGAAGGTGTTTCTGAAATCTATTTCCACCCTGCCACACATAAAAATGCCCTGCTGAAAAGGCTGATGCCAACTTATGAGCAGGAAGCCGAGTTCAAAGCTTTGTGTTCTCCGGGCTTTCGGGCCGGGTTGGAACATGCCCATGCGCAGCTTTGCGGCTGGCAGGATTTAGAAATGCCACAGGACAATGTGCCACCTGTTGCAAAATTACCGTTATAACAAGAAATGCATCCCGTTATTGGCTTTTATTTCATTTTTATACAGTTTTAGGAAATATTATTACAAATACCAACTTGACCACACACAGCGCTTCTGTTTGTGATGAAGGGCCAACAACCAAAAATAACAATAATGGTTTGTCCCATGCCTTTCATCTTCAGCCCTCGTGCTTTGCGTTCATCCGCTGCCTTTGCGCTAAAAGGTGAATTGTCCACCTATCTGCGCTGGCTCACCATGCTGCCTTAAACAGACAGGCAAGCTCTGCGGAGCTTTTTCCTTATCAGCATTGTGGTCAACATTTCCGACACTCATGATTTTGCGGGAAGCGGAATGACTTTTTCAAAAACATGCCGCCATAAAGCGGAGCATGATATGCCCGGGCGTGCATTTTCTACCGCCCTTTCTGCGCTGCTTGCAGGTTGCGCGGCTGTTGTATTGCCTGTTGGCGCACACAATGCGGCACAGGCGCAAAGCACCACCACATCTCCGCTTACGGCCCAAACGGCCGTGGCACCTGTATCCGATGCAATTGTAACGCCCGGAGATAACAAGGTACACGCAGGCCCCGCGCAGGCAGGCCGCCCGCTGGATGCAGAATCCCTCGGCCCGGATCTTAACGCCATTCGGCGGCCACCCAACACACCTATCCCGCCCAGCGGTGTGCCTGTTCTGCCGTTTCCCGGTATGGCCACCATGAGCGTGCAGCCTGTAGGCCCATCGGGCGATGCCTCAGCCTTTCATAAGGTGGAGCTGGATTCCATTCTGGCTACAGAAGGCCCTTCACGCATGTTGCCCCCCAGTCTGGATGCGCTGCGAGATACGGATCTGAATGATCCTTACTACGTACCCACGGCGGGGTCTGGCGCGCTTATTCCGCAGCTCAGCCCATTCCGAAACCGGCTGCGCGAAAAAGGCTTTACCTTTTCCTTCACCTATAAGGGCGAAGCCAACGGCCTGTTTGCCGGTGGCCGACCGGGGGAAAAAGGCACCAGTTATGTGCACGAACTCACCCTTCAGGCCATTTTCGATCTGGGCAAAATGGACCCCAGACTGGGCGGGTGGTCTGTGCATACATTGGTGATGGAACGTGCCGGCAAGGCCATTCAGGGCCCGCGCGTGGGCGAATCCTACGTTGGCTTGCAGGAAGTGTATTCCCTTTCCGGCAACGTGGTGGCCCACTTGGTGGACCTGTATGCTGAAAAGAAATTCCGCAACAACACGCTCGATGTCATTTTCGGGCGTATGTCGCTCACCCATGTGTTTGCAACATCGCCTCTGCTCTGCTCGTTCATGGTGACGTGTTCTGCGCCTGTGGCCATCAAACAGAATCCGGGCATGAGCGTGTATCCAAAAGCCACATGGGGGGCGCGCATCCGCTTCCGCCCCACATGGGATACGGCTATCCAGATTGGCGCGTATTCTGTGGGCGCGTTGAACGAGAACCCCTCCGGCTGGGCATGGGGCGCGGAACACGCCACCGGTATTTCCCTGCCCATCGAATTTACGTGGCAGCCGTTTTTAACACGCAACCGCCTACCGGGGCATTACGTGCTGGGCTACGCGCATGATACCACGCGCTATGCCGATAAAATTGGCTCGGCCCTGCCAAGTGCCGTTGCCGCACAGGTGCCCGGCGCACGCTCTGCCCCGTCTGACATGTTCTGGCTGGAAGCAGACCAGATGGTGTACCGCCTTGGTGGCCGTAACATGATGGCCGGTGGCTACCTGATGGGCGGCTACATCCATGTGACCCCGCGCGCCGTAAATGTGTCTGACCAGTTGTATGGCGGTATCTCCCTTGTAGGGGTGATTCCCTCACGCATGACGGACCGTCTGGGCATGATGTTCTCATGGTACAAGGTCAGCAACCGGCGGCGGCAGAGTGAGCAGCTCGCACTGGATGGCGGATACGGCCTGCCAAGTGGTGTGTATGGCGTGCAGCATTCGTCTGACGTGATTGAGGCCTATTACGGTATTGATGCCCTGCCCGGCCTGCTGGTGCAGCCAGAATTCCAGTACATGATTCACCCCGGTGAAACACATAAAATCCGCAATGCGGGCATGATGGGCCTTAAGGTTATTGCCAACCTCTAGCAGGTTTTGCCCATACGCATGCAGTCTGCCCTAGTCAGGGCGGGCTGCCTCTGCTAGTCAGCCTGTCGAACGTTCAACCTACGCGACTGGCCTGCTGCATACCGGCATGACTGATACGCCCGAAAACACATCTTCCGGCCCCCGCCTTTCCTCTAAAGCGGAAGCTGCCCGCGCCGAGCGTATGGCCCGGCAGGCTGCGGCGCTGCGTGCCAATTTGCGCCGCCGCAAGGAACAGGCACGCACCCGGCAGGACTCAACAGATTCTGCCACCCCCACCAGTTCTGAACCCGGCGCACAAAACCGCCACCCTACCGGAGAAGACAAGACATGCCCGTGATGCCAGATACATGGATCCGCCAGATGGCTCAGGACCACGGCATGATTGAACCGTTTGTGGAAAACCAGAAGCGCGAAGGCGTTATTTCCTACGGTCTTTCCTCCTACGGGTATGATGCCCGCGTGGCGGATGATTTCCGTATTTTTACGGATGTAAACAACGCCATTGTGGACCCCAAGAACTTCAGCCCGGATGGCTTTGTTTCCCGCCGGGCCGATGTGTGCATTATTCCGCCCAACAGCTTTGTGCTGGCCCATACTATTGAATACTTCCGTATCCCGCGGGATGTACTGGTGGTGTGTTTGGGCAAATCCACCTATGCGCGCTGCGGCATTATCGTCAACGTCACCCCGCTGGAACCGGAATGGGAAGGACAGGTGACGATCGAGATCAGCAACACCACTCCCCTGCCCGCCCGCATTTATGCCAATGAAGGCATCTGCCAGTTCCTGTTCTTTAAGGGTGAAAGCCCGTGTGAAGTCAGCTACGCAGACCGTGCCGGCAAGTATATGGGCCAGCGTGGCGTTGCCACCCCGCGGATGTAAGAAAGACCATGGATCGTTTCATCATCCGGGGCGGACGCCCCCTGCACGGCGAAATTACCATTGGCGGCGCCAAGAACGCAGGCCTGAAACTGCTGGTGGCCGGGCTGCTGACATCTGAACGGCTGGTGCTTTCCAATGTGCCGCGCATTGCAGATATTGGCACCATGCGCGCCCTGCTGCGCCAGCATGGGTTGGAAGTGGAAGACGTAAACGGTGATGGTTCCACCATTTCCGTTGGCGGTGACATTACCAACACCGAAGCACCGTATGACATTGTTTCCAAAATGCGTGCCTCCATTCTGGTGCTTGGGCCCCTGCTGGCCCGCTGCCATGAAGCACGCGTTTCCCTTCCCGGTGGGTGTGCCATTGGCACGCGCCCGGTGGATATGCACCTTCGGGGGCTGGAAACTCTGGGCGCAGAAATTACGCTGGAAAACGGCTACATCAACGCCAAGGCCCCCAAGGGGCTAAAGGGCGAGCGGGTTATTCTGCCGTTTGCCTCTGTTGGGGCTACGGAAAACATCATGATGGCCGCCACCCTTGCCAAAGGGCGCACGGAAATTGTGAATGCCGCGCGTGAGCCGGAAATGGTAGATCTGGCCAACTGCCTGAACGCCATGGGCGCACGTATTTCTGGCGCGGGCACCGGCACCATTACCATTGATGGCGTAGAAGCTCTGCACGGGGCCCACCACCGCATTATGCCAGACCGCATTGAATGCGGCACCTATGCCTGCGCCGCCGCCATTACGGGGGGGGACCTGCGCCTGATTGATGGACATGTGGACCATCTGGGTGCTGTGGTGCGCGCGCTGGAAGAAACCGGCGTGGAAGTGACGCAGGAAGGCAACGCCATGCGCGTGCGCCGCACCGGTGCGCTGCGTGGCATTGATATTATGACAGAACCCTACCCCGGCTTCCCCACAGATATGCAGGCCCAGTTTATGGCGCTGCTTTCTGTGGCCGAAGGGGCCTCCATGATTACGGAAACCATTTTTGAAAACCGTTTCATGCATGTGCCGGAGCTTAACCGCATGGGCGCACGCATTAACGTGCATGGGTCTTCCGCCATTATCCGCGGCGTGCACAGCCTTTCTGGCGCACCTGTTATGGCGACCGATCTGCGGGCATCTTTCTCGCTCATTCTGGCAGGGCTTGCCGCGCATGGTGAAACCATTCTCAGCCGCGTGTATCACCTAGACCGGGGATATGAGGCTGTGGAACGCAAACTGGCCGCCTGTGGCGCACAGATTGAGCGTGTGCGGGACTAAACCCTGCTACAACATAGCGTTTTAAAAACGGGTGGTGGCAGCAATGCTTCCACCCGTTTTTGTATTCAGGCTTCAGGCGCAGTTTCCTCGCTTACGGCAAAGCCAATCAGGCCACCCATAACGGCCATAAGGCCCACGTAATCTGCCATTCCCAGTGAAACACTGCCAAGCAGCAGGGCTTCCCCCGCCAATGTAAACCCAACCTCTCCCGCCTGTGTGGCATCCACGGCGGCAATCAGATACGGATCTGATGAAAGGTTGCGAGCATAGGTAAATAGTGGTGTGGCCAAGCAGCCCGCAAACAGCGCAATCAGGCCCGTGGATGTTATCTGCCCCATATCTGGCAATGGGGGGCGCACCAGTAACAAAAGCCCCGCAAAAAATGGCAGGGCGCCAAGTGTCATCAGCAAAACAGCGGCCAGTGGATCTTGCAACAGTGCAGCGTGTGGCCCGGCCTGATGCCGGAACCGATTAAGCAACTGGTTGCCAATTGGGTAACAGAACGCCGCCACCAGCAACGGCACCACACCAGAGGCAATTTGTGCCAATGGCACGCCAGATTGCAGCCGCCCTGCATTGAGAATAACGATGCCGGCAAAAATTAGCACCAGAAACGCCACACCGCGTAAGGGCACCTTGCCACCAAAAGCCCATAGCACCACAGGTGTGGCCAGAATGGTGCTTTGCCATGTGGCCGCAACTATCCAGCCGGGCGCATGATTGGCCGCAAAGCAGCAGCACGCGTAAAAGGCACCATACCCAATGCCTCCTGCCACCAGCCAGAAGCGCAGCTTTTGCCAGAACAGGTGCCAGATTGCCCCCACCCAGCGCGCGCCTTTGGCCACAAAGCCCCACACCAACAGCAGCAAAGCGGTTTCAATATACCGCAGTGCGGCACTCCACACCCAGTGCCCGCCATGCAGGCTGATAGACCTGTTGAGCACAAAGGTGACAGAAAACAACGCCGAGGCCACCAGCCCCAACCCGATAAGCCGAGGCGCCCCCGTGCCACCATGCCGTATACCTGCGCCTGCCAGAATGGGCGCTGCTGCTGTGTTTTTCTCCACCATATCTGCGCCCCTCTTTTATCCCCACACCACACTTTTCAACCATGCACAGGCAAAGCCTGCCCTTTATTCTGTGCGATGTGTTAACGAATAATACAAGAGCGCACCGCCTGCTGCGCACATACAAAAAAGCCGGAGCAGGTTGATGCCCTGCTCCGGCTTTTGAAGAAACGCTCTTTTCAGGCTGGTAGGGTTTAGTCTTCCCACCACACGGAAAGCGTGCGCACGCCCTGTGCACCACGCACCAGAACACCCTGAATATCTGCCGTGGCGGAAGGTCCGCTCATCAGCACACCGTAATTGGCGGTATGGAACTCGGGGCGATCCATATAGGCGGTGTGCATGTTTGCGGTCAGATTCTTGGGGGAAAGAATGACCACAATATGCTGCGTGAGATGCGCTGCGGAGTTCAGGTTATTCAACTGCGCTTCGCTCAGATAGATGGAGCCCATTTCGGCAATGCCGAAAGGTGAGCGCACCACCAGCACATCCACCGAGGCCGCCTGCTGTGGGGAATCCAGATCTTCAATCCGGATTGTGCCTTCAAAATCCGGCACGGCAGAGCAGATCACCTTGGAATCTGGAAAGGTGCGGGCAATAGCTGTTGCCAGCGTATCGTTTTCCTGCCGTTCCAGAACCTGGCCGCCAATAATTTGCAGGCTGTTTTCAAAACGCGCCTTGCCTGCATCCATATCCCCCAGCTTGGCAACGGGGGGCAACGGATGGGCGTTGGGGTCTGGGCGGTTATCCCGCAAACGGGCTAGAATGGCATCACGCGAGCTCATGCTTTTTCCCCTTCCTTCTGCTTGTTCAGGCGGTTTTTCTTGTACCAGCTGTTGAAGGTGGTTTTGACGGGGTGCGGCAGTTCACGGTGCTTGCCCCACGGGTTCAGCCAGTTATACAGCACAAAACGTGGCATGGTGCTCAGCGCCACTTCCGTACCGTTAATGGCTGCACGGTACAGCTTGGGCTGGCCCATAAGCTTGCCAGCCATGTGCATGATCTCACGTTTTACAAACGGCAGTTCATGATGTTCGGCCAGCACGCGCCGCCATTTATACAGCTGCTCGTGAATGTTGATCTTGACCGGGCACACATTGGTGCAGCTTCCGTTCATGGTGGAAGCAAACGGCAGCGTGCTGTATTTGCGCTCGTTAAAGGTGGGGTCAATAATTGCGCCAATCGGGCCGGAATACACGGCACCGTAGGACAGACCACCGGAACGGCGATACACCGGGCAGGTGTTCATACACGCACCGCAGCGGATACACTTCAGCGATGTCCAGAAATCCTGCATGCCAAGACGGTGGGAGCGGCCATTATCCACCAGCACCACGTGCATTTCGCTGCCCTTTTGCGGGCCACGGAAGTGCGTGGTGTACTGCGTAATGGGAGAGCCAAGCGCACTGCGGGAAAGCAGGCGGATAAACACACCCATATCCGCCATACGCGGCACAAGGCGTTCGATCCCGATAGTGGCAATATGCAGGCCCGGCACCGTAGCGCTTAGGTCCGCATTGCCTTCATTGGTGCAGACAACGAAGGAGCCTGTTTCGGCCACAACAAAGTTGCCGCCTGTCATGCCCGCATCGGCCGACAGAATGACCGGGCGCGCGGCCAGACGCTGCTGCCATGCCAGAGACTGCGCGCTGTTGTCGTTCGGGTCTGTGTGATAGTGCTCGGCAAAAATCTTGGCCACGTCTGGTATCAGCTTGTGCACGGCTGGCACCACAATGTGGCTGGGCATCTGGTTATCAAGCTGCTGGATACGTTCACCAAGGTCTGTTTCGGTTACCGTAACGCCGCGTGGTTCCAGATATTCACGCATCTGGCATTCTTCGGTCACCATCGACTTACTTTTGATAAGCGATTTGGCACCGTGTTTTTCCAGAATTTCGCCAACTATGCGGTTGTGTTCCGCACCATCGGCTGCCCAGTGAACGTGAATGCCGTTCTTTTTGGCGTTGGCTTCAAACTGCTCCAGATATTCGGGCAGGTTGGCCAGCGTGTGTTCCTTGATCTGGGAGGCACGGGTGCGCAGTTCCTGCCATTCTGGCAGAATGTGCATCTGCTCATCACGCTTCTGGCGCAGGTCCCACAGGCGTTCGTCATGAAAGCTTTCATGCGCAACGTCTTCAATGAACTCTTCCGCCGCCTTGGCGTGGTTGACTGGTTTAACCTTCATTCCCGTGCTCCATTCAGAATTTCAGCAATGTGAATGAAGCGGATGGGAACCCCGGCCCGTTCCGCACACCCTTGCTGGTGCATCATGCAGGACGTATCGGCAGAAACAATGTATTCCGCCCCGGCATTGTGGTGATCGGTTACCTTATCCACCCCCATTTTGGCGGAAACGGCTTCTTCCGTAACCGAGAAGGTGCCACCAAAACCGCAGCATTCATCTGGCCGTTTGGGATGGGCAAAGGAAATACCCTTCACCTTGGAAAGCAGATCCATCGGTTTGGAGAAGAAAGGCTCACCCAGTTCAGACATGCTGGCCGTACGCAGGGCGCGCAGGGTGCCACAGCTGTTATGTAGGCCCACCTTGTGCGGGAATTCCGCCCAAGGGAAATCTTGCACCTTCAGCACATCGTGCAGAAATTCCACCAGTTCAAAGGTGTTTTCACGCACATGCCGCACTTCATCCGTTTGCGGAATGGCATCAAAGTTGTCCCGCACATGGTGGGTGCAACTGCCAGACGGCATGACAATGGCATCGTATTTGGCAAAGAGTTTGACAAACAGCGCCTCAGCAGAGGCAGCATCCCGGTTACAGCCTGAATTGGCCATTGGCTGGCCGCAGCAGGTTTGTTCCATGGGGTATTCCACATCCTGGCCCAGCTTTTCCAGCAGCTCCAGCGTGGCAACCCCTGCGTTTGGATAAAACGCATCTATGTAACAGGGAATAAACAACCCGATTTTCATACGCACCCCCGGTTTTTGCAGCCAGACACTCTCAGCCCGCTGCAATCATAATTTCAACAAGCGTGGGGCCATCGGTCGCTAATGCTGCTTCCAGCGTGGGCGCAATATCTGCGGCCCGCGTTACTCTGCTGGAAGGCACCCCCATGGACCGGGCCAAAGCCTGATAGTCTATTTGTGGATCAACAATATCCATGGCGGGATATGTCCCCTCCTGCGCAGAGATATAGTTGTTTTGCTGCCGCATGAAGTTCTTGAGCACGTTGTACTCGCGATTGTTCATCACAACAAAAGTAACGGGCAGCTTTTCGTGTGCGGCTGTCCACAAAGCCTGTGGGGAATACAGGGCTGCCCCATCCCCCACCAGTGAGACAACTCTATCCCGCCCAAGGCCAAGTGAGGCCCCAACAGCCGCAGGCATGCCCCAGCCCAGTGCACCCCCCCGCAGGAAGGAATACTGGGCAGACCATGCACTTTCTAAAAACAACCGAACATCGGATGAAGTGGCAATGGCTTCATCCACAATGGCAATATCCGGGCCAATGGCACGCACCGTCTCCCACGCTGCAACGCGGGGGGAAATAACGGCATCTGCCGGATGGGCCAATACCTCTGCCACAGCCTGCGCACGCTGTGCACGGCGGGCTTCCGCCACCTTCTGGCCCGATGCCGCATAGGCAGCACGCTGCGGGGCTGCCGCCTTTTGCAACATGGGCAACAACGCCTGCAAGGATGCTCGAATATCCCCCACCACGGAAAGCGGCGTCCAGAACGTGCGCCCCAGATCCCGCACATCGGAAGACATCTGATACACCGCGCAGGATGGCGGCAGGGCCGGGCCTTCTGTGTACAGAATGGTAATGAGGGATTTGCCACCCAATGCAAAAATGGCATCGTACCCGCTCAGCTTTTCCGCAATACCGGTGGCCTGTGTGGGCAGGTTGCCGCACCACAGCGGATGCGCCGTGGCAAACGGAATGCGCGATGGCCATGATGAGCCATAAACCGGCGCACCCAAACACTCTGCCACAGCAGCCACTTCATCTGCGGCATCCGAGGCATACACCTCATCCCCCGCAATAATGGCCACCTTGCCGGGGCGCAGGGCTGTAAGAGCTTGCGCCAGTTCTGGCAGCCCACCCGCCACGGCCTGACGGTTGATATTGGAGGGCTCACCAATATCCACGCTGCTCATTTCTTCCATCACATCCATGGGGAGTGACAGAAACACCGGCCCTGTGGGAGCTGCGGTGGAATCATGAAAAGCGCGGCGCAACAAAACAGGAAGCTGATCTGCATGGGCCACTTCCTGCGCCCATTTTACGGCGGGGCGGGCAATCTGCACCAGATCACCAAACAGAAGCGGATCAGAAATGGTGTGGCGGGAATCCTGCTGCCCGGCAGTCACCACCAATGGGGTTTGCGAAACACTGGCATTGAGCAGATTGCCCATGCCGTGGCCCAAACCACCTGCCGTATGCAGGTTAAGAAAGCCCGGTTTGCGGGCGGCCTGCGCGTAACCATCTGCCATGGCCACCACGCTGGCTTCCTGAAGGCCCAACACGTAATGCACGTTGGGCACTTCCAGCAGAGCATCTATCAGCGGCAGTTCCGTAGTGCCGGGGTTGCCGAATATGTATTCAACCCCTTCGCTCCGCAGCACTTCCAGCAAAACCGCTGCACCGCGCCGGGTTTTGCCGCCTGCTGTTTCTACAGATGTTACTGCCATTACGCCTGCCCCCTATTCTGCCGTTTTGGCAAGTGTGCCACAGCCTGCGCATTGGCACACTGCGCCATTGCCCAACTGTATATACACTTTGCACGACTGAAAGGATTTGTTCATTCCCCTACCCTGATAGACTGGCAGAAATATGCAGGGGAATTCACAATAAGGCAGAATGGTAACATCTGCTTTGCTGGCCCAAATTTCTGTCATGCTGTGCTGCCCTTTCTGGCAGCCTGAACTGCTACGCCGCTTGTTATAACAAAATGAAGCATTTTGCAAAACAGGCGGCGCGCACATCAGCAAAAAAATCTGGCCTGCGTTTTTTGCGCAGCTTTACGCTGCGGCACTCGTTTCACCCAGCTGAGCCAGCGGCTGCATGAGCAGATGGTTGTGGGAGTAATCAACCGGCACGGCAATAACCACCGGGCCTTCTACATCCATGGCCGTACGCAGGGCCTGACGCACTTCATCTTCCGTGGTGGCGTTAATGCCCGTTGCGCCGCAGGCTTCTGCATATTTTGCAAAATCAATGGGGCCAAAGTTCACGCCAGAACCACGGCCATATTTCTTCTGCTCCTGCATTTCCACCATGTTGTAGGCTTCATCAATCCAAACCATGTGGATCAGGTTGCACTTCAGGCGCACAGCCGTTTCCAGTTCCATGCTGGACATCATGAACCCACCATCACCAGAGATGGACAGCACTTTCTGCGCCGGATTCAGCAGGCTTGCGGCAATACCCCACGGCAGACCAACGCCCATTGTCTGCTGACCATTGCTGATAAGCACCTGACGTGCCCGGAAGGACAGCAGATAACGTGCCAGCCAGATATGGAAGGTGCCCATATCCAGGCACAGTGTCATATCCGGGGTTACAAACTGTTCCAGCTCACGCACGATCTGGAGCGGATGCACAGCGTTGTTGCTGGTGCTGCGGGCTTCCAGCAGCGCGGTGGTGCGGGCTTTTTTGTAGCCTTCCAGAACAGCTTCCAGTTCTGAAGCACGAGCCAGCTTGCCTGCATCTTTTGCCAGCACTGTCAGCGTGGGTGCAATTTCACCAATCAGCTCAATGGCCGGAACGTAGGCGTTATCCAGTTCTGCAGGAACGATATCTACGTTGATGATCTTGCGGTCATCATTCACGTTCCACAGCCACGGATCATATTCTACCGGGTTGTAGCCGATAGCCACAACAACATCGGCTTCGTGCAGAAGCTGATCACCATGCTGGTTGCGGAACAGGCCAACGCGGCCACCAAAACGGTCCACCAGATCTTCAGAAACCGCACCAGCAGCCTGATAGGTACCCACAACCGGCACGCCGGTTTCTTTTACAAAAGCGCGCACGCCTTCTGCCACATCCGGGCGGCTGGCCAGCATACCCAGCAGAACCACAGGGCGTTTGGCGTTTTTCAGCATGGTTGCGGCTTCTGCAATCACATCAGCCGGGGCACCGCCAACGCGCGGCAGCGGACGGCCAGCCAGAACCGGCGCATGTGCCGGCATGGAAAGCACATCCATAGGCGTGCTGACAAAAGCAGCACCGGGGCGGCCACCTTCTGCAAAGCGGAAAGCGTTGGCCATCACTTCAGAAATCGCAACCGGGGTTGTCAGCTCAACACTGTATTTGGTGATGGGCTTGAACAGGTTGACCGTATCCATGGTCTGGTGCGTCAGCTTCAGGCGGTCTGCCAGTTTTACGGCGCCACCAATGGCCAGCACCGGGTCGCCTTCAGAATTGGCGGTGGCAAGGCCGGTTACAAAGTTGGAAGCACCGGGGCCGGATGTAGCAATGCACACGCCTGCCTTGCCTGTAAGACGGCCAAGACCACCTGCAATAAAGGCTGCGTTCTGTTCATGCCGCGTAACAACGGTTGTGATGGAGGAATCCACCAGCGCATCAAACAGACGGTCTACCTTAGCGCCCGGAATACCGAACACGTGCTTGACGCCGTGGGCTTCCAGATTTTTGACAATAAGCTCCGCACCGCACTGAGCGGCGTTGTCTGCCGGATTGGTCATTTCAGTTCTGTCCTGCAAAAACTGGGCTGCCAGAAAGCTGTTTTTCAGCAGCCCCGTTAAAAATGTTCAGCGAATGGAGGCTCAGCCGCCTTCAGCAATACGGATGGCTTCGCTCAGGCTTTCAGGGTTCAGGTCAGCCTTGGCGAACTGTTCCGTACGGGGCAGCTGAATTTCCAGATCGGAAATGGAAGCCACTTCCAGCTTGCCGCGCACAAGGCGATATTCCGTAACATGCCCGCCACGTTTGCTATCTTCAGAAAGGAAGTGCAGGTGGTAGCCCGCAACATTCACGCCCTGCATGTAAACCGGGGTGCGGAAGCCGATCATGGTGCCCATAACGTTTTCCATGGTGCAGGTGGGCTGCTTTTTCACCACTTCCAGCATGTGCGGATACGGCTTGCACTGGCAAAACACCGTGCGGGTATCAACGCGCTGGAATTCACCCGTAAAGCGCACGGCACCAAACAGGTTGGGGTTACCAAGCAGGCTGTCCACCAGCTCTTCAAACGTTTCCTTGGTTTTGGGGGAATCGATGGTAACCGTTTTTTCCGGTTCAAAATACGTTACGCAGGCAAACGGCGTTTTAAGAGAACCGGGCACTTCTGCGGCCAGACCTTCTGCACGGAACTGGCGCACCACGCCGTCCGTCACAATCATTTCGCCATCAAGGGCGTTGAATGTGCCTAGGCCGAAGTTACCGTGCTGGAGCAGTTCATCCAGCGTGGTTTCACCATCGTACACCGCATCCAGCAGGGCAGCCATGGTGGAGGTCTGGTACAAACGGTTTGCAACAGGCTTTTTCAGCACGCCGTTGCCAAGGGCAGAAGAGCGGACATCCATGTCCATCACCGACTGTTTTTTCATGCTGCAATACTCCCACAAACGCATGGTGGTTTAAGTTCGTTTCGCCCGCACGTTATAACAGTGGAAGCCAGTCTTCCAATATATATTGAACACGTTATCCATATGTATTACATATACCATATGGATATCAGGCACCTGCGCTACTTCGTAACCGTTGCCGAGCATGGCAGCATTACCCATGCCGCAGAGGCACTGGGTATTGAGCAACCCCCACTCAGCCAGCAAATCCGCCAGCTTGAGCGCAATCTGGGCGTAACGCTGTTTGAACGGCAGACTCGGGGCATGAAGCTGACAGAAATTGGCGAAGTGCTTTTGCCCCGCGCCCGCACCATTCTGGATTTGCAGGCGCAATTCCTTTCCACGGCAGAAGGTCTGGCGCGGGGGGAAAGAGGGCATATTCGCGTAGGGTTGGCCGGGGCTGTGCCGCTGTTGCCGGTTATTCCGCTTACCATTCGCCGGTTTCGGGAAATGGCGCCCGATGTCACGCTCTCTTTGGAAGAAAGCAACACCCCTGCCCTGTGTGCGGCATTGCACGAACCCAGCGTGGATATTGCCATTATCCGCCCGCCGTTTACCGATCCCTCACGCCTCTCGGTTTTTCACCTGCTGGATGAACCCACGGTTATCGCCCTGCCCCGTGGCCACAGGCTGGCCAAGGAACCGGTGATCAGTTTGGATATGGTGGCAGATGACCCGCTGATTATCTTCCCGCGTGAGTTGGGCCCGGGCTTTCATGATGCCATTCTGTCGGCCTATCAGCTTGCGGGCGTTACCCCTACAATGGGCCAGCAGGCCCCGCAAATTGCGGGCACCGTGCCTTTGGTGGCGGCGGGGCTTGGGGTTTCTGTTGTGCCGCGTTCACTCAGCCAGATTCATGCTGGCGGGGTCACGTTTCATGCCATTAGTGAACCCGCACCCCGCGCCACATTGGCTGTTGCCATCCGCACCGGGCAGAACATGCCGCTGGTTACGCGGTTTGTAACGGTGTTGCGCACCGCCTGCCGCAAGTGGGAGCAGCGCCAGCATGACACCGCCCCCTTTGCAGATTCGGAAAACCTCTAACTGCCTCAGCCCCGCTGCGGGCGATACGGCACAGAAGCCCGTGGCACGCCATCTTCTATGGGCATATCCGCATGGCGAGACCACTCGTTCCATGATCCCATATAGATGCGCAGCTTGGTAAACCCGGCAGAAGCCAGCGCCACATAGGTGTTGGCTGCACGTGCGCCCTTGAAGCAGTAGATAATGATATCATCATCCGGGCACAGGTTGCGCGTGGCGGCCAGAGCCCGAATTTCTTCCGGTGTTTTAAAGCGTGCTTCCTGATCCTGCGTATGCATGAAGCTATACCACTCAATCCACACAGCACCGGGAATACGCCCTTTGCGCGGCGCAAAATCCACCCCGTAAGGTGATGAGCTTTCACCCAGCCATTCCACCTTGTCGCGGTTATCCAGCAGCTTGATGGACGGGTTGGTAAGGGCCGCAAACACATCTTCCCGCGTGGCCATCAGCGCGTGGTTGATAGAAAGCGGAAACTGCGTGGGTGCTGGGTGCGTGACATCCTGCGTCAACGTACCACCAGAGGCCTGCCACGCCCGCAACCCGCCATCCAGAATACCCACCTTGGGGTAACCCAGATACTGCAATATCCAGTATCCACGGCAGGACGCGCCATAACGTGTATGCAGGGCATCTTCATACACAACCGCTGTTTTGCTGCCATCCAGACCGTATTGCGCAAACAGCGATGAAAACTTCTGTTGCAAGCTGGCCAGCCCGCTTTCTGATGTTTCTGCCAGATAGGTAAAAATATCCGGCATGTTCACGGCACCGGGAATATGCCCTTTGGCAAAATCTTCTTCCGAACGCACATCTATCAGAACGGCGTTGCCTGTGTACTGCAACTGCCGCAGGGCATCCGGAGTGTAGAGAACGTCTGTCATGTATCTTCAGTCCGGTCTGTTCAGGAAAGGCCGGACGCTATCAGGTCTGCCCCCATGCAGGCAGACCCCGTGGTTCACTGCCGCCATGCCATAAAAGCAGCCAGCAGCCCCTTATGGCCGCCCGGAACGATGATACGGATGCCCCGCCGCAATAGCCTGCGCGCGGTAAATTTGTTCCACCAGCATAATCCGCACCAACATATGCGGCCATGTAAGTGTGCCAAAGGACATGGACGCATCGGCCCGCTGGATAACCGAGGCATCCAGCCCCTCCGCCCCGCCAATAACAAAGCAGGGGGTACGGCCAGCCGTTAGCCAGCCTTGCACGGCATTGGAAAAATCCGGGCTGCTGAAATTGCGCCCGGCTTCATCCAGCACCACAACGTGGCTTTGCGCGGGGCAAGCGGCCAGAATGGCCTGTGCCTCGCGCCGTTTGATTTCATCCGGGCTGCCGCGCCCATCTGGCAGTTCTATAATCTCCAGCTTGGGGCGCAGGCGCTTAAGGTACCGTTCCACCAGCGCCCGCTCGGATTTATCCTTCATACGCCCAATGGCCACCAGCCTCATGCCGGTGCACCCATACGCACTGAAAAATCAGAGAACAACATCATGAACTAGGCGATTACAGGCGGGTCACGTTGCCTTCTGCGCCTTCATCCAGTTCCTTGCCCCACATTTTTTCCAGCCCATACAGGGTGCGTGCTTCTGGCTTGAACAGATGCACCACAATATCGCCCGTATCCAGCAGCACCCAGTCAGACCCGTTGGCGCCTTCCACCATCACGCGCTTGATGCCGATATCACGCAGCTTGCGTTCAATATGCTGCGCCATGGCGGAAATCTGACGGTCTGCCAGACCTGTGGCAATCACCATCCGGTCTGCAAAGGAGGCACGGCCTGCAAGGTCGATCACCACAATATCTTCGGCCTTGTCATCTTCAAGGCTGGCGGTGATGAGCGCCAGAGATTGCTCCAGCATATCCGGGGCCACGGCTTCGCGCTTGGTGGTGGCCTTGGGGCCAGCCGCAGCGGCTTTTTTACGCACGGAACCGGGCGCAGCAGCGCCAGCTGTGGTGGCACGTGCAGGTGCGGCACGCCCTTTGGCGGACGTGGTGGCCGTGCGGGAACGAGCTGATGTTTCGGCGGGGGGCTTGGTAGGAATGACCGTTCTCCTGATCTTTAAAGCGTATCGGGGGTATGGGGTTGGCCTGCAGCGACATTGAATCCGCCCTGCTGACGAATAGCTGTTGCAGATATACTGTTTTGTGCCCCCGGAAGAAAAGCCCACACGGGGGGAGAAAGTTCCGCAAGGGCATGTGCACGCCATGCAGGCACCCGCCAGCGGGCCAGATACCGCCCGGCAAGCCCATGCAAGGCCCGCGCATTTTGCCCCGGACGAGGGAAAACTGCCACTGGCACGCTATGCACAAGCTGCCGCCAGTTTTTCCAGCGCGGCAAGGTGGCCAGACCATCTGCGCCCATCAGCCACACAAACCGCGCACGCGGAAAGCGCGTTTGCAGCACCCGCACTGTATCCACCGTATAACGTGTGCCGATTCGGCTTTCGATATCCGTGGCAATAATGCGCCGCCCATCTGCCAGTTGGCGCGCCGTGGCCAAGCGTGCAGGCAAGGCCGCCATATCTGAGCGCCCGGCTTTAAGCGGGTTACCGGGTGAAACCATAAGCCACACCTGGTCTAACCCCAGCACCGCTAGCGCACGCCGCGCAATGGCCTGATGCCCTTTGTGGCCGGGATTGAAAGACCCACCCAAAAGCCCAATACGCAGGCATCTGTTATCCCCCCAAGTGGGAATAACAGTGCCACGTGCACAAGGCTTTGCAGCCGGATGTGGTTGGAAAGTTACCGGCACCTGTGCGCGCCCCGTGCAGTTGGCCGCATGGCCGAAAAAATCAGGGGCGCACCTGCCCGGTGCCAATCACTTCGTAACGGAAGGTTGTCAGCTGCTCCACACCCACCGGGCCACGGGCATGGAAGCGGCCAGTGGCAATGCCAATTTCCGCACCAAAGCCAAACTCACCCCCATCACAGAACTGGGTGGAGGCATTCCACATCACCACAGCGCTGGAAACACCGTTCATGAACCGTATGGCCATGTTTTCATCCGCTGTCACAATGGCTTCTGTGTGGGAAGATCCATACTGCGCAATATGGTCCAGCGCTTCATCCACACCATCCACCACGGCAATGTTCAGAACCGCATCCAGCCATTCTGTTGCAAAGTCTTTTTCCGTTGCAGCGGGCAGATCGGGCATAATGGCGCGGGCTTCGGCATCCGCCTTAAAGGTGCAGCCTTTTTCTGCCAGATCTGCCACAATCTGCGGCAACAACGCTGGCGCAATGGCCGCATCTATCAACAGGGTTTCTGTTGAGCCACAAATGCCGGTGCGACGCATTTTGGCGTTGAGCACAATGCGGCGCGCCATGGCAAAATCTGCAGCAGAATGAATATAGGTGTGGCACAGCCCTTCAGCATGGGCCAGCACAGGCACGCGGGCCTCACGCTGCACACGTTCGACCAATGAACGTCCACCACGCGGAATAATCAGGTCAATCAGGCCAGAAGCCGTGAGCATTTCCGCCACATGGGCGCGGTTGGCATCTGGGGCAATCAGCACGGCATCTTCCGGCAAACCGGCGGAGCGTAACCCGGCCTGCATGGCGGCATGAATGGCGCGTGCGCTGTTCAGGCTTTCCGATCCCCC
Source organism: Acetobacter sp. AC2005 (assembly GCF_037901235.1). Taxonomy (NCBI): domain Bacteria; kingdom Pseudomonadati; phylum Pseudomonadota; class Alphaproteobacteria; order Acetobacterales; family Acetobacteraceae; genus Acetobacter; species Acetobacter sp. AC2005. The sequence continues at coordinate 863,862 of NZ_CP149625.1, forward strand.
ACGCAGCAGCACGGCATTGCCGGATTTAATGCACAGCCCAGAGGCATCTGCCCCCACATTGGGCCGGCTTTCATAAATCATGCCAATCACACCCACAGGGGTGGCAACGCGGCGGATGCGCAGGCCGTTGGGGCGTGTCCATTCCTCCAGCACACGGCCTACGGGGTCTGGCAGATCTGCAATTTCTTCCAGACCACGGGCCATGGCTTCCACCCGTTCGGGCGTGAGGGTAAGCCGATCACGAAACGCATCATTAGCGGTGGAAGCGGCAAGATCCTGCGCGTTGGCTTCCAGAATGGCGGGAGCAGCCTCACGCAAAGCCGCCGCAGCGGCCCACAGGGCTTTATCCCGCGTGGCGGAAGAACTTTGCGCCAGTGTGCGGGCCGCCAGCCGAGCACGATGGGCCAAGGCAGCCATTGGCCCCAGCCCTTGTGCCTGCGCTGGAACATCCTGCACGGGATTGGCCGCAGCCGTTGTAACCCCTTGCAGCTTACTCTCACCCTCCGCGTTCATAACGGCGTTCCTATCTCCATCTTTCTATCTGGCCTGCCGGTGGTGGCAGGCCATCAAGCTGTCATTTGTAGTTGTGCGTGGCTGTTAAACGTTAAAGCGGAACAGCAGCACATCGCCATCCTGCACCACGTAATCTCGCCCTTCAATACGCAGGCGTCCGGCTTCCTTTGCGCCAGCTTCCCCACCATACTGAACGTAATCATCATACGCGACAGTTTCACATGCAATGAAGCCGCGTTCAAAATCATTGTGAATAACGGCGGCAGCCTGCGGGGCCTTGGTGCCTGCGGTAATTGTCCAGGCACGGGCTTCCTTGGGGCCTACGGTAAAGTAGGTGCACAGGCCCAGCAGCTTGTAGCCAGCGGCAATAACCCTATCCAGCCCGCTATCCTGAAGGCCCAGACCTTCCAGAAACTCGCGCCGTTCTTCATTTTCAAGCTGGCTGACTTCGGCTTCAATCGCGGCAGACACAATAACGGCAGCAGCACCTTCCGCCGCAGCCTTGGCCTGCACCTGTTCTGAGAACTTGTTGCCAGTTGCAGCCGAGTCTTCATCCACGTTGCACACATACAGCACCGGCTTGGTGGTGAGCAGCTGCAGGCGGCGCACGGCTTCTTCTTCCCCTGCCGGAATGGCGGTGCGGGCCGGGCGGCCTTCACGCAGCGCTTCCATCAGCGGTGCCATGACGGCAAGCTGGGCTGTGGCTTCGGTATCCCGGTTGCGGGCGCGCTTTTCCAGATTGGGCAGACGTTTTTCCAGCGAATCCAGATCCGCCAGCATCAGCTCCGTTTCAATAATGTCGGCATCACGCACGGGGTCCACGCCGCCTTCAACGTGGGTGATGTCATCATCTTCAAAGCAGCGCAGCACATGGATAATGGCGTCTACTTCACGGATGTTGGCCAAAAACTGGTTGCCCAGCCCTTCACCCTTGGAGGCGCCGCGCACAAGGCCGGCAATATCTACAAACTCAAGGCTGGTGGGCACTTCGCGCTGTGATTTGCCAATTTCCACCAGCTTGTCCAGCCGGGGGTCTGGCACAGCCACGCGGCCTGTATTGGGCTCGATCGTGCAGAAAGGATAATTGGCTGCCTGCGCCGTGGCCGTGGCCGTAAGCGCGTTGAACAGCGTGGATTTACCCACATTGGGTAGCCCGACAATACCGCAGTTAAAACCCATCAGCCCTTGCTCCCTTCCGGCAGTGCAACCTTTGTCATGAACTGGTCTGCCCGCCCATCTGCCAACAGGGGGGCGGCATCGGCCATGCGATCAAGCAGCCGTTCCAGCCATTCCTGCCGGTCTGTTTCCGTAAAATTGCCCAGCACCCAGCCGTGCACCCGTTCCTTGGCGCCGGGGTGGCCAATGCCTATGCGCACACGCCAATATTCTGGCGTGCCCAACATTTTATCTGTAGAGCGCAAACCGTTATGCCCCGCAGCCCCTCCCCCACGCTTTATGCGCAGGCGGCCCGGTGCCAGATCCAGCTCATCATGAAAAACGGTAATATTTTCGGGTGCAATTTTGTAAAAAGCGGCGGCTTCCTGCACGCTTTCACCCGATTTGTTCATGTAGGTCATGGGCAGCAGCAGCAGAACTTTCTGCCCGCCTATGCGGCCTTCTGCAACCTCGCCCTTAAAGCGGTTGCGCCATGGCGTGAACCCGTACTTACGGGCAATGGCTTCCACCGCCATAAAGCCAACATTATGCCGGTGCCGACGCATGGAGGATTCGGGATTGCCCAACCCGACCCAGAGCAGCATTGCTGATTCCACCTAACGTTATGAACAGCACAGGGGGCACGCGCATCTGCACGCACCCCCATGCCTAATAAACAACCCGAATAAACCGGCTTCCGATCAGGAAGCGGCTTCTTCCGTAGCAGCTTCTGCACCTTCGGTGGTGTCCACGCTCGGAGCGGCAATGGAAGCCACAACAAAGTTTTCTTCGTGGGTCAGCGGGGTTACGCCTTCGGTGCCCTGCACATCTTCCCAACGCACGTTGTCCGCAATGTCCAGCTTGGACAGGTCAACCGTGAAGAATTCGGGAATGTTGTCTGCCGGCACGTCCACTTCAATGGTGTGGCGCACAACGTTCAGCACACCGCCGCGCTTGATGCCGGGGCATGCTTCTTCGTTTTCGAAGTGAACAGACACTTCAACATGCACGCGAGAACCAGCGGCCAGACGCAGGAAGTCAACGTGAACAGGGGAATCCTTCACCGGGTGCAGCTGCACGTCACGCACCAGAGCGCGTTCTGCCTTGCCATCAACCTTGATTTCATACACGCGAGAGCGCCAGCCAGATGCCTGAATGCCCTTGATGATAATGCGTGGGTCGATAGCAATAAGGGTGGGTTCCTGCTTGCCGCCGTAGATAACGCCGGGAACAAGCCCTGCACGCCTCGTTGCCCGCGCTGCCCCCTTACCAGCCTTCGCGCGCGCCGAAGCTTCGATAGATGTAATCTTGGACACGTTGACTTCTCCATAAAAAACTTAATCACGCAGGCCTCCAGGGGTGCCCACGCAGTGGCAGCGCCTTACAGCAAAAGCTGTGCAGGAGCAAGGTATAGCTTGTGCTATAGGGCAGGCTTTGGCACCTGTTGCCCCACAGCCCTTGCCGGAGAAGCCGCTTATGCCCCTGCCGCAAACCACCACGCCCCCACAACAGTTTGGCAGTGATAATTATGCAGGCCTGTGCCCACAGGCGCTGGAAGCCATAAGCCGCGCGGCCAAGGGCTCCACCCCCGCATATGGGGATGATGCCTGGACACGCCTTGCCGCCAAAGCGGTGGCGGATGTGTTTGAAGCGCCTGAAGCCGCAGTGTTTTTTGTGCTCACCGGCACGGCAGCCAATGCGCTGGCACTGGCAACATTGTGCCCGCCCTATTGCAGCATTATTGCCTCGGAAGTGGCACATGCCGAAACCTCCGAACGCGGTGCGCCAGAGTTTTTTACCGGTGGCGCCAAACTGATAACGCCCCCCACCCCAGACGGTAAGCTGACACCTGAAGCCATAAAACTGGCCGCCCGCCGCGCCAGCGATCCGCACTCTTCCACCCCCGCAGTGGTAACCATTACGCAACCCACAGAAAACGGGCTTGTGTATTCGGTGGATGAGATTCGGGCCATTGCCAATGCCTGCCATGATCACGGCTTGCGGCTGCACATGGATGGTGCGCGTTTTGCCAATGCCGTTGCCATGCTGGGCTGCACACCTGCGGCCATGACATGGCAATCCGGCGTGGATGCCCTAAGCTTTGGTGGCACCAAAAACGGCATGGCCATGGGGGAAGCCGTAGTGTTTTTTAAACGCAGCATGGCCCATGGCTTTGCCGAGCGCGCCAAGCAGAGCGGGCAAACAGCCTCTAAAATGCGCTTTCTGTCTGCCCCGTGGCTGGCCATGATCCATAGTGGCGCATGGCTGGATAACGCACGCCACGCCAATGCCAGCGCACGCCAGTTTGCACAGGCGGTAGAGGATATTCCCTCCATCAAACTGGCATGGCCCGTGCAATCCAACGCCGTATTTTTGCTGATGCCCGAACCTGTGATGAACGAACTGCGGGCCCGTGGCTGGCGCTTTTACACGTTTTTTGGGGGCATCTGCCGCTTTATGTTTGCGTGGGACGCACGGCCAGAAGCCATTGCCGCGCTGGCAGCAGATTTACGCAGCTGCGTGCGCGGGCAAGGTGCCTTATAAGACGCAAGATATACAGTGCGGCCTTGACATAAGCGCTGCTCCACTGCTTCCTCCGGGCACAACGGAATCATTGCCAAAAACCACCCCTGCTGCAACGCCGGGCCAGATTTCAGGACAAGACCATGCATCCTTACCGTTCCCACAGCTGTTCGGCCCTTCGCGCCAGCGATGCCGGCACCACCGCGCGCCTGTCCGGCTGGGTGCATAGCAAGCGGGACCACGGCGGGCTGCTGTTTATTGACCTGCGCGATGAAACAGGCCTGACGCAGATTGTTATTCCCGCTGGTTCCCCCGTTATGGAAACGGCCGAGCACCTGCGCGTGGAAAGCGTGATAACCGTAACGGGTGACGTGGTGCTGCGTGATGAAACCACCCGCAACCCAGACCTTGCCACGGGTGATATTGAGCTGCGTGCGCGTGAGCTGATTGTACAGTCCTCCGCCGCTGTGCTGCCGCTACAGGTTGCCGGGCAGGAACATTATTCTGACGAGTTGCGCCTGCGTTACCGCTATATTGATCTGCGGCGCGAGCAGGTGCACGCCAACATCCGCCTACGTTCCGCCATTATTGCCAGCATGCGCCGCCGCATGACGGATCTGGGCTTTACCGAGTTCCAGACCCCCATCCTAACAGCATCCTCCCCCGAAGGTGCGCGTGACTTTTTGGTGCCCTCCCGCACCCATGCCGGCAAGTTTTACGCCCTGCCGCAGGCCCCGCAGCAGTTCAAGCAGCTTGCAATGGTGGCCGGGTTTGACCGCTACTTCCAGATTGCTCCGTGCTTCCGTGATGAAGCCTCCCGCGCGGATCGCTCCCCCGGTGAGTTTTACCAGCTCGACTTTGAAATGGCCTTTGCCACGCAGGACGAAATCTTTGCCGTTCTGGAAGAAGTGATGTCTGGCCTGTTTACAGAGTTCGGCAAGGGCCGCGCCGTAAGCACCGCACCGTTTGAGCGTATTCCCTACGCCCGCGCCATGAAGGTGTATGGTTCTGATAAGCCAGACCTGCGCAACCCGCTGCTGATTACCGATGTAACGGAAGATTTTGCCGGTTCCGGCTTTGGCCTGTTTGCCCGCATTGCAGCCGATGGTGGTGAAGTGCGCGCCATTCCGGCCCCCGGCGCTGGTGGCCGCCCCCGCTCCTTCTATGACAAGCTGAACGCCTGGGCGCGTGAAAACGGGGCTGGCGGCCTAGGTTACATCACCTTTGCAGAAGAAGGCGGCCAGGGCCCGATTGCCAAGAACCTTGAAGCCGACCGCGTAGAAGCCATTCGCACCAAGCTGGGGCTGAACCCCGGTGATGCCGTGTTCTTTGCAGCTGGCAAGGGGCATGATGTGGCCAAGTTCTCTGGCCTTGTGCGCACACGCATTGCTGAAGAACTGGATCTGATTGAAAAGGATGCCTTCCGTTTCTGCTGGATCACGGACTTCCCGATGTATGAGCTGAATGAAGAAACGGGGCTGATTGACTTCTCGCACAACCCGTTCTCCATGCCGCAGGGTGGTCTGGAAGCACTGAACACCAAAGACCCGCTGGATATTCTGGCTTACCAGTATGACATTGTGTGTAACGGCATTGAGCTTTCCTCCGGCGCTATCCGTAACCACCTGCCGGATGTGATGATCCGCGCCTTTGAAATTGCTGGTTACCCGGAAAGCGAAGTAGAAGCCCGCTTTGGCGGTATGCTCAATGCCTTCCGCTACGGTGCGCCGCCGCATGGTGGGTCTGCCCCCGGTGTGGACCGTATTGTGATGCTGCTGGCTGATGAGCCGAACATCCGTGAAGTCATTCTGTTCCCGCTGAACCAGCAGGGCGAAGACCTGATGATGGGTGCTCCGGCCCCCGTTCCGCCGGAACGCCTGAAGGAACTCTCCCTCGCGTTGAACCTGAAGCCCGCTGTCAAGAAAGACTGATCGGGCTTTCACATATGCATGTAAAAGGGCCACACCCCGGCCCTTTTGGCATCCGGGTGGTTGCAAGACCGCGCCGGATGTTTTTTTGTACCGGGTATGAGACGTTCACGCCGCCTGCCACTTCCCCTACCCCTTGCCCAAGGTTTTTGCTTTACGCCGGGGCATAATGCCCGTGCGGTACGCAAGGCCGTTGCATCTGTGCTGCTGGGTGGCGTGGTCGCCCTGCCTTTGCACATGGCGCATGCACAAACAGCCGGTGCTGTGGTGCCTTCGGGCACTGTTTCACAAAATGCCCCACCGGCTGAAGCACGCCCCAGTACTACGCCCAACACTGCACATTCTTTTTCCGATTCAGATATCAACCAGATTGCCTCGCAACGCGCGGTGTATGATCTCACACTCACAGAAGCCTCTGGCGGCAAAACATTATCGGCCACGGGCACCATGCTTTACAGCGTGCGGCATGGGTGCAGCGGATGGTCCACCCAACAGCGGCTGGATATTCAAAGCGTAACCCGCCAGAACGGCGTAGAGCATCTGGTATCTGACTATTCCACGTTTGAAAGTGCAGATGGGCGCAACCTGATCTTTCGCACCATGGAAACATCTAACGGCAAATTGCTGCAAAACCTGCGGGGGGAAGCCACACTGCACCCGGATGGTTCTGGCACAGCGCATTACGAAAAACCTTTAGCCAAAACACTCCCGCTTCCGGCTGGCACGTTGTTCCCCATCCAGCATACCGTTTCCATTCTGGATGCCGCCCGAAGCGGAAAAACCGAGATTTCAGCCCCTATCTTTGATGGCACATCACCAGATGGCGCGGCAGATACGTACATAACCCTTTTAGGCTGGGCCAATACAACACCCCCCACGGATTTTACTGCCCTGAACGCCTTGCAATCTGGCCGTGTGCATGTGGCCTTTTTTTCACGCACGCCACCAAACATGATGCCGGAATATGAAATTGGCATGCGGTATTTTGCCAATGGTGTTTCTGACAATTTGACGCTGGATTTTGGAGATTTCCGTATGAAGGGTACATTGCATGTGCTGGATTTACCCAAGCCGGAAACATGCCATGCCAAGCCACATCAGAAGAAAAACTAAACCATCACACATAAAAAATGGCAGGAAAAACCTGCCATTTTCTTACACACCAATATGTATGTGTGAAATTAGTGCGAAAGCGCACCACCAGACTGATGGGCCGAACGCAGAACCGTAACCAGATTTTGCAAATCCTGCGGGTTGGATTTGAGAATAGCCACATTAGCAGGTTCAGGCTGCGGCATCTTGGTGTTGCTGGGGTTGGCAGGCACGTTCATCAGGCTGCCCGTTAGGCCCACACAGGTAAGGCTCATAACAAAATCATGTGCTGAAAAGCCATTTTTTTGCAAAATCGGATCCAAACCCGGCACCTGCTGCACAAGGGCAATCTGCTGGTCCAGAGACATGCCAAAGCGTGAGGGCGGCTGAATACCGGCGGCCTGAATTTCCTTCAGCGTTGTGGTCAGGCGCGGCAGCACGTTTGGGGCCAGATGGTAATGCAGCGCGGTATCCATATCATGCTGCAAAGTGGCAACCTGCTCTGGCGTTAAATTGGGCGCGCCATTGCCACCGGTAGAAACCGTTTGCGCCTGTGCCGCTGTGCCAACCACAAGCGCTGCAGCGCCCATAACGCCCAGCAGAGCAGAGCGGAAGGAAAGTTTTAGAGTATGTCTCATGCTTCTATCACCCATTCACCTTTGCGCATCAATGCCACGCGTTCACCTTTGGCATATATGCCGTCCACATCAATGTCCCCAGAACCAATCATCCAGTCTATATGGATCATGCTGCTATTAGCCCCGCGGGCGGCCAATGCGGCCTCATCCTGCCCAGCCGTATCGCGCATACATTTGGTGTAAGATTGCCCCAATGCGATATGGCTGGCGGCGTTTTCATCAAACAATGTGTTCTGGAACAAAATACCGCTGCGCGAAATGGGGGAGGAATTGGGCACAAGCGCCACTTCCCCCAAACGGCGTGCGCCTTCATCCGTATCCAGCACGCGGGCCAGCACATCTTCGCCTTTGCTGGCGTGCATTTCCACAATGCGTCCGCCTTCAAACCTTACGCGAATATCCTCAATCAACGTGCCTTGATGAGAAAGCGGCTTGGTGGCTGCCACCGTGCCATCTACCTTGAGGCGATGCGGTGTTGTAAACACTTCCTCGGTTGGAATGTTGGGGTTGCACACAATGCCGTTTCCGGCTTTTTCCGCACCGGCTGCCCATTCGTGCCCATCTGCCAGCCCTACCATCAGGTCTGTGCCGGGGCCTTTAAAATGTAGCGCGCTGTAACGGGCATCATTCAAAAATGCGGCGCGGCGATGCAGAACGGCATTATGGGCCTCCCAATCCGCTACCGGGTTTTCACCCGTAATGCGCGAGACAGAAAAAATGGCCTGCCACAGTTTTTCTACCGCCTGATCAACCGGCAGATCAGGAAACACCTGTGCTGCCCAAGCTGGGGAAGCGGCCGCCACGATGCACCAGTTCACATCAAAATTGGTGATAATTTCCATGGCAGGCCGGTTCACGCGGGAATTGGCCCTGCTGGCGCGGGAAATACGTTCCGGGTTCTGCCCCGCCAGCAATGCCGGGTTAGAGCCCGTAATGGCCATACGCGCGGCACCGTTACGGAAGGCTTCCGTCATCCCTCCGGCAAGCCAGCCTGCTGCGGTATCAAACGTATCTTCCGCCGCGTATTTGTAACGGGCCAGCGTGGTTTCCTCATCCGAATAAAACGTGCTGACGAGTGAGGCCCCGGCCTTGTACGCGTGCTCCGTAATGCGGCGCACCAGCGGCACGGCGTGGAGGGGTGCCGTAATAATGACCTGCTGGCCGTGGGCCACGTTCAGGCCCGTACGTGCTGCCACTTCACCCAGCCTGTCCAGCATGGTGGCAAATTCGGCAGATGCCAGATAACCGCCTGCGGCACCCTGCGTGTTCTGTAAGGCCATAATATGCATATTTCCCTTAACTTTGCTGCACAGCACGCCTTATTTTGCAATGTGGCAGGCATGATGTGCAGAACTCAAACACCTTTATGTGTATCGGATACCGAACGGGGCTTGGCGTCAATACACATGGGCAGAAAGCTGCTTTCCGTTATGTGCCTGTTAGCTTTGCACCAGGTTGGTTGGCAAAGGCTCGGGCAGCAGACTTGCTGGCAAATAGAGCGGATGGCACGGGCGGCCTGTTTTGCTTAACCGCAACGCATCCACCGTAATACCGTGTTGCTGGAGCATATGCACCACATCCGGCCCACGGGCCAGCAGGGCCTTGTGGTGTGGCGTGCCATAGGCTGCAATCACCTTATTGGCTTCCTGCGCCATTTCCAGCAGGGCTTTATCATTTTCCGGCCCTATCGGATCTGGCGTTTCCAGCAACCGAAGCTGATCTGTGCACCGATACGCAAATGTATTGCCCACCAGAATACCACCATACCCCCATGCACGGGCATAGCGCTGGCATTTGGCCACGGTGCGGTCATCCCCATATTCTGTGGCGACGGATGGGTTCATCATCAGCCACATCACCAGTGGGCGTGATGGGTCCCACACCCGTTTCAGCTTATAACGGTAGCATTTGTCTGGGCCGCCATAGGTGGCGGTGCTCACAACATCTTCTGAAAGTTTCAGAGGGCGGGCGGTGCCCACATTATGCCCTTCAAACAGATCTTCCATTACACTCCCGCTGGCAGAACATGGCAAAACAAGCCCAAGTTTTAGGCTGTGTTGTGTTCTGGCACAAATCTGCCTGCCAGCAGGGCTGTAATCTGCCTAATGTGCAGCACGCCATGCCTTGGTAGTGGTGGCAATAACCTGCTGCTGGTTCTGCTTTATTTTCTCTACATCATAGCCAAGAGCAGCACTCTGCTGGGGTGTGATGTACCCCCACTGCACCAGAGATTGCGCCAGAGTTTGCGGAAACGGCACGGTTTTTACAAACTGCTTGGGGCAGGATGCACCATCCTTGTTCTGGGGCCATGCGGCTTTATCCAGCGCGCACCATGTTTCTGCAAAATCAGAGTGCGTATCATACCGCGCCATCATGTAGCGCCAGCCTGCGTTCAGTTCCCCAATATTTGCGCTGGTGGCCACATACGCGGCCAGATAGCCGTTTACCTCCGTTACCCCCGTTTTGCGCCACTGTGCGGAATCCTGCGCAAGCTGGTTGCGCAAATAGGCTGCAAACCGCGGCTGCGCCGTAACATTCTGCAACTGGCCATCCTGATACTGATACAGCACCACCGGCATGGCCGACCCTGCGTGAGAGGCAAAGGCGTAATCAAACCGCTCATCCGTATATACAAGCTGGCGGGTGCCATCTCGCGCAATATCCTGCACAACGGGTTCCCCTCCGCCATTTTGTGCGGGAAGAGAGAGCACACGCCACTGGCCTTGCGGGGCGGCCTCTACAATAGCGGCGGCCTGGCAACAATGCGCCCCACCTGTGTAGCCCGAAACCATAACCTGCGGCAGAGCATTCTTCTGCCCGTTTGGCGCAAGCTGGTACAGGGAAATATGCAAATCCATCAGCCCGGGACTATCTTCCGCCATCAGGCTGCCTAGGGTCTGGATAAATACGGGGTGTTCTGGTGCGTTCACTTCCAAAGTGGCCACGCGGCATGTTTGCCCGGCTGTTGGGTTTTCATCTTTCCCCAAAAGCAGGCTGTTGGCAGGGCATGGCTGTTTGTCCGCCACTTTTACAGCCGCCTGCAGGCCCAAAGCAGATAGATTTACCGGTTGTGCCTTTGCGTGCAGATCATCCCCCTGCACCTGCGCGGTAGCCAGTGGGGGCACCGGGCGCGGCTGCGCATTGCGCGTGATAATCCGCTGTTCTGCCGGTGTTGCGGCGTGTGCCTGCGCATATGGCAGCCCAGTGCTCGCCAACACCATACATGCGCCCAGATACCTTATAAAAGCCAAACCGTTTTTCCTTCCTGCGTGTTGCCACCTACCTGCCGTTTTATATCCGTTGTGGATACAGCCGGGCATTCAGGAGTGTAAGCACCAGCACAACCACTGCACCACCCCCAACAGCCAACATAAGCGCAGGTGCCAGCCCCATACCCAATTGGGTGGCAAACCATGTTTGAAGCAAAGCGTTACTGGCGGCAATAAGGTTCCCGCACTGATAGGCAAGGCCGGGGAACGTGGCCCGCACAGAAGGTGGAGAAAGCTCGCTTAAATAAGCCGGCACCACACCCCATGCACCCTGAATGCAGAACTGGATACACACAGCCCCCAACCCCAGCCAAAGCAGAGAATGTGGAAGTGTCCATAACGGTAGCAAAGGCAACGTTAAGGCCGCAGCAAGAATAATGGCATATTGCCGCCCGATTTTTTGCGACAGAAACCCAAAGAACAACCCACCCGCAATGGCGGCCAGATTATACAGCACCACAACAGTTGTAATGGACGTAGGCGGCACATGCCGTTCCAGCGCCAGAAACACCTTGGGGTAGAGATCCTGAGAACCGTGGCTCATGAAATTGAAAGCCGCCATCAGCACCACAGCAAAAACACATAATGCCGCATTGCCTTTTATAATGGCCAACAAACCAAGCTGTTCTTCTGCTTTTCCGTGTTGTGTATCGGCCTTCTGCCGGGCCAGCCAATCTGGGCTTTCTGGCACACGCAGCCAGATATACAGGGCAGAAAAAATAGCGCCACTGCCCAGCACAAACAGCCCACGCCACCCCAAAACCGGCAATAGCAAAAATACCAGAGATGCCAGCAAATACCCTGCAGGATACCCCGCCTGCAAAATGCCAGAAGCCGTGCCGCGCCAGCTTTTGGGCACGCTTTCCATAATCAGGGATGTACCCACCCCCCACTCGCCCCCAAGGGCAATGCCAAACAGGGTGCGCAGTGCCAAAAATATAACAAGCGTTGGCGCAAAGGCTGATGCCAATTCTATAAGAGAATAAATAATAATTGTTAAAATCAGCACGGGCTTGCGGCCATATTTATCTGCCGCGCGCCCACATAAAAAGGCCCCTAGTGGCCGTGTCATCAACGTAAGGGTGGGGGCAAGCAGCACACTTTGCAGGGAAACGTTAAAACTTTTTGCCACATCATCAAGTGTAAACAACACAATAAAAAAATCACACGCATCCAACATCCAGGCCAGAAAGGATGCCAGCACAACATGGCGAGCTGTTGCTTTATCTACCGATTGATCGGGCAAAGCAGATGGCGTTATGGATGAAAAAGAAGGCTCGGTCATTCACAGCTCCGGTTCTACAACCTGTTTTTACCGTGATGGTGCCACGCAAGCCCCTTAACCAACCAGTGAATCTCAGATCACGACCCCGCCAGTGCGCCCATTTTTGCGTGATAAGCCAACATCAACCCGTTTGTTAGGAACAGAACACACAACAGGGCCGAGGGGTTCCCCCGGCCCTGAAGCATCTTGCCGCGCGAAGCAAACTTGTAACATCTCGTTGTCAGATCAGGCCCTTGCCTGTGTGCGAGGTGTTGCCCCCTCATCAAAAGCCATGTGGCTCCATACCCTGTCACACAGCATACGCACGATGGAAGGATCATTCAGAGATGAAAGATCTCCCAAATTATCCACTTCTCCACTGGCAATTTTGCGGAGCAGGCGGCGTACAATCTTGCCAGAACGCGTGCGAGGCAAATCTGGCACCAGATAAACGGCCTCTGGCGTGGCATAACGCCCCAGCATACCGGAGATAAGGCGGCTTATGCCTTTTTCCGTTAGTTCCGTAGCCACATTCTGACGCTGGATAACAAATACCGCCAGCGCCTGCCCCTTTACCGGGTGCGGGATGCCCACTGCAGCAGATTCCACAATACGATGATCTGCTGCCAACGCATCTTCCACTTCTGCTGTACCCAAACGGTGCCCTGCAATATTGATAACATCGTCCATGCGCCCCGTAATCCAGTAATAGCCATCGGCATCTCGCCGTGCGCCATCACCCGTGAAATAATGCCCCGGAACCATACCAAAATATGTCTGGCAGAAGCGAGCATGATCTTTCCAGATTGTGCGGGCCTGCCCCGGCCATGAACGCGCAATGCACAGGCTACCTTCTGCAGGCCCCTGCACCGGCCTGCCCTGTGTATCGGCTATGACCATTTCCAACCCCGGCAACGGCGTGCTGGCAGAGCCGGGTTTAAGCGGTTGCACACCCGGCACTGGCCCCAGCACAATGCCGGCGGTTTCTGTCTGCCACCATGTATCCACCACGGGGCAACGCTTTTTGCCCACGACATCGTGATACCATAGCCACGCATCCGGGCTTATGGGTTCCCCCGCAACACCCAGCAAACGCAGAGACTCCAGATTACGCGCATTCACCACATCATCACCATCGGCCATCATGGCGCGCACGGCTGTGGGGGCAGTAAACAGCATGGTCACCTTATGCTCATCCACCAGATCCAGCCATCTGCCCGGAGCAGGGTATGAAGGCAGGCTATCGGAAATCATGGTGGTGCCGCCATTGGCCAGCGGGCCATATACAACGGATGTATGCCCCGTTATCCATGCCACATCTGCCGTGCACCACAGCACATCGCCGGGTTGATGATGGTACACCATGCCCATGGTGTAAGCCGCCCACACCATGTACCCACCGGTGGCATGCACAACCGCTTTGGGCTTGCCCGTGCTGCCAGATGTGTAGAGCATAAACAGGGGTGCTTCTGCCCGCATGACAACGGGCACAAAATCTGCCTCAAACGAATCTACAAAATCATGAAAATCATAATCTCTCCCGGGCAGCATTGGCACGGGTGCATCAGACGTGCGCACAACCAGCACAGAACGCACGCCACTTTCTGCACCTGCCTTGCACAGGGCTTCATCCATAATCGCTTTAAACGGCACAATCTTGTTGCCGCGCATGCTTTCGCTGGCGGTAATAACCGCAACTGCACCGCTATCTATAATGCGTTCTGCAATACCTTCTGCCGAAAAACCACCAAACAATACCACATGCACAGCCCCAATGCGTGCACAGGCCAGCATGGCCACCACAGCTTCTGAAATCATGGGCAGGCAAATGGCAACGCGGTGCCCTTCTTCCACCCCCAAATGCACCAGCGCGTTAGACAGGCGGCAAACCCGTTCATGCAGCATGGCATATGTAATTTTTTCTGCCTCGGCCCGGCCTTCACGGTGGCTGATAAGGGCAACCTGATCGGCCTTGTCTGTCAGATGCTTATCAATACAGCACACGGATGCATTGATAAGGCCATCTTCAAACCAGCTTATGGATACATCACCCGTAAAGCTGCCCGTAAAACCATGTTTGGGTTTACGGTGCCAATATACGCGCTTGGCCTGTTGCAGCCAAAAACCATCCGGGTCTCGCCGTGCATAGCGCTGCATGGCGGCCAGTTCCGCAGGTGGCATCAGGGCCGGGTAATCTGCATACTGTGCAGGCGGGATAGTGATGTTTTCCGACATTGTTCCGTCTCCCTTACTTTTTTGTTTTTTGTTGTTCGGGAAAGAAAGAGAATGTTCAGGCGGCGTTGCGATCGGCCTGGCCGATGTGCGGCAGAACCGTGGCCACAATGCCTGCGTCCAATGATTCATAATCGTAATACCGGATTGTCTTGTACAATTCCTCTCGCGTTTGCATGCGGGGGAGCATCTCCTGCGTGCTGCCTGTGCGCGCAATGGTTTTGTACAAATCCTCCTGCGCCTTATTGGCCGCCCGCAAGGAACTGACAGGCCAGATAACCATACGGTATCCCATATCTTCAAACTGGGAAGCCGTGAAATAAGGCGAACGACCAAATTCCGTCATGTTGGCAAGCAGGGGCACATCGGGCATACGGCGCACAAACTCCCTGAACATTTCTTCAGAAATCAGTGCTTCAGGGAAAATGGCGTCTGCTCCGGCCTCGTAATACAAACGGGCGCGGGCCACGGCACCATCCAGCCCTTCTGAGCTGGCGGCATCTGTGCGGGCAATAATCACCATATCACGCCGGGCCTTGGCGGCGGCTGCCACCTTTTGGGCCATCTCCTGCGGGGTGGCCAGCTTTTTGTTATTCAGGTGGCCACATTTTTTGGGCAGGATCTGGTCTTCAATATGCACGGCGGCGGCTCCGGCATCTTCAAAAGCCCTGACCATGTGCATCACGTTCAGAACTTCACCATATCCGGTGTCCCCATCCACCAAAAGCGGCAGGCCAGAGGCCCGTGCAATCTGGCGGATGAAGAAACACGCATCCTCAATGGTGATAATGCCCAAATCCGGCAGCCCCATGCTGGCAGACATGGCCGCACCTGAAAGATAAAGAGCCTGAAAGCCATTATCCTTGGCCTGCAATGCCGCCTGCCCGTTATGCGCACCGGGAATTTGCATAATGCCCGGTTTGTTCAGCAAGGCGCGAAACCGCTGCCCGGCTGGTGTTTGCGGCAGATCCTTGCCAACCAGATATGTCATGCTGCATGCTCCAGACCATCGCGTTCACGCAGGGGTACAAAAGGCCGATTATCCGGCCCCACATAATTGGCAGACGGACGAATGATTTTTCCATCCTGCCGCTGTTCCATAATATGGGCGCACCACCCTGTTACGCGGGCAATTACAAAAATAGGTGTAAACATGGCCGTGGGAATACCCATGGCGTTGTAGGAAACCGCGCTAAACCAATCCAGATTAGGGAACATCTTTTTCTGTTCATCCATAATCCGCTCAATCCGCTCGGCCACATGATACAAACGCATATTGCCGTTACGGCGCGAAAGGTTGCGCGCTGTTTCCTTGATAATCTCGTTGCGCGGATCTGCTATTGTATAAACCGGATGCCCAAACCCGATGATAACTTCACGGTTTTCCAGACGCCTGAGAATATCCACCTCGGCTTCATCCGCTGTGCGGTAGCGCTGCTGAATATCCAGTGCAACTTCATTGGCGCCCCCATGCTTGGGCCCACGCAGGGCACCTATGGCAGCTGTTACGGCGGAATACATATCCGAACCCGTGCCCGCCACTACTCTGGCTGTAAATGTGGACGCATTGAATTCATGCTCCGCATACAGAATAAGGGAGGTGTGCATGGCCTGCACCCAGTCCTCTGCTGGCGCTTTGCCATGCAGAAGGTGCAAAAAGTGACCGCCTACACTTTCATCATCCGTATTGGTATCTATCCGCCGGCCGTGGTTGGAAAAATGATACCAATACAGCAGCATGGAGCCTAACGAGGCCACAAGCCTGTCTGCAATATCCCGCGCACCTGCGGTGGGGCAATCGCTCCGTTCTGGCAGCGCACAGCCCAGAACGGAAACGGCCGTGCGCAAAACATCCATAGGATGTGTGGCGGCTGGCAGACGTTCCAGAGCAGCACGCACAATGGCAGGAATATCCCGCATACTGGCCAGATGCCGCCTGTAGGCTTCCAGCTCCGCACTATTGGGCAGATAACCGTGGATAAGGAGATGCGCGACCTCCTCAAACGTGCTGGCGCGCGCAAGATCTTTGATATCATACCCACGATAATGCAGATCATTCCCGCTCTGCCCCACAGTGCTGAGCGCCGTGTTGCCCGCAACCGTGCCTGACAGCGCAACAGATTTTTTTGGTTTTCTGTGCAGATGCGTTGTCATTTTTCCATTCCTTCCTGTGCGTTATCGCCTGTTTAGGAAGCCAGAGCTGTAGAGGTAGCAGCCGTAACCGCAGCGGGCTTGGCCTGCCCGAAATTGAAAATACCTTCCGCAGTGTTCTGGCGAATATCACGCTCGGGAATGGCAATTTCCAACATATGCAGGTCTCCGGCTTTCAGATTGGGCAGGTTTTGCACAATCTCCAAAAACCTTTCGGCTTCCTGATGCGGCACAATGCCTTCTGAAAGTGTTTGGAACTTACGGATATAATCAGCACGCTGCCATGGTGTAGCCCCCAGTGTATGGGCATTGGCAACAGCCAGCTCATCCGCAATAACCGCACCATCTTTCATGCGGATAACAATACGGCCACCAAAAGCTTTTTTATCCGGGTCTGTTTCATGATACCGTTGTGTCCACTCAGGTTTTTCTATTGTGTGGATCTTGCGCCAGAGCCGTACGGTATCTGGCCTGCGGGCGCGTTCTGGCGCGTAGGAATGCACATGGTGCCAGCTACCATCCTGCAAAGCCACAGCCACAATATACATGATGGAATGATCCAGCGTTTCCCGCGAGGCTTGCGGATCAAACTTTTGCGGATCATTCGAGCCCGTGCCAATAACGTAATGCGTGTGATGGCTGGTTTCTATCAGCACATCTTCAACATCATCCCAGTTTTTGATTTTCTGGCCCATACGAAAGGCAAGATCAATAAGCGCCTGACTTTGATATTCTGCCGAATGCTCCTTGGTGAAGGAGGACAGAATGGCACGTTTTGGCTCACCCATTTCTGGTAATGGCACACGGTAATGCGCATTTTTACCATCCAGCATCCAGGCAATAACGCCATCTTCCCCCTCATAAATCGGGGTTGGAGATGTTTCGCCCATCATGGCGCGGTCAACGGCCTCTACCGCCATTTTGCTGGCATGGGCGGGGGCATAGGCTTTCCATGATGAAATCTCGCCCTTGCGGCTCTGGCGCGTGGCGGTGGTAACATGCAAGGCCTGCCCAATGGCCTGATAGATAACCGCTGGCGGCAGGCGCATAAGCGTGCCAATACCTGCGGCCACAGATGGGCCAAGATGCGCTACATGATCTATCTTGTGTTTGTGCAAACAAATGGCACGCGCAAGGTCTATCTGAATTTCATACCCCGTGGCGGCACCACGGATTAAATCTGCACCGCTGCGGCGGCACTGCTGGGCAACAGCCAGAATGCCGGGAATATTATCACCCGGATGAGAATATTCTGCTGCTAAAAATGTATCGTGAAAATCCAGCTCACGCACGGCTGTGCCATTGGCCCATGCAGCCCATTCTGCATGCACACGCACATTTGGCCCCATGCCAAACACCGTGGCGCCACCTTCCCGCCGATGCGCCAGAGCCTCGGCCCGCGCACTCATGACGGAATGACGGTTTACAGATGCCATGGCCACAGATGCGTTATCTATCAGCCGGTTGATAATCATATCCGTAACTGCGGCCTCCACCGGCACCGGATCTGCCGCCACCTGCGCAATTTTCCACGCAAGCTGTTCGGGCCGTGGCAGACGGTCGCTTTCTGGATGAACACGCACATCATGATACTGCATTGCTTTAACCTCATGATCGGAATTTGATCGTGAGGGGAGTGTTGCAGAGTGTTGTTTTGAGCGGCAGAGAGATAAGAGTAAAAAGAGGCGAAGGGAATGTTCCCGTTTGCGAAGTTTGCGAAGTTCGTACCATGCCACAAACCAGAACCAAGCTTTTTGCTGGCCCGCGCTTGCGGCAGTTGCGCCAACGCGAAACCCTAACCCAAGCCAACTTGGCAGACATGCTTGACATATCACCAAGTTATCTTAACCAGTTAGAACGTAACCACCGGCCTGTTCCGCACCATCTATTACAAAAGCTGTGTGAACGCTTTAATCTAACCCCCGCATGGTTCAGCAACACCAAAGAAGCCCATACCGTGCAGGCCATGCGCGAAACCATGGCTGACCCTGTATTTAAAAATGCATCCTTACCTTTGGCCAAAATGGCAGATGCCGTACATGCCAACCCGGATTTATGCGCTGCATTTTTAACCCTTTACCGCGCCTATAAATTTGAGCAGGAGCGTGAAAGCGATACTCTTTCCCCCTCTCCTCCTCTGGAGCCGTATGAAACGGTAGGAGACTGGGTGCAGCAACACCGAAACTATTTTCATGAACTCGATTGTGCTGCCGAAAAGTTTTACGAAAACCTTAACCTCCAAAACGGCTTGGCCGAAGCCTTAAAAACCTATCTGCTTGATCAGCATGGATTGCACACGCAACAAGACCCGGCGCTGGAAGAAGGCGGGTTGGTGTGGCGAATAGACCGGCACCGCCGCACCATTCTTTTACCTCCAGACCAACCGCCAGAAAGCACGCTGTTCTATCTGGCGCAGATTATTGGCCAACGAGACCATACCCGCCTGATAAGCAGCATTTTACGGCGTGAAGGCCCCAAAGAGAAAAATGCGCTGGAACTCGGCCGCGTTTATTTGGGCAACTACTTTGCCGGGGCCTTGCTGTTGCCCTATACGCGCTTCCTGCACGCAGCACAGACCATGCGCTATGATATCGAGCGCCTACGCCGCCATTTTGGCACCAGTTTTGAACAGATAAGCCACAGATTAAGCACGTTGCAGCGCCCCGGTATGGAGGGTATTCCCTTTTATTTTCTCAAATTGGATATTGCGGGCAATATTCTTAAAAGTTTTTCTGCCAACCGTTTTTCTCAGGCACGTTTTGGTGGCCCCTGCCCGTTGTGGAACATCTTTCGGGCTTTTGCCACACCGGGGCAGGTGCAGGTGCAGCTTTCTCAAACTACGGATGATTCCATTTATCTCAACGTTGCCCGCACAGTGGGGCATGAGGGTGTTACCTATACAGACCGCCCACGGCAGATTGCCATTGTGCTAGGCTGCACCATAAGCGATGCCGCAAAAACCGTTTATGCAGATGGTTTAAACCTGAATGACCACAGATTGGTGGTGCCCATTGGCCCCGGCTGCCGCGCCTGTGTGCGGGATAATTGCAGCCACAGGTCTTTGCCTGTTTCGGGCCGGATGCTGGATACGGGAAGTGATGCCAGAGGCGTTGTGCCCTACCGGGCACTACCTGAAAAACCCTGATATTTTATAGGGAAGAAGATAGTCTGGTGGGGCAAGGGGAACTTAAAAGACCTATCTGGAATGACTGGGGATGCAAAAACATTCCAGATAGGAACCGGGGATTGAACGGGATAAATCAAGACGAACCAAGAGTTGTCGCGACGATGCCCCTTGCCCCACCAGCAGAAACGCCTTCATCGCCGCGACAGGATTGATAATAAGAACCATTCTTAATAAACGCAACATAAAAAAGCAGGGGTGGAGAACTTTTTTGCTCCCCACCCCTGCCTTGCAACACAGCGTGTTGTTTTAGTTCGCTTTTTTAGCCGGTGTGGAGGGAGCCACTTTTTCCACCACATCGTCAGAAACAAAAACAATGCCATCCAGCAGCTGGTTAAGTGCTTCTACAGCCTGCTGCGGCTGGCGGCCTTCTGTAAACACTTTTGCGCGGTACAGGGCACCTTCGCTCTGTTCCAGCGGGGCAAGGGCCAGAATGAAGTCTGCATCTTCACCCACAACCTGCAGGCTCTGCTGTGCCTGCTGGGTTTGCCCGGCCTGGAACTGCTTGTTGGCGTTAGCTAGTGCTGCCTGTTTTTCTGGGGCCAGTGTTTCGCTTACAATAAACTCACCACCAACTGGCACCCATGTTGTGGGGTTGGCAACCGGCGTATGGGTTGCAGAAGCCGGATGCTGCGGAGCTGGCTGAAGCTGGCTTTCTGCCGCAAAGAACTTCTTGTTATCTGCACTGGCAGCCTTAAAACGCTTTTGCGCATCATACAGCGGCGGAATGGCGGCATCGGTTTTGCCCTGAGCCAGCAGATCACGCGCCTGAAACACATCCATCATGGCTTTCTGGCCATCAACGGAAAGACGATGCATGGCATGGCCAGCCTTGAACTTTTCCCACGTGGTGTGCACGGTGCCTGCCTGTGCCACAGAAAAACTGGTGAGCAATACAGCAGATGCTGCAAAAAGAGCTTTTAAACGCATAAAAACTAATCCAGACTGATTTAAATTTTCAAAAGATAACGGATGATATCCTGAAAATTAATTTAATGCGCCGGGTGGGGTGATACAATTCATCTATATTAAAAAATATATTATAGTCAGGCGTTTTTTATTTATTGTCTGATACCTGAATGTTTTTTCTTCTCAAAACTCTGCTTTCAGCTCTGATTATTGCTCTGGTTTCCACTTTGGCACGCCGTTACCCCGGATTTGGCGCGCTGGTTGCCGCCCTGCCCCTTGTTTCCGTATTTGGCATGATCTGGCTTTGGCTGGAAACGCATGATCCTGCACGGATGGAAGCCCATGTCAGCGCCACGTTCTGGTATGTGCTGCCTTCCCTGCCCATGTTTTTGTTCATGCCGTGGCTGATGCGGTGTGGCATGCATTTCTGGCCCGCACTGGCCAGTGGGTGCGGCTTAACCGTTGTTTTATACCTGCTGATGATCTGGGCTGGCCCGTGGCTTGGCATTAGCCAATAAACCACTTGCCAATAGAGTCGCCCACAGTTTCTGCGGATGCTCCGGTGGGTAAGCCTGTGGATAACGTGTACAACCGCCGTGAAAATTGTGGCTTGTACCGTTTCCGGTCCACGCTTACCGCCGTATTTTGCGTGGTGACGGCAAGCGCCAGAAACTCTGCTTAATGGTGTCCGCCACCGCCGGAAATGGATCTACCCCTGTATTGCGAATAAGGGTTGCCACAGTCACCTGATCGCAATGTGGAGAACGTTGCACGTTCTTGCAGACATACACCCCCGCAGCCTGACGACGTGTGGAATACACAGCCTTCCATGTAGAAGATGGCACAAACACGTGGTCGGGCCCAATGGTTGGAATGGGATGACCATGAAACGCAGGGCCGGTGACCACATATAAGTCCCCTTCCTGCACAGCCAGCTCCCGCACCGTGTATTCAATACGTGCCCAAATACCCTGATTAAGCGCAATGGATTGCGGCACCATGTTGGAATACGCAAAAGTTTCAAATTGTGCTGTTGGCGTTGGCTGATCCGCACTGGGGGCCATGTGCCCCCTGCTGTAACCGGATTTTTTGTAATCCTGATCTCGGCTGCCATCTGGCCACCGGGAATCTGCATAAAAAGTGCCTGCACGCATCAAACGTTCTGCAAGGCGCACATTATTGGCCTGCAAATGCTCCGCCGCCCACAAAGGTGTGTGCGTAACAGATGAAACCAGAGCAGCATAGCCCGTGTTACACAGCAGTTCTGTCTGCTTCAGCATGAAAGGCCGCGTTATTGCGGGTAATTTGTTTTCTGGCCCAAAAGCCTGACATGCTGCGTTTTCCTGCGCCCAAGCGGCCGAAACTGGCAGGCAGGCCACAACCATGCCCAAGCATATTTTTGCAACACGCACACTCATTGCACGAATACCAGCGTGAAGCCCTGTTTTGAATACACAATGCTGCCTTTGTTAAATGCCATACAATACGAAATGCCTTTATAGAAAAGATAACGCCCAAACAAAGGCACATAAAACCAAATCAGCCACAGTTATGGAGCAGAAATGGAGCAGCCCTCACCTTCCAGCACCACTACGCCAGAAACCCTGCGTGAACGCCGCACACAAATGATAACGGCACAACTGCCGGCCAAAATGCGCCGCGCCATACAATGGCTACGCAAGCCCAAGCAAAAATGGGTGCGCCTGCCTTCTGGGCTGCTGTTAATTTTGGGTGGACTGCTTTCCTTTTTACCCGTTTTGGGTGTGTGGATGCTGCCTTTGGGTATTTTGCTGCTGGCAGAGGATATTCCACTCTTTCAGAGCGTGAGCGGCAAGATGTTGGGGTGGATTGCCCGGCGCAAGCCCACATGGTTGGGCATTGCTGAAAACGAAACGGAAGAAGAAGCCTTCCTGCGCGTTCAAACCTTTCTGGAGCAGGATTTATACCATCCCTAAAGTTTTTATCCGCAGCTATCTTGACTGCCAAGCTTAGTGGCCTTGTCCACAGATTCTGCGGATGCTCCGGTGGGTAAGCCTGTGGATAACGGGCACAACCCATGTGAGTCACGCTGATGATTTACCCCATACCCTGTATAAATCCGGGCACCTGACTAAATGCTTTTGCCCCCAGCATAGCCATTATTTTTGCCATGCTTTCCCATTTCCTGATTGACCATTTTATAGAAAGAGGTGAGGCCTAAAACTCACTTTGAAATAACCACAAAAAAACCGCCAAAAGGCGGTTTTTTCTTACCCAATTTTTAGAATATATCTCTTAGGCTTCAAACAGATTCCGACATTTCATACGGTATGTTGGCTTTTGTCAGTTCTGCCAGAAAATCTCTATCTACTACAGCATCCTTATAGTTTTCATCTTCCACACATTCCTGCCAGGAAAGCTCGGATGCAGAGGGTTTGGCTGCTTTCCAGGTTTGATGCAAAGCGGATGCCTTGGAAACAAACTCTTTCAGAACAGAAATTGTAACAGTGGTCATAGCGTAAACTTTCTCTTCAATCTTACATACTTGTTTCTATGTGGCCTTAGCAGATAAGCACTGCAAGGTATTCATTCACACTTTCCACAAGGTTGTACACAGGCAGAAAAACCCTACACCAAACCCTGTGGAAAGAGACACAGATATGGCGCTTTATTTCTGACGGTGAGGTGGCCTTGCCTTGCGCCAATTGCCTTCAGCCGATGCCTTGTAAGCAAGCTCATCATGCCAATAGCTCGCGCCAGCACGGCTATGGTGCCCAAGCAAAAAACCACTTCCATTGGCATGGGGTGCTGATTGCGGGGTGACATCAAAAAGGTACTTTATAGCCCCAATTGTTGTTGTACCCGGCCCCGTATTCACCCAGATGTTCTCAAAGCTATTGGGGTTATTTTTATAACGGGTCAGAGAATCACAAAGGGCATGAATAATGGCTTCAATAACAGGGTGCTTTTTTCTGGAGATGATCAACCCGTTTTCAATGCACCATGGGCTGCCAACGGCGTACAGGAGGAAGCATTCATAAGACGCATGACCGGTGATGTGAACGAGTGGAGCATGCATGGAAATATCGACGTCAACGTAAATACCACCATGCACATACATGTCACACATACGCCACAGATCAGACCGCATGGCAGGGTGGAAACACACATCAAAAAGCGCCACCATATCTGGCCCGAAATGCGTATGCAGAAAAGCCCGCGCAGATTCATCATGCGTGAGAGCCATCTCAAAATCCGGGTTGTTGTTTTTTACTTTTTCAATAGAACACGCTACGTCATCCGGCAGTGTTTCACTATGCCAGTATTGAGAAATTCTTTTCGGGATAGTTGGTGGCAGAACGCTGTTATCTGGTGGATCAACATCCGCCTGACCAAGCGTTGGAAGCCAGCCACTTTCCACGCCTTTTTCCAAACAACGAAAAAAATCCATTTTGACATGGGGCGGATTGGGGCGCCTAGATTGCGTGCTCATATTTCTCGTCATAAATATTATTTTTCATAACCACAAAATATTAACATGAAAAAATATATAAACAAAAAGGTCCCTTACCTATGGGGGCGGACATAATACTATCACACAGACCCGTCCTGAGAACGGTGTTGAAAGAAAAGTTAAAATATTCCAATATCAGAATATACATACATCCATATAAGTATCAGTTACACCCATTTCCGAGAGCGCTTATGGACAGTCTGAAAAAAGCCAAACAGTCTGTAAAAGACCTGCTCTCTTTACTCGTATATTACCGTCATTTCAGACGTATTGCGCAGGCTGTTCAGGATATAGAAATTGTATCTGTAGGAGACCATTGCCTTACAGCCTCAGTGCTCAAAAATTTGGGACTTAAAAAGAAATCTTATCCGTTTGATTGGATATTTAGTGATATCCGTATGGTAAATCATTGTATTCAGGATAATTTTTTAACATTCCTGGATAGATCACAACATATGAAAATTTCTGAAGATGAAAAACTTTCACCAGATACTAATTTTTGTGATCACATATATTACAAAACACACTATGGCGTTCTCTTTACATTCAATCACTATGATATATCGGATGATAAGATTTACAGATACTACGAGCGCTGTGTTGAAAGATTTATAAATCTATTACACTCAGATAAAAAGGTTATATTTTTATGTATTTCTCAAAGAATCAATCAAAACGACTTTTATGAACTTTCAAAAACCTTATCACTTTATAACAATAAATACCTTCTCGCTCTAAACTTCATACAGCGCAAAGATCAACTTTATACATGCAGCATCTCCCTAGAAACAGAGAATGCGCTTTTATATTCCATTTCACGCAAAGAAAGTATTGACGGCACGGATTTTCAAACCACACAGGATTTCATGAGCTTTATGACCGTTTTCTCTGCGTTTCTTGCCTCCCAGAAAGGGCAATAGAAACACAAGGCATCAAATTTTTGCCTTATATCAGTGGCATAAAACAACCAGCCAAGAGCCTGTCCGCTACCTATGGCGGCTCTTGGTCAATTTCCACGCCAAAAATCCGACCGCACCACCAGCAACCGCCAGCCTACAGCCAAGATGATGGTGGCAAAAAACACTCCCCCACCACCAACAATCATCCCGCACTCAAAATCCGGCGTCATGCAGACTGGATGGCCGTATTATCCACCTGGCATTTGGCAAAGATGGCCTGAATATCCGCTACACTCGGCCCAGTCTTGCTCTTGGATTGTTCCAGAGCTTCCTTGACCGTTTCATAAACTTCCGGCCCGTATTTTTCGGCCAGACCGGCCACTGTGCCCACTACGCCAAGAATGGCGCTGATTTCTGCTGCGTTCATGTTACTTGCTCCCGCCAAGTGCTGCACAGGCATCTGGCGTGGTACCGGTTTTCAGGCCTGCCCAGCAGGTTTGAAAAGATGCGAAGTCTGTTTGCAAAGCGGATACTGCCGTTTCAGTAATACTGTTGCCAGCCTCGATAGAGGTTTCCAGAGATTGGATCTCATTGAACACAGACTGGCTGGCACGTTTGGCAATATCTTTCTGCGTATCGGTCAACGCTACGCCGGGCATCTTGCCTGCCATTACATCCGGCATCGGGTTGGCCAACGCATGGTAGGCGCTGTCCGCATCAAAAACCGCCTGACGTAGTTTTCCCTGCGCGGTATCGGCACAGGCAGCAAAAAGGGGCAGCAACCCCAAAGCAAGAAATACTTTCTTCATTTCGTATCGTCTTTCGGAATAGCCACAACAGAACCGGGGCCAGCTTGGGGCAGTTCGGCTTGTGATGAAGCTGCACCACGCAAAAGAAGCGCAGCGTTAGCGGCCTGTTTCCAGTTGAGAGCAAGAAAGTTGATAATCCGGTACAGAAGCCATAGCTTGCCGGACTGATTAGCCGGAAGCGGAATCTGGGTTGCCGCTGCCCCTGCTGCTGCAAACACAACACAGGCATAAAGCACCCATGTTGCTTCTGGCTGCGGCAGTGCAGCTACCATGGCAGGTAGAGACAAACCAGCTGTAATGGCTTTTGCTGTTTGGGCAATGTTGGTTTTTGTAGGTGCATCAGCCATGAGGAAATACCCTTTCTGAGTAAATACAACTCCAACTGGCATAAGCGATAAACGCGCGCGCCTTATGCATGAATGGCCTGTTGAAAAAGAGATATGTTCGCGCTGGCAACAGCTTGCCCCAAAGAAGTATTGTAGTGCTGCTTGTGATACATACTGAGGGCTTCAGAATCTGTAGATTCTGGCAGCGGATCTGGAGCACGCAGATACTTGATCCTGGCCATAAGAATGGCATAACGCAGGTTCCAAACCATAAGACTTGCATCAGGCTGACCTGAGATTCCACAAGATTCACATATCTTGTTTGCCAAATCTAATTTATATTTCAGAAAATTTATCCAACAGTCATCATGCGTTGCAGGCTCCATTTGTGCGATACCAAGAGCAGGCCCGTGTATCTGTTTCAACCAAGTGAGCTGACTTTCCACCAACGTTGTGCCGGTAAGCAGGTTAACCGCAGCATCACTTCCCAAATCCACATATTTTAAAACAGGCTGTACAATAAGGTATTTTACCTGAACAATATTTAACCCACTCATGCTGCTTCCATTAAACACGGGCGCAAAACATAAGGTATATATTGTAGCTGCGGCACCGGGTGTGGTGGCGCATCCCACGGTTCGCGCCAGTGCAGCCATTTTACCCAGATTGTGCTGGCCACTTCCTGATCAGAAAGCAATGTAGAACCAACTGCCGCACCAAGCGTGCAAAATAGCCCGACAATAACCGCCAGCTTTTTCCAACGCCTCAAACTATCCTCCGCCAAGCGGTTCCGTTCTTCTTGGGCGCCGGTATGGGCAGCCAGTTGGCGCGTGAGATCAGAAAGCTGAATACCAATTCTGTCCATCCCGGCATTGGTGGCCTGCTGCCTGGCATTCCCTTCAGCCCGCACTGCGGCAATATCACGGCTGATGCTGTCCAGTTTGCCATCTGTCACATCCTGCCGCCGCTCTACAGCAGCAAGGCGTTCCTCATGATCATTCAGACGTGCATGCACGCCATCAGCTACGCAGGGGGTGCCCGCGCTCTGTTCGTCTGTCATTCTTTTGTCCGAGAGAAACGGGCTGCCCGCTTAAAGGCAGCCCAGCGGTTATGCGCCGCTATAACCAAATTGCCCGTCAATCCACGCCATTCGGCGGCTTGCTATATCGGAAAGATAGCTGACAGAATGGGCAATCTTAACAATGCCCTTCTGGTTTCCCGTGTATGCACTAGTGGGCCAATTGGCAATGTCCTGTGCCATCATGTCGGGGTTAATCATGGCACCGTATGTATTGATGAAGTCTGCAACAGCGCCATCAGAAATTACCCCAGCATCGCGCAACTGCGCCCAACGGGCACGCAATTCAGGACGCATCTGCTCACGTATAACCTGAAAAATACCCGGCGGCTGATTGCTGAGTGTATTGACGCTTGTTACCCAACCAAAGGTCGGATCAACAGAACCATTTGCAGACAAGAACCATGATATACCGAAGGTTTCATCCTCATCATACGGCCAGAAATACCATACGCCGGATGTAGGGGTGGCATTCCAACTTCCGAGCATGAAGTTGTTGTTCAGGCTATCAAACGAGAGAGCCCATTCCGTGATGATGATGTAATCAAGTGCGCTCGTGAGGTCTAAGTAGCTCTTGTACGTAGAACGAAAATCGATGGTTCCTTTACAGCAAGCCACCATCCAATTCACGACCCGTGCCGCTGCATTGTTCACGGTAGCATTCAACGCTGACATATCATCGCCAGTATCGTACCCTTTAATATCTGGCGAAGGGAAATCCCATTCTGTGCTATTAAATAACCCTGACCACATATTGCCTGCATGTTGCGGCTGAATGAGAATGTGTTGCTTGTTGCTATCATCCATCAGATAGGCTGGCGGATCGTTGTCTGCCCGCATGACATACAAGCCCAAAAACGCCCCATTCTGCCAGATTTCAACAGGCACGCCAGCCGTAGAGAACAAAGCAGACTGATGAACCCCAAAATCTGTATTGTCAAAATACTGGTAGGCAGACAGAGGAGCCAGATAACCTGATGGATATTTATGCAGGTTACGCCATAGTTCTGTTGTCAGGCTATCACGCATCAGTGTGCGGTCGGCACCATACCCCTTGCAGGTAATGCTGGTCATGGCAGGCCAGCCGCCTACCTTAACAGCCAGCTTATTGCCGGTTGCCGCATTGCCTAATTTGAACTTCCAATTCTTTTTATTGGCTGTTTCAGACGATTGGCCCTGCGTTTGCCATGTGCCAGAGGCAGAAAATAGCGGTGTTGTGCCTTCAAAAAATGACACAGACATTGTCGGTGTTGTGCTATTGGTAGGTAGGTCGCCTTCCACCATGATGCGCAACGGCTGTGTAGGCATCGGGATTGTTACGTAATCCCATTGGTCAGACGTATTGTTCTGGCCAAGCTGGACAAGACCGCCGTTATCAATAACGCCGGTTGTCGGTGTCGCGTAGGATTTAGCCAAAGATCAGCCTCCCATAGTAACGGGATGCACCATCCCACATGATTTCCACACAGCAGATGGCCCCGATACGGCTATCCACAAATGCAGCCCCATCAGGCCAGATCACGTTGTCAGGCCATGTGATTTCGCAATTTCCGCCATAAGGCTGCTGGATGAGCACACGCATGCTCTGCAATTCGCCAACATTGCCACCAGATACAGATAGGATGCAGTTCTGATCAGGCAGGATGCGATAGCCAATGTTGCCACGATTTGCGAAAGGCAGGTCACAAGAAGCACCGGGGTTTGCTTTGGTCAGCATCGGGATGCCGCTTGTCATGGCATCCACAATCTGACCGCCGGAGAAGGTGCTGCCACCCGCCCCGGTTGCAACTCCTGCTGAAAAATCAAGCAGGGTTGGCATTATGCACCTGCCTTGGCTTCAAGTGCCGCAACGCGCGTTGTCAGAGCAGACAGGGCGCTTTCCTGTGCAGAAATCTTGGCTTTTGCAGCCTCAAACAGAACACACAGGATCTGCTCATAACGCAGCATCTGCATATAGACCTGCTTGCCTTCGCCATCCAGAACAGGGCTTTGGACGACAGAACCATCAACAACTTCGTCCTTGTAAACAGGGGAGTTTGTCCACAAGGCGTATTTTGCGGGGTCAAGTCCTGCCGCCATAATGGCTGCTTGCACCTTCTGGGCAATGAAACCGGCATGAAGCCGCGCTGCATCAGCGCCTTTCTCAGCAATGGAAGCATTAAGCTGGAACATGCAGGTATCCAGCCCAAACAGTGCTGCGGCTAGTTTCTGCCCATCTTCATAAGACACATCAGCCAGAGAACCAATTACGGTTTTCTGCGTGGCGTCAGAAGTCACCTGCACGGCAGTTTTGGAGTAAATATTCCCATAAGCAAAACCGGCGCTGCCCAAATCAGAGATGCCGTTATTAGCAGGCCGCACACGATCCACACCAGACAGCGTGAGGGCAGACTTGTTATCAGAGTCAACAATACCCCAAACCATAGCATTGATAACCGTAGTGCCGTTTGACAGCTTCCTTTGCGTCCAAGACTGGATTGTTTTAGAGGTATCAGCACCATCGCCATAGATTACGGTGGCATTGTTATTTGATCCGACCGGGACAGAAACATAGCCATTCGCATTGATCGCAGCATAACCATTCGCCACGCCAGCCTGTGATGTCTGCACAGCGTTGGCTGCTGCTGCCTGTGCAGCTGTTGCTGTGGACTGTGCTGTTGCCGCAGCCGCACTTGCAGATGAAGCTGCAGTCAGAGCATTAGCGGCATCCTGTCCTGCCTGAGTGGCAACGGTGTTCGCGCTAGAGGCATCGCTGCTTGCTGTAGCAACAGCCGTAGCATTATCCGCAACAGCCTTACCCAGATCCGCCAATGTCTGAACGGTACTCCCGCCTGTAGCGGTTACAGAACAGGCAGAAAGATCAAGTCCGTTAGGTGCACCGTAAGTTGTAGCCATTGTAAAATTACTCCGAAACGGCGCACAGAACGCCGATATTGTTAATTGTATTGGGGAAGAAAACACTGCCGTCTGTCAGGACAATTCCGGTATCGGTATCAACAGACAGGCCAGCAGGAAGCGCAGAGGGATTGCTGACGTAAGACGCGGGCGCGACATACACATTCCCATTCACGGTGAAGTCTGATGGAATAGTGCCCGTGGTGCTAGGCCGCGCCACTACAGCCCCCCCCAGAACAGTCAGATAATCACCATCTTGCATAGCTGTTGCTATGTTAGAAAGTGCAACATCACCTGATGCAGTCCGCACCTTTGCGCTTTCATCCAGTGTCAAAATCGGCTTTAGGGCTGCTGACTGCGTTTGCGTAGCAGGTACAACGGTCAGCACAGATTGCAGGGCTGTACCATCAGTCAATGCCAGATTGCCATTGGCATCCAAGGCCGCAACGCCATTCGCTTTACCACGAGCTGCATTTACACCGTTGGCTACATTCTCGGTTGCCTGTTCTGCCTGGGCCGTGGCTGTTGCTGCGGCTGTCTGAGCAGCCGTTACCGCATCAGACAAACCGATAGTTTCAGAAATACCCTGAGCCAAAACAGAAACCGGAACCTGTTCGGCCTGCGTTGTGCCTGATGATGTAACGACACCCATAAGTGTATCCGTACCAGATACGGCACTCGCCTGCGGCAAAGACGAGATAGGGGTGCCAGAGGACGTAGTTGCCCCCGACATTATTTACGTTCGTCCAAAAGAACGCCTCCATTTTTTGGAATGAGATTCCGAAAAAATTCTAGATTTATTTCGGAAACATCCTTTATTTTACACCTAGGATTATATTTTTATTCCTGAGATGATGAGACAGGAATAACAGTGACCACGCAAAACTGTTAAGAACACAATAAGAACAAATGTTCGCATTATTGAAAGGATGCATTCTCTAAAGGCATAAAGGGTATGGAAAGTAGCGCGTGCAACTTACCTCATCTTTACTTATCGCCTATCTGCCGTGTGCAGAATTGACAGGTAAAAAGCATTCGATACCTCGCCAATGATGAGGTACTTTGCTAAATAAAAATAATTGGAAAATGCACTGGTCGATTGATGAAACGATTTCTTTTATTCGCTGCCTTCTTTTTCCCTAAGTTGGCATGCGCTCAAACATATCATCCTGATTTTTCGTGCCAAAACCTCCCCCCGAAAAATGGGGTTGCGGTCATGCTTTGCCAGAATAGCGACGCAGCAAAACATGAACTACAGTTCGACCAAACTTATTATGCTCTCCGTCAAATAGTAGGAAAGCCCGGCTGGAAGGCATTAAAGCAGGAAGTTATTTTAGATGAAAACGCCACAAACCAGATGTGTGGCCTGCCAATTCCCGGGGATGACAATCAACTTGTTCCTCCTGATGGAGCAAACTGTTATATAGCTGGCATGGATCGGCTAACGGCTAAATATAAAGCTCGCTTATCAGGTTCTGCACTCGAAGAAGCGAATAGAGCCATTGATTAGCATATTGCGCTTCAGCAAAAGCTTATCGACCTTGGTTATATGCCGGATGGCTCTGTAGCTGATGGCGTTTACGGCGAAAGCACCCGCGCCGCCATTCAAACGTGGCAGAGGGTAAACCATAGGCCATCGGATGATGGATTCATTTCTGATGCTGATGCGGCCACCCTTTCCGGGCTGATATCCACCCCGAAAGCAGCGGTTCCAGTATATCAGAATACTCAACCTTCAATACCCGCGCCGCCATCTTCACCAAGCCAATCTGAAATTGGCGTAAGCCAGTATGACCCCTGCGGTGGAAACATCATTCCAATTCCACCAGCAAGTTATTACAATGGAAATATTGATCCGTATGGAGCAGAGGGAAAATGTTTTGCTATTAGCACAGCTCAACCAGCTGGTAACATTCAGTGGTTAACAGCAAACGCGCTGCTTATTTTAGGTTACCCCGTGTTAATAGTTTCTGACCAGCATATACAACTCAACCAGACAGTTATCGGAATTGCTATCGAACCTATTCAATATAACAGCGCGATAGGTTCAATGAATACGCCGTTAACCCTGAGGTTTTTGCGTTATAGCGGATCTTTTTGAAATATCATCATTAAAACAAACTGCAATCTGCAGGCAACCTTGGCTGCACATAGTCCCTCACACGTAAAGCATGCTAGTGGTGAGGGGCGTTTGTTAGTCCCGATGGATCAATATGACAGAGAGCCCAGCGCAAAAAATGGTCTCTTATTTAGAGTTACACTCAACCATAGCGCGAGATAGTAATGAAGACAGAAAGGCGCGCAGGCATTAGTGCTTATAAAAAAGCCAAGAACTATTGCGGATGCCCCAAAAGGGTCTCCCGTTGAATTTGACAAGATCAGCAGAGAACTACAAGCTTTGGGGTACTTCCATAAATATGGAGACTTGAGGCCCGCTCTGGACTTTTTGAAAGAACGTAAAAAAGCGCTCCAATAAAGCCGCCTTTCCTCACGCCAAAGCCTTCCACCCCACGCCAACTTGATCTTCTTCCTCAAGATGGGGCCAGAGTTGAGTGATGGCGTAAGCTGCTTTCTTGAGAGATTTTTTGCCTTTCTCGATATTTACCGTTTGCACGTTATTGTCCATTTTTGCCCTAATGACGTCTTTGCTTTGCCATCCTCACACCAGCGTTGCCCAGCCGAAAGGATAGCTGGCCGTTACGGCGCTTACGCTAGTGGATCTGCAAAAGGACGTAGGAACTCAATAGCTGATAATTTCCACTTGAGTTGCTACTGAGAACCTTTGCCACCCCTCCGGGTGCCGTCGAATATCTTCCCGAAAGTAAGGCCCTTCTCGATCATGCTCCAGTCACTTCCAGAAGACGAGATCGGGGTATGCACTTGCAGGTGGGCTGCCTCACAAAGGATCTGATTTACACGCCGGCCCGATAAACCAACCTGACAACCAATATCTGTTGGTATCATATAGTTATCTTGCATTGCGGCAGGGATAGCAGTGTATCCTATCCCTCCCTAAAGGATTGATGCCGCAAAGCACATGTGTCCCACGGGTAGCATAAGCAGCTTCTGGTTTTCATCAACATTCGGCAGGAGAACGGGACGTCCCCCCTCCACGGATCTGGCCATCCCGTTCTTTGGCTACAAGTCGCATATTTCTATCGACCGTAAGTTTCGGCTGATCCACAAATGGAAGACGACAGATGCCGCCGCCAGTGTCACGGACCAATGTCTGACAATTCGCTTTCCTGCCCAGGGTCGAAGCATATTGGGGCGCCACGCCAACAGAATGTTCTCCTTTTTTGGAAAGGGAGGTATCATCGATGATCAACCATGAACGCTTGCCGCCCACTAGATAGTCAGCATGACGCCACAGAGCAGCCTCAAGTGGCGCAAGCCATGCTTCCAGATCCGATTGCCAGTCGGTGTTCATCGCCAGCTTCCACTACAGCTGGTCTTCCATGAAACACCGATCGCACCCGTTGGGAATCCTTAACTCCAAATTTTCTGCCAAAGTAGTGCTAGGCGGCATCCTACCCGATGCTTACACGAAGTGCTCCAGAAGGCGTTTTTGAATGCTGACAGGCAGCCAGCTGCGATGACGTACTTTCATGCGCCATATCAAGCTTTTATTGACTTACCTATGCCAAGCCCTATCATTTTTTATGTCACGCAGTCGCGATGATTCATAGTACAATGATGCATGACCTACATTTATATATCACGTGATTTTTGCCAGATTGTCTGTTTATTATCATCTGAAATAAGATCGTACCCATTGTTTTCGTACACGTTCCTGCAAGGAAGATTTTTTGGTGTATTGATTATAATCGCCTTTGATATATCATAATTACTAAATATATGCTGATTTGTCATTTCAATAACGGTGCGCTCTACCCCAATACCCATGACGCGACAACTCATCACATACTGAATGATAGTATCATTATGCACGATCAACACCGCAACTAGACCATACTGTGTGAATTTATCAGATACAACAAACGAGTATAATTTCATACCAGAAGAAAATCCGGTTTCAATTTCCTCGCGTGTCCATCGTTTACCCGTTGTATTAAACTGATTGGTTTTGTTAATTAATTCTAATGACCTTATGAACCTTTCATGTGACGTATCTTCAATTATAAACTCATCGACAGTTACATTAAGGGATGCAATAAAATCTTCTTGTGAAAAGTTTTTACGCATGGTTTCACGCGTCACCTGAGCACGTACCATTTTCGTACGTTGTGAAGATTCCTCGGTAATATGTGCAACCTGCGTTTCCGGTGCATTCAGCAGGATGTGACGCCAATGAATGGGATTTCCACCCATTACCCGAATACCGGGGAAAGCTTTTTTGATATCCGCGCGCTGGGCCGGATTATCGTCAATATAAATCACATTCTGCGGCAATAAATTAACATAGCTAAGAATTTCAGACATATTTTCCGATTTTTGCTTCCAATTTATGCGGAAAATAGAAAAATCTTCCAAGGACAGAATGTTACCAACAATATGACCCCATGCATTTTTTACGGTTTCTTCCTCATTTTTGCTAATAATCGCAAGAATGATTCCACGACGCTTTAGAAACAGTAATGTCTCCCAGAATGCTTTGGGCCACCCTTCACTTGTTGGCATGTTCTGTGGATCAGATTCGCCAATGATGCCACGCCACAGCGTATCATCAAGGTCTATCACAACCATTTTAACAGAATCTTCTTGTTTTATAATGCGGTACATTGATATAATATCATTCCACCCTGATATTATAGTTTTTTGTATATTTGAATTATAAATTTGCATCGCATTAATACTTACATCAATGCGATTTATATCATATGGATAATCAAAATCTCCTATGAAAGAGCCATGATTGAAAGAAGAGATGATATCTTCATGATTATATCTCAATCCAACATTCGCCATAACATCATTAACGTCATAAAAGTATGTATTTTTATATTCCTTTAACTTTTCAGATAAAAAAATATTCAATTCCCGAACAAAGTATTTTGGATTTAATATGCTATAATTATCCATTAATATTCCAACATAGTTCTTCTGCGGCTCAATAAAAGAGAATGTAAAAGTCAATATACCACTTTCTTTATTCCATTTCATGGAATTTAGAAGCATATTTTCAATCATACTTTTACTGTATTCAAGAAGATTAGCATGTCCTTCTATGTCGTTTTCTGCAAGCCTCGCAAATGCTGCATCGGGAATGATCGCACGAAGAGGCAATTGCAGAATCTGAAAATTGTATTCCGCCAGTGGTTTTTGCGGTAAATTTGGAAGGTCATTACCTACAAAATATATTTCGGCATTAAATTTTTCTTCCATACTGTTGATATATTTTACCCACTCCGCAGAAAGACAGCTTCCTACAATAAGAACATTATCTATTTTCACATTATTTACGGAAAGATTCTTTGGATTTCTGTAATTATTACCGATAAAATTTTTAACATACTCATCATAATTATCTTCATTATTAATTAAATTATTTATATTTGATTTATATTCTGCAGATTCAAGAAGATCTCCTATTAATTCAATGACTGTTTTTCCTGATTTGATAAGTTCTATTTTATATTCTTCGTCGCCAACATTTCTCTTTAGAATTTTTTGAAATAGAGATTCTATTTCTTCTGAATACACTATTTTTTCTAAAAAGTTTTTACTATTATCCAACTTTATTCTCCGTTTTTCAAAATTTTTTACTTGTGCAATATATGTATCATATAATTTCATTCCTATAAATACTCTTAATTTAGGGCGTGTCGTCAGTTAGCATCTGGCTGCCGATCGCGACAACGAATACATGATGATCGACAGCACGATTGTCCGGGCTCACCAGCACAGTGCGGGTGCCCGTAAAAAGGGGCGCGGATCAGGCCATCGGGCGGCTCCGTGCGGACTGACCACGAAAATCCACGCCATTATCGATGCCGCAGGAAAGGCAGTCGCCCTGTCCCTGACGCCCGGGCAAAGAGCAGACATCACGGAAACAGCCCCTGCTGGATGAAATCGACCCTGCGACCTTTATCGCCGACAAGGCTTATGATGCTGATCCGCTTATCAAAAAGATCGAAGATCAGCAGATCATAGCGGTTATCCCTTCAAGAAAAAACTGACGCAATCTACGGAAAATCAGCTTTCAACTCTACAAAAACAGAAACATTATTGAACGCTTCTTCGCCAAGATGAAGCAGTTCAGAGGCATTGCAACACGCTACGACAAGCTGAAGTCATCAGAGCCCCAGGAGCAAACCGGAGATGGCGATCGAAGAGATTGATCGCCTCTGTGCCGCAGGTGTCCGTTTTGGCTGTGTTCTTACGGATGCCGGTTATGGCCTGTCTGCCCCGTTCCGTCAGGCTCTGAGCACGCGAAACCTGCGCTGGGCAGTCGGAATACCACGTCATCAGAAAGTCTATTCCACCGATGTGGAGCTGGTGTTTCCGGCCAGAAAGCGCTGCCCAGTCTACCAACAATACGACAGGCCATCCTTGATCGTATCCTGCGACTACCCACCAAGCAATATCCGCACTGTGGAAACCTTCCATTCCAGCCCCCAAACGTATTCTGCCATAGTAGTGCTAACATGAACTGATCATTATTTATGGTGAAGCTTGTGGAATTTTAAGTGGTAATATATCCTTTAGATATTCAGGATTATGAATTGCTTTCGTTGTAGATTTTGCCAATTGAAGATACCAATCACTTGGTAAATATGGACACTCTTTCTCATCTAATACTATGAATTTGTTTTCAGGTGGGATATTATATATTGGCAACGAGGATTTATTAGCCAACATTTTAAACATTGCCGTTCCTTCATTCACCTCATCAAACATTGCGACATATATCATTCTTGCTCCAGAATGAACTGTATTATATATCTGATGCCAATAGAATTGTCCGCATTTTCTGGGTATTACCTGATCCGAAGTTGTAGAAAATGGATTATCAGCATGATAACCATTGGCATGTGAATATCCAGGAAATACAACTGGGAAATAATCAATATTTTTTTATGTGTGAAATTTATGTCAGGTTTTAATAATTCATCTTTATATTTATCTGATTCCTGAATATTTTTGTATCTTCCTACAGTCCATGGACTAATAACAGACAACATTGACCATACTTTTTTCCAATCAGGATTATTGTCTGCATCGTTTATTCCTTCATTCCAGTAGGCAGGAACTCCACCAATAAATGTCACACCCCCAAAATCATTACTAATGTCTTTTAAAGATTTCAGTAAGTTGACTGCATGTTGTGGCGTAAGAGAGCGACCACTAAAACCCAATCCCCATATAGCCAACACTGGTTTCCCATGATGTCTCAGATAAGATGGACTTTTAGTAATTCCTGATTTTATAATATTTTCCCAGTCATTTACAACTAGGTTAAGTTTTTCATCTGGAAATCCTGAAAGATCATACATAACATAAAATACTCTTCCATTTCTTTCTGAGCTATTTTTTATATATTTTAATTCTATATTTGATGAATTGTAGGAATTATCATCAAGAATAATATTGGCAAACCTCTGTACTGCAACCCCATCTATTCCATACTTTTTCATCCAATAAAAATGTTTTTCTATAGTTTTTGGGTCTGAATTTGTGAAAAGATTTATTGTATTGTTATTTTTGTCTCTCATTAATGTTTTGCATTTTTCGCCATCAGAAAAATCGGCCATATCAGGCAACATATCTACCGCCATATTTTCGCCATTTTTCCAATGTCCCCATCCAAGATATGCATCATCTGTTGGACAATGAAACCATCCTTGATATCCCATAATTAATTTTCCATTTAGGGTATTAGAATCAACCATATCAGAGCAAACAGCATTTTTTGATAAAAACAAAAAAATAATCCACAAAAAAAATTTAGCTAATTTCATTTATTTCACGTCTATTTGATATTAGTGCATTGTTGTAATAATTATATTGTAAAATGTAAATGGTGTAAAGTATGTTATCTTATGATGTGGTTTTTGTATTATAGCGTTAGGCATAAATTATATGTAGAAAAAAGTCCGTCCGAAAGGCAGTATCCTGCCGAAGAACCTTCGGACAGACATGATATCTGCGATTTACTATGCCAACAGAATCGTGCGGAGTGACTTACCGCCTGGATTGAGCCGTGGTGGATTAGGGCCCGTTAGACCTTGATGTAGTTTGCTGTAGCGGCAATGAGGGTGCTTGCCATCGAGCTGGTTTGTCTGGACGAATTCGGGAGTGGGTTCCAAAAGGGAAAAAGAAGGCAAAGCAGGCGTTCGTGCCAGGGTTCACACCACATGACCTGCGCCATACATGGGCATCATGGCATTACTGCGTACACAAGGATCTTCTTTTACTGAAATCAGATGGAGACTGGAGCAGCATCAATACCGTGACAGTGTATCGAGAGGATATTATTAAATGATGGAGTTCAGGCCCGCGCATTGTCCCGAAAGCCTAAAAAACAGTAACCAGTCCATAACCAACAACCATGAAATAAGGAGTGGAAAAACGGTTTACCGTGTACCGATTTGTATCGGAACATTTGGCATAGCACTTAAAAAGTGGGAGAAAACTGCCGGTTATGGATGGTGGGCGCAACAGGGATTGAACCTGTGACCCCTACCATGTCAAAAACCAAGTCAGGGTATAGATATTTGCAGTTTTCCTTGGGTTGTAAATATCAATAACGCAAACTCCTCAAAATTTCCTCACATTTCTTTTTCCCTTGTACCCCTTCCCAATCCGTACTATGCTCATGGGGCTGCGGCGGGTTTGTCTGTTGGTAGCGGTGAGACGCCGCAGCACTCTATTCCGGTGCTAGGCGCAATGGTTAGTAGGCACTTTGGGTCATAGGCCCGGTAAAAGCGCGGCGAACCCCTGAACAGGTGAAGCATATTCACCGACCGGAACCATTTCCTATTTGGAAACAGTTCAGTCCCCGTTATAACACCGCAAGCCAAGAGCCTGTCCGATACCTATGTCGGCTCTTGGTCTTGCTCGTTCCTTTACGCCAAAGCTTTCCGCCCCACGCCAGCCCGCTCTTCTTCCTCACACCAGCGTTGCCACCCCCGAAAGGGTGGCTGGCCTTTATGGCGCTTACGCTGGTGGATTTGCAAAAGGGCGCAAGAACTCAATAGCTGATGGTTTCCACTTGAGTTGTTGCTGAGAACCTTTGCCGCCCTTCCGGGTGCTGTCGAACATCTTCCCGAAAGCAAGACCCTTCTCAGTCATGCTCCAGTCGCTTCCAGAAGATGAACCAGGAGTATGCACTTGCAGATGGGCTTCCTCACAAAGGATCTGGTTTACGCGCCGACCCGATAAACCAACCTGACGGCCCAGCTCCGTTGGCGTCAAATAGTTATCCTGGGTTGCGGCGGGAATGGCTGTGTATCCCATCACCTCAAGCGGATTGATGCCGCAAAGCGCATGTGTCCCGCGGGCCGCCATAAGTAGCTTCTGGTTTTCA
Source organism: Acetobacter sp. AC2005 (assembly GCF_037901235.1). Lineage (NCBI taxonomy): Bacteria > Pseudomonadati > Pseudomonadota > Alphaproteobacteria > Acetobacterales > Acetobacteraceae > Acetobacter > Acetobacter sp. AC2005. The sequence goes on from NZ_CP149625.1 coordinate 903,710, forward strand.
TCAACATTCGGCAGCAGTGCCACCACGTTCATGCAGCGCGTGAAGGCGGTATCAAACGCTGGCTTGCGGATGCGTTTGGGTTTTGGGGCAGGGTTGGGGATCTGGCCTGTAATCAACGCATCGAATGCCCGGATCACTTGAAGATGGAACGCTGGGCTGATCCACATTGCATAGGCGTAGACCAGTTCTTTGCAGGCGTAGGTTCCGGGATTGATTCCGCCATTTTTGGACTTAAGTGGCTGAAATCCGTCAGTCGGGAAATTTCCCGACTGCTTTAATTCTTCAGCCAACGCCTTCGTCTGCTTGTTCTTTACCCATTCAGAAGGAGCCTTGTTGGGATCCCCACCAGATGCCTTCCAGCAATCATTCAGGCAATACCGCCCTTCCGCATCTTGCCGGATAGTTGTGGAAAGAATGGTCAGTTCTGTGTTATGCGGCGTCATGGCCGTTTTCCTTTTCGGCTGAAGCAGCAGGCGTCTGATTGGCGTTAGGGCCTGCTGCTTTCTTTTGTTCGAGTGCAAACTTGATCAAATAACGAATGGTAGCTGTTCTGCTTTCCATTCCATTTGGCACCCCCCATTCATCAATGGCCTCTACCTCTGCCGTGGGGAGAACCGTGACTAGGCGTGTCTTCGGCTCTTTCTGCCTCGCCTCTTTGTAAATATCGAAGGCCCTCTCTCGTGAGAGTACGTAGTTAGACATTTTTGCACCTGCGTTAATGTTCATGCACATATTGTGCAGTGCTTTTATTCCACGATTCTCATTCTTGGTGCAAGCGTAATTTGCAATGATTTTTCAGTGCGTGTAATTTTTAATCAGTATCGGAGATTCGGAATGACCACTGAGCGCAAACGTAAACGACCACAGAAGTCAGAGAGCCTAACTATCAGGCTTGATCCCAAGATGCGCTTTGCTTTGGAGTTTATCGCCAGAATTAAAGGGCAAACGATAACCAAAGTAATTGAGCGCGCAGTGATGGAGGCCGCCGACAGAGCCGATATCCACGATGATAATGGCTACGACAAATTAAGCTGGCTTAGTTATTGGGATGTGAATGAAGGCATTAGGGCAATAAACCTCGCCCTAGACAACAGGACGCACCCCTCATTTGAAGAAGAGGAAATGCTTGATTTTATCAAAGCCCATTGGCGTTTCTTTTCACGTGATAGTTTTTTGCGCGCTTTGAACCGTGAAAAAATTGAGGTTCTTTGGCCTCATATGTCCGAAATTATGAAAGTCTGGAGAGAGACAAAAGGCTCTAACCGCGGTGAGGCGTCCCGCATTATGACTAACCTTCTTGCTGATGCGGGGATTAAAGAGAAAGAAACACCCGGGCTTCCGCCAGAACTAAACAAAGAAATCCCCTTCTAGCCCCTGATTCCCCGCTCACCCCCATTAGTCAATGGCGTAAAGCGGGCAGAGGCTATTCGCCGCCTGCTTTCCAAGGCGCTTGAGACCGAGAGGCAAGCAACCGCCAGCCTACAGCAAAGATGATGGTGGCGAGGAAAACTCCCCCGCCACCAACAATCATCCCGCACTCAAAATCTGGCGTCATGCGTCCTGAATAGCCGCGTTGTCGGCCTTGCACTTGGCAAAGATGGCTTCAATATCTGCCACAGAAGGGCCGGTTTTGCTCTTGGACTGCTCAATGGCCTGCTTCACCGTTTCATACACTTCCGGCCCATATTTCTCGGCCAGACCTGCAACGGTGGTCACTACGCCAAGGATGGCGCTGATTTCTGCTGCGTTCATGTTATTTGCTCCCGCCAATAGCTGCGCAGGTGTCCGGCGTGGTACCGGTTTTCAGGCCTGCCCAGCAGGTTTCGAATGATGCGAAGTCTGCCTGCAATGCGGACACGGCTGTTTGCGTGATGCTGTCTCCGCCCTCAATGGAGGTTTCCAGCGACTGGATTTCATTGAACACGGTCTGGCTGGCGCGCTTGGCAATGGCCTTCTGTGTGTCGGTCAGCGTTACGCCCGGTACGTTGCCTGCCATCACATCCGGCATCGGGTTAGCCAGCACATGGTAGGCGCTGCCCACATCGTAAACAGCTTGGCGCAATTTACCCTGTGAGGTATCGGCACAGGCAGCCAGAAGAGGCAGCAGCCCCAGAGCGAGAAATACTTTCTTCATTTTGTATCGTCTTTCGGAATGGTCACAACAGAACCGGGCCCAACCTTGGGCGGTTCAGATTTGGAGGACGCCGCACCTCGCAGCATGACGGCTGCGTTGGCTGCGTACTTCCAGTTGAGAGCAAGGAAGTTGATGAACCGGTAAACCAGCCAGAGCTTGCCAGACTGATTGGCTGGAAGCGGAATCAGAGTTGCCGCAAATCCTGCCGAGGCAAATACAGCGCAGGCGTACAGCACCCATGTTGCTTCTGGCTGTGGGAGCGCAGCAATAAGCGTGGGCATGGATAAGCCCGCAGCAACGGCCTTTGCTGTCTGGGTAAGGTTGGTTTTTGTGGGTGTGTCAGCCATAAGGCTATCCCTCTCCAAAAGGCCCCACGCGGTAAAACGCATGATGACCAATCGTGCAGCAGTAGAATTGCGAAGAAGCCCAAGCAGGGCGCGGGGAGCGCGTGTCATAGTAATGATCCGCCCCTTTCGTCATGTCGGTGAGGTGGCCGCCTACAAGAGCTTGCGCCAAGGAGATAGCTTCACGAAACTGCGTGTCCATGTCAGTGACGGTTAGAAGCTTGGGAAGATTCACATCTGCTGCATTCCAGCACGAAAACTGCCACGGATGCAGGAACACGCTGCACAGATCATGCCCCCACCATGCAGGGTGGATGGCGCGGTTACGGCCAACGCACAGAACTGCGGCCATCCCGTTGCTGCCTTCACCCCTTGCTTCGCCCCATGCGGTGCGTGCACCAACTTGCACGGGGTCTGACATCCATGCTGCGGGTATCATACTGACTCCATGTCGCGCGGGGGCAGTATGAACTGCGTTGTCTGAGGTTGTGGTACGGGCTGTGTGGGCACGTCCCATGGCTCACGTAGGTGAAGCCACTTCACCCAGATCGTGCTGGCTACTTCCTGATCTGAAAGCAATGTAGAGCCAATGGCTGCACCAAGTGTGCAGAACAGCCCGACAATAACCGCCAGTTTTTTCCAGCGGCGCAAACTGTCCTCTGCCAGTCTGTTGCGTTCCTCTTGTGCGCCGGTATGGGCAGCCAGTTGGCGCGTGAGATCAGAAAGCTGAATGCCAATCCTGTCCATTCCGGCATTGGTGGCCTGCTGCCGTGCATTACCTTCGGCTCGCACTGCGGCAATATCACGGCTGATGCTGTCCAGTTTGCCGTCTGTCACGTCCTGCCGCCGCTCTACAGCAGCAAGACGTTCTTCGTGATCATCTAGGCGGGCATGTAGGGTTTCCGATACTGGGACTCCTGTGATGGCATCCATCAGTCAGCGCCCCGCGTCTGGCCGTAGGGCATCCAGCTTGTCGGGTTCCCGTCCGAGGTCAGAGCCTCATTTTGGAAACATGCCATCACGGCATCGCCGTTACGGGGAATAAAAACCGGGGACCATATGGTTGAGTGGTTAGGTCCTCCTTGGAGCCAGACACGCAAGGCTGTGCCTACATCCTCACAGGAAATATGCCATTCTGCACTCGTTCCAGCTACCACCCTATTAGTTAGATCGACATATACTCCGTCCGGACTGCCACCTGCCCACCACATATCCAACCTGTTGGCAGTTGTTTCAGGATGAGTGAGCAAAACATATACGCTTCCTATCATCACCTGAGTGTCACTCGGCGCATCAACGGACGTAATGTTCGGTATGGCGTCCTTAGTGATAAGATAGCTTTCAGGGAAAGCGCCATACGCCCCCATGTTCGTATTTCCGCATTGCATGCAGTTCTGTGATGCCCCTTCCCGCAGCCAACCATCCTGCACCCATACGCCATTCCGATAGACGTAGTTCGGACGCAGTTCACCGGGCTGCGCAGTGCGCATGATGCCTTGATAGTCAAAATAGGTCGCGGTGGTGTTTCGCGCCGACTGTCCCGCTGCAATGCCAGGCGCTCGCGGCTGATACTGACCCTGCATGCTTAATACTCGCAGCGGGCGTTGACAGTGACCGCAGTTGCTGTGCCGTCTGCGCGCTCAACAGCGAGAGCCGATGCGTCTGTCAGGCCGTAGAAAACGTAATACGTGCCGGGAAATACAGGCTGAGCAGCGCCAGAGCCGCCTTGCTGCACCTGCACGGTGACGCCCGTGTTATTGGCAATCGTAAGCTGCTTGCATGTCTGCGCAGGGAATGGCGTGTAGCTGGCGGCAGTGGAGATGGACAGGTTTGCGCCACCGGAGAAGGTTGGGGAAACCGGAGAAATGGCAGATGCGCCACCACTCCCACCAGATCCAGACCCGCCAAGCGTCACGACAAGGGGGTTACCATTCGTGCCAGTGCGGACGCCATATTTGAACAGTTCAACAGGCGCGGCAGCCTGTGTCTGGGCAAGCGCAGGAGTGGCGATGAAAAGAGAGGCGGCAAGAAGAAATAAGCGCATAACGGCGGCATTCGTAATATCGAATTGTGCCGCCAGTGCGAGACATGCCGTGAGGTGATTCTAGTACAGATAGCAGGATGCGGGCAAGTAGTTATATATCGAATGAAAGATATGGACCGGTGCGCAGGGGATACAGCGCGAAACTTTGACAGAAAGGTCAGGGAACTTCACGCTGTATGGTAGGATAATTATTGCTACCTTAATCGGTATCGCAAAAGGGCTTAGCTGTCCCTAAAATATTATCCCTACCGCAGTCTTCCATGCTATGGATGGGTATGATTCTGCTCTATGTCGTTGCGGCGTTCGTGTTCTTTATGTGGTGGGTGCGGGGGAACTTTATCCCGGCGGCCTTTCTGGCGTTCTGCTCGGGTGGGTTCATGCTGTTGATGACAATACTTTTCGGCACGTCTATACATGATCTTACTGAAGGTGCGACCCCGTTTATTATTGCCGTTTTCTTTCTGTCTTTCGCGCCCTGGTACATCCGACAACAGATAGATCGCCGCCGTGCTGAGGCTCAAGATCGCGCCCTAAATGGTATTCGGTTCAACGACGATTAACGCGCTTAGGAAGAAGGCGGTTAATCACCTCCTGATCAACGCGCTGCATGTTTGTTAGCCTACGGTTTGCAAGCGCGTGGGTGAGCAGATTATTCCCCACATTAAGCGCAGTACCCAAGGCCCCGCCGCCAAGAACACCAAGTTCGTGCCCACCTAATGCGCCTCCTACTGCACCCAACATTCCACCAGCGTTGCCGCCGCGCACCTCTTTTTCGCGCTGCATCATTCCTGCCTTAAATGTTTTTGATGCACCGTTAGAGCGGCCAGCCGCCTGCATTTCACGCTCCGCCAGCATGTCCCGATAGAGCATCCGGAGCCGCTTTTCCTGCTCCGGCATTACTGCATCTGTTCCTTTTGTGGAAACAGCTACTTCATTTTTATCAATTTGGTTGATCAGTCTCTTGAGGGCAGTAAAATTCACGTTTTCACCAGTCGCGGCATCATTGGCTGCTTGCGTTAATCCGCGCGACTGCAAAAACCTCAAGCTATCAATGGCTCCCGATCTATCTGAATACCCTTCAAGATAATCATGAAACCCCGGAGCGCCCTCATCTATATGGTGGGCAAGATCATCCATAAAAGGCGTAAGCCGAGAAGCGGCTGCACGCATATGGCTGCTTTCACTGGCAGCAGCTTGCTGCAATCCGTATCCGATAGCCTTGCGGACATTCCATAGATTGGATGGCAGTGCAGTCCCATCTTCTTCTGATGCATCAGCCAGCGCATCCTTGGCCCGGGTAAGTGCCTGCTTTACCGCAGCATTGCCGCGATTATCAGCTATATGCCTATCAAGGGTATCATGCAGAGCTTGAGTGGGAACCGGCTGTTCATTTTCAAACGCCGCCTCACGCTGCGCTTGCTCAAATGCAGAACGCTCCCCTTCCAGTTTGGAAATATGTTCAGGGGTGCCGATGGTATCCCGCAGGTACCGCGTATATGCATCATTGTTGGAGAGATCCAGCGTGCGGAATGCATCCGGGTATAGATCCCGCATATTGTCTTCCAATGCCGCCATTTTGGGATCACGTAGCCGCGTAGCCGTTGTATGGAATACACCGGGAACCTGGGCCTCATAAAGGCGCGTGCCACCCTTCCCTGTAAAGGCATTTATAATGGCATCAGCTGCCTTCTTGGGGTCAGAAAAAGCGCCAATTCTTGATACCGCTTTCTGTTGGGCTTTCTGCTCCGCTTTTTGTTCGGCAGCAGTCGCAACAGGCTCAACAGTACCATCGGACATTTTCATGGCCTGCACTTCTGGGCCTTTTGCTTTGGCTCCTTCGGGGTCCAGATAGTCAAGCGCTCCAGTCAGGGCGTTTTTAACCTTTCCACTTCCAGCGGCAACAACCTTCCCTGCCTCATGGCCAAGTGCGCTTAAGCCCAGAGTAAGAGCGGCTTGATCTTTCCAGTCTCCATCCGCCAGAGCAGTTTGTACGCCAGCTGCCAGGGCATTGTTCCCCCATCGCATGGCGGTAGGTCCTTCCCCGGTCAGGAGATTTGCGGCTATTCTGCCCGCTCTTGTGCCTTCCAACATGCTGGCAGCAGGCCGAATAAGACGACCGCCAACTCCAGCCGAAAGCCCAGCTCCGAGCATTGTTCCTGCTGCATCGGAAAAGCTGCGGCCATAGTCATCTTTACGCAACGCTGCATCTTCGGCCTCTTTTTGCTCAACCCAATCCCCAACATCATGCGCAGCATTGGATACCGGATTATCAAAATGATGCCCGGCAGATGTTAGCCAGCTTAAAAGGTGTGGAACGCCAGCGCCGAATGTTTTGGCAATTTCGCTACCTGCCGAATTCACCGTATCATTGGTAAGCGTCCACGCCTTCCCTAGCGCTGATTGCTCAGGCTCTGGCGCTGAAGGTTGAGCTGCTTTCTCTGGTGCCCACCCATATATACTGTCATCCAGAACGGGGCCAGTATCTTTTGCAGGAGCGTCATCCCATCCATACACGCTATCATCAAGCGCGTCTGGCTTTTGAGTAGAGTTTTGCTTCTTTTGAATGGTGGCCATATTCGCCATAACCTTGCCGGGGTAAGACCGCGTTTCATCGTTACCCCACTTGGAGGTATCGGTTCCGCCATTATAGGCACGCATTGCATCAATCGGGTTGCCATACCGCTTTAGATTTTCATCAAGCAGACGGGCCGTGCCATGGATTGATTGCACAGGATCGCGCGGATCAACGCCCAGCCTCTTGGCAGTATCCGGCATAATCTGCATCAAGCCGATTGCACCAGCAGGGCTGCGCGCATCAAGCCTGCCCTCACTTTCGGTTTGCGCTATGGCCCGCAGCCAGTTTTCATCAATATTGTGCTTCTGGGATGCTTCACGGAATGCCTGGTCAACATTCCGTTGCAAATCATCTACCATTTTGCAGCCCGAGAATACGGTCAACTTGCTGGGGTGTCAGGCCGTAATCATACCCCTTCTCACGCTGCGCGCGCGCCATACGTCGAACAGCATCGGCATACTCCCGCTGATCGGAAATATGAGACTTCGCATATTCCCGCCCCTCTTCTGGCCCAAGCCTCTGAATGGTGGCAAAACGCGGGTCAAAATTCCGGTCATAGTCCGCCAAGGTAGAAAGAACCTTAGTTGGGTCTTTCTCACCAGCCGCAATTTTCTGTCGGCCTTGCTGATAAAGTGCAGCCGTCAGCATTTCATTCGTCAGGGCGCGAGCTGCTGTTGGCGTCATCTCCATTCCAGGAGTTATATGTTCAAGATCAGACAGGCCTGCGTTGGTATGCGGTCCGCCCCCGCTATCCATCATCTGCTTGCGGAGTGTGGTTCCTGCCTTGTCGATTTCCTGAGCAATGGTTGCATATCCCTTGCTACCACCCCAATCTATGCCGAATTTGCTCGCATTATTGGCAATATCTTTCAAAGTCCGGGAGCGTACATTTTGCAATTCAGGAGATGAAAGAAGTGCATCCAAATTCCGCAACGTAGCAATATTCTGCGTCACATCGCTTTGCTGATTTGCAAGCGAGTTCTGCACATCCTGACCGGTTTTATACTGCTCATTATAACCTGCTGGAGCACCAGCCATGGGCTCAGAACTTCCGCCTCCAGATGTGTCTATCCGCCGCCCAGTAAAGTTGCCTCCACCAGACGTCTGACGCAGTTTCCCTGCCGTACGGTAAACATTAATCATCTGCCCTGTTTCAGGGTCTTTTATGGTAACCGGTGTAAGGGTTGCGTTGCTATCAGGAGAAACCTGCTTTTCAACGCCTGCGCCTACCTGCACGCCCCCCTGACCGCTGGCAGGAGAGCCAACATTTTCCCAGCGCAGCACGCCGCCATCGTCCACCAGCCGCATTTCCCCATAAGCATCATCGTAGGAATGTTCTGGGCCAATGGAGGCATCCATCAAGCCGCGCACCTGCTGCTTGATGCCATCGCTATCATTAGGAAGCGCAGAATAGGCAGACTGCGCCTGATCCATTGTAATCAGGCCATGCGCAACACCAACGCCAAGCTGCCGCGCTACATCGCCTTTGGTTACATTGGGTTTGCTCATCAAGGGGGCTGCCAAGCCAGCAAGCATTCCGGTGCGGCGCTGGTTAAGGCCAAGCTGTGCGCCCTGATTGCCGATATTCTGCGCCTGCTGGCTATTGTTTTGCGTTACAGCATCCGGCAGGCCATAGGCAGCATCCGGGTTTTGTGCAGCGTCAGAAATGGCCGCTCCATAATCAATACTGCCATCCCTGCGCACATGGCGAGATAGCGCATTACCTATGGCCTGCTTGGATTTATAGTTGGTCAGCTCATTTTGGTATGCTAGCGCCTGATTTTTAATACCCTGCGCCGCCGCAATATTTTGCAGTAAGTTCGTTTGTGGCTGAACAGTATTCTGGCCGATGCCAAGGAGTGCATTCGCGCCTGTATCAAACATTCCCGGCATCAGAATGATTCTCCGTTCAGCAGGTTTTTGTAGGCCAGATAATTCGTTCCGTAATTGGATGCCTGATTACCAAGGCTGTTAAGACCGTTTGTCAGGCTATTGGCCATGGATGTTGTGCCGGACATTGTGGCCCCTGTTCCAGCCAATGCTGCCTGAGCAGAAAGGCTGGCAGTGTCGGTAGCATTTGTCGCGCTGGCAGCCGATGCGTTTGCCCCATACCCCAGCAACTGGTTTTCCCGGTTCCATGTATTGGTGATGTTGCCCTGGTTGGCATCGTTGACTGCATTGTAGCCATTGGCAGCGTTCAACAGATTGCCGTTAGTGCTCAACTGATCATTATACAGGTTCTGGTATGTCTGATCCGCCATTGTCGTGGCGTAATCAGCCGCACCCTTTTCTGCCGCACCGCTGTTCGCCAGCCCTCGCGCTGCCGCACTATTGGTAACAGCCTGCTGCCCAAGGTTGTTGATGGCAGACCAGCCGGGCGTATTCTCAATGGACTGCTGCGTAATGCCATTGGTCAGCAGGTTCTTGAGAGACGAACTGGCTGTATCGACATTGCTGTTGGCTGCATCCGTGTAGGAATTATTGATATTCCCCCACAGAGACATATTGTTGTCGATGTTGCTGAGCATGTTCTGCCCCTCAGCAACATACGGGTTTAGGTAATTCTGCGCTGTCTCCCCAGACGCAGAAATGGCCCGCGCCTGACCGGCTCCAGTCTTGGCTGCCTTATCCATGGCAGACTTTTCCATCGCCATCTGGGCAGCAGTTGCAGCCGCAGTAGTAGCTGCCTGCGTGGCCTGACCAACCCCGAACGCATCACTCATTGAGGACGCTCCATTTTGTAAATTACGTGATGGCGCGTCACTCCGTCAGAGCACGGCGCTTCCAGTTCCTGCCAGCGGGAAAACCCAAGGGCATGCATAACAAACCGGGCCTTACGCGCATTATCTGGCACGGGCCCAATCATCAGGTCAGAGGGTTGTGTTTTCCACCACCAGTCCCGTATCTGTCTCATGGCCGCGACAGCTTCCTTGCCACGCATTTTTGGTAGAACAGCCTGATGGCATTCATGCACGCGGGGAGCGACTTCACGAAAGCCCACGACAATTCCGGGGAGCGTCACCACAAGCCGGTCCTGCACATCCGCAATACGCCCCGCCTCACCATAAATGGCAGGATGCGTAATGATGGCATTGATTGCGTCAATATCATTGACTGCCGCACCGGGAATATCGGGAACGGTAAATATCACGACACGATAAACCCGTTCAGGATAAGGGAAAGTCCATTTCCCTCTGCTGTTAGGGTATCTCCATCAGCTAGTGAAAAGGCTGCCAGTTCTGGGGGAATGGTGCTGCTGTTTGCAGGCACAGACCGGCTTACAATAACCGGGAATGTCCCGCCTGCCTTGCGCGTCACACTGACTGAAAGGGAAATTGCTGCCGCAGTGCTATTGGCGACAACGGCAGTTGTAATTGTAGTGCTGGAACCAGATCCCGTGGCAACTGTCTGCGCTGCTGCGGTAAGATTTATGCCGGGCTGGATTGCAAGAGAAGTGACGGCCATATCTGACTCTGCGCGGCCATAAGCGCCGCATCGTCTAAAGATTGTGCCGCCTTTGCCCATTGGGCGCTCGACGTGAGCATGGTGAATATTAGTACGTCCTGCGCTGCCAGTAAAGCGGATTGTGCATCATCTTCGGCTTTATTGGCACTATCCTTGGCATCTAACGCATCTGTTTCAGCTTGCGCCGATTGAGAAAGGGCAGAACTTGCTACGCCCTGCGCTGCAGCGGCCTGCGCCAGGGCAGATTGCGCGTCCGTTTCGGCCCTTTTTGCGGTATTGAGCGCCAGCGTAATTTGCTCAACATTATACGTTGCATCTGTCCCCAGCTCTTTCCCTGTCCGATTAAAAAGAGCGAGCTGGAAACGTGTAAATCCAGTTGTCGGGTTGCCATTTCCGTCCGTCACCGGCCCAGAGTAATACGGCATATAGTAGCTGGCTGCAGTGCTGTTGCTCATGTTGCCACCGTATCAGCATCCAAGAATACGCCCATTAAAGCCGCATCCTGTCCGCCTGCCCATGTCAGTCTGTACACGCGATCCCGAGCTATTCCAAGCCTCCAGATAGTCGGCCAGACATTACCGGACGCGCCAATCTGTAGCGCGACTGGAGCGCAAAATGTTTGCCCGCGATCATCAGACCAATCAACATTTACCGCTATCCCGCTACCGTTTTGCATATCCAGCATTAACTTGCGATGAATCATCCTGCGTCCATCGCCGATAGCATGAGGAAACGATCTTTGCCGCTTTATGGGGATACCTGCATCTGTATCAAGATCGAGTGACACTTCATAGATAGTTCCGTTCTCAGGGTCTCCGCAAAATACTTTTCCATAAGCGCAAGCCCATGCGTTTGCTCGTAAGCAAACTTCCGTCTTACCATCAGATGCCAACGAGCAGCGTTCATGCCATAGGCCGGTTGAAAGGTCATACACCCATGTTTTGCCAGTTTGTGGGAATGTCAGAACATAGAACGTGTGACCTTCCTGCTGGTAGATGTTGCCAATTGCATCAACACAATCAACATATCCCTGAATGAAATTTTCAATTGCAAATGTGCTGATAGGCTGCGCTGTTTGCTCCGCTCCCAGATAGACACGTGGGAGACCCGCCTTATCTTTTCCTAGCCACAATACAACATCGCTATTGGCGGCAATGGAATACGGCGCAACACATCCGGCCCCGATACTCAGAGAGGGTAATCTCTGAAATGGAAAATCAGCAGATCCAGACGTATACCAAAGTTCTGTCTCCTGCGATCCAAATAGCCAGATTGTCTGTCCCACAGCAACTATCCCAACAATCGCATCTGGATAGCTGGTCTTGCTAGCTACATACGTGCTGTCAAATGGTGTTGTAGATTCATCAGAAAATTCAGACGTCCCAACATACCAGTTTGTCGTATCAGGATTGGTATAAAGGAAAAACGTATCCAGAATGGATATTGTTCTGGATCCATAAAATGCACTGTCTGCAATTTGAGTGAGCGCACCATAAAGACCTTGCTGAGGCTTTATGGGAAGGGAACAATACCAACCACCCTTCGGGGTTCCGTCTACAATGAACAACGTAATTCCGTTATCCTGCATACGAACCTGACCGCTGCCGGGAGATATAGTTCCGATCTTGGTTGTGTTGCCATTCGCCTGTACGACATAGACACCGCTACCAACAACAGCAATCAGATCACCTTGGGTCGAATTATAAAGGCAACGCACAACACCTACTTCTGGGGTAGCGAAAGCCTTGCTACCCGGAGTAGGATAATGCGTATATTCCACTGGCTCCTGCTCCTGTGCAGGAAGAGGTTCAGGAATAAGGTTTAGGCAACGTTGAACGGCTGCAGCCAGGGATCTGGCCTGATAAGAGCCGCCCGTCAGATTGATACGCTCCATTACCCAGACACATTCCCACTAACGGTTTTATTCGTTCCGGTTGTTTGATCGTTTATAATTCCAGATACATTACCGAAACCGCGATTATTTGTTACGACAAAACCCTGCCCCGACAATTTATCAATATTTATTCCCCACTTCTGGTGAATAATAGAAGGCGAGCCACCATTCAGATTGAAAAATCCGCCGTTACCAATCTGATTATCCGTAATGGAGTATGAGGCAGGAGAAGTTTTTCCTGTCTGCACTCCTACTGCGATTCCATTAAAACTTCCATTTGATGACATGGAATTATTAAGTATGCGGGACGAAGATACAGAGATATTAACGCCACCATTTATAGTTATGCCGTTTTGGGCATTACTATCTACAGTGCTTCCAGAAATTGTGAATCCGTCTGTATTTGTATTATTTATCACAATTCCTGATGCGGTATTTGATGTAGACGCCCACACATTAGTTAATGTGACATCTGCGATAAATCCATCTCCATCCAGCAGCAAATTCTCATCGGTGCTATCATCCATCAAAAAGCGTGAAAGCATAACAGCATTAACATCTGATCCTGCATTCGGCTTGATATGCATGGCATTGATAAAATGGCTGTCGCCATTGCTCGTTATATCAACCCCAGATGCATAAAATCCTCCTGCACCATAAAGGCAAACTCCACAGATTGCCGAGCTTCCTGCAGGTAGAATCATGCTGTCTGACAGAAAAACATCTGTAACAACCTGCTGCTGCGTCTGCGCTAGAGCGCCAATAATAATCCCCTTGTCCAAAATAGACGCCAGCCACAGATGATGTATCATGACGCCGTAAGTAGATCTTATGCTATTCTCTACCTCTAACCCATCGAAAATGTTCTCTCCTATGCGAACATTATCGATCTTCAGATTATATACCCCATCGGCATATATAGCGGCTCCAGAAGTCATTGGATTTTGGGAAATGATATTCAGACCAAAAATCTGATCATTTTGATTGTTATTTAGATTATCAGGAGACTGGCCTATTTGTATAATATTTCCCGATGTGACTGTCGATTGAATGGTTGCTGCCCTTGGGCTTGTGCCAATCAAAGAAAATCCTGATCCTGTCAGGATGATCGTAGAACTAACATTATAAACCCCATCTGGGAAAAAGATGCGCCCGCCCTTATTGTTTGTTGTGTGCGCATAAGAAATTGCAGCATTAATAGCCGCAGTATCATCCGTGACACCATCACCTTTTGCGCCAAAATCCCTAACGCTAATAATATCCAGCAATTTAGAATTTAGATACCTCGATACGCTGGCACCCAAAACCTTCCCAAGTGCGGAGCTGACATCAAGACCGATCGCTGTGCCATCTGATATTGTTGGCTGATTAATTTCCTGCTTTGCGGATGTTCCTCCTGATATTGAGGAATTTGATATATCTCCCCCTGAAATTTCAGGAGAATTCAAAGTGCCATTGAGTGTATCTACTTTAGTGGACAGAGCCCAATTCAGACCCGTTGGCCCCTCCAAGGTAACTCTCCGATCCATTTGCGGCACAGACTGCGCAAAGCATATAGACGGCAAAAAAGCTGCAAGGAGTATATATTTTCTCATATCTTCTGGATCTCCAGTCCGGGCCAGTAAAACGGATTTCCTATAGGCGTTAGTACTGCAGGCATGCCGAGAATTGGAATCTGCTGGTTCGCGCTTCTAATTGTGCTCAAAGCTGCTTTTGCCGCACTTAAAACAGTAGGGCTAGCTTCCTGCCCATATGATGGCGCCATCCGGGCAGCGAGAGACCACATGATGGCGTCCCAATATTCAGGAGGCAGATCAATAGGAATATCGCTCGTCAGGCAAGATTGAAGCGGTTGCGCATAGAGAATATGAAATTCCCATGTTTCCGCTTGTGGTATTGGCCAAGGGCGAAATTCACCTAGCGGGAATGCTGGGTTGTAATGATAATAGCTTGGCCATGTTTTCAGCGCCTTAAGTCCTAGCGCCGCATAATCCTCATACGAAGAAATTGGTGTCAGCGAGTAATCAATAGGATATCCGGGACCATCTATACCGGTATTCTGCGTAGAAAAATCTGTCCCTGCAAAATCTGAACTGGCGAAATCACCGTCAGATTGCTGTGGAGCACCATTGAGGAGGCGAGCATATGCGGAAACAACTTGCGCTGGTCGTGTAGATACATCAACCGCGCCGCCCGGACCAATATAGTAAACACTCGCGCCTGTTGAGAGAAACGCCTCATCAACAAGATTTGGCACCAGCCATCGTTTGCGTTGCCATTGCGCCAACATCATGTTCAGATGCATTACTCCATCTGCAATGTCGGGTGCACTGGCAGTCGTGCCCATTGCGCCAATCCCAATTTGGCGAAGCGCCATATTGACCAGATCAGATACGGTGTAGCCTGTGGTTTTATCGGGTGTGCCGTCAGTTACTCCGGCCATTGGCTGGGCGTCCCTTTCGCCGCATTACGGGCTTGGGTGGCGCGTCCCGGCGCTCAGGCACAGGGCGGCCTATCATGCGAGCTCTCACCCGCGCTTCTTCCGCTGCATCCCGAACAGTCACAGTCTCGTAACCGTTCGGGTGGTGCAGGCATTTTGGATACGGACGCATCAGCCTGCGTCAATGATATCCGGAACGATGCACATCCATTCGGGGCGCAGAACGCCAATTCCGAACAACACATCAAGGCGCGTGCCCAGCGTATCGTCTGTGCCGGTGTAGTAGGTCAGCGTACGCATGGAGATGCCATCGAGATTGGCGCGTCCGCAGTCCACAACGCCCTTGCTGACCTCCATCAGGTCAACAGTCACCATTGTCATGGCCTGTTTGTTGAACAGCAGGTTGCGGCGGATGGTTTCGCCCTGCTTGCCGACAAGGTTGATGGCGGCATCAGCCTGCGGGGCTTTGTCCACGGTCTGATACTGCGCCTGAGAGCCATCGGCAGACGGGCCGACAAGAGCAGGAGACACCACGATAGACGTGGCACCAGACGCAGCAGCCTGCGTAACTACAAACTGCATCGGCGTGCCGTAGGACTGCTTTGTCACACGGTTCACCTGATTAACGCCAGCAATGGTGATCACGTCACCAACGTTCAGGCCACCATTCAGTGCAGAACAGCCTATAACCGAGTTCTGCGGGTATGCGGTCGGGCTGATCTGCCCAGGAATGGCGTTGCCAGTGTTGGTGATGTTGGTCACACTGCCGGTGGCCGTCGCCTTCCCGTCATAGGAGCCAGTGGTGGTGACCAAGCACGTCTGATCGCTGATCCACTCCTTCACGCCCAGCAGCGGAGCCTGCATGGAGCCGGTTGTGGTCTGGTCGCCAATCTTGGCCTGTGGGTTGAACAGACCCATCAGGCCAGACACTGTGTTGGCATCTGTGTCAGGATCAAGAACAGCAAAGCGGTCCATGGTCGGCGCATGCTGCTTGGTGAGCTTGGCCTTTGCTTTCAGCCATGTGTCAGAGGACGGCGCAATGGTGGCGCCAGTCTCATCCGTGTTGCGCACCATGTTGGCCGCACCCAGAGCAAGCTGCATGGCGATATTGGCAACGGTACCGGTCAGGTTATTGACTGACGGCTCAATGTAGCGACCACTGAAATCATCGATATTCAGGGTGCGTTCCTGCGTATCAAACGACAGAGAGACGTGCTTGCGGTAAGCAATCGTCAGCGGAATGGAGCGCTCGGTAATGGACTGCGGGCTGACAACAGCGCCATCACCCACCACTGGATCGTTCGGCAGGCGGACGTTAACGGATGCGCCAATCTTCGCGCCGGACTTGCCGAAATAGCTGTCATAGGAACGGTCCACGTTCCGGATGAAACCGTTGGTATCACGGAAAAGCGGCAGAGCACGCTTCGTGATGATCATGTCGTTAATAAGTTGGTTTGCCACGGGTTCTTCGGCTCACTACATGGCGCCCTTGCGCCTATCGTGCCGCTCTCGTCAAAGACAGAACGTGTGCCGGTTAGTGCACCGGAAACAGCCGGGTTAGCGCCCCCGTGGCGTTTTTTTGCGGGGTTACTGCCCCGCGCAGGTTATGACCGAACCCCGGCCTTCCAGAGACGATCAAATTCAGCAGGGGAAAGATTGGGGTCATAAATCGACCTCTTCCCCTTTGTAGCCGCTCCGGACGGAGCAGAAACGGGAGGCGGCGCTTTGGAAATTCCAGGGGATGCTGGCGTTGCCCCCTGCCCTGCCGGTTTTCCTACCTTCTCCGCGAACTGCGACAGCAATGCAAACTGACGGCGCGGTGACGCATCAATGATGCTGCTTGCTGTGTCCGGGTCGTGAGCCAGAGCATAGTACACATCGCCTGCATTCGGCAACTCTGATATGTCAGAAATCAACTCACGGTGCGCAGGATTGTTGAAATCAAGACCAGCCTGATCGACTAGCAGCCGCGATGCCTGCGCAACAGCAGCTTCACCATGAGTAGAAGCAACCGCCTTCGCAATCTGGTTGGACTGATCATTGAATTTCTGCGCAGCCGCGGCTTCTCCGGCCAGCCGTTCGTAACGTTGGCGTTCCTGCTGCCGGATCTGATCAGGCGTAAGCTGATCTTCCTGCGGCTCATCACCACGGGCAGAAGCAAGCGCACGCCTGAGATTTTCCGCCTCCTCCCGCTCCTTCTGGTATTGACGCTCAGCTTCCCGGCGCTCAAACGTCAGCTTGTCAATTTTGCGCTGCATCCATGCGGGCACAGGCTTTTTATCATCCTGTGCTGCCGGTTGGCTGGAAGATTGCTCACCACCTTCGCCAGATACCTGCTCACCCTGCTCTCCTGTATTCAGTGCGCTGGGCGCAGTGTCGGTTGCGATATCTGGCGTCACTTCTGTTGCGGGGGCTTCGATGGTTTCGCTCATGCGTCAACGGCTCCTGTTACGGGATTGGGCGCGTGTATTTCACCGCCGGGAGGATTGGAGGATGGCAGGCGCGGAAGCGGTGCCGGTGGACCATCCTGTATAGGCGCTGACATCGGCGAGGACTGGCTGCCCTGCAACGCCTCAGCTACCAGCTGATGCACCAGAACGCGCAACGCATCAGGATCAGTCGAGCCAATGGCCGCCATCCTGTCCGTCTCAGCTTTGTAGCGGGCAGTGTCTTCTGCCATCGCATCCTTGACTTGCGTATGCTTCTGCGCGTCAGCCTTAATCTGAATATCAGCCTGCTTGTCTTTAATCTGCTGCTGCAACTGCCCGACTTGCCCCTGCAACTGCTGAATAAGCTGCTGAGCCTGCCCAAGGCGCGGATCATCAGACGCTGGCTTGAGCCGGTCGGCAATTTCATCAGCCAGCGGGAAATCTGCGCTCAGGAAAACAAGGTCTCCAATCTGCCCCATAAGTTGTGGGTCAGCCTGAATGATCTGCACCAAGGAATTGAAGGCATCCTGCTTACGTGTGGCAAAAGCCGGGCCAACGTCTGCCTCAACATCATAGCGACCAATGGTCGGGTTAATCGCGAGGATCGCCCCTTCAATCTGGCGCTGCTTCTGCAGAGGCATACCCTGCGGCAGTTGCTGAGGCTGACCATCTGCACCGGGTGGTAATGCGACCTGCGCTGCCTGCTGCAATGCTGGATCAACCACAACACCCGTCTGTGCGCCATCCATGCCGAGAGACTGCACAGCCCGCTGCGTGTCATACACCTTCGGGATGGCATCAATCAGCAGACGGCCAATGTAACGAAGCGCCATGCCCTGATTGTCGGTGTAGTGGTAGTTTGCCGTGTCAGACTGGCGCTGGCGCTGCTGAATAGCCACGCCAGACTTTTCGTTGCCCGGTGCGCCCATCTCCGCCTGATACTGGCCTGTAACCATCTGCATCCACTGGTCAGCAGACTGCATTCCCTGAAAATGACCGGTAGAACCTGATGGCGGCTCAATGCGCGTGGGAACGGGCAGCGGCGTGGATGTATCATGATCAACCGCATTATATGGCAGATAAGCTGCATTGCTTGTATTGGCAGCAGCCCACTGCTCCTCGTATCCCTCGATGGCCTCAGACGAGGCAAGCCATGGCGCTTTAGTCTGAAGCGCAACACTCTCCACATAGGCGCTGGCCGTGTAGTTGAACATGCGTTGCGGATCGATAAGGGCGCGCACCAACCCTGCATAATCCGCATCATTCCCATCAGTGGCGCGGGTCTCAATTCCGATAAACGGAACCAGAGGGATAAGAGAGAACACTGTATCGCCCTGAGCAATAACAGTATTGCCCGCAATGATGATCTTCTCGACTGCATGCGAAGTCACAGGGCGGGATGGCGCATTCATGGCGCGGCACATCTTCACCATTTCTTCGGGCATAGTGCTTTCACGCATGGGGCGCACAGAACCATCCGGCATCATGCAGGCCCACAGCGTGTCTTTCTTCTCGCTGCGCCGGTAATACGTGGCAACGCGTACGGTGTTGTCAGTCACCCACCCGCTGTCTGATTCCAATCCAGATATCGGGTCGCGGGAAATGTCTTCGTGTCCCGGATACATGCGGTCAAACTCAGACCGATCCATCTCCTCGACTATCATTGCCCAGTTCTGGTCCGAGTGATCTGGCTCTTGGGCGGCTGGGTCGAAATATACGTTCAACGAATTGGGCACGGACTTTATGAAAAAGTCCTGATCGAACGTGTCCACGCCGGGCACGTAATCTGTGACAACATGCACCCAACCCAAACCAGTCCGCACCTGCCCTTGAATAGCGCAGGCATACGCGTTCTGCTGAGCGTTGGACTGATATTCGATATGGCGGATAATGCCCTCAATCGCATCAGCTGCCTCAGACATGGAGCCAAAGCCGGTCGCATTGACCTTGACGCCCATCTGAGACTGCCGGGCCTCATTCTCAACCTGAAAGACGTGCTGGGCAGTTTTGTTGATCGTCAGGCATGGGCGAGGTGAGCCCCCAAATGTTCCAGCGCGGGCCTGATAAACAGCATCATCCCACTGAGCATGATTGTAAGCATCGGCATGGAAGAAGCGCAGATCATCACGCGCCCGGCTCCGCCACTGGCTCGTATGCGCCTGAGATTCATCATATCGCCTCTGAACCTCAGATATCAGATCATCGTCTGTGTTTTCTGCCATGTTTACCGAATATCACATTCAATCCGCGCCTGTACAGTAAAATAGGATTTTATTCCTATGCGCTCATCCAGCCTGTTCCAACCCCAGCCAAAGGTAGGCGCTTGGGTTTCTTTTTCTGCTCCTTGGGGCGAGGATCATTGATCGCAACGGCCAGCTGCCGGAAAGCATCTGCGCCATGGGAGGCATCATCATGCAAAGGCTTTGACGAATACTGACCAGTTTGCTGATCCACATCGTACCTATATCTGCGCAGGCAATCGAGACCATCGGCACAATTAACCTCGTCAAACCAGACGCGAGGGAACAGCGTTCTCGCTGCGCTGATACCAGACTTAATCGGCAACATGGGCAGCACTGTCACCGGCATACCCCGCGCACGCAACTGGCTGGCTATAGTTTTCCCTGCTGCACTCAACTGCCCCTGATTGGCATCGTGCGGGAGAAAATGGCGCTCATACGTGTATCCCTGCCGCTCCAGCCACGCGACATAGTGGTCGAGGCCTTCCATGCGGTTTTGGTAAAAGCCGATAACGCGAATATCGAAGCCGACTTTTTGCCACAGCCATATTGAGGTCATGTCAGACCAACCCAAATCCCATGCGGAAAACACTGGGTATTTCGGGTCATACGGTACAGTGGTTATGCGCAGCTCTTCTGTTGCCTGCCGCATCTCATTGGCATAAATGGCGCCCTCAAGGGATTGGCGCGGATGCCCTTCCCAGACATGCAGCCATTCATCCTCGTTCTTGGCCTTCAACTCCTCCATTTCTTCGCGCAGGACATCTGGGAAAAATGGGTTCTGCTGCCAATTAATCTTGCGAACAATGGCATTGCGCGGTGGATTGGCTATGAAGCGTTGATAGGTCTCGTCCGTCTGAAGATCCGGGTTCATGCTGATCCAGATTTCAGAGCCGGGGGCGCGGATGGTCGGGATTAGAATATCCCATGAACCTTTAGAAATAGACTGAGCCTCTTCAACCCACGCGATGTTTGCACCCTCGAAGGACTTGATTCCCGCAATGTTATGTCGCAGGCCGGCGAAAAAGAACTGCGTCCCGTTGCGCCCGATGATCGTGGTTTTCTGAACCTCATAAAAAGCATGCAGGTCATAGGCATCGATCAGCTCTGCCAGCAGCTTATGCACGCTCTCGCTGATCTTGTTCTGGAACTCACGGCAGCACAGAACCGTAAGATTCTGCTGCATGCCCTTAACGAGGAGCGCCCGCCCAATCGAATGAGACTTGGCTGATCCTCGACCGCCATACAGAACCTTGTAGCGGCTCGCCTCAAAAAGGAACTCAAATGCAGACGGTATCTGGATCTCAGGCATTCTTGCTGATGAACACCACCGTTGCATTTAGGTCTGTGGTCTCTCCGTCCTTATCGACTGCCTGAAACTGCGCCGGGATAAGTGAAGCGACCACCTTCACATATTCGTTTGGCTTTTCCACGCGCATGTTCTGGATGGCGGTGATGCCATGCTCCTGAAAGTCATCGAACAGGGCAGAGATAAAAGATTCCGAAAGCTTATTACGGCTCCCCTTCACGCGCCCTTTCGGGTTCCCGGATTGCCCCGGCTTGAACGGCTTTCCCCGCTGCTTTGCCGCTGTAGAAGCAGCAGATTTACTCACCCAACCCTCCAACCATTATCTGCACACATCGCCGCTCTGGGCGCTTACTGCGTGGAAATAGAAAACTACCAATATGCCAACCACCACACTCACGGCACGCATATGGCTCCAGAGCTTTCTCAAAAACGCGCCGCATTTGACGAGCCCTCTGTTCAGCACGCTTGCGACCGATGAAACGCTGCTTACCGTTGCACTTCTTGGAGGCCATTTCCTCGCTCCTGCAACATAGCTTTCTGCGCCTCAGTCAACGGCACACCAGCCCGCACATTCTGCAACGCACAGGCCACATTCCAATCAACTGGCGCTGTGTATGTTCCCACGTTACCGGGCTTCAGAAAGTCTGGTAGGTTTTCGCGCCATTTCATGCTCATGACAGGATTTTCCATGTGAAATATCCGAGAACGGCGAACAATAATACGCAGCCGATACCAGTCGTAGCGTTATACGCTACATCAGCCCATGTATGGTGGATTTCCTGCATTACGCTATGCCCTTCGGAGCCTCAGCCAGCGCAAACTTCCCCATTACAGCTTTTGCACCGTGCTCTTTTACGCCTCGCCAAAATGCCCATATGCCAGCAGGTGTAATTTTCCATAGAAGCTCTGTTTCCGTCTCTCTCGCCAATTTCAGCCATGAGCCGTCAATAGAGAGATTTGAGAAAGGCCCATGCTCTGGTATAGGCTTCTCGCTCAACGCGATGTAGCGTTTTAGAAACTGCGTTTGCTGCAATGAGGGTGTCATACGCTGATGGAATCACAAATCTCCCAGAAAGTACAGGGAAAACTTACCCTTTCGGCCCCTTCATCCAATCATCCCGAAGCGGCAGGATTTCCTCATCCAGCAACCCCGGCTCTGGCTCGTGTATGGGCGGCAGATTGGTGTGTGGCTCTTGCGCTGTTTCACGCCGGTTTGTCGGCCATTCGTGCCAGCCTATTAGGTCGGCACCCACAAAATCTCCGATTATCAACATACCCCTAAAATCCCCATATCTTCCCGCAGAGTGCGCCATATCCGCTTCTGCTGTCATTTATCGTTCTCATGCTCTAACCACGCTCTCCGTGAAACCTCGTGGCTGTTTTTACCATGCTGGGCTTTCTTCACCCTCGGACATGTCGCGGAACCACGTCTGCGGCCCATTGAACAGCATCGGGATATCGCCGGTACTGCCTTGGCGGTTCTTGTCCACAATCCATGTGGCCTTACCCCGTGACGCATCCAGCTTGCGGTAGTAGTCGTCCTGCCGCTGCATGAATTTATCCATCGTCTCGCCCGGCTTTTGCTCCGGCAGCCCCTCTTTCGCGAGATAGTATTCCTCTCGGTAAAGCAGCACGATCATGGAGGCGTCCTGCTCCAAGTTGCCGCTATCTCGCAGGTCAGCCCCTGTTGGCCGCTTGTTGTCCCGTTTCTCCACGTCTCGGTTCAACTGCTGCAACGCGATCACTGGCACGTTTAGGGATTTTGCCATGGCCAGCAGATCAGCAGAGATTTCGGAAACTTCTGCATAGCGTCCTTGCTTTCGCGCTGTTTGGGAGCCACGCATCAGCGCCAGATAATCCACCACAACCATGGCTAGCCCCTTCTTGGAGCGCGCCATACGCCGCGCAACGCTGTAGAGCTTTGCGACCGTGATTGCCGGAGTATCGTTGATCACCAGCGGGATCTTAGCAGCGTCTAGCTGGGCTGATACAATCCGATCCCATTGCTCCTGATGCAGCGGCGTTCCGGGGGCATATTCACCCTGCGCAATTTCTTCGCCGCGGTTCTTGCCGGAGCGAATGCACTGAACGGGAATGTTGGTTTTTGCTGCAAGGAGACGCTGGGAAATCTGCCGGTCACTCACTTCGCCAGACCAGTAGAGAACCTGCTTGCCCGTTGCTTTGGCCGCCCGGATGGCAATGCCAACCCCTGCTGCAGTTTTCCCCATTGCTGGACGACCTGCCAGAATGGTCAGCGTGCCATTTTCCAGACCGCCGGATATGGCATCGAACCGAGCATATCCCGTTGGTGTTCCGATTACGCCATCGATCTGCGAAGCCCTTTGCGCCGCCTCTAGCACGGACGCCATGGAATCACTCACGCCAACCGTCCGAATGTCCGAACGATCACGGCTGATGGTCAGCATAGCTTCCTCAACGTGATCGACAACATCCTGCGCCGTCCGACCATCTGGGCGCGTCACCATCTCCCGCATATCACCCGACAGTTCGAGCATCTGCCTACGCACCCACAGATCCCGAACCGTTTCCGCGTAACGCCGGTTTCCCATCACGCCCACAAGGCTTCCAGTGATGATCGGAGCAATCTTCTCCCATCCACCGGCAGCCTCCACTTCCGGACTACCGACCAAGACCTGCCGGAGCATGATCGGGTTTGGCTCTGTCCCAGCGATGATTAGGCGCTCGGATGTTTCGTAAATCAGCCGATTGAGCGGTGAGTAGAAATACCTCGGCTCCAGCACATCGCAAACATCGTCGTAAACGCGGGAATTGGTCATGAGGCCGCCAAGGATGGCCTGCTCGGCTTGCAGATCGAACGGCATTTCAGCCCCGAGTTCTGCCCGGTCAAATGTGCCGCTCATGCCGCATCTCCCTGCGGGATGTTGTGCTGCGCCATCCATGCGGTTTGAAACTCACGCATCGAGATGGGGCGCTCCTGACGACCGATCGCATTGCGAGCGTAGAGCGTGTAATCCTTGCCCATCTGGCGCGTCCATTCCGGCTCTGCTGCGGCGGCAGTTGCTTCGGACGCAGCGATGGCTCCAGAGGCCAAGGCTTCCTGAACGGGGGTATTAAACCACCTTGGGAGCTTGCCTTTCCCGCTCCCCCGTTCGCAACGGGTGCGGATTACGTCCAAGATCACCTCACGGGCCTGCTCAGCGGAATACCCTCGGTCATGGGCATCAGCCAGCCATTGGCGCACAATGCCAAAATCCACCCGCTCACGAGAGGGGTCTTTCCCGACGATCTCCAAAATCTCATTCCCAAGCGGAATGAATTTCTCAACCCAGTCTGGGCGCGTGTGTTTGCCAGCGCCTAAGCTGTTGGTTTTTTCTTTCTTATTTATTCTTTCTTCTGCTTCTGCTTCTGCTTCTGCTTTTATCCGCGTGGGGTTTAACCCCTTGGTTAAGCCGGGGGTTAAACCCCGATCGCCATTTTGGGTTAAGGCAGGATTGCCACCTTTCTTGCCATTTTCGGCAGATTTCCGCGAAATTCCAGCATCTCGAACCATGCGGCGAGAGAATATAAAACCGTTTTCATCGCGAGAAAAAACGCCATTATTTTCGAGTTCTTCGACAAGTTTTTTGCATTTCTTTTCAGAAATTCTGGAAAGTTGCGCGAGTTCTTTTGAAGAAACTTTCGTTTTTCCGATGATTAAAAAGCCTTTTTTCTCCGCATCAGCCATGATGCAAAGCATATCCATCCACAGGCCACGCGCTTCTAACGAGCACAAATTGAGTGCTGGATCACGCTGCCAATCCTGCCACCAAAACTTAGACCAATTGCGAGAAGCCATTACAGCGCCTCCCATTCACGCATATTCTTGAAAACGGATGCCTCTGTCTCATACAGTTCATCTATCTCGGCATCTGAATAGCCATAGTTGATGGCATCTTTCAGCGCAGACATAAGCGCATGCCGGCAGGCCAATATTCGGCGCATGCCTTCTACCCTGATGATATTTTCAGGGGTGGAAATCAGCTTTAAATCATTGTACACTGGTGTTACAGCGTGATTAGCCATCGTCTTGTTACTCCAAGATTGTGGTCAGAAGGCCGCTGGTTCGGGGGAGCCGGGCGGCCTTCGTCATGTTAGCAGGGTTGCGCCCCGTTGGGTACGGGGTCGCAGGTGAAAAATTACTGATAATCACGGCAATATCTCCGTAATCGTCACCACTGTTTTTTGGTCGCATAAACGGCTTTTGACAGCGCGAATATCGAACGTGGCATATTCCGGCCCATCGTCCACAATGAAGCCCAGACCGCGTTTATTCCGCACACGCTGGCGCGCTCCCGGCTTCCTTACATTGAGCAACTTTGGTGTGGTTAGGCTATCAATCAGGAACTTGGCCCCACCCTGTACGCCGTCATGATCCGGCGTGCCACAGGAATGACGCTCAATAGATACATGCGCTTTCTGAAATGGCTCAGGAACGCGCATGTTAACAGTCGCGCAGGCAACAGCGCGGGCCATCTTCTGGCGCATCCGTGTAAGCGCAAAACGGCTTTGGCCTATGCTGTGGTTTAGCAATGGATAGGGTTCAGGAAGCTCAAAGCGAATTACCCTCATGCGAACCGTCCTGCGCCATCACGGCGGCGGCCAAGGCGTAGCGCATTGTTCTGCAAACGGAGCTGCCGGTTTTCTTCGCGCAATCTGATGTTTTCAGCATTCCGGCGCGTGACAGCCTCCAGAAAGCGGGCATTTTCTGCCCGCAGTTGAGTGTTCTCACGCTGGAGTTTAGCGTCTGGGGATAGGAGCGTTTTCAACATGGCTTACATCCCAAGCGCACGGCGATAAACGTCAAGCAAGGTTTCCTGTTCTTCCACTTCGGCAGGCTCCTGCTTACGAATACGGATGATCTGACGCAGCACTTTCACATCGAAGCCAGCGGATTTCGCTTCGGTGAATACGTCCTTAATGTCTCCTGCCAGAGCCTTGCGTTCTTCTTCCAGGCGCTCAACGCGTTCAATTATGCTTCTCAGCCGATCAGCGGCAATGCCGCCCACTTCCGGATCATTGCTGTTGTGGCCTGCCATTTCTGTTGTGTTCATCGGTTCATTCCTCTTTTTGCAGGCACACACATCGGCACAACGATGTAGCCAAGGGCGTTGATAATGCTTTCTGGTATGTCGCGTTTGTGCGACAGGACTTCCGAAACAACCGAGCGGGAAACGCCAGTTTTACGTGACCACGCACTTTGACCGCCGGCCAGTTCAACCGCATCGGCTAAACGGCTACGGATTTCGGATACTGGGAATGAGGTCATTTCTTTAGTTCTTCCCTCGCAGCCTTCAACGCGCGGTCCATTTTGTCTGCCCACGTATCCCAATCAAACCATGACACATGAACCCATGTTACGTGGACGGATGGAGGCGGTCCGCTGTGTGCTCGGAACCATGCGAAACGGCAGAGCCTGAGTTTAATCCACGGCATTTCTCTCCTTCGCGCTCTTTGCGGCGCTGCTGAACGAGTGCATTCACTTCGTCAGCGATAGAGTCACAGGAGGCCATCAGCTCAATAAGCGCCTCAGCATCGGGTGCATTGGTTCCTGATAGCCAGTTACGCGCGGCCCGCGGCGTTTTCATCGCAGAACGGGCCAGCATTTCTGCCGCAAATCGGAAAGGCTCAAACTCGCGTTTGATCATATTCAAGAGCCTGTCACGGACAGGCGTGTGTACGGCGCCCATCATTTGCGGAAACTTTCGGTCATTTTTTGACTGTTTAAGGGCGTGAATTGCCCGATCATTCCACATCGTTTTCCTCCATTCTCCGTTTTGTGAGAACGGGAGATCGGAGAAACGATGAAGAAGGAGACTGAATTCGGAACTGTAGAGTTCGGGGGCACATACTCCCCCGATTTGCTGAACGCCTGCGATGCCGCGCCAGATATCCCGCACGGCACGCCGTTCCTCTGGAACGCCATTGTGCGCAACGCGATCATCTGGGCGCAGCTCAACCCCCACGCCACCATCAGGCAGCGCGTGCTTTTGCTACAGGACGTAGCCGACAAGCTGGGGGTTGATGCGGCGTGCATTGGATAGGCTCAGAACGGGATTTCATCGTCCAGATCGGGATTGCCTTGGGGGATATCCCATCCACCGGACCGCTGATTGTTCTGGCTACGACCTTGCTGTTGGCGCGGGGCATCGCCTGCGTCTTTATTATCCAGCAACACCAACTCGCCACGATAAGCCGCAATCACGACTTCCGTTGTATAGCGTTCCTGCCCACCCTGATCTGTCCATTTACGGGTTTGCAGAGAGCCTTCCAGATATACCTTGCGGCCCTTACGCAGGAAGCGCTCGGCTACATCTGCAAGACGTTCATTGAAAATAGAGACTCTGTGCCACTCGGTGCGCTCGCGTTTTTCGCCAGATGCGCGGTCATTCCATGTGTCACTGGTGGCCAGCGAGAAAGACACGATCTTCGCGCCGCCCTGCGTGGTACGCACATCCGGATCTTTGCCCAGATTGCCAACAAGCGTGACCTTGTTTACGGAGCCGGCCATTAGAACCAACCCATGCTGGAAGCATATGAATTGCAGCTATCACAAAGGAAGCGGCATTTATGGCGCGTTGTAAAAACCTTATGGCATCTGCTGCATGGGCGCGTGCGAAAATTGGGATTTTCAGAAGGCACATGAGTATTACCAATGGAGGTCATTTTCTCCTTCAGTTTAGTAACCGCGCTACGCTGCGCTTCCCCGCGCCGTTTCAAGCTGTCTTCCAAACGCTTTTTCTTGACTTCATCAGAAATCACAAATGCCGTACTCGCCTTCCACTGGCAGCTACGCACAGTGCGGTTGAGAGTGGCGCAGATCGCTGCCCAACTTTTCCCCGCATTCACCATGCGTTCGAGTGATTTCACTTCTGCCGCAGTCCACGCCTTCATCGCGCCGCCTCCCCGTCCGTACGGGCATGCGTACAAGACTGCATGACCGGCTGGGTGTCTGGGGCTACCGTTTCAGTGCGTGAGGGAGTCGTAACCTCCCCCATGCTTTCACCATCTTTTGGAGAGGATGAATTCGATGTCTCAATCTCAGCCAGCCATGACATTAAAACTTCTGTCTTTACGTCGAGAAGGCGAATGCCTTTCAGCCGGGAAAGCAGAAGTGACGATAGGTCTGACTTCACACTACGGCACGCTTCCGGTCGCAGGAACTCTGACAGTAACGATTCCAGAGGGGGCATTGCTTGAACAAATGCCTCACGGCGTGAACTCAATTCCTCAGCAAGTCTTGAGGTCAATTGTTCTCGCTTATTACAAGGCACAAGAAGAAGATGGCGGCCCTGTTCTGGCGTGATCAGAAACCCGCTCGCCTCAAAAGCGATGGCACAGGCTCGTGAAAGTTTTTCGTTGTCGCTCATTACGCTTTCCCACCATCTTTGGAGGAAGCTGGTGCAGAAAGAAGCCAATTAAGGAGTTCTTCGGCCTCGGCAATGCGATCTACCATAAGGCCGGGGCCAGTTTGCATAAGGGCCCATGCACGCTGATCCTCTTTCGTCATATTATGGATTGATTCAGCAACGTAACCCATCGCGTAGCCTCCTGTGCTGGGGTGCCAACAGACGAAGCCGATAAGAAGTCGTTGGCTGTCACTTCCCCATTAGTAGCCTCTTCAATTTTCTTGAGAATGCGAGCAGACGGAAACCGAATGCCCTGCATATACCGGTAGATTGTGGCCGGCCCTTTGACGCCAATTTTGCTGCCAAAAGCACGGGCAGTCTCATTATTCTGAGAAAGATATTCTGAAAGCTGCATAGGTTAAGTATCCACTATGGACACTCAATGTCAATGCAAAAATATCCACAACGGATACCGACACCCAGAGAGAGGAAACTTATAATCAGCGCATGACTCAAGATTCCATCCCAAGTGGCAATATCGCTAAATATTTGCGCGCCTATCTCGACTTCCACGGCAAGAAGCAGGTGGAATTAACGGATGTCATTAATAAGCAAAAGGCCGGGATTAGTAAGATTGTAAACTGCGAACGCGGCCTCAAGGCGGAAGATGCCATGAAGATATGGTCGTGGCTTGGGTATAAAGACGATCAGTGGCGCCGCCTATATGTTGAACCCCCAAAATCTATGGAAGCCATCTATCCTGTAAATGCTTCTCCAATAGAAGTGCGGGGAGATGTCGAAGCTGGTGTTTGGCGAGAGGCTATGGAATGGCCGCCTTTTGATCGGTATAAAATCACTGTTCCCGTTGATTCCTCATATGGAAATATACCCAGATACGGCCTCTTAGTGCGTGGCGACAGTATGAATAAGGTGTTCCCTGATGGCACAGTTGTGATTGTAATAAATTATGCTGATCTTGGCAGGAGCCCGAGAACTGGCGACTATGCCGTCGCTCTGCGACGGTCCCGGTGCGGTAGTGAATTTGAGGCTACCGTGAAAGCAGTCCAGGTGTCAGAAAACGGCGATATGATATTATGGCCGCAAAGCTTCAGCCCTGACTTCAAGCCTGTGATACTTCATGCAGACAGAAGTGGAGACTATGGAAATGGTATGGATGGGCACTCTAATGGGGCCCCAGACGTTCAGATTTTAGCCGTTGTTGTGGGAGCTTACCAAAGCATCCCCCGCGCCTCTTTTTAATGTCGCCAATTTAAAAATATGAGAAAGTATCCAAAAAGGATATTTTCTTATTGACGGCATGGTATCCGTTGTGGATACTAACCCCATCACGAACGAAAGGTGATGGGCGATGAACGCTTCTCTCTCAATTCTCGGAACGAAGATACGGCAAGATGCGGAAGGCCGGTTCTGCCTGAATGACTGCCATAAGGCTTCTGGCGGTGAAAATAAGAACCGTCCTTCAATCTGGGTGTATAACTCCCAGACAAAAGCATTGATCGCTGAAATTCAGGCCGAAGCAGGAATTCCTGCTTTGACATCAATCAAGGGCGGCAATGCCTCTGGAACCTACGCTTGCAAAGAACTGGTCTACGCTTACGCCATGTGGATCAGCCCAGCTTTCCACTTGCAGGTCATTCGCGCTTTTGACGCACTGGTAACGGGCCAGATCGCTGCACCCGCACTAAGCGAACAGGAAATTGTCGCGCAGGCGCTACAGATCACTGTCCGGCAGGTCGAAGAACTGAAGGCAGAGAATGCTATCCTCGCCCCCAAGGCAGAAGTAGCTGAAAAGATCGCAGGCAGTGATGGCCTCTACACGCTGAACCTGTCAGCCAAGGCCGCGCAGATGCCCTTGAGCCAGTTCACACGCGCAGCACATGCAAACGGCTTCATCTTTAAGCAGAACGGAAAATGGAACGCCTACTCCGACAAGGTGAAGGCTGGATATTGCTACGTAAAGTTTCACCCATACCGCGACCGTGACGGCGATGAGCGCTTTAGCCCTCAGGTGTTTTTCACACCAAAAGGCATTACGCGCCTCGTCAAAATAACTGGCCAGCACTGAGGGTAAAGAAAATGGAACAGACACAGACGGTCGAGCAGAAGGCTCCCGACATTTACACGCACAATGCCGCGAAAGATAAAAACGCACGCGATCTGATTGATGGTGCGCTGAAGCCTTATGGCGCTCGCATAACCAATGATGGACGCATCCAGAAAGGCAACAAAGAGCCATCTGGGGTTTATGTGACTTCTAGCAAAGGTCGTATCCGCTTTCGCTATGAGAACGGCCAATTAGCCATGAGCGGCCCTCTAGAAGCTAAAACCGTAAAGGATTTCGTAGAGAAGTATTGGTTTTGGGCCCCGGTAAAAGGGCGCGCAAAATGAAAATGCAAAAGGCAGATTGGCGCGTTCTGGAAAAGGCCAGTAAGCGCGAAATAAGCATTATCGGGGCGTTTGGTGATGGTAAATCTGTCGATATAAAATTCGATGGCTTTGATCGTCGCGGCATCATTGAACGCAATATTGCACGCGGATTCATCATGCCCGGTGAATACTTCAACAAATACAAAATAACTAAATCTGGATCTGATGAATTGGATAGGCATTTCCGCGCAATCCAAGAACGAAAGAAATCACGCGAAGAAAAACGCAAAAAGAAAGGCGCTGCATAATGTCCGGCACAATCCACAAAGGCGGCATCCCCGAACGCATCGGTAGCGGTGCGCGGGATGTATACGACTGGTTGCAGTTTACGGCGCTGGGGAAGTTGGTGTGTCTGGCTGTGTTTTTCTACGGCCTGTTTGCAATCATTGTTCTCACGGAACCGGGCCGCAAAATAGCTGAATACCTGATCGAGCTGGTCGTCATGATCGGCTGCAATCTGTTCGGCGCTCCCTACCCCTACTGATGCCGCAATGTTTCCCGCTGTCCGCAGCGGGTTGCATGGCCGCATTGGCCGAATGTTTCTCCACAAAGGAGTAGAAAATGGCTTACACAAACAAGGCGTACGCAAACGCCGTGCGTGATGGCATGTTTAATACAGACGATGTGCCAGCGCATGTAGCGCGTGAAATCCGCGGATATGAAGCGGCAATAGACCATCACTACCAGATCATCACGCGCATGCAGTGGGATGAATTTTCAGACCGTGGTTTTGCAGACACGATGATCGAATACTCAGAAGAAGCTATCAATAATATGGTCTGCGCAGTACGTGAACTGCGCGAAAAGCAGAAGGAAAGCATTAAGTCTGCTGCCCTGTCGCATAATGATGACATGCGCAAAGTTGCGGAGTGCGAGGCATGAGCGCGTGGAATGAACACGAAGCGGTCGTGCATTCTCTCATCCTGCAGCACGTCCCAGATGATAAACGCGACATGGCAATGAAGGCACTTTCCAATCTGACACGCGAATACGTGCGGCTGGAGTTGCAGAACCGGGACGCCATGGAAGCCGTGCGACGCGTGCATCCATTTCGTGCGCTGGAGGCTGCGTGATGGATGCCGTTCTCGCAGTCCTCAATAGAGCGCACGCTGATTACATGCGTGAGGCTATGCAGGCATGGAACAATCAGATCATCGCTTCCAGAGCAGATGGGGCCAATACAGATGCATGCGCCCTTGAGGCTATTGGGGCGGCCGAGGATCTGGTGCGCAAGGCAAAGATGGCAGCAGAGCTTCTGCGGTCAGAACTCGCAAAGACGATGCAGCAGGACGGCGTAACAGGTTTTCAGTCTGACAACTGGAAGGCCAGCCTGCGCGAACGGTTGCCGGAGCCAATGGTCACGGATGAAAAGGCGCTTCAAACCGCCCATCCCGAACTTTGGAAGCCGCAGCCGGATAAGTTCCAAACCACAGAAATGAAGAAACTGGCCTGGAAGCAGGATTTGCCCGGCGCCACAATGAGCAATGGCGGCGCTCCCGTTCTGGTTGTTGGCGCCCGGAAGGATGGTTGAAATGAGTAATGCTATCGAATTGCATCAGGAAAAAGAGCGCGAACTGATCCATATTTTGAAGGACAGCCTATATCCGGGCGCCGCAGATGACAGCGTTAGAATGGTCATTGGATACTGCCGCGCCGCATCTTTAGATGTCATGAAAAAGCCGGTCCATATCGTGCCGATGTGGGACAACAAAGCAAAGGCAATGCGCGATGTTGTCATGCCGGGTATCGCTCTTTACCGCATAGAAGCATCCAGAACCGGCGAATACATCGGAAAGAGTGAGCCTGAATTTGGCCCGCTCATCACCACAGAACTTGGAGGGGTGCGTGTAAGGTTCCCAGAATGGTGCCGCATGACAGTGCGCCGTCTTGTTCATGGCCTGGAATGCGAGTTTACAGCCAAGGAATACTGGCTGGAGAACTATGCAACTGCCAAAAAGGATACAGACGCACCTAACGCAATGTGGAAAAAGCGGGCTTTCGGCCAGTTGGCAAAATGTGCTGAAGCGCAGGCCTTGCGCATGGCGTTCCCAGAGCAGACAGGCGGGACGAATACAGATGATGAAATGGAAGGGAAGGTCCTTGGCCCAGTTGTCGATGTTATGCAAGAAGCCCGATCTATTCCAGCACCCCCAGCACAACGCGAACTGACAGAAGAAGAGCGTCACGAGCGATATGTCACGCTATACACAAACCGGGCCAACGCATGCGAGAACGTGGAATGCTGTGACGGTCTGTGGAAAGCATGGGACGAAAAGATAGACCAGGCGCGCGAGATGGGAAAACCGATCCCATCGAAAACAGTCGATGCCGTGCGCAGCATCATCTCAGAACGGACTGAGGCTTTTCGTGAGCGGGCCTATACTAACGCCCCTGTTGATGGAGTGCCGGCATGACCCACCTCCTCCCCATAGTTGGCTACATCAACCCACTGGTGGCAGACGCCCTACGCGACCCAACCAGTGGCATCAACACAACGCAGTTACGCGCAGAGCCGAACGGCTGCGTGTCTAGTGCCGTGGTTATGAAGGCCGATGCGGATGCGGTGATTGCGCGGTTGCGGGAAGCCCTAACCCTATTTTCCGAGTATGAAAAACTGATGGATGGCGGTGAAGATGTGGCGGCAATGATGGTTTATGCAGATTTTCAGCAGAGGGCGCGTGCAGCCCTGAAAGGCCCGGAAGCATGAGCGTATCATTTCCGCTGTCTGCTGGCCGTACAGACGAACATTATACGCCCCCAGAGGTATTTAAGGCATTGGGTTGCACATTTGATCTTGACCCATGCCAGCCGGAAACGGGACGTGCATATCTTAGCGTACCAACAGAACGCTTTTACACCAAACAAGAGAATGGTCTTTTGCAGCCGTGGCATGGGCTTGTCTGGCTAAATCCCCCCCCTTTGGCGGGAGAAATGGCGTGGTGCCTTGGTTGGAACGTTTTGTTTCTCATGGGAATGGAATTGCTCTTGTTAATGCATTGACTTCATGCGGCTGGCTCCATGATTACGCGCCTAAAATGGATGCACTGTTTTTCTCAAGAGGAAAGACGCAGTTCATCAAACCAGATGGAGAGCGCGGCAAGTCTCCACAAAATGGTATCGTATTAATGGCTTTAGGTGGGCGTGGCTTCCGTGCTCTTAAGCAAGCGCAAGAAGTTGGTTTTGGTTTGACGGTTATTCCGTACAATAAAAAAGAGATAGAAGCATGAGCGAGGAATTGAAGCCGTGCCCGTTCTGTGGAGCAACAAATAGCCACCTGCAACTCAGTTATATAGGCGGTGAAGTATTCTTTGTTACCCGTAACGAATGCATCACCGAAGGGCCTGCTCGTAAAATACAATCAGAAGCTATCACAGCATGGAACACCCGCGCAGGAGAGAAGTCGTGAGGACGAGAGAGGAACAAATTGCGGATTTAGAAAATAAGTTTGGTGAGGAGGGCGTGTTTACATTTGAGGATGATAGAGATGCAGCCACCAAACACATACTCGAAGCAGAGCAACGTGGCTACGAACGCGCACGGGCAGAATGTGCGGCTGATACGCGGCGGTTGGATTGGTTGGAGAGGCAGTCGAGAGCAACAGCAACCGATGGGGAAAGCTCGCGGGTGTTATTCCATTCTCTTGCAATAGGCCCTTGGGATGATCTTCGCGCCGCCATTGATGCAGCTATGGAGGGCGGGAAATGACTGACGCACGCATTGAGGCGGCTGCACGTGGACTGAGACGGCTATTTTCGGAGAGTGAGCTGGCCAATGACGCTATGTGGCTCTCATGCGCAAAATGCATTCTGGATGCAGCAGACGCGGCGGCTTGGATAAAAATCAGCGACAAGACGCCAGATGATAATCAGGACGTATTGGTTGCAACCTATGATCGCATCGTAACGGCTGACACGTTCAATATGGACGATGAAGGCGGATACTTTGACATCACAGACGATGGCGATGTTACCCACTGGCAACCCCTACCAGCACCACCAACCAAAAAGGCGGCCACATGAACGACATAACCCCCGACCACTACAAAACAAAAAGCGGCCTGCAAGTATGGGATGTAACCCGTTACATGTCCGGCAACATGGCGCAGGCGTTCCAGTATGTTTATCGCGCTGGGCATAAGGGGAGTGAGATTGAAGATCTTCGGAAGGCCGTGGCGTTCTTGGAGGATTGGGTAGCTCATCCTGATGTCCCGCGCTCTATTCTGCCGGGAGGCGTTGAACCCACAGATGGTCCAAGCGTCACGCTCAGCGTGCTGCTGGGAATATATAACCAAAAGGAATGGGACTTTAAGAGCGTTATTCTAACTGAGATCGTGCGGGCCGATAGCTATGAAGGTGAAACCGTTAGCGGTGATGATTTCTGTGGCCGAAAACTGATCTCCTTAAAGACGCTTCCGCAGATTAAAGCCCGCATCACAGCACTAGAAGGAGGCGGGAATGGGTGAGACGCTGCCTGATCTTATGACCATCAAAGACGTCTTATCTCGCCTCAAGGGTAGAATAGGTCGATCAAAGCTGGTCAAGCACCTAAATGAAACGCCCGAATACAATGGTGGCCCCACGCATAGAAAGTGGGGCGCCAAGTATCTTTTTTCTGCGCAGGATTATGAAAGGCTCATTGAGAGCATAGAATGCCCCTCAAGCTCGTCAAAACACCAAAATCGAAAAACCTGTATATCCGCGGCACTGTCTCCGGCAAAAGCATATTCGAAAGCACTGGCACGTCTGACAGAAAACTCGCAGAGGAAATCAGGCGCAAGCGCGAGGCCGAACTCTGGAATGAAACGATTTATGGAAAACGCGCAGTCATAACATTTGCAGAGGCTGTAACGGCTTATATCGATGATAAACCCAGATCGCCCGCCACCAACCGTTACCTTCTGCGCCTCCTGAAGCATTTCGGAACCTGCAAGCTTACAGACATTAATCAGCAATCCCTAAAGGATGCGTACAAAGCAGTTCTGAAAGATGGCGAGAACGCCAGTCCATCTACTAAAAAGCGGGCGGTGCGCACGCCATTACAGGCGGTTTTGGAGTTTGGGGCAACACAAGGCTGGTGCGATAGGCCAGCCTTTGCGCCCATTTCTATAAAGGTGAAACCCAAGAAGTTCTTGAGGCCAGAAGAAGCAACGCGCTTAGTGGAAAATGCAGCGCCACATCTTCGGCCCCTATTCGTTTTCCTTCTGGGAACCGGATGCCGTATGTCCGAAGCACTGGATTTGGAATGGAAGGATGTTGATCTTTGGGGGAAACGGGCTGTCGTCTGGCAAAAGCAGGGGCGCCAACGCCATGTGGATTTGCCGCCAGTGGTTATAAAATGGCTCAAAACCATTGGATGGCGCGATGGTCATGTATTCCGGCCAGTAAAGATTACCCGCAAAGGCCCTGATGTCGGGGAGCGTTACCATGATTCCGGTCGGCAATACGGTGGCCAAATTAAAAGCGGGTGGTCTGGAGCTTGCCGCCGTGCGGGACTGCCAGGGCGCATCAGGGAATGGATACCTAAAGGGGAAAAGAATCCGAAAGAATGGTTCGTGCCCGATTATACTCCGCACGCTCTACGTCACACTTGGGCTTCGTGGCACTACTGCGTTCATAGAGATATCATCAAGCTTCAAACCGAAGGCGATTGGAGCGACATCAAGACCGTACTGATCTACGCCAAGTTGATGCCGGAAGCCTATAAAGAGCAGATCGAAGAGTGGTGGAGAATCGGACCAGCCATAGGAAATTGTCCCTAAAAAGCTCCACAGATTTTCCACGGAAACGTGTAGAAATAGGTGAGAAAATATAGGAATTTATGGGAGTTTATAATGGTTTGAAATTTGGGAGAGTAATGCTCAAAATCCGCAGAAAACTGCTGGTTAGGGATGGTGGGCGCAACAGGGATTGAACCTGTGACCCCTACCATGTCAAGGTAGTGCTCTACCGCTGAGCTATGCGCCCATCCGTAACCGTGGGCCGCCTTTTATCCTTCTTGCGTGGCAAACGCAACCCCTTAGAATACCAGCAACATGAAAAATCTTGCCCATTCCCTGCTGCCTCGCCATCTGGCACGTTTGCTGGAAAACACATCAGAGGCAGACTTGCCAGATCAGGCAAGCCGGGCCATTGCGCCGGCTCCGTTTGAGGTGCTGGGGGCTGTGGGTGCACCTATTGTGCTGGCATCTCCGCATTCCGGGCAATTTTACCCAGAAGCCTTTGTGCAAAACTCCCGCCAGCCTCTTTCCGTTTTACGCAGTGGGGAGGATAGCCATATTCACCTTTTGGCAGAGCAGGCACATGCCTTAGGGCCAGCATTGCTACATGCCACCTTCCCCCGCGTGTTTTGCGATGTAAACCGTGGTGCGTGGGATCTGGATACACGCATGTTCCAAGGCCCCATTCCTGCTTTTGTACGTCCCACAGAGCGTGGCCTCGCTGGACTGGGCTCCATTCCACGTATTGTAGGCAACAGAAAGCCCATTTACTGGCATCGCCTACCTTTTATGGAAGCCGCCCTACGCATTCGCCATTACTGGATGCCTTACCATGCCATGCTGGCCGATATGCTGGATAAAACACGTAAGACGCACGGCTTCTGCCTGCTGCTGGACTTACACTCCATGCCCGATGTGCCAGAAGCGGCAAGCCCAGACTTTGTGCTGGGCGATGCGCACGGCACCACATGCCACCCAGATATTATCAGCACAGCCGAACAGACCTTGCAGAGCCTAGGCTTCCGCACCACGCGCAACCAGCCTTATGCTGGCGGGTATATCACCCGCCATTACGGCAGACCGCAGCACAACCTACATGCCCTGCAAATTGAAATGCGCAGAAGCTTATATATGGATGAAGAAACCCATATCTGCCACGCAGGCTTTGCACCGCTATCTAGCGCGCTGGCAACGCTTACAGAAAAGCTTTTGAAACTCTTTCCCGCTTCCCACGGTTTATAGAAAAGAAGCATGCGTATTATCTAAAGGGGTGGATATTGAAAACGCGGCGCAACCACCACATCTGATAATCACATAAAAGCAAACAATGCATTACAGGACGTGAACATGACAGAAACAACCCAGAACACCACACCCAATGCCGAAACGCGGGAGTTTAGTGCAGAAGTTGGGCGGATGCTGGATCTGGTTGTCCACTCTCTCTATTCTGAAAGAGAAATTTTCCTGCGCGAACTCGTGGCCAACGCGGCAGACGCCACAGACCGCAGACGCTTTGAAGCCCTGACAGATGGTGCCCGCGCCCTGCCAGAAGATGCCAAAATTCATATTAACCCGGATAAAGACGCACGCCTGCTGACCATTACCGATGATGGTTCGGGCATGACCAAGGAAGAACTTATTAACAACCTTGGCACCATTGCACGCTCTGGCACCCGTGCCTTTGGCCAGCAGCTTGAAAATGCCAAACCGGAAGATCGCCCCAGCCTGATTGGCCAGTTTGGTGTAGGCTTTTACGCGGCCTTCATGGTGGCAGATAAAGTGGATGTTGTGTCCCGCCGCGCTGGATCAGATGAAGCATGGCGCTGGACTTCCGATGGGCGTGGATCTTACACACTAGAACCTGCCACGCGTGATAAACCGGGCACGGATATTACCCTGCACATCAAATCTGATGCTGAGGAGTTTCTGGACCCTACCCGCCTGCAAACCATTATTCGCAAATGGTCGGACAACATTGCATGGCCTGTCACGATCCTGCATGACGGTAAGGAAGAAACAGCCAATGAAGGTAAAGCACTTTGGCTAAAACCCAAAAGTGAAATTACAGAAGAACAGCTTGAAGAATTCTACCGCCATCTAACCCACAACTTCGATAAACCGTGGGATACGCTGCACTGGCGCGCAGAAGGCACCATTGAATTTGCAGCCCTGCTGTTTATCCCTTCCATGCGGCCTTTTGAATTTGCGGAACAAACACGTGAAAGCAAGCTGCGCCTGCATGTGCGCCGCATGTTTATTACTGATGAAGCCGAAATCCTGCCGCCGTGGCTGCGCTTTGTGCAGGGCGTTGTAGATACGGAAGATCTGCCGCTTAACGTCTCGCGAGAAATGTTGCAGGCTACCCCCGTGCTGGCCCGTATTCGCAAGGCTGTTACCAGCAAGGTGATGGGTGAGTTAAAAACCCGCGCCAAGGATGCCGAAAGCTACGCTGCATTTTGGGAAAACTTTGGCCCGGTGCTGAAAGAAGGCATGTGGGATGACCCCGCGCACCGCACGGAGGTTGCCGCACTCAGCCGTTTCCGCTCCAGCGCGGTAGATGGTCTGACATCTCTGGATGACTATATCAGCCGCATGAAGCCGGAACAGGATGCCATTTACTACGTAACCGGTGATAGCGCAGAAGTGCTGGCGGCATCTCCGCAGATTGAAGGCTTCAAGGCACGCGGTGTGGAAGTGCTGCTGTTGTCTGACCCGGTTGATTCCTTCTGGCCAGAGCGTCTGGGCACGTATGAGGGCAAAGCCCTGCGCAACGTGGCTCAAGGCATGACTGATCTGGAAAAATTTGGCGCACCAGAAGAAACATCTGCCGAAAAGGCAGACATGGAAGCCCTGATTCCTGCCCTGAAAGAAGCATTGGGCGAAGATGTTTCAGACGTATGCGCAACAGACCGTCTGGTTTCCAGCGCAATGGTGTTGAGTGCTCCAGAAGGTGGGCCGGATCTGCAACTGCGCAAACTGCTGCAGCGTAGCGGACAGAACATGCCAGAAGCTGCACCTATTCTGGAACTTAACCCGGCACATCCTATCGTGCATACGCTGGCACAAAAGGTAAAAGCTGGTGAAAAAGTGGATGCCTTGGCCCATATTCTGCTGGATGTTGCCAGCATCCAGAATGGCGATACACCCAAGGATGTAAATGCCTTTTCTCGCCGCCTGATGGAATATCTGGCGCAGGGTACACAGCCAGAAGCCCCCAAGGCCTAAAGCATCGCTTCACAAAATATTTATATGTTTCAAAAAGGCCCGGTTCTGCCGGGCCTTTCCTTTTTATAAAACAAGCTTTTCAAAAACTGTTTTACAACAACATCCCGGCAAGATCTGACCGATTACAGTAGAACAGAACTTTTCCCGCTCTGGCGCATTCTAGTAGGCAGAACCCGCTATTGCGTTTTTATTACAAAAAATAGCGGCACTTTTTGAATAAGACCTGTTGTATGGAAAATTTTGAAAGGGCCATCTAAATGTTCTCCACCAAAAAAACAATAATGGCGGCAAGCTGTATTCTGGGGCTAAGTGCCGCAGGTATGGCACACGCACAGGACATGCCTTCCCACCTTCCAGCAGGCACCACATTCCCGACCGCTCCTGCAGATGCCCTTCCGGTAACAGATCCGGCCCATCCGGCTTCTGCCCCTACTAATGGCGCACAAGTTGTGGGGAATGTTTCTGGCACCTCTACCACAGCTACCCCCGGCGTTTTGGGAGAGGGCGGCCTGCCATCAATAGAAAACACAAGCACCGGCAATGTGGCTGGGCTGCTTTCCTATTGCGTGCATAAAAATTATGCCTCTGGCACAACACCACGCAGTGTAGCTCGCAATCTTTCCAAGCGCCCCGATGTGCGGAACGATCAGGGATATTCTTTAGGGGGGCAAGGGTTGCTGCAAAACAGCACATCCAAACCCTTTGATATTGCCACTCTTGAGCTTTCCAAACGCGTAAAACTGTGCAGCGATCTTACAAAAAAAGGCCAAAGCCTAGCAGACTAATTATCCTTCATACATGGGCAGGCCATAACAGCCTGCCCTATTTTATAAATAGGCCCAGACTTTGCGGCTGGCGTTACTTTTTGCTTTCTGATTTTTTGACATCCTTCCAAATACCATCAAGCATTTCCACGCTTTGGTCAGACATGGAAAGTCCCTGTTCTGCCAAAACAGCTTCTACCCCTTCAAACCTGCGGGTGAATTTGTCACACGCCTGGCGCAAGCAGGCTTCTGGGTCCAGCTTCAGCCGCCGTGCCAAACTGGCAATAGAAAACAGAACATCACCCAGCTCATCCTGCATGCGCTCACGGTTACCGGCCTCCAGTTCAACAGAAAACTCTTCAATCTCTTCATGAACCTTGGCCACCACGCCAGAAATATCTGGCCAGTCAAACCCCACACGTGCAGCCCGCGCCGCCAGTTTGGAAGCACGCAATAATGCAGGCAATGCTGGTGGCACTCCCGCCAAGGCACCCGGTATTGCTGCCCCTTTACCAGTTTGCCTGGCACTACGTTGCCGTTCCTGCTCCTTCAACGTCTCCCATTGGCTGGCAATATCCTGCTTTGGTTGCCGCGTATCCGCTACGGCATGGTCTTCCAGCACATCGGCACCAAACACTACATGGGGGTGGCGGCGGATCATCTTTTCCGTAATCATGCGGGCTACGGTTGCAAAATCAAACCGCCCTTCTTCCTGCGCAAGCTGGGCTTGATATACAACCTGTAGCAGCAGGTCTCCCAATTCATCGGGAAACGCATTCCAATCCTTTTTCTGAATGGCATCCAGCACTTCATACGCTTCTTCAATAGCGTAGGGCGCTATGGTTTCGTGCGTTTGCTCTCTGTCCCACGGGCAGCCTTCCTTGGGGTCTCGTAAACGGGCCATAAGGGCCAGCAGACGTTGCAGTTCGTACGCTGCCTGCTGGCTGTTGCCCTGTTGTACGCTTTTTGTTGGTTGGCTGGATGCGGGAGAAGTGGTCATGCTTGTTTCTGCCTTTGGTTTGCATACATACACCGCTACCCGGTGCAAAAAGATATGGTGGCATTTTGCCATAAACAGCCGCGCCGTCTATGCGGCAGCACCCAGAAAGCCTAATCTGCCGCCAGAACCAGAATGAGGTAAGGCATGACACAGAAACCCGTAGTCTTTATTGATGGTGAAGCTGGCACAACAGGGCTTGAAATTCGCGAACGCCTTGCCCCTTTGCCTGTTACGCTCCATTCCGTAGATCATGCACACCGCAAGGACCCCGCTGCCCGTAAGGAAGCCATGCAGGCGGCCGATCTGGTTGTGCTGTGCCTACCTGATGATGCCTCCCGCGAAGCTGTTGAAATGGCCGCAGATCTAGGCGATGCCGCCCCTCGCATTCTGGATGCCAGCACGGCTTTCCGCACGGCACCCGGCTGGGTTTATGGCTTTCCCGAACTGGAAGCGGGACAGGCTGAAGCCATTGCCATTGCCCCCCGCGTAGCCAACCCCGGCTGTTACCCCACAGGCGCCATTGCCCTGTTGCGCCCGCTGGTAGATGCCGGTGTGATGGATGCGCGCTACCCGGTGTGTATTAACGCCATTAGCGGATACTCAGGCGGTGGCCGCAGCATGATAGAAGCGCATGAGCGGGATGGTGGCCCTGCATTTGAACTGTATGGCCTGAAGCTTGAGCACAAGCATGTGCCCGAAATCCATCAACACGCGGGCCTTAAGCGCAGGCCGGTTTTTGTACCTTCTGTTGGGCACTTTGCGCGCGGCATGATTGTGTCCATCCCACTGCATCTGGATGATCTGAACGGAAACGTGAGCGGGGAAGACCTGCACAACATTCTGGAAAAACGCTACGCAGGGCAAGACCATGTGCGTGTGCTGGCCGCAGAGCCAAAACTTTCTGCCGAAGCCCTTGCGGGAAGCGACAGAATGGAACTGCGCGTGCATGCCAATACCCAGAACCGGCAGGCACTGCTTACGGCCCGTTTGGATAATCTGGGCAAAGGGGCATCTGGTGCTGCGTTGCAGAACATCCGGCTGATGCTGGACCTGAACGCCGCCTAAACGCCGCCCTGCCCACGCAAAATAGAAGAAAGGTTAAACACTATGAGCAACCGTGTTGCGCTTGTAACCGGCGGAAGCCGAGGCATTGGTGCCGCTATTGTTGAGGCACTGGCAAAAGATGGCTACGACATTGCCCTTTCTTACGCCAACAGCGCAGATGCAGCCGAAAAGGTTGCCCAGAAAGTGCGCGCACTGGGCCGCAAGGCCGTTACAATCAAAGCCAATGGCGCTACGGTAGAAGGCAACAAGGCTGTTATTGCCAAAACCATTGCAGATTTTGGCCGGATTGATGCACTGGTGTGCAATGCGGGCATGTTTCCTTATGGCCCGATTAACGAAACCAGCGTTGAAGAGATTGAAAAAGTTCTCAACCTGAATGTGCGCGCTGTTATGATTGAAACAGCAGAAGCCACAAAGCACATGCAAAAAGGCGGCCGCCTTATCTTTATCGGTTCTGCTTTTGGTGCGCGTGCGCCCTTCCCCGGCATTTCCCTTTACGCCACCACCAAAGCGGCACTACGCGGCTTTGCCAAAGGCGTTGCGCGTGATCTGGGGCCAAAAGGCATTACAGCCAATGTGGTGGAACCAGGCCCGATTGATACGGACATGAACCCGGCAGAAGGTGAAGTTGCAAAACTGATCAGCAGCTTTGTAGCAACCGGTGCTTACGGCACAGTGGCAGACATTGCCTCTACTGTTGCTTTCCTTGCCAGCCCACAGGCTGAATACATTACGGGTGCGGCCATTCCGGTAGATGGTGGTCTGGAAGCTTAAAGAGCTGCCTATTTTCTAACGAGATTTTATTATGAGCCTCAACGTCTTTTTACAGATGTTGGGGCTTTTTCTATTCCGTAGCCCCCGGAAGCAAAAACTATGCTGACAGCGCGACATATTCCTGTTGGTCGGCCTGCGCAACATAGGGGCCGGCTGCCCGGATTTCTAGGCTGAGAATACCCATTTTGCTTGTTACGATGTTATGCAGTGGCAAAAAGGCATTGCCATCTGTCCATGCGCAATCTTGCCAGCCCATATCATGCCACCCTTCTGGCTTGGAGGGCGCCAGATGTTCCTGAACCTGCTGTGACACCCGGATAGAGCCAAAATGGATTTTGCCAACAGCAACACCCATTTGGCGACGGTCATCCACAAATGGTCCGATAATGTCACATGGGCGGCTGGAGCGAGATACCACGCGCACACTTTCCACCCCTGCGGGAAGCATGAAGCTGTAAATGTTCTCGGATTTCTTGAATGGATAAATAGTTGCCCCACTGTTTGTAATCAACTTGAGGTCTGGGTCTTCAATAAGAGTTTTTGGTGCTGTGCGCTTCTCGATTCCCAGATCTTTTGCTCTTTCTTTAATTTTTTGAAAAATTGGTTCAACAAAATCACGCTGAACACCCAACGGTGCAGCGGCATCTTTCTGCCAGTTTTTCTGTTTTCCACCAATTTTGATAACTTTGCCAACCTGCCGGAAGTTACGACGGTTTCCTGTATCCAGATAACTTTCAGTCAGCATACCATCTGCCATAATAACTGAATGTTTTTCCGCTTCAATATGGTAGTAATCATAAGATGTTATGGTGGTATCATAATAAATGGAACGACCATTTACCAACATACGTGCGGGAACAAACTTTCCTTCTACAAATAGACAGTGTTCGGGCGTTATCAACATATCCTTAAAAGGTACGTTTTTTGAAATAGCATTTTTTAAAATACGCACAGGAAATCCGGCCTGATCTTCCGGAAAATTGGCATTGACAACAACATGCGCTGTTCCTGCCCATACAACTTCTTTTTGTTCTTCTTTATCATCAATAAAAACGGAAACCATTTCACCAGGAGCAATATCCTGCACCGGCATATATCCATTTTTTGTTTTTATTAAAGAATCTTTTAAAAAACATGAAAATGTATCGCTGTACGTTCCATCTGTTGAAATAGTTGTAACCAAGTCCTTACCAAGGAAAGTGGTATTGAGATTTAACGGATTAGAAACCTTTGCTGTATCCGGAATCACAACGTAGAGGTTCTGGTTTGCATAACCCATGTCTCCTTCAAGATCTGTGCTAATAATTGTTTCTTTCTTTGCTGAATCATATGTTGCATATAGATCTGATGTGGAAATAGAAAGATCTAATGTGAAAGGATGATCATCTGGATTGCTGATTTCATAATAATACGAATCTGAAAAATTGGAAGAATCAGGACCAGAAAGAGATACATCCTGATTGGGTGAGGTAATTTCTATAGTTTTTGGATCTGACATTTGAGAATCACCATATAATTTTATGAAAACATGCAAAAACGTAAGAGCTTTTGAAGTGCGCCCATGAATGCAAAAATTACATACCTGATTTGATTATT
The DNA here is from genome assembly GCF_037901235.1 of Acetobacter sp. AC2005. Taxonomy (NCBI): domain Bacteria; kingdom Pseudomonadati; phylum Pseudomonadota; class Alphaproteobacteria; order Acetobacterales; family Acetobacteraceae; genus Acetobacter; species Acetobacter sp. AC2005. Next base: position 948,539 of record NZ_CP149625.1, read on the forward strand.
TATTTTTGATAAGCATTAATGAACAAAATAAATACACGCCATGTAATATAAATTATTTTATTTAAACGTTTAGTTGTGTATTCTTTTGTTTGTTACTTTACTATACTGTTGTCAGAAAATATATTTTGCCAGAATATAGGCCTGCCGCAATGGCACAACTTTCTTAGTCAAAGGTGAAAACCTATGAAAACTCTGAACGATTCCGAAATCGCTATGGTTGCTGGCGGCACGCTGGGCGATGCTCTGGGCACCACACTGACAGACACACTGGCTGGTCTGGATATGGGTCTGGCCACCATCCTTGGCGGCGTGAACAGCACGGTTAATGCTCTGGTTCCTGCTGTAACAAGCGGCGTAACCACGGTTGCCGATGGCCTGCTGACGGGTCTGGACGCCACGACCAATGGCGTAACCTCCCTGCTGGGTGACGTTCTGAAAGTTTAATTTCAGGAATTTCCAGGCGGTTTTTAAAAATCCGCCTGGTTATTTTGCAAAAATACTACGGCGTGTCGTCAGTTAAGCCCTGAGTGTGGCACGTGAGGGTTGTAGTTTGTGTCTGCGTGTGCTGACTGTTTTCCCGTTTTTTGGAGGAGACAGAGAGATGCGGCGCTATAGTTTACGCGATGACCAGTGGGAGCGGATAAAGGATCTTCTTCCCGGTCGAGAAGGCTATGTCGGCGGCACTGCGGCGGACAACCGTCTGTTCGTGGAGGCGGTGCTGTATCGCTATCGCGCGGGCATTCCATGGCGCGACCTTCCTGCCCGTTTCGGGGACTGGAAAAACGTGCACCGGCGTCTGCGCCGCTGGTGTGAAAGCGGCGTCATCGAACGGATATTTCGTTATCTGGCCGCTGATCACGACAACGAATACATGATGATCGACAGCACAATTGTCCGGGCGCATCAGCATAGTGCAGGAGCTCTCAAAAAAGGGGTACGGATCAGGCCATCGGACGATCACGAGGCGGGTTGACTACAAAGATCCATGCCATCTGCGACGCTCTGGGCAATCCGGTGGAACTCGGCATCACACCGGGACAGGATGCCGATATCACCCAGGCGGAACCGCTTCTGGAAAACATCGACCCGGAGGCTTTCCTTGCTGACAAGGCGTATGACGCGGACAGGTTGATCGATCGGCTGATACAGCGCGGGATTACCCCGGTCATCCCGCCAAAACGCAGCAGAACGACACGACGGAAAACCGATTTTTCTCTCTACCGCGAACGGAACCTTGTTGAGAGGTTCTTCAATAAACTCAAGCAGTTTCGCGCTATCGCAACCCGCTACGATAAACTGAAATCGACCTTCCTCGCAGCCGTGCAGTTCGCCTCAATCATCATCCTGCTTAACTGACGACACGCTGTAAAGTGGTAAAACCTTGCTCTCTTCAAAAAAGCCTGCATGAGTTCGGACCTTTTTAGACGTGAGGTTCTGGAAGCGCGACGCCAATCATGGCTTGGGCAAGTTCAGGCCTCTCAACCGCTTTCTATCCGAATTGCGGCATGGTTCACGCTCGCCCTTGTGGTACTGGCCATTCTCTACACTATCTGGGGTGTTTATACCCGGCGTGTGCACGCTACCGGCTTAATGGTTCCTCCTTCAGGCCTTATTACCGTTAATGCCAATACAACTGGTACTATTGCGCAGCAAAACGCCATAGAAGGCCATCACGTTAAAAAAGGTGATGTGCTGTTCACCATAGATCTGGAGGCAACATCTTCATCTGGTCCCACGCAGGAGCACATCCTCTCCCAACTGCGCCATCAGCGCGACCTGTTGCAGCAGCAAAAGAATATTCGCACGCAGGATGCTCCCGTGGAAAAACAATCCATGGTGACCCAGATCCGTTACCTCAACCAGCAACATCAACATATCGGGCACCAGCTTGATAACGATGCCCATGTGCTGCCTGTGGTGGAAGCTGCGGTACGCCGTATGCAAACGGCACAATCCGCACATCTGGTGACAGAAACACAATTCCAGAGCCAGCTTTATACCTATGCCCAGTTGCTAAGCAGTCATGCACAGTTTTTGCAAAGCTATACGGACACAGAAGGAAAGATTGCGGACCTGACCACAAAGCTCATTCGCTATGATGGCCAACTGGCGCATGATCTGAATGATCTGGACAAGCAGATTGCCCAGATTGACCAACAGATTGCAGAAAGTGAAGGTCACCGCAGCAGTATTATCCTTGCTCCGGATGATGGCACCCTCACCGCCATTCGTGTTAACCCTGGCCAGCAGGTTTCGTCTGGCACGCCCCTACTCACGTTATTGCCCACAGGTCATGCCCTGGAAGCTGAATTGTATGTCAGCTCTGCCTCTATAGGGTTTTTGCATGAGGGCGAGCCCGTGTTGCTACGCTATGCCGCCTTTCCCTATCAGCGTTTTGGTTTGTATCGTGGCCATGTCAGCGAGATTACGCGTGCGCCTGTTACCGCAACAGATGGCACAGGCCAGAAAGCTGCTCCTTCAGATAAAGACAAAACGCAATCTCAAAATCCGGGGCAGGATATTTATCGCATTCGCGTGCGCCCCGATCAGCAGTTTGTTGATGCCTATGGCCAACACAAGCCCCTTGAAGCCGGCATGGAAGTTGAAGCCGATATCGCTATTGATACCCGCAGACTTTACCAGTGGATTTTTGATCCCGTTATCAGCATGCGTGATGATTTTTACGCCGTAAGCGGAGGATTGAGGTAATGGGCGTAACCCTCAAATCCCTTGAATTCGGGTGGCGTTCGCGCACGCCTGTTATTTTACAGGTAGAAGCCGCAGAATGTGGTTTGGCATGTCTGGCCATGATTATGGGCCATTATGGCAACCAGATTGATCTGGCCACATTGCGCAGGCGTTATTCCATATCTGTTAAAGGCGTTACGCTGCGCGATCTTATCGCTACGGCTGATACAGTGGGGCTCTCCACCCGTGCCGTGCGGCTGGAACTGGAAGACCTGCCCAATCTGCGCATGCCCTGTATTTTGCACTGGAGCATGAACCACTTTGTGGTACTTACGCAGGTTAAGGCCAACAAAGTTACTATTCATGACCCAGCAGTGGGCCGCCGTACGCTTAGTATGGGCGAAGTCTCGCGCGAGTTCACGGGTATTGCCCTGGAAGCCACGCCAAACGATAGTTTCCGCCGCGAAGATGACCGAGAAACCCTGCGCCTGCGCGATCTGTTTCGCCATGTCGCTGGGCTGCGCCCTGCCCTGATGGTGCTGGGTGCGCTTTCTCTTGGGTTGGAAGTCATTGCGCTGATCATGCCCATGGTCTCGCAAGTCGTGATTGATGAAGTGGTGGTAACGGCAGATCACGAACTGCTCATTACCATTGCTTGTGGCATGGCCCTGCTTTTGCTTTTGCAAATGCTTATTGGCTGTGTGCGCCAATGGGCCGTGCTGCTGCTGAGCACGCGCGTGGGCCTGCAATGGAACACCAGCCTGTTTGACCACCTCTCTCGCTTGCCGCTGGATTATTTTTCCAAACGCCATGTGGGCGATGTGCTTTCACGCTTTAACTCTCTGGGCACCATCCAAAAAACCATCACCACCGATATGGTGCAAACGGTTATGGATGGGGTGATGGCTGTGGGCATGGCCATCATGCTGTTCATTTATGGTGGCTGGCTGGGCATGGTGGCTATGGTGGCCACGGGGCTGGATGTGCTGTTGCGGCTGATTACCTACCGTATCTACCGTGAGGCATCTGAAGAACAGATTGTAATTGATGCCCGCCAGCAAAGCCATTTTATAGAAACCCTGCGCGGCATGGCCAGCGTAAAACTTTTGGGCCTGCGTGAACGCCGCCGCACCACATGGCTAAACTTGCTGATAGACAGCATTAACATCCGCCTGCGCCTGCAACGGTATGATCTGATTTATGGCCGCATGGGCGATCTGATTTTTGGCGCTGACCGCCTGATCATGATGGTTCTGGGTGCAGGTGCTGTTATGAGCGGCCACATGACTGTGGGTATGCTGGTGGCTTTCCTGTCCTACAAAGATCAGTTTGCCACACGCATTGGCAACCTCATCAGCAGTGGCTTTCAGATACGTATGCTGAATGTGCAGACAGACCGTTTATCTGACATTGTGATGACAGACCCGGAAGCCACGAACACCACGGCTGCTGTGCCGCCACCCCGCTTGGATGAACAACGGGCCAGTGGCACGCTCAGTTGTTCTGGCCTGTCTGCCCGCTACGGCTCACAAGATCCGTGGATTTTCCGCAATATTTCACTAGAGGTACCTGCGGGCAGTAGTGTTGCCATTGTCGGCCCTTCGGGCTGTGGCAAAACCACATTCCTTAAGGCCCTGATGGGGCTGATGGAAACGCAGGAAGGCAGCATCCGGCTGGATGGTGCAGATTTGGAAAGCCTGACGCTTGAAGGCTATCGCAACCGCATTGCCGGAGTGTTGCAGGATGATGGCCTGTTCTCTGGCTCTATTGCGGATAATATCAGTGGTTTTTCTGAACAGGTGGATGAGGCATGGCTGGTGGAATGCGCCACCCGTGCTGCCATTATTGACGATATCAAGCGCATGCCTATGGGGTTTGAAACCTTGGTGGGTGATATGGGGAGTGGACTTTCTGGTGGGCAAAAGCAGCGTGTTATTCTGGCACGTGCGCTCTATCGCAAACCCGAAATCCTGTTTCTGGATGAAGCCACGAGCCATCTGGACGAACTGACCGAACACAAGGTGGCCGAGGCCCTGCGCGATATGAACATTACCCGCATTATGGTTGCCCATCGCCCGGCAACCATTGCACATGCAGATACCATTTATATCTTCCAGCCCGGCGGCGTGCTGACCCAGTATCAACCACCCCATAAGCAAAACAGGGCGGCATCTTAATTTTTGGGGTTAAGGAATACGTACAACCAGCCGCCCCCGCACATGGCCTGCCAGAAGCATATCCGCAGCCTGCGGGGCTTCTACCAGATCAATCTCACGCACCATGTCATCAAGCTGACTAGGGTTTATCAGTTCAGCAAGGCGCGCCCATGCTTCCTGCCGCTCTCGCCGGGGGCATTGCACGCTATCAATACCCACCAATGTTACGCCACGCAAAATAAATGGGGCCACCGTTGCGGGAAAATCCATCCCTCCGGCCAACCCGCATGCTGTAACCACCCCTTGAGGGCGCATACTAGCACACACAGAGGCCAGAACCTGCCCCCCCACAACATCAACCGCACCAGCCCAACGCGCTTTTTCCAACGGGCGGGATGGCGTGGTAAAATGCGCGCGCGGCAATACGTCTGCAGCCCCCAAACTGTGCAGGTAAGGTTGCTCTTCCAACCGCCCGGTTACTGCCACAACCTGATACCCCAACCGCGATAGCAGCATGATAGCCACGCTACCCACTCCGCCACTGGCACCGGTAACCAGTACCGGCCCGCTTGCAGGTTCCACCCCTTCACGCTGAAGGGCCTGCACGCACAGCATAGCCGTAAAGCCCGCCGTGCCGAGCGCCATAACCTGCCGCCCATTCAACCCCAAAGGTTGTGGCAAAGCCCATAAACCCGGCACACGCGCCAGTTGGGCAAACCCACCCCAGCGGCTTTCCCCCAAGCCATGCCCGGTCACAATAACATCCTGCCCAACAGGAACCGCCGGATGTGTAGAGGCCTCAACTTTACCTGCCAGATCAATACCCGGCACCATGGGCCAGTTACGTATGATCGGGCCCTTACCTGTAAGAGCGAGCGCATCCTTGTAATTAAGGGATGACCACTGCACCCGGATTGTTACATCCCCTTCTGGCAGGTCTGCCTCTGCCAGTTCACGCAGCGTAACCTGCTGGCCAGTTTCTGTTTTTTCTACATACAGGGCTTTAAACATGTTTTTTCACCGCTGGTTTAAGCTTTTGCCACCCATCAACCGGCCAAAATCTCGGGCACGGTACGCAGTACATCAACGCATGCAAAGCCCATCTGTGCCTGCATGACAGTATTTTGAAGTTTCCTCCCATTCCGGTTGGGAACAAAAATTAAACTAGGTATCTGTTCGGCCTGCGGGTATAGATGAAGCCACCATTACAGGTTTCACTTTATTTCGGACGTTCTCTTGTTCCTGTTTATTATGGGTCTGCTGACCCTTGTCCTGCTGATTGCTGTCAGCATTCTGATTTCACTTTCCGAGATATCCTTCGCAGCTGCGCGGGAAGTCAGGCTTCGCAGTCGTGCAGAAGCAGGAGACAAGCGCGCCCAAGCCTTTCTGGCCCTGCGCCGCAACAGCGGACAGGTGATGACCGCCATCCAGATCTGCCTGAACGGCGTAGGTATTCTGGGCGGTATTGCCAGTTCCGAAATGTTCACCCCGCCTGTAACCGAATTTCTAAGCCGCTGGGGCATGTCAGACTGGTGGGCGCAGAATCTGGCCTCCACTTTCAGTTTTATTTTTGTAACCGGCGCCTTTGTTCTGTTTGCTGACCTGCTGCCCAAGCGCGTAGCCATGAACAACCCGGACAAAGTGGCCATGGCCGTGGGGTGGTTCCCCCGCGTGGCACTGCGGGTGCTGTATCCGTTTGTGTGGATTTTCTCCAAGATTTCCGATGCCATTTTGCATGCGCTGAAAATCCCGGCAGCTTCTGCGGTGGAACCCATCACGCCGGAAGACCTGCATGCCATTCTGGCTGCTGGCACGGCATCCGGTGTGTTGCTACAGCAGGAACACCAGATGATTGAGAACGTGCTGGCCCTACAGGCACGTTCCGTCACCTCCGCCATGACCCCGCGTGATGAAATCATCTTTCTGGATATTCAGGACACGCCTGAACATAACCACGAAAAGGTACGCACCAACCCTTATTCCCGCTATCCGCTGTGCAATGGTGGGCTGGATAGAGTTATCGGCTCCATCCGTGCGGAAGACGTGCTGGCATCTGTGGTGGATCCTTCCATTGCACCCTCTGGCCGCCCCCACAGCAACCCCATTGCCCGGATGCGGCGTGAAGTTCTCTCTGTTCCCGAAACACTGAACCTTTGGGATACACTGGCCCAGTTTGATACGCACGGCACCGGCTTTGCCCTGATTGTCAATGAATACGGGCTGGTTGTGGGGCTGATTACCTTTAAAGACATTATGGGCGTGCTGATGGATGGGCTGGCCAGCCCGTTTGAAGAACAAGCCATTGTAAAGCGTGATGAGAACTCATGGCTTGTAGATGGCGCCGCACCGATTGGTGATGTTATCCGCGAACTGCATGTCGTGGATCTGCCCGATAGCGAGCAGTTTGACACAATTGGTGGCTTTATTATGCACCGTCTGCGCCGTATGGCCCGTAAGGCAGACCGGGTAGATGCCGCTGGTTTCCGCTTTGAAGTGGTGGATGTGGAAGGATTCCGTATCAATCAGCTACTTGTGACACGTATGACCGAGACCCCATGAATTTTCCCCACTCCCGTTCCTCCGCTTTCCTTCTTACCTGCTTTCTGGGCACCACCTTTTCTCTTTTTCCGCCCGCAATCACTATTCCAGAGGCATCTGCTGCGCAGGCAGATGTCTCTGATGCCACATTGGAACGGGTTGTGCTGGTTTCTCGCCACGGAATCCGTAGCCCAACCAAACCTTTGGACAAGCTAGAAAAAAAGACCCGCCATACGTGGACACCCTGGCCCGTTCCCCCCGGTGAGATGACGGCGCATGGCCAGTTTGATCTGGGCCTGATGGGGCAGTTTTTAAAAAGCTATTACCACATTGCCAGCAGGGATGGTTCTGCCCGCTGTCTGCCAGAGCAGCCAGCTTTTATCTGGGCAGATTCCGCCAGCAGCCGCACACAACACAGCGGCGATATTCTGGCTGCCGCGTTAAGCGATGGTTGCCAGACGCAAGCGCGCTCCATGCCTGCTAAAACACATGATCCGCTGTTTAACGCCTTGGCTGCCCAAAGCACGGCGCTAAATACAGATGACGTTGAAAAAAACCTTAATCCAGATCTCACGCCGGGCACGGAACTGCCACCGCCAGTGCAATCGGGCGTTCAAACCCTGCAAGCTCTCTTTGCCCCCAACGCATGTACAACTGGCACAACGCCATGTTTTTCCAAGCATGCGCCCCTTTCATGGAAAAAGGGTGCACCCCACGCAGAAAACGGGCTGGCGTTAGGTTCTACTGTTTCAGAAGCTCTGCTGCTGGAATATGTGCAGGGGTTACCTTCCTCCGTAACCGCAGCCCATACGAATACTGTAAATACGCTTAATAGCGTTTTACCTGTGCATAATTATCAAAGTGCACGTATGCGCCGCACCCCAGCCATTGCCATTCCTCGTGGTAGCAAACTGGCCCAAGCTATTTTAACACTCTTGAATGAACAGCCCCTTCCCCTACCGGATGGAAGCGTACTGCCTGCGCAGGCCCGCGTGGTGATGTTTGCCGGGCATGATACCACACTGGATATGCTCACCACTCTGTTCGGGTTGGACTGGAGCTTTACAGACCAACCGGACCCTACCGCCCCCGATACAACTCTGGCTTTTGAAACATGGAAACACTCTGATGGACGCAAAGAAATCCGCTTTGCCGTTTTCCATCAATCTCTCGCCCAACTGCGAGATGGCCTGAAACTGGACAATGTTGCCGGGCAAGGTGCGCCCCTGCCGTTAACCAGCACACTGTGTAACCAGCCTAAAAATGAAACCTGTTGGCTGGAAAACTTAAGCCAGAATGTGCCGCAACATTAAGGCGCACGGCCTATGCATTGAAACCGCATTGCATAGGCCAGCATATTTTTACCTAAATGGTTTAAGAAACCGAAACGCCGAGCGTGTAATCTTGTTACCTTTGTAACGCACCTGCGTTTTTTTAGGTAAAACGCCAAAATGTTCTTTAACCCGGTAAGTATCTAGGCTGAACCCAGCTTCCAGCGCTTCCTTGTAAAGCTCGTCAAATTTCTGTTGCAGATCTGGGCGCGGATGGTTGTAAATTGTGCCATCAAACCAGTGCTTGCGCTCTTCCCCCTTCAGCCGCTCCAAGGAATATTTGTGGGAAAACTGCGTACCCATATCCGAATAATGCAGAAATTTTAACGCTTCCAGCGGCATACCGTCACCATCCAGATTGCTGAAGGCGGGATCTAGCGGCTCGATATATTCGGGGTGCTTTTCAAAAAACGTTTTCAGCTTTTTGTGGGCCGAAGCGTCTTTCTTAATTTCCGCCAACGGAGGCAAAAGCTTCATGGCGGCTTCACAATCCCACATCAGGGTCCCCAACCGCAAATCTCGGCCCTGACCAGATGCCAGCATCACCTTGCCTTGTGGGATAGGCAGGTTCCATAGCTCTGCAATATCTGAAAGGGCAAAAATATCAGCATCCATATACAGCGCACGGCCCTTGCCACCACAATAGGCAGGAATGCCCCAACGGAAACCAGAAAAAGGCGTTGGCCATTCCGTTGTATTCCAGCCTTCCTCTGGTTTCAGGCCAGAATACCAGAAACTGGAAGGATCACGCGTAAGCTGCATGAAAGTAATATCAACCGGCAAACTACTATATTTTACAATACTATAGTGTAACACCATTAACTGTTCGAGGTCACAATCATTTGGATCACAGCCAATAAACAGTTTCACTACGGCATTCATTCGTAGGTCTTTCATATTGATTTTTTGTTATTAGAATAAACGTTTGCATAACAGAAAGAGCCAACACTTCAAACAGAAGTCAGGCTAGTTTATTTTTTAATTACTGCATGGCCGTTTATCTTGTAAGAAAGCTTTTCCTGGTCATATTTTCATTCTTTCTTTTCCTTAAAAATGGCATGATTACCTACCATATATACGTATGTATCATGGCTTATATACAGAGGACAAATATACATGAAACTTCATAAAGCAGCGTTTGCCTTTCTGCCGGCGCTTTTGCTGGCCGCTTGTGCTGAAACGCCCATGGGCCCGACTGCACAGGTACTGCCCGGCCCCGGAAAGGATTATGGCACCTTCCTGCAGGAACAGAATTTCTGCCGTTCTCAGGCTGCTGCTGCTGTGCATGGTCAGGCCGGTAGCCAGAATCGCAAGGCTCTGTATGGCGGGTTGGCAACCACTGCGCTTGGCGCTGGCCTGGGTGCTGCTGTTGGTGATGGCACGGGTGCTGGCATTGGTGCCGCAGCTGGTGCGTTGGGTGGTGGCCTTGGTGGCAGTGCATATTCCAACAGCCAGCAAGGCGGCATCCAGACCCAGTACAACAATGCTTATGTAGCCTGCATGGTGGCCTACAAAAACGTGCTGCCTGCCCCCAATGCTGGTTATATGCCCCAGCAGTAAAAGCTACGCTTTACCAGCCCCCACATATTACGTGGGCTGATAATAGCAAAAAGGGATCGCTCCTTACGGAACGATCCCTTTTTTAATGGCAGAATATCTCGTTTAGAATGCAGCCTGCACACGGGCGGCAACAGAGTTCCCATCGCGGCCAAGAATGTTATAGGCTTGGCTATTACGCGTTACGATAAAGTGGTTGAAGTCCAGCATCACACGGAAGTGGCGGTTGGGATACCAGTTCACCCCACCGGACCATACTGTCTGGCGGCCACCGCGCACACTGTTTGCCGTATCATCAAAATCAGCCACACTGTAACGGCCAGAAAGTTCCAGCGCACCCCAGTAGCCATGTGCGGGGTCAAATTCGTGCTCTACACCCGGAGCAGAAAACGCACCTTCTTTTTCATTATACATACGGGGCTTGCCAAACAGCGTATAGTTGGCCGCGCCATAGTAACCCTCAAACGACAGAGACGGCAGAGACTGCCCACCCTGCTGCTGATTACGGGTTACGCCGATGTGGTAATATTCACCCTTCAGCACCAGCTTTTTCCAGCGGAAACCCAGTTCCGGGCCAGCAGACCATACGGAACCGATGTTGCGCAGGGCACCCGTGTTCAACAGCGCAGTGGTTGTCAGGTTAACTTCCGGTGCTTCCTTAAAGGTATAGGTGCGACCGTTGGTGCCATCATTCACCTTGAATGCGCTAATGGCAGAAAGACCCAGATGCACGTCTATGTCTTTAGAAACATAAGGGCGCCCGGCAACACGGAAGGTGCCACCTGTCTGGCTATCGCCAATGTTGGCATCCTTGGCGCGGTTACCAAATGTCTGTCCGGTGAAATACCCTGCAATCCACCAGCGTTTTTCATAATGCAAGCCACCGACACTAAAGCGGGCATCGCCTGCAGCAATGTTACGCACGATATCCGTGATGGCGGGACGTTCCATCATTTCGAAATCGTTGGAGCTTTCGGAATCTTCTTCCGTCACACGCGGCTGGAAGTAACCTACTGTCAGGATAGTGTTGTGCAGGCCAGTGTAGTTCAGGTTGGCTTCATACAGACCATCCGACCCATCCGCGCTGCCAGACCCGAAATCAGGCGTTACGTTTGCCACCCAGTCTTTATACCGGAAGGTGAACGGAATACGCAGGCGGCGGGCGTTTTCTGTAAAGCTGGAGAAATCACCCTTGGTTTCACCCCGGCGGGGAGACATGCCCATAAAGCCACCGAAGTCTTCATGGAATGCCAGACCGATGGACAGGCCATAAGCGCCATCTTCAGATGCAACCGTAAAGCGCCCTTTGGGGAAACCGATGGTCATGCCACCAACGTGCACATTTTCATCCTGCTGCGTCGCTGCCTTGAAATCCTTCCATGATGTCGTCATGCCGCGATCAGAGGGAGGCGTGCCAACACCGTTGTTCAGCAGAATATTTTTGTGCGGAACTTGTTCACCAAACTTTACGTTGGGATCTACATCGTTATCAGCATATTTTTCCGGGAACTTATACCCGTTCTGTGCCGTTGTACGTGCAGTCCGGCGGGAAACAGGGCCTTTCTGCCGTGTTTCGTTCTGAGCGATCTGAGATTTAAGATGTGTGATCTGCCCCATCATTTCACGCCGCATTTCAGCCATTTCGGCTTTCAGGGCGCGGATCTGGGCATCATCTGAGCTGGAAGCCTCGGCCACTGGGGCGATTCCAGACATTAAAATAGAAGCAAATGCAAAAGATGGAAGAAGCGGTGAACAACGACGCATCATGGCCATTCCAAAAGAGAAGAGGAGCGATGCGTGGTGAATAACTTTATTCCAACTTTTTGTGCGTGACGCTTAGATGATGGTTTCATGACAGTTTCATGAAAAAAGCGGCCCACAAAGGGGCCGCTTTCCATAATAAAATATATTATTGAAATAAGGGTATTAAAAACTGCTTATTTACCTGCCTGCCATGCAGATTGAATGCTATCTTTAACAGCCTTGGGCAGTGGCACGTAATCCAGCTTTGCTGCAATGGAATCGCCCTTAGCAAAATCCCAGATAAAGAAGCGCTTTACGGCTTCATCACGCGCAGGGTTACGTGCTGGCAGCGGCACCAGAACATAGGTGGCAGAAACAATAGGCCATGCCTGTGCGCCAGAAGTGTTCAGCAAATTCACAGAGAAATGCGAAGCATTTTTCCAATCTGCGGCTTCTGCTGCCTGAGAGAAGCTGGCCTGAGAGGCTGCAACAGCCTGACCAGAACTGTTCTTGAGGCGAATGGTAGTCAGATGGTTACGGCTGGCATAAGCGTATTCCACATACCCTACGCCACCTTCGGTGTTCTGCACGGTGGCAGATACGCCATCGTTCCCACGTGCGCCCAAACCACCGGGCCAGCTGATGGACGTGCCTGCGCCGTACTGATCATGCCAATTTTTGGAAGACTGATCGAGGTAGGACGTAAACACAAATGTTGTGCCAGACCCATCTGCACGATGGATAGGTGCCACTGCGGTATCTGGCAGGGAAACACCTGGGTTAAGTGCGGCAATTTTCGGGTCATTCCAGCTGGTGATATCGCCGGAATAAATAGAAGCCAGCACATCACCGCTCAGCACCAGCACATCTGCCTTAATGCCCGGAATGTTCACAACCGGCACAATCCCGCCCATAACGGTGGGGAACTGAAAAAGATGTGCGCTTTCCAGCTTTTTGGCATCCATAGGTGCATCAGATGCCCCAAAATCCACCGTGCCTGCCAGAATCTGGTTCTGCCCGGCGCTGGACCCTACGGTCTGATAATTTACATTAACACCTGTATCTGCTTTGGCGGCAGAGGCCCATGCCTCATAAATCGGGGCAGCAAAACTGGATCCCGCACCAGTTACACTTTGTGCGTGAGAAAAGGAGGGCACCGCAGCCAGCAAGCAGGCAACCGCAGCAGCACAGGTTTCAGACCGAAAAGAAAAACGCATTTTGGGGAGCATCCCTAAGCATCAACACAAAACGGCACCAGTACATGCCGCCTCTGCTTCGTAAGGGAGGGAACGCAAAAATGGGTTACGTCTGCAAGACAGTTTGGTGACAGTTTAATGAATGATCCGCCACCAAAGGTAAAAGTGGGAGCCAGATATGGCAGGACGTGCCCTGCCCCACAGCACTTTCCACCACAAACCGTCCGCCATGCCGGCTGACAATATGCTGTACAATGGCAAGCCCCAACCCACTGCCCTGCACTGCGGCCGCAGTTTTGGCCACGCGGTAAAACCGTTCTGTTAAACGCGCCAGATGGCGGGCCGGAATACCGGGGCCATTATCTGTTACACTCAGCACAATACCTGGCGCAGATGGCCAACGTTGATCTGCCTCTGCCTGCTGGCAACTTATGGTAATAGATACAGGTTTACCGGCCTTTGTTTTTTCTGAAACAAGGCTGTATTTTATGGCATTTTCAACAAGATTAACCACAACCTGCAAAAGTTGGGTTTCATCCCCCGCAACCTGCCAGTTCTGATTTTCTGGCGGCTGCACATCAACCGTAACGGGTAAACCAGAGCTTAGAAGATCTCCTTCTGTCTGGCACTGATCCAACAGATCAACCAACCGCACCACGTCTCGCGGTTTCTGATGTTCCTGCATTTGCACGCGGGAAAGATAAAGCAGACTGTTCAGCAGGTTTTGCATCCGCTTGGCCTGCTGGGCCATAATTTCTAAAAACTCTTTTTGTGCTAATGGGTCATCCGCAGCAGGCCCCTGCAGGGTTTCTATAAATCCCAGCAAAGCTGCCAAAGGGGTGCGTAATTCGTGGCTGGCAAATGCCACAAAATCTGTATGCTGGCGCTCTGCAACAACGGCATCTGTTTCATCATGCAAATCAACAAAAACCAAAGTTGTTTGCGCATTGGGCGCTGTGTTTTCCCGGCGCATACTTATGGGCAACAATGCTGCTGGTAGGCTTTGTTTTTGCAAAACAGCCTGAACGACACGAAGGCGTGGAATATCCAGAATGACACGCACACGGCCAGGCTGTATGTTCCCTGCCTTTTGCGCAAGCACCACATCCAGTTTGGCCTGAAACGCCGGATGGCGCACTATACTGCCAAGGTCTCCATCAAACTGTTGTTCAGCCATTTTGGAAACCACGCATAACCCGCGAGTTTCGTTTATCACCAGCATGGCGGCGGGCAGGCAAGCCATAACCTGCTCCAAGCAAGGTTGTGAAACTTCCTTACTGGGGCTGCGCCGGGCAAGAACAGGCACACGGCTTGCAGAGGCACGCATGCGCCCAAGCACCATGCCACCCAAAGTTGCCACGGCTGCACCAGCTATGGCCCCTTCCCCCATTATCAGCCATGCCTGTGCAACCATGCCAAAAATTTACCCTGTTCTAGCCCTGCGGCAGATCCAGCGCATACCCTCTGGCGCGCACTGTGCGGATAAGATCCTGCTCATCACCTTCATTCAGGGTTTGCCGCAGGCGGCGGATATGCACATCCACCGTACGCAATTCTACAAAAGAACTACGTTCCCAAGCATGTTTCAAAAGTTCCTCGCGAGAGAAAACTTTACCCGGATTGAGCATAAAGAATTCTAGCAGACGATATTCGGTTGGACCCAAAGCCAGCAAACGCCCACTCCGTTCTACCTTGTGGCTCACTCGGTCCATCACCAACGTATCAAACCGTAGGGTTTTATCTGCTGGAGGCAGGCGGCGCAGCATGGCTTTTACGCGCGCAAACAGCGCCTCCATGCTAAAGGGTTTGACAAGATAATCATCCGCCCCGGTATCTAAACCGCGGATCGTATCTGTTTCTTCCCCACGAGCGCTCAGCATTACAATCGGAAGCGTTGCCGTTTTGGGTTGTCCCCTTAGCTGGCGGCACACTTCCAAGCCAGAAATACCCGGCAGCATCCAATCCAACAACAACAGATCAGGGCGTTTTTGGCGCACTTCTTCAAGTGCTGCTTCACCATCCCCAACAACGCGGACTGCATATCCCTGCTTTTCAAGATTGTAGCCGATAAGCCGGGAGAGTGCCGGATCATCCTCAACCACCAGAAGATCTGCCTTATTCATGCTTTCCCTGCTTTTTGTAACATGATTGAAAGATAGGGGGTTCTCACAGCAAAAAACAACGTCCCGCCACCTTGCAAGAAAGAGATCATGTGTGAAAACCGCTTATATATCGGGCAAAAAGTACCCGTATGAAAGTTTTGTGAAACCCTCACAAAGTTGCAACAAAAAAAGGCCTTCCCGTATGGAGAAGGCCCTTTTGTTACAAACACATTGCCTGCCAGATCAATCTTCAAACGGGTCACGCATCAGAATGGTGTCATCCCGATCTGGGCTGGTGGAAAGCAGGGTAACAGGTGCGCCCACCAGTTCTTCAATCCGGCGCACGTATTTAATGGCCTGAGCTGGCAGGTCTGCCCAGCGGCGTGCACCGTGGGTGGTTTCCTTCCAGCCTTCCAGCGTTTCATAAACCGGGCGCACACGCTGCTGCGCTACCGGGGCGGACGGGAAGCGTTCAATCTTCTGCCCGTCCAGTTCATACCCCACGCAAATCCGGATTTCATCCAGACCATCCAGCACGTCCAACTTGGTAAGCGCCAAACCGTTTACACCACCAACGCGCACGGCATGACGCACCAGAACGGAATCAAACCAGCCGCAACGGCGCGGGCGGCCCGTGTTGGTGCCAAATTCATGCCCACGTTCGCCAAGGCGGCGGCCTGTTTCATCATGCAGTTCTGTAGGGAACGGGCCTTCACCCACACGGGTGCAATATGCCTTGGCAATACCCAGCACAAAACCCGCAGCCGTTGGGCCCATGCCAGACCCTGTGCCCGCATTGGCAGCAACTGTGTTGGAACTGGTCACAAACGGATAGGTGCCGTGGTCCACATCCAGCATTACAGCCTGCGCACCTTCAAACAGAATACGGCGGCCTGCACGGCGGGCATCATCCAGAATATCCCAAGTAGGAGCCATATAAGGCAGCACTTTAGGGGCAATATCTGTCAGGAATGTAAGAAGTTCTTCTTTGGTGAATACGGGTGCACCCAGCCCTGCCAGCAGGGTATTGTGGTGCAGCAGCAGTTCATCCAGCTTCCAGTCCAGCGTTTCTGGCTCGGCCAGATCACACAGGCGGATAGCGCGGCGGGCCACTTTATCTTCATACGCAGGGCCAATGCCACGGCCCGTGGTGCCAATTTTACGATCACCACGCGCAGCCTCACGCGCACGATCCAGCGCGCCGTGCACTGGCAGAATCAGGGGGGCGTTTTCTGCAATCTTGAGCGTATCAGGCGTAACTTCCAGACCCTGTTCCTGAATACGGCCAATTTCTGCCAACAGAGCCTGCGGGTCCACCACCACGCCATTGCCAATAATGCCCAGCTTGTTGTTCACAACGCCAGAAGGCAGCAGGGAAAGCTTGTAAACCTGATTGCCCACAACCAGCGTGTGCCCGGCATTGTGCCCACCCTGAAAGCGCACAACAATATCAGCCCGACTGGCAAGCCAATCTACGATTTTGCCTTTGCCTTCATCACCCCACTGGGCGCCAATCACGGTTACGTTGGACATGGATGGTGTGCTCCTGAAAGAATCTTGCCGCTAACTGAAAGAGAAAAAGCCCCTTACGGGGAAATTATGACAGGGCCGTACAAACGGTACCACGCAACACGTGGGTGCACCCTAAACGGCGCGCTTCAATCTCTGGCTCTGCGGTGAGAGAAGATGCCGCCAGCGTGGCATAACCCTGCGTGCGCAAGCGCGCAGCCTCCCGCTTATCTGCCCCCGGTGCCAGATAGACACGAGGGCGTGCAGGGGTTGGCGGAATCATGCGGAACAGCACATCTGGCCGCAATGTCAGCCCGCATGCGGGTTCATTATCATTACACAGGTACCGGCCACCGCGCCCCAGCTCTTCCGAACGGCCAACAGCAAACAGCGTTACGCACACACCTGTGTGGTATTTCCAGCCCCGGAACTCTACGGGGTCTACCGTCATACGCAGGTTGGGGCACTGCTCACGCAGGGCGGCCACTGTATCCACCAGGCGGTCCAGAACAGCGCGGGCTTTGGGGGGCAGGGTAATTTCCGTCAGCCGCGCTACGGCATGTTCTGCCAGCCCTGTGGCTTCCAGCAACGCAATAAGCGTGCTTGCCAGTGCCCCGCCCTGTTCAGCCACCGCTGCGGAGTCCTTACGGTCCAACGCACGCATAAGGGCGGCACGTTGTGCTTCGGGCACTTTGCTTTCTTCCAGCAGGGCCGGAATAAAGGGCGGCATGGTGAGATCGAAGGAAACATCCTTCACACCCAGACGCTCAAGAGCTTCCGCCCCAACAGACATGACCTCTGCATCCGCCTCTGGCGAATCCGGGCCTATCAGTTCGATACCCGTCTGCATAATCTGGCGGCTACTTTCTTCCGCAGCTACGGGAGAGACCACAACACACACACCGGCGTAAGAAACACGCAGCGGGCGCGGCGTGCTGGCCACGCGCGTTGCCGCCATACGGGCAACCTGCGGCGTAATATCCGGGCGCAGCACCATCATGCGGCGGGTATCCGGGTCCATCACCCGGAAACTCTGTTCCGCAAGGGCCGCACCGGCACCCGCCAGATACGTGTCCTCAAACTCTATAAGAGGAGGCCGCACGCGGTCGTATCCGTGGGATGCAAACACGTCCATAAGCGTGGCAACACCTTCTGCCTCGGTTCGGGCATCGGGCGTTAAAAAATCTACAAAGCCTGCGGGCAGCAGCGCCGGGCTGAAAGGCGGGTCTTCCGTCATGCTTCGGGCTATAGCACTGCATGGCGTGCCCGTCATGCCCGCAAAGGGGCACTTTTTGCGCTATATGCGTCTAACTGGTGTGGTTTTTTCAGCCATCTGCGTTGCCGGGCAAGGTTTCCCACCCTGTGCCAATAAAAGTCAGCACACGGCGGCCCATGCCATCTGCACGCAAGACAATCAGATTCTGGTCTTCCAACCAGCCAAGCAAACGGCGCGCACGCCCTTTTGAAACCGTGCCATACACCCGCGCAATAGCTGCATCAGATGGGCATGGCTGCCGCTCCAATGCGGCGCGGGCCAGAAAAAGCCCCACGGCCTGAAGGTCCTCCGGCAAAGTAGAGGCCAGCGCTTCAGCCTCCTGCCATTCAGGCTGAGTAGATGTTTCTTCATCCACCCCACTGCGAGCGGTAGCCAAGGCCCGGTTAAAGCGCCGCATATCCAGCGCATTCCGCCCAAGCCCAGCAATACGACACCGCACCAGAAAATCCTGATACAAAACCGGAGCTGGACGAAAAGCAGCTTCCTCATCCTCCATCATGTCACGCAGGATGGCACGCATGCGGGCTTCACGCTCGGCCTGGGTTTCGGATGTTTCTTCAGGGGCTTCCTGTTCAGCTTGGGCGGCCTGTGCCTCACCATGCGCAGCAAGTTGGGTGAGTAAATCAGGCGGGGGCGGTGCAGGTGCCTTACGCGGGCGTACCGGCATATCCTGCACAGGTACGGGAGCCAGAATAAGATCATGCACAGGCGCAGGCGGCGGCTCAAACGGTGTGAGAACTGGCCCGGCAGAACGGCTTTCTGTCTCTACCGTGCCAATACGCACCGGCATTGGCCTACGGTACAAGGCCGGGCCAAGCGCTACAAAGGTGCCACGCGCCAGATCGCGGAACGATTCGGCCTGCCTGCGCTCCATCCCCAGCAGATCTGCCGCACGGGACATATCAATATCCAGAAATGTCCGGCCCATTAAAAAGTTGGAAGCCTCTGCGGCCACGTTTTTGGCCAGCTTGGCCAAACGCTGTGTGGCAATAACCCCGGCCAAACCACGTTTACGACCACGGCACATCAGGTTTGTCATGGCCCCAAGGGATGCACGCCGGGCTTCGTCCGAAACCTCACCCGCTGCGGCTGGGGCAAAAAGCTGCGCTTCGTCCACCACCACCAATACCGGGTACCAGTATTGGCGCGGCACCTCGAACATACCGCCCAAAAATGCAGCCGCCCAGCGCATCTGCTGGTCTGCATCCAAGCCTTCCAGATTCAACACAACAGATGCACGGTGCATACGCATGCGCTCGCCCGCGGCATGCAGCGCCATTTCGGAATGGTCTGCGCCATCAATCACCAGATGGCCAAATTTTTCCGCAAGGCTGACAAAATCCCCCTCCGGGTCAATAATCGCCTGCTGCACCATGCGGGCAGATTGCTCCAGCAACCGCCGTAGCAAGTGTGATTTACCCGACCCCGAATTGCCCTGCACCAGCAGGCGCGTGGCCAGAAGTTCGGCCAAATCTAATTGCGCCGGGCCACCCCCCGGCACTTCACCCATTATAATCATGCTGCTCATGGCTGGAGGGGATACCGCTTAGCCCCTGTATCCTGCAACCATGCCTGCAGGCCCTTTGCTGCCGCACGCCCCGTGGCAAGGCAGGCATGCAGCAGATAGCCGCCGGTTGGGGCCTCCCAATCCAGCATTTCACCCGCCACAAATACGCCGGGCACTGCACGCAGCATAAAACCCTCTGTGCAGGAGTCGCGCGTAATGCCACCCGCGGTGGAAATGGCACGGGCAAGCGGTTGTGGAGTGCTCAATACAACTGGCACAGCTTTTAACCGCGCGGCCAAGGCTTGCGGTGCGGAAGGAATATCCTGCCCCCCTTCACGCAGCAGTGCGACAGCAACAGGTGGCAGCCGCAATGCCTTGCGTAATTTGTTGGAAAGGCTCTCACGCGGGCGGGTGGCGGCCAGACGGCGGGCTATTTCCTGCTCTGGCATATCCGGGCGCAAATCCACCATCACAATGGCCACACCCTCTTCGGCAATAGCGGCCCGAATTGGCGCAGACAGCGCATAAATCGCGCCGCCTTCCAGCCCGTTGGCCGTTACCATCACTTCACCCTGCACGCGTTGCCCTGCAAAGCTGAGCGCTACAGGTTTAAGGGGCTCACCTGCAAAGCGCCCCCGAAACAGATCAGACCAAGCTGTTTCAAAACCACAATTTGCGGGCTGCAATGGCGCTATATTAACGCCCTGCTGCACCAGAATCGGAACCCAACCTCCTGCACTGCCCAAGCGTGGCCAGCTTGCCCCACCTAACGCCAGCAATGTGGCATCTGCCTGCATGGGTTGTGGTTCAGGCTGCCCTTCATGCTGTACAAGCAGGTGACCTTGTGCATCCCACCCTTTCCATGCGGTACGGGTGTGAAACACAACTCCAAGCTCCCGCAGCCGTGCCAGCCATGCACGCAGCAACGGAGATGCCTTCATGGCCGAAGGAAATACGCGGCCAGAAGACCCCGTAAAATGGGCTTGTCCCAGCCCTTCCATCCAGTGCTGGATGTCCTGCGTGGTCCACGCATCCAATGCTGGGCGCAACCAAGATTGCGCCACACCATAACGCCGCATCAAGGCCTCATGCGGTTCGGAATGTGTGATGTTTAACCCACCCCGCCCCGCCATAAGCAGCTTGCGGCCAACACTGGGCATACGCTCCAGCACCTGCACGCCGTAACCAGCTTGCGCCAGATATTCCGCCGCAGCCAGCCCCGCAGGGCCAGCCCCGACAATAACGATGTTAGCGGCTGAGGCGTGTGTCATGGGCAAGATATTACTGGAATCGGAAAAGCGGAATCATACCGCCCTTTCCGCCAGCACTGCGCACAGCTTTTGCCAGATCTTCAATCTGCGCCAACACGCGCGGAAGAGTTTCTGCCGTAGCGCGGCCTTTGTCATCCAGCGTTTCTGCCAAGGTGGACAGCAGAGCCGAGGCCACAACTGCACCATCTGCAATGCAGGAAGCATTGGCGGCCTGCTGCGGCGTACGCACACCAAACCCAATGGCAATCGGCAATTTGGTAACCTTGCGCAGGCGTGGAATAGCGGCTTCCAGATCATGCGTCGTGGCAGAACGTGTGCCCGTAATGCCCGTGATGCTGACGTAATAAACAAAGCCAGACGCATGAGAGAGCACATAAGACAGGCGCTCATCCGACGTGGTCGGTGCCACAAGCCGGATGATATCCAGCTTGTTGGCCTTGGCAAATGGTGCCAGCACATCGGCTTCTTCTGGCGGCAGATCCACCAAAATCAGGCCATCCACACCAGCACTGGAGGCATCGCGGCAGAAGCGTTCATAACCGTAGGATTCTACCGGGTTCAGATACCCCATAAGGATAATCGGGGTTTCGTTATCCTGCTGGCGGAAGTCCGTTACCATATCCAGCACGCCTGCCAACGTGGCCCCGGCTTTAAGGCCACGGCGGGCAGCGGCCTGAATAACCGGGCCATCGGCAGAAGGATCTGAAAAAGGCATGCCAATTTCAATCAGGTCTGCGCCAGCAGCGGGCATTTTCCGCAGCAGTTCGAGCGATGTATCCCAATCTGGATCATACGCTTCCAGATACGGGATAAGCGCGCCGCGGCCTTGGGCGGCTAATGCTTTAAAACGGGCTGCTATACGGCTCACAGCTTGACCCCCAGATGTTCGGCAACAGTGAAGATGTCTTTATCACCCCGGCCAGAAAGGTTGACCACCAGCAGGGTATCCTTGGAAAGCGTAGGCGCAATTTTGGCGGCATACGCCACGGCATGGGCGGATTCCAGCGCAGGAATAACACCTTCCATACGTGTGCAGAACTGGAAGGCATCCAGTGCCTCGTTATCCGTAATGCCTACATATTCTGCACGGCCGATATCATGCAGCCATGAATGCTCGGGCCCAACACCGGGGTAATCCAGCCCGGCACTAATGGAATGTGCTTCTTCAATCTGCCCATCTGCGTTCTGAAGCAGATAGGTGCGGTTGCCATGCAGCACACCGGGACGCCCACGCTCAATAGAAGCTGCGGTTTTGCCGCTATCCAGCCCGTGGCCAGCGGCTTCCACGCCAATCAGACGCACAGATTTATCATCCAGGAACGGATAGAAAATCCCCATAGCATTGGAACCACCGCCAATAGCCGCCACCACTACATCTGGCAGACGGCCTTCGGCAGCCTTCATCTGAGCCTTGGTTTCCGTGCCGATCACGCTCTGGAAATCACGCACCATAGCCGGATACGGATGCGGGCCTGCCACTGTGCCAATAAGCATGTAGGTATCGGCAATATTGGCCACCCAATCACGCATGGCCTCGTTCATGGCATCCTTCAGCGTGCCTGCGCCGGAGGTAACGGGCACCACCTCCGCACCCAGCAGACGCATGCGGAACACGTTGGGCTTTTGCCGTTCCACATCGGTAGCACCCATGTAGATTACGCATTTCAGGCCAAACAGAGCGCATACGGTTGCCGTGGCCACACCGTGCTGGCCGGCCCCGGTTTCTGCCACAATACGGGTGCGGCCCATACGCCGGGCCAGCAGAATCTGCCCCATGACGTTATTGAGCTTGTGTGAGCCCGTATGATTGAGTTCTTCACGCTTAAGAAAAATTTTAGCGCCACCGAGTTCTTCCGTCATGCGCTGGGCAAACCAGAGCGGGCTGGGGCGGCCGACATAATCTTTCAGATAGTAATCCAGCTCCTTCCGGAAAGCCGGATCAGCCTTGGCGGCCTTATAGGCCTCATCCAGTTCCAGAATGAGGGGCATAAGGGTTTCCGCTACAAAACGGCCCCCATGACGCCCACCAAAATGCCCCCGCTCATCCGGCTGGTGCCGGAGGGAATTGCTATGCACCGCTGACGTGCCGTGTTCCTTCGGATCTGCCATTTCTGGTCTGCCGCTCCCATACCGCGTGAAAAACCGCGCCTGCCAGATATATAAAAGCCTGACATCGCCTGTCATAACGAAGCCGCAGGCTTACCAGATACCGCAAGGCGTTGCACAGCCCTGCAACCACGTAACCTTGCCAGAAACATGTAGAAGGCCGCATAATTTGTAACAGTTGAATATTTGCAGCCCATACCGCCACCTGACATTCTGTGTTCAGAAAACAGTGGCCCTGCCTGCCTTCGGTAGCGCGCGCACACAAAATGGAGAATCGCATGTTCCTGGCCCACCGGCCTGGTATGCCCGCACGGGCTATTGAGACCGCAGCCGACGCCGCCGATGCCGTATGGCTGGACCTTTTAGACCCCACACCACAGGAACAGGCCCTAGCAACCCAGTTATGTGGCCAGCCCATTCCCACACTGGATGATCTGAACGAAATTGAAAGTTCATCCCGCATTAGCGTGCGCAATGGCGCGGCCTTTCTTTCCTCCCCTTTATTACAAAAAACTGGCCCGGAATTTCAGACAACACCGGTAGGCTTTATTCTCACGCAAAACCGGCTGTTTACTATTCGCTTTCAGGCCTACCAGTCTTTTGAAACGGTGGCTTTGCTTGTGGCGGACCATGCGCAGGTTATGCCCGCCCCCCATGCCATTCCCACGCCAGAAACAACGGCCCCTACGCCTGCATCCACAGCAGCACCCTCTGCCCCATTGCACACCCAGCATGATGCAACCCTGCATGCCGGGGAAATTCTGGTGGCGTTGATTGAAACCATTGTGGACCGGTTGGCCGATATTTTAGAAAGCGTGGGGGACCTGCTGGATACCCTCTCTCACGATATTTTCCGCACCCGCCCATCCGGGTCCGCAGTGCGTAATATTGCCTCTTGGCAGCGTGATCTGCTCCAGCGTGTTGGCAGTTCGGGCAATCTGTGTTCACGTATGCGCGATACGCTTTTGGGTATGGAGCGCATTGCCCTGTTTTTGAGCGAAAGCCGCAAAACGGCCAGCGCCATCCCTACCCCCGGATACATGCTGAGCACACGCCACATCACCACGGATTCCGTACCCCAAGAAGGGGGGAGCAATACTGCCGCCGCCTATGCACTTTCCAACCCGCTGCGGATGCGCATTACCACCGTAAGCCGAGACCTTTCCTCGTTGGATGCCTATGTTTCCCAAGCGCAGGACAAGGTGGAGTTTCTGCTGGATGCCACGCTAGGCTTTATCAACATTGAACAGAACGGGGTGATGAAGGTGCTGACAGTTGTCAGCTTTATTGGTGTTGCCCCAACTTTGATTGCCGGTATCTATGGTATGAACTTCAAGAACATGCCTGAACTGAACTGGTCTTTCGGATACTGGTATTCACTCGGGCTTATGGCCTCCACCATTGTGTTGCCGCTACTGTGGTTCTGGAAAAAAGGCTGGCTGGGAGGGATCAAGTAAGATGCATCAGTTCTGGAAAACGGCTTTTTTCTGCGCCTCTCTTATGGGGGCCGTTGCTACGGCACATGCCGCGCCTTCCACACCCGTTCAGGCTCCGCCGCCTAACGGATATCAGGCATTTTTTGATCATCTCAGTACCGAGCCTCTGCGCTATGCCGCCATTTCTTCACACAGTGGCAAACGGCTTCTTGTCGGGCTTCATCCCTCTACAGAAGGCCATGTGACAGGGGAATTGATGCTGCTGGATGGCACCATGCGCCCGCTGCTAACTGCAGATGTGGAAGGCACTGCGCCTGACCTGCAAAATGGGCAAACAGGTGCATGCCAACTCACTGCCACCCTGAAGGAAGACAGCCTGCACCTGAATGGCCCGTGCTCGCGGGATCAGATTTCCGGCGGGCTTACGCGCACCATACACCCTTCCCAACTGTGGTCGCAGGTCAACAGCTTTATCTCGCCCGATATGTCCATTTCTGCCGTGTGGCTGACGCGCGCCGGGTGGAATGCGGCCATTACACCCGCGCCAACGCCATGAAGCCCACACCACAAGGTTATTGACGACACATCGGGCCATCGTTATTATGCGGATCCATAGTGCTGGCTGACTTCACCTGCCCAGCGCATCCTCCCTTTAGTCTGGATTATTCTGCTCCGGCATCACCTTCCAGCAAGGTGTTTATTTGCCATAGCCGCGCGCTTTCGGCAGCCGATGGCATGAGAAATCCTGACATATCCCTTATGAACTTTTGCCAGTCAGGGCATTTCCTAGATGCATCTTGCGGAACTCAAGGCCAAATCCCCAGCGGATCTTCTGGCCTGCGCTGAAGACCTGAATATTGAAAACGCGTCATCCCTGCGCAAGCAGGACATGATGTTTGCCATCCTGAAGGCACTGGCCGACAACGACCAGGCGATCTACGGCGAAGGCACGCTTGAGATCATGCATGACGGGTTTGGTTACCTGCGTTCCCCCGAATCAAACTACCTTCCCGGCCCGGATGATATTTACATCTCCCCCACTCAGGTGCGCCGCTTTGGCCTGCGCACGGGTGATACGGTAGAAGGCCAGATTCGCGCCCCACGTGATGGTGAACGCTACTTCTCCATGCTCAAGATCAACACGATCAACTTTGAGCCACCGGATGCCGTACGCCACCGCATCAACTTTGATAACCTGACCCCACTTTACCCTGAACGTCGCCTTCAGATGGAAGTGGAAAGCCAGGCTTCCGCCCCAGAACCAAAGGCCGAAAAAGGCAAGAAAGGCGCGCAAAAAGACTTTACGCCGCGCGTTATCGATCTTGTTTCCCCCATTGGTATGGGCCAGCGCGCCCTTATTGTGGCGCCGCCCCGTTCGGGTAAAACGGTTATGCTGCAAAGCATTGCCTCTTCCATCAGCGCGAACCACCCGGAAGTTTTCCTAATTGTTCTGCTGATTGATGAACGCCCCGAAGAAGTAACCGACATGGCGCGCTCTGTGCGCGGTGAGGTGATTGCCTCCACCTTTGATGAACCCGCACACCGCCACGTGCAGGTTACGGAAATGGTGCTGGAAAAAGCCAAGCGGCTTGTTGAACACAAGCGCGATGTGGTGATCCTTCTGGATTCCATCACCCGTCTGGCCCGCGCCTACAACACCGTTGTGCCTTCATCCGGCAAGGTGCTGACCGGTGGTGTGGATGCCAACGCCCTGCAGCGGCCCAAGCGCTTTTTTGGTGCTGCCCGTAATATTGAAGAAGGTGGCTCCCTCACCATTATCGCCACCGCGCTGATTGATACCGGCAGCCGTATGGACGAAGTGATCTTTGAAGAATTCAAAGGCACGGGTAACTCCGAACTGGTGCTGGATCGCAAGCTGGCAGACAAGCGCACCTTCCCCGCGATCGACATCACCAAGAGCGGCACCCGTAAGGAAGAACTGCTGGTGGATCGGGCTACGCTGTCCAAAATGTGGGTTCTGCGCCGTATTCTGGCCCCTATGGGCACGATGGACGCCATGGACTTCCTGTTGGACAAGCTGAAATACAGCAAAACCAACAACGACTTCTTCGAAGCCATGAACAACTGATTGGGCAGGCGCTTTTCTCGCCTTCCCCTCTATCAGTTCTTTTCTACAGAGCGCCTGCTTCGGTTTACGAGGCAGGCGTTTCCTGTTTTTTGCGCAGCGTAAGCACCACACTGCCATCGGGCTGCGGCACATCAGACAAAATGGTATGCCCCAGCGCACGGGCAGACCGGCTGATATTCTTCAGCGGTTCCTCCCCTTTCAGGCGCACAGCCAGCAAACCACCGGGCGGCAGACCATCCAGCGCCAAGCGCGTGCGCACAAATGTCATGGGGCATTTTTCCGTTGTAATATCTAAAACGGCAATGCGTGGCTCTTCCTGCACGTTAAAATCGGGCACGTATGCAGCAGAACGGGTCATTCAAAAACTCCACAAAATGGCGAAAAATGTAAGCTCATCTGCAAAAGATAGGGGCCTGCATCGCATAAAAAAACTGCCAGCGAGTGTAAAATTGGACAAACCCTATCACTTTCGGCTACCTGAAACCTGAAACACAAATTGTAACTCAAAGCAGGATTTGTGATCTTGAAGGCACAGTCGGCAGAATCGCGGATCGAGCAGCTGTGTGTTGAACACGGCCTGAAAATGACCGGACAGCGGCGCGTTATTGCGCGTGTTCTGTCTGAAGCAGACGACCACCCAGATGTGGAAGAACTGTACCGCCGTGCCTTAACGCTGGATTCCCGCATTTCAGTGGCCACGGTCTATCGCACCGTACGCCTTCTGGAAGAAAAAGGCATTTTGGAACGCCGAGATTTTGGCGGTGGGCGCGCACGGTATGAAGCAACGGAAAATGGGCGTCACCATTATCATCTGATAGACGTGGATAATGGGAAGGTTATAGAGTTTGAAGACCCGGAACATGAAGCCTTGATGAAAAAAGTGGCGGATCGGCTGGGCTTTGAATTTGTTTCCATGCGGCTGGAGCTATTTGGCCGCAAAAAATCCGCTGCAAAGCCGGGCACCAAAACATCCTCTCGCGCCCGCCAGAAAGGAAATGCTGCATGAGTGCAACGCGCAACAACGGAGGGGGGCTTTCTGCGCTGGATCTGGAACGCAAAGGCTTTCCTGAACTGCGTGGTGGCACCCTGAGCGTACGCATTGCAGAAACAGAGGCCGAGCTGGAAGCAGCCCAGGCCCTGCGTTATCGCGTTTTTTATGAAGAAATGGGGGCACGCCCAGAGGGCGAAACCCTGCGCCTGAAACGCGATATTGATGAATTTGACAATGTAGCAGACCACCTGCTGGTTATTGACCACGCTATTGCCTCAGACGCACGGGGCGTGGTGGGCACATACCGGCTGGTGCAAAGTGACGCCGCAAAAAAAATCGGGCGTTTTTATTCTTCCAGCGAGTATGACATTACGCCGCTAAAAGAATTCCCCGGTAAATTGCTGGAAGTGGGTCGGTCCTGCGTAGATAAAAACTACCGTGGGCGCACAGCCATGCAGTTGCTATGGCGCGGCATTGCCTCCTACATTTTCCTGCATCAGATTGATCTGCTGTTTGGCTGCGCCAGCCTGCCGGGAACAGACCCGGATAAAATGGCAGATGAGCTGACTTATCTGTATCACAACCACTTGGCCCCTCCGGCCCTGCGCGTGCGTGCATTGCCAGACCGGAAAGTGGAAATGCTGCGCACAGACCCGCACAGCCTGAACCTGCGCCGGTGCTTGGCTGGCTTGCCCCCACTTATCAAAGGTTATCTGCGGCTAGGTGGCTATGTAGGTGATGGCGCCGTGGTGGACCCGCAGTTCAACACCACAGATGTGGCTATTCTGGTTAAAAGTGAACTGCTGGCAGATAAATATTACAGGCACTACGAACGCCGCCTGCGCGATGCGCTGGACTGAGAACGGGCAGCTTTTTCAACGTCCGTTTTCTTTTTCTGTCCGCCAGTAAACTAAGGTTTGCGCCGTGGTAAAACTGCCCGCGTTTTTTCAAACGGCGCATACCCGCCTACGCCGGTGCTGGCGGGAAAATTGGCGTTTTATAGGGTTTATGCTGGGGGTTGGCGCTCTTTCTGCGCTGGCTCTACCCCCATTACATTTTTTACCTATCCTGTTGCTAACCTTTGGCATACTGGGCCGGATACTCAACACCACAACAAGCTGGAAACACGCAGCGTGGGCTGGCTGCCTGTTTGGCTTTGGCTTTTACACCGCCGGGCTTTACTGGCTGGTTAATGCGGTGCTCATCCGCGCAGATGAGTTCTGGTGGTTTGTACCCTTCCCTTCTATGGGGTGTGCTCTCATTCTTGCGCCAATGGTAGGCGCGCCAGCCACGTTAAGCCTTCTTGTGCCTGCGGGACTGCGCCGTTTGGCATTTTTTGCCGGTGCGTGGACAGTGTTTGATATGGGCCGCACATTTTTATTCAGCGGCTTTACGTGGAATGCACTGGGCAGTTGCCTTGCCATACCCGGCCCTGTTGGGGACCTGCTCATCCAACCTGCTGCATGGATGGGGGAAGACGGGCTGACTTTGGCGCTTGTACTGGTAAGCCTGTTATGCGGGAGCGCCTTATTAGACAGCCTACACCTGCACACGCCATTTACACCGCAATCAGCAACACCGTGCTGCTCATCTGCAGCGCGGCGTAGAATTTACGTGGGCAGTCTCGCGGCCTGTGTGCTTTGGCTTGGTGTTGGGGCAGCACGCTTTTACAGCATTCACCCCCAAGGAGACTCCGGCCCAATAGCTGTTATGGTGCAAGGCAATGTGCCGGAAACTGAAAAAGTAGGCAGGTTACGGCCAAGAGATATCTTTTTGCGTTACCTGCGCCTGACAGCCCAAGGTGTGCAGCAGGCGCGGCAAATTCAGATTCAGCAGGCAGCTTCTGGCACACCTTACCGCCCTATTGTGTTTTTATGGCCAGAAACCTCTTTTCCCGGCTATGATCTGTTGCAGGATACGCCCAAAGCCCGCGAAGTTATTATGGACTGGGCACTGGGGGCAGATGCAGGAATTATTGGAGCACTTCGCCAGGATGATAATGGGCGTTACCGCAATTCCGTTTTAGCTTTGGCGCCCGATGGCGCCGTAAGTGCCGTGTATGACAAAGCACGCCTTGTACCTTTTGGAGAGTATCAACCCTCCTTCATTCCGTTGCAGATTGTACCACAAGGCGGATTGGCTGCTGGTCCGGGCCCACAAACATGGCATTTAGCCAACATTCCACCTGTTGGTCCGTTAATCTGTTACGAGGTAATTTTTTCAGGCGATGTCACCAACCCTCATGATCGTCCGCGCTGGTTGGCTAATGTGACGAATGATGGCTGGTTTGGTAATAGTGCAGGCCCACGCCAACATCTGGAATCCGTGCGCTTGCGGGCTGTAGAAGAAGGGTTACCCATAGTCAGAGCTGCCAATACAGGTATTTCTGCCGCGTTTGATGGTAGAGGCCATCTTCTTTCCAAATTGGGGTGGGACAAAACAGGAGTACTTGTTTCTGCTGTACCTGCTGCGCTGCCCCGCACATTTTTCGGGCATTACGGGCAAACTGTTCCTTTACTCTGCTGTGCGTTGCTGATGCTTGGAGCATCTCTCCGGCGCAATAAAATCTAACTTTTTATTCATTACTAGTTCACCATTTTTTAATTTTATGGCGCAGTTCCTTTTTAAACAGGTGTCTGCGCTGTTTTTCTTTTGGAGGAAATGACAAACATCTTTATAAAATATTAATCTTCTTGAGCATCTCATCTCATGAAAGCATGAAAAGTTTCGAGGCGTGAAACACACGGAGCACGAACCGATCGACACCACCATGATCCAGTCTCATGCTGCTGCCACTGCCATTGATGCCCATGTTGGCAAACGCATAAGACTACGCCGCACACTGCTAGGCCTCTCTCAGGAAAAACTGGGAGAAGCTTTGGGAATTACCTTCCAGCAGATTCAGAAATATGAACGTGGCGCAAACCGTGTGGGTGCATCACGGCTGTACCATATTGCCTGCGCGCTGGATGTGCCGATCAACTTCTTTTTTGATGATATGTATCCCGCTGAAGCTGTTTCCAACAAACATGCGCATTTTTCAGAAACACGTAAAAGCTTTGGCACAATATCGGACAAAAATGTTCCTGTAACTTCTACAACAGATACAAAAAATATTTTCAAAAATCAGGAAACACTGGAACTGGTGCGCGCATATTACAGTATTCCAGATGCCCAAATGCGCCAAAAAATTCTCGAACTCATGCAAACAATGAGTGGGACCAAATAAAAAAGGGCGGCCTTAAAGCCGCCCTTTGTAAGTGAGGTCGATCAGAAACTCTGATCATCTCCGCCACCCCAGTCTCCACCGGCATCTCCAGCGTCTCCGCCATCGCCGCCCCAGTCAGAACTGTTCGCGTCAAAGTTGGGGTCTGCGCTGGTGCCAGCACCGCCAAACGGATCTGCGCCCGCTGCTCCAGCTCCTGCTCCTGCATCACCATAGTAATTGTTAATGGTTTCCGTGGGGGCTGCACCACCGCCCCAGCCTGCATCACCACCTGCTGCACCGGTATCATGATGCCCGCTGAAAAGGCTGGTCAACGCATTGGCAGCCATCATGCCGCCAGCAACACCTGTAGCTGTGGAAAGCGCACTGCCCAAAAAGCCGGAACCGCCCTGAAACATGGAGGGGCGCATACCATACGGCATGGGCTGCGGCTGATACTGCGGCGGCATGGGCGCTGCTGCAGGACGACCGCCCCAGCCCGGAGGAGCCGCTGTTGGCTGCGGTTGCGGCTGTGCATTCTGCCCGCCGCCAAACAGGCCGCTAAAGAAACCACCAGATTTCTGCTGCCCGGCACCCTGCTGCTGCTGTGCCTGTTGCAAAGCCTGCTGGGCCTGCTGCAACTGGAACTGAAGCTGCTGAATACGGTTTTGCGCTTCCACCAGCGCTGCTTCCTGCACAACCGCCATCTGGGTAATGCGATAGCGCGCTTCCGGATATTTCTGGAATTCCTGCGCAATAAACTGGTCTGCCTCCGGGTCTATCGGGGGCAGGTTGGGCCGCGTAGAGGGCACACTGGCAAAACCGCCCTGTGGTGCGCCGCTTACACGCGCAAAGAATTTTTCGATCAGATCGCGTTCGTCGTTATTCATCCCATACCTTCCCTGCCCTTTGGGGGCTAACACTGGCGGCTATAGCCTTTATTTTACGCCAACACTCTGTCCAAGATGTGGCGCGGATACAAGCGCGATGCAAGAAGCCCTGCGCAGGAAGAATTGCACCATGGCCTGCCTTCTCTTCCGGTTCGGCGCATGGGGCTGTATGGTGTGCCCGCACGCAGCATGTATGAGCTGCATTATAACGTAACCTACCGGAGTAGCACCCTGATCATGGACCCGGCGTCTCCCCGCCCCACTGAGCGGCCTCTTTCCTTTCAGGATCTTATCCTGACCCTTCACCAGTTCTGGTCCAAACAGGGATGCGCCATTCTCCAGCCCTATGATCAGGAAATTGGCGCGGGCACTCTTTCCCCCCACACCACCTTGCGCGCCCTTGGCAGCAAACCGTGGAAAGCGGCTTATGTGCAGCCTTGCCGCCGCCCGTCTGATGGCCGGTATGGGGAAAACCCAAACCGCTTACAGCACTATTATCAGTATCAGGTTCTGCTCAAACCCACGCCGGAAGAAAGCCAGAAACTGCTGCTGGACAGCTACCGCGCCATCGGGATTGACCCGGAACTGCACGATATCCGCTTTGTGGAAGATGACTGGGAAAACCCCACCATCGGTGCATGGGGCCTTGGCTGGGAAGTCTGGTGTGATGGTATGGAAGTCACGCAGTTTACGTATTTCCAGCAGGTTGGCGGTATTCCCGTAACCCTGCCCTCTACCGAGCTGACATACGGTCTGGAACGTCTGGCCATGTATGTGCAGGGCGTAGAGAACGTGTACGATCTGGATTACAACGGCGCGGGCCTGACCTACGGTGATGTGTTCCTGCGGGCCGAAAAAGATTATTCCCGCCATAATTTTGAACTGGCAAATACAGACCTACTGTTCCAGCACTTTACAGATGCAGAAAAAGAAAGCGTGGCACTGGCAGAAGCCGGCGTGGCCCAGCCTGCATATGACCAGTGCCTGAAGGCCAGTCACCTGTTCAATCTGCTGGATGCGCGCGGCGTTATCAGCGTGAGCGAACGTGCCGCCTATATTGCCCGAGTGCGTAATCTGGCCAAGCTATGCTGTGAAACCTGGCTGGCTGGCGAGGACAAGTAAGATAATGCCCGAACTGCTGATAGAACTGTTCTCTGAAGAAATTCCGGCCCGCATGCAAAGTCAGGCGGGGGAAAACCTCCTGCGCCTGCTGACAGAAGCTCTGGCCCCTCTGCACCCGCAAAATGCCGTGGCGGCCACTGGCCCACGCCGTATTGCTGCCAGCCTGAACATTGATGCCACCGTGCCCGGCCGCACGGTTTCTGAACGCGGCCCGCGTGAAGGCGCGCCAGACAAGGCGCTGGATGGGTTTACCCGCAAGCACGGCGTAACGCGCGATGCGCTCACATTGCAGAACGGGTTCTGGATTCTGGAGCGTGAAGAACCAGCCGTAAGCGCACAGGCCCATATTGCGGCTGTGCTGCCTGATCTGCTGCGGCGCTTCCCTTGGCCCAAATCCATGCGTTGGGGGGCTGGCAGCAGCTTTACATGGGTGCGCCCGCTGCGCCGCATTCTGTGCATTCTGGATGGTGAAACCGTGCCTTTCTCCCTCGCTCAGGGTGAAGATAACGGGCACAATCTGGTGGCTGCCAACCTTACAGAGGGCCATCGCTTCCTCAACCCCGGTGCTGTGGCTGTTTCCAGCGCTGCGGAATGGCGGAAAACCCTGCATGACCGCCACGTGATGGTGGATGCTGCAGAACGCCGTAAAACTATTACAGAAGGCCTGAACGCTCTGGCGGCCTCCGAAGGGCTGCAGATTGTGCCAGATGCCGGGTTGGTAGACGAAGTAGCCGGGCTGGTGGAATGGCCTGTGCCGTTCCTTGGCCAGATTGATGCGCAGTTTATGGAACTGCCTGCTGAAGTGATGCAGGTTTCCATGCGTGTAAACCAGCGTTACTTTGCCCTGCGCAACAGCGATGGTACGGCTGCGCCGCGCTTTGCTTTTGTGGCCAACATTATTCCGGCAGATGATGGCACGCTTATTGTCACGGGTAATGAACGCGTGCTGCGTGCCCGCTTTGCAGACGCCCGCCACTTTTGGGATCTGGACCGCAAGCAAACGTTGGCTTCCCGCCTGAAGGCGCTGGATTCCATCACCTTCCATGCCAGCTTGGGCTCTCAGGGTGATCGTACACGCCGTATGGTGCGTCTGGCCGGTATTCTGGCCGACATGGTGGGCGCACCCAAGGCCGACTGCGAACGCGCGGCTGAACTGAGCAAAACCGACCTGACAACCGGCATGGTTGGGGAGTTCCCCGAACTTCAGGGCGTGATGGGCGGTTACTACGCCAAACATGACGGCGAAAGTGCTGCCGTGGCGCAGGCCATTAGCGAACAATACACCCCGCGCGGCCCCGGTGATTCGGTGCCAACTGCTCCGGTTTCCGTTGTGCTGGGGCTGGCTGACCGCATTGATATGCTGGTGGCCTTCTTTGCTGCGGGTGAAAAACCTTCGGGTTCGGGAGATCCGTTCGGCCTGCGCCGTGCGGCCTTGGGTGTTATCCGCCTGATCCGTGAAAACAATCTGCGGCTTGATCTGGTGCGCCTGTTTGTTTTGGCAGCCGAAGCTCTGCCTGCCGATTTGCAGGATGCACCTGATCTGGATCTGCTACCGCAGTTCATTGCCGAACGTCTGCGCGTGCAGGTACGCTCTGAAGGGGCGCGGCATGATTGTCTGGCCGCAATTTCCGTTGATAATTCCGATACGGATATCGTGCGCCTACTAGCCCGTGCCCATGCCTTGCAGGATATGCTGGAAACAGAAGACGGCAAAAACCTGCTGGCCGCCACGCGCCGCGCCGCCAACATTCTGCGGATTGAAGACAAGAAAGACGGCCCGCACGAAGATACGCCAGACCCCGCCCTGTTCACGCAGGATGAGGAGCGCGCCCTGTTTGACGCGCTGGAACGTGTGGAACCTGCCGTAGAAAAGGACTTTGCCGCCGAACACTTTACCGATGCCATGCGCGAAGCCGCCAGCCTGCGCGAGCCGCTGGATAAGTTCTTTGAAGTGGTAACGGTAAATGCTCCAGAACCAGAGCTGCGGCTAAACCGCCTGAAGCTACTTTCCCGCGTTGTACGTATGATGCGACTGATTGCAGATTTCAGCCAGATTGAGGGATAATTACCCACATTATCTTAACGTGGCTTGCTGCCCGTAAACGCAGCAAGCCACGTTAAATCTGCCCGCAAAAACCCCACACAATGCGTTGCACGCAGGCGTGTAGCTGATACCTGCAAAAAGCATAGTGTCTGCCCCAATACTCTTTTAGACAGGCATGAACCTTTCTCCGGCAAGACAAAGCTGGAATTGGCCTTTTCCGGTTTTTTGCATGGTAGAATAAAATGACGTCTTCCCGCTCTCTCACCCTTGGTGTGCTTAATGGTATGGGAAGCGGTGCGTTATGGGGCACTGTATTTATTGTTCCCCTGCTGCTGCATGATTTTACATCTCTGCAAATGACAGCCGGGCGTTACATTGTTTATGGTCTGATCTCTCTGGCCTTGTTATTGCCCCGTTGGAATATTCTTAAAAACATTCTGGGAAAAGCCGAGTGGATTGCGCTTATCCGCTTATCTATTCTGGGCAATGTTCTGTATTACATTCTGCTTTCCACTGCCATTACAACCGTAGGCGGCCCTGTAACCACGCTTATTATTGGGTTTTTACCCATTGCTGTGCTGATTATGGGCATACGGGCGGGCAGTAGCATCCGTATCAAACAGATTGCTGCCCCCATGAGCCTTAGTATTATTGGTATTCTGCTTATTGTTTCGCGCAGTTTTACGGCTCATGCAGCAGCCACTCCGGCGCACCCGGTGGCTTTTTCTACCCAAGTTATTGGATTGCTTTGTGCTATGGGGGCTTTGGCATCATGGACGTTATATGCCGTTGAAAACACGCGCTGGCTGTTAAAAACCTCTACCGTGAGTGACCATGACTGGTCTCTGCTAACAGGCGTTGTTACCGGCGCACTTGCCCTTGTGCTGGTTATTCCTGCCTTTGTTTTGCATGCTGCGCCCCATGCCTGGCTAGATTGGGCACGTTTTTGGGGCGTGTGTAGTGCTACGGCGCTTTTAGCTTCTGTAGTGGCCAACGGGTTATGGAACCGAGCCTCCCGCCTGCTGCCGCTCACGCTTTCCGGGCAAATGATTATTTTTGAAACGCTGTTTGCCCTGCTTTACAGCTTTGTATGGGCGCATCGCTGGCCCAGTATTGTAGAATTTTGCGCCATTATCTGCCTGATAACAGGTGTACTGTGGTGCACGGCAGCCCACCGCACACCACACAACACATCTGAATAAAGGCTGAAATCAGGTTCGGGGTGTGCGGCCAAAAAAGAGGCTGATTACCAGCAGCACCACAAACACAAACAGCAGAATTTTAGCTATTTCTGTAAAGTTGCCTGCCGCGCCAGAAAACCCGAATATGGATGCCAGAAGGGCAAAAATTAGAAAAATCAGAACCCAGCGTAAAATAGCCATCTACTTTCTCCCTTCCGCCACACGTCAACACGTATGACTGTTAGTCACCTGTAGTAGAAAGGCTAACGCACAAAAGCGGCAACAGTTTGCTTGCCACTTTGCGCTTACGCTGCACGCCTATAAGGCGGCTTTAGTGTTCTTCTGCACCGGGAATAATATCATAAGCCGGGCTGCCAGCAGGTGGGCCGGGTGGCGGAGCATCACCCACGGCAATACCCACCATTTTTTCGGCTGATGTACCAATTTCTCGTGCATCAATGGCTGTGCCAAGCTCACCACTACTGCCTGTGCCAACAGCATAGAGCGTTTGGCCCGGTGTAAGCAGATTAGCCACACGCGCAGCTTCACGCGGGGTAATGCAGATAACGGAGTGATCTTTCAAAATCACACCGGAAAGTTCCCCATTGGCATTGTAAAGCTGCTGCCAGATTTCGCCATGCAGCACCAAATCCGGGCCGGCAATCATTTCAGTAGAATGCACGGGCATGGCAATAAAATTGTCCTGCATGCCACGGCCACGCGGGCTGGTAATTCCAAACGCCCGAATAATAGGCAATGTGCGGCCTTTTAACCCGCGGATGGAAATAACATCCCCCGGTTTAACCAGCCCAGCCAATGCATGCGTTTGTTCTGGGGAAACAAAAACCTGCGTGCCATCTTCCAGCACCAGCCCAAACACACCCCCATGAGGGGATGGCAGAAACTGCGCGACCTTACCGCTAAAGGAAGGCAAGCCAGAAAGATCATACACACCATCTGCCTGCTTTTCTGTGTGTGTCTGCCGAGCAGAAAAGGACTCTGCCTTGGAGGCAGGCGTTTTATGTGCTGGCGCGGCTACAGCCACGGAAGACACCATTAATGCAGCAGACAAAGAAAGCAGATAGCGCATAGCCCAACCGATTATGAAACGCCGCCCCCGCCCATATGTGCACGGGGGACAGCATTGCGTGAGATTCGTGGCCCTATTCTTTGCCACGAACTGTCATTCCCGCAAGAGCGGGAAAAGCGTGTCAGTGGCGGAAATGGCGCATACCAGTAAACACCATGGCAATACCGGCAGCATCTGCTGCGGCAATCACCTCGTTATCACGGATGGAACCACCCGGCTGAATAACCGCAGTGGCCCCAGCGGCAACAATGGTTTCCAGACCATCTGCAAACGGGAAGAACGCATCAGACGCAGCAACAGAACCCTGTGTAAGCGGCGTATCCTGCCCGGCAGCCTTTGCGGCCTCACCACTTTTGGAAGCCGCAATACGCGCAGAATCCACACGGCTCATCTGGCCAGCGCCAATACCCACTGTGGCACCATCCTTGGCGTACACAATAGCGTTAGACTTAACGTGCTTGGCTACGCGGAATGCAAAGATCAGATCCTGCATTTCCTGTTCCGTAGGGGCGCGCTTTGTCACCACCTTCAGGCCTTCACGGCTGATCTGGCCATTATCACGCGTTTGCGCCAGAAAACCACCAGCTACAGAACGCACCACAATGCCTTCTGCCGCAGGGTTAGGCAGGCCACCGGTTAGCAGCAGACGCAGGTTCTTTTTGCGAGACAGAAGCGCCTTGGCATCTTCTTCTGCATCTGGAGCCACAATCACTTCCGTAAAGATGGTGGAAATCTTTTCTGCCGTAGCGGCATCCAGCGTACGGTTTAGGGCCACAATGCCCCCAAAGGCAGAAACCGGATCGCACCGCAGGGCCTGATCCCACGCTGCTGTCAGTGAAGGTGCAACAGCCACGCCACAAGGGTTGGCATGTTTTACAATCACAACGGCCGGGCTATCAAATTCGGCAACAGCCTCAAACGCAGCATCGGTATCATTGATGTTGTTGTAGGAGAGAGACTTACCCTGCACCTGCTGTGCCGTAGCCACGCCGGGTCGCACTGTGCCATCACGATAGAAAGCGGCCTTCTGGTGCGGGTTTTCACCGTAACGCAGAATTTCCGCACGCTGGCCAGCCATAATGAAGCGTTCGGGGAAAGGCTGCTGAGCCTGCTTGGCAAACCATGCAGCAATGGCGGCATCATACGCAGCTGTACGGGCATACGCAGCACCAGCATAGGCACGGCGCATTTCCAGCGTGGTGCCGCCATCGCCCAACGCATCAATCAGCCCTTCATACTGGGCCGGGTCTGTCAGCACCACCACATGGGCATGGTTTTTGGCGGCAGCGCGAATAAGTGCAGGGCCACCGATATCAATGTTTTCAATGCAGGTGTCTGCATCTGCGCCAGAAGCAACCGTTTTTTCAAATGGATACAGATTGACAGCCACCAGATCGATCGGGCCAATGCCGTGTTCTTCCATCTGGGCCACGTGCGCAGGAAGATCACGCCGGCCCAGAA
The DNA here is from genome assembly GCF_037901235.1 of Acetobacter sp. AC2005. NCBI lineage: Bacteria > Pseudomonadati > Pseudomonadota > Alphaproteobacteria > Acetobacterales > Acetobacteraceae > Acetobacter > Acetobacter sp. AC2005. Next base: position 987,028 of record NZ_CP149625.1, read on the forward strand.
TGCCACCATGGATTTTGGGCACCAGTGTTTTTACCCGGCCATCCAGAATTTCGGGAAAGCCTGTGTAATCCGAAACTTCCGTAACAGGGATGCCTGCATCGCGCAGCGCCTTGGCAGACCCCCCGGTAGAAAGAATTTCTGCCCCCTGCGCTGCAAGAGCGCGGGCAAGATCAAGCAGACCCGTTTTATCGGAAACAGAAACAAGGGCACGACGGATAGGCAGCGTCGTCTGGCTCATGGCGGACCTTTCGCATGGCAAAAACGTAATGCGGGCTGATGACCCAAGATGTCACATGCAGACCATCAGCCGAGGGGTGAAAAACGACAAAACCCGCCTTAGCGGCGGGTAAATGTCCAGTACATAGGCTGGCGGCCAGCAGCAATGGCCTTGGCCTCATACCGCGTGGGGAACCAGCCTTCTGGCCGGGTTAAAACGGGTTTTGGCGCTTCAAAGTAATCCTGAGCTGCCATAACTTCCTCCACCCATGCCTGATAGGTAGGATCATCACTGGCAACGCGCCACACGGCACCGGGCTTAAGCACACGGGCAGCCAACGCCACATTTTGCGGATGCACAAAGCGCCGCTTGGCATGGCGTGCCTTGGGCCACGGATCTGGAAACATCAGGAACAACCTGTCCAGACACGCATCGGGCAGCACATTCAGCACTTGCCGGGCATCATCATCCCACAGCCGCAGCATTTCTGGCACGGGAGCCGTTGCTTCCTCCCCCACCGGCACAAGGCGGCTTAGCAGGGAGCACAAACCGTTATGGAAAACTTCGGAGGCAATATACCCCACTTCGGGGTATGCATTGGTTTGGGCAAGCACGTGCTCACCACCGCCAAAGCCAACCTCAAACCAGATCTGTTCTGGCGTATGGCCAAAAACAGAAGCCGGATCTGCCGCGCGCTCTAGCGGAAAGCGCATACGCGGCAGGGTTTCATCCAGCAGCCGTTCCTGACGGGGGCGCAACGGATGCCCACGCTGGCGGCCGTACAGCCGCTCCGGCGGGGGTTTGACATCTGTTACCACAGGCTGACCATTTTCAGCCGAACCTTTAGCCTCCGCCATGAACAAAACGCCCTAAACTTAGCGGTTCAGCGCGCTACGCAGGGCATCAACCAGATCGGTCTGTTCCCACGTAAAGGTGTCCAGCTTGGCATCTGGCTGGCGGCCAAAGTGACCATAAGCAGATGTGACAGCATAAATCGGACGGTTCAGGCGCAGGTGCTTACGGATACCACGTGGGGTAAGATCCATCACTTCACGCAGCACGTCACCCAGACGGTTTTCATCTACATCTTTACCGGTTTCATCCAGATCCACATAGACGGACAGCGGATGAGACACGCCAATGGCGTAGGAAAGCTGAATGGTGCAACGATCTGCCAGACCAGCAGCCACAACGTTTTTAGCCAGATAGCGGCAGGCATAAGCTGCGGAACGGTCCACCTTCGTGGGGTCCTTACCGGAGAATGCACCACCACCATGCGGGGCTGCACCACCATAGGTATCCACAATAATCTTACGGCCTGTCAGCCCGCAGTCACCATCCGGGCCGCCAATTACGAACACACCCGTGGGGTTGACGTAGAATTCTTTTTCCGGCGGCACCCAACCTTCTGGCAGCACATTCTTAACCACCTGGCCCAGACGGCCACGCAGTTCTTCCTGATTGATGCCTTCATCATGCTGGGTAGAAATCACCACAGAGGTTGCACCAACCGGGCGGCCATTGACGTAGCGCAGGGTCACCTGGCTTTTGGCATCCGGCTGCAGGCCTGCCACAATCGGGTCACCCGCACGGCGCAGATCACGCATTTCATGCAGAATGCGGTGCGCATAGTAGATGGGGGCTGGCATAAGGGTATCGGTTTCGTTCGAGGCATACCCGAACATGATCCCCTGATCGCCTGCGCCTTCGTCTTTTTCACCTGCGCTATCAACGCCTACTGCAATATCAGCAGACTGCGCATGCAGGTAATTGGCAGCTTCCGCACGGCGCCAGGAGAAACCTTCCTGATCGTAACCGATATCTTTGACAGCTTCGCGCGCCAGTTCAATCAGCTTGTCCGATGTAACGGAAGATGGGCCACGTACTTCACCCGCAAGAATGATGCGGTTGGTGGTTACCAGCGTTTCACAGGCAACGCGGGCTTCCGGATCTGCCGCAAGATAAGCGTCCAGAACGGTATCGCTGATCCGGTCAGCAACTTTATCGGGATGGCCTTCGGAAACAGACTCCGAAGTAAACAGAAAATCGCCGTCTTTACGCATGATGGTGCCGTTTGCCCCACGCACTGTGAAAAAGGAAACAGAAGCCCGCCCTAAAAAAGGGGGACGAGGTCGTATGAAGGGATAGAAAGCAGCGGTCAAGAGTATTGGCCAAACAGGCCAGCAAGAAACGCCGTTTTCAGCCTTGCGCCCAACGCGGGGCGGACACTACCCGCCCCTTTAAGTTGGCCTTATAGTGGGGGCAGGCCCAGCACGTCTTCCATGCTGTAAAGGCCGGGTTTGTGCCCTTTTACCCACTTGGCGGCACGCACCGCACCAGTGGCAAAAATGCGCCGATCAAAGGCGCGGTGCCCCAGAACAATCTGCTCATCGGCTGATGTGAACAATACTTCATGTTCGCCCACAATCTGCCCACCGCGCAAAGCTGCAAAGCCAATAGCCCCTTCCTTGCGGGGGCCAGTATGGCCATCACGCCCACTTTCACGCACATCTGCCAGCTTTACACCGCGCCCCTGCGCCACGGCCTCACCAATAGCCAAGGCCGTGCCGGATGGCGCATCCACTTTCTGCCGGTGGTGCATTTCCACAATTTCAGCATCGTAGGAGTCTGCTGGCAGCACACGTGCCATCATCTGCGCCAAACGCTGCACCAATGTAACGCCGGGGGAGTAATTGGCAGCATGCACCACAGCAATTTTTTCTGCTGCTTTGTTTACGGCTGACTGCTGCTCTGCTGAAAGGCCAGTTGTACCCAGCACCCATGCCGTGCCTGCTGCGGCCAATGCCTGTGCATTCGGGATAACCGTATCAGCGTGGGTGAAATCAATCACCACATCGCTGTTGGCAGCCAATTCGGCCATATCCTTAAACAGCGGCACACCTTGGGGCAGACCACTGGCGGCTTCTGGCTTACGTGTTGTGCCACCAGAAAGGGTTGCCCCTGCGGCCTGCACTTCTTCCACCAACAAACGGCCCACGCGCCCCGTTATGCCTGCAATACCGATACGCATGAGCGCTTATTCCTTCCCTTCAAAAAAGTCCCGCACGCGACGGAAGAAGCCTGTATGTTCGGGGCTCTGCTTCACATCCTCACCGGCTTCTTTTTCAAATTCTTCCAACAGTTCACGTTGGCGCTTGCTGAGGTTTTGCGGCGTTTCCACCGTAACCTGAATGTACATATCGCCGCGGGCCGTAGAGCGCAGAACCGAGAAGCCTTTACCGCGCAGGCGGAAATGTGCGCCGGTTTGCGTGCCAGCCGGAATTTTTACCTTGGTGCGGGAGCCATCAATCACAGGCACTTCAATTTCTGTGCCCAAAGCAGCCTGCGCCATGCGCAACGGCACGCGGCAATAAATGTTGGCACCATCGCGCTGGAAAATGCCATGTTCTGCAACAGAAACGTGGATATACAGATCACCCGGCGGCACACCGTTGCCTCCGGCCTCTCCTTCACCAGAAAGACGGATGCGCGTGCCGTCTTCCACACCGGCAGGAATCTGCACTTCAACCGTGCGTTCCTTTTCCACTGTGCCTTCGCCGTGGCAAACCTTGCAGGGGTTTTTCACCACCTTGCCTGCGCCATGGCAGGTTGGGCATGGGCGTTCCACAACAAAAAAGCCCTGCTGCGCCCGCACCTTGCCTGCACCGTGGCAGCTTGGGCAGACTTCAACGCCCGATGCGCCATCGTTAGAACCTGTGCCGTGGCAGGATTCGCACGCCACGCGGGTAATGACCCGCACATCTTTTTTTACGCCGGTAAAAGCTTCTTCCAGCGTGATTTCAACATGGGTTTGGATATCGTTGCCAGTGCGTGCGCGGCCACCACGGCGGCCGCCCATCATGTCACCAAACATCTGTTCGAAAATATCGCCCAGACCACCGCCACCAAAGCCACCGCCAAAGTCAAACCCGCCGGGGCCAGGGCCACCGCCTTCAAACGCGGCATGGCCGTACTGGTCATACGCAGCGCGTTTTTGTTCGTCCTTCAGGATATCGTAGGCCTGGTTGATTTCTTTGAACTTGGCTTCTGCTGCATCATCCCCCGGGTTCCGATCGGGATGATACTTCATGGCCAGCTTGCGATAGGATTTCTTGATTTCATCAGCCGTGGCTGTTCGGGAAACCTCAAGAATTGCGTAGTAATCGAGCTGAGTGGCCATGGAAGTCCTCTTGTCGGGGGCTGCCTCTAAAGCATGAGCACAGCATTTGTCCGAAACAACAAAAAGCGCCCGCCTTACAATGAAGCGCGGACGCCAGAAATAAAGTAAAGGGTGACTATGTTTGTCACATAGTCACCCTTGTGCATAGCGTCCGATCAGGACTTCTTGCTGTCGTTCACGTCTTCAAAGTCAGCGTCAACGATTTCTTTTTCGTCCGGCTTTGCAGCTTCTCCTTCCGGAGCAGCTTCACCAGCCTGACCAGCCTTGTAAGCGGCTTCACCCACCTTCATGGCTGCCTGTGTCAGGCGTTCGGTTGCGCTTTTCAGAGCTTCTGCATCTGTGCCTTCCATAGCGGCCTTAACAGCGGCAATGGCGCTTTCTGCTTCGCTCTTTTCAGCAGCCGGAACCTTGTCACCAGCTTCGGTCAGAGACTTTTCAGTCTGATGCACCAGAGCTTCGGCATTGTTGCGCAGTTCTACCTGCTCACGCTTGGCTTTGTCGGCTTCAGCGTTAGCTTCAGCGTCCTTCACCATCTTGTCGATATCGGTATCGGACAGACCACCAGAAGCCTGGATCTTGATCTGCTGTTCCTTACCGGTTGCCTTGTCCTTAGCGGACACAGACACAATGCCGTTGGCATCGATATCGAAGGTCACTTCAATCTGCGGCACGCCACGCGGAGCTGCAGGAATACCGGTCAGGTCGAAGTTACCCAGCAGCTTGTTATCGGCTGCCATTTCGCGTTCGCCCTGATAGACCTTAATGGTCACAGCGCTCTGGTTATCTTCCGCCGTGGAGAACACCTGGCTCTTCTTGGTCGGAATGGTTGTGTTGCGGTCGATCAGACGAGTGAACACACCACCCAGCGTTTCAATACCCAGAGAAAGCGGGGTTACGTCCAGCAGCAGAACGTCTTTAACATCTCCCTTCAGAACGGCACCCTGAATAGCAGCACCAATGGCCACAACTTCATCGGGGTTCACGTTACGGGCTGGGTCTTTGCCAAAGAAGCCTTTAACCGTTTCGATAACCTTGGGCATACGGGTCATACCGCCAACCAGAATGACTTCGTCAATCTGAGAAGCAGACAGGCCAGCATCCTTCAGCGCTGCCTTACAGGGTTCCAGCGTACGCTGCACCAGATCGTCCACAAGGCTTTCCAGCTTCGCGCGGGTCAGCTTCAGAACAAGGTGTTTCGGGCCAGATGCATCGGCCGTGATGAACGGCAGGTTGATTTCTGTTTCCTTGGAGGAAGACAGTTCGATCTTGGCTTTTTCTGCTGCTTCTTTCAGACGCTGCAGAGCCAGCTTGTCAGACCGCAGATCAATACCCTGTTCGCGTTTGAACTCGTCTGCCAGGTAACCGATGATGCGGTTATCAAAGTCTTCACCACCCAGGAACGTATCACCGTTGGTGGATTTCACTTCGATCACGCCATCGGAAATTTCCAGAACGGAAACGTCAAACGTACCACCACCAAGGTCATACACAGCCACGGTGCCGCCGCTTTTCTTTTCCAGCCCGTAAGCCAGAGCAGCTGCTGTGGGTTCGTTGATGATACGCAGCACTTCAAGGCCGGCAATCTTACCTGCATCCTTGGTTGCCTGACGCTGGGCATCGTTAAAGTAAGCCGGAACGGTGATAACGGCCTGAGAAACTTTTTCACCCAGATAGGATTCAGCCGTTTCCTTCATCTTGCCCAGAACGAAGGCGGAAATCTGTGAGGGGGCATATTTTTTGCCGCGCGCCTCAACCCATGCATCACCATTGTCACCTTGAACGATGGCGTAGGGCACCATTTCCTTGTCTTTCTGGACTGTCGGATCATCAAAACGACGACCGATCAGACGCTTAACAGCGTAGAAAGTGTTGGCCGGGTTGGTAACTGCCTGACGCTTTGCAGCCTGACCCACCAACATTTCACCGCTTTCGGTGAAAGCCACCATAGACGGGGTGGTGCGTGCGCCTTCGCTGTTTTCGATAACCTTAGTTTCGTTACCTTCACGCACTGCAACGCAGGAGTTGGTCGTACCAAGGTCGATACCAATAACTTTACTCATTATATATTCCCTTTCAGCGACCCCATCTGGCCCGAAGCACCAGAAAAGGCCCTTGCTTTCATTTACCCGCCCGCTCTGCCCGTAATGAGGTAAAAGCAGGCCTGAATGATAAACCTGATGTATGGTGGCGTTTTCTCTTTTTCAAGAAGGGAAAACACCTTGGCGGGCAGGATTTTTTACCTGCCGCCATGCCGTAACCTCCTGATCAGGAAGCCTTGGCAACCACCACCATGGCTGGCTTAAGCAGGCGCCCGTGCAGCGTCCATGTTGGCGTCCATGCCTGCATGACCGTACCGGGTTCGTGCTCAGCACTGGGCTGCTCCGCCATTGCCTGATGCAGGTTGGCATCAAACGGCTTGCCTGACGGGTCATCACACTTGATGCCATGGCGTTCCAGAATGGAAATGAAGGAACGTTCCGTGCTTTCAATGCCTTCACGCATTTTGGTCAGCACAGAATCTTCACCTTCCTGCGCAGGTGGCAGGCTGGCCAGCGCACGGCGCAGGTTTTCTGCGGCCTCTACAACGTCACGCGCAAATTTCTGCACGGCGTACTGGCGGGCATCATCCAGATCACGCTTGGCGCGGGCGCGCAGGTTCTGGTTTTCAGCCTCTGAGCGCAGCCACTTTTCCTTAAAGTCAGCAGCGGCCTGCTCAAGTTCCTGAATACGCGCTTCCGGGCCGCTTGGCTGACCGTTCTGCGCAGCTTCAGCAGCGGCTTCGTGTTCCGGAGCCGTCTGCTCGGCCGGGGCCGGCTGTGCTGCCGGCGTTTCGACCTGTGTGGGATCTGTATCTTGGGTCATGCCTTTTGAAGTAAGCAACGCAAACGCCGCCGACAAGACCCGCCACCCCTGCCATGTGCATGATTTTATGCCCTATCTACACAATACAGAAAAAAGCTGGCCGATTCTGGACAGGGGCACTTGGCAGGATAGGATGGCACGTCCTAGTCTATAGGGCTTGCTCGCATGGCAGCAGGGAAGGACAACGCAGACAATGACAGAGCGCACCAAGCAGACAATTGCGCTGGTGGATGATGACCGCAATATCCTGACATCGGTGCAGATGACGCTGGAGGCAGAAGGCTTCAATGTTCGCACATATACAGACGGCGAATCGGCACTGCAGGGCTTAACGGCCTACCCGGTTGATCTGGCTGTTCTGGACATCAAGATGCCCCGCATGGATGGCATGGAACTTCTGCAACGGTTGCGCACCCGCTCCAACCTGCCTGTCATTTTCCTGTCCTCCAAGAACGAGGAAGTGGATCAGCTTATGGGCCTGCGCCTTGGGGCAGATGATTACATCACCAAGCCGTTCTCCCAACGCCTTTTGCTGGAACGCATCCGCGCCCTGCTGCGCCGGAATGAAGTAAGCCGAGCAGAAGCCAATGGGGAACCTACGGGTGGTGCATTGGTGCGTGGCAACCTTTCCCTGGATGAACTACGCCACAAATGCACATGGAAAGGGGAAGATGTGCCCCTGACCGTAACGGAGTTTCTGCTGGTAAAAACACTGGCCCAGCGGCCCGGACTGGTGAAATCTCGCGATCAGCTGATTGATGCTGCGTATGGTGACACCGTGTATGTGGATGACCGCACCATCGACAGCCATATCAAGCGTGTGCGCAAAAAGTTCCGCCAGGTGGATGACGAATTCAACCAGATCGAAACCCTATACGGTATCGGTTACCGATATCGGGAAGACTGATCGCGGTTCATGACCAGCCAGCCCGCCCCTTCTTTTTTTAAGGCGCTGGCAGGCCGCATTGGTGGCCTGCATTATCTGTCTATGCCGGGCAACAAGCCCCGCAAAGGCAGTATAGAAGCCACAGCGGCTTATCAGGCCTCTCGCACACGGCTGATTTCTCCGCTGATGCGGCGGGTCTTGCTGGTTAATATCTTGCCTATCGCTCTGCTGGGCGTAACCATTCTGTTTCTGAACCAGTTTCGGAATGGCCTGCTGGCAACAGAAGTCACGGCCCTGCGTGAACAGGCCCGGATTTATGCAGGCGCGTTGGGGCAAAGTGCCGTACGCGCAACGCACCCCCACGCCACTAACCCGCTGGATCGGGGCTATGTGCTAGAAGAATCTCTAGCCCGCCCACTGCTGCTGCGGCTTACAGAACCAAGCCCCAATGCCCATGCCCGCCTGTTTGGGCCGGATGGCCGCTTGGTGGCCGACAACCTGGCAGATTGGCCCGAAACGGCAGAACCCGCTCCAGCCACACCGCGCAACGAGCAACGTGTAAAAACCATCCCTTTTCCGCCAGCCACGCAGCCCGGCATTTATGAACGGTTTCTCACATGGCTATGGGGGAGCCATAATTCGGGCATTGTTACGCTGAACACGGATGAGGAAGATATTCCTGCCCGGCCGTCTGGCACTGCTATCGGAACACAAGGCGCCCCGCCACCACCTCCGCAGGAAGCGCCGCCCTATATCCGGCGTACTGCACGGGGGCGCCTGATTATTACGGTGGCTGAACCCGTTATGCACGATGGTAGCACCATTGGCATTATTCAGCTTACCCGCGTGGCCTCACAGGTTGATCGCTCCCTGTTTGCCATTCGGTCTTCCATTCTGTCCGTTTTTCTAATGGCACTTGTGCTGACGGTACTGCTCTCGTGGTACCTCTCACTCACCATTGCCCGGCCATTATTGCGGCTGGCAGCATCAGCACAGGTTATGCGTGATGCAACAGGGCGCACTGGCACCGTACCCGCACGACTGCTGGCCAGACGTGATGAAATTGGCGATGTGGCGCGTGCCCTGCAAGCCAGTGCGCAAGCGCTCTGGAAGCGGATGGACGCCATTGAGCGCTTTGCTGCCGATGTCAGCCACGAAATTAAAAATCCGCTATCCTCGATCCGCTCAGCCATTGAAACACTGCTGCGTATTGAAGACCTGAACCAGCAGCGCCGTCTGCTGACCATTATCAATGATGATGTGCGCAGGTTGGATAGGCTGATCACCGATATTTCTGATGCCAGCCGTCTGGATGCCGAAATGTCTCGCGCAAAGGCTGAGCCTGTTGCCATTGCGCCGTTGCTTTCTGTTTTAGCAGAAATTCAGCAGGCCACGCGGCAAGATGGACAACCCATTGTGCAAACAAATGTGCAGGGTGATACCCCAGAAAGCCCACTGGAAGTTCTGGCGGTAGAAGACCGGCTTGTGCAGGTTTTACGCAACCTGATTGGCAATGCCATTTCCTTTTCTCCGCCCAATGGCCACATCACGCTTTCAGCTATGCCAACGGGTAAGATGGTAACCATTTCTGTGGCAGATGAAGGCCCGGGCATTCCACAGGCCAAGCTGGATTCGATTTTTGACCGCTTTTATTCCGAGCGCCCGAAGAATGAAAACTTCGGCCAACACTCAGGCTTGGGGCTTTCCATCAGTCGGCAGATTATAGAAGCCCTGCATGGCACAATTTCTGTTGATAATCTGCACAACCAGAATGGACAGGTTATTGGGGCCTGTTTCACCATTCAGCTGCCACGGGTGAGTGTCACCCGCTAGGCTGGCAAAACTGGGCATATCAGAAGGCGTAATCTTCTTCCTGCGCCTCAAGCATTTCTTCCTGCACAACCAGCTCAAAAATGATTTTGGGCTGGGAAGAAGGTGCGTCCTTCAACCACATCAGTGTCATGGTTGGGGAAATGGAAGGAAAAAACTGCCTGAAAACAGGGAAACAAGACGGAAAATTTTCAGCATCGGCAACGGTGCAGAGAATATGGGTGACATCATGCAAAGCATGCCCCTGTTTGGCCAGAAGCTCTACCCCCTGCTCCAATGCTGCCCGGCACTGCTCAGCCATATCCAGCCCTTTGATATGCGGAGCCGTTATGCCTGAAAGAACAAATCCACCCGTTATATGTTTAAGATGTGGTGTATGCTGTTTCACCAAAGCCCGATCTGCCTGTTGTTTTTGCGTCATCACAATGTCAGGACGTAAGGCAAGAACGAACGAACCGCAATTTTCTCTTTCGTAACAAACGCCTTGTTTTACGTCACAAAACGCAACGATGTGTTACGAAGTGATGCCTGCCTTGAGTATAATGCCTTCTCACAACCGGCCAAACTGCAGTAAAGTGGCTTGGCAAAGCGCTTAACTGGTTTACTGGCTGATTGCGGGTTCTGGCATCTTTTTGCATCATCAACCAGCACCTGCCAGCCTCAAGATGGAGAGGAAAAGCCGTTCATGGTTACGGCAGATGATACGCCTGCACCACGCCGCATTCTGCTGGTGTCCGGCCTATCTGGGGCGGGCAAATCCTCCATCCTGCGGATTCTGGAAGATCTGGAACACGAAGTTATCGACAATCCCCCACTTGGGATGTTGGATGATATTGTGGCCCGTGCAGAACGCCCAGTTGCCATTGGGGTAGATTCCCGCACCCGTGGGTTTGATGCTTCCGCCGTGCTGGAAGCCATGGCCCGCCTGCGCATGAACCCGCACCTGCGTGTTGAGCTGATTTATGCCACAGCAGATGAAAGCGTGCTGCTACGCCGCTATACGGCAACACGCCGCCGCCACCCGCTGGCCCCGCACGGCAGTATCAAAGAAGGTATTGAAGAAGAAATAGCCCTGACAGCGCCGCTACGGGCTGCGGCTGATCTAGTGATCGATACAACAGATATGCCTCCGCCGGAGCTGCGCCAGTTTGTAGAAAGCCGTTTCAGCCCTTGGACTGGTGGCGCGCAGGAAGGCCTGACCGTAGCGCTCATGTCTTTTGCCTACCCTGCAGGCTTGCCGCGTGAAGCTGATATTGTTTTTGATGCCCGCTTTTTGCGCAACCCACATTATGTGCCCGAACTGACCCCCAAAACCGGGTTGGATGCTGATGTTGCGGAATATGTAGCGGAAGACCGCGATTACCTGCCGTTCCTGAACCAGATTCATGCCATGCTGCAACTGATGCTTCCGCGCTTTGTGCGGGAAGGCAAGAAGTATGCCACCATTGCCATTGGCTGTTCCGGCGGGCGGCATCGCTCCGTAACCATTGTAGAAGCCTTAGCCAAAAGACTTTCCGCGCCTGATGGAATGGGACATTACGAGGGCGCGGGAAAATGGCCCATCATGGTTATGCACCGTGAACTGGCCCGGCAGGGCATTACCTCTTGGCGTTGGGCCAGAAAACCTGTGGAGCCTGCCTTGTCTGATTCCTCCCGCACGCTCTGATTTCAAGCAGGAGCATATACTGCTATCAGGCGTGTCCCACCTGTCCGCTCAAGCGCAATGGGTCAATATTGATAGAGGCCAAGGCACGCCGCCACTTGGCTGCATGGTCACTTCCAAACACAATATCCCGCGTGGCAGGTGCCACCAGCCAGGCATCGTGCTGCAGAATTTCCTCTTCAAGCTGTCCGGCTGTCCAACTGGCATGGCCCATAGCCAACAGAGCTTCTTGCGGGCCTTTGCCTGCAGCAATTTCCTTCAGCACATCCACGCTGCCTGTCAGGGCAACATTGGGGCTGACACTCAGGCTATTTTCCCCTTCCCATTCAGCAGAATGCAACACGAGGCCCCGCCCGGCATCTACTGGGCCACCAGCACACAAACCAATGCGCCTGACAGGAGGCATGGGCTGGATATCAAGTTGGGCTAACAATTCATCAAAGCTGGCCACAGCCAGACGTTTGTTCACCACCAGCCCCATGGTGCCGGTATCTGGCGCATGTGCGCAGATATAAATCACACTCTGAGCAAAAGGGGTTTGCACCAACATGGGAGAAGCCACCAGCAGCATACCTGCAAGAGAGTGTGTCTCTTCTGGTTTGGAAGGTGCAGAAATAGAAGAATGTACGGATATCATACTTAGAATATGAGAAGCGCCTCTTTTTTTGACAAGATTGCCCCTGCCTTTATGACTGACATATGCCCCGCCACACTCCGTGAAGGGCAAATATTTTGTAAGGCAATTATAGCATGAATACTCTTTCGCGCTTTCTGGATGCGCTAGACAGCTATCATGTTACGGATGGCAGCAAGTTTAAACTGAGCGCGCATAATCCGAATGATGACGGCAATCTGGGCCTGACAAAAGCAGATGGAAAACTTCTGCTGCGCAAAGTCAAAAGCCTTTTGCAAATATTGCAGGAACTTCTTTACGCGAACCAAACCCACTCTTTGCTCATCATTTTGCAAGGCATGGATGCTGCGGGCAAAGATGGCACCATCAAGCATGTGATGTCTGGCGTGAACCCTCAGGGGGTGTCCGTAACATCCTTCAAACAACCCGGCCCGACTGAACTGCAACACGGTTTTTTATGGCGGATCCATACGGCTGCACCACAGGCAGGGCGGATCGTTATTTTTAACCGCAGCCAGTATGAAGATGTGCTTGTAACCCGTGTGCATCCGGAATTGCTACAGAACGCCCATCTGACGGGAGAGGTGAACACTCCTGAATTCTGGAAAGGCCGCTTTAGCGATATCCGCCACCTGGAACACTATTTCAGCCGCCAAGGTACTGTGGTGCTCAAGTTTTTCCTGAATATCTCGCCCGAAGAACAGCGGAAACGCCTGTTGGCCCGGCTGGATATTCCGGAAAAGCGCTGGAAATTCTCACCTTCCGATTTGAAGGAGCGTGAATTCTGGAAGGAATATGCCACAGCTTATCAGGATGCCATTGCTGAAACAGCACGCCCTTATGCACCGTGGATTATCGTGCCTTCCAACCATAAATGGTATGCGCGCCTTGTGGTGATTGGCACCATTATTCGTGCCCTTAGAAACCTGCATCAGGTTACACCCAAGCCCGCGCCAGAGGTTGAACACTTTCTGGATGAATACCGCGCCCATCTTCTGGCTGAAAAAGGCCAGATTCCCACACCACAAAACTGAACCTGAATGATGTCTTCACGTTTTCCCGCACTTATGCTGGCAGGCCTTACGGGTTTGGCAGCCTCTTTCCTCTCCTCCCCCGCACAAGCCCGATGGGGATGGAAGCAGGAAGCCCCTGCTGCATCCTCCATGCCCGCAACCTGCAATAATCAGGATTTCCTGAACAAACAGCAGGATTATGAAAACGGCGGCGCCAAAGGGGATACACCTGTCCATATCTGCGGCACCGTGCGCGCAGTCAGCCCCAAGGCGCGCCATACCCGCAGTGGGTGGCATGGGTATTTTTACGTAACCGTTGCCCCCAACATTTCCATCCGCATTGTGACCAATCTAGATGAAATGCACACGCCATCATGGCCGTGGGTGAATAAGGGAGACCAGGTGGAAGTGGTGGGCCGTTATTACTACGATTCCTACCGCAAGCAGGGCATTGACTGGACACACCGCGGCACTGGCAAATCCTGGCCAATTCCGGGTTCTGTTACGGTTAATGGCACCAAGTACGACTGATCTTTTTTCAGTTCCACACAGCACATACAAACAGGGCCGCCAGATATTTTCTGGCGGCCCTGCTGTTATTTACGCACGTGGCAGATATTCATCAGCCCGTTGCTTCTTCCTCATGTTCACTACCGTGAGTGTCTTCCCCATTGCTGGAAGAGCTATTGCTGCTTTCAACAATATCAAACGCCAGTTCACCGTTCTTCAGGCCGATTTTCACGGCTCCACCCTTTGCCAACTTGCCAAACAGCAGTTCTTCAGCCAGCGGCTTCTTGATGGATTCCTGAATAACGCGCCCCAGAGGCCGTGCGCCATACAGCCTGTCATACCCGCGCTCTGCCAGCCATTCCTTGGCTGCGGAAGACAGTTCGATGGTTACGTTGCGGTCTGCAAGCTGTGCTTCCAACTGCAGCACAAACTTTTCAACCACCTGCCCCACAATTTCAGGCGAAAGGTGTGCAAACGGAATAATGGCATCCAGACGGTTGCGGAATTCTGGTGTGAACAGGCGTTTAATGGCCTCTTCATCCTCACCTTCTCGCACCTGACGACCAAAGCCCACAGCTTCCTTGCTCATATCCGACGCACCAGCATTGGTGGTCATGATCAGGATAACGTTGCGGAAATCGACCGTCTTGCCGTTATGGTCCGTCAGCTTCCCGTTATCCATCACCTGCAACAGCACGTTGTACAGATCTGGATGTGCTTTTTCGATTTCATCCAGAAGCAGCACAGCGTGTGGGTGCTGATCAATGGCATCTGTCAGCAAACCGCCCTGATCGAACCCGACATACCCCGGAGGCGCACCCAATAGACGAGAGATGGAATGCCGCTCCATGTATTCGGACATATCGAAGCGAACCAGCTCAATCCCCAACGCGGTTGCCAGCTGGCGGGCCACTTCTGTTTTACCAACCCCGGTGGGGCCAGAGAACAGGTAGTTGCCAATCGGCTTTTCTGCATCGCGCAGGCCAGCACGTGCCAGCTTGATGGCAGCAGACAAGGCATCAATCGCCTGATCCTGCCCGAACACCATGCCTTTCAGATCGCGTTCCAAGGAGCGCAGCACTTCCTTGTCATCCGCAGAAATGCTTTTGGGCGGAATGCGGGCAATACGCGCGATAATGTCTTCCACATCCTTCAGGTTCACCGTCTTGCGGCGGCGGCCTTCAGGCTGAAGCATGCGGGAAGCGCCTACCTCATCAATCACGTCAATTGCCTTATCGGGCAGCTTACGATCATGAATATACTTGGCAGACAGTTCCACTGCCGCACGGATAGCTTCTTCCGTGTAACGTACCTTGTGGTGTTTTTCGTAGCTGCCTTTCAGGCCGCGCAGAATCTTCACCGCATCATCAATTGTGGGTTCTGGCACATCAATCTTCTGGAAGCGCCGCACAAGTGCGCGGTCTTTTTCAAAGTGCTGCCGGAATTCCTTATACGTTGTAGAGCCAATGCAACGCAGAGTGCCTGCTGCCAAAGCGGGTTTAAGCAGGTTGGAGGCATCCATCGCGCCGCCTGATGTTGCCCCAGCACCAATAACGGTGTGGATTTCATCAATAAACAGGATGGCGTGCGGGTCCTGATCCAGCTCTGTCACCACAGCTTTCAGGCGTTCTTCAAAATCACCGCGGTAGCGTGTGCCTGCCAGCAATGCGCCCATATCCAGCGAATAGATGGTGGATTTCAGCAGCACTTCTGGCACGTTACCTTCCACAATACGGCGGGCAAGCCCTTCCGCAATGGCGGTTTTACCTACACCCGGGTCCCCCACATACAGCGGGTTGTTCTTGGTGCGGCGGCACAGAATCTGAATAGTGCGCTCAATTTCCGTATCACGCCCGATAAGCGGATCTACCTTACCGGCAATCGCCTTATCGTTCAGATTAACGCAATAGGTAGAAAGCGCATCCTGATTGCCCTTCTGGCTTTTGCTTTCAGTCCGTTCGGGTTCTTCACCCTTTTCTGCGTTCGATTCCGTACCCGCCACCGGGCGGCGAGTGGAACGATCCGGCGCTTTGGCAATACCGTGAGACAGAAAGTTAACGGCATCCAGCCGCGTCATATCCTGCAACTGCAGGAAATACACTGCATGGCTTTCCCGTTCGGCAAACAGGGCCACAAGCACGTTTGCACCTGTTACCTCATCCCGCCCGGTAGATTGCACATGAATAGCCGCCCGCTGAATAACGCGCTGGAACGCGGCGGTAGGTTTTGGTTCTGTTGGCCGATCAGATGCCAGCCCAGCCAGATCCTTATCCAGAAAACCTGTCAGATCCGTGCGCAGGCGGTCCAGATCCACCCCGCACGCCCGGAACACCGTAACGGCGTCCGCATCATCAACCAGGGCAAGAAGCAGATGCTCAAGCGTGGCGTATTCATGATGCCGTTCACCGGCCAGAATGAGCGCCCGATGTAGAGTCTGTTCGAGATTGCGTGACAACATGACGAGACGCTCCTTTCCCCAGACATTGCAGGCACGGTAGCAACGCTACCCACCATACCCGCAGCCCTTGTTATCATATTTGGCTGCTTCTTCAGGAAATGCGAGTCTTATTCCGCGTAAAAAACGCGTACCATGCCGTTTTTTAGCAATAACCTTGCAGAAGTGATCAGTCTTTTTCGATCGTGCACTGTAACGGGTGCTGGTTTTGCCGCGCCAAGTCCATAACTTGCGCCACCTTGGTTTCGGCTACTTCATAAGTGAACACACCACACACCCCAACACCGCGCCGATGCACATTGAGCATGATGTCTGTGGCCTCTTCCCGATTCTTCTGAAAAAAGCGTTCGAGCACGTACACCACAAATTCCATTGGGGTGTAATCATCATTCAGCATCAGCACTTTGTACATGGCCGGCTTGCGGGTTTTGGGTTTGGCCCGCACCACCACGCCAATATCAGCACCATCATCCGAAGAATCCGTGCCTCCGCCACGGCGCAAAGGCCCATTACCCGTATGCAAAACAGGATCGCGATGCAGAACCATTATGGGCAAACTCCGGCAGCAGGTCAGACAAAATCATAAGGCTGTATCTTCCACCATATTGGTTACGGCAACCCCATATGGAAGAGGACATACCACGCCATACCTTTATAACGTGGCTATGCCCCGTGCACTGCCATATTTGTGCCACATAGGCAGAACACACGAAAATATACACACTACCACGCCGCTAAAACTGAAACCCTGATTCGGATTTTTCCAGATTTATGCAGTCGTGGGCTTGCGATCTTAAGCGGCAGACGGAATAGTAACCCTGCAGGAAGCAGGTGGGGGTGGCAGTGGCAAACAGGACAGTAATGCGGCACGCAACAACGGCAGAAAATAATATGCTGCCCAAGCTGAAACGTAAAAAAACACCCTCTTTGCGCAAATGGGTTGGCCTGTTGGCAGGCTTGGCTATTGGCACCACAGTTACTTATGGCAAAGCGCAGGCCCAGTATGCAGGGCAGTTAAGTTCCATTGTGGTGGATGCACGCACCGGTGCTGTTCTTTCGCAAGATGATCCAGACCTCCGCCGCTACCCGGCCAGCCTGACAAAGCTGATGACCCTGTATATGACATTCAACGCCCTGCGCGCTGGTGCCATCTCGCTAGATCAAGCTGTACCTGTTTCCATCCATGCTTCTACTATGGAACCTTCCAAACTCGGATTGGTTCCCGGTTCACATCTTACTGTTGAACAGGCTATTCTGGCTCTTGTTACCAAATCCGCCAACGATGCCGCCTGTGCATTGGGTGAATTGATTGGTGGCGGAAGCGAACCCCAGTTTGCCGCAATGATGACGCAGCAGGCCCATTACCTGGGCATGAGCAACACCACCTTCCGCAATGCTTCTGGCCTGCCTGACCCGGACCAGATGACAACAGCGCGCGATCTGGCCACCCTAGGCCGCCGTCTGATTTCTGATTTCCCCGAATATTATCACTATTTTTCAACGCCGTATTTCAGCTTCCACCGCCGCATCATTCCCAACCATAACCCCATGCTCAAAGTGTATGCAGGGGCAGATGGCATGAAAACCGGTTACACGCAGGAAGCCGGGCGTAACCTTGTTACCTCCGCCATCCGTGATAACGTGCGCCTTGTGGGCGTGGTTATGGGGGCTTCCAGCAACAACCAGCGCTCTCTGGTTATGGCCAATCAGCTAGACCGTGGGTTTGATGCAGAAGGTGTAGCCCCGGTTGCACGCCCCCTTATGCTAGCCCGTGCCCAGATTGGCACACGCACAGCCCGCAACCATCATGCGCTTATCATGGCGGCATCTGCCCACCGCCGTGTGGTAGAAGTGGCCTCCGCCCCTGCGGCACGCCGTGGCCGACACGTTATGGCCATGCCAGTTTCTGGCGGTC
The DNA here is from genome assembly GCF_037901235.1 of Acetobacter sp. AC2005. Classification (NCBI taxonomy): domain Bacteria; kingdom Pseudomonadati; phylum Pseudomonadota; class Alphaproteobacteria; order Acetobacterales; family Acetobacteraceae; genus Acetobacter; species Acetobacter sp. AC2005. Next base: position 1,005,193 of record NZ_CP149625.1, read on the forward strand.
ACCACGTACGGTTGATTGGTGCCAAGGTGCGGCCAGCAACGGCTACATCTTCCAGAAGCGCAACCAAACACCATGCAACGCATAACCATACCTGAGTTTTTTCTGCCGATTCTGCAGGCTTAGGCGATCCGCAACGGTATAAGCGGGTTGCCTTTGCTGCCTGCTGGCTCCATCTTGCGGCTGACTCGTTTAACGCCTGCAAAATTTAGGGAGCACCATTATGGCCGGCAGAGGCGGAATTATTCTGCATACTGAAGAAGATTTTAAAATGTTGCGTGCTGCCGGCCGTCTGGCAGCTTCTACGCTGGATATGATTACCCCTTACGTCAAACCCGGTGTTACCACAGGGGAACTTGATCGTATTATTCATGACTACACGCTGGCGCATGATGCCGTGCCCGGCCCGCTGAATTATCGCGGTTACCCCAAATCCTGCTGCATTTCCGTTAACCATGTTGTGTGCCACGGCATTCCCGGTGATCGCGTTCTGCAGGAAGGGGATATCGTGAATATTGACGTTACCCCCAAGCTGAACGGTTGGTTTGGTGATAGTAGCCGTATGTACACGGTGGGCAAAGTATCCATCAAAGCTGCCAAGCTGATTACAGCAACCTATGAAAGCATGATGCGCGGGATTGAGGCCGTACGCCCTGGCGCCACGCTGGGTGATATTGGCTACGCTATCCAGAGCTATGCAGAAAAACACCGCTATTCCATTGTGGAAGACTTCTGCGGTCACGGCATTGGCCAAACCTTTCATACCGAACCCAACATTCTGCACTATGGTCGCCCCGGCGAAGGCATGAAGCTAAAGGCAGGCATGGTGTTTACCATTGAACCCATGCTGAACATTGGCAAAGCAGATGTAAAAATTCTGGAAGATGGGTGGACGGCAGTAACGCGTGACCGCTCCCTTTCCGCCCAGTTTGAGCACATGCTGGCCGTAACCGAAAAAGGTTATGAAATTTTCACGCTTTCTCCTGCTGGCTACACCTGCCCACCCTACCCTGTAAAAGGATAAGCCCCTATGCCTGCTCCCATACAGCGTTTCTCCCTCCCCTCCCGTTTGGTGGCGATGGCAGTGCTTTGTATGGGAGTGGGGGCTACCACCATCCAGCCGCTATGGGCAGCGGCCCCCGTGGCATCTGCGCCAGACCCGCTGGCATTCAGCACAACACAGCCTGATCACCTCCCACCTTTAGCACCCACGCGTGGGGCGCATGGCATGGCCGTTTCTGCCCAACGCCTTGCATCTGAAGCCGGAGCGCACATTCTGGCCCAAGGCGGCAACGCAGCAGATGCCGCCGTGGCCATGGGTTATGCATTGGCTGTTGTTTATCCTGCGGCGGGCAATCTGGGCGGTGGTGGCTTTATGCTGCTGCGCCCACCGGGCAAACAGCAAAGTGTTTTTCTGGATTTTCGGGAAAAAGCCCCCGCTGCGGCCACCCCCACCATGTTTTTGGATGAACACGGCAATGTGCTGCCCGATCAATCTGTAACCGGCTGGAAGGCTGTTGCCATTCCCGGCACTGTGGCGGGGCTGGAGGAAGTGCATAAACGCTGGGGCAAATTGCCGCGTCAGGCTGTGCTGGCCCCGGCCATTCGGCTAGCGCGTGAAGGCTTTGTGCTGGAAACCGGAGATGTGGCGTTACTGAACACCTCGACCGAGGCTTTTCGTAAAGACTCCTATGCACGGGCTATTTTCCTGCGCCCTGATGGCTCCCCCCTGCAGGTGGGAGATAAACTGGTGCAAAAAGACCTTGCTCGCTCGTTGGAACAGATTGCCCGCCACGGTGCAGATGCTTTTTACAAAGGCCCCATTGCCCACGCCATTGTAGATGCCTCTCGCAAAAATGGTGGCATCCTCACCCTTTCAGATTTTGCGCGTTACGCACCGCGCGAACTCCCTCCGCTAACGTGTCATTATCGCGGGCTGGAAGTGGAAACTGCACCGCCCCCAAGCGCAGGTGGCGTTGCCTTGTGTGAAATGCTGAACATTCTGGGTGGCTACAACATGCAAACCCTTGGTTTGCACACAGCCCCAGCTTTGCAGCGCGAAATAGAAGCCATGCGCCACGCTTATTCTGACAGGCGTGATCTGGGAGATCCGGCTTTTGTACCCAACCCCAGCCAGCATTTGCTAGACACAACTTACGCAGCCGAAATACGGGCGCACATTCCCACAGATCACGCTGTGCCTTCTACATCCCTGAAAGCCGGGGATGCTTCTGCCGAAAAACCTGAAACCACGCAGTTTTCTGTGATGGACAAAAATGGCTTTGCCATTTCCACCACATACACACTGAACGGATGGTTTGGGGCCAAGGTGATGGGGGGCAATACCGGCATTTTCATGAATGATGAGATGGATGATTTTTCCATCAAACCCGGCGCGCCCAATATGTTTGGTATTCCCGGCAGCACAGCCAATGCCATTGCTCCGGGTAAAACGCCTCTTTCTTCCATGACACCCACCATTCTCTCCCGCAATGGCAAGCCCATTATGGTGATAGGCAGCCCCGGTGGCTCGCGCATTCCCACCATTGTGCTGTCTGTTATTCTGGGGGTTGTGGATTACGGATTAGACATCCAGCAGGCCATTGATCTGCCGCGCCTGCATGAACAGTGGATGCCCGATGCAGTGGAAATAGAATCCGGTGCGGTTTCCTCATCTGTAGAACAGACACTGGAGCATGAGGGCTACCATTTTGCCCCCCATGCGCCGTGGGGTATACCGGAGGGCATTCTGACAGGCAGCCCACGCTTAACAGACCAGACCACAGGTGCTCCTCCTTATTTTGGAGGGTATGACAGGCGCCACCCCGGAGGCGCCGCTATAGGTGAGTAAGCCTATAGCCTGTCCAACTTGTGGGTGGTTCCTTTAGGGTCTTTCACCTGCTTGGGGCCTTGCACATACTCAGGCCCCAACGGCACCTTGCCGTAGCCCCCGGGAATATCCAGCACATAGAGCGGCCACGCCAAACCGGTTACGCGCCCGCGCAAACCTGCCAGCAGGCGCAGCCCTTCCTCTACCGGCACATGAAAATGCGCTGTGCCGGGGGCTGGGTCCAACTGGTGCAAATAATATGGGCGCATACGGGTTTCCACCATGGCGCGGAACAGATCTTCCAGCGCCTGCTCGCTATCATTCACACCACGCAGCAAAACAGACTGCCCCAGTAGCGGAATACCCCTGCGCACAATGCGCTTAAGGCATGCCCGTGCGGGTTCGGACATTTCCCGCGCGTGGTTGATGTGCACGGCCATCCACATAGCTTTATCTGTTTCCAGCGCATCCAACAGGGCATCTGTTACACGCTCAGGGTCTGCCACGGGCACGCGGCTATGCACCCGAATAGTGGTGACATGCGGCATGGCTGAAAGCGCTGCCACAATATGCCCCAACCGGCGCGGAGAGAGCATAAGCGGATCTCCCCCCGTTAGAATCACTTCACGAATCTGCTCATGCGTGCGCAGCCACTCCAGCGCCTGTTCCAGAGCGGCATCATCCAACACACCGCCATCTGGCCCCACATGCTCGCGCCTAAAACAAAATCGGCAGTAAAGCGGGCAGATCAGCAAGGGCTTCAACAGCGCCCGATCTGCATAACGGTGCACAATGCCGGGAACGGGTGAAAGTGCGTTATCTCCAATAGGGTCAGAGCGCTCCTCTGGCGCAATCTCCAGCTCCTGCGCGGAGGGCACAACCTGCACACCTATCGGATCATCTGGCGCAGTGATTACATCCAGAAAAGCTGGTGGAATGGCCGTGGCATAATGCTGGGCAACAGCATCCAACATCTCGCGCTGTTTGGGGGGCACCAAACCGGCTGCTATCAGATCATCCGGGGTGCGCAATGTTTTGCGCCGCGAAAAAGAGGGCTTGACCGGGAAAGACATGTCACGCCTCTACTCCTCTCATGTCAGACTCTGCAACTGTTCAGCCTGATCCGGGTATGAAAGACCCCGATCATATTCTTGACCGGCTTCCTTTTCTGCTGCGCCGTAATCTGGTTTTGCGCGGGACACGTGCCTTTCTGGAAGCGCGTGGTTGTGTGGAAGTGGAAACGCCTTACGCCGTGCCTACACCGGGGGAGGAGGTGCACCTCCAACCTTTTCATACAGTGCAGGAAGCACCTGATGGCGTGCAACAAAACCTGTTCCTGCACACCAGCCCGGAATTTGCCATGAAGCGTATTGTGGCGGCTACCGGATTGCCTGTTTTTCAGTTTGCGCGTGTCTGGCGAAATGGCGAGGGCAGCCACCTGCATGCTCCAGAATTTACCATGCTGGAATGGTATCAACCCAACATGACGCTGGATGGGCTGATGGATGAAACCGAAGCCCTTTTGCAAGCCGTATTGCCGCCGATTCTCCACCATTCTGGCCATAGCCTGAACATATCCGGCCCGTTTGAGCGGCTGACCATGCAAGAAGCCTTCCATCGCCATGCCGGTATCGACCTTCTGCCAACAGAAGGAAATGCGCAGGCTTTGGCAAAAGCAGCGGGCTGCACTTTGCGTGATGGTGAAACGTGGGAGGACCTGTTCTTCCGCCTGCTGATGGAGCGCATAGAACCCGCCATTGGCCGCACACGCCCAACTTTTCTAACCCACTGGCCCGCCAGCCAAGCCGCACTGGCGCGCAAAAGCCCGCAAGACCCCCGTGTGGCTCTACGGTTTGAACTTTATGCCGCAGGCATGGAGTTAGCGAACGCTTTTGAAGAACTGACAGACGCCACAGAACAACGCTCCCGTTTTGAGGCCGACCGCCACCAGCGCAAAACCCTCTACCCCGACCAGCCCGAATGGCCCGTGGATGAAAAACTGCTCAGCGCCCTGCCCCATATGCCCGCTTGTTCTGGCATTGCATTGGGGTTTGATAGGTTGGTTATGCTGGCTTGCGGCACAACACGTATACAGAACGTCTTGTGGATAAACGGTTAGTCTGCAACATTTGGCGCAACCATAATATGCTGTTCAACATTCATCCGTATGATGCCCGGTTACAAAACTGCCGGCGGGAGCCAGAGCTGCCATGATGCATAAAAGATTTATCCTGCTGCTGGGCGCTCTGGCCCTAACGGGTTGCCAAGTTCCCAGTAAAAAGGAACGGCGCCAGCTTGATTCCATGATCGGCAAACAAACAACCGATGTGGTGCGTACATTCGGCGTGCCTACGCGGCAATTTGTTTCTGGCAACCACACCTTTCTGGCCTATATCAACCAGCAAACCGATTACACCATGCCCATGAGCGGATGGGGATGGGATGGCGGCTGGGGTGGCTGGGGCGGATACGGCCCTGGCTGGGGTATGGGCGGCTGGGATGGCGGTTGGGGCGGCATGGGCGGTGGCATGGGCACAGCCTATACCTACACCTGCCAAACCACGTTTGAACTGGTAAACGGTATTGTAACAGCCTGGACAATGCGAGGAGACGGGTGCTGAGTATGCCCGGTGCAGTCTTCTACTTCATGAAGCCAGACTTTTTTCAGCGGCATGATCTTTTAGGAGACATCCATGCACCTTAAGCGTGTTCTGTACAGAACAGCCTTTAACCCACGTGCGCTTGCACCCGCTGCCATAGGCATTGCAGCCTTGGCGCTTGCCGGTTGCACACAAAGCCGCGCACGGCAGGATACGTATAAGGTTGCCAATTCAACCTGTTCGTACATGATGCCAACAGTTTCGGGCACACGTACCTACATGCCTGCCCAACAAACCCAGCAACTGGGAAGAGAGCCAAAAAGCGCTCCCGACAGTCAGATTGCTTACCCCAACCCAGAAACTCCGGCTTTTTGTGACCGCCCCTTGTCGGACACCCTCCCGAGTTCTTTGGAAATGGCAGATTATACTCATCTGCTGAATACAACAGGCCTGCTTGCCACCTTGCAGCGCAGTGGACCGTTTACAGTTTTCGGCATCCCCAATTCTGCGCTGGAAACCTATGATGCCCAGACAGGCAACAAGCTAACAAACCCGGACAATACGGCAGTTATCAAGGAAATTCTGTCCTACACCATTGTCAAAGGGCGTTGGCCGCTGGCCAAAATCAAGCAAGCTGCTCTGGCCTCACCCACTCAATCTGTCGGACTACCAACCCTGAATGGCCAGTTGCTTTCAGCGTGGGTGGATGGGCCTTCTGGCCAAGTGGTTATAGGCAACGGACAAGGCATGACATCCCACCTATGGGTTACGGGTATTCCGCAATCTAACGGTGTGCTGTACTTCACCCAGGATCTTGTTCTTCCACCTGTTGCGCAACAAAATGCAGGTGCCAGCACATCTGCTTCTGCGGTCTCTGTAGCTCCAGCCAACCCACTGCCCACAGCACAGGCACAGGCACAGGCACAGGCACAGGCACAGGCACAGGCACAGGCACAGGCACAGGCACAGGCACAGGCACAGGCACAGGCACAGGCACAGGCACAGGCACAGGCACAGGCACAGGCCAGCACGATTGCCGCACGCACGCAACCGGCTACAGCCTCCTACACCTCTCACAAGGAAAACCTGACAACGCCGCCTGTTTTACAACTGCCCTGAAAACAGTTTGAGAACACGCAAAAAGGCCCTGCCAGTGTAAATACTGGCAGGGGCTTTTTTACAGATGAAGCAGGCAGAAAGCCTGCTAACATCACCGCAAAATTAGAGGGCAGACTGCGCCTTATCCAGCACCATGCTGCACAGCTTGGTTTTGAGTTCACCTTTCAGGTTCGCCAAGGAGAACATCTGGTTATTGCCGGTCTGCAACAGGCCACGCTGGCCAGCTTCATATGCGCTGGAAGATGTCACACCCGGCTGCTGTGTCAGGCTACCCAGAACGGATTGCGCTGTAGAGGAGCTCTGCTGGAGCACATTGTTCTGCACGCAGTAACCAAGAATACCGGCCAGGTTGCCCGTGCTGGCAGAAGAAAGGCTTGGCAACATGCTGGATGCCATGCTTGCACCCTGGCTTTCCACACCGCTTTCAGCACCAGACAGAGCACTTTTGCCGATAGAGCCCAGTCCGCCGCCAAAACCCTGTGCATGCACAGCCGGAGCAGCCACAACACCAGCAGCCATAGCCAGCATCAGGAATGTTTTTTTATTCAGCATGGAAAATATCCAGTTCTCGATAATCGTGCCGCTTCCTTCATCCGCAGATCAGCATGATCTGTTTGATCAGAAAGCGCGTTCTGATACTTAGCATTGCCCGCAAACATGGCAAAAAACCGTATCAAACCCGACAAAAATCAGCCCTGCCACGCATCTGGCTGCTGCCACCACTGTTCGGAGGGCATAACAAAATCTGCTCCGCTGGCATTTAACACCGCCAGATCAGCCGGTGTTTGCGCCTGCGCCACCACGGGCAGTTCCATCATTAAAGACCACCAGTGTGTAAGAGCAGAAACAGTTTCAAGCGATGCCCCATCTTCTGCACCAAAGCAGATGTAATCTGCACCATCTTCACCAGCGCACATGGCGGCATCACGGCTTTCCCCTACAGCCACACCAAGCTGGAGATCCGGCCCAATAATACGCCGCACATCTTTTACAGAAGCCGCTGTATATGACGCAGACAGGTGCACACCATCGCACCCGGTTTCCTGCGCAAGAGTGGGAGCGTTTTCCAGCATCAGGGCGATATCACGCGCCTGAATAACCGGCTTAAGAAGCAGCACGGCCTGCCGGGCTGTAGAGGCAGGCATATCCGCCAGCCGCAGCAACAAAGCTGCAGGCTGGTGGTGGGCCAAACCTGCCTCAAGGACAGGTAAAAAAGCCTGCGCATCAGACACAGCAGGCGTGACAAGATAAAGATCAGACATAGCGCTCCTTATCTCATGCCCGCTGCGCAGATACTACGGCTGTTTTAGCCTTTGAAAATGGTGGTGATTTTGTCCAGCAGAGCCAGAGCTTCTGCCTTCGGACGCTGGAACACGTTACGGCCGATAATGGAACCGAAGCCGCCACCATCCTGAATACCCTGAATGGTCTGCAGCAGCTCATCCGTGCTGGTATGCGCACCACCGGAGAAGATCACGATACGGCGGCCAGCAAAGCAGGACTGCACCACATGCTGCACACGGGCAGCCAGAGTGGCAACGTCAATCTTGTTCCGCTCATACACGGGCTTGTTGGCATCCAACGCCACAACATCCGTTGGCGGCTTTACCTTGATGATGTGCGCGCCCGTCAGCGCAGCCATATGTGCGGCATAGGCGCACACATCCACTGCGGTTTCAGCCTTTTTGTCCAGCACGGGGCCACGTGGGTAGCTCCATACAATAACGGCCAGACCGGCAGCTTTGGCTTCTGCTGCCAGTTCACGCAGCTCTTCCATCTGCTCGAAGCAGTATTCGGAACCCGGATAGATGGTGAAACCAATACCGGAGCAGCCCAGACGCAGCGCATCAGACACGGTGCCCGTTACAGCCTGATCTTTTTCTGTTGCAAGGCTGTTGGAGCTGTTGCACTTCAGAATCAGCGGAATTTCGCCAGCATATGTTGCTGCGCCGCATTCCAGCATGCCCAGAGGGGCTGCATAGCCGCTCAGGCCAGCTTCAATAGCCAGTTCAAAGTGATAATGCGGATCATACGCTGCCGGATTAGCTGCAAAGGAACGGGCCGGGCCATGCTCAAACCCCTGATCAACCGGCAGAATCACCAGCTTACCCGTGCCACCCAGCTTACCTGCGTTAAGCAGCCGCGCCAGATTCATCTTGGTGCCGGGATTATCGCTCTCGTACTGGTCGAGAATAGCCTTAACCTTGGGGGTAAGTGTCATGGGTAACAATCCTTTTTTTGCCTTGTGTCCGGCAGTTTATTTTCCGGATCTGAGGATTGGCAATAACCGTCGGTGAAATACCCGACAAGAGAAGACGTGTGACATAATGACGGTATAAGGTGAAATGATGGCGGCCGAGCATTCAACAGCATGCCAGATTCCTGCAAATAAACCGCTTTTACCGCCTTAAACTGGGCTGTAGGAGCCTGCAACACAGCATGTTTTTGCCCCATGCGCACGGCCCCCAATGCATAAGCTGCGCTGCCACCGCAATCCAGCGCATGCCAAAATGCACAGCCTACCGAATCCTCCAGCGCCGCAATAAGGGCCAACCACCACCCTGCCCCCATAAACCCAGCCGCACCTGGGGCAGAAAGAAAACCAAAACGCGCGCTTGGGCCGTCTATCATGCCTTCCACTTCACGCGCAGCCCGACAGGCAGCCATGCCAGATTCGTATCCATCAATCGTAAACAGCCTGTCTGGCTGCAATTTTGGCAAGAAAAGTGAAGCGTTTTTGGTTAGCATGCTTGACGCCATCGCGTTTGCGGGTGATTCCTGAGCGCAGTTGACAAAAACAAGAATGCAGGATCAAGCCGTGGAGCCGTCTTTGCCCCAGACTGACGAACACGCTGGTAAACAGCACCCGGCCACGCAGCCGCTGGCTGGGCAAGACCCCATAGCCCGGCTGGATCGTGCCTTGCAACGCATTTCCTTTGCTGTTGAAAAAGGGCTGCAACAGCAAACCCGTACAGGTGCAGAAAAGCAGGAACTGGTGGCCAATGTAGATGCCCTTCTCTCCCGCGTGCGTGATGCGCTGGAACGGGCAGACAAGCCATCTCCCCTTACGTTTTACAACCCGGCAGAACACGAACAGGGAAACTGATAGAGCATGGCACTTGTTTCGGTTCGGATTAACGGTCACAGCTATACGGTAGGGTGCGATAACGGGCAGGAACGCCACGTTCAGGCCATGGCCCAGCAGGTAGAACGCCGCGTGCAACGTGTGCGGGACATGGGCTTTAGCGGAGATGCCCGGGTGCTGGTGCTGGCCGCCCTTTTAATGGCGGATGAAATACAGGATCTTTCTGGCAGCCGCGTGCCAGATGCCACCATACAGGCTGCAAAAGATGCCGAACGCCTGCGGGCAGAACAGGCTTTGACCACCAGCCGTTTGGCAGATTTGGCCGAACGTGCGGAATCTCTTGCAGCGGAGCTTGAGCGCGCCTACATAGATGGGGCGGGGCTGCCCAACGCGTGAGGCAAGTCATCCCCTGGGCCGATAAGCACTTCCTAGGGAGCTGGCTCTGTTGTGGCCCTGGTCACATTACCCGGCGCCCACCTGCACTCGCAGGTCCTGGAGGTTGAAAGACCCACGGTTCATGGTGGCTCCGCACACTTCTCCCCCTCAAGGTGATTCGCCTGCTGTTGCCGCGCGCAAAAAAGAATTGCGCCAGCACTGCATGGCCACGCTAAAGGCGCGTGATGTGGCGCTGGACAGCGGTATTCTCACCCATTTGCATACGTTGCTGTACCCGCAGTTGCCCGCCGTTGTGGCCGGCGTGTGGCCACTGCCGCATGAAGTAAACTTATGCCCACTGTGCCACATATTGGTGGATGCAGGTGCAACCATGGTGCTGCCTGAAACACCACCACGTGGGCAGCCGCTTATTTTTCGGCGCTGGACACCCGATACCCCCATGATGCAAGGCCGTTTTGGCACAGAATTTCCCGCAGGGCCTGTGCTGCAACCCGCCATCATATTGGTGCCTTTGTTGGGGTTTGATCGCACAGGCAACCGGCTAGGATATGGCGGCGGATATTATGATCGCACTCTGGCCGCCCTGCCCGATGCGCTCAGCATTGGATACGCACCCTCCTGCCAAGAATTAGACAGTCTGCCTACTGGCCCGTATGACAGGCCACTTTCCTGTATTGTGACTGAAAAGGAGATTCTCCGTTTTGACTAACTGCAAGCACAGGAAACCTTTGGCGTGAGACTCCTTTTTCTGGGTGATATTGTTGGCCGCACAGGCCGCGAAGCCGTTTTAAGCCGCCTGCCCGCTTTGCGTGAAAAACTGGCGCTGGATCTGGTTGTGGTAAATGCCGAAAACGCCAGCCACGGCTTTGGCCTTTCCCCCGCTATTGCCACCTCTCTGCTGCAAGGCGGCGTGGATGTGCTCACCCTTGGCAACCATGCGTGGGATAGGCGCGATCTGATCGGGCATATTACCTCCGAACCCCGCATTGTGCGCCCACTCAACTATCCCCCCGGCACGCCCGGCCAAGGGAGTGTGGTGGTAGAACTGGCAGATGGCCGCAAAGCCCTTGTGGTCAACGTCATGGGCCGTTTGTTTATGGACCCGTTGGATGACCCATTCCGGTGCATGAATGAGCTGTTGAACAAGCATCGCCTTGGCACCACCATACAGGCGGCCATTGTGGATGTGCATGCAGAAGCCACGAGCGAAAAGTGGGCTATGGGCCATATGCTGGATGGCCGCGTTTCTTTGGTTGTGGGCACGCATACGCATACCCCTACGGCAGACCATCGGATTCTGGCAGGCGGCACTGCGTTCCAGACAGATGCAGGCATGTGCGGAGATTACGACAGCGTTATTGGCATGACCAAGGAACCCGCAGTTACGCGCTTTGTGCGTAAAATGCCGGGCGAACGCCTGCAACCCGCTGAAGGTGAAGCCACAATATGCGGAATTATGGTGGAAACAGAAGATGCCACCGGCCTTGCCCGCCGTGTGGCTCCCCTGCGTCAAGGTGGCCTACTGGCCCAGACGCTGCCTGATTTTTAAATCAGGCTTGGCGTTTGTGGCGCTGTTTTAGGCTGCCTGATCTTTCAAGGCAGCCACAGCTTGCTGTGTAGCAATGGTAAGGGACTGAGGCAGCGCATCTAACGCAAACCATTCCAGCCCATCATGCTTATGTGGCTCGCAGATATGGGGCTGTCCGGTGTACTGCCGCACCTTGTAAACTGGGGCAACCCAATGCGCGCCTGCTGCCGGATCAATCTGATCCACCACGCAAAGCAACGCATCCAACTGCACGGCTAAGCCGGTTTCTTCCTGCACTTCGCGGATAACGGCAGCCGGTACAGTTTCAAACGGATCCACCTTCCCGCCCGGCAAGCCCCAGCACCCTGCTTCTGGCTGTTTAAGGCGGCGTATCAGCAGAATCTGGCCAGCATCATTCAGAATAGCTGCGCCACATCCTACTGCTGGCAAAGTCGGCTGCGCGCTCACCACACCAACCTTTTAATAGCGGCAACTGGCGCCAAGCCTACGGCTTTGGCTTCTTCTTTTGCCAACTGGATATCATCCCCGATCATTTCCTGATGGATACCACCCAGAATCCACAACCCGGCCACACCTACAGCAGAAGCACCGCGCATATCGGTAGCCAATGCATCGCCAATGGCCAGAATACGCTGGCGCGGCACATTCAGCATCTCAAAAACAGGTTCGTACACACGGGGGTATGGCTTGCCAATCCAGCTTACCTTACCGCCCTGCTCTGCATAAAAGGCGGCAAGTGCACCGGCGCAAATCTGCCGTTTGCCGCCTTTTACCACCACCATATCCGGGTTGGCGCATACCATTGGTAGGCCACGCTCCAGACAAGCGCGCAGTTCTGGCAGATATGGATCTAGTGAGCCTACGCCGCGTTCGGCATCTGGCCCGGTGTTCATGATAAAATCGGCATCAGCAGACTGCGCCACGCGCTGCACATCCAAGCCATCATACAGGCCCAGATCATGCGTGCCGCCAATATGCAGCACTTTCGGGCCCAGATTGGCAAACCAAGGGTCTGTTCGCGCTTTTAACAGGCGGCGAGTTTCTTCACCGCTTGTCATCACACCATCATGCAGTTCACGAGAAATGCCAAAGGCTTCAAGCTGCGCGCACACCACATCTGCCGGGCGAGGCGCATTGGAAAGCATGACAATTTTTTTGCCAGATGCTCGCAGGGCCTGCAAACAGTCCACAGCACCGGGATACGGCTGCACACCGTCATGCACCGTGCCCCATAGATCTATAATGTAGCCATCATACTGATCTGCCAGCGCGGCAAGGCCTGTAATCTGCTGCATATCTTCTACAGTTTGTTGCGCTGTCATAGATCCTTACCCCGAATATCATCCAGCGTTTCAATGCCCTGCGCACGCATGATCTGCTGCATTTCACGCTTTAGCCGTCCAACCAATGCGGGGCCTTCATAGGCAAATGCGGTGTAAACCTGCACCAAATCAGCCCCAAGTCGGATTCGGGCCAGAATGTCTTCACCACTTTCAATGCCACCACAGGCTACCAATGCCAGACGGCCAGCAGCAGCCTGCGCAACCAGACGCAGCATTTCCGTTGCACGTGGTTTGAGCGGGCGGCCAGAAAGCCCTCCGGCTTCTGTGCGATACGGGCTTTGCAGGGAATCGGGGCGGGCCAGTGTGGTGTTGGTAACAATCAGCCCCTGTGCGCCGCCGGCTACGGCTGCTTCTACAATCGGGCCGATGGCATCATCTTCCAGATCCGGTGCCAGCTTAATCAGCAACGGTGGCCGTTCTGCATGGCGGGCGGAAATGGCGTCCAGAATCCCACGCAAGCGGGCGGCATCCTGCAAACCGCGCAGGCCCGGCGTGTTGGGGGAAGAGACATTCAGCACAATGTAATTAACGTACGGCTTAACGCGGGCCACCAGTTCTGGATAATCACGCTCCGGGTCTGCGCCGGTTTTGTTAATGCCGATATTCGCACCTACCGGCACCCCGGCCCCACCACCACGGCCTGATGGCAATGGGCGAGACAGACGTGCCAGACGCACGGCAAACTTGTTGATACCCTGATTGTTAAAGCCCATGCGGTTAATAACCGCCCGATCTTCCGTAAGGCGGAAAAGCCGGGGCTTGGGGTTGCCAGCCTGCGGGCGTGGCGTAACGGTTCCGGCTTCTACAAACCCGAATCCCAATTGCGCCAAGGGGCGCAGAACGCGGGCGTTCTTATCAAACCCGGCGGCAATGCCGATGGGGTTGGAAAACCGCATGCCCAGCGCGCGCGTGGCAAGGGCGGGATCATCCTTGGGCCGCTTTATGGGCACGGATACGCCCAGTGTCAGGGCATCCAAAGCCAGTTCATGGGCCTGTTCCGGATCTAACCGGCGCAGGAACGGAAGAGAGAGTGAGGCAAGCACAGACATGCCTTGTGTACTGCCCCAAGCCCCGCCGCAAGAAAAGCAGAAAAAACAGAGCCACCACACAAGCGTGAGAAAAGTTGATGCATTTTTATCTTGATAATGAGAATTATTCTCATCTAAAGAGAGTTATCGCACACGCCACACAAAGGATGAAGGCTTCTGCCTTCAGGAATGCGCCATGACACGTTCACCTGTTTACCTGACGGATCTTGCCTGCAGCGAACGGCTGACACTTTGGACCATTCGCCGCCTTGCAGGAATACAAACAACCCCGCGCACGCCCACAACCGGGCCATCGGGCGGCCTGTTTCTGCCCTGTTTCAGGCAGGAGTTTCTGGCTGTTGCACAAACCTTTCATGATGCGCTGACAGATATGGCCGCGCTGGAAATGCCTGCGCTGGATATCCGGGTTGGCTGTGCTCTTTCTGTCACCAGCACAGAGTATCGTCTTTTATTGGCAACAGAAGCCGCGCAGAATGAGCGCAATACAGATATGGATGCCCTGCTTAAACCGCTGGTACCTTTTGCTGGCCTGCGTGCACGCCTTGCTTCTGCCATTACAACGCTGGGCGCTTGCCTTGCCGGGGCGGGATACTGGCTTTCTCATAGTTCCAGCCGTGTTGTGCCTACCAAGGTATCGGAACGCCCATCTGCTTATGGGGCTTACCCGGCCACGGCAGCACTTTCTCTTGCACGCTGGCATGATCTGGATATGCAACCCAGACAAATGGTGGTGCACTGGCAGGAACGGGCCACCTCAAAATATCAGCACTCGCAAGGGTTTCCGGTATCTTGATCAGGATAATAATTTTTTCTAAGGGAAAACGTGACACTGAATCTCAGGAAGCGTTTTTCCCTTACATGTAAGGCGAGACCTTCTGCGCCGTTTTCTTGAAAGTTCTGTGGCAAGGCAGGTCTCTTTTGTTCGCGCTTCCCCAAGCAAGAACACAGATAGAAGCCATGAAAGATCTGCCATCTTCTCAGCCCAATAAGCGCCCATTCCTCATCCGGATCGGAAAAGCCCTGCGCCCGGTTTTTAATAAGCTCATTGCGCGGGATTCTCTCATTCCCAATACGCCGGTTCTGGATCCGGACATTTTTCCGTGGACCCAGATTCTACAGCGTTACTGGCAAGATATTGCCTGCGAATTTCATACCCTACATGCTGCTGGAACAGCTATTCCGCCGCTACGGGCTCTTTCTCCTGATCACACGCGCATTGCCCCGGATACACGGTGGAAATCCTTTTTTCTGTACGGCTATGGTGTGAAAGTTCCGGAAAACTGCGCGCGCATGCCCAAAACAGCAGAACTGATTTCTCGTATTCCAGATTTGAATTCCGCCTTTTTCTCGGTGCTGGAACCTGGTGCCGTTATTCCCCCGCATTATGGCGTCACCAAAGGGTTGATAACCTGCCATTTGGGAATTTCCGTGCCCCGCAATGCCGATGACTGCTGGATTCGTGTCGCAGGCCAAAAGCTGGTGTGGCACAACGGGCAGTGCCTGCTGTTTGATGATACGTACCAGCATGATGTGCACAACAACACATCAGACACACGCATCGTGCTGTTGATGCAAATCCGACGCCCTACCAAAGGTATCGGCAAAATTGTGCAAAACCTCTTTTTAAACGGTATCCGCCATTCTGCTTTTGTTAAGGATGCCCAGCACAACATTGCCCAATGGAACCAACTTCAGGGCACAATGAAAGCCGCCTGATGTTTCAATTTGCAAACTCGGTTGGTAGGATTTTCAGCCGAGTTTGTTTTCTGTTTGTTCCCTTTTGTGCGGTCTTCTGCTAACACACCTAGGTGATGACCGCAGTTGTACGCCGCATTATCCATATTGATATGGATGCTTTTTATGCATCTGTTGAGCAACGGGACAACCCAGCGCTTAAAGGCCAACCTGTAGCGGTAGGCAGATGCCAGGAACGCGGTGTGGTTGCCGCTGCCAGTTATGAAGCCCGGAAATTTGGCGTCCGTTCAGCCATGCCTTCGGTTCAGGCACAGCGCAAATGCCCACACCTTATTTTTGTGCCACCCCGTTTTGATGTTTACCGTGCCGTTTCTGCCCAGATTCACGCTATTTTTGCACGTTATACGCCCCTTATTCAGCCTCTTTCATTAGATGAGGCCTATCTGGACGTCACGCATCCGCTCCTTCCTCGCCCTTCTGCCACAGCCATTGCGGAAGAAATACGTGCTGCCATTTTGCGAGAAACAGGGCTTACAGCTTCCGCAGGGGTCTCTTACAACAAATTTCTGGCCAAACTGGCCTCAGATTACCGCAAACCCAATGGGCAGTTTGTTATTCCACCCAACCGGGGGGAAGATTTTGTAGCCGCCCTGCCCGTAAATGCTTTTCATGGCGTAGGGCCTGCCACAGCCCGGCGGATGCACACACTGGGCATTCATACAGGAGCAGATTTACGCCGTTTTTCGCTGGATATTTTGCGCCAGCATTTTGGCAAGGCGGCAGCGTTTTATTATGGCATTGCTCGCGGCAAAGATGATCGGCCGGTAGAACCAAACAGACCGCGCAAATCACTCGGCAAGGAAGTCACGTTCGAACAGGATTTGCGTACCCCAGCCGAATTACATGCGGCATTACGTGAACTGGCTAGCAAAGTGTGGGCCGGGTGCCAGAAACGAAACCTGACAGGCCGCACGATTACCCTGAAATTACGCTATACAGATTTTGAACAATGCACACGCAGCCTCTCTCTGGCCGATCCGGTACAAGATCAAGAAATTCTGGCCGAAATGGCATGCCGGTTACTTGCGCCATTGCTGCCTGTGCACACCCCGGTAAGACTTTTGGGTATTACACTTTCCACTCTTTTAAATCCGCAAGATCAGGAAGCCACAACGCAGCTCTCTTTACTCCCTTAGATAACAAATAAATAACATTTTTATCCTCATGAACAGTACTTATATTTGAATTATTTCTATACCAAAACAAAATATCCATATTTGTCTTTTCTGATATTAATATGGATTCTGTATATTCCTTATACGATTCAACTTCATTCTTGCTCACTATTCGTATTTAATTGCGATTATTTAACGGTTCCATCTTTACAACCTGCAAAATCCAATGCACCCGATACCAATCGGTTCTGACATAATTTTGTAATCAAGGTTGACGAGATGACTGCTTCCCCCACCTCAGACGGGCATACACCTGCCAATGCAGGCGCACGCACTGAAGATGGATACCATCGTGGTTTGGGTAAGCGGCAAATCCAAATGATCTCGCTGGGCGGAGCTATCGGCACCGGGTTATTTTTGGGGGCTGGCTCTCGCCTGCAGGCTGTCGGACCTTCTCTCGCCTTAGTTTATCTGGTGTGTGGTGTTTTTGCTTTTCTGATGCTGCGCGCATTGGGGGAATTGGTAATGTACCGCCCCACCAGTGGCAGCTTTGTTTCCTACACGCGGGAATTTTTAGGCCCCAAAGCCTCTTATATTGCAGGCACCATGGCCTTTTTTAACTGGGCTGTAACAGGCATTGTGGATATTACTGCCGTGGCGCTTTACATGCGCTTTTGGCCTGTTTTTTCCAGCGTACCGCAATGGCTTTTTGCCCTGCTGGCCCTTGTGCTGATAACCGGCATGAACCTGACCGGCGTAAAATGGTTTGGTGAGCTGGAGTTCTGGCTTTCTTTGGTCAAAGTGCTGGCCTTGGGCGGATTTCTGGTTATCGCGCTGGTTATTCTGGCCTTGCGTTATCCCGTAGATGGGCACGCAACCGGGCTGCATCTGATTACCGAAAATGGCGGCATGTTTCCCCACGGCTTTTTGCCAGCACTAGGGCCTGTTAGAGCTTGATCCAGTCTGCTGCGGCAGCGATGTGGATGACGGCGAGGAACGACGTTGCTGTTTTTTCATATCTGGTTGCGACAGCGCGCCACTCCTTGAGGCGAGCCCAGAGGTTCTCAACGAGATGCCGACACCGATAGGCCCATTTGGGGCAGGCGACCGGGCCATCGCGTCGTTTCGCGGGAATGGCTGGCCGTGCTCCCATGTCCCATATCCGTTCACGAAAGGCATTCGACGCGTAACCCTTGTCCGCTACTACCCACAGGGGAGTGGCGGGAAGGCTGTCGAGCATGGCTGGTGCCAGAGGCAGTTCATGAGCCTGTCCAGGGGCCAGCGCAAAACCGAAGGCTTTTCCATGTCCATCAGCGATCACGCAGACTTTTGTGCCATAGCCGCCGCGAGAGCGGCCAAGTGCTTCACGATGGTCTCGCTCTTCGAAAGAGGCCCCTTTTTTTGGGCTCCCGCCGCTTTGTGGTGAGCCCTGATGTTCGTGCCATCCAGAAAAGTCATTCCGAATGCCACTCCCTGTTGTTCCTGAACCAGTGCGAGCAGCCGCTCCCATACGCCGAGCTTCGCCCAGCGGATGAAAAGCTGCGCAGCCCGCCACCACGGACCCAGTTCAGCGGGGATACTCCGCCATTTCGCGCCATTCTCATGACGCCAGAAAATCGCTGCTATCGTCCGCCGCAGATCATGTGGCGGCGTCTTGCCCCTCGGGCGAACCTCCTCAATCAGAGGTTCCCAGATCGCCCATGTCTCGTCCGTAAAGGTGCCTGTTCTGTCTCCTTCTTCCATCCCTACAATATGGGAAGAAATTCAAGATCTAACAGGCCCTAGTATTGGTGCAAGGCGTTGTATTTGCCTACGCCAGTATTGAGCTGATTGGCACTGCAGCGGGGGAATGTGAGGATGTTAAATCCGTTCTGCCGCAAGCCATTAACAACGTTATCTGGCGTATTGCCATTTTTTACGTAGGCACCATTACACTGCTTGTACTGCTGCTGCCGTGGAACACGTATCAGGCTGGTGTCAGCCCCTTTGTTACCTTCCTCTCCAAGTTAGGCGTGCCGGGCATAGACAGTGTGATGAATGTTGTGGTGCTCACAGCAGCTCTCTCCAGCCTGAACTCCGGCCTTTATTCTACTGGCCGCGTACTGCGTGCACTGGCGCTGGATGGGGCTGCCCCACGTTATTTGGCCCGCATGAACAAACAGGCTGTGCCTTCTGCAGCCATTCTTTCCACCGTGGCCATCTATCTGGTGGGCGTGGTACTGAATTACTTCATCCCCAGCCAGATTTTTGAAATTATGCTCAGTCTGGCTTCACTGGGTATTCTCAGCACGTGGTGTTTTATTGTGCTGTGCCAGATTCAACTGCGCAAAAAAATTCGCCGTGGAGAGATTGCCCCCACCTCTTTCCCGATGCCGGGCGCGCCATTTACCTCTTGGCTGGCTCTCGCCTTCTTTATTGGCATCGTTGGGCTGATGGCGTTTGATTACCCAACCGGAACGGCAACCATATGCGCCATTCCCCTGCTGGCTTTGGCGCTGGCATGGGGCTGGCGCCGTATGCGCTCCGCCCCGGAACATGACGCCGTGCCACAAACCGTTCCTTCTGTTGTGTTGACGGAAGATTTTTTGGTTCCCCATGAAGGGTCAGACAGATCATGATTCAGGCAGCCAGTGTGTTTTCCTCCCTCCAGCCGCGCGCAGGCGTTAAGTGTTGCCCTGCTGTTTGTCGCTCTCTGGTTGGCACATTGTTGCTTTCTGTCGGCCTTTCCACCGCGCATGCTGCTGATACAGGCAACAGTGCCGCTGCTGGGTCTCAAGCTCCGGGGGAAGCACGCCCACAATGGTATACGGGGTCTCTCGTCTCACCTTCTGGTGCGCTTTCCAAATCTGGGGTGTTCGCGTGGGAACCTTACGTCAGTTACAACCTGCCCGTGGGGTACCTGGATGCTAATGGCAACAGCCACCCGCTCCACCCACGCCAGCAATCCGTTTCCAATTTTACGCTGTATAAATATTCCATCACTGATTCCATCAGTATTCAGGTAACCCCTACAATCAGTTACTTGTGGAAGAAGAAAGCAGGCACCAGCAGCGGGCTCAAATTTGGAGATCTGCCTGTTGATTTAATGTGGCGTTATCTGGACGCAGATCCAGCACGCTATATTCCAGCGCTCAGCGTATTTGCCGGGGTTGGTTTTCCCACCGGCAATTATCAAAGGCTGGGCCGGGCTGAAGATGGTGTTGGCTCTGGTGTTTATACGTTCCGCCTAGCCTTTACGGAACAATCCACTTACACGCTGCCGGGTCAGCATGAACTGCGCTTGCGTATGTGGGGCACTTTCCGCCGGGCACTTACAACTGCACATCTACATAATGTGAGCAGTTATGGCACTGAGGTTGGATTCCGCGGCACAGCGCAACCCGGCATGTACGGAGAAAGCGGGTTTTCTCTAGAATTTGGCATCAACCAGAAATGGGTTTTGGCCATGGATCTGGCGCGAGACTGGGCCGATGGATCTCACGTTAAAGGCCGTACGCCTACAAGCGGTAAAATAGAACGGATAGACCGTATCAACAGTTCTTCAGGGGACTGGCTGATAGCCCCTGCTGTTGAATACAACTGGTCCCCCCGTTTTGGGGTTATTGCTGGTGTTTCAACCTATTTTGCCGGCCACAATACCGGGTTTTCGGTTTCACCGCAGGTGGCATTTAATAGTGTGTTTTAACCGTTGCATATTAAAAATAAAAAAGAGCGGAATTGCCTCCGCTCTTTTTTATAACGCTATATCTGGAATACCTGATTACTCAACCAAATCTGGGTGACGGAACTCCATCACCAATTCCAGATTATAATGTGCAGCCAATGCCTCGGTTGCTGTGCGGGAAGAATTATGCACACGGTAGCGACACAGAATTTCTGGCAGATATCCGGGCTCTAACCCTGCATCAATAAACTTCAGCCAGAAATCATAATCTTCCCAGCCTTCTTCAATATGTGAGAAGCCGCCAACCTTTTCCCACGCGCTTTTACGGATAAGCGCCATCACATCCACATAGTTGTTCTTGCGCATGCGTGCGGCATCCCAGATATCGGCATGGCCAATACCTTTGCGATCTCCAAACTCTTCAATCTGGGTATAAACCGCTGGAAATTTACCCTGCAAAAGCGCTGTGTAGATTTTTTCCAGCGCTGTTGGATAAATGGTATTATCGGCATCAATAATAAACACATACTCTGATTGCGCATGTGCAAACGCCATATTGCGCGAAAATGATGGCCCCTGATTCCGCGGGTTGGTCAAACACTGCAGGCTATAAAAACGCTGCTTGTTTTCTTCCATCCATTCAGCAATCACATCAACGGAATCATCTCGCTGGGAGCAGTCATCAACAACCACAATTTCCAGGTCAGCATGCGTTTGGTCTGCAATGCTATCCAAGCACTCTTCAATAACAGAAGCATAATTAAAGTTGGTAACGCAGACCGTAATCAGGTTCTTGGGCTTCCGGGATTTTTTCTTATAGGAAAAAACAACTTCCGGGCTGGGGTCCCATGGCTTGATAACGCTCATTTCACAGTGCTCCACACAGCAGAAATATAGTTTTTGAGATCGATATTCTTGGAGTTGAATATTTTTTCATCTTGCAGCAAATCAAAGATATTCTGCTGAATTCTGGCTGCCTCTTTTTGCCCATCCTCAGTCTGAATCAACCATTCTACCAGATTGGGCATATGCCGCGGCGTTTCAGACAGAAAGTGCTCACCTGCCTTATACAGCGGATGCGGGAAACATTCTTCTGTAACAACGATAGTACCGGAAGCCAGACCCTGCTTGACAATACGATGCCATTCAAAAAAGCAGTTATCATCACGATGAATATTTAACGCTACCTTGGAGTTTTCTGCAACATAGCGTGGAAGCCGCGAAAGAATATCGTAAACACCGGTAGAGGGGATAGGCCCATCTGCCTTACGGTAATACAAGAAACACTGGTAGTTGGAAAAGAAAGCCGCTGAACGTGAAAAGAATTTTTCGCGCTTGCGGGAGGCATTCCCAAAAAAGCTGACATCAATATCACGCTCGGCAATTGGCCGGAATGGCGTAGAACCTGTTTTGGCCTTTTCTGGCAAAATACGGAATAAGGGATGCTTTTTGTCTGCCTCGGAAAGTTTGCAAGCCTCTATTTTAACCGGCGGATCAAAGTGGAAGACCGGAAGCCCGACATCTGAAAAGGATTTGAGATTTTGATAACACAGATCCATCACCCCGGCTGACATAAGGATGTACAGAATGCCACGTGTAAACCAGAGTGTCTGAGGTTGTTCTGTATTAAACATGATGGATTTTCTAATAATCTCATCACGCTTCCAGATTTCATTACCATCCAGAAAGAAGAACTCATGCGGAGCACAGAAAATGCAGAGTTCAGGTGTTTCTTCCTCTGGCGTTTTTTCGGTCAGGACCTTGGCATTCAAACCGGCATCGCACAGATAGTCGCTTAAACACTCGGCCAGTTCCTGAATGAAGGAATTACCTTCGGAATGGTAGAATACCCCAATTGTTTTAGGAAAATTCTTACCATAAACTTTATCTGTAATTTTATAGTTAACGTCGTGCTTACATTCATTACCCAAAAAGCGCACGATTGAACGCTTGGAAAAAATTTCTCTCCCTTCGCCAATACCATACAGCAAAGCATGGCGGGCGGTTGGCATACTGGCGGATGAAACATCACTGTTCATACGCACATAATCTTCTTCATTAAAGAACGGATATTTCTTTAATCGGTTCAATGCATTCGTAATGGAAACATACGAATATTCCTGCAATAGACCTTTTTCAAAGAAAAACAGATGGTCATTATTTCTTATATAATGCGCAAAGGGATTCTCATTCTTCCCGATCACATTTTTATAAAGATTATAATATATTTCTGTATTGAAATTATCATTAGGATTACGGTTTTCATGCACCCCGTAAAGAACATAATGTATAATTGGATCAAGACCAGATTTTTTTACATCTGGATTTTCTTTTAAATAAAATTCAGTATCGAATTTTCCTGAATCAATTATTGATTTTATGTCTTTTTTATTCCAGGCAGTTAAACTTACCATTGCATCTTCCGTTTGAATGCTATCTCTATTTGCAGGTTCTTATACAGAATATAAATTTTTATGTTAGAAAATACAACAGTTAACTATTTCTCTACATGAAAATTATTCTGTTTATCTATGATTTTCTCATTCCCCTCCCTTAATTCATTGCCTAAAAATACTTTCTTTCATGTTGGCGGGTGACTATAAAGATGTTCATTGTGTTGTATGAATTAATTTTTTATAAACTTCCAATGAGGCCTTACGCTCTTACTCATTTCCCTCACTGAACAAGTAATCTCTTCATTACGAATCTAAATAGAATAAGAGCTATCTTGGCGGAGTTCTTTATGTCGGCAACAACAAAAAATAATTCTTCTCTTGCATCTCCGGATTTTCTATTTCCTACAGATCTTCAAAAAACAGAGCGCAAGATCAATCGCATTCTCTTGGTTGGATCATGCTTAACTTCTTTATATCTGGAAGCCTTTAAGGGGTATTATCCAGATATCAATTTTGATTACATCCCTTATAATTTTGTAAGCATTTTACCTGAAGCCCCACCCGTACCAGCAGATCAGTACGATCTACAATATGTACAAATTCCATTACGTACTGTTTTAAGTGACCGTGTGATAGAAGGGTTTAGGCTTAACGACCCAGCGTTTGCAGAAAATATTCTGCACGATGCCTTAAACACGCTAGATGTCATGCTAGATGCGGCACTGCTTTACAACCGCAAACATGGGTTATTAACATTTGTCTCTAACTTTATAGTTCCGCAAATAAGCACAGCCTCCAGCTTGCTCTCACAAGGTACAGAAGTAGACCTTACCTATATGGTCAGGCGCTTGAACATGCATCTGGCCAAAAAAATTTCCAGTTATAAAAATGCCTATGTACTAGACGTTGATTCCGTCGTGTCTTCTTTAGGCAAACGCTATGTGCTGGATGATGTTATTTACTTCCATACTCATGGCGGTTTGTCTTTTCAGGATTGGGATGATTTCGGTGCAATTGAACGCAATGAACCCATTCCTGCACTAGAAACCATTTATCCTATTCACCGAGAAGAATTTATTAAAACCATTTTCCGCCAGATTGTTGCAGCTCATCGTACTGTACATCAAGTAGATCAGGTTAAGGCCGTTATTTTTGATCTGGACAACACCCTATGGCGCGGCCAGATAGCAGAACATTACCGCCCAGAAGTACAACCTTGGCCACGTACCGATGGTTGGCCTGTAGGTTTGTGGGAAACTATCCATACCTTGCGCGCACGCGGTATTCTGGTGGCGATTTGCTCCAAAAATGATGAAGCCTATGTGCGTGAACGGTGGGATGATATTATCAACCCACAGTTTATTAAATTGGAAGATTTTGCCTCTGTTAAAATTAACTGGACGCCCAAACCAGAAAATATTGCTGCCATTTGCCAGGAATTTAACATCAAACCCAAAAGCGTTGTGTTTGTAGATGATAACCCTGTAGAACGCGCTGCTGTTAACACGGCGTTTCCTGAAATTCGTACAATTGGCGGCAACCCGTATCTCACGCGTCGTATTCTTTTATGGTCCCCCGAAACGCAGGTTGCACGCCTGACACAGGAATCAGTCCAACGGGAAACCATGATCCGAGGACAAATTGCCCGTGAAGAAACACGCACCAACCTGAACCGTGAAGAATTTCTGGCATCGTTGGAATGTACGGTCTGCCTCACCTACATCACAGATGCAGAACAACCAGAACTGGCACGTGCCTTAGAACTTACCAACAAGACCAATCAGTTCAACACATCTGGTAAACGTTGGACATTTGAAGAACTCACACGCTTTCTAGCTGAAGGCGGAGAAATTATTGTTGCAACTGTTCAGGACAAATTCACTAAATATGGGTTGGTAAGCGTAATATACCTGCGCAATAATGAAATTGTACAGTTTGTTATGAGCTGCCGTGTTTTGGGCATGGAAGTAGAAAAGAGTATTATTGCTGATGTTGTCAGCCACGTTAGAGAAAAACATGGAGATGTCCGTGTAACGGCATCTATTCATGATCTTCCAGATAATACGCCATGCCGTAACATTTATAAGGATTGTGATTTCCGGGAAGATTGGGTTTCAGAGAATATTCACTATTATATTCTGGATGAAAATAAAGAAGTAGAGTTTCCGTCTCATATAGAAGTTGTTGAAGAAATATAAAAAATATCTTTTATATAATAATAAAAAAGGGCGTATGGTTTAATAACCATACGCCCTTTTTTTAATTTAGCGCATCCTACCGTAGTGGGCGACCTTCCTGAAAACCATAACAGATGTAATGGATAAAAGGCCCCGGCCCAAACCCAGCTACATCTGGATTTACCCGTAAATAGGAAAGGCTATTGAACAGCGCATTCGGGTTTCTACCTTCCTTAGCACCATAATCCAGAAAGTGTTCCAGCGGATCTACACCCGCCTCACGAATATCTGGATATGCATTAAGGTACCACTGGCTATCAAAAAAGATAGCGGCCCGACGTTCTTTTTCAGCTTCTTGTTCCACAATACCCGCCTGAGACTGAAGTGCTAATGCAATTTGTTCTGCCGCCGGAACCTGTGCAGGCTTGGCTACAGGGTCTGCTGCTACCTGTTCTTCAACTTGAGGCACCACTTCTGGTTCATGTGTTTCTGACGCTGTTGGGGCCACAACTTTTTTACGCGCCACTTTCACACGAGAAGAACGAACCTTACTGACAGGCTTTTTTTCACCGGACATCACAACACCCCCTCGTGATCTTCTGCATAGCAAGCTCTTCGATACATAAATGATTTTCTGATAAATCTAATACAAGCATAATTATTTTTCTGTCCAGAAAATACTGACACCCAATCCACTCGTACTATTTTTAATTTCTAAATACGAGTGGAAAAAGATAATTTACAATGTATCCGTAAAATGCATATGAAAAACCCATTCATAAAATATTTACGAATACATGTCATTATTCACCAAGTAGGCGTAGGACCCTTTACAATAACAGCAAGATCATCTGGTCTGATCCATTTACGGAACGCAGCCTGCACTTCTGCTCCAGTGGCTTTGTAATATACTTTTGCCCCACGATCAGCATTATCAAGCGGCAAGCCCAGATCTTCCAAGTAAAGATACTGCGCAGCAATCCGGCCCAAACTGGCTCTGGCAAGAGGCAGGCTCCGCAACAGTGAGGCTTTGGCCAAAGAAAGTTCCTCTGCTGTAGGTGGTGCAGACTGCATGGCCTTCAGATCTTTCATGACAACACTCTGCGCTTTACCAACTTTATCCGGATCAGCACCGTAGTTGACAGTATAGGCCCCGCGCGTACGCCCCCAATCAAAAGAACTGCTTACAGAATAAACATAGCCTGTCTTCACCCGCATATCTCTATACAGACGTGAAGAGAACAGCCCGCCGCCCAGTACCTCATTGCCCAACTGCAGCAGGAAGTGATCAGGATTTTGTGCTGTCAGCCCTAATGTTTCTGCCAGTACAACATCATTCTGCACGCTACTCTTATCAGGCACGGTTGCGCGGGATGTTTTGCTCAGCGGTACAGTCGGCAGATTAACATCAGGTGCTGGTCCTTCTGCTTTCCAGCTACCAAAAGCTTTTTCTAATACAGCCTGTGCTTTTTCTGGTGAGATATCACCCGTTACAACAATAGTTGTCAGATCTGGGCGCCATGCACTTTGGTAATAATGCAGCACATCATCACGGGTTACGCTCATAATAGATTCAGGTGTAGCATCACGCTGTGTCGGATCTGTTTCCGGCAGAATGGCGGCCTTGATAGCTTTATCAAACAGATGCCCAGGAGATACCAGCTCCCCAGCCTGCGCCTGTGCCAACTGTGTGCGTACAACCGTAAAATCTTTTTCTGGGAATGCCGGGTGCAATTCATTTTCTGCAAGCAGCTCCACACCTTTTTCAAAATCAGGCGTAAGAACTTGCAAAGAAAAATTGCCCCCTGCATCTTCCCATGCAGGCACATCATCTAGTGCTTTCTGAAAAGCCAGACGATCATGCTGCATTGTGCCATAGGAGAACAGAGCCTCTGTTAAGCTATGTACACCTTCCTTGCCCTTGGGTTCCTGCAATTCGGGTGTCTGACGAATTTGGCCAGAAAGCTGAATGGTGTGGCTGACATGAGATGGCCAGACAATCAGCTTGATGCCGTTCGATAAGGTGCTGACTGCAGGCAGTGGTGTAGGTTTTGGTTCTTCCAGTTTGGCCAGAGCTTTTTCTGCCCATTGCGGCAGTTTTACTGGTTTATCTGGAGCTGTTGCAAAAGATTCTGCCCCGCCAAAGCCTTTGCCAGAAACGGCCTTGCCGGATGCTTCTGGGGTAAGAATGGCAGACACAGCATGTGCCGGATCAAGCAGCTTTGCGGCCAGATCATTCACTGCCTTTGGTGTGACGGCCTGATAGGCGGCTACCAGATCTCCCGGGCTATCCAGATTCTGAAATGCCAAGGCGTTGGACCAAATAGATGCCAGACCACTTACAGAGTTGGCGGAAAACTGAAGCTGGGCAATTTCTTTTTGCTTGGCAGCTTCAACAAGTTCTGCTGGTACGCCTTCCTTACGAATTTTTTCCAGCACAGCTTTCATGGCATTCATGGGGCCAGAAGCATCTGCACCTTTGGGGAAAGCCGCAAGCGCCAAACCAAAACCCGCTTCTTTTTTAGGGGCATATTCAAACCCTGCGTATAACGCCTTGCCCTGCGGCACCAGATCATACAGCGCACCACGCTGGCTGGAGAGCACGTCTGACAGAATATCCGCCGTTGCGAAATCTGATGAAGAACTGCCTGCCATAGGGAAGGCAAGCGTTGCAAACCCAACAGGATAATCTGTGGAAAGCGTAAGTGTTTTAGCCGGCGGTGCCACCGGAGTTACCTTGTGGCGCTGCGGTAAATCCTTGCGCGGGATATCGGCAAACGTATCCTGCACCAACTGCAAGGTAGAAACCGGGTTAATGTCACCCACAATAACCAGCACGGCATTGTTGGGGCCATACCACTTCTGGTAAAAATCTCTCAGATCAGCGGCCGTGGTTTTATCAAAGGAAGGCCGTGTGCCCAGTGCATCGTGTTCGTAGGGCGTGCCTGCAAACAGAATGCCCTGCAACTGTTCCAGATACCGATATGCCGGGCTGGAAAGATCACGCGCAACTTCCTGCTCAATCGCGCCACGCTCTTTTTCCCAATCCGCTTCAGACAGGGTTAAGCCGTTCATGCGCAGGGCTTCAATTTTCAGCAAAACAGGCAAATCCTGCGCCTGCGCTGTGTAGAAATACTGCGTTACGTCTTCTGTTGTATCTGCATTATAACTGCCGCCCAAGCGCGTACCGATAGCTGCAAGCTGATCCTTATCCAACCCTTTGCTGCCACGGAACATCATATGTTCCAGCGCATGTGCCGTGCCGGGAAAGCCTTCTGGCACTTCTGCCGAGCCAACAAGATAGTTGATTTCCGTTGTGACAACCGGAGCCAACCGGTTAGGGACGATCACAACCTTGAGGCCATTCGGAAGAGTGGCCCGCACAACCTGCGCACTGCTCAGGCTAGGGGGTACAAGAGCAGACGGCATACCCGGTGCGGCGTCCTGAGCATGAGCCAGTATGGGAGAAAGGGCCGTGCCTCCCAACAGGGCCAGCGTTACGGCCAGCAGTGAAAAGTGTTTACGGGCAGCAGACGGCTTGCGGAAAATCATTCAGGTTTCCTGTTCAATGCAGCAACAGATCAAAAAAGGAAAGTTACTGCCCCAATTGCGGCAAAGGCAACTTTTTAACCAAGGCAGAAAGTTTATGCCGCCGGAGTTCAGACCGGGCACGTGCATCTTCTGTCATGTAATTTAACTGGATGGTATAGCGCTGCCCCACAAACTGCTTATGCCCATGCCATGTGGTTGGACCGTTGGGGAAAATCAGCAAGGTGCCATCTACAGGTGGCACTTCCTTGGCGTAATCTTCAATATCATGCGGGCCACGCAAAAGACGCAAACAGCCTTCCTGCCGCTCCCATGCCTCACCGGCCCCCGATGGGTTCAGGTACAGCAAAATGGTTACGCGTTTGGCCAATGAATCTGTGTGGATGCGCCCATCTTTTTCACGCGTACGCCCACGAATGGTGAGCATGGAAGGCGCATGATCGAGATTGAGATGAAATTTTTCCGCAACAATCGCCTTTAAACGCGGGCCTTCCAGTTCTTCCACCAAATGTTGCATAAGAAAAGAAAGCTGCAAGGACTCTGGCGGGAAAGATCCGCCAGACACAATATGCGGCCGATGCGCAAACAAACGCCCCAGATCTTCTGACCGGATAAAATGCGGCACCACCACATGCGGGAAAGGATCTGGCGCAACAGGCGCTTGCTCCAGTGCTGTATAATCCGGCTGGATAAAAGGATCTGACGTTGTCATGCCGTAATGTCCGCACAAATAAGGGTTTGCTCTGCGGACGGTAGAAGGGATAAGCGGCAGAAACAAGGCCTGCCCGAACGCTTACGGTGTTTCGCTATATTTTTGGCCGATACCTGCCGTCTTTCTTTAGGTTAGCGCTTTTTTCGTCTGGCTGCCGGGTCATACCCACCCCCACCTGGCCCCAATGGCCGTGGCACCTTGTCTTTTTTGGGTTTACGGCCACTTGTCTGGGCTTTTCCTGCGGTTGAAGCCGCTACCGGGGGCGGTTCCAACCCAAGCTGCAAGGCTTCCAGCCGCTGAATTTCATCTCGCAGGCGGGCAGCAGTTTCAAACTCCAACTCTGCTGCAGCGGAGCGCATACGCTTTTCCAACCCGGCAATGGCCGCGCCCAAATCCTGCCCCACAAACTCTGCAACGCCGGTATCTTCATCCGGCGCGATGGTGACGTAATCCTGCTCGAACACAGAAGAGACAATATCACTGATATTCTTGCGCACGCTTTGTGGCGTAATGCCGTGCTCTGTGTTCCACGCCATCTGTTTTTCACGCCTACGGGCTGTTTCCTCTACAGCGTATGTTAGGGAATCCGTCATTTTATCCGCATAAAGCAGAACCCGGCCCTCTACATTTCGGGCCGCACGGCCAATGGTCTGAATAAGAGAGGTGCGCGAACGCAAGAACCCTTCCTTATCTGCATCCAGAATAGCAACCAGCGAACATTCTGGAATATCCAAGCCTTCTCGCAGCAAGTTAATACCAATAAGCACATCAAATGCGCCCATGCGCAGGTCTCGGATAATTTCTATCCGTTCCAGCGTATCTACATCGGAATGCAGATATCTTACCCGAATACCGGCTTCGTTCATATAATCGGTTAAATCTTCCGCCATGCGTTTGGTCAGCGTTGTCACCAACACGCGCCCACCCTTGCCAATAGTGGTGCGACATTCTGCCAACAGATCATCTACCTGATGCTCAACAGGCCGGATAATTGTAATGGGGTCCACCAACCCGGTGGGGCGAATAACCTGTTCAGCAAACACGCCGCCTGTGCGTTCCATTTCCCACGGACCCGGCGTAGCACTTACAAAAATGCTTTGTGGGCGAAACTTATCCCACTCCGCAAAATTCAAAGGCCGGTTATCCAGACAGGAAGGAAGCCGAAACCCAAACTCCGCCAGAACGGATTTGCGCGCATGGTCTCCTCGTTCCATGCCACCAATCTGCGGCACGGTTACGTGGCTTTCATCTACAATCAACAGCGCATCTTCAGGCAGATATTCAAACAGGGTTGGTGGTGGGTCACCCGGTTTGCGGCCTGAAAGATAGCGGGAATAGTTTTCGATCCCCTTACACACACCTGTTGTTTCCAGCATTTCCAGATCAAAGGTGGTGCGTTGGTCCAGCCGTTCTGCTTCCAGCAGCTTGCCAGCCTTTGTAAACACATCAAGCTGTTCGCGCAGTTCCTGCTTGATGCCTTTAATGGCCTGATTCAACGTAGGGCGTGGGGTTACGTAATGGCTGTTTGCGTAAATGGTAATTTCCTGCAGATCAGCCGTTTTTTCACCTGTCAGGGGGTCAAACTCTATCAGCCCGTCAACCTCATCTCCAAATAGCGAAACACGCCAGGCTCTATCCTCATTCTGCACGGGAAAGATATCTATTGTTTCACCACGCACGCGGAAAGTGCCTCGCGCAAATGCAGCATCATTCCGACGGTACTGGAGTTCAACAAGACTTTTTATCAGCTTATCCCGGTCTATCTCTCCGCCCAGTTCCAGCTTCACCACCATGCGGGAATAGGTTTCTACAGATCCGATACCGTAAATACAGGAAACAGAGGCTACAATAATGACATCGTTCCGCTCCAGCAGCGCCTGTGTGGCGGCATGGCGCATACGGTCAATCTGTTCGTTTATCTGGCTGTCTTTTTCAATATACGTATCAGAACGTGGCACATAGGCTTCTGGCTGATAGTAATCGTAATAGCTAACAAAGTATTCAACTGCATTATTGGGGAAAAACTGCTTCATTTCCCCATAAAGCTGAGCTGCCAATGTTTTGTTGGGTGCTAAAATAAGCGTAGGCTTTTGCGTGGCCTCAATAATTTTAGCCATGGAAAAGGTTTTACCAGAACCCGTAACCCCCAGCAGAACCTGATCGCGTTCGCCAGCTTCCACCCCTGCCACCAGTTCACTGATAGCTTGCGGCTGATCCCCCGCCGGTTCGTATTCCGATACCACTTCCATACGCTTGAGGCGTGGACGTGGAGCCTGCTTTTCCGGCTCGAACAGAACTGGGGGAAGGCTAGCGGCGCGCTCGCTTAATGAAGGGCGCTTTTTGCCACGTGCCGCAGAGGAAGAAGTTTTGGAAGCCATTGCCCAAACATGGGCTGCCCCAGCGCCTTGCGCAAGATATGAAAGCGCCCAGACCGCGACAAAACCGCCTTAACGCACCACATGGAACAAAATGCGGGACAACGGGGTATGAGAAAGCACAATCACCACCAGCCCCAGCCCAATACCCACACGCCCGCCAATATAGGTGCATGCCTGAGAAAGCTCATCTCGGCTGGCCATATCCATAAACGGATCCAACCCTTTATAATCAGCCAGTGCGCGCATACTCCGATAACGCGAAAGCGCATCTACCCCTAATCCGGCACGGCTAAACTGCTGGGCACTATAGTTATCCAAGTCTTCTTTACGAAATTGAATGGCCCCTGCCCGCTGAGAAACAGATTTAGGACCACGCCCAAACATTTCAAGAAATCTGAGCCTACGGGTAGGAATACCCAAATATTCCGCAGCCTCTACACGCCCCAACACCTGCTGAAGCGGAAACATACAGACTGTCGCCTGCTCAGGCTCAGCCTGATAAGGAGGATGCGGCTCTTTCATAACTTAATAGAGTGCGAAAAAAGCCGCATCTGAGTCAATGCGTATGGGCCACCGCCAGCCTTGCGGCGAGAACAGGGCTGGAGAAGCCAGCCCTGTGCCTGTTACGCCGAATTAGGCCCGCAGTGGAGGAGCCATAAACTCTGGGCCTACCGGATCTTTGATATCCTTGGCCAAGATAGCATCAATGGCTTTCATGTCTTCTGCATCCAGCTTCCAGCCAAAGGCATCATCCACGCCTGCAATCTGTTCTGGCTTACGCGCGCCCCACAACGCAATAGTTGGACCACGATCCAACACCCAGCGGATAGCCAGAGCCAACATGCTTTTGCCGTACTTGTTGGCAATGGCTTTAAGATCTTCCACCGCCTGCAAATACTGCCCAAAACGCGGCTGCTGGAACTTGGGGTCTGTTTTGCGCAGATCATCTCCTTCAAACTTCCGGTCTGCCGTCATGCGGCCAGAAAGCAGGCCACGGCACAGCGGGCCATACGCCAGCACAACCAGATTGTTCTTTTCTGCATACGGCAGAACATCGCGCTCTATTTCACGCTCAAACAGGTTGTATGGCGGCTGCACGGCAGAAACAGGGGCAAACTTGCGGAATTCATCCATCTGCGCAGGTGAGAAATTGCTCAGCCCCAAGGCTTTAACCTTGCCGCTTTTAACCAGATTTTCCAGAGCACGGGCTGTTTCTTCAAACGGCGTGCGCGTATCGGGCCAATGAACCTGATACAGATCAATATAATCTGTGCGCAAACGGCTTAAAGATTTTTCAACTTCTTCTTCAATCCGTGCTGGCCGACTATCCCTGAAAACCTTGCCGTCCTGCCAGTTCAGGCCAACCTTGGTGGCCAGAATAACGCGGCCACGTCGGCCCTCCAAAGCCTTACCAATAACTTCTTCAGAATGCCCAAATCCATAGACTGGTGCTGTATCAATCATATTGATACCAAGCTCCAGAGCTTCATCTATCGTCTTACTGGCGTTTGCATCATCTGCACCACCCCACATGGAACCACCAATGGCCCATGTACCTAGCGCAATGCGAGAAGCAGGTTTGGCTATACCCGGAATGGCAATTGTATCTGCCGACATAAGATGCGCTCCTTGATAGCTGGTTTATATTTTCCGTGCGCAACATCCACACGGTTGTGGCTGTATTTAACACGCATTTTCTGCATTGGGGCAAAGAGAAAAAACAGCCCAATCCCTTTTACGCAGATAAGGGTTGACCAGCATTCATGACCTTCTACACTTCCCGATCATGAAAACATCATGCCATTCCTGCCTCCCCCGCTCCGGTGTTCTTGCTATTGTACGCAGGCAGAATAATTTTTTGCTTGTTCGGCGCGCCAATGCACCAGATGCCGGGTTATGGGGTTTTCCGGGAGGACGGATTGAACCGGGAGAAACAATTTTCCATGCCGCAGAACGTGAATTATTAGAAGAAACATCCTTACCTGCAAAAGCAACTTCTGTAATAGATGCATTTGACAGCTTGCATTATGACACCGATGGAAAACTGGCGTTCCATTACATCATTCTTGCCGTAAGATGTGAGGAGCACGAACACACCCAGAACCCGGTACAGGCTGGTGATGATGCCTTGGAAGCACGCTGGTTTTCCTATCAGGACATCAGCACATTAGGGGCACGTGCCAGCGCACGGCTGCATAGTCTGGCACGTCAGATTCTGAAGATGGAAGATCCCACTCATCTCATCTGACGTGCAGATACCATTCAGGAAATTTCTAAAATTTCCTTTATCGCTTTTACATAATTCTCTTGCGTGTTCTCTGTAGAAATCCGCTTGAGTTCACGCACATGCACTTTTTCCCACATCTGCTTGTCTTCATACAGTCGGACAATGGCATCTGCAAAACCCTGTGCGTCTGAGATACTGGCGCACAGCATATCTTCACCCGGCACCCATCCAACCTGCTCACACAAGATATCCGTTGCTACAATAGGAATACCATGTGCTGCGGCTTCGTGCAGTTTGTAGGGAATGCCCGCGGCATATCGGGTTGGTGCCACAAATACTCGGTGGCTATTATAAACAGGGGTTACATCCTCTACCCGCCCCGTCACCACAACGCGTGGGTTGTTAAGAAGCGGCGTAAGATCAACACGCGGGTTTACATAGCCACAAACTGTAAACTTAACATCCTCTGGCAAACGGCCATCCAATAATGGCAACACCTCTCCGCTAAACCAGGCAAGAGAATCGACATTAGGTGAATCCTGATCGTGCATAGCCCCCAGAAAAAGAATATTCCGACGCTCTTCCCATCCGGGAGACCATGTTGAAGCATTTTGCAAATGCCCAAGAACATGAACATTCGAAAAACCATGCGCATTAAGGATTTTTGAATCCTTGCTGTTCACTGCAATAATTTTTTCAGCCATGAACAGATGTCTGAATTCGTGCTTCAGAAGATCATCTACTGTGTTTTCTGGCGTTTGCCCCCGTAATTCCATTTTACGGTACTCACGCGGGGCCGATACGGCTTCAGTATCAATAATCACCATTGTGCCTGTTAGAGCATCAGCACAATCCATCAGCACTGGAGCCAGACGGTCTGCATTATGCGTGCGTGCAATCCAGATAGCATCGTAATATCCGGCGCGGGATTTAATAAAATCTTCCAGTTCTGGCAGCTCCCTATCCCAGATCACCTCTGTCTGATCGGGAAAAGCCATGCAGATATCTTCCTGAGATTCTGTGGGTCTAAACACCGGATACACCGTTACCTGGCATCCTGCAGCAATCATGCTGCGCACAATATCATTTGAACGCGTAAAGCCTGACCCCAAAAACCGATAGGGTAATCTGTCTTCAATAAATAAAACGCGTTTCTGATCCTGCCTGCTGAAACGGGCCTTTATCAGCATTCTTGGGTTATTCAGGCTTTTCTGGCGCAAATATGCTGTATGCTTACGGCGAAATACATCCTGATTGCGCGCTATCATGGAAGCACCGCTCATAAAACTGGATGTACCGTATTCATAATGCACCACAACCACCGAAGGGTCGTACACAACATCAAACCCGGCTTCATGAATACGCAGGCACAGATCTGTTTCTTCAAAATACGCTGGGGCATAATCTGTATCAAAGCCACCTAGCTGACGCAGCAAAGATGTACGCACCATCAAAAACGCACCGGCGCAATAATCTACGGATCTTACAAAGTTAGCTTCTGGCACATCTGGCCGCTGGTCACGCAGATAACCGCACACAGAACCATCGCGCCAGACAATACTCCCTGCTTCCTGCAACAAGCCATTGGTGCGTACAAGTTTGCCACCCACGGCCCCTATTTTCATTTTGTAGCGTAGCCGTGCCAAGGCATTGCCAATGCCTTCTGGCATCAACTCTGTATCGTTATTCAGATAAAGCGTGAATGGACCATGCACTTTTTCCAATGCGGCATTGCAACCCAACAAGAAACCAACATTGCCTGGAAAACGTACAACATCCAAACCACGCACATAACGTTCAATATGGCGCACACCATCTGTAGAACCAGAGTCCACTACAATAACCTGCATTTGGCCATTATAGTTGGCTCGTAACGATGCCAATGCGCTCATGGTCATGGCAAACAGGTTATGCGCTACAATAATAACGCTTAAATCTGGCACATCGTATGTGAAATCCAATGTCTGATTCAAAAGAACAGGCAACCGAATTTGACACATTTCATGATAGAGCTTTTTGGAAAGAGCTTCGCTTTCCTTCAGCCCTGCCACATCATCTTCTAACCTGCCGTTATGGGCAATATAGTGCGCGAATGCATCTGGGAAATCACCCCGGGTAACTTCCTTTTGCACAACCGCATTACGGTAGTAGCCTTCCAAATCAACATTGGCGCTTGGTTTACGCAGTTCATGCACGCCATAGCGTAAAAAATGTTCATAAAAATTACGGAAGTTTCCGCTTTCAACCGCACCACTTACATCATGGTTAACGCTGCCATAAAACTCTTCCGAAAAGTACGCATTCGGATTGTAATCTGTTGGTGTAGAATTAGACAGATAATGGTGCAGGGCAGAAAGCCAACGCCCTGAATCCAGTTCCTTCCTGACATGTGGGTAGGTTTCCAGATACCATTCAGGGTCAAAATACCAGGACAGACGGTGCCCATATCCCTGCTCAGGTTCCAGATTACGTACGCATTGTGCAAAAGCACCCAAGCCTTCAATACGTGCATGGCCGCTTTTGAGATACGCTGTTGGGTTAAAAAACCA
The DNA here is from genome assembly GCF_037901235.1 of Acetobacter sp. AC2005. Taxonomy (NCBI): domain Bacteria; kingdom Pseudomonadati; phylum Pseudomonadota; class Alphaproteobacteria; order Acetobacterales; family Acetobacteraceae; genus Acetobacter; species Acetobacter sp. AC2005. Next base: position 1,041,683 of record NZ_CP149625.1, read on the forward strand.
TGACCCCGTCAAAAACTGTTCATCACCCACATTCAGGTAATGATCATAAAGATTTCGAAATCCGGCTTCTTCCAATACCGCAGGTTGAAGAGCTGGCTGCTGTTTGAAATAGAATTCACGATCAAAAAGCCAGTGTGGATTATGGGAAGAAGAACCAGTGCGGCAATAATGGTCAAACCCAGATTGCCATTCACCTTTGCTTACGGCATCAGCAACAGCAGGATAACGCCGCAAATACCAATCTTCATCAAAATACGGATTGGGAGAATGGCGGAGCGCAGGCCCCTTTTCCCTATAAAATGCCTCTAATGCCTCTGCACCTTCAATACCCAGAAATTTCAGAACATCTTCATATTTTTCTGCGTACCATGTTGCGTCAAATACGCTCCAATCGATTTTTTTAATATTACCGCTTAAAGACATAGAGATATCCTGACATTTCATTCAGGCACACAGTATAAGATTTATACGTGGTGCTTCAACCGCTACAATACGGCAACGAAGTGACCACGCCTGCAACAATAAAAACCTAACACTTAAACTGTAATATTTAATGGAAAATACGACGCGTTACACGTTCCAGCTTTTTACGCCAGACCATAAAAATCCATAACACGGCAGCAGCATACAGGCCGCCCATTGCCGCCATGGAAACCGGAACCCCCGGCACCAGATACGTAGCTGCATCACAGGGTTTGGAAGGCAGCAAAGGCATGGAAGCCAGACGTTCCGCCATAGTGTGCCCAGATATATGCGGCGCATGGCATGCAGGCAGTGGGCTTGGCCACCATTGCCACTCCACCCCTACATGGCAGATAGAAAGCCCGATATCTGCCACCATAAAAGGTACTGTTAACCACAAAAGCTGCCGTGTCACTTTATCTGGCAACACAGCAGCCACAATGGCTGTACCAAGCAGCAGGCGCCACGGCCAACGCTCCCACAGGCACAACTCGCAGGGCATAATTTGCAAAACATGTTGGGTGTACCACACCACCCCCAGCGCCAATAATGCTGCACCTGCCAAAAATAGCGCCAGTGGCCGAGATGCGTGGCTCCCCCTCATTCAGACCGCACCTCTGCCAATGCCGTAATAAAAGAACGCGCCCAACTGCCAGCCGTAACACGCCAGACATCTGGCTTCAGCCGTTTCCACCGCACCTGTCTTTCTGAAAGAGACATGCTGAGTGATTTATGCAAGGCATCTGCCACTTCATCTGCATCATGCGGGTTTACCAAAAGCGCATCTTCCATTTCTGGCGCAGCACCAGCAAAACGGGAGAGAATAAGCACGCCGGGATCTTCCTCATCCTGAGCAGCGACATATTCCTTGGCAACCAGATTCATACCATCCCGCAAGGGCGTTACCAACGCTGCGCGAGAAAGGCGGAAAAACGGCGCCAGCAACTCACGCGGAACAGGGTGCGTAAGGTAGCGGATAGGAACCCAGTCAAAATCTCCATACGTGCCGTTAATATGGCCCACCACACCATCCAGTTCTTCACGCAGCATCTTGTATTCTGGCACACTACCGCGAGAAACCGGGGTGATCTGAAGGTAAATAACCTTCCCGCGATATTCTGGGTATTTGCGCAAGAACGTTTCATACGCCCGAAAACGCTCTGGCAGCCCCTTGGAATAATCCATACGATCCACGCCGATAATCAACGGCAGACCGCGCAGGCTTTTTTCAAGCTTCTGCACCTCCGGGTTATCCAAACCAGAAGAAGCCTGCTTCTGAAAACTTTCAGGGTCTATTCCAATAGGGAATACACGTGCCTGCGCAGGCACACCCACAACGGAAAAGCCTTCGTTCACATTCCGGGCATCGTCTTCTGTCTGCACACCCATCACATCATAGGCACGCAAAGACCGCATGAGCTTTTCTGCACCCGGCAAGGCCCGCATCAAACTCCATGGTGGAAACGGAATGTGCAGGAAAAAGCCGATACGGCATTTTATGCCTAATTCACGCAGCGCAAGCCCAAGTGGAAATAGATGGTAATCATGCACCCATATCAAATCATCAGATTTCAATAAGGGAGCAAGTTTCTGCGCAAACATGGTGTTTACGGCATGATATGTATGCCTATCCTGCCGACTATAATTCATTAACCCGGCGCGATAATGGCAAAGTGGCCAGAGGATTCCGTTGGAATACCCTTCGTAAAATCCATTATATTCGGATTGGGTGAGATCTACGGTGGCGTAGGTTACATTCTCCACCGTGTCTATGCTAACGCGCCGATCTTCCCCTTCATCATCTGGGATTTGTTGGCCGGACCACCCAAACCAAAGGCATTCCTGCCCTTGCACGGCATCACGCAAGGCAACAGCCAACCCTCCAGCAGGTTGAGCACGGTCGCGCACAGCCGGAACGCGATTGGAAACAATAACAAGACGCCCCATCCCTTATCGGCTCCCGCCTGTAAGGGAGGCCAGCCAGGCCCGAAAAATAGAAGGTGTTGGAAAATCAGATGGAATACGCAGCCCCACGCCCCCCATTCTACGCACAGCGGCTATGGCATCTTCATCCGTTACGTCATCCCCTACAAACACAGGCTTTCTGCCCGTAAAGGGTGGATTTTCCATTAACAGGGAAACGGCATAGCCCTTATCAATTCCGGCAGGGCGAATTTCCCACGCCATTTTGGCCGGCAAAAGCAAGAATGTGCCTTTAGATTGCTTAACCCATTCATCCGCTGCCTTACGCAATGTTTCTGCAGCTTCTGGTGCGGCACGGTAATGCAGAACAAAACCGCCTTCTTTATGCTCTAAGCGTGTGCCCGGCAGTGTTGCCAGCAGATCTCGCGCTTGAGCCAGCCATTCAGGCGGGAGAGTAGGTAATGCTGCGCGTTCAATAGGGCCACCGGGGCGATGCCGAATGGCCACCCCGTGCTCACCCGCAACGGCAAAAGGTACATCGCCCAGAAAATGATCAATCTGATCAATCGGGCGGCCAGAAACAACGGCCAGGGCATCTCCACATGCTTCACGCAGGCGGCGCAGGCTATCAAGAAGCCCGTTTGGCACCACAACAGATTCTGGTGTGGGAGCAATATCAACCAGAGTACCGTCAAAATCGAGCAGAAAGGCAGTTTCATTCAACGGGGGTAGATGGAAACGGAAATCCTGCGCACCGAGAGAACCTAGCACGTTTGCACCTCAATTCTTGTTGTGATGGCCGGCCCTGATGACAAGACTGCTAGGCACTTGCAGCCAGACCACGATATTTTAACACGTTGCCGAACACCCCCTGCTTCGACAACCACCGATCTTACAGACCTGCCGCGCGGAACCGGCACAAAACTGAAACGGTTCCCTACCCAACGCTAATAAACGCCACCGGTTTCTTGTTTGTCTGGTATGGCATCGGGAATATCCGGGTTGCCTGCATGGTTGGAAGATGAATTATCACCCGTAGGTGCTGGGGCTGTGTCCGAACCAGATGTAGGCGGCGCAGCAGGTGCAACAGGCTTAGGCAATGGGGGTAACATAGGCTCTGTATCTGCCCCTTCGCACCGCACCATCCGCACATCGTAAACTGGGCTTTCAAACACGCCTAATGCAGGCTCTGCTGCCAGCATCCAGCCTTGAAAAGTAGCTCCGTTGGGATGTTTATCCTGCAAAGCCAGCCATGCTGCGGCATCGGGCGAAAGTGTAGGGGGACGTTGCAGACAACGTGAGGGCGTAATGTCCAGACTTTTATAATGCGCCGTTGTGCCGACTGGCACAGAAAGAACTTCCACATGGGCATCCAGCCTGTCTAGCACCCTGACAACAGCTGTATTTTTACCTTGCCACGTATCAGGTGCGTAAACTGCCGGAGGTGCCAGAGCAGTACCGGCAGCCTGCGCCAGCATAGGCATTGCAGCCAGAACAACTCCACAGGCCACGGCTTTAGGTGCTGTGCGCCTCATACTGCCTGCCCTCCGTTTTTAGGAGAAGCAAGGCTATCAACCATATCTTTCAAACGCGCCCGCATAAACTGCTCACTCACCCCCATCAGCATGGCATCCTCAAACGCATCGCGCACGATGTCCTGCACTTCCTGCCAGTTTTCTTCCAGAACACGCAGTTTTTCATGGCAGGTTATGGGGTCTCCATCATCCTGTGGCCAGAAGCGTGGCTTTTCCATGCTGTTTGTTTCCCGGCTTCAATCTTGAATTAATGGATTTTTATGTCTGTTTCAGGGCAGATCATTCCCGCCCGTGCCACCACCATTTGCAGGTGCTGCCTTATTGGCACGTGTGAGGGTATCCGTAACCGAGAAAATAAACTTGCTGAGCAACTGCTCCAGACTGATGGAGCCCTGTGTCTGCCCAACTGTTTCACCGGGTTTGAGGGTTTTGTCATCCCCACCGGGGGAGAGGGCAATATACTTGCCACCCAGCAGACTATCACTGGTGATAATGGCTGCCGTATCATCTGAAAGATGAATATCGGGCCGCACAGTGAAGGTGACATGCGCCTTAAAGGTGTGCGGATCTACAGTTTCACGCACCACCTGCCCGACTGTCACGCCTGCCAGCCGCACGTCAGAGCCAATATCCAGCCCGTCTATGTGCGTAAAATCAGCATTAAGCTGGTAACCGGTTGTGTCTGTCTTGCGGCCTTCGCCCACCACTGCAGCCACCAGCATGCCGCCAATAGCCACCAACACAAAAGTGCCTGTAAGCAGTTCTGTAAGACTACGCCGAGATTTTTCTGCCATTGCTGAAGCCATAAGCCGCATCGCACTCCCTGTATTGCCTGTTCGGTTTAGCAGGAAATGCGCAGCAGATCACGCATCAGGTGTCCATGCTTCGTAATCTCCCGTTGCGGGAGGGTGCTGACCAGTGGAATACAGGCTTCCCGGTGGCCTGTAAGCTTGTGCCGTACCTGTCATATTTGGCTTATGGGGAAGCTGCCACGGCTTGCGTTCTTCTGCCGGAATAGGCGCATCCAGCGTGTGGTGCAGCCACCCCCACCATTCTGGCGGCACAGCAGAAGGATCCTCCCCTTTCAGGTAGATCACCCAACGTTCGGGCCGTTCCACCCCACCACCCTGACGGGCCGGGCCTGTTGATTCGTAATAGCAGCGGCCATCGGCATCCTTGCCAACCAGCCGCCCCTTCCGGCGCGTATGCAGCCATGTTCCAAAGTTTGCCATGTTGTGGATGATAGGACTCCGCGCCATGCCCGGTCCATGAAATATGCACGTGTTTCCGATCAACTGCGCTCGAGCAGCCGGTATTGGGGCGGGAAACGCAACCTCACAAAAAGTTATCCCCCATATCCTCATTATGCAGAGTGTTAACTGCCTTTTGGCAGCACGATTCCGGGTTCCGACGCGATAGGCGGAAACGATAAACTACCCGCATGAACGCAACAGCCAGACGCCACTGGAATGGCGTGCTGATGAGCACGCTAGAGGCCGCAGCAGACCCGGACGCTCCTCTTCGCTCCGTTACGCTGCCCGCAGAATGGGATACAGATGCCGCAACGGCATTGGCCCAGCTTGTACCAGGAGATGAAGCGCTGGATCTACCCAGCCTTGCCTCCCGCTGGATTGATGCGCTGGCACCAGATGATGCCACGGCCCGATCTTTGGTGTGGATGCTGCTTACGCGGCAGGCCGCCCCAACAGAAGCCGTATGGCATTGCCGTTTTGACCGCCCGCCGGGCTTTATTGTTAATCTGGCGGCCTTTGTTTCCCCCGGTGAAGGGTTTGCTGCGCGCACGTTTGTTGCGGCTCTGCGGCTGATCTGTTCCGTATTGCGCCATGCCGCCAGCACACTGGCCAGCCAGCGCAATGGGGAACTGCCGCTGCCAGATTTATTTGCACCAGAACAAGCAGAAGCAGCCCCCACTGCACCTGCCGATACGCTTGCCCCCACCCCTTTGGCTGGTGATATTCTGCTAACCAATCTGGACGCATGCCTTGCAGGCGTTGGGCTGGATTATGATAGCGAAGATGGCCGTGCTGCCGCGTGCGCCATAGCTGCGCTGGCCACACTCACTGCCCATGCTGGCCGTGGGCCGGAATCTCTCCCGCTGCCACCAGTGCGCACCGTTCTGCCCGGATTGGGGGAAACCCTGCGCGCTGTCTGGAACGAAGCAGCCGTGGAAACAGAAACGCCTTTAGCCCCGATTGAAACCGGCTTTTCTGCCTCCAACCCGATAGACGGACTTTTGGGGGTAGAAGCCTGCGGGCTGGCTCCGGCTTTTTCCATGTTGCGGCCAGATGGCAAACTTTCCAGAAGCGCTTTGCTGAGGTTGGAAGCACGCGGCTTTACGGTTGAAACCGCTTTAGCTGCGGCGCTGGCAGGGGAAACTGTTTTACCCCAGCCCGGCCCTAACGCGCATTTGGCCATGTATCGCGCTCTGACTGGGTTTGTAGACCGCATGCCCGCACGGCCAGAAGTGCAGAACCAGCCAATCCGCAACAAGCTGGAGCGTGGCATACGCCGCACTTTGCCACCTCGGCACGGCGGTTTTACGCAAAAAACCACTATTGGTGGCCACCGGCTGTTCCTGCGCACGGGGGAATATGAAGATGGCACGCTGGGTGAACTCGCCCTGACCCCCACGCGGGAAAGCGGCATGGTGCGCGGGCTGATGGAAAGCCTGGGTGAAGCCGTGAGCATTGGCCTGCAATACGGCGCCCCGCTGGAAGCCTTTGTGGAAAACTTTGCCTACACCTGTTTTGGCCCGGCTGGCACGGTGGAGGGAGACCCGGTTGCCTCCTACGCTACATCCATGTTGGATTACGCCTTCCGCGCCTTATCAGACACGTATCTGGGTGTGCGGCTGCCAGATGGCCCGCACCAAGATGCACAATCTGACCCCGACCCGCTTCTGCCGCTGGACCTGCCAGAAGCAGATGATACGCCCCCCACCGGGCGCAAGCGCCGTAATCTGCGGCTTGTCTGCTAAAGGCATACGGTCCATTCTGCTGGGCAAGAGGCAAGTTGCTGCTTCTTGCCCAGCTTTTTAACACAAGGAATACAGCGTGATGAGCACTCCTGAATCCCGTCTGGCTGAACTTGGTATCGAACTGCCTACACCTGCTGCACCTGTTGCCAACTATGTAGCCTGCGTTCAAACAGGTTCTCTTCTGGTGGTTTCCGGCCAGTTGCCCCTTAAAGATGGCAAGCTGTTTGCTACCGGCAAGCTGGGTGATGCCGTTTCTGTTGAAACAGCGGTTGAAGCTGCGCGTTACAGCATGATCAATGTGATCGCACAGGTGCGCGCCGCTGTGGGCGATCTTTCCCGCGTGAAACGCGTGGTGCGTCTGGGTGGCTTTATTGCCTGCACGCCAGAGTTCACCTCACACGCAGCCGCCATGAATGGTGCATCTGATCTGGCTGTTGCCGTATTTGGTGATGCCGGGCGCCATGCGCGCTCCACCGTTGGCGTGCCCTCCCTGCCGCTGGATGCCCCGGTTGAAGTAGAAGGGCTGTTCGAAATCGGCTGAGATTGCAGGAAAGACAGACATGGCTGACTGGTCCGTATCTCTGCACAACAGTATCCACGCCATTCCGGCAACGGAGTGGGATGCCTGTGCGGGGGCGGATAACCCATTTGTCAGCCATGCTTTTCTTTCTGCATTAGAAGACAGCGGTTCCGTACGCAAAGAAACAGGCTGGCTGCCACAGCATGTCAGCCTGCACGCGCCAGATGGGCAACTGGCCGCCACTTGCCCTGCCTATATTAAAGGCCATTCATGGGGTGAGTATGTGTTCGACCAAGGGTGGGCGCGTGCCTTTGAAGCAGCTGGGGGGCGCTATTACCCCAAACTGCAAATTGCCGTCCCCTTTACCCCAGCACCGGGCCCGCGCCTTTTAACGCACCCCGATGCACCGGCAGAAACCCAAAAAGTTATGGCGGATGCTCTACGCCAGATCTGCCATGATACGGGCCTTTCCTCCGCCCATGTAACATTCTGCACCGAGCAGGAAAGCAATGTTCTGGCTGAACGAGGGTGGCTCCCGCGCCTTGGCTTACAGTATCACTGGCACAATCAGAATTACGCCTGTTTTGATGATTTTCTGGAAACACTTTCATCACGCAAGCGCAAAGCCATCCGGCGAGAGCGGCGTGATGCCAATGCCGCTGGCCTGAGCTTTCATACCCTGCGCGGGTCAGACATTACGCCGGAAGACTGGCAAGCCTTTTACACATTTTACCAGAACACGATTGATAAAAAATGGGGCAACGCCTACCTGACGCCAGATTTTTTCCCGCTACTTTCTGAACGCCTACAAGACTGCGTTGTGCTGATGACAGCACGGCATGAAGGCACACCCGTTGCCGCTGCCCTCAACCTTTTGGGAAGCGATACATTGTATGGACGCAACTGGGGCTGTGTTGGCAACTGGCCATTTTTGCATTTTGAGCTGTGCTATTATCGCGCCATAGATTTTGCCATTGCCCACGGCCTCAAACGGGTAGAAGCCGGAGCGCAGGGTGAACATAAAATCCAGCGTGGCTATTTGCCTGCTCTCACACATTCTGCCCATTGGCTGGAAAACCCCTCTCTTCGCAATGGTGTTGGGGCTTTCCTTCAGGCAGAACGCCCCGCCATATTGGCGGAAGCCGAGGCCCTTAACGTGCTTTCTCCCTATCGGCAGGGTGAAACATGACCTGAAATTTCTTGCGCATACCGGGCATATACAGGTGAAAACGTTGTCGTTTGGCGTTTTTTTGCGTATGCCCCGGCTTGAAACCCCACACGCTTCTGCATGATCAACTGGCAGCTCCATGACCAACGCATCTTCATCCTCCCTTCCCTCCGATCATCAGGCTTCCCTGATCGATGGCAAAGGCTTTGCCGCCAAAATGCGTCAGCATATCCGTGAGGATGTTCTGGCGTTTCACGAGAAACATGGCGTAACGCCCGGTCTGGCCGTTATTCTTGTTGGAAATGATCCTGCCAGCGAAGTGTATGTGCGCAACAAGGCTGTGCAGACCCATCATGCCGGCATGCGCTCCTTCATGCATATGTTACCCGAAAACACATCGGAAACCGAACTTCTGGCGCTGATAGACCGCCTGAACAAAGACCCCGAAATTCATGGCATTCTGGTGCAGCTTCCCCTGCCAAACGGGCTGGATGGCCGCCGCGTAACCAATGCCATTCTGCCTGAAAAGGATGTGGATGGTCTGGGTGAAATCAACGCTGGCCGTTTGGCTGTGGGCCTACCCTCGCTCATTCCCTGCACGCCGCTGGGCTGCCTGCTACTGCTGCGTGACCAGTTGGGGGATATGAAAGGCCAGCATGCCGTGGTTATCGGGGCTTCCAACCTTGTGGGCAAACCTATGGCCCTGCTGCTGCTGGCAGAAGGCTGCACGGTTTCTATTGCGCATATTCACACGCGCGATACGGCAGCTCTTGCACGGCAAGCCGATATTCTGGTTGTGGCCACGGGTTGCCGTGAACTGGTGCGTGGAGACTGGATTAAACCCGGCGCCACCGTAATTGACGTTGGTATCACCCGCATCAAAACCGATGATGGCAAAACCCGCCTTGTGGGTGACGTTGCGTTTGATGAAGCTGTTAAAGTAGCAGGCCGCATTACGCCTGTTCCCGGTGGTGTTGGCCCCATGACCATTGCCTGCCTGCTGAAAAACACACTCACCGCAGCCAAATTGCAGCTTGAGGGGAGCGCAGAATGAGCCTTTCCCGCCTTTCGGTTGAGCTAATCCCACGTTCTGCTGAGGCTCTGGCAACAGATGTGGCTACAGTTAAAGCCACATTTTCTGTTGCAGATACGCTGAACATTCCTGACCTGATGCGCTTTCCCCTCCGCAGTTGGGATGCCGCGGCACTTGTACGCCCACAGTTTGGAAATGTTATTCCACACATCCGGGCCATAGATATTGCACCAGATGCCCCCCTACCCGGGGCGGACCAACCGGGGTTGGAAGAGATTCTGGTTGTGCATGGTGACCCTCCGGCAGATCTCAGCCACCGCACATACCCCAACAGCACGGAAAGCATTATCCGCCGCTACCGGCGTGAAGCACCGCATCTGAAGGTTTATGCGGCGTTTGACCCCTACCGCCGCGCGCCGTGGAAAGAGCTGGAAGATGTGGCCCGCAAGAAAGAAGCCGGAGCCATTGGTTTTTTCACACAGCCTGTATTTGACCTAAAACTGTTTGACCTGTGCCGGGAATGGATGCAGGGCGAATGCGTGTTCTGGGGGCTTTCCCCCGTTATTGGCCCCAAATCACGCTCTTATTGGGAAACAACAAACCACATTGTTTTCCCGCGTGATTTTTCTCCTACACTGGATGCCAATATCCAGTTTGCACAAACGGTGCTTAAGGAACTGGCGCAGGAAAAAGGCAAGGCCTACCTGATGCCGGTGCGCATCAAGCTGGAACAGTATCTTCCCCACCTGCTGGATGCCGCGGCATAAAAAGTCGTGCCATTGTTTTACATTATTTCCACCAGCCCGATCGTTTTATAGGATCAGCCCATGCCGTTCTATCTTCTCTCTTGGCATGGTGCTCTGGTGGGTTACTCGGGGCTGCGCCTGCACGCGGTTTCCTTTGCGCAATCCTTTATGCGTGGCACAACTCCAGCCACGCTGGATGCGCAATCTGGGGTATTAAACCCCGGTGGAATATTTACCCAAGCAGAAGCGGTCGAAAACTTTGCTGGCCGCCCGCTTGTGTCTCTCCGGGCTGGTAAAGGTTATCTTTCCAGCCGAGAGCAAAATGTATTCGATGTGGTGCCGCTTTGCGCCACGTGGGAACGTTTTCTGCTTTTGCCGTCAGAGTTGCTTTCCATCCTGCGCGATCTTACAGAACAGGAATGGTATCTGGGCACACGTTTTGTTGGACGCGCCACCTGTGCAGAACATCATCTGCAATTGGGTGGCCACAAATGGCCCGCAGAACAACTGCAAGCCACACGCACAAAAGACACCATAACGCTGTGGAGTGAAGCCGCACCAGAAAAGGTTACCTTTACTGTGTGCCCTTCCCATATTTTGTCTGGGCTGATGGAAGATGTGCTGCATCTTCTGCAAACAAACACATTGCGCCCTGCCACAACACCTTGGGCAACGCTGGATGATCTGCGCGAACAGATTCTGCGCTTAAGTGTTACCCCGCGTGATACAGGTACATGCGTGCAATTGGCGCGTTTATGCGCTCTTTTTGGACAATGGGAACTGGCTGACGGCTTTTTAACCCTTGCCCGCCAGCATGACCCACGGCCCGAACTGCAATGGATGGCCGCCATTCTGGCGCTGCGCACTAAAAATTACGATACTGCCGCCACGCTCATGGAGCAGTCTCTTACCACCCGTTATCCTGATCGAGATATCAGCACACTGCTTGCCCCATTGGTGGCACGGCAAAAAGCTGGAGAAAGTGTACTTTTGCTGGTGCCTGGCGTTTTAAGCTGCGTCGGCCTTCCTGCTTTTGAAACACCGTTTGATACGCTGCTGGTGCCTATGCGCCTTGCAGCCAAAAATGGCCCCGATATTCGACGCGTTTATAGCTCTTTGTTTGAGCAGGCTTTCCAGAAACTGGATACAGAAAACCGCCTACGCCTGTTAACAACAGAAGCGCGGTTAAATGGCCTGAGCTGGTGGGAAGAACTAGGCTTGGGCCATACAAGCTGGCTAGCCGGCCTACAGGCCGAAGCGGATGAGCATTACGCCATTGCCCGCAAACTGGCTGTGCAGGATAACATGGCCCCTGCCCCGTATGATCAAGGGGTATTTTCATGGCTCAGCATGCAGGAATGCGGGCGCTTGGCCAGCCGCGCCATACCGGATGTAACGGGTGTGGCAAACTGGCAATGGCACTTCAGCATGCCAGAAGAACAACCTTCCACCTGCTTGGCTTTTGCCTGCACGGGGCAACATTTTGATCTGGTTCCGGGGCTTGTTCTTTCCCTTCTCCATGCGTGCCGGGAAGATCGTTCTGCTGGCAAAATCCAGCTTTGCCTTGGTGTTGCCAACCCAACGGTGGATCAGCTTACCTTTCTTTCCACTGTTTCAGAGTGGTTAGAAAGTCATGCCACAACATTGCGGCTCAGCTTTGGGCACGGAGAAACCAGATCAGATGCCACCGCGCTGGAACCGGCATTACGCTATCTGATCCTGCCCGATATTGCGGCCCAGTTTAGGGTGCCGGTTTTGATAGGGGATTGCGCAGGTTATTTTCCTGCTAATTTTGTAAGCCTGCTGCGGGATATGAAGGCCCATGCAACATATGGCTTTGATCTGACCCAGTTTGATGACAACGGTCAGCAGCAATATGGCACGCCGTGGAGCATGAATACGGCTTTGGCCTATTTTGGCGAAGCCGAACTTGTACCCGCCATTGCCGCTTTTATGAGTGATTATTTGAATACTGTCTGCTCACCCAGCAACCCGTATCATACAGACATGGACCGCTGCGCATTGGCTCAGGTCTTTCGTCGGTTTGTCCGGTCTCGCTGGGCGCAACTTTCCATCCGGTTCTTAAATGATGGTCCGCCCCTTCTGGTTATGCCGCAGCATGAGCAAACAGGGCTTGTGACACCAGATGATGTTTTAAACGATCTGAAAGCCTACACACGCTAGGGACATTCTCCTGAACCTGATAAAAAGGTTCAGGGGAATGAAAACTTAGTCGCGGGAGCCACTACCATATAGAGCTGTCAGGCTGGCAGAAGCCAACTTGTGGTGGTTGACCATAAAACCAACCAATGCCGGGCTGGAATCTTCCTGCACATCCAACGTAGGCACATCCAGCGCATAAACCGTAAAGACATAACGGTGCACGCGCCCCGGCGGAGGGGCAGCCCCACCATAACCCGGCACGCCAAAATCTGTGCGCACCTGCATGGCACCTTTTGGCAGCTTATCCCCGGCCGAACCGGCACCTTCTGGCAGTGCTGTAATAGTAGCGGGAATATTCACCACCACCCAATGCCACCAGCCCGAACCAGTTGGGGCATCGGGGTCATATACCGTTACCACAAAGCTTTTGGTGCCTGCGGGGGCATCTTTCCATTCCAACGCGGGGGAAAGATTCTGCCCGTGCTGCCCCATACCGTTGTAAACCTGTGCCTGCGGCAGTGTATCACCATTTACAAAGGCCGGGCTTGTAAGAACAAATGCCATAAAAGCGGCTCCCGTGCTGTTACCAGTTACGGCTGATCAGCCAGAATTCTTCAGATGTCAGCGTAACGCCTGCTTTGGATTCTGCTGCTGCTTTAGCCAGAGCTTCAATCCGTTCAATCATAATAACCTTACGCTGATGCGCTTCTGTGGTTTCATCGCTGGTTTTCAGCACACCCAAAGAAACTTCAGCGGCCTTGGCAACACGTGCTGCGTCCAGAAGTGCGTAAGACATAAATTGTCACCCTTTAAAATATCTGTGCACCGGAATACCCTCCGGCGTTACTGAAAGGGGAATCTGGTCCCTAAGTGCCCTCTCTTCAACCCCTACAGGCTGCATGCCACCTGCAGAACTGCGCCTTTGCCTCTGGCCTTGGCCCAGCCTATTGCGTAAACGGTGCCATCATGAGCAGTGACCGCACCGAAGATTTTGATTTTCACCTTCCAGAAAGCCTGATCGCGCAGGAACCCGCCCGCCCGCGAGAAGCCGCGCGCCTTCTGGATGCCACACAGCCCGACATGTTTGCTGACAGGCATATCCGTGATCTGCCCTCGCTTCTGAAGCGGGGAGACTTACTGGTTGCAAACAATACGGCCGTTATTCGTGCCCAGCTTCATGGCCTGCGTGGAGAAGCCAAAATTGGCATTACGCTGAACCAGATTCAGCCAGATGGCAGTTGGCACGTGTTGGTGCGCAATGCGCGCAGGCTCAAGGTGGGCGATACTATTGCGTTCCCCGGTGTGCAGGACACAGCCCGCGTGCAGGCGTTAGAACCCGGCGGGGGGGCGGTCCTTCGGTTCAGTGCGGAAGGGGATGCTTTTGATGCGTTTTTGCAAAAAGCAGGCGCATTGGCATTGCCACCCTATATTCATCGCCCGGAAGGACCAACGGCGCAGGATACCAGTGATTACGCCACTATTTTTGAGCGTAACAAAGGGGCCGTGGCCGCACCTACTGCCGGGCTGCATTTTACGCCTGCGCTGCTGAAGGCCATAGATGCCACAGGCGCCCAGCGCTGCACACTTACCCTGCATGTAGGGGCCGGCACCTTTTTGCCTGTGCGTGAAGCCGAAATTTCTGAACACAAAATGCATTCAGAACGCGGCATCATCACCCCGGAAACAGCAGAACGTATCAACGCCACCCGTAAGGCTGGCGGGCGTATTATTGCCATTGGCACCACCAGCCTGCGTCTGCTGGAAACCGCAACAGATGAAAACGGCATTGTGCATCCGTTTGATGGCACAACCTCCATTTTCATTCGGCCCGGCTATCAATTCCGCGCTGTGGATATGCTGCTCACCAATTTCCACCTGCCGCGCTCTACGCTGTTCATGCTGGTTTCCGCCTTTGCAGGGGTTGAGCGTGCCCGGCAGATTTATGCCCATGCCGTTGCCAGCGGTTACCGCTTTTATTCCTACGGCGATGCCTGCCTGCTGCGCTGCGCCCACTCCATCCATGCCCACCACCTCGGAACAGTAGAATGACCCGCTTTAACTGGACGTGTGAAAGCACAGATGGCGCCGCGCGCGCAGGCATGCTGCACACAGCCCACGGCCCTGTGGCCACCCCAACTTTTATGCCGGTTGGCACCGTTGGCACGGTAAAAGCCATGACCATGGATGCCGTGCGCTCCACCGGTGCTGGCATTGTTCTGGGCAATACCTATCACCTCATGCTGCGGCCGGGGGCAGAGCGCATACGCGCCTTGGGTGGCCTGCATAAGTTTATGGATTGGTCTGGCCCGATTCTGACAGATTCAGGGGGCTTTCAGGTTATGTCCCTTGGCGCGCTGCGACGGTTAGATCAGGACGGCGTCACCTTCCGCTCCCATATTGATGGTTCTGAACATCGGCTTACGCCTGAAAGTTCAACAGATATCCAGCACGCGCTGGATGCCACCATCACCATGTGTTTTGATGAATGCCCAGCCCTACCTGCACCGCCGGAAGCCATTGCGGCTTCCATGCGGCTTTCCATGCGCTGGGCTGCGCGTTCCCGTCAGGCTTATGTGCAGCGCGAAGGGTATGGTCAGTTCGGTATTGTGCAAGGCGGCACGGAACCTGAACTGCGGTCGGAAAGCGTAAAGGCGCTCACCGATATCGGGTTTGAAGGCTACGCCATTGGGGGCCTGGCAGTTGGCGAAGGGCAGGAACTGATGTTCGCCACGCTAGACACCACCACCCCCATCATGCCGCAGGACAAGCCGCGCTACCTGATGGGCGTAGGTACCCCAGATGATCTGCTGGGCAGCGTGCAACGCGGCGTGGATATGTTTGACTGCGTGATGCCCACACGCGCAGGCCGCACCGCCCGCGCCTATACCGAGCGCGGTACGCTCAACCTGCGCAATGCACGCCATGCCACAGATGCACGCCCCATTTCTCCGCATTGTGACTGTCTGGCCTGTTCACGCCATAGCCGCGCCTATCTGCACCATTTGTTCCGCGCCAATGAAATTCTCGGCCCCATGCTGCTGACATGGCATAATATTGCCTATTACCAGCGCCTGATGCGCCAGATTCGACAGGCGATTGTTGAAAAACGGTTAGATGCGTTGGCCACCACTTTGCGTGCAGAATGGGCAGCAGAGGATTGGACGGAAGATGAAATGCCACAACCCGCCATTCCGCCCGTTCCCTGAACAAGTGCTTCCATGATTGCACCCGCGGTAAAACTGGCGGAAAAAATACGCATCAAGGCGCTGGAACTGGGGTTTGATGCCATTGGCTTCTGCCCCGCCCATCTGGGCCCGGAGGTGCGTGCGCGGCTGAAAGACTTTTTGGCTGAAGGATATCATGGTGAAATGGGCTGGCTGGCAGACCGCACAGAGCAGCGCAGTCAACCCACCGCTCTATGGCCAGAAGCCCGCAGTGTTATTGCATTGGGCCTGAACTATGCACCGGCAGAGAATCCATTAAACACACTTCAGAATCGCACATGCGGGAATATTTCCGTTTATGCGCGCCACCGTGATTATCACGATGTTGTTAAGGGCATGCTCAAGCATCTGGCACAGTTTGTTGTGCGTGAAGCCCGCATGGTGCTGGATACACCCCCGGATGTGAAAGTATTTGTTGATACAGCCCCCGTGGCAGAAAAGCCTTTGGCCGCACAGGCCGGGCTAGGCTGGCAGGGCAAACACACCAATCTGGTTTCCCGACAACACGGAAGCTGGCTCTTTCTGGGTGAAATCTACACCACGCTGGAACTGCCAACATCTGCCGATTCTGGGGGCAGTTGCGGCAGCTGTACCCGTTGCCTGAATGCATGCCCCACGCAGGCTTTTCCTGCTCCTTATCAAATGGATGCACGCAAGTGCATTTCCTACCTGACCATTGAACATGCAGGCCCTATTCCTGCCCCACTACGCAAAGCCATTGGCACACATATCTATGGGTGCGATGATTGTCTGGCCGTATGCCCATGGAACCGCTTTGCCCAGGCATCTCGCCACATCAAGCTACAACCGCGGCCAGATTTGATAGCGCCAGAACTGGCAGTGCTCAGCCAGCTTGATGATGCCGCTTTTCGCACCATGTTTTCTGGCTCTCCCATCAAACGCATTGGCCGCAACCGGTTTATACGTAATGTGCTGATAGCCATTGGCAATTCCGGCCACCCGGAACTGCTGCCCTACGCACAGTCCTTGCAGCAAGACCCGGATTCTGTGGTGGCGGAAGCCGCAGATTGGGCCACGCAGTGCCTGATGGGAGAGGCAACTTGAGCCGCCATTTACGCAAACGCAGCCTAATTCTGGCAGGCCATGATACCAGCGTGGCACTGGAACCCAGCTTCTGGAACGCGCTGGAAGATATTGCAAACCAGCAGAAACAAACGTTGCCTCAACTGGTTACAAAGGTGGATGCAGCACGTTCTCCCGAGCAATCACTGGCCTCTGCCTTGCGGGTTTATGCGCTGGAATGGCTGACACAACAGCTTGCCACAAGTGCGACTCCCGGCACCTGAAAACAACGCAGAACTGCTGTGCCCGCTTTAACGCATCAGGTTGTTTGGGCAGGCTGCCAGAACGTGATAAACTGCTTTTATGGCGATCTGGGGTAAAATTTTTGGTGGCGTAGCCGGTTTTGCCGTAGGCGGCCCGGTTGGCGCAGCGGTTGGCACAGCACTGGGCCACGCAGCAGATACAGGTGCGATTCTTCAGCCCCCTACAGGCGGTTGGAGCGATAAATGGGCTGCGCGTGCACGGCCAGACCCTAATGGTGCAGCCACCTTTGTGGCCGCCAAGCTGGCTGCTGCCCTTGGCAAGAAGGAACAGCTTTATGGGCTGTCCTGCGTTATTTTAAGCGCCAAGCTGGCCAAGTGCGATGCACCCGTTAACCGGCGTGAAATCAACGCCTTTAAATCTCGTTTTCGCGTGCCTGATGAAAACATGCGTGAAGTTGGCCGCCTGTTTGATATGGCCCGCCAGCGCACGGATGACTACGAGGCTTTTGCGCGCGAACTGGGGCAGGTTTACGCAACAGACAAACGCCCGTTGGAAGACCTGATGGGGATTCTGTTTACAATTGCACGGGCTGATCTGGCTGCGGATGAACCACTGGCTCCAGAGGAAGAGCGCTTTCTCAAGCGCGTGCATGCTCTGTTTGGCCTGAGCCGTGGCGCTTGGGAACGTGCAGCCCATGGGCGGTCTACCCCAGCAATGGCTGAAGATGATGCCTATGCTGTTATGGGGGCCTCGCCTGATCTTTCAAACGAAGAACTGCGCGCTCTCTGGAAAAAGCTGGTGCGGCAATATCACCCGGATATCCTTCTGGCCCGGAATGCCAGCGCCGTTGAAATTGAAGCCGCATCCGTCAAGATTTCACGCATTAATGCTGCGTGGGATATCATCAAGCGTGATCGTGGTCTTTGATTTCAGGATTCTCTTTTCTTTTTGAAGCAAGATAGAAAGTGCGACTTTCTGGCAACAGGTTGCACAAAAATCTCTCACTCCGCTGTCAAAGGTCGCGCACACAGGTCTATTTTACGCCCCTGTTTGTTATGCAAGTAAGCCCTGCCATTGCGCCGCTGGTTTCTCGTGGTAGAGAAAGCGACAGCAATTGGCCTGCATACAGCATGGGCCAGACAGTCGTCACAGAGCAAAGGTAAAGGTGGCAATGATTTCAGGACGGAACGGCTCAAGGCTCCGCCCTCGCGCGCAGGCAAAAAAAAGTCAAACGCGGGAAGGTTCCTCGGCACAGCGCCGTTTTCGTCTGGGCACATTCTGCCTGGCCGCCACTTTGCTGGGCACGGCAGGATGCAGCGCCATTAAGGCACCTGTGCCCAAGGACCCGGATGCTCTGGCCGAATACAAGGCCGCGAACGATCCCTACGAACCGTTGAACCGCAAGATGTTCAACATGACCATGAAGTTCGATAAGTGGGCCCTTCGCCCCATGGCCAAGGCTTACGTATGGGCCGTACCGCGCCCGGTGCGTAATTCTTTGGGCAACCTTGTCAGAACCATGAACGAGCCCTCCGTGTTCTTTAACGATGTAGGGGCCGGCAAACCACGCCGCGCAGGCGATATGTTTGTACGCTGGTGCGTGAACATGACTGTAGGCTTGGGTGGTTTGATTGACGTGGCTAAAATGGCCGGGTTTCCGCACCATGATAACGATGCCGGCATGACATTGGCCAACTGGGGCATTCCCGCAGGGCCTTATCTGTTCCTGCCCATGGGGCCATCTTCTATCCGTGATGGTATTGGCTACGCCATTGACCAAGGCCTTTCTCCATGGGACTATGTGCCACGCGGATACGGGTTGGTCAGCTTCAACTGGGCGTATAACCTGTTTGGGGTGGTTCATGCCCGTTCTGAGCATCTGGATGAGCTTGATGCGCTGGAACGTGATGCGTTGGATCCTTATGCCACCATCCGTAGTGCCTATCAGCAACAGCGCCGGGCGCAGGCCGAAGCCATCAAGAATGATAACCGTGCGACCGTGCCAGACTGGTACCATTAAAAAAAACAGCCAAAAGGGTACACAGACATGAAATTTCTTTCAAGCCGCCGTGTTGTTCTGGGTGCCTTTGCCCTGCTTTGCGCTGGTGGCCTTTTTTCCGCTCCCGCACGCGCTGCGGAAAACGCAAAACAGTTTATTCAGGTGTTTGGCAACCAGCTTGTTGCCATCGTCAACAGCCCTATTCCGTTGGCTGAAAAGAAAGAAAAAGTGCTGCCTTTGGTGCAGAAGAACGTCGATATTGATGGAATCGGTCGTTACTGTCTGGGCCGTTACTGGAAAACCGCTTCTCCAGATCAGCAGCAGCGTTATCTGGGCCTGTTCCATCAGGTTCTGGTTAACGCCATTACAGACAAGCTGGGTGAATACCGCGGCGTAAACTTTACGCTGGGCAATGTTACCAGCACTGGTGCTGGTGAATACGCCGTAGACAGCACGCTGGTGCGCCCACAGCAGCCTGCCGCTGCCATGCAGTGGATTGTAAGCGATACCTCTGGCAGCCCCAAAGTGGTGGACGTTATTGGTGAAGGTGCAAGCCTGCGCCTGACACAGCGGAATGACTATTCATCCTACATCGCGCGCAATGGCGGTAACGTAGGTGCCCTGCTGGATGCCTTGCAGCGCCAGCTGAGCCACCACAACGCACCAGCTAACTAACGCAAACATATTCCAATTTAAAAAGGGGTGTTCCATATGGAACACCCCTTTTTTATGGCTTGGGCCAAACGCTTTCATAAACCAGCATTGTCTGGCCATCTCTCTGAAACGTTTCTTCCACCCGCATCCCAATGCCGCCCAGAATAGTGCGGGATGCCACATTGCTTTCTGCCGCAACGGCAATCACTTTATTAATCCCGGCGTCATGCGCAAAGTTAAGGGCTGCCCCTGCGGCCTCTCGCGCAATGCCACGGCCACTGGCCCACGGAAAAAGTGCAAAACGCAGGGCAAAGCCGCGCCCATCTGGCCGGTCATGAATACCGGTCATCCCTACAAAGCGGCCTTTTTCATGAATAGTAAAAATACCTACCCGATGACAGGCCCAGAAAGCGATATCATCCGCCATTTCCAGTTCCGCCTGCTGGCGGCTGCGCACACCACCAAGCATGCGGCCAAAGGCACCCCCATCTGCCTTCAGGCGCACCATATCTTCCATATCCCGCCAAGTTACGGGCTGAAGCAGTAAGCGCGGGGTTCTGACCGAACGCGAATCCACAATTCACGCCTTGCAGCAAAGAAAAGGCAGGTGCCCTTCCTTTAATTGCACATGCTGCCGGTAATACATGGTGCCTTCATCAAGATAGGAGCCCAGTAAACTCAGGGCTCCTATTAACCTTACTTAGCGCGCAAGAGGTTTGTACTGGATACGGCCAGGTTCTGTAGCCTCCGGGCCCAGACGACGGCGCTTGTCTTCTTCATATGCCTGGAAGTTCCCTTCAAACCATTCCACGTGGGAATCGCCTTCAAAGGCCAGAATATGCGTTGCCAGACGGTCCAGGAACCAGCGATCATGCGAGATCACCACAGCACAACCAGGAAATTCTGCCAGTGCATCTTCCAACGCACGCAGGGTATCTACGTCCAGATCGTTGGTCGGTTCGTCCAACAGGATCACGTTGCTTTCCTGACGGAGCATCTTGGCCAGATGCACACGGTTGCGCTCACCACCAGAAAGCACGCCTACCTTCTTCTGCTGGTCAGACCCTTTGAAGTTAAAGGCCCCAACATAGGCACGTGAAGGCACAGCCCGTTTGCCAAGATAGATCACATCTGTGCCGCCGGAAATTTCTTCCCACACGGTTTTGTCTGCATCGAGATCATCACGAGACTGGTCTACGTAGCCAAGCTTTACGGTTTCACCAATCTTCAGGTCACCCGCATCTGGCTTTTCCTGCCCAATAATCATTTTGAACAGGGTGGATTTACCAGCACCGTTCGGACCAATAACCCCCACAATGCCACCCGGCGGCAGCTTAAAGTTAAGGTTATCAATCAGCAGGCGCTCACCAAAACCCTTGGTTAGGTTTTCGGCTTCAATAACAGTGCCACCAAGGCGTGGGCCGGGTGGAATAACAATGTCTGCCACGCCGCTAACTTTTTCAGCACTGGCAGCCAGCATTTCCTCATATTTGGTAATACGGGCTTTGCTTTTGGTCTGTCGGGCTTTGGGGCTGGCGTTAATCCATTCCTGTTCCGCAGCCAATGCGCGCTGGCGGGCACTTTCTTCCTTTTCTTCCTGAGCCAGGCGCTTACGCTTCTGTTCCAGCCAGGAGGAATAGTTACCCTCGAACGGAATACCGCGGCCACGCTCGATTTCCAGAATCCAGTTGGTCACGTTGTCCAGGAAGTAACGGTCATGGGTAATGACCATCACGGTGCCATCGTAATCCTTAAGCGTGCGTTCAAGCCACGCAACACTTTCAGCATCCAGATGGTTGGTGGGTTCGTCCAATAGCAGCAGGTCGGGCTTTTCCAGCAGCAGGCGGCACAGGGCCACGCGGCGGCGCTCACCACCGGAAAGCTTATCGACCGGGCTATCTGCCGGTGGGCAGCGCAGGGCGTCCAGCGCAATATCCAGCTTGCGGTCCAGCTCCCAGCCATCACCGGCATCAATCTTTTCCTGCAATTCGGCCTGTTCGGCCAGCAGGGCATTCATTTCCTCATCTTCCATGGGTTCGGCAAAGCGGGCGGAAATCTCGTTAAACCGATCTACGGCCTTTTTGAGATCACCAAAGCCCAGAGCCACGTTCTCACCCACGGTCAGCTTGGGGTCTAGCTGCGGTTCCTGCTCCAGATAGCCAACTCGCACGCCTTCTGCGGCCCATGCCTCACCGCCGAATTCCTTGTCGATGCCGGCCATGATTTTCAGCAGGGTGGACTTACCAGCACCGTTCACACCCAGAATGCCAATTTTGGCACCCGGCATGAAGGACAGCGTGATGCCTTTGAACACTTCACGCCCGCCGGGATAGGACTTTGTCAGATCCTTCATGACATAAACGTATTGATAGGATGCCATGATAATGAACTCCCGTAATGCGGATGGGTAAGATAAAACTGGCGGGTGCGACCACATCGGCGCAGCAAGCTGTTATCGCCTGCGCCCGGCAGGACTTGAACCCGCAACCAAGCCGTTATGAGCGGCCCGCTCTAACCAATTGAGCTACGGGCGCGCAGGCGGGTTCCTGATTACGCAACCTGAGCGATTTGGCAAGGGTTTCTGTGCTGAAAACTGCCAGTTGGCATGAAAAACGCATTACTCTTGGCAAGCGGGCATCTGCCAGATAGGGTTTGCCGCCTTTAATTTTTCAGCTCTGGAGCAGTCTTCAATGGACGTTTCAAAACTTTCCCCCGGCAAAGATGTGCCGTTTGATATTAACGTCGTGATCGAAATTCCGCAGGGTTCTTCAGTCAAATACGAAATTGACAAAGAAAGCGGCGCCCTTGTGGTAGACCGTTTTCTGTTCACGCCCATGGCTTACCCCACGGCTTACGGCTTTATCCCCAACACGCTGGCGGCTGATGGCGACCCGACGGACGCTCTGGTGCTGACCCCGCACAATGTTGTGCCCGGCTGCGTGATTCGCGCCCGCCCGATTGGCGTTCTGAAGATGGAAGACGAATCCGGTCAGGACGAAAAAATCATCTGCGTCCCGCACGACAAAGTGCACCCGCAGTTTACCAAAGTGGAAAGCGTGAGCGATCTGCCGGAAATTACCGTGCAGGCCATTGAACACTTCTTCACCCGCTATAAAGACCTCGAAAAAGGCAAATGGGTGAAAGTAACCGGTTGGGGCACCAAGGAAGAAGCAGGCGAGTTCATTGTAAAAGCTCTGGAAGCTGCAAAAGGCAAATAAGCCGCCTTTGCACTCTGCTTACAAAAAAGCTGCGGCGACTTCTGCCCCGCAGCTTTTTTCTTGCCTCATACCCTGCGCAAAAAGAGTTCTTCCAGAAAACGGCTTATCAAGCATGCCCTTCCCCTCCAATATGACGCACGGATATTGGAGAAAACCAGCATGCCCATCACGGGGTCTTCCCTTCCCTCACGTCAGCCTGTTCTCTTTCTCCCTCATGGTGGTGGCCCCTGCTTTTTTATGGATTGGCCCGATACGTGGGACCGGATGGCGGAATATCTCCGCGGTACGCAAAACACCCTGCCCCGCAAACCCGATGCCATTGTGGTGGTTTCTGGCCATTGGGAAGAAGACATCCCCACCGTTACGGCTGCGCCCAATCCACCGCTCATTTATGATTACTATGGCTTTCCGCCACACACCTATCAGTTGCAATACCCGGCACCGGGTAGCCCTGCGCTGGCCAGCACTGTTTGTAGCCTTTTGCATGAAGTTGGCATGCCATGTGCCACAGACGAAGAACGCGGGTTCGACCACGGCGTTTTCATCCCCTTTATGCTGGCGTTTGAAGACGCCGATATTCCGATTGTGGAGCTATCCCTGCTGAAAAGCATGGATCCCGCAGCCCATATTGCCCTTGGAGCTGCTCTGGAACCTCTGCGTGCCCAGAATGTGCTGATTGTTGGTACGGGCATGACCTACCATAACCTACGCCACTTCATGAACGGCTCTCCTGCTACCAATCAGGCTGCACAAGAATTTGATACATGGCTGGCAAAAGCGGTGACCGCCCCACCAGTTGAACGCAATACACAGCTCATACACTGGGCCTCTGCACCCAGTGCACGCGTCTGCCACCCGCGCGAGGAACATTTACTGCCACTTATGGTGGCAGCAGGTGCTGCCGGGCAGGATGAAGGCGTGCGCACGTATAGCGATATAGTTTTGGGTAAAGCGCTATCTGGATTCCGCTTCGGTTAGAGGCGGAAAAAACTTACCGGAAACTTTCTGTTTGCTCAGGAGCTATGCCTCTAAAAGCTCTCGTTTTTGAAGGAACAGCTTATGAGCACCTCTTTCCCGCGCCCTTTCCTGACACTTGTGGGATTAACCTTTGTTCTCTCCACAGCTCAAGCTGCTCCAGCCTTTTCTGCCGTTGAACAGGGAAACTACGCTGTAGATCCCAACCACACACAAGTGGTGTTTTCTGTGCTCCATCTGGGCTTTACCAATTATGCTGGCTTTTTCTCCAACGCATCGGGCACGCTTGCGCTGGATCCTGCCCAGCCAGCCCAATCCCGCCTGAGCGTTTCCATCCCTGTTGGCAGCATCCTGACACCCAGCACCAAACTGACCGAAGAGCTCAAAACATCTGAGTGGTTTGATGTGGCCCGCTACCCCAAGGCTGAATTTGTTTCCTCCAAAATCACACAAACCGGCACAGACACAGCTGATATTGAGGGACAATTCACGCTACATGGCATTACACAGCCGCTCACCCTGCATGCACGCTTTATAGGTGCTGGGCAAAACCCCATGAACAAAACCTATACTGTGGGCTTTCAGGCTACGGGAGAGCTGAAACGCAGTGCCTATGGCATAAAAACCTATGTGCCTCTGGTGGCAGACAAAGTGGAGCTTTCCATTGCTGGGGCATTTGAAAAGGCAAAATAAGCCATTCCTTTCAAAAGAAATTGCCGCTTTTCTGGGCTTGGCGAGAGAAAAATTTCCTGAAATGAATTTTTTTATAAAAACCCTGTTGCCAAACGCGAAAACATCGCTATAAAGCGCGACATACCAACGCACGAAAGCGCGTTGAAACTGCGGGTGTAGCTCAGTTGGTTAGAGCGCCGGCCTGTCACGCCGGAGGTCGCGGGTTCGAGCCCCGTCACTCGCGCCACTTTATTTCCTTAAAAATTTAATTTCTTTTAGGAACACAAAGTGGTGCGGCCTGCTTTTGTCCGGCTGCCAAGCAGCCGGAAGCAAGGCTTTTCAGCTTCAATCACCTAAAGCGCTGGCACCCTGCAGAATAACTGCAACGGCATGCACTGTGGCAGCAATACGCGCAGCTGTTTGCACGGCAGATGCCCCCAACGCTTCGCGCACAATCTTTTCATGGCTGGTTACGCACAGATCACACCCGTTAATCACGGAAACCGCCAGACACCACAGCTCAAAATCAGCTTTTTCTACGCCGGGCTTGGCAATCACGCTCATGCGCAGCTGTGCAGGCATTTTGGAATATTCACCACCCGCCATGTGCACAAAGCGATAGTAAATATTGTTCATGGCCATGATGGCGTTGGCTGATTTAGCCGCCGTCAGTGCTTCGGGGGAAAGTGTTGAAGCAAACTGCGCCACAATGGCTGATGTCACTTCATCATTCCGGGCTGCCAGTGCAGATGCCACAAATGTGCCCGCAAGCTGCTGCGGTGTCAGCGTAACATCATTGGCCAAGGAGCTGAGATTCAGCCGCAGGTCTTTAGCGTAATCGGGAATACGATCCTTGATTGAATCAATGGACATAGCGTTTTCCAGTTTTCAGGTTATTCGGAAAAATCAGACGCATAGCGTCATTACGGTTTTTGCCGCGTAAGCTGCACCACTGTTTGGCACAGATGGTAACCGCATCAGGGCTACCGCCCTCCCCTTCTGGAAGAAGGCAACGGGTGACAAATGCCACCCGCACCGCCTCATCTGGCCCGTAGGCCAGATGAAATTTTCAGGCTCAGACTTTAATAAAGTCGTCACCCTTCTTCCAGTTACATGGGCACAGTTCGTCGCTCTGCAGACCATCCAGAATACGCAGGATTTCCTGAGGGTTACGACCAACGGACAGATCGTTGACAGACACGTGGCGGATCACGCCATGCGGGTCCACAACAAAGGTCGCGCGCAGGGCAACGCCGGCTTCTTTAGCCAGAACGCCTGTGCCTTCTGTCAGCTCACGCTTGATGTCAGCCAGCATCGGGATCGGCAGATCCTTCAGGTCATCATGATGCAGGCGCCAGTTAAGGTGCACGAACTGGCTGTCAATGGACACACCGTACACAACGGCATCACGATCAGCGAAGTCTTTGGCCAGCTTACCGAAAGCCACGATTTCTGTCGGGCAAACGAACGTGAAGTCCATCGGCCAGAAGAATACGATCTTCCACTTACCGGCATCGCTCTTGTCAGAAATCTGAACGAAGTCGCCCTTCAGGCCTTCCGGGCCACCAGGAACGGCGGTCAGATCAAAGCTTGGAAATTTATCGCCAACTGTCAGCATAATCTTGCTCCTTATAGCTTGGCACACGCCATGCAGCACCAACGTGCCACCGGCTGTGGTATCCTGTATGGCGCGGCTTTTTCATTTAAGCCAATGAATATTTTATATCAAAATCATTGAAGTATTCGATGAAATGCCGAAGATTTGCCTCTCAGATACATTGCATCAGGAAATCATGCCGTGCTGCCGCTGCCTTCTGCCCAGCAATTACGCTATCTGATCACCCTTTCAGAACTGCGCCATTTCGGGCGGGCCGCTGCCGCTTGTGCTGTAACGCAATCCACCCTTTCCGCCGGAATTATGGCACTGGAACGCCAGCTTGATGCCCCTTTGCTGGACCGCACCGTAGGCAAGAAAGTGGTGTTCACCCCTTTGGGGCACGAAATTGCCCTCAAAGCCCGGCAGGCACTGGCCGCGCTGGAAGCCGTGCCACAACTGGCCGCCGCAGCCCGCACACCACTGACAGGGCCACTACGAGTCGGCATTATTCCAACCATCGGGCCGTTTCTGATTCCGCAACTTGTGCGTAACCTGCGAGAGCATTTTCCCCGCCTTTTGCTCTCCATTACGGAAGACACCACCGAACATCTGCTAGAAAAACTCTCCCTCGGCCAGTTGGACATACTGGTGCTGGCCATGCCCTGCCTGTGTGATGGCACGGAAACACACCCATTATGGCAAGATCCTTTCCGGGTGATTATGCGGCCTGATCACCCATTTTCTGCCTTATCTGCCGTGCCCGCTTCTCAGCTATCCGAACACAGTATGATCATGATGGAAGATGGGCACTGCCTGCGTGATCAAACTTTGGCCATTTGCCGCCAGAGCCCAAGCCGTAGCGGATCTGAAGGAGAAAGCGACTCCACTTTTACCGCCATGTCTCTCCACTCCATGGCAGAAATGGTGGAACTGGGGTTGGGCATTGCCATCATGCCCGAACTGGCCATTCATGCCGGCATTCTGCAGGGGCGCAACCTTATTGCACGGCCTCTTACCAGTGATCTGGCACGGCGCACCATTGGGCTGGCATGGCGGCCGAGATCTCCCCGCGCGGCAGATTTTCAGACACTCGCCGCAACCTTTGTGGCATTAGCTCCACCCGTATCTACCTCTCGCAAAACAAATAAAGCCGTTAAATTGTAAGAAAATGCGCCCGAAACTGCGAGAAATATTGACTCTAACGCACGCACCCGGTATGTGCCGAGCCAACTTATTTTGTACGTCCATCAGCATCGGCGGAGAAAACGGGCCATGAAAATCAGAAACAGCCTGAAGTCGGCCAAAGTGCGCGATAAAGACTGCCGTGTAGTGCGTCGTCGCGGCCGGGTTTATGTTATCAACAAGAAGAACCCTCGCATGAAAGCTCGTCAGGGCTAATTTCATGCGTCATCCGGCCCTTTTTGGCTGGCTGAACACGCATGTCATGCGTAAAACCCGTTTTTCCGCTTGCCGGAGAAACGGGTTTTTGTTTGTCGGCCTCTGCGCAATACATCTGGGCCTTCCCGCTACGGGATGGGCACAAGCCAGCACGCCACCAGCTACCTCCGCTCCCTTACAAGCAAATACGGCAGCACAGCATCCCAACAGCGTTGCTGAGCAGATCAAACAGCTCTCCACGGCCTTGGCTCATGCCAAAACGCCAGAAGAGGCTCATGACCTACAAGAAAAGCTGGAAGCCCTCCGCTCTGCCAAACTCTCCCCCACCACGCAGCTTCTGGTACGTCGGGCTGAAAAAGACCTGACAACCGATAAGCCAGATGATGCAGTGGAAGACATAGGCGATGCACTGGCCCTGCAACCCGACCAAGCCATTCTGTGGCGCACACGCGCCCAGATGCGCCTTGTAGCTGGAGACCTAAAAGGGGCTATCACCGACATTGGTGAAGCCTTGCAGCGTGATCCACTAGACGTGGAAAGCTGGAGTCTGTTGGCGAGCGTTGAAGAACATCGGAATGATGGCAAAGCCGCCCTGAAGGCATGGCAGAAAGTGCTGGAACTCAGCCCCATGACAGACCGCAACCACAAGCGGCTGGATGCACTGCACATTAAAGCCTACGGGCAACCCACCTGAGCTGGAGGTAGGGCGTTAGGCCTGCTTGTTCTCAATCAGGCTTTTGCGAATTTTGCGGCCCCGCTCAATCCGATCCACAATGTAATCAGAATCTCCCCACCGGATGGCGCGCGCCATAGCCTGTGCATCTTCCATAAACCGGCCCAGCATTTCCAGCAGTGCTTCACGGTTGGAAAGAAAAATATCCCGCCACATAATGGGGTCTGATGCCGCAATGCGCGTAAAATCCCGAAAGCCGGATGCCGCAAAATCCAGCACTTCAGACCGGGTTTCACTCGCCAGATCATCTGCTGTGCCGCAAATGGTAAAGGCCAGCAAATGCGGCAAATGGCTTACAATCGCACAAACACGATCATGATGTGCAGGTGTCATTTCCCGCAAGCGGGCACCGCAACGCTCCCACAAGGTACGCACTTTTTCCAGCGATTCTGTGGTGGTGCAGTCTAACGGCGTAATCAGGCACCAGCGATTCTCAAACAAATCTGCCAGCCCGGCATCTGGGCCAGAAAACTCCGTGCCTGCCATGGGGTGCGTGGGCACATATGGCACATCTGCCCGAAGTGAAGGGCTGATGGCTTCAATAACCGATACCTTGGTCGAACCGACATCCGTTAACACTGCGCCGGGCTTCATGGCCGGAATAACCTGTGCGGCCACTGGCCCCATAGCGCCTACCGGCACGCATAACATCACACAATCTGCCTGTGCGGCTGCGGCTGCGGCATCTGTTGTTACTTCATCCGCAATACCCAGTTCTGCCACACGGGCGCATACATCCGGGCTTTGATCCACCGCTATAAGCCTGCGGGCCAGATTGCCCTCCGCCTGCGCACGCCGCAACACGGAAGACCCAATAAGCCCCGGCCCAATAACAACCAGTGTATCAAAAACAGGTACTGTATCCTCAGCCAAGGTGGGTATCCTTCACCACTGAAGAAGATGGAGGATAAGCGGCCTTGTCCTCATCATTTTTGTCATTACCGCGCAGGCCGTGCATTTCCATGAACTGCCATACCAACAGAACGGGAATGCCGATGATAATTTCACGTCCGCGACGCAGCAGAGAAAGCCCAAGAGACACAGAAGGATCAATGCCAAAAGCATGGCCCAATGCCATGTAGGCCCCTTCCTGCACACCCAAGCTACCGGGCACTAAAAAGCCCAAAGACATGATGGCGCAGGTAACACCTTCCACAGCAATGGCATTGGGGAAGGAAAGATGCGCCCCCAGAAAACGCGCCGTCAGCCACAGCATGGCCGCACTGCCCAGCCACCCCACAAAATGGTACAGCGCAGAGCGGCAGATATGCCACGGGCGGCTCCATGCGGCTTCCATCTGCTCTTGCAGATCATCCGCGCCTTGCGTGAGGTTTTCATGCCATTGAGAAGCAAGGCTGCGGGTAAATGTGCCACCAAATTTGCGGAACAGATTACCACCATGCCGCTGGGTCCAGATAAACCCGGCCGTACCTGCAATCAGAAACACCGCGCCACACACCACGGGCACAACAAACGGGCTGGAACGCTGATGCGCCACCAGAAAAGCAACGGCCAGCAGCACAAAAGCCACCTGCCCCATCACTTCCGTGGTGATATCTACCAGATTGGCGCAAGCCGCCTCTGGCAACGCGACTTCCCGCTTATCGCCTTTATAAAACCCATGTGATGAACACGTGGCCCGAATCCCGATAACAATGCCACCAAGCTGAGAAAAAGGCAGACATGTAGCCGCCGCATCGCGCACCATACGGGCGGACAGCAGCCGGAAATAGCCCAGTTCGGGAAAAGCCGCATGCCAGGCCAGCCCCAGAACGCCATCTACCAGCAACTGGCAGCATACCATTACAAGAAAGCCGCCCAGACCTATACGCATAACAGCATGCAAAACGGAATCGAAACCGCTCCATGCCATTGCTGCCGTAACGGCCACAAGCCCGAGAAAAGTAAGAAAAACCGTAAGCTTCTTCAAGGCCCCAGCTCTGTCTGTCCAGCACACCCAAGGCCCTTTGCCATGTGGTAAAAAGCAACCGGCGCATCAGTGTGTGTGTGTGATTGGTCCGTCCCCTTACACCACCACGGGGTCTGGCGCCACCTCGGACAGCAGGATAAAGAAACAGACCTGCCGTTCGGGATTAACGTCCTTACCACTTTTATTTACGTATCGTACCTCTGGGGGAGCGTATATTCTCATGACTGCCCATACCCTCGTAACCGGCGCAACAGGCTTTGTTGGTTCCGCCGTAGCCCGCACTTTGCTGGAACGGGGGCATTCCCTGCGGCTAATGGTGCGCGACGGCAGCGACAGACGCAATATTGCGGACATTCCTGCCGATCTGGTGGACGGTGACCTTTCGCGCCCCGAAACCTTTGCCCGTGCGGTAGAAGGCTGCCGCTACGTGTTTCATGTTGCGGCTGATTACCGCCTGTGGGTGCCAGACCCCGCCCCCATGATGACGGCAAACGTAGAGGGCACGCGCCAGCTTATGCTTGCCGCACAAGCGGCTGGTGTTGAAAAAATTGTGTATTGCTCCTCTGTCGCAGCATTGGGCCTGATTGGTGATGGCTCCATTGCCGATGAAAACACGCCTGTGCAGGAACATGCCGTTATTGGCATTTACAAGCGCTCCAAATACCGGGCCGAGCAGGAAGTGCTGCAACTGGTGCGCGATCAGGGGCTGCCGGCTGTTATCGTTAACCCCTCCACCCCCGTTGGCCCACGAGACATCAAACCCACCCCCACCGGGCAGATGATTCTGGATTGCGCCGCTGGCCGCATGCCGGCCTATGTGGATACAGGCGTGAACATTGTGCATGTAGATGATGTTGCAGAAGGCCATGCGCTGGCGCTGGAACGCGGCACAATTGGCGAAAAATACATTCTGGGCGGAGAAAACTACCTGCTGGGTGATCTGTTCGCCATGGTTTCAGAAATTGCCCATGTGCCGCCGCCAAAAATCAAACTACCGCAGGAAGTGATCTGGCCTGTAGCTATTGTGTCTGAATGGCTTTCTCGCTCCTTTGGCATCAATCCGCGCGTTACGCGTGAGATGCTGGCCATGTCCCGCAAAAAAATGTTCTTCTCATCTGATAAAGCCAAGCGTGAACTGGGGTATAACCCACGCCCTGCACGCAAGGCGGTAGAAGATGCCATTACCTGGTTCCGCAATAATGGCATGCTGAAATAGGAGAGCTGCGGTGATACTGGCTCTGGCTATTTTATGCGCCATTATCTGGATCGGGCTGATATTTTTTCATGGAAAGTTTTGGCAGGCTGGCCCCATTCTGCGCCCCGCAGAAGCAGGCCGAACGCATATGGACATTGCGCCGGATGTTACGGTGGTTGTGCCTGCCCGAGATGAAGCTGACTCCATCCAACCAGCCCTTTCCTCACTGCTGGCGCAGGATTACGTGGGCCGTCTTTCCGTTATTTTAGTAAATGATCGCAGCACGGATAATACCGGGGGATTGGCGCGTGCATTGCCAGACCCCCATAACCGGCTGACAGTTATAGATGGGGCAGATCCTTCTGCCGGGTGGAGCGGCAAACTATGGGCCGTTGCCCAAGGTGTGGCAGAAGCCGAACGCCAATGCGCAGATGGCAGCGGCTACATGCTGTTTACAGATGCAGACATCCTTCATGCGCCTGCACATGTTTCCACCTTGGTAGCCAAGGCACAAACAGACCGCCTGCACATGGTTTCCGAAATGGTGGAACTTCAGTGCGAAAGCCTTGCCGAGCGCGCTCTGGTGCCAGCCTTTGTCTTCTTTTTTGCCCTGCTTTACCCCTTTGCCAAGGTAAATAACCCCAAGGACAAAACTGCTGGGGCAGCCGGGGGCACCATTTTGCTGCGCCGCGATATGCTCCGCCAGATTGGTGGCATTGAAGCCCTGCGTGGCGCCCTGATAGATGACTGCACATTGGCAAGCTGCGTTAAACAGGCAGGCGGCCATTTGTATCTAGGCCATTCCTGTCTGGCCAAATCTGTGCGCCCCTATCCAACCGCTAGTGATATCTGGCGTATGATTGCGCGCACGGCCTATGTGCAGTTACGCTTTTCCCCTACGCTATTGGTGCTGACAGTATTGGCCATGATTGTGGTGTGGCTTGCCCCTGCGGCACTTGCTCTTCTGGCGCATGGGCCTGCACAATGGGTGGGAGCAGCCACACTTGTGGTTTCTCTTTGCGCCTTTATCCCTACACTTCGGCGCTTTCGCCTTTCGCCCTTATGGGCATTGGCTCTGCCGTTTATCGCACTGTTTTATACAGCCGCCACTATCGGGTCTGCCCTTAACCACCACCGGGGCAAAGGTGTGGTCTGGAAAGACCGTGCTTACACCGAAGCCATCCCCAATGATGGGCGTACGCTGGAGCAAAAAAGCCGGCGTGCCTGAAATATATCTGAAGTTCCCCTCTGGGCAGGGCCGCAGTTAAGGGATAGGCATTCCCGGCAGCCTCATGTAAATCACGGGGCTGCCCTTATCGCGCAATCATATTGAGCCAGGCATGACCAACACAACCAGCGTATGGGGAACAGCAGACGTTTCATCCGGGAAGGGAGCTTCCGATGAAAACTTTCCCGTCGGCTCCCTGCTCATCAGCAAAAGGCTGCGCCCGCATGTGCATGCCTATTATGACTATGCGCGCGTTATTGATGACATTGCAGACAGCGAAGCTCTTGCCCCCGATGACAAGATTACACGCCTGAATGCCATGGAAGAGGTTCTGCTGGGCAAGCGCGAACCTATCAACCGGCCCGATGCCCAGAGTGCGGCCACATTGCGCCGGTCTTTGCTGCAAACACATGTGCCGTTTGAAACAGCAACCGATCTGCTGATTGCCTTCCGTGACGATTCGCGCGGGCATGTCTATCAGACATGGGATGATCTGCTGCAATACTGCCGATATTCCGCCAACCCTGTGGGCCGTTATCTGATCGGCCTGCATGAAGAATCTTCCGCAGCCTTTGTTCCTTCCGATGCACTTTGCACATCATTGCAAATTCTGAACCACCTTCAGGATTGCGCGGGGGACCTCAAACGCCTGAAACGCTGCTATATTCCGGCAGACATGATGCAACGCTGCGGCACATCGCAAGATGATCTGCTAGCGGGCAGCACCTCCCCTGCCATGCGGCGTGTTTTCAACACCATGCTAGATGGCGTGGACGCCCTGAACCAGCAGGCATCCGCCTTAGCGGCCCATATCCATGACCGCAGGTTCCGTATGGAATGTGCCGCTATTGTAGAACTGGCACACTGCCTGACCCGCCGCCTACGGCGTGAAGATCCCTTGGCAGGACGTGTGGCCTTGCGCCGGGCAGACGGCATGCATGCAGCCATTGCGGCCCTGCGGGCATGGGCATGACCTTCCCGAATGGCAGAACTTCTGTAAAAAGAGCCTGACCAAATAACTTTGACAATCGAACAACAAGTGAGAAGCGCGTGACAACCCCAGACATCCAGATGCATGACGAGCCGACCCCCCTTGGGTGTGATCCTGCTGATCTTGCCTGGGTGGAAAGCACAGTCAAACAGGCAGGAACATCCTTTGCCGCTGGCATGCGCATCCTGCCGCCCATGCGCCGTTACGGCATGTATGCCATTTACGCTTTCTGCCGTGTGGTGGACGATATTGCCGACGGGCTCGCCCCATTGGCAGAACGCACGCAGGCGTTGGAAGAGTGGCATAAAAAGATTGCCCACCTGTATCAGGACAGGCTTGAAACCCCACATGAACCGCTAGAACGCGTTCTGCTGGCCGCCATTCCGTTCTTTGCCCTGCAACAGGCGGATTTTGATGCCATCATTGATGGTATGCTGATGGATACCTCTAGCCCAATTGTGGCGCCGGATGAAAAAACGCTGGACCTTTACTGTGACCGCGTGGCCGCAGCTGTTGGCCGTTTGTCTGTGCGTATTTTTGGTGAATGTTCCGATGAAGGCAATAAAGTTGCCTATCATCTGGGCCGCGCCCTGCAACTGACCAATATCCTGCGTGATTTGCCAGAAGATGCAGCACGTGGCCGCCTGTATCTGCCATCCGATCTGCTGGACCGGTTTAACGTGCCGCATGATCCGGTAAAGGCGCTTACCGCCCCCGGCTTGCAGGAAGTTACCAAAATTATCGCAGCCCGCGCGCAAGACCACTTCACCACGGCATTTGCCACCATGAAGCTCTGCCGCCCACGCACCATGTTGCCAGCCCGCATTATGGGCGCCAGCTATGAAACGGTGCTGAAAAACCTGCGCAAACGTGGCTGGGGGCCTGATGTGCTGCGTCAGCTGCCAGAAAGCTCCACCGTGGGTAAGGTTTACGCACTCGCCTGCTCTTATCTTCCCTGATCGCACGACAAGGAAACGGTGATGACAGGCACTTTGCATATTATTGGCGCGGGCATGGCCGGTTTGGCTGCTGCGGTAGAAGCCGCTGGCTCCGGCCCTCGTATTATCGTGCACGAAGCTGGCCGCGCCTGTGGTGGGCGTGCACGCTCTTATATGGATCGTCAACTTGGCTGCCGGATTGATAACGGCAACCACCTGCTGCTTTCTGCCAACAAAACCGTTTTCCGTTACCTGGGGCTTACTGGTGCGCTGGATACCTTAACAGGCCCCCACGCACCGCTTTTCCCCTTTGTTGATCTGGCCGAAGATGCCCGCTGGACATTAAACCTCTCCCGCGGGCGTATGCCGTGGTGGGTATTTCAGCCGCATCGGCGTGTGCCGGATATGCGCCTTCCAGATTTGCGCAGCCTTTACCGGCTGATGAATGCAGATGAAAACGAAACCGTTGCAGATTGCCTGCTACCCGGTGCCCTGGCCCGGCGGCTTTTAGAACCGTTTGCTATTTCGGCCCTCAATACACTTACAGATACCGGAAGTGCCGCATTGCTGGGCGCTGTTATCCGTGAATCCCTTTCCTTGGGTGGGGCAGCCTGTATTCCGTGGTTTGCCAAGGATGGTCTTTCCGAAACCTTGGTAGATCCGGCCCTCAAGCACCTGCAGGATATGAATGTAGAAGTGCGCACCCAAAGCCGTATTACCGGCGTGGAAGAAGCGCGCGGCCGCATTACAACCCTGCATACCCCCGAAGAAGACATTATCTTGGGGCCTGATGATTCCATCATCATGGCTGTGCCCGCCCCTGTGGCGCACACGCTGTTGGCCAACAAGATTGCTGGCATAACTGCCCCAACGGAATTTGAAAGCATTCTGAACCTGCATTTCCGGCTGGATGAGCGCCCCATTCCACAAGGCTCTTTTGCGCAATGTGGATTTATGGGGGTTATTGGTGGGGTAACGGAATGGGTTTTCCTGCGTGAAAATATTCTGTCCGTTACCGTAAGTGCTGCCAACCGCTATGCAGATCAGAATCAGGATGATCTGGCCCGCACCATCTGGCAGGAAGTTTGCCGCGCTTGTGATGCCGTGCTGGAGCAACCCCTCCCGGCCGCACCGGCAGCCCAACGCGTTGTGTGGGAAAAACGCGCAACCTTTGCCGCCACGCCAGAACAAAACCGCCTGCGCTGCGGCCCAGCCACACCTTTGGTAAATCTGGCTCTGGCCGGAGACTGGACAAACACCGGCCTGCCCGCAACCCTTGAAGGGGCCATGCGGTCTGGCGTGCAGGCTGTTCATACTCTGGGCATCAAACACCCACGGTAAACTATCCCTTAAAACGCACTGCGCTCTAAACAGCTTTACGCTTGCAAGCAGAAAGGATTTTCTGACATGGCCGCCGATGGGAGTGCTCTTTCCGAATCACGCCTTTCTTCAGAGGCTCTGGATCGTGCGGTCCTTAGTGCGCATACGGCGCTCAGTCAGGCCCAGCAAGATGATGGGCATTGGGTTTATGAACTGGAAGCCGATGCCACCATTCCTGCTGAATATATCCTGCTCGAACATTTCATGGACAGGATTGACGATGCGCTGGAGCAGAAAATTGCCATCTACCTGCGCCGCATCCAAAGCGAAGAACACGGCGGCTGGCCCCTTTACCACAATGGCAAGTTTGACCTTTCGGCCACTGTAAAAGCCTATTTCGCGCTCAAAGCTGTGGGAGATGATATTAACGCTCCCCATATGCAACGTGCGCGAGAAGCCATTCTGGATCATGGCGGCGCAGAACGCTCAAACGTGTTCACACGCTCCCAGCTTGCTCTGTTTGGGGAAGTGCCGTGGCGTGCAACCCCGGTTATGCCGGTGGAATTGATGCTTCTGCCTGCCAAGGCATTCTTTTCCGTATGGAATATGTCTTACTGGTCGCGCACGGTTATTGCCCCGCTTCTGGTGCTGGCAGCCCTGCGCCCTGTGGCTGCAAACCCGCGCCAGATCCATGTGCGGGAGTTGTTTGTAACGCCACCAGAAAAAGTGCAGGACTGGATCCGCGGCCCTTATCGCTCTGCTTGGGGATATGTTTTTAAAGGGCTAGATAGCGTTTTGCGGCCAGTTGTGCCGTTTATTCCCGAAAAAACACATAAAAAGGCCATTCAAGCCGCCCTTGATTTTATCGAGCCGCGCCTGAATGGCAAAGATGGATTGGGGGCCATTTACCCCGCCATGGCCAACGTGGTGATGATGTATCGGGCCATGGGCGTGCCAGATGAAGACCCACGCGCAAAAACAGCATGGGAAGCCGTGCAGGCCCTTATTGTTGAAAAAGACGATGAAGCTTACTGCCAGCCCTGCGTTTCCCCCATTTGGGATACCGGGCTTTCTGGCCATGCCATGATTGAGGCGGCTTCCGGCCCCAATGGAATTGCACCAGAAAAAACCCTTAGTAAGCTGAAAACAGCCTGTGCATGGCTTCGTAGCAAGCAGATCCTGAACGTGAAGGGAGATTGGGCTGTTCGTAACCCTAATCTGGCTCCCGGCGGATGGGCTTTTCAATACGGAAACGACTATTACCCGGATGTGGATGATACAGCCGTAGTGGGCATGTTGCTGCACCGTGAAGGCGACCCTGCAAACGCTAAAGCCATTGAGCGCGCGCGCACATGGATTGTGGGTATGCAAAGCACAGATGGTGGCTGGGGCGCTTTTGATATCGACAACAACAAGGATGTGCTCAACCACATTCCCTTTGCCGATCATGGCGCCTTGCTGGACCCACCGACAGCAGATGTCACTGCCCGCTGCATTTCCTTCTTAGCCCAGTTGCGCAACCCGGAAGATGAGCCCGTTATCCAGCGCGGGCTGGAGTATCTGCGCAAAGAGCAGGAAAAAGATGGCTCCTGGTTTGGACGATGGGGCACAAACTATATTTACGGCACATGGTCTGCCCTGTGCGCCTTGAATGCTGCTGGCGTTTCTCACGATGACCCAGCCGTGGTGAAAGCCGTGGAATGGCTACGTTCCGTTCAGCGTGCAGATGGTGGCTGGGGTGAAGGATGTGAATCTTATGAAGGCGGCCCGCACGGTACATATGGTGAAAGCCTGCCTTCACAAACCGCATGGGCTGTTCTGGGCCTTATGGCCGCAGGACGCCGGGATGATCCGGCCGTAGCGCGCGGGATCTCATGGTTGGCAGACCAGCAGGATGCTAACGGGGAATGGCACGAAGACCCCTATAATGCTGTTGGCTTCCCCAAAGTGTTTTACCTGCGTTACCACGGCTACAAGCAGTTCTTCCCACTGATGGCGTTAGCCCGATACCGCAACCTTGAAAACAGCAATAGCCGACGCGTTTCCTTTGGGTTCTAAATCAATGACATCATCAGCTTCTGCGCAGCCTTCCCCATCTCGCCCCGGGATCTTGGTGGGGTTAAAAGCGGAAGCACGCCTTATACGTTCTATTTTTCCTCATGCTGCCATTGCAGCTAGTGGCGCCACACATGCCGGAGCAAAGCGGGAGGCTGCCAGATTAGTGGCCAGCGGGGCTGATTGCCTGCTTTCCTTTGGTTTGGCTGCCGGGCTCAACCCCGCATTATCTGCTGGCACCATTGTTATCCCCGAGAAAGTCTCTTGCTGGGGTGCAGATGCCGTGTGCGATGCCACCTTGCGCCATATTTTAGGTGGAGATCAGACCGGTGTGCAGGGCGGTACGTTGCTGCATAGTGATACTGTTGTGATGGATGCAGCCCATAAGGCAGAGCTTTTTGCGCAATCTCACTGCCCTGCATTGGATATGGAAAGTGGTTTTCTTGCCAAAGCAGCAGAAGAAGCTGGTCTACCTTTTGCGGTACTACGGGTTGTGTGCGATCCAGCAGACCGTTCCCTGCCCCCTATTGCAGGATCGGTTCTTTCCCCTGAAGGGGGGCTGCAAATCGGCAAGTTGATATGTGATGTCTTACGCCACCCTACACAGATTGGTGGGCTTATTCACCTTGGGCAGGATGCCGCTCTGGCACGTAAAGCCATGATCTCGTTTCTAACAGCGCAGGCACAAACGCCAGCTTTCAAACGGCTTGCTGGCAGCTGATTCGCTTAGCGCCCATCCATATCGGATACAATTTCATCTGCGTCCTCATCATCTGAGGACGCTTCAAAACTTTCCCAGACATTCTGTGCTACCGGGCGATTGAGAAACACAAACCCAGCCGCTACC
This sequence comes from Acetobacter sp. AC2005, assembly GCF_037901235.1. NCBI lineage: Bacteria > Pseudomonadati > Pseudomonadota > Alphaproteobacteria > Acetobacterales > Acetobacteraceae > Acetobacter > Acetobacter sp. AC2005. Next base: position 1,080,492 of record NZ_CP149625.1, read on the forward strand.
ATGATAGCGCCTGAAACAGGGAACACCCATCGCAAAGCCAGCATGGCCCAGCTATCTTGCGGGTGGCTATATGCTACCGCCAGCCAGCCGGTAACGCACATCAGCGTAAAACCACCGCCCACTAACAAAGCAATAAGCAGAACGCGCCTGACGTAAGGTGACGCCAAGGCGTTTTTCTGATCGGGATTACTGTTTGAAGGCGCGGGCAAGGAAGTTCTGCGTTTCAAGTGATACGGGCAACGTGGTGTTGGTAAGGGCAACGCCTTTCCACCCGGCACCCAGAGCCGTGTACAAGTTTACCGCATCACGCAGACGCTCCAGCTTGGCAAGCGCCTCCATGTTCTGCGCGTTCAAGGTTGTACGTTCCGTTGTCAGCACTTCCAAAAATCCTACCAGACCAGCACCATAGAGTTTACGCGCGCGCTCACTGGCAGTTGCACTATCTTCTGCGGCTTTATGCAGTTGTTCGGCATATTCAATGTCATCATGCCATGCAGCCATGGCATCTTCCACTTCCTTAAAGCCCTGCAGCACTGTCTGGCGATATGTCAGACGCGCGGCTTCTGCCGCAGCCTGTGCTGCACGAACTTCCGCTGTCATCTTGCCGCCGTGCATCAATGGCATACTGGCCATCAGCAGGAATTGCCAGCTCATCGCGTTTGCCTGAAACGCCTGATACATGGCGGATGCATTGGGGTTAAAGGTGAGCGGCACCACAAAGTGCGGATACAGGTTGGCAACAGCTACGCCAATCTGAGCCGTGGCCACGGCGTATTGCCGCTCTGCCATACGGATATCCGGGCGGTTGGCAATAACGATGGATGGCAATGTAGCAGGAAATTCCGGCACAATTGGCAGAGGCCGCGGTATCTTCAGCTCCTCTTCCAACTCACCCGGCATTTTGCCCAACAACACCGCAATGGCGTGTGTTACCTGGGAAACACGCGTTTTGAGCGGCTCACGCGCAGCAATCTGCGCATCCATTTCTGCCTGTGCCTGTGCAATCTGCAGGGTGTTACCCACACCTTCCAGATACAGCTTGTTGGTTAGGTCCAGCGCATCTTTGGCAACGCGAATGTTATCTGTGGCAATCTTGATCTGCAGCTGTGTCACGCGCAGCAACATATAGTCAGACGCAAGTTCGGACAAAAGCCCCATCAGCAGTGCACGGCGGCCTTCAATATTAGCTTCTACCTGATGTTCATGCGCTTCCACATCACGGCGGATACGCCCGAACATATCCAGCTCCCACGATGCCATCACACCATAGGTGAGCATGGAGGCTTCTGGCCGGTTCTGAGGGTTGCCGGGGCGGATTGGCCAGTTATCGATGTTGATGGAATAGCGCACATCACCACCGCCCATATTGGCATCCATTTGCGGATACCACTGCGCGGCAGACCGATCACGAATAGCCCGCTCAGCCAGAATACGCTGCCCGGCAATTTGTAGGTCATAGTTGCCCTTAATGGCATCCTCAACCAAGCGGGTCAGAATGGGGTCTTTGAACAAAGACCACCACTCTGTCATTTCCTTATTGGTGCGTTCAATTTCTTCAGGTGTAGCCGGATGCTCTTCCTCCGTCTCCTTGAACGCGGCCGGAACCTTCATGCGGTCTGGCTGATAATTTGGCCCTACGGTACAGGCTGACAACAACATGGATGTTGCCAGAAACAGCCCAAGGCGACGACGACCCTTCATGTTCTGTCTCATATCCTGCGCTTACAGATGATCTTGCAGCCAGGTCGTCAACTTTCCGCGGCGGCCTCTGGGTTCAGGGCCTACGCTGACAGTTGCCGTCATGCCTGCCGCCAGCGTGACACTATCGGGCACATGGTCAATGTGAATACGCACAGGAATACGCTGCGCCAGACGCACCCAGGTAAAGATCGGGTTCACATCCTGCAGCCCAAGTTTATCTGGTGTGCCGTTGGTATCATTAATACCGCGCGCAATGCTGACAACGTGGCCTGTAAGAATAGGCTTGTAGCCCATCAGCTTAACGCGGGCTTCATCACCCACGTGCACGCCCCACATCTTTGTTTCTTCGAAATACCCGTAAACCCAGTAGGAGTCGGAATCGATAACGGCCATACGGGCCTGCCCGGCAGACGCGTAATCACCCACTCGCAAGTTCAGGTTAGTGATGTAGCCATTTACCGGAGAATACAGAACCGAACGCTGCAAGTTCAGTTTAGCCACATCCAAGGCAGCACGTGCGGCATCAACAGATGCAATCTGCGTTGCCACATTAGAGTTAAAGACTTCCTGTTCTTCGGCCGACACAATGCCACCCAAGCCCATACGGCGACGGGCATCGTTGCGTTTCAGCTTCAAATCTTCCAAGGCACCGTCAAGCCGGGCCTGTGCCTCACGGATAGCAAGACGGAAACGCACCGGATCGAGCACAAACAGGGGATCGCCCTTATGCACGAACTGGTTATCCACGATGGGAATCTGCACCACGGTGCCGGAAACTTCAGGTGCCACGTCCACAACGTACACACGCACACGGCCATCTCGGGTCCAGGGTGCAATCATATACACGTTCCACAGGGTAATCCCCAGAACGATGGCCAGTGAGACGACCGCAAGGGTCAGAACAACTCGTATCAGGGTGCGCAGAAGGGGCATTGCGGAGACTCAAAAGCCTTTTCGGGTCAGACGTAGAGGATCAGCAGGCAAAGGATACTGACGTATAACGATACTTCAAACAACGCGATATGCCAGAACCAGCCCAGAAGGCCGCTCCACCACAACACGAAGCGAACAAACATTGTAATCGGCAGCGCCGCTAGGGCGTACACGACAATAGGTGCAATAAAAACACCAAAAATATTGAATTCAGCTAGCATGGCACTGTTCTGGAAACTGGCATTACCGCACGCCTCTTTTATCACCACCAACGGTATCCCGGTGGTTTTGGGCGGCTTGCTCAACCCGGTCAAGAACGCCGCAGCATTCTTCCAACTCCTGGCTGGAAACATCTTCCGTCAGGCGGGCTGTCACTTCATCAGCCACGCGGCTGACAAGAGCAGCAACACTGCGCCCTTCTTCCGTAATGCTGACCAATTTGGAGCGGCGATCTTCTTCATCCGTTTCACGCACCACGTAGCCGCGCTTTTCCAACACATCCAAAAGCCGCACAAGTGAAGGGGCTTCCAAAGAGAGGGAGCGGGCCAGATCTGTCTGGCGCATAGGTGTTTTGGAGAAGTTTAGATAATAAATGGGCCGCCATGTGGCGTCTGTCAGGCCAAAGGCCCGCAGATCGGCATCAATCTCCCGCCGCCACACAGCAGCAAGACGCGCCAGCCGATATCCAAAGAAACGGCGGGGCTCATTGGCCATAACGGGATGATGATTCGGTTCCATTCCCTACCCACACTAGTGAGTGTGCAAACAATTTGCACACTCACGAAAGACAGCGCCATCATTTACAGAAAAAATCCTGCGCGCCAATGCAAATTTGGAATGGAACCTATGGTTTCGTCCAGAGTGGACGATTTCAGTCCTTTTTCCGCCGCACAACGTCCCACACTTTGCGGGATCCGCCGCGGCCCATGGCTGTTGCAACGGTTGCCGTTACAGCTGCCATGGTCATGGAGTCGCGCATCATGGTGATGTTGCGGTCACGGGCGATGCGGGCTTCCACTTCCTGAACTGTCAGGTAAGAGCGGCGGCCAAACAGTACACAAACCAGAGCTACAAAGAGATCCAGACCGAATACCGTAAAGGCCGCGCCTACTGGGCCAAAATGCCCCACAAAAACCAGAAGCACCCAAAGGAGCCCATGCCCTGTAATCAGGGCAAATAGTCCAAATACTGCCGCCATTGCCAACAATACGGCCTGCTTGCCGTATCGTATGGCCATCTGTTGCATCAGGTTGGACTGAGCATTCAGGGCGGATTTACCAAGATCAAAGATACGCATGGGCTCCGAGGCTACCTTTGTTCAGATGACGCACAAGCGTCAGCGTGACAGACGCCCAAGGATAAAGCCCACCACGCCAGAAATGGCAATGGACAACCAGGAAGACTGACCACGATTACGCTTAGCAAGATCGCTTTGTGCATGATCGGCCAGTTCGCGCGCATTGGCAACCGCCTGTTCTTTCAGCGTACCGGCTTTATCCCCTGCACGGCCCAGTGCGGGCACCAGATGCTGGGTCACAAGGCGTTCAAGATGCGCTTTTACGGCTTCCAATTCATCCCGTGCCGTGTCGGCTGCGGCTTCGCCTGCTGCTTTTACTTCTTTGATTTTATCTGAAGACATGAAAGAAACCTCCGTTTACCTGCCTGAAATATAGTGCACTTTACTTCTAACCCACGGAAAGGGACATAGTTGCATGCATACCACGCATGGCTCATCCACAGCACTGGCGGTTCACAATCTAGCGTTCTTTCACAACGCACAACCCCTCACGCTTTCTCTACCGGCGGGAAGCTGCACAGCCATACTGGGAATCGGGCAGGACAATGAGGATCTGACCTATCTGGCAGAAACATTGGCCGGCAGACGCCCCTGCACGGTTGAGCAGATAGAAATTAATGGCACACCATATAACTTAGGCACATCAGGCCATAAAAAACTGGCAACAATAGGCCCGCATGCGCCCTTGTTTCCGCATATTTCCGTTTTGGACAATATCCTCCTGCCCCTCCGCGCCAATGGCACACTCCATAAAACGGAGGTCTCACACCGCGGGGCTGAAATACTGGCCCTAACCGGATTGGAAGCCCTGCGCGCCCAACCGGCACGCACACTCAATGCAGAACAGATCTTTCGGACACAGCTCGCCCGTGCCCTGATTACACAGCCTGAGGTTATGGTTCTGAACCAGCCTTTCGAAAAAATGGATCAGCCAACCATCCGCCGTGCGATCACGTTTCTGGACCGGTTACGCCATGCCATAGGATTGAGCATTCTACTGCTTTCACGACAGAAACAGGATTGCATGATGGCGGCAGACCAGATTGGCATTATGCAAAATGGCACCCTGTTACAAATAGGAGATGTTGCCACCCTTCTAAACCGCCCAGCTTGCCTGAGCGTGGCGGAACAGTTTGGCGATGCCAATGTTATCAGCGGCAAGGTACTTCTTATAGAAGATGACATTGCCGAACTACGCCTACCATCAGGCGAGACAGTAGAGGCTGTGGCCGATTACAATCTGGAAGAAAATGACCTTGCCAGCATCTGCATCCTGCCAGACCGTCTTTCTGTTTTATTTCCGCGCTCTGGCGGGTTTGAAATAGAAGACAAAACTGATATTGCCTGCACTCTTGTTTCGGCCCACCACATCGGCCACGCCATTGCCATGCGCTTTCGCACTTTGGATGGAACAGAAATTATAGCCCACCGGCCACTAGTACATTTGCCGCGTGAGCTACGCCCGGGCAACAAAGCCATCTTGGCCTGGCAACCACAGAACGCTATCGCCTTTCCGATGGATGCAAAATAAGGCTAAACTAACCTGCCTTCATCTGGCTGCACTATATGCGCGAGGTTACCCTGTTTTCTTTTTCTTTCCTGCACGGTCGCTCCAGCGGGACTCCGTCACCCCACTCTCAGAAACAAGAGCCTTCTGCTGGGATCATCTCCCGACGGAAAGCCCTGCTAGCTGGGTTGGGCGGCGGTGTAATCTCTCTTGCTCCCCACACGGTTCTGGCACGCTCTGCACGCAAACACGCGGTTGCGCATACAGACGCCGCCCTAAGGGTTCTGACATTCTCGGGCAAGATTTGTGAGACACAGAAAAAAATCCTTTTTGCCGGATACACGCGTCAGACACATCATCGCATCATAACTTCCGGGTGGGACGGATCTCTCACTGCTCTTCAGCAGCAGGAAAAAACCAATCCCAAACATTGGGCTGCCGTCATGATGGAAAATAGCAGCCTGGCGCTAGGTGGCAGCGCAGGCTTGCTTGCCCCCTTACCGGAAGATGCCGCAGAACCTCATTATTCAACCAGCATTGATTATGCCATTGCGTGGGATAGCTCACGTTTTGATACGCCCCCCAACTGGGGTGACTTTTGGGATGTTGCCCGCCACCCGGGGCGCCGCAGTTTACGGCGTGACCCGCGCACAACCTTAGAAATTGCCCTGCTGGCTGATGGTGTACCATCTGAAATGGTGTACCGCACACTCAATACCCAAGACGGGTTAATGCGCGCCTTCCGAAAACTGGATCAGTTGCGCCCTTACATTGTGTGGTGGTCCACCCCGGAAGAAGCCGGACAGATTTTAAAAAGTGGCGGCGCCCTGATGGGACTGGCCCCCACAGGAGAAATGCTGAACACAACCGTAGGAGACACCAAGCGGTTTGGCATATGCTGGCAGCAACGCCTGCAGATACGCTATGGATGGGGGGTGCCTCATAGCTCCGCTTCCACGGCTGCCGCGCTCAGTTTTGTATCATGGCTTGATCAGGCACAGCAGCAACAGGCTTTTTCCAATGCATGGCCATCTCTGCCTTCCATGAGAGATATGGCCGTAGATAACAACTTACGCCACCTGGCGGCTCCGCTTGTTGTTGATGATATCTTTTGGATAAATCACTTAAACATCATTGCAGAACATTTTGAACAATGGGCGCTCCGCAAGTGATCCCTTCTCTCATGCACATCGCGTTGCCTTATTCTTTTTTGTGGGGATTTGTCAGCATAAGTATGACAAGCATATTTCTGATGTTTGTTCTGCTTATTCTGGCATTTGCCACACATGCTGGGCGTATTTTTTATATTTCATTCTTTATGCTGTTTATTCCTACATCAGTTCTGGGTATTTTCCTGCCCGTTATCACTAACGCATCCTATACTCCTTTTTTACAGGGCGCTTTAAGCTTGCCTCTACTTGCCCTCTGGCCACTGGCTAAACTTCAAACCCTACCAGAAGCATGGGGGCCAACAGCGCATGAGCTAGGAGCCAATCGCAGCACCTGCCTACAGCTCATTATCTGGCCTCTTCTTAAAAAACCTTTATTCACAAGCTTTTTTCTCTCCCTCTTTTTTGGCATTGCACAATGACAGAACCTTTTTGGGAAACCACTCCACTTGCAGAAATGAGCACAGAGCAATGGGAAAGCCTATGCGATGGCTGTGGGCGCTGCTGTTTGCATAAACTGCGTGATGATGACACAGAAGAACTGCATTACACGTCTGTTGCATGCCGCCTGCTAGATGTAAAAACCTGCCAATGCACTGACTACGCGCAACGCCACCGCAAAGTGCAAGACTGTATTACCCTGACACCAAAAATGATTCCTGAACTTGATTGGCTGCCACCAGACTGTGCGTATCGCCGCCTTTCAGAAGGTCGAGGCCTGCCACAATGGCACCCATTGCTGACGCATACTGCTGAATCTGTTATCGCTTCCGGTGAATCTGCTGCAGGACGCTGCGTAAGTGAAAGACGTGCAGGTGCACTGGAAGATTACATCGTCAGTTGGCCCGGCCTTCCTGCTGAGGAATCTTAGTAAAAATCCTTACCCAGAAAGGATGTTTTCTTGAATTATAAAGAGAATTCCTCCTGGCCAGACCATGTGATGTTGCAAGGGTATGGTGCTGCAAAAATAATCTGGCGTATTTCAACAAAAGCCAAACGCTGTATCATACGCATTTCTGCAAAAGAACAGGCTGTGCTTGTTACTTTACCAAAAAATTTTCCGCATACACAGGCCTTGGTATTTTTACATAAACAAGCACACTGGATTACAATGCGACTTGAAAAATTAGTACAGACGCCGCGCTTTACAATTGGCTCCAAAATTTCCATTCAAGACAAAGATTATCTCATTTGCCATGCGCCTGATCGCAAAGGAGGTGCATGGCTAGAAAATGAGTGCCTTTTTGTAAGTGGAGATCCCTCTTTTCTTGCCCGCCGGGTAGAAGACTTTCTCAAACAATACGCAACCAAAGTTCTCGCTGAAGAAATACACCAGATGGCCCAAACTGTCGGGCTACACCCTACACGCCTGGATATTCGTGACACATCAAGCCGCTGGGGCAGTTGTTCTTCTTCTGGGCGTATCATGTTGTCTTGGCGGCTCGTAATGGCACCATTTTTTGTACGCCATTATTTGATTGCCCATGAACTAAGCCATCTACAGCATATGAACCATAGTCTCCAATTCTGGAAAATGGTTGACACATTAACCCCTCACAGACAGCAAGCTGAAAGTTGGCTGCGACATTTTGGGGCTATTTTACAGGCTGTTCGATAAACATCCTGTTGCAGTTCTTGCCGACCATGCTAAAACGCTTCCAACTACTTTAGATGCACTCATTGCATCTACGCGAACTTGGCGGAATGGTAGACGCAGGAGACTTAAAATCTCCAGCCCATAAAGGGCGTGCGGGTTCGAGTCCCGCAGTTCGCACCACAGACACCTGAAATAGCACGATTTTTCGGCTGAATGAGGGGTAAAGGCTGTCTTTGCTCCACTGAACTTCCCCACTGCGGAAAGATTTTGTGCTATGTGTCCGAGGTACCACCTACCGCTTCGGTCATATCGTTCCCTCATCCCTGCGAACAGCCTTAAACCGGCGGAAAATATGGTTTTCCCTGAAAACCGGCTACCAGAATGAAGCCCGCAAACGTGCTTCTTTACTTCATACCAGAATCTAGAACTGTTGATGCACGCCCATTCTGTGCTGCCTGAACCGGACGCTTTAAGCAGGCTTGAGGGACTGCGGGATTTGCCGAATATGATTCCACCTTCATTTGCTCAGGAAACGGTGTCAGCACCGATGCCAAAACCACAACAACAAATCAAACCGGCCAAAGCTGCTCCTCTTATGCTGTCGGGTGCTCTGAAACGCTTTGTGTTGGACAGCTAGTTATTCTCTTTCTTTCCTCTTTTTGATCAAGACTACATCACATACACACCGCACATTCTCTCCTCTGGCTTGAGGCACTCAAAGCGTTTGATCAAAATTAAAGACAATCAAGAAAAACATCGGGAATTGCCATCATTGGAGAAGTAAGCGTATCGGGATCTGATTGTTTGCTCAAAACATCATCAAGAGTTCCCGGTGCTATAGTTGATCGATAATGCTCCATGGCACGACGCATGGCTATGTCTGGCACTCTATGAGATCTTCCCAAACCTTCTGCTACTGATCTGGCACTCCAGTCTAGTGCACGAGTAAGCGCTAGCCGTTCCATAAGATACTGTTCATCGGCGTATTTTAGATGAAATAGCCATAGAGCATGATCAAAGATCGATGGTGTATGTGCCGTATGAAGGCCTGACATCCAGTCAGTTGGAACAGAAGAAACGGCGGGTTTAGAAGACCATTTTGACAGGACACCTAGTGGTCTCTGACGCAAAATTGGTAAAGACCAATCAAGTGGCTGAGTGGGAGCACCAGGATCAATTACCTCGCAGCCTACACAGCGACGCGTCCCAGACGTGGTATCCCGTAGCATTGCGGTGAGGCTCGAAAAGAGTTGTGGGTTAGGAACGATAAATTCGTCCGTGTCTGTCGTGATAACCCAGTCATATTCAGAAAGCAGTTTGCGCTGCCAAACTGATAATACCTCGATATAGTCATACTCATCAACTGGGCCACGAGGTAAACGCTCAGTACGTACACCGCCAATGCTGATAGCAGGACTACTGCCATGGTCGAGCACCAGGAGATTTTCACGACCAACTAACTTTTCATAATGCCTTACCCAAAGAGGCAGCATAGTACGCTCTTGATAAGCTTTGGTCATTACAGCTACTCGAGGCATTACTGGTGTCATTATTGTTCAGACTTTCAGAGCAATTACGTTTCGCCAAGCGAGAAATGCTTATAATTTACCTGTAAAACCCGCTTTCTCAATATGATTGCTTCTTTCCAATTCAAGCCATGTCGGATTACACCGATCATTCAGATTACCACGCTAGCCTTTTAACTGCTCCATGGATTTGCCCACACACTCAACCCGCAGTCACCATGTGAAGGACGATTTCGCCTGCCGTTCATGCCTTTCTTTGGTCTGAACATGTCTTTGCCGATCAAAAATCACAGATGGAAATGTTTATACGCACAGCCGGTATCATACGGGCCACCATGAGAATTGGGCTGGCCAACGCGCAAAAGTATCTTCTAGTATCATAGCTCACTCTTTAACTGGAGATGAGCCTTCACAATTGATCTTATCAAACAGTGCTTAATTTTCCAATAACCAAGAATATATCATATATAATTTAAAACACCTTCCACATGAACATGCTTTATATATGTTTTTTACAGAAGATTACCCCACACAAATAAACATCCCAAAAATATTACGGAAATTCTCTGTTTATATACCTAACATTTATATGTTTTTTATGGATATTTATGTTTCTATTGCACAAACACAATTAAATGTTATAATTTTCTCCAACAATTATCTAACAAATTAATGAGCAAAGACCCGTCCTTATGCACACACATGGTTAATGAAATGGAAACATATTTTGCATTTCCAGATCAAACATAGTCAAAAACTCTCTCCCGGTGGCCAAAACATATGAGCAATCAACCAAACACAACAAGTAATTCAACTAATCAGTCGCAAACAACGCAAGCGCCTCCATATCCCACAGCCGCAGCATTGCCTACACAGCAGGCCCCAAAGAATATTCGGTTTGATTTTAATGAAGGATGTCGGGTCCATCTCCCTTTACTGGAAGAAGCTGAAGGTACGTGGCGTATTGAGCTCACAGATCTGGATACCGGAAATATTTTATTTGCACAGGCAGGATTAAACCAAGCTCTCGTACGCTCATCCAAACGTTGGTATGTACGATTTGGCATCACCATTTGGCAGGATTCTACAGCAGAAGACGGAAAAACTACCAGTACGCAGGTTTTCTCCTACGCTTACGATTCAAAAGATAAGCAGGTACTCATCGTATTTCCTGTTGGAACATTGGGAGATACATTGGCATGGATGCCGTATGCAGCACGCTTTGCTGAGGTGCGACAAGCACAAGTGACATGCGCCATGTCCGAACTTCTGATTCCATTATTTAAGAATGCTTACCCTCACATCAATTTTGTGACGCATGATGATGTACGGGCCCAAAAACTAACTGATCAGGCCTACGCAACTTATTATCTAGGCCTCTTTTTTGATGACGCAACGTGTGACTGGCAACCTTCTGACTTCCGCTTGGTCGGGCTCCATAAGACCGCAGCATATATTTTGGGCGTAAACCCCAAAGAGGAGCCCGCAAAAATCAGTTTTTCAGATGAAGGACGCCCCATTAAGGAACCCTATGTCTGTATTGCGGCCCAAGCTTCATCGCAATGCAAATACTGGAACAATCCAACAGGATGGGACGAAGTTATCAAATGGCTTAAAGCCCAGGGATACCGAGTGATCTGCATTGATCAAAAAACCGTACATGGCACTGGCATTGTCTGGAACCACATTCCTTATGGCGCAGAGGACCAAACCGGCAGCCGCCCGCTAACAGAACGAGCGCGCTGGCTAAAACATGCAGACTTTTTTATCGGGTTAGGCTCTGGCTTATCTTGGTTGGCATGGTCAACCGGAACCCCTGTGGTGATGATTGCGGGCTTTAGTCATCCCACAACCGAATTTGAAACGCCTTTCCGTGTCATTAACTGGCACACCTGCAATTCCTGCTGGAATGATCCGAAAGAGCGATTTGATCATCACGATTTTCTGTGGTGTCCGCGGCATGCCAATACACCACGCCAGTTTGAATGTACGCGGCTTATTACGGCCCAGCAGGTCATTGAAACAATAAAACCTCTTGCTCATAAAAGATAAAAATCATGTCTGATATTTCTCAAAATACTACTATTGGTGGCGATAGCAGCAGCACCGAGCAAAATGGCGGAACCGTTATAAATGGTGTGGGCCTTTTTGTAAGCTCAGGAGGCACAGCCAATGGTGTGACTGCTGAAGCGGGAGGATATATACATGTTTACAATAATGGGTCTGCCACCAGCTCGTTAATTTCTGGCGGCACGCTTGAGACTGTTGGAGACGTTTCTTTTACATCAGCAACCGCCGGCGGGAATGTCCTCGTTTCCTCTGGTGGCATAAGCGATAACGATACTATTGGTGTAAATGGGCAGGAAACTGTTTGGGGAACTGCCAATAATCTTACCCTTTCAGGAAGTGGGGCTCACGCCTACCTGAGTGCAGGCGGAAGTGGTGCAAATTGGACCAATAAAGACGGTGGCTGGGTAGGTGTATATGATGGTGCCACGTTAACGAGCATTGGAATTACGGATTCAGGTACATTCGTTGACGTTTCGGGCGGCCAGGTCACGAGCGCTACCGTCACAAGTGGCGGAACCCTTCAGATTGAACGCGGTGTAACAGTTTCTGTTATCAGCGCCATATCGGGCGGAAATATTCAAGTTTCGGGCGGCGGCACAGCACAACAAAGCTTTATTGGCGCCAACAGCAATATGGATGTTTACAGTGGTGGCACCAGTATATCTGCCACCCTGAAAGAACCTGATGCCACGCTGAATCTTTCCGGTGGCACTGCATCAGACACAATTCTTTCTGCTGGTGCCGTAAATGTTTTTACCAGCGCTACACTTACAGATACAACAGTTCAAAGTGGTATTATCAATCTATCTGGCGGCAGTGCTACAGTTGTAAGCGCAACAGATGGCAGTGGCGGCATTATTGTTAATAACGGTGGCAGTTTAACCTCTGCAACGCTAGCAAGCGGGGGGTATGTTCATATTTCTGCGGGTGGTACTGCAACTTCTGATATCGTTTCAAGCGGCGGCACAGAGTATGTAGACAATGGCGGCAGCAGTATTTCTGCTCAAATTTTAACATCAAATGCAAATATCATTGTATCGGGTGGTGGTGTTGCCAGTGGTACTAAAATTATCAGTGGCTATGCAACAGTTTATGATAACGGAGCAATGGCTAATGGCTCCATACAAAGCGGGATCATAACCGTTTTTGGTGGGCGTGTTACCAATATAAATGCTGATAATGGCGGCGGTTTTGATGTTTCTGGCGGCACTGTTTCTGCCCTGCATATCAACACAGGCGGTTTTATAAATCTTTCTGATGGTGGCTCTGCTACGGATATTACCGGCAGCGGAAGCAATCTTGCAGATGGAAATGGGGGGATAAACGTTTTTGGTGGTACACTTACAAGCGCATCTTTTCAGGATGGAAGTACTTTAAGTGCCACAGGCGGAACAATTCAGAACGTTACGTTCAATAGCAATGGTTATGGCTTTGCTTCCAATGCAACTTTAACAAGCACGATAATTAACGCAAATGGCAATTTGGTTGTTTATGATGGTGCCATAACAAACAATACAGTTATAAGCGGCACAAATGCCTTTGAAGCTGTTTCTGCGGGTGGAAGCTCTCTTAATGCCATTATAAGTGATGGAGGTAATGAATACGCCAATGCAGGCGCTACAATTATCAATCCTACTGCTGAAAATGGCGGGGCCATTACCGTTGATGGTCAAGGTATTTTAAGTGATGCAACAATTCAAAAAGGGGCATCACTCAATGTTCAAAATAGCGGCACACTCAGCGGCACCGTAACTCTGCAGAATGGCGGCACAGCATCCATTTACTCCAATGCTGGTGGCACCATTGTTATGGATGGTGATACAAATACCGGCCTGATTATCTCTGGGCTGGCAGAAGGCGGCATTGTCAGCACTGTTATTTCTGGTTTTAACGGCACATCCGGTGGAGATTCAGATGGCATTGTGCTGGACGGCATAAAAGAGGGAGATGTCAAAAACGTAACCTATGATGCCAATGATACTAATAAAGTATGGATTAACCTGAAAAATGGCCACTCCATAGGTTTAACTATTGATGGTGTATCGAAGCACGGTAATGCCCTGGTTGTTGGCGATGATGGCAACCTGATTTATGAGGTCTGCTTCTTGCGTGGAAGTATGATCCGCACGCCTAAAGGAGATGTTGCTGTCGAAAACCTTCTGACTGGTGATGAAGTTATTGCCTATGACAGCAACACCCAACAGAAAATCACACGCCCAGTGGTATGGGTAGGAAAAGCTCAATGCAGCGTTCGCTCTCATCTACCTGATGATGAAGCTGGGTATCCTGTACGTGTGTGCAAAAATGCCATTGCAGATGGCGTACCTTATAAGGATATGCTGATTACTGCCGAACACTGCTTGTTCTTTGATGGTAAATTTGTGCCCGTGCGTATGCTGGTAAATGGAATTTCCATTTTTTACGATAAATCCATCACTTCTTACGATTACTACCACGTGGAAACTGCGCAGCACTCTGTCATAACTGCTGATGGCATGCTGACAGAAAGTTATCTGGATACAGGCAACCGTCGTGTGTTCCATCAGGAAGGAACAGTGATCCCTTTTGGTAGTACTCGTCGTGATTGGGAAAAAGATGCCGCGGCACCTTTATGCGTGGATCGTGCTTTTGTTGAACCCTTGTTCCACAAACTAGCAGCACGCAATAATTTTTCCGAAACGCCCATAACATCTTGTGAACGCACAGATGATCCGTATCTGCATCTCATAACAGACAACGGAACCATGCTCCGCCCTATCCGGCAGGATGGGCAGCGCTACAACTTCATGCTCCCAGCCAATACACATTCCGTACGCATTGTTTCGCGTGCCAACCGTCCAGCAGACGTCATTGGGCCATTTGTAGATGACCGTCGTCTGATGGGTGTTGCTGTGAGCGATGTGCTTTTGCTGTCGGCACAACAACAACATAAAATCACGGCTCACCTTCAGGCCCAAAAACCAGATGGTTGGCATGATACCGATTGGACTGATTGTGCATGGACCAATGGTAACGCTGAACTCCCTTTGGAGGGCTATCTCTCTTCCGGCAATATTGGCACCCTGTCTATCACTCTGCGTGCGGCTGGTCCCTTTTTGATCAATCATCAAAACGTGGATACCAAACGTTCTGCCTGATAAACTGGCGTAATAATTATTTCAAACAGGCTCTACTTTGTATGTGGAGCCTGTTTTTTATTGCGGCATTGCCGCCCATCACCTCTAAAGCAGGCTGCAAAAGCAAAACCTCAAATAAAAAGGCTGCATCTCTTAGCGCGCGGCAGCCTCTTCCGCATAACTGTATTATTTTGGCATCACTCTCCATCCATATTTATGCATATACAGATTTATGTACCAATATATATAGACAAACTGATATCAGGCCCGGCAAAAGAGGCTCACCCCTTTAATTTTACTTTAACCCCGGACCTGCCAGATCTATGCACGATCGTTTCCATACTTTTTGCGCCGCCGGAACGTTTGGCGCCCTTTTGTTGACAACCTCGGCACTGGCTGCAACGCCTGCTTCTACAAACCTGCCTACAGGCAATAAACAAACTGCCATCAAAACAGCCGCACCCAAAAAACAGGCCACCGCGGCCCCTATTGCAGGGATACTGGATGGCTCCAATGGTGAAACCGTGAATGTTCATGGTCACCATGCAGCAGATGGCACCGCCGCCAAATACATGAACAAAATTGTTTATCTTGGTCCATTAGGTAACCGAGATACTCTGGATACACCCTATTCCGTTATGGGTGTTCCGCATGATGTTGTGGTGAACCAGCAGATCCGCAACCTCAATGATATGGCGCAATATCTTCCATCCGTGCAGTTGGAAGTTCGCGGGGACCCCAACACATCTCGCCCTCAATCCCGTGGGTTTGAAGCTGATGTTATCTCCAACTCTCGCCTTGATGGTCTAAACGTTGTTGCCACCACACCTTATGCGGCAGAATGGGTAGATAACCTGCAGGTTCTTAACGGCTTGGCAGGCGCAATGTATGGACCAGAAAACCCAGCCGGTGTTTTTGAATACACTCTTAAACGCCCGACAGATCGGCGTACTGAACGCCTTTCCGTTGGTGTGGATTCCATCGGCACGCCAACTGTGAATGGTGATATTTCTGGGCGTTTAGGCCGAAACGGCTGGTTTGGTTACCGCCTGAACATGCTGCATGCTAATGGCACGGCTTATACACAAGGCAGTATGGTCCGCCGTGAAATGGTTAGCGGTGATTTTGATATCCACCTTGATGACAAGACGGTTATCGAAATTGATGCCAGCCACTACACTTTTGACCAGCGCGGCACTGCGCCCGGGTTTGGCATTCTTGCAACTGGTGTAGGCGGAGATAAGCTTCCTGAAGCGCCGGATCTTAGCAAGCGGCTTGCTCCTGAATGGAGCGGCTACAATATGGAAACCAATACGTTTCTTGCCAAAATCAAGCACCAGATCAACAAGGATTGGAGCTTCACGCTGGGCGGGCTGTACCAGGATGCCGCCAGACAATCCTTTGGCGTAGCAGATACGCTGTGCGATGGCAGTAAAACCTGTGGCGGTCTGAGAGGCAGCGATGGCTGGTTCAGCTCCAAAGCAACAGCCACAACGACGGCGAATGATTTCCGTGTAGGCAGTAACATGGCCTATTTTAACGGACGCGTTCACACTGGCCCCTTGCAGCATGATCTGGTGATTGGCACCAACGGCTACATGATGGGCAATTACAACCCTACAGGAGCTGTAACAAGCGCGCAGAACCTAGGGGTATATAACCTTTACGGCGCCTCCCCCTCCAAGGGCACACAGCCTTATTATCATGGGCGCTATAAATCCAGCAGTGTCACCAGCCAGTCTTTTATTATTGGTGACACCATGCGCATTAACAAACATTGGTCTGTTATGGGCACCCTTGCCTGGAGCTGGATCAATCAGGAAAGTGCGCTTAATTCCAAAACACCTCTGAGAAAAACATTTGATACATCAGCAGCTTTCAGCCCAACAGCCAGCGTGATGTATAAACCAACAGATAACCAGACCATCTATTTCACTTATGGTCGTTCTGTGGAAGCAGGGCCTGTTACCCCTAACAGTGCAAGCTACACCAATACCAACATGGCGCTGCCCATTGCGCATTCCGAAGAATATGAAGTGGGTTATAAACTGCGTTATAAAACAATGCAGTTTAACGTTGCCGGTTTCCGTATGACATCACCTTACGCAATGTATGTTGCTGCACGGAATCCAAACGCTGGCTGCGCGGCCATGACCAACTGCCAGACCTATCAATATGGTGGCACGCAGCGGAACTATGGTGTGGAAGCCCAGATTTCTGGCGAAGTCCTACCTAACCTTTCTGTACTTGCTGGCATGACATGGTTGGATGCAGAATTGGTGCATGCTGCATCTTCCTCGCTCAACAATAAGGAAATTGTTGGCGCGGCACCTTTGCAGGCCAATATGTTGCTGGATTACCGCCTACCAGCTTCCATGGGATCATTCGCATCTGGCTGGGCTTTCAATGCCAATGTTCATTACATGGGCAACCGTGCTGCAAATGTTACCAACACACTCCATACCGGATCCTACACCACGTTGGATCTAGGCACGCGCTATGCCTTCCATGTGGCGCAGTTTCCATGGGTTGTGCGTTTTGGGGTAAGCAACGCCACCAATGAACGCTACTGGGCCTCTGTTTATACAGGCGCGCCAAGTGGTACATCTGGTGCTGCATCCAGCTTGTATGCAGGGTTGCCACGTGTTTATCACTTCACTTTCTCTGCGGAGTTCTGATACTTTTTTCCGCATAAACAAACGCACGGAAAATAGAGCCAACATGCGCGTGACCAATAGGTTGATAACTCCGCTGGTTCTATTTTCCATCTGCATCAGTTTTTTCATATTCAGAAATATAGAAGGCTTTGGCGGCCTGCCTTTTAGCGATGAATCCGGGCACTTTTTAGGTGTTCTCGCCATGCAACATGGTGATCGGCTTTATCGGGACTATATTGATGCGCATGGGCCTCTTGTTTTCATGCTTTCGTGGATACTTGGCCCTGTTGCTGGTGTTTCACACCTCTGGGTTTTCCGGTTTGTTTCTACCTTTATGGCCAGCCTTGCCGGGCTGGCCATTTTTTGTACACCTCTTGTTACTTTTAATTGGCAACGTTATCTGGCCACTGCCCTGTGGCTGGGAAGTATTGCCTCTGTATGGACTGTACAAGGCCTTAACCTGGATAGTTATTGGCCCATTGGTGGTGCATTAACTGTTATCAGTATGGCTACTTTTGTGGTGCCACTGTGCCTTAACAGGCCGGTCTCTATGTCTCAGGCTTTTTGCGGTGGTTTTGCTACAGCGCTTTTACCTTTTGCGGCTTATGCATTTGGCCCACTCGCTCTGTTCTTTTACGTTATTCCGTGTGTGATTGGTGTATTTAGTCATGCAACTTATAGAGAAACTATAAAAGGAGTTACACTGGGAGGCTTTTGCGCCTTTTTGGTAATGACCTTATGGCTCATTCTCTATGGTGATATTGGAGGCATAATTGCTTTCCATATTATCGCCAACCAGAAATGGTACGCGCATTACATACCTTTTGGCGTAGATGCCTTTTTACATGGCATGGAGCTTTCCTTTACGCCCGCTCGCATTATAGAAACCCTGGCTGTCATCACCATCGGTCTTGGTAGTATTCTTCTTGTTTGGAAAAGCACCTATAAGATTTGTGCCCTTCTGGCTCTCTGCGGCCTCATGACACTTCAGATACGAGGCATGGATGGCTTTCAAAATGGGGCTTTCCTTATGGCTGCTTTTGCTTTGGCAAGCTTGATGATCTCAGCCTGTTTAAAAAATCATCCTCATATTTTATCGCTCTTGGCATGCGGCAGCATTGGAGGAATATTTCTATCCTCCCAACACGCCCTTTCCTCCCCTTGGGGGCAAACACTGGAGCAAAGACGCGCCACCGGATGGCGCTTGACGCAAAATGACTCTGTTGATTTTGCCAGAACCATTCGTACCTATACGCGCCCCGATGAACGGATTTTAGCTGTTCCGTATAGTCCTGATGTGTATCTACTGGCCCACCGTTTACCCATAAAGAAATATCATGCGTATCTTCCGTGGGAAGCCGATTACGCCGCCCACCCGTGGCATGGATATGATCGAGATTTATGCGTTGATTTACCTAAAAATAAACCTCCAGCCATTTATTTTGATAGCTGGATTATCTGGGGTGTGCATGACCCCAAAAAGTTCATGTCCTGCGTGGTTGATCTTCTACGCACAGACTATACACCCATGCCTGCGGGATCTTCCGTCTATATCCGTAATGATCGTCTGCCCCACTCCCCATCCTGACACATAAATAATGCCTTATTAAATTTTATACCGGTGTTTTGTTTAACTTTATAAATTCAAAAATAAAAATACTAAAAAGCGTTATTATACAGCCTGTTGGCCTAGAAATAATGATTTAATTTTGGGTAGCCCTCAGTTTATCCTTGCATTCCTTGTGTTTTGCGCACATTGATAGCGCAAGCGGATGCTTTTATCTGAGTCATCGGCGCATGTTGCGTCAGTTTTTCTCCTTAAAAGTTATGATTTCGTGTGTATTTTGTGCACGACCGCTGTTGTAAAAAAGGAGCCTTGTTATGGCAACAGGCACCGTAAAATGGTTTAACCCCACAAAGGGTTTTGGTTTCATTCAGCCGGACAATGGGGGACAGGACGCGTTCGTTCATATCTCTGAGCTTGAGCGCGCCGGTATGCATACCCTTACCGAAGGTCAGCAGGTTTCTTACGAGCTTGAAGCTGGCCGTAACGGCAAGACATCTGCAGTAAGCATTAAAGCAATCTAATTGCTTTAAGCTGCATATGATGCTGTAAAAAGCCGCCCTTTGGGGCGGCTTTTTATTTGCAATTTTGTATTACCCTTTTTCCTTCCAGCCACCGCCCAATGACCGGTAAAGCGTGACCAGATTTTGATATCTGAGTACATCTACCGAAATTTGATTTTGCTGTGCCTGTAAATAAGAACGCTGCGATTCCAGAGTTGTTAAGTAGGAATCTATTCCTGCCTCATAACGCATTTTGGCAAGACGATAAGCATCTCCCGAAGCATTTACCAAGGCATCCACTTCTTTCTGCTCATCCAGATATGCCTTTCTGCCAGCCAGCGCATCGGCTACTTCCCGAAATGCTGTCTGCACTGTTTTTTCATACGTCGTAATTTTGCTATCCCGGCGCGCTTTGGAGGCTTTCAGGTTTCCTGAATTCTGCCCCCATGTCCACAAGGGAATCTGGATGTTCGGGTTAACACCCCAAGTGGTTGCCGCAGATGTAAACAGCTTATGAAACTGCAAGCTGGAAATACCATCACTCGCCGTGAGTGTAATACGCGGGAAAAACGCAGCACGTGCCGCACCAATATCCGCCTGCGCAGACAACAGATCATGTTCAGCCTGCACAATATCCGGCCGACGGTTTAACAGATCCGATGGCAAACCAGCAGGCACATCTGCCAGAACAGTTTGCTGCCCCAAAAGAGAAGGTGGAGGTAAATCTGCAGGAATAGGCGCACCTATCAGCAGGCTGATAAGGTTTTCATCCTGCTCCACTTTTCTTTGAGAATCAGCCAGCAAACCAGCACTTTGCGCAACCTGCGTTTCTGACTGCCGAACAGTCAGTAGATCAGCTTCTCCGTGGTTATATTTATCCTGAATCAGCTGCAATGTGCTTTTCTGGCTGCTTAAGGTATTCTGCGCTAATGCAACAGCCTGCCTGTCACCCAACCATGCGATATAGGCATTAGCAACCTGTGCAATAATACTGATGGTAACACCACGCAGGTTTTCACGCTGGGCAAGTGTTTCTTCCGCTGCCTCCCGGCTCAGGGAACGAATACGGCCAAAGATATCAATTTCGTAAGCCGAAAACCCAATACCGCCCTGATAAAAACGGAACGGATCACGCGCCATACCATTGCTGGTTTTATCGGTATCCAAACCCGGAGCAAAGCTCAAACCCGCAGCATCAGAGGGAGCCTGATACATTGGCCCACCCGTTGCCCCAATGCTGGGGAATAAGCCAGCATGCTGGATATCATAACGCCCTTGGGCTTCTACAATGCTGGCCGCAGCCTGCCTGATATCTCTGTTTTCGCGCAGAGCAATGGTAATCAGCTGTTGCAAACGCGGGTCTATAAAGAAGTCCCGCCAGCCAATATCGGATGCTGCTTTTTGCAGCATGACATTATCTGTGTGCTGATAATCTGCCCATGTTTGTGCAAGCGGCGGCTGTGGCCGCTTGTATTTGGGTATCATGGTGCAGCCACCCAAAAGCCCGACAGACACTGCAAAACATGCAACCTGACGATACAAACGCGACTGACGTGATACGGAAAAATGCGTCATAGTTTTACTCGTGTCCGTCAGAATTCATAATCTGGGCGTGCGGGTCTGTGCGTTCGCTTATGCGCTTCACCTTGAAAAGCCGAAGAACAACCACAAAGAACACAGGCACAAAATAGACAGCCAGCAACGTTGCTGATGCCATGCCCCCCACCACGGCCGTGCCAATGGCAACACGCGCAGCAGACCCAGCACCAGATGCAATAGCCAGTGGAAATACGCCCACCACAAAGGCAATAGATGTCATCAAAATCGGGCGCAAACGTTCACGTGCAGCAGTGAGAACCGACTCTTCCAAGGATTTGCCTTGTTCAAAACCCATTTTGGCAAATTCAACAATCAGAATGGCATTCTTAACTGCCAACCCAACCGTTGTAAGCAGCCCCACCTGGAAATAGACGTCATTCGCCAAGCCACGCATCAACGTGGCAATAATTGCGCCAACAACCCCTAACGGAATAACCAGCAGAACCGCCAGCGGAATAGCCCAACTTTCGTACAACGCTGCCAGACACAACAGAATAACAATCATGGCCAGAGCATAAAGTGGACCTGTAGAAGACCCCGATGCATTCTGCTCGAAAGAGAGACCAGTCCATTCATACCCAATACCTGCGGGCAGCTTTTTCAGGATATTGGTAATTGTTGCCAATGCCTGCCCGGAACTATACCCCTCAGCGGGTTGGCCCAAAATTTCAAAAGCATTGAAGCTATTATAGTTTTCAACCTTCTGCGGGCCAGAAATCCAGTGGGCGCTTACAAAGGCATTTAGCGGCACCAATGTGTTCGTAAAGTTACGGATATACCATTTATCCAGATCCTGCGGCTGCATACGAGAGCTGGCAACACCTTGGATGTATACCTGTTTCACACGGTCATTCCGCGTAAACTGGTTCACGTAAATAGAGCCCAACGCCCCTTCAATAGTGGTATTGATATCATCAATTGTCACACCAAGGGCATTTGCTTTTTCCCGGTCAATATCCAGATGATACTGGCCGGCATCTTCCATGCCATTGGGGCGTACTGCCAGCAGGCTAGGGTCTTGCGCCGCCATACCCAGCACCATATTGCGGGCTTCCAGAAGTTTTTGATGGCCCAAATGCGCACGGTCTTCCAACTCAAGGTCAAAGCCCGTTGCGTTACCCAACTCCAGAACGGCTGGCGGGTTAAAGGCCAGAATCTGCGCTTTGGGGCTCCCCCAGAAATGCATCATAATCCGCATGGCAATTGCAGCAGAAGATTGCGATGCCTTGGGGCGGACAGACCAATCTTTCAAACGGATAAAGAACGCACCAGAGTTCTGGCCCTGCCCGGCAAAGTTAAAGCCGTTTACAGAATAAACAGATTCAACAGAATCAGCTTCCGTCTTCAGAATATAATCTGCAACAGCGTGGTTAATCTCGGCTGTTTTTTCCATCGGGGCATTGGGCGGCATAGTGATCTGCCCAAAAATCAGCCCTTGATCTTCATCCGGCAAAAAGCCGCCAGGCACCCGTAGGAACAAAACCACCACTACGGCTGTAATAAGAACAAAAGCCCCCATTGCCAGCATAAAGTGCCGCAGAAGATAGTTTACACCACCCAGATACCCATTGGTTAACCTTGCAAAGTTACGGTTAAACCACCCTGCCAAACCTTTGGTTTTTTCATGCTGCCCCGGCTTTAGCATAGTGGCGCACAGCGCTGGCGTAAGAACCATAGCCACCAGCACGGAAAGCCACATGGCCGAAACAATAGTAATGGAGAACTGCCGGTAAATAACCCCAACAGACCCAGAAAACGCAGCCATGGGCAGGAACACGGCAGACAGAACCAGCACAATGCCCACAAGCGCGCCCGAAATTTCATCCATGGAAACACGGGCAGCCTCACGCGGGGAAAGCTGCTTTTCCGTCATCACACGCTCAACATTTTCCACCACCACAATGGCATCATCCACCAGCAAACCAACAGCCAGCACCATGGCCAGCATGGTAAGTGTATTGATGGAATAGCCCAGCACATTCAGCAAACCGAACGTACCCAGCAACACAACGGGCACCGCAATGGTGGGAATAAGCGTGGCGCGGAAGTTCTGCAAAAACACCAGCATGACCAAAAAGACCAGACCAATGGCTTCCAGCAGTGTTTCAACCACTTCCTCAATAGAAAGGGTAATAAACGGTTCGGTATCCAGCGGATAAACAGTTTTCAAACCCGGTGGGAAAAACTGTTCCAGCTCATGCAACTGGGCACGCACTGCAGCTTCTGTTGCAATCTGGTTTGCGCCCGGCGCGAGTTTAAGCGCCATGCCCGAAGCCGGCATATTATTATAATAGGAATTGGTATTGTACGTCTGTGGGCCCAGCTCAACCTTGGCAATATCGCGGATACGCACCTGCGAGCCATCAGGCTGCACTTTCAGCAGAATTCTTTCAAACTCTTCTGGCGATGTCAGACGCTGCGGACCAATAATGGTGGCATCCAGCCGGATACCCTTGGTTGCCGGCAAACCGCCAAGTTCACCAGATGAAAGCTGGATGTTCTGGGTTTGAATGGCTGTTTCAACATCTCTTACTGTCAGGCCATAGTTAAACAGCTTGGCCGGATCCATCCAGATGCGCATGGAGTATTCAGAACCAAACAGCGTGTGGTCACCCACGCCGGAAACACGGCTGAGCGGGTCTGAAATATTGGACGCCACGTAATCGGCAATATCGCCACCGTTCATGCTGCCATCGGTGGAGATAAAAGCCACCACGAGCATGAAGTTCTTAACAGCTTTGGTAATGCTCAAACCCTGAGCAGTAACTTCCGTTGGCAGTTTGGGCTGCGCAAGCTGGAGCTTGTTTTGCACCTGCACCTGCGCAATGTCTG
This sequence comes from Acetobacter sp. AC2005, assembly GCF_037901235.1. NCBI lineage: Bacteria > Pseudomonadati > Pseudomonadota > Alphaproteobacteria > Acetobacterales > Acetobacteraceae > Acetobacter > Acetobacter sp. AC2005. The sequence continues at coordinate 1,104,563 of NZ_CP149625.1, forward strand.
GATCTGTTCCCTGCGCAAAGGTCAGGTCAATTTCCATCTGACCAGACGCGTAGGACTGAGCCGAAATATATTCCAGATGATCCAGCCCAAACATCTGCTGCAAGATCGGGCGCACAACGGTATCGTTCACCGTATCAGCCGAAGCACCCGGATACGTTACACTGATGGCAATTTGCGGCGGCGCAATGCTGGGGTACTGGGAAATAGGCAGCCGAAAAATAGACAGCCCCCCAACCAGCATAATAATAAGACTGATCACCCACGCAAAAATTGGCCGATCAATAAAGAAGCGTGAAAGGCTCATGCTGGTTACTGGCTCTTTTGAGAGTTCTGATCTACGGGGCTGGCGGCATTGGCTGCTGGTTGTGGGGCTTCTTCGTGCGGATCAACCTTGGCGCCGGGCATTACTTTTTGTAGCCCTTCCACAACAATGCGTTCGCCTTCCTTCAGCCCAGATGTCACAATCCAATTGGTACCAACGGTTTGCCCTGTCGTGATCTGGCGCAGATCCACCGTGTTATCGGGTTTAACAACCCATACTTGAGGATCACCATGTGTATTCCGTATTACGGCATCCTGCGGCACCATAAGGGCTGCGGGGTCTATCCCTTCATCCAATTGGGCATGCACGTACATACCGGGCAGCAACAGCTTATCTGGGTTGGGCATAATGGCACGTACAATAACAGTGGCCGTAGCCGTATCCACATTCACTTCAGAAAGCGCCATCTGGCCTGTGTGTTCATAGACAGAGCCATCTTCCAGCGTGACCCTTACCGGAACTTTACCATCTTCCTGCCGTTGAATACGTCCTTCTGCCAGTTCACGCTTAAGCCGCAGCAACGTGATGGCCGGTAAATTGACGTCAACATATATAGGGTCCAGCCGCGTGATAATGGCCGTATTGTCTGTCTGGTTTGCTGTTACCAGCGCACCAACGGTTATCAGCGTACGGCTGATCCGGCCAGAAATGGGCGCATACATCTTTGTATAGCCCAGATTCACCTGTGCGCTTTCTACCTGCCCCTGTGCGTTCAGGATACGCCCTTGCGCTTCCTTTTCCGCTGCCACGGCATCATCGTAATCCTGCTGGCTAATGGCATGAGACTGCACAAGCCCGCGATAGCGATTCAGTTTGGCGCGCGCTGTAACTTCGGCTGCCTGGGCTTCTGCCAGTTGCCCACGTGCCGTGTCATACACTGCCTTATAACGTGAAGGATCAATTTGGTACAACTGCTGGCCAACAACAACATCCGCACCTTCACGGAACAGGCGTTTTTCAATAACACCTGTAACCTGGGGGCGAACCTGTGCAATTTCAAAAGCATCCGTACGACCAGGAAGAGTGGTATGTACCGCAACAGGCTGCTTTTTCATAACCTGAATCTGCACACTTTGCGGTGGCATTTCAGGGGTAGATGCCTTCTGATCGCATCCTGACAGCCCTATGAGCACACCCACAACAGCAGCATGGGTTAAACTACTGACTTCCCGCTTCATAAGGGAATCCTTTTAAGAAATTTTGAAATAATCGTTGCTCCAACATTTGCAGATACTGTTTTAAAATAACATCTTACTCACCCTGCACCTGCAAAAAACCATATGTTTTACCTGAACAATGCAAACCATTCAGAATACAATTCAAAGCCGCATAAACAAGATCATTTTAGTCCTGTTTCTTGCATAAATCTGCGGCTTGTCAAACACTATATTCATATCTGGCTTGCCTGAAACGCAACAATGCTACCGGGCTCTAGGAACTTCCGGCATAGCAGTCTGCATCTTGTCATGTCATGATCACTTTTGCGTGATTATATGCCTTTGCACGACAGTACATGCAAGGCTTGAGATGCATTTACATTCGCATTTACGCGAGAATAAATGGTTAAAAACAAAAAGTGTTATAACGCTTGGAATATACCTAAACGTTATAACACAGCACTAAACGGCCAATAAAATATAATCTAACAATACGTTACTGTATAATATTTGGCAGCATTAAAAATCTGACTGTGGTTTGCGCGAAAAGGCCATGAAAAGGCATGTAATAACCGCGATAAACCCAACATAGATGAAAAATATTGTCAGATTATAATAGATAACTGCCACAAGTGAGATAATGGCCCCCAGCAACGCAATTGCAGGCAAAACCGGATACAACGGTGCCCGATAAGGGCGAGACAAAGCAGGCTCTTTCAGACGCAAGCGAAACAGGCTGACCATGCTCAGCAGATACATGGTTAAAGCACCAAACACAGACATAGTTACCAATGTGGCCGTTAAGGACTGCCCATTGATAGAGATAATGTCATCCGAAAAAATTGCTGCAATTCCGATGCTGCCACCAGCCAACGTGGCCGTATAAGGCGTTTTGAAACGTGGATGCAGTTTACCCAATACAGCAGGCAGAAACCCAGCACGTGCCAATGCAAAGATCTGCCGCCCATACCCCATGATGATACCATGCAAAGACGCAACCAGACCAAACAGCCCCAGCCACACCAGCATGTGCAACCATCCGCTATTGCTGCCCACTACGGCCTTCATGGCCTGAGGCAAAGGGTCATTCAGGTTGGCAAGAGTATGCCAATCCCCCACACCGCCAGCAAAAAGCATGACACCAAATGCCAATGAAACAAGGGTAAGCACACCCGCAATATATGCAATAGGGATAGAACGGCGCGGATCTTTTGCTTCTTCTGCAGCCATGGCAACGCCTTCAATGGCCAGAAAGAACCAGATTGCAAATGGAACGGCTGCAAAAATACCGCCCATAGCTTCCCAGCCAAAATGCGGTGCAACACCCCAGCCATTCTGAAGAAAATTGTGCCATGAAAACGCAGGGGCCACGACCCCCATAAACACAAGAAGCTCGATAATAGCTGCAATTGTCACAAACAGTTCAAATGTTGCAGCAATGTGCACCCCCACAATATTCAGTGTCATGAACACCAAATATGCCCCCAATGCCGCAACTTTTGGAGAAAGGTGTGGAAACTGCACATTCAGATACGCACCAATAGCCAACGCAATAGCTGGTGGTGCAAAAATAAATTCCACCAATGTGGCAAGCCCAGCCAACAAACCACCCCAGCGCCCTAATGCCCGAAAACTATAGGCAAATGGCCCACCAGCGTGCGGAATGGCGCAGGTAAGCTCTGTAAAACTAAAGATAAACGCTGTGTACATAACGGCCACAAAAACTGTGGCTACCAAAAACCCTAAAGTTCCAGCCGTGCCCCAGCCATAACTCCAGCCAAAATACTCGCCGGAAATAACCAGACCAACAGCAATACCCCATAAATGGAACGTGCTGAGAGATTTATTGAGATGCGTTGAACCCTCGCCCATGCTTCAGTACATCCTTTTGTATCAGAGAATTATCAAGAAATTTTCGGTGTATTTTCGATTATTCCATTCTCTGGGGAAGAATCTTTCAAACCAATTCCTGTTTCTTTCAAACGCATGGCTTCCTGCATCAACCAGGTAAGTTTATCGGCCGCAGCAGACGTTGAAAGACCATATGAATGAATATTTGACAGACAGTTTCTGGAAGAATCTGGACAGCCCACATAAGGTGCGTATGTCAGATACACTCCCATACTGTCAGCTACACTTAGACCGGGGCGCTCCCCAATCATCATGACAACAATTTTTGCACCCATTTTCTGGGCAATTTCATCACCCAGAGCTACCCGGCTTTGCGTTGCCACAACCAAAGGTGCAATACGCCACCCAACCAACCGCTTGCACATAACCCTATACAGCGGCAGGGCTTCCTTTTGCGTTGCAATAGAAGATAGTCCATCCGCGGCAACAAACACCACATCCCATTGCCCATGAGGCAAAGCCTCAAGGGATGCAGCATTCAGCCTGCGCCCCAGATCTGGACGGCGCAAATACGTTTGCCTATCTTGCGCTTGGCTAGAAACGCAAATCACAGGCACATCTTCCATTTCTGCCTGTAAATGCGCAACATCCAAAGGAATATGCACAGCATCCCGCGCTTTGGAATGAGATTCCTGAAACGCCAAAACATCTTTTGTGCATTGTGCATTTCCTGAACGCTTCAAACCAATTCTGGCCCGCGTGAACTGCCGCAAATCCTGCCAGTCATCACGCTTTCCCAGTGGTGCTGAACCTGTAGAAAGCAGCTTTTTATCTATCATGCCGCACCTACCAACTGCCCTAGTCTGGTTTGTCCCGGTGCAATTTCTTTCATGCGGTTGTACTTGCTATCGTACAGCTCCATTTTTTCCAACCATGCCGCAAATTCTGGAGCAGGTTTTAAACCCAACAAATTGCGCAGTGTCAGAATGTCATGGAACGAAAGGCTTTGATAATTCAGCATCACATCATCAGCACCTGGCACTCCTATCAGAAAGGTAATGCCCGCTGTGCCAAGAAGCACCATCAAATTATCCATATCATCCTGATCGGCTTCAGCATGGTTGGTGTAACAGGCATCACACCCCATTGGCACACCTAACAGCTTGGCACAGAAATGATCTTCCAAACCGGCGCGGATAATCTGCTTTCCATCATACAGATATTCAGGACCAATAAATCCAACAACTGTGTTTACCAGTAAGGGATTATACGCACGGGCCACTGCATAGGCGCGTGCTTCTGCTGTTTGCTGATCCATACCATGATGCGCGTTAGCTGAAAGAGCCGCACCCTGGCCTGTTTCAAAATACATGACATTCTGGCCAACCGTGCCACGCTTAAGCCCTACAGCAGCATCTTGCGCTTCTGCCAGAATAGAAAGATTAATTCCAAACCCTTCATTTGCCTTTTGTGTACCAGCAATAGATTGAAAAACCAGATCTACCGCCCCGCCCTTATTCATGATTTCCAATGTATTGGTCACATGCGTCAGCACACAAGTTTGGGTAGGAATATCATAACGCTGGCGCGCATGATCCAACATGTCCAATAAGGCCATGCCATTTGCAACACTATCTGTAGCCGGGTTAATGCCAATAACGGCATCCCCCATACCATACAGCAGACCATCCAGTGTGGATGCCGCAATGCCTTTAAGATCATCCGTAGGATGATTAGGTTGCAAGCGGGAAGACAAACATCCTTCCAACCCAATGGTATTTCTAAAACCGGTGATTACACGAATTTTGCGTGCAACACTCATTAAGTCCTGATTACGCATCAGCTTGCTAACCGCCGCAGCCATTTCTGGCGTAATGCCCGGAGCAACAGCCGCCAGTGTTGCGGTATCAGCTTCATGCGAGAGCAGCCAATCCCGAAACTGCCCGACTGTCATATGTGCTAGCGGCGCAAAGGCTGCCTTATCATGCGTATCCATAATAAGGCGCGTCACTTCATCTTCCTCATACGGAACGAGAGCAACATCCAAAAAGGTCTGCAACGGAAGATCAGCCAAGGCATAGCGCGCTGCAATGCGCTGCACATCCGACTGTGCCGCAACACCAGCCAACTGGTCCCCAGATCGCTCGGACGATGCTACTGCCAGCAACGTTTTCAGATCATCGAAGCTGTATGTTTCACCCCCCAGAGTGCAACGATACACCATTGAAGGAACTCCTTAGCTACGCGCGAAAGAGATGTGATTCACTTTCTGCATGCATTCAAATCATATCTATTTCGGAATGATATCATAGAGAAATGATTTGCGACTTGACTGCTCGCTACATATTTTTAACATTTCACCACAAAGAAGGCTGCAGATTACACACCTGCTTCAGACAAAGGATTGCAATGTCTCCCCTGCCCGCCTTTTCTGCCTCTGGCGTTATGGCCGCCGCCGCTTCTGGCGCAGAAGGCTTTATTACAAGCCATGGGGGCGATATTGACCGCATTGCTGGCCGCGCGGGGTTAGCTCCGGGCAAGCTAGCCCTGCCCACAGATATGCTGAGCCTGAACGCATATTGCCGCCTGTTTACAGAAGCAGCAAAAGAAACCCAGCACGGCAATTTGGGCCTATGGTTTGGGCAGCAATTTCAACCTCAAACATTGGGGCTGATCGGGTTTGTGGCGCTTCTTTCCCCCACGGTAAAAGACGCCATTCGTAATCTTGCAACGCACTTTATGTATCATCAAAGCTGCACGCACACGCGCCTTGTACGGCAGGGCAACCTATTGCGGCTTGAATACGCCATTACAGATCCAACCATTACAGAACGCCGGCAAGACGCAGAACTCACACTCGGCATGTTCTGCAATGTGCTGCGCTATGCTTTAGGGCCTGCGTGGCACCCAGAAGAAGTGCATTTTGCACATACGCAACCCGAACAAGCGTACGAACATCGAAATGCCTTTCAGGCAAATGTTCATTTTGGCCGCCCCACCAATGCACTTATTTTCCGCGACATTGGTTTGGAACGCGCAATGCCGGATGCGCAACCGCATACGCTGGAAATTGTAAAAGCATCTCTTATCTCACTCGCCCGCAACGGGCACAGCACACCTCATCCGTACATATCTTTTAAAGAGCAGGTTTTGTTAGCACTTGAAGAGATTTTACCGGAAGGTGGACACCTCACCTTATTAGCTGCACGCATGAATATGCCGGCCTGGACTTTGCAAAGGCGTCTTGCTGACCATGGAATATCTTATTCTGATCTCGTGGAAACCACACGCTATAAACAAGCCTGTGCTTTACTGGAAAAGCCAGAATATGACATCAGCCAGATTTCCAGATTATTAGGATATTCAGAAACCAGTGCGTTTAGTAGAGCTTTTCGCAAATGGAGTGGTATTTCTCCACGCACATGGCGCCAGCAATACATGCCAGCGCCATCCAGCATCTAAGATCAAAAAATCTACGTCTCAGATATTATCTATAAAGGCTGTCAAAAATTCCACCATTTGAGAAATGGTCTTTTTGCAGCTTTGTCCATCCACCAAGGCTTGCAACATCAAAGGTTTCTACCTTAGGAAACACCTGCCCATATTCCGCCAATACTGCTGGGTCTACGGGGCGAAAATAATGTTTGGCGCCAATTTTTTGGCCTTCTGGGCTAAACAAAAACTCCAGATACGCTTTGGCAACAGCTTCTGTGCCATGTGCCTTCACATTTTTATCCACCAAAGAAACAGGTGGTTCTGCCAGAATGGTTTGTGAAGGTACAACAATATCAAACTGGTCTGGCCCGATATCACGTGCGGCCATTAATGCTTCGTCTTCCCATGCCAGTAAAACATCACCTAGGTGGCGTTGTACAAAACTGTTTGTTGCACCGCGTGCCCCGGTATCCAAAACTGGAACATGCTTAAACAAGTTTTTCAGATAATCTTTGGCCGCATCTTCCGAACCTTTATTCTGGTGCAATGCCCATCCCCATGCCGCCAGGTAATTCCAACGGGCACCCCCAGAGGTTTTGGGGTTAGGTGTAATAACCTGCACACCATCACGCACAAGATCCGGCCAATCCTTGATGTTTTTCGGATTTCCCTTGCGCACAAGAAAAACAATTGTGCTCGTATATGGTGTGGAATTGTGCGGCAGACGTGTTTGCCAATTCGATGCGATCAAACTTTTCTGCGCAAGCAAATCAATATCATAGGCCAAACCTAATGTGACCACGTCTGCGGGCACACCCTCCAGAACAGAACGCGCCTGTGCACCAGATCCCCCATGCGCTGTTTTGACAGTGACACTGTCTTCTGGATGTGCCTGATGCCAGACATTTGCAAAAGCTTTGTCCACATCAGCATACAACTCACGCGTGGGGTCATAAGAAACATTCAAAAGATTGAAAGAGGCTGCCTGTGCCTGCCCAGCATGCATACCCAAGAAGGCTCCGCCCCCTAAAGCAGCAGCCCCAACAAGCAGGCGACGACGAGAAAGAGAAAAGGCTTTGTTTTTCATGAGTATCAGACCTTCAAAACAGTTTTTCAGAATGCCGCCTGTACGCGGCCAACAACTGCATTTCCATCGCACCCAAACAGATTAACGCCACCAGATACACCCTTGGAACGCGTGACAATAAAGTGTGCGTAATCCAACATCACCTTGATATGCCGGTTAGGATACCAGTTAAACCCACCCTGCCAGACTGTTTGCTGGTTGCCGTTAACACCTTCTCCACCCTGATTTTCCGTGCCGTACAAGTCTGTCACACTCCAGCGCCCACTTACTTCCAGCGCGCCCCAGTGGCCGGTGGCCGGATCAAAGTCATACGTTACACCGGGTGTGGTAAATGCTGCCGTTTTCTCACTATACACTCGGGGAGTTCCCAAAAGTGTATAGTTTGCAGCTACATACCAACCATCAAACCCAAGGGAAGGCAGATGCACAGTTTGGGCCTGATGATCACGCTGTACGCCAATATGGTAGTATTCACCTTTCAGCAAAAAGCGCTTCCAACGTAATGCCAACTGTGGCCCAGCAGCCCAGATTTGCGCAACATCTGTAAGAGCGCCTGATGTTAACAGGCTGGTTTCCCCCAGCGGCACTTCCATATTGTCTGACAATTTCAACTGGCGACCACTACTGTTTTCATTAACCTTGAATACAGAAGTTGCACCGGCACCTACATGCACATCTATGTCTTTTGAAACATAAGGACGACCAGCCGCACGGATAACCGCACCTGTCTGGCTATCAACTATCGTGGTATCCTTGGAACGGTCCCCAAACTTTTGGCCCGTAAAATAAGCTGAAACAAGCCAACGTTTTTCGTAATGCTCACCACCAACACTAAAGCGTGCCACGCCACCAGCAAGATTACGCACCAGATCCACAATGGTGGGACGTTCCAGAAACTCAAAAGCGCCAGAACGCTCTGCACTTTCCTCTTCCATACGCGGCTGGAAGTACCCAACTGTTAGCGTTGTATTCCGCAACCCTGTGTAATTCAGGTTTGCTTCAAACAAGCCTACTGTTCCATCAACACTGCTGGACCCAAAATCTGGTGTGACGTTCACAACCCAATCTTTATACCGCCATGAAAGATAAAGCCGTAGACGACGTGCATTCTGTGTTAAAGAATTGAAATTACCTTTGGTTTCCCCATTGCGTGGGGACATACCAAAAAATCCGCCCACATCTTCCTGAGCTAGCAAGCCAATAGAAAACGCGTAGGCTTTATCATCCGATGCAATGGTTGGACGTCCTTTAGGAAAACCAACCTGAATGCCACCAATATGGACTGTTTCTTCCTTTGCTGAAGCAGCCTTGAATTCAGCCCATGAAGCCACTGGGCCTTCAGGCAAAGCCGGGTGACCTTCCGCCCCGGTGCGGGGGCCATGATGCACAGGATTTGAAGGCTCTTCTGCAAACACAGGCTGAGGTTCCTCTGCCCCAGCGGCCACAAGGTGCGGGTGCGTGGTGCGGGATGCAACCTTGGCATTGTTGCCCTTACTTTGCGCAACATGCTCATATCGTGAAACGCGCATTTGCAGGCGGTGGATTTCACCCTGCATGTCACGCCGCATCATGGCCATTTCACGCCGCAAAGCCGCAACTTCAGCTTCTGATGTTTCTGCATGTAATACGCACGGAAAAAACAGACCTGATATGGCTGTTGTCAGCAAAAAACCAGAGCGAACGGAACCAGTCATTAAGCGCCCCCAACAACCACTTTGGTTGTTTTTAACCCACATGGGAAATACTTGTTGTTTTACTTGAATACGATTTTACGTATATTATTTCGAACCGAGAACTATTTAGCTTGCAGAAGCCCTTCCTGTCAAAACATAAAACACTGTTTGGAAAGGCTTTTATTTCTGCATACGCCCAATAGCTCAGGCAGATTGCTTTAATACACGAAACACCTGTTTTTAGGTGCGCATCCCACCCCGCCCTTGGCTCCCACGCCGGAACACGCATGTAACAGACAAGATTGGATTATCCGTTTGCGTAAATCTGCTGTTATGTAAAGATTTTACGCTTTCATGCGCCGCATAAAAACGACGTGTGGAACGGTCTGCTTCCAAAATAACAGTACCCAAAAAAGTACCATTCACTTCGATAATCTGAGATTCCAGCATTGTAATGCCTCTGGATAAAGAACACACCCAGCCGGCAAACTGATTATCCGGCCAGATCAGGAAAAGAATATAGGCGTATATTCAAACGCCTTTGCAGCACGACATCGAGCCGCCCAGCACATTCGTAAACAAACCGGATACATGCACATCACCCTTTGTGATTCTGCTACGTTGTCACCTGAAAGACATTATGAGCAAACACACAACCACGCAATAATAAACCATCATGAATGGTTATTTTTTTTAACAACAAAAATCTACGCATGTTAATTTTTATTGTTAAATCAATCCTCTAACCAAAAACCCCTGTTCGGAAAAATTTTTATATCAGCAGACATCACCCCTGAGAATCGCGGAAAATTTTTTAACACGTCCATTTTTCGTATTTTTTTATTTCCAGCGATAGGATAGGTTTTAATAACATTCAGCGTAAGGAAAGACTCTCAAAACCCAGCATGGTTTGACCCACAGAGTATGCCGCATGGCATATTCCATCTTCAAAACAAATCATACGTATAACGTGCCGCCACGATGGATTTACCTGCTTGCCTATGTTTTTTCTGCGCCGCCATACTCTGCCCGGCTTTCCACTTACCTTTGGCATCACGCTTTTATGGGTAGGATTGCTTGTTATTCTGCCCTTACTGGCCCTTATCTTACGCCCTTGGCAGGATGGCACGGCTGCCATTTTGCAAACTCTGCATGATACCAGGGTGTTTGCGGCCTTTCGGGTTAGCTTTGGTTGTGCGCTGTTTGCGGCTTTGCTTGATCTGCCTTTAGGCATTCTGTTGGCATGGACATTAGTGCGGCTTCGTCCTCCGGGCTACGAAATCATTAATGCGTGCATTGATCTGCCTTTTGCTATCCCCACAGCCGTAACAGGTATTACGCTTGCCACTTTGTACGGCCCTAATGGCTGGATGGGAAAGCTGCTGGCCCATGCCGGTTTACAAGTCGCCTTTACGCCAACCGGTATTGTCATTGCTCTCATGTTTGTGGGCCTTCCGTTTCTGGTGCGTACCATCGAACCTGTATTGCAAAACTTTCCATCAGAAGTGGAAGAAGCCGCTTTCCTGCTGGGAGCAACACCTTTTCAGAAATTTTACCGCGTCATTCTACCTGCCATTCTGCCTGCAACATTAAGCGGTTTTGGGTTGGCCTTTGCACGCTGCATTGGTGAATATGGCTCTGTTATCTTTATTGCAGGCAATCAGCCTTTCCGCAGTGAAATTGCGCCTCTGCTGATTGTTATGCGCCTGCAGGAATTCGATTATTCTGGTGCCACCACTATTGCTGTCATGCTGCTGCTTACCGCCTTGCTCTGCCTTGGTGGTGTAAGCTTCTTGCGCCAGCGCGCCTCACGCGGGCTGATTATGGAAGAAACAAAATGACAACCGCACGTTTTTCCATAAGCCGCTTTATTCTGTGCGGATGCAGTTACGCTATTGTGCTGCTTATGCTCCTGCTGCCACTTGTGCTTATTTTTACAGAAGCACTGAGGCAAGGGGTACATGCCGCCGTATCTGCCTTGCTGGAACCCGATGCTCTGGCCGCCATTCGGTTGACTGCATTTGTGACCGTCATTGTCACCATAACAAACACGCTGGGTGGTATTGCAGCCGCATGGTGCCTGACAAAATATTCTTTTGCAGGCAAACGTTTTCTCATTATGCTCATAGAACTGCCTATCAGCGTATCTCCCGTCATTGCTGGCCTGATATGGCTTTTGCTGTTTGGGCAGGAAGGCTGGTGGGGCAACTGGTTAACCACCCATAATATGCAAATTGCCTTTGCTGTGCCCGGCATCGTGCTGGCCACCCTGTTTGTTACCTTCCCTTACGTCACGCGCACACTTATGCCCTATATGGAACAGCAGGGCCGCGATGCAGAAGAAGCAGCATTTTTGCTGGGTGCAAATTTCTGGCAAACATTGTGGCAAGTTACTCTGCCAGATGCTCGGTGGGCACTCCTCTCTGGCATTCTGCTCACCACTGCCCGCGCCATTGGTGAATTTGGTGCCGTTTCTGTTGTTTCAGGCCATATTCCGGGTGTGACAGAAACGATGCCACTGCATATCGAGACCCTTTACAATGGATACCAAACAGTAGCTGCCTTCAGCATGGCCGCACTTCTTGCCCTATGTGCCATGAGCACAGTTCTGCTTCGCACACTATTTGAGCATTCTTTTAGGAAACAGCCTTCATGAGCGTTAACCTGCACTCTTTTACACAATATGCTCCTGGTTCCTCCCGCAAGATTTTGGACAATATCAATCTGACAGTTGAAGACGGTGCCTTTATTGCGTTGGTTGGCCCTTCGGGTGCAGGCAAAACATCTTTGCTGCGTGCTATTGGTGGCCTTTCCCCAGTCTATGAAGGGCAGTTGCTGATTGATGGTCTCCCCATTGGTCATGCAGATTTGCCAAAACGTAAAACTGGCTTTGTATTCCAGAACTATGCGCTGTTCAGGCATATGAGTGTAGCGCGCAATATTTCCTTTGGGCTGGATGTTCTACCGCGCAAACAGCGCCCGGATCGCACAGCTATTGCCGCCCGCGTGCAGGATCTGCTTGAGCTTATTCAGCTTCCGCATTTAGCAGATGCCCGCCCGGATCAACTTTCGGGCGGGCAGCGGCAACGTGTTGCCTTGGCGCGTGCCCTTGCAACAGAACCCAAGCTGCTTTTGTTGGATGAACCATTTGGAGCGTTGGACCCAATTGTACGCCGTACCATCCGCCGCTGGTTGCGAGAGCTCCATGACAAGTTGGGCCTTACAACCATTCTGGTTACGCACGACCATGAGGAAGCTCTGGATATTGCTGACAGGCTGGTAGTCATGCAGGATGGCCGTATTGTGCAGGATGCTGATGCCAATACGCTCAACACATCTCCGCAAACACCGTTTGTTATGCAATTTTTGGGTGAGACACTCGAATTTGCGGGGGAAATACAGAATGGGCAGTTTATCCCGGAAGATACTGATGCCCTGCCATTTCCGGTAAGTGAAAAGAACGGCAAAACAACCGTATTTATCCGTCCTTGCGATGTGCAATTTATACGCGGCAAAGGAGCGGCTCATATCCTTTCTCGCAGCCGCAACCCCAACGGGTTGTATCATTATGCCGTGCAGACCACGCAAAAAGCGCTTGATATTACAACACCAATGCCAGCAGAAATTTCCGAAGGTGAACAATTTGGGTTGGACATTTCACACGGCAAAATCTTCTCAAATCTTCCGTAGGATAAAGCTCTGCCCATAAGCCGGATTGACAGCACAGATTTTATATGTTGCGTTAAAATAACGGTTGATATGCAAGAACTTAGATAACCTTTTGCATTTCTGTATAAATTGATTCTGTATTTTCAATTTATTGTGAAAATACAGAATTTCTATCTGCACGGAATGTTTGTATGCCCGACAAAACCTCCTCTCCGCACACAAAACCAGCACATACGGCAGAAGGTTATCATCGCGCCCTCAATAAACGGCAGATCCAGATGATCTCCATTGGTGGCGCTATTGGCACGGGTTTGTTTTTGGGTGCGGGTGGACGCCTGCAAGCCGTGGGGCCCTCGTTAGCGCTGATCTATCTGGTGTGTGGGATTTTCTGTTTTCTCATGCTGCGCGCTTTGGGTGAGCTGGTCATGTATCGCCCCACCAGTGGCAGCTTTGTTTCCTACACTCTGGAATTTCTAGGCCCCAAGGCATCTTACATTGCTGGCGCCATGTCTTTCTTCAACTGGGCCATGACGGGCATTGTCGATATTACCGCTGTAGCGCTTTACATGCATTTCTGGGGCACATTTGCGCACATGCCCCAATGGGTATTTGCCATGCTGGCGCTTTTGCTCATAACCGGCATGAACCTGATTGGCGTAAAATGGTTTGGGGAGATGGAGTTCTGGTTTTCCCTCATCAAAATTGTCGCGCTGGTTCTCTTTCTCATTATCGGAAGTGCCATTTTGGGCCTACGCGTGCCCATAGATCACCATGAAACAGGATTGAACCTGATTACACAGCATGGTGGCCTGTTCCCTCATGGCATTTTACCGGCGCTGGCACTCACCCAAGGGGTTATTTTTGCCTATTCAGGCATAGAAATGATCGGCACCGCTGCTGGTGAATGTCAGGACGTGCGCACCGTTCTGCCCACTGCCATCAATAACGTGATGTGGCGCATTGCCATTTTTTATGTTGGCACGGTTACCTTGCTGGTTCTTCTGCTGCCTTGGTCTGCCTATCAGGCAGGCACCAGCCCATTTGTGACATTTTTCTCCCATCTGGGTATATCGGGCGTGGATTCCATTATGAACATTGTAGTGCTTACAGCAGCACTCTCCAGCCTGAACTCTGGTTTATATTCTACAGGCCGTGTTTTACGCGCATTGGCTTTAAATGGCTCTGCCCCGCGCTACCTGACGCATATGAGCAAACAGTCCGTTCCTTCTGCTGCCATTCTTACAACCGTTGGCATTTACCTTGTTGGCGTTTTTCTGAACTACTTACTGCCTTCGCAAATCTTTGAAATTGTTCTCAATCTGGCTTCTCTGGGAATTATCAGCACTTGGTGCTTTATTTTGCTCAGCCAGATCAAGCTGCGCCAAGCCATTAATGCAGGCCGCATAGCACCTACCGGGTTTGCCATGCCGGGTGCACCATTTACATCTTGGGCAACCATTTTGTTCTTTTGCAGCATCATTGTGCTCATGGCGTTTGATTACCCGACAGGATCATTCTCTGTGGCCTGTATTCCCATTCTGGCCATCATCCTGTTTGTTGGCTGGAAAACCTTCAGCCACAAGCCCATTCACCTTGTTCCCCCCACACAATCTTCCATCACGCTAACCGATGATTTACTCGGAACATCAGACACCCCAAACAAGCAGGGCTAACCATCGCACCCAACTTATTCTTATAGTGCAACCTGTCTTGCAGGCTTTCTTCTTGAGATGAAACGGGCATCACCGTAATATATCCGCGACTGAAAGCGTGGTATTTTCCCCGCGAACGATGCAATATTTATAGTAAGGTGGCCGTAAATGGAGTGGACCGAAGAAATTATCGCCCAGCTCAAGGCATTATGGGCGGAAGGTCTTTCAACGGCAGAAATTGGTAGGCGTCTTTCCATCACCAAAAATGCGGTTGTCGGAAAGGCGCATCGTTTGGGATTGCCAGCACGGCCATCCCCCATTCGGCGTAATGCCAAGCCCAAAACAGCAGAAAAAGCCGAAGCTCCTGCAGCTACCTCTTCTGCTGCGGCACAAACGGCAACTCCTGTACAACCTGCAAAACAGGCCGAAGCAGCGCCCGTGGGTGAAACAGAAAAACACCAACCTACGCCATCTGCTCCTGCACGTTCTACGCCACCGGAAGCCGCACCGGCTCCTGCTGTGGAAGAAAAAGTCGCAAAAAAAGAAAAACCCGCGGCTTCAAGCAAAAGCAAACCCAAGGCACCTTTGCGCAGCATTTCTGATCCGGAACCACAAAAACGCCGCGGCCCATCTTGCTGCTGGCCAATCGGTGACCCTGGCACGCCGGGCTTCCACTTTTGTGGTGCCACCCCGATACCGGGCAAACCATATTGTGAGGAACATGCGCAGATTGCCTATGTAAGGCTGCGCGACAGGCGCGATAACGTCGCCTAAATCTATATCTTCTAAAATAATATAAACCCCATCCCCTGAGGGCCTTATAAAGTAGGCCTTCAGGGGCAAGTCAGGGGCGTTATACTCAGCCTTCGGCTGCTGCTGGCTTTTCTGGCGCCGGCGCTGCTGATGAAGAAGGCTTGGAAGCAGAATCACCGCTCAGCATTTCCAGCTGACCTGTAATCTGGCCACCATCTTCAACCTTCAGGCGATGACAGGCTGCCTTGCCAAGCAAACGGCCACTGCCCTGCAGTGTCAAGCTACCACGCGCCGTGAGCGTACCATCAACGGTACCAGCAATTTCTGCATTTTCCACTTCCACACCACCGCGGAACAGGCCACCGGGCTTAACCACCAGTTCCTTGGCTGTAATCATGCTGGATTCAACCGTGCCTTCAACCACAAGACGTTCTGCGTCCTGCACGGTTCCCTGCACGCTAATGCCACGCCCCACCACCAAAGTGCGTTGTTCCGGCTCATCTTTTTTAGGCTGCTGAGGTTGCTGCGGCATACCGCGCGCTGCAGCCGCACCAGGAAACGGCGGCATACCTGCACCGGAAGGAAGAGGGGAACCGGAAGGAAGAGGCGCACGACCCATGGATGAGGTCTCCTTTACTGTATCTGTATCTGGGCGGGGCGCAGGTTTTGCTGGCGTTCCCGCTGGATTAGAAGAAAAAATGGAACCAAACCCGCCAGCGGAACGCTGCGCGCCCGCCTGACTGGCGGAACCAGACTGCTCAGATGGCCGATTATCTTCGGGCTTACGTCTTTTAAACAAGAAAATCCCCCGCCTTGCTGGCTGTTCACTCTTGGACAGGCCCCACTACTCAGGCACCCGTCCGCATCAAACCGTCTCGCCATGTGCTCATTTTCTTATACAGCCAGGCGGTTCTGCGGCAAGCATTCCATAAGCCCTAGTGTTGCCCTTTTTATGGCAGCACTGTAGCGAAACAGCTGGTATGTGAAATTTTTCAGGAAAATCTGCCGCTATCATGACTGTTTCAGATGTAAAATATGACATCCTCGGCATTGGTAATGCCATTACGGATATTCTTGCCCGTGTAGAACCTGCCTTTCTGCAAAAACAAGGCCTGACCCCAGGTAGCATGACGCTGATTGATGCAGACCAGGCCGACACATTGCAGGCCCTTTTGGCCCCAGAACAGATTATGGGCGGTGGTTCTGTGGCAAATAGCTGCGTTGTGGCTGCTCAGTTTGGCGCACGCGTTGCTTACCTAGGTAAAGTTGCGCGAGATGATGCGGGCAAACAGTTTACCGAAGATATGCGCGGCAATGGTATTACTTTCCCATCTGCGCCGTTGAACACACAGGTTTTTGATAACCTGCCAACAGCACGTTGCATTGTTATGGTAACACCAGACGGGCAGCGTACAATGGCAACCTATCTGGGCGCGTGCACCTGCTTTACGCCAGAAGACGTGCTGCCAGACATGATTGCAGACTCCAGCATTGTGTATCTGGAAGGCTATCTGTTTGACCCACCGCATGCGCAGGAAGCCTTCCGCCGTGCAGCTGCGCTGGCACATGCGGCTGGGCGCAAAGTGGCTCTTTCCCTTTCAGACCCATTCTGCGTTGGCCGCCACCGTCAGGCCTTTTTGGATCTGGTGAAAGGCCATGTAGACATCCTTTTTGCAAATGAGGATGAAATCTGCGCTCTGTACGAAACAGAAAACTTTGATGTTGCCGCGCGCCATACCGCGCAGGACACTACCTTTGCTGCGCTTACACGTTCTAGCTTGGGCAGTGTTGTGCTGCACGATGGACAAATGACCAAGGTTGCCCCTGTGCCCACTCAGGTTGTGGATACAACAGGCGCTGGAGATGCCTACGCCGCTGGCTTTATGGCGGGCCTGACATCTGGCCGAACATTACCAGAATGTGGCCGCCTAGCTTCAGTCGCGGCATCTGAAATTATCTCGCATTACGGCGCACGCCCACTTTCTAACCTGTGGGAAGAAATGGGCTTCTAAGCCTGATAGCTTTGTGCCTTCCGTTTTTATTTAAACAGAAGGCACATCCGTATTTTGTGGAATAGCCACAACACGACCAGACTTTACGCAGAGGGCAATTTTTCCCTCACACAAAGCCTGAGCTGTTTCACCAAACACCTTGCGCCGCCACCCAGCCAGCACAGCATGAGGCTGAGAAGGATCAAGCGCCAAAGCATCCAGATCATCTGCAGATGCCACCAAGCGCGGAGCGACATCGTGCTTTTCACAGCAAGATGTTAAAAGCACCTTCAACAATGCCACCAACGATGCTGAAGGCCTTGGTGTATCTTTGCTTTTGCTGCGTGGAGAACGCGGAAGTTCCGAGTCTGGCAAAGCCTGTGCCTGCTTGATAGCCTGCAACAAAGCTTGCCCCGTACGCCCTTCTGCCAACCCACGAGAAACACCGCGAACACGCGTTAAAGCTTCAGTTGTTGCTGGCGTCGTTGCTGCAATTTCCAGCAGGCTTTCGTCTTTCACCAGTCGTTGGCGCGGAACATTCACGCGCTGAGCTTCACGCTCACGCAAGGCGGCAATGGCACGCAACACTGCCAGCATACGCCGGTTATTGGTGCGTGCACGTAAACGCTCCCACTGTTTTTCCGGGTCTGGGCGAAATGTGGCAGGGTCTTCCAGCTCGGCCATTTCTGCCGCCACCCAATCCAAACGCTTTTCCTGCTCCAGTTTTTTAACAAGCCGCTCATAAACCAGCCGCAGCCACGTTACATCGCCCGCAGCATATGTCAGCTGGGCCGGGGACAATGGCCGCACAGACCAATCTGTAAAGCGATGGCTTTTATCAATCATATGTCCGGTTAAGGAGCCAACCAGACTGTCATACCCAACCTGATCTCCAAACCCTGCAACCATCGCGGCAACTTGCGTATCAAAAAGCGGAGTCGGCAAGGCATCAAACAGGTGCAGAAAAATTTCCAGATCTTGCCGGGCTGCGTGAAATACCTTCAGCACTGCCGTATCTGCAAAGAGATTTTTCAGCGGGGTCAGATCAATACCTTCAGCCAGCGCATCTATCAGCACGACATCATGAACCGCACCAATCTGAACCAGACAGAGTTCTGGCCAGTATGTTTGCTCCCGCATAAACTCCGTATCAACCGTTACGAAGCTTTCATTATGAAAGGGTGCAAGAGCCGCCTCTAACTCCTGAGTAGAGGAAATAAGGCGCGCGGGAGGGAATGCAGGGGTTGCTGATCTGGCCATGTTTTTCTTCATACATCCAGACCGTTAGAAAAAGAAGTGACCAAACGTTACACGTGAAACTTGACGAAAAAGCCAAGGCACGGAACATCTGCAAAAAACCACATGTGCAGGAAAACAAAATGACCCCAGCCGATGATGGCCGCGACCAGTTAACCCAGCTTGGAAAGCAGGTTGCTGCCCCGCAAAGCCCAGAAGAAGCCATTCTGGAGCGTGTGCCCGCCCCTTACCCAGATAAACACTATCTTGTGCGCTTCACCGCACCAGAGTTTACATCGCTTTGCCCCATTACCGGCCAGCCGGACTTTGCACACATTGTTATTGATTATGTGCCGGATAAATGGATTGTAGAGAGCAAATCACTGAAGCTGTACCTCACCAGCTTCCGTAACCATGGCGCTTTTCATGAAGCTTGCTCAATCCAGATTGCAAATACCCTTGTTGAAAGGCTAGCACCACGCTGGCTGAGAATTGGTGCTTACTGGTACCCCCGCGGCGGTATTCCGATTGATGTATTCTGGCAAACGGGTGAACCACCTGCTGGCGTATGGGTGCCTGCACAAGATGTGCCCACCTATCGTGGTCGCGGCTAATTAGGCATAAAAAAAGCCACCATATTAGGTGGCTTTTTTTAGAACATTCGCAACAACCTCAGCTAGCGGGAGAGCCTGCCTCGATTTCAGCACGCACAGCCTGAATCTGATCCTGCAGCACACTCAAACGGGTTGTATCCGTTTTATCTGCCTGATCCCAAGCTTCAGACAACGCTTCCAGCTGAGCTGTTGCATTATCAATAGAAATTTCGCTTACCGGCACAGCCTTGTCAGCCAATACGGTGCAGCGTGTGGGGGTAATGTCTGCAAAGCCACCGCCAACAAAGTAGCGATCCTTCACTGTATCCCCGTCATACAGGGCAACAACACCACCACGCAGAAGAAGCATCATGGGTGCCCGTTCTGGCATGGCGGCAATATCACCTTCCATGCCAGGCAGAACAGCCATATCTACTTCACGCGACACCAGAACCTTTTCAGGACTGATTATCTCAATCTGGATCGGCATGAATGCGCTCCTTCCCGAAGTCGGTTATTAAACCGACTCTCTCATTTTTTCTGCTTTGGCAACAACGTCTTCGATAGAACCTACCATGTAGAAGGCAGCTTCTGGCAGATCGTCATACTCACCAGCGCAGATGGCTTTAAAGGAACGCACGGTATCGGCAACAGAAACCAGCTTACCCGGTGCACCCGTAAACACTTCTGCCACATGGAACGGCTGAGACAGGAAGCGCTGGATACGACGGGCACGTGCCACAATCAGCTTATCGTCTTCAGACAGTTCATCCATACCCAGAATGGCGATGATGTCCTGCAGAGATTTGTAGGTCTGCAAAATACGCTGCACTTCACAGGCCACATCATAATGTTCCTGACCAACAATCTGCGGGTCCAGAGCACGAGATGTGGAATCCAGCGGATCCACGGCAGGATAAATACCCATTTCTGCAATTGAACGGTTAAGAACCGTGGTTGCATCCAAGTGGGCAAAAGTTGCGGCAGGTGCAGGGTCAGTCAAGTCATCGGCTGGCACGTACACGGCCTGCACAGATGTAATGGAGCCCTTTTTGGTGGATGTAATACGTTCCTGCAGGGCACCCATTTCCGTAGCCAGCGTAGGCTGATAACCCACGGCGGAAGGAATACGACCCAGCAGAGCGGACACTTCCGAACCAGCCTGCGTAAAGCGGAAAATGTTATCAACGAAGAACAGAACGTCCTGATTTTCTTCGTCACGGAAGTATTCAGCCAGCGTCAGACCCGTCAGAGCAACGCGCGCACGTGCACCCGGCGGTTCGTTCATCTGCCCGAACACAAGCGCCACTTTGGAGCCTTCGGTAGAACCGTTTTCACCCAGTTTGATAACGCCAGCGTCCTGCATTTCGTAATACAGGTCGTTCCCTTCACGGGTACGTTCACCAACACCAGCAAACACAGACACACCACCGTGCGCCTTTGCAATGTTGTTGATCAGTTCCTGAATAATAACGGTTTTGCCCACACCGGCACCACCAAACAGGCCGATCTTACCACCTTTAAGGTAGGGGCAAAGCAAATCAACAACCTTAATGCCGGTCATCAGAATTTCTGATGCGGCGGCCTGATCTTCAAAAGCAGGTGCCTGACGGTGAATAGGAGCACGACGTGAGGTCGGGATCGGACCTTTTTCGTCAATCGGCTCGCCAATAACGTTCAGGATACGGCCGAGTGTTTCCGGGCCAACCGGCACAGAAATCTGTGCGCCTGTATCAGCCACTTCTGCACCACGGACCAAACCGTCTGTGCTGTCCATGGCAATGCAGCGCACTTCGTGCTCACCAATTTCCTGCGCAACTTCCAGCACCAGTGTCTGATCACCCAGCTTGACGTGCAAGGCATTCAGAATTTTAGGCAGTTCACCTTCGAACTGCACGTCAACAACCGGGCCCTTAATCTCGGTAATGCGGCCAACTGCATTGGTCTTCGTGGCCGCAGGGGCCTGGGTCTGGGTTGTGGTATCCGACATGGGTCAGCTCCTGCGGGGCAAACGAGCGGGCTCAGACAGCCTGTGCGCCCGAAATGATTTCGATCAGTTCGTTAGTAATGTTTGTCTGGCGGGTTCTGTTATAAACCTTGCTCAGACTATCAATGGAACGCCCAGCATTACGCGTTGCGTTATCCATTGCCGTCATACGGGCACCGTTTTCGCCCGCTGCGGTTTCAAGCAGCGAAGCATAAATCTGAACTTGCAGATTACGCGGCAGCAGCATTTCCAGCAGCGTTGCTTCATCTGGTTCAAATTCATACAGAGCCACATCATTAGATGCCGCAGCAGGTTTTTCTTCTGCCTCATCCATAACCATGGGCACCAGCTGCTGACATGTCGGCACCTGTGTCATCGCGTTTTTAAACTTGTTGAACACAAGGGAGCAGACATCAATCTCTCCTGCTTCCAGCAGGGTGTTGATTTTTTCACCCAGATTGCTGGCAGCAGAAAAAGGTACTTCCTTACCGCTAACGCCGATAACCTTATCAATGATAAGATCAGCATAATCACGAGAAAAGAAGTTGAATGCACGGCGGCCAACAGGCAGCAACTTGACCGTTTTACCTTCAGACTGAAGGCGACGGATTGTTTGCACTGTCAAGCGATGCACATTGGAGTTAAAACCGCCACAAAGCCCGCGGTCACTGGTCAACGGCACCAACAGATGCACCTTATCCTGACCTGTGCCTGCCAAAAGGCGCGGACCACCGTCCTCACCTTTTGTAGCAGCAGCAAGCTCACCTAGCATACGACGCATGGCCGCTGCGTAGGGACGTGCGGCTTCCGCACTGGCCTGAGCCCGCCGCAGCTTGGCAGCCGCCACCATTTTCATGGCGCTCGTGATCTTCCGTGTCGATTTGATACTTCCGATACGCGCGCGGAGTTCCTTCAGGGAAGCCATTGGACGATTCTACCCTCTTAGCCGGCAAAGTTGCGGTTGAAGGTTGTCAGGTATTCTGTCAGGCGTGCTTCCAGATCTTTGGAAAGAGCCTTTTCCTTTTTAATGGTATCCAGAATATCTTTACCTGCGCTGCGCACATCGTTCAGCAGCGCACGTTCCCAACTCACAACCTTATCGACAGCAATACCATCAACAAAACCACGGGTGCCGGCAAAGAGCACAACAACCTGTTCTTCAACGGTAAGCGGAGAAGACTGGCTTTGTTTCAGCAGCTCAACCAGACGGGCACCACGTGCCAGCATCTTCTGAGTTGCCGGATCAAGGTCAGATGCAAACTGAGAGAACGCAGCCATTTCACGATACTGCGCCAGTTCCAGCTTAATCTTACCTGCAACCTGCTTCATGGCTTTGATCTGTGCAGCAGAACCCACACGAGACACAGAACCACCCACGTTCACCGCAGGGCGAATACCGCGATAGAACAGGTCGGTTTCAAGGAAGATCTGACCATCTGTAATGGAAATAACGTTTGTCGGAATATAGGCAGAAACGTCACCAGCCTGCGTTTCAATAACAGGCAGAGCCGTGAGCGAACCTGCGCCATATTCATCAGACATCTTCGCAGCGCGTTCCAGCAAACGAGAATGCAGGAAGAACACGTCACCCGGATAAGCTTCACGGCCTGGCGGACGACGCAGCAGCAGGGACATCTGACGATAAGCCACAGCCTGCTTAGAAAGATCATCGTAGCAGATCAGGGCATGCATACCGTTGTCGCGGAAGTATTCACCCATCGCGCAAGCGGCATAAGGGGCCAGATACTGCAGCGGAGCCGGATCAGATGCGGTGGCAGCAACGACGATGGAATATTTCATCGCGCCTTTTTCTTCCAGCAGACGCACAAGCTGCGCAACTGTGGAACGCTTCTGGCCGATAGCAACGTAAATGCAGTAAAGTGACTTCTTGTCGTCACCTTCATCATTCACGGTTTTTTGGGCAAGAATGGTATCTGTCAGAATGGTGGTTTTACCGGTCTGACGGTCACCAATCACCAGTTCACGCTGACCACGGCCAACCGGCACGAGGGCGTCAATGGCTTTAATACCGGTCTGCATCGGCTCATGCACGGACTGACGGGGCATAATGCCAGGCGCTTTAACTTCAGCGCGGCGCAGCTCAACGTCTGCCAGCGGGCCTTTACCGTCAATCGGGTTACCCAGACCGTCAACAACGCGACCAAGCAGTCCCTTACCAACGGGAACGCTCACCACCATGCCGGAACGGGTAACAGTGTCACCTTCACGGATGTTGGTGTCATCACCGAAAATAACGATACCGACGTTATCGCTTTCCAGGTTCAGGGCCATGCCCTTCTGACCGGCGGTCGGAAAGTCCACCAGCTCGCCTGACATTACATTCTGCAGGCCGAACACACGGGCAATACCGTCTCCGACAGACAGAACCGTGCCGGTTTCGACAACATCAGATTCCTTATCGAACGAGGCAATCTGCTGCTTGAGGATATCCGAAATCTCTGCGGGACGGATTTCCATCACGCGGCTCCCTTCATGGCGTAATGCAAACGAAACAGGCGAGTCTTAAGGCTGGCGTCATAAAGCTTTGCCCCCACCCGCACGACCAAACCGCCGAGGAGGGAGGAATCGACACGCTCGCGAATATTGATACGGGAGTATCCGGCTTCCGCCAGCCGTGCCTGCACTTGGGCACGTTGCTCAGGCGTAAGCGGATAAGCGCTGGCAACTTCTGCCACCACTTCACCCCGGCGGGAAACGGCCAGCGCATCAAGCGCAGCCAGAATCCGGCGCAAAACAGGTAGGCGGCGGTTATCAGCCACAACGCCCACAAAATTACGAAGAGTCTGCCCGAACCCCTGCGCCTCAAGCACAGCCAAAACGGCTTTGCGAGATACAAGAATATCAAGACGCCTGTCTTCCAGGACCGTGCGCAAAGGCGCACTTTCATCAATCAGGCGCGCAAGAGCGGCACCTTCATCAAGCACTGCATCCAACTGGCGCTGTTCGGCTGCAAGATCATAAAGCGCCGTTGCATAACGGCCTTCAAGACCATTGGAAGCAAAAGCAACCGGTTGTGCTGTCGTTACGCCCGAGGCCACCACTCTTTTGGTTCTTTCCTTCTGTGCGCGCCGGCATTCCACACTAACAAACTCTGACGGTGCCGCGGCTTATCCGTTAAAGGTTTTACAGCACGCAACCATCGGCGCGGCCTCTAGCATGCTCATCAGCCCCACGCAACATCCCTGACGCGCCATTTTTGTTTCCACACCCGTTTGTGCCACCCAAAGCGCGCAAAAACAGGCCATAAATCACCACAAACCACGAAACAGAAAAAGACGCCAGACACGTAATAAAAAACTCACTCGCCAACATCCACGATGATGGGAGAGAAATTTTTGATCAGCCAAATTTTCAGGAAGGAAGATGGAGCGGACAGAGGGAATCGAACCCTCCTCAGTAGCTTGGAAGGCTACTGCATTACCACTATGCTATGCCCGCATACTCCATGTGCTTTTGCCAGTAACTGCAAAGGCGACATTTTGCAAGTTTGAAGATAAAAATTTTAACCATCCGCCAAAAAAGGGCAGACATTTGTTGTTTGCCTCTTGACTTTAAGCCCGCAACATATTTTCTTCCGCCACCTGCAAAGGCTGCTGTTAAGTGGCTGGTCAGGCTGACGGTTATCCGTTATAGCATTGATCCAGCTACGGCAGACAGGCTGTAGGGGTGTAGCTCAATTGGCTAGAGCGCCGGTCTCCAAAACCGGAGGTTGTGGGTTCGAGACCCTCCACCCCTGCCAGGTTTAAGATTGCAGGTTCTGCGCCGTAGTTTCCGCCTTGTTTTTCTAAGTTTCAACGCGGAAATCCTGTGCGGAATGTGTGGTGTATTCAGGACTGCCGCCGGAAAACATCCGGTTTTCGTGCAGTGTAGAAAGGGTGGTTCGTGTCGTTCAGTCCCGGTAAGTTCCTGCATGATGTGCGTGCCGAGGCGGAACGGGTCACATGGCCCACCCGCCGTGCTACCTTGGTAACCACGGGCGCCGTTCTGGCCATGGCAGGCATGGCATCCATTTTCTTCTTTTTTGTTGACCAGCTGATCGGTCTCGGTGTGCGTCAACTTTTCGGGCTGGGAGGCTAACGACATGGCCAAACGCTGGTATGTGGTTCACGTCTATTCGGGCTTCGAAAAGAAAATTGCCCAGCACATCCGTGAAGAAGCGGAACAGAAGGGCCTGAGCGACCATATTGATGAAATTCTGGTGCCTTCTGAGGAAGTCATTGAAGTGCGTCGTGGCCAGAAGGTAAATACGGAACGCAAGTTCTTCCCCGGCTACGTGCTTGTCAAAATGGAAATGACTGACGAGACATGGCATCTGGTGAAGGATACCCCAAAGGTTACGGGTTTTCTGGGAACCAGAAACCGCCCTACCCCTATTTCTGCTGCTGAAGCTGAACGCATTATCAAGCAGACAGAAGAAGGTGTGCAGCATCCTCGCTCTGCCGTCTCGTTTGAGGTTGGCGAGCAGATTCGCGTGGCAGATGGTCCGTTCACATCCTTTAACGGTGTGATTGAGGAAGTGGACGAAGAAAAAGGCCGCTTGAAAGTCAGCGTCTCTATTTTCGGGCGTTCTACACCGGTGGATCTGGAATACAATCAGGTGGAAAAGCTGTAAAATCAGCTTTTTTATCCGAAAGAACTCAAGGCGGCCTTAGTGCCGCCTTTTTTATTGCCTTAACCCAGACTTGCTGTTTGCGCTCTTTCTTTCTGCACAAAAAACCGCTGTAATCTTGCCCTTGGCCTCACAATTCATGGAGTTATCATGCCATCTGCTTCCACGCCCCAACTGCGAGGAATGGCCCTTCTTAATAATGCGCACCTGAACAAGGGCACGGCGTTTACCGAGGAAGAGCGCCGCCTTTATGGGCTGGAAGGATTGTTGCCCACACAGGTTGAAAACCTAGACAGGCAGGTAGAACGCATCCACCGCCACCTTGAGGCCAAACCCAGCAATCTGGAACGCTATATTTATCTGAGCGGCCTGCGCGATCAGAACGAAACCCTCTTTTACAAAGTTCTGATGTCTAACCCGGCCCGATTCGTGCCGATTGTATATGCGCCCACACTGGCCGCCGTATGCCAGCAATTCAGTCATATCTATCGCCGTCCCCGTGGTATGTATATCAGCTTGGATATGCGTGGCCGTATTAAGGATGTGCTGCACAACTGGCCGATGGAAAATGTCCGCTTCATGTGTGTGACCACAGGCGGCCGTATTCTTGGGCTGGGTGATATTGGCGTAAACGGTATGGGTATCCCCATTGGCAAGCTGGATCTTTATACAGCCTGCGGCGCAGTGCCCCCCGATTCGCTTTTGCCTGTGCAGCTTGATATTGGCACCACAAACAGCGCTTTAAGAGCTGACCCTCTGTATCTGGGGCTGCGGCGTGAACCTCCCCCGTTAGAAGAACTCGATTCTTTTGTAGAAGAATTTATTGAGGCCGTGCAGGAAGTCTTCCCGCAAAGCTGTATCCATTTTGAGGATTGGAAGGGCACGGATGCCCTACGCTACCTCAAAAAATATCATGACCGCGTGCTGTGCTATAACGATGATATCCAAGGCACGGCTGCTGTTACCTTAGCTGGCCTGATTACCGCACTGAAAATCAAGAACGAATCGCTGACCCAGCAACGTTTCTTGTTCCTAGGGGCGGGTTCCTCCGGCATTGGTACTGCCGATATGCTGGTTTCCGCCTTGAAACAGGAAGGGTTATCTGAGCAGGAAGCCATTGACCGCATTACGTTAATGGATGTGAACGGTCTTTTAGAAACCTCACGCACTGATCTGCTGCCCGAACAGGAACGGTTCGCCAAGAATCTCCCGCCATCACGTGATCTGCTGGGCATGATCAAAACTGTTAAACCCACAGTGCTGATTGGTGTTTCCACCGCTGGCGGCTCTTTCACCCAAGATGTGGTGGAAGAAATGAGCAAGCTGAACGAACGCCCCATTATTTTTCCGCTCTCTCTGCCGCAGAAAAATGGGGAATGCACGGCTGAGCAGGCCTATGAATGGTCTAAAGGACGTGCACTTTTTGCTGCAGGCCTACAGTACCCAGAAGTGACGTATAATGACCGCACGTTCTATCCGGGGCAGGCCAATAACTTCTACATCTTCCCCGCTTTGGGGCTGGCTGTGTATGCTACCTGCCCCAAGCTGATTACAGATGAAATGGTAATTGAAGCCGCACAGGCTCTGGCGGATCAGGTAGATCCGGCAGCGCGTGAACGGGGCCGGTTGTTCCCGCCACAAAGCGATATTCTGGAAGTGTCCATCACCTCCGCCACACGTATTGCTGAGTTTATTTTTGATAAAAACGCCGCGACGGTGGAACGCCCCAAAGACATTCGGGCTTGGATTGAAAATCTGACCTACAAACCACGCTATACAGACTACCACTACAGTTGCATTTTGTGTCGTGAGTGAGCGCGGATAGCACTGGCCTGATGCGTTCGTCGAAAGACGGACCATCTGAGGATGTGAGAGACGGGTAGTCTGCGTTGTGCAAGTTTTACGACGAGGCGCCTGATCTCCTGAATGGACCAGCGGACAAGGACTGTCGTGTTCTGAGTTGTGTTTTTTTCGGTTTCAGTGAGTTTGCCTGGTAACGGACACTGGCCATGACGGCATAGGCCAGCATGACCAGAGAGACATGCCGATGCCAACCATGCCAGGAGCGGGTCTCGTTATGATCAAGACCAAATTCGTTTTTGGCCGTCTCGAACCCTTCTTCGATCCTCCAGCGCGTCCCTTCAACGTTCACCAGTTCCTGCGTGGTTGTCCCTTTCGGGCTCCAGGTCGTAAAATAGGCAAGGTCCCCGTCAGCGATGTTTCGGCGGATCAACAGGCCACGTGTCCATGGTCCGGCTATAGGGCAGTCAAATTCTTCAGCATCCAGATCAGCAAGCGGAAGATACGCCCAGTCATAAAGTCGCTCACCTTTTGTGCCGTGCCCCGCTGACAGACGACGCCAGGCCTGGTCTGGCAGTCCTGCTGCAATATCTTTCGCCTCTCCGGCAATCAGCGGTTCCGTTGCCCATGATCCGAACCAGTGATTGCCCTTGACCCCAAGCACATATCCAATTCCTGCCCGGCGAAGCGTGCGTTCTACGTCGCCCACGCCATACACGCTGTCTGCTGCAACCCAGCGGAACGGCACACCGGCCTCAATACTTCGCTCAATCATCATCGAGGCTAACGCCGGTTTGGTTGCAAACACCACGTCATCGGGAACGTGGGCCCGCTTCAGACGCTCAGGCTTTGATGTCCAGTCTTTCGGGAGATACAGGGCGCGGTCAATAAAGGCATGCCCCCGTTCCGAAACATAAGCGCCAAACACACCAATCTGGCAGTTCGTGATCTTGCCGGCAGATCCCGTATACTGCCGCCCCACACCGCAGGACGCCTGACCCTTCTTCAGAAAACCGGTCTCATCAATGACCAGCACGCCCTCTTCAGTGCCCAGATGCTCAATCACATAATCCCTGACGACGTCACGAAGGGCATCGGCATCCCAGTGCCCGCGTCCCAGAAGCGCCTGCTGCCGCCATGGACCAGGATCTCCTGCGGCTTCCGCTCGCATCCATCCCGTCTTGCGTGGTTCATTGCCAATCAAAACATCAAGAAAAGCACAGGCCGAATCTACGACACGTTTTTGCGTGAACAGCGGCGCCATCCGATCCTTGGCGGACCGAAGCGAGCGCGCCCATAATTCCAGCGTCTCTTCAACAGACGTACCGCCACTCATCATATCCTGAATCATGGTTACCCATAGATTCAGAACTCAACACAAAATGCAACTGTAGTGCTACGGCGTGTCGTCAGTTAAGCCCTGAGTGTGGCACGTGAGGGTTGTAGTTTGTGTCTGCGTGTGCTGACTGTTTTCCCGTTTTTTGGAGGAGACAGAGAGATGCGGCGCTATAGTTTACGCGATGACCAGTGGGAGCGGATAAAGGATCTTCTTCCCGGTCGAGAAGGCTATGTCGGCGGCACTGCGGCGGACAACCGTCTGTTCGTGGAGGCGGTGCTGTATCGCTATCGCGCGGGCATTCCATGGCGCGACCTTCCTGCCCGTTTCGGGGACTGGAAAAACGTGCACCGGCGTCTGCGCCGCTGGTGTGAAAGCGGCGTCATCGAACGGATATTTCGTTATCTGGCCGCTGATCACGACAACGAATACATGATGATCGACAGCACAATTGTCCGGGCGCATCAGCATAGTGCAGGAGCTCTCAAAAAAGGGGTACGGATCAGGCCATCGGACGATCACGAGGCGGGTTGACTACAAAGATCCATGCCATCTGCGACGCTCTGGGCAATCCGGTGGAACTCGGCATCACACCGGGACAGGATGCCGATATCACCCAGGCGGAACCGCTTCTGGAAAACATCGACCCGGAGGCTTTCCTTGCTGACAAGGCGTATGACGCGGACAGGTTGATCGATCGGCTGATACAGCGCGGGATTACCCCGGTCATCCCGCCAAAACGCAGCAGAACGACACGACGGAAAACCGATTTTTCTCTCTACCGCGAACGGAACCTTGTTGAGAGGTTCTTCAATAAACTCAAGCAGTTTCGCGCTATCGCAACCCGCTACGATAAACTGAAATCGACCTTCCTCGCAGCCGTGCAGTTCGCCTCAATCATCATCCTGCTTAACTGACGACACGCTGTAACCCTAAAAAAAAGGCTGAAGGTCATTTGCTCCTTCAGCCTTTTTTATTTCCGTGGTTAGTGCTGCACAGCAAATCCAAACACATTGGCATAAAAAGCCAATTCTTCTGCAAAGGCCGCGCGAATAGTCGCTTCCTTGCGGAAGCCATGCCCTTCCCCTTCAAATTCTCGTAAAGTCACCGGCGTTCCCACGGCTTTCAAAGCTTTGGCCATGGAATATGCCTGTTCTGGCGGTACAACTTTATCGTCCATTCCCTGCAATAGCAGCACGGGGGCGCGAATCTGATCCGCAACGGAAATTGGAGAGCGCTGCAGATAAAGAGCCTCAGATTCTGGCCACGGGCCAATCAAACCATCCAGATAGCGTGCTTCAAATTTATGCGTTTCCTGCGCCAAAGCGCGCAAATCAGTTACGCCATACAGGCTCACACCTGCCGCGAAGATATCTGAAACAGCCAACGCTACCAGCACAGTCATACCTCCTGCACTAGAACCCCGGATGGCAATACGATTCGGGTCTACACGCCCCGATTCTACAACGGCACGGCAAGCAGACAGACAATCTGCCACATCCACCACACCCCATTGGCCTTTAAGACGATTCCGCCATGCACGACCGAATCCGGTAGAACCACCATAATTCACATCCAGCACAGCAAACCCGCGAGACGTCCACCACTGGATTTTAAACGACAAACCTTCCTGCGCCCGTGCAGTAGGCCCCCCATGAACCTGCACAATCATGGGAGGACGCTCCCCCTTTGGCACACACACATGGCGGTTGGTTGGCGGATAAAAGAAGGCATGCCCCATCAAGCCCTCTTCCCCATCCACTGAAAAACAAATCGATTCGGGTATAGAAATGTCTGCAACAGCTAGTTGTTCGGTTGATGCGCGCTGCAAAATAATCTCTGCACCTTTCTCAGGCGTGCCCACCACAACAGAAGGCAGAGCATCTGGTGGCGCTTGCAACCAGGCAAAACGGCCATCGGCCAGAGGAACAGGGCATTGGTCCGGTTTGGCATGGAAGATGCGATACTCAGATGCACCGTCCTGTTTTATCCAACATGTTGCTTGGCCCTGCGTAACGGCCAGAACCAGACAGCCACCATTTTTGAGCAATTGATAGCTACTCTGCCCAAACACCCATGCTGGCTGCCCTACTTCCCCTTCTGGAGCAGGATAACGGGATAAGGTCGGGCTTTTTTCCTGCCAATTCACGTTCCATATCGTCCAACTTCCTGAACGATCAGACAAAACAAGCAATTGCCCATCAGATGTCCAGCGCGGCTCTATAAGCGATTCGCTTATTTGTTCGCCCGCAAGCACACGAGCATCTTCAATACCGCAGATGTCACCCGAAGCATTTCTCTGAACACGGGCAAGGCACAGGCGCGTGGCATCCCACGGCATGTTGGGATGATCCCACTCAACCCATACCAACAATGTTCCATCTGGTGACAAAACCGGAGCGGCATAAAAATCTGCTCCAGCTTTCAACACCGTACCGGCTTTGTTGCCTTGAGGGTGCAATGCCACCAGTGCCGTTTTAGCCTCACCCGCTTCTCGGTGATCTTCCCGCACGGCCAGCACTGTTTCGGAACTTACGTCAAACCGCAGATCAGCAAACCGAAGCCCTGCCTCTCCAGCCACAAAAACTGCCGCGGTATCTTCTTCCCTGCGCAGCCACACGCTTCCTGTACGTTTATCAGAATACGCAATGCAGCCTCTTTTTACAGCATAAGCGCCACCGCCATACTCATGCACACGGGTTGCCACATCTGTATCTGGCTCCAGTGCTTCAGAGGCACCTTCTTCCTGCGTCCAACGCATCAGCACAGAGCGGCCTGCCTCTGCGGGCCGTCGTTCCAGCCAGAAAACCGTATTTTCTACAGCCCGAACCTCGGAAAAAGACAGTGTCTTTCCTGCCACCAGATCCGGCGTAACAGGGGAAGGCCATGTGCCACACGGCATTGGCGTGACAGAAGAAGAAAGAGGAGGTGTGTTATTCATGCTGGTATTTTTTACCATTCTGGCAGTTGCATCCAGAAAAACATGCACCCGGACACCGCACGTGTTAAGCATTGCAGCATACGCTCTTACGCAGAATGCTTGACACAACAGAACCTGAACGGTTTCTGCCGTGAGCAATCTCGTGCTCTGTCTAAATTGGATGTTCTGTTCTGTTACACTCTTTGCACAATTTCTTTTCGGTAGATTACCTGAGCAGCCTTTTCGCCCAATACGGTTATGGGGTGGTAGGGGTTGTGGTAATGCTAGAAAGCATGGGCTTTCCGCTGCCTGCAGAAAGCCTGCTTATTACCGGAGCGCTGTTTTGTGCCACAACGCACAAGCTGCATATTGAGGGCGTAGCGCTGGCCGGTGTGCTGGGTGCCATTATGGGCGACAATTTCGGCTATCTAATTGGCCATCTTGTTGGGCTGCGGATGTTGCAGAAATATGGCCCAAAAATTGGCCTGACATCTCAGCGCCTTTTGTTAGGACGCTATGTTTTTCTCAAACACGGTGGCCCGGTTGTATTTTTTGGACGGTTTATTGCCGTACTGCGTATGTTTGTAGCCTTGCTGGCCGGAGCGAACCATATGCCGTGGCATACGTTTTTATTCCATAACGCGCTTGGCGGCATATTCTGGGCCGGTGGTTACACGCTGATTGCCTACCTGCTGGGGAACGAGATCCTTCGGCTTTCCGGGCCGCTAGCTATCGCCTTTGGGGCAGTGGCCTGTATTGTCATCGGGTCTTTGTTCATATTCATCAAGCGCAATG
Organism: Acetobacter sp. AC2005; assembly: GCF_037901235.1. Lineage (NCBI taxonomy): Bacteria > Pseudomonadati > Pseudomonadota > Alphaproteobacteria > Acetobacterales > Acetobacteraceae > Acetobacter > Acetobacter sp. AC2005. The sequence goes on from NZ_CP149625.1 coordinate 1,137,450, forward strand.
AAAAACGTCTGACGGAGGAAGCCATGAAAGCAGCCGAGCAGGATGAATGCTTGAAAGTTCTTCCCTCATGACAGGGCGCAGAGCATGGCGCGTTAACCACAGCCAGCCTGATCTGAAAGGGCAGGTTGCCCTTGTAACCGGTGGCAATAGCGGGCTGGGTTTTCAGGTTGCTTTAGGGCTTGCCCACAGGGGAGCACGTTTATTGCTGCCCGTAAGACACGCAGAGCGTGGGCGTGAAGCCATATCCCGCATCAAAGCAGAATGCCCAACGGCACAGATTATTCCTTTACCGCTGGATCTTTCTTCGCTCCAGTCTGTCGCGGAATGTGCTGCGGCTGCCACAAAATACACAGACCGGCTGCATCTGCTGGTGAACAACGCGGGCGTTATGGCCCCGACACGCCGCAAGGAAACCAAAAACGGCTTTGAGCTTCAGTTCGGCGTGAATCATCTGGGGCATTTTGCCCTGACAGCCCATTTGCGGCATTTGCTGGAAAACGCTCCAGGCGGCGGGGTTGTTGTGAGTGTGGCCAGTTTGGCAGCCTGCAAGGGCCATATTCAGTTTGATGATCTGCAATCCCGCTATCGCTACAGCCCTTTTGGGGCATATCAGCAAAGCAAGCTCGCCAATCTGCTTTTTGCTATGGAACTGGCGCGCCGGGCGGGTGAACAGGGATGGAATGTGCACGCACGCGCAGCACATCCCGGTTGGGCCAGCACATCCATTATTGCCAATGGGCAGGCTGCTAGTCTGCCCGCGCCCCTTGGTCGTATTGAGCAATTTCTAGGCGGCATGATTCTACGCGTTATGGGGCAATCCGCCGCGCATGGGGCTGAGCCCATTTTATACGCGGCACTGTCCCCCACCGCCCGAGATGGGGATTATTACGGCCCGCAAGGACATCATGAACGCCGCGGACCACCCGGACCAGCCCATATTCCTCCTACGGCGCGCAAAGGCAGCACTGCCGCACGCCTATGGGATGTTTCTGAAAGACTGACCGGCACAAGCTGGTAATATCTTATAATAAAGGTGGTGTCTCATAAACCAGACACCACCCTTTATTGTATTCAGAAGCGAGTCGAACGGCGTGTACGGCTCTGCTGCCGTAATACGCTTTCAATCCAGTCATTCAGCCTGCGTGTTGTGTCTTCTGCTTCTTCCCGATCTGGGTAAATTTCAGGAAAGCGTAGCGCCAGCCAACGCCATGCTACCAAACGCTTGTGCCGTTTTTCAGCACGTTCCAGTTCTTCACGCCCTGCCCGCTCACTTGGAGGCAAACGGCCAGTTCCCGGCGGAAGCACACGCCGCCCTGCGGCATGGTCTGCGGCCCAACCTACCAGACGGCGGATTCCATTATCTCGGTCATCCACCGGGCACATGGCGTAAGACCAGCGCGTTGTCAGATCCAGCCCTTCCACCCCTTCCAAGGCAGAAGCAATGGCAAAAGCCTGCTCCATATCTGACAACCGATAATTCGGATCATCCTTACGCAGCACGGCACGATGAATACGTGAAAGAACACCGTACAGACTTTGAGAGCCAATTTCTGCTGCCACAGCTTTTACGATATCGGCATCAGGCTGCACGTATGGCCGCAAATCATCAGGCTGTTCGGGGTCTGCTTCCAACTGCCGACGAATAAAGGTTGGGCTGCCTGCACCAGCAAGAACAGCAACAACGCCGGTTTCGTGCTTGCCAAAACGGCCTGCACGCCCGCCAATCTGCTTTACTTCCTGCACGGTCAGATCCCGCGTCTGGCGGCCATCATATTTTTTCAGGGCTGCAAACACCACGCGCTTGATGGAAAGGTTAAGCCCCATGCCAATGGCATCTGTGGCCACCAGAATATCGGCTTCTCCATCATTAAAACGCTGGGCTTCTGCACGCCGCACCTCCGGGCTTAACGCCCCATACACCACGGCCACACGCTTGCCGTGCTGAAGCAGGGCTGCGCGTAAATCCAGAACCTCCCGGCGGGAAAACGCAATCAACGCATCCCCTGCCCCCAGATCCGCCAGCCGCACAGGGTGCGATGCTGCGCGCAGCGGACTTTTGCGTTCCAGAGAAATTTCATCCAGTGGATCTCCGCACAATTCGGCAATACGCCGCACCATGGGAATACAATCTGGCGCGCCCAATACATATAAGTGGCGTGCAGGTGCACCCATAATGGCGGCTGTCCACGCGGCACCACGGTCTGTATCAAACAGCATCTGGGCTTCATCAATAACAGCCACATCTACAGGGCTGTAAAACGGGCACATTTCCACCGTTGCAGCCAGATGCTTGCTGCCCGGCACCACAATCCGTTCTTCACCCGTAGAAAGAGAGGCCTCGACACCTCTGGAAGCCAGTGCTTCACGAAATTCATGCGCCAGCAACCGCAACGGAGCCAAAGCCAAGCCGCTTTCAGCCTGTGCCAGTGCATTCAGGGCCGTATAGGATTTGCCGCTATTGGTTGGCCCCGTAACAAGGGTAATCTGTCTGTTAAGCGCGCGGGCAGTACGAAAATGCGCGGCATATCGGTCTAACGCAGCCACACGGGCAATAACGGAGTTGGCAACCTTGCGGCCCATATCCGGTGCCGTTTTAGGGCCGCCAAATTCTGCCCCGCGGCCATTGTCTTTCCGCCATTCACCCAGCTTGCCACGCAAAGCCACCAATGCGGCGGGGTCAAACTCCCACTTCTCCCGCCCGCCGGATTCGCGCACCTTTCTGGCAACTGGCAGACGATTCTCTGCAATCCAGCGCAAGGCCTCACGTTGGGAGCAACGCAGCAGGCGCGGTACTTCTGCAAACGGAACAAGACTTTCTTCCCACTCTCGCAGTTGCGCTTCTTCCTTGTCGCGCTTCTGGCGGGCTGTCTGTTCTATTTTGCTGGCGGTCTGCTGCCTGCGGGCTTCCTCCCGCCGGGCTGTTTCAAGAAACGGATCTCCCTCTGGCAAACCAAACGCCACGGCAATAGCCATAAGCAGCAGATCTGTCTGATCGGGGGAAAGCACACGCCCTGTATCCACCAGATCAGCCTGCACTGTTTCAAACACAGCCCGAGGTGTTGCAGCATATCCACGCAGGCGAGACTCGGCCACAGGTGCTAGCGCGCGCTCTAGCTCCTGATCACCAGCCTGCGGGTCTGTAATACCGGAAACAGCTTCTTCTATTTCTTCCCGGCTGATCCAGATACGCCCGCTGCGGCGTGTTTTATCCAGCAAGCGGGAAATCCAACGCTTGCGCCGCACCTGGCACAAAACCTGAAGGTAGGTTTCATCCGGCACCTCATGGGCGCCGGGCTCAAGATTACGGGCAAGGCGGCGGAGAACTTCGTGTTCTTCCTTCGCCTCTGGGGCAATAGTGGTGCGGGCTACAGCGCAGGCAAGGGCCTGACGGGCTGGAGAAGCAGAGCTGTCTGACGTCATGCTTTCTCTCTTGCGTCATCCTGCGGGCCGGAACAATGCCTTGGCGGCATACTTCATGCAAAATAAATCAGAAACCTGCCTTGCCCCTACAGCCCGATTTGGCCATTGTGGCGCCCCCAACCTACCCAGCAGACAGAAGCGGCAGGCGGTTTTCAGCCAGTTACGTGTTGCGCGAACACGTTGTGTGATGAATTTACACTGGCATTAGACGCCTCACCCTTCTAAAAACGCCGCCAGCAAGAAATTCACGGTGCTTTTGTATCTACTACGCAAAGGCACATTGTTCTGATCTGCTACAAGCGGAGTACATAGCGGTCCATGTCTGAAACCATGCTTGAAAACGATATCCTGCCACGGATGTCTGCCTCTGAAGTGCCCAGCGGCCTGCTGCCTGTTGATGGACAGGAAGGCGTGTGGCATCTGGCCCCGCCTACAAAAGAATACGGGCACCTTTACCCTGCCAAGGTTCTGACCGTTCATCACTGGACGGACCGCCTGTTCAGCTTCACCACCACCCGTGACCCCGGCCTGCGCTTTGAAAACGGCCAGTTTGCCATGATCGGGATTGAAGTAGACGGCAAGCCCCTGCTGCGTGCCTATTCCATTGCATCCCCCAACTATGCGGATGAAATGGAATTTCTTTCCATTGCTGTGCCCAACGGCCCGCTAACATCCCGCCTGCGCCACGTAAAAGTGGGTGATACGGTGCTGATCGGCCGCAAACCAACCGGCACGCTGTTGCTGGATAACCTGCGCCCCGGCCGTAACCTGTATTTCCTGTCCACCGGCACAGGGCTGGCCCCGTTCATGAGCCTGATCAAGGATCCGGAATGCTACGAACGGTATGACCACGTTATTCTGACACACACCGTGCGTCTGTCTGGCGAACTGGCATATTCCAACCATATCCGCCACGAACTGCCGGAACACGAGTTCCTTGGTGAAGAAATCAAGGAAAAGCTGCTGTATTACCCAGCCGTTACGCGTGAAGACTTTGCCGTAACAGAACGCATCACCAAGCTGATTGAATCGGGCAAGATCTTCAAGGATCTGAACATTCCTGAGCTTGATCCCGAACATGATCGCGTCATGATCTGCGGTTCTCCGGAAATGCTGGCTGATACGGAAGCCCTGCTGCGTGCGCGTGGGTTTGATGAAGGCAACATGTCCACCCCGGGCGCATACGTGGTGGAAAAAGCGTTTGCCGAACGATAAGGCACGCGTTTTTATGCCCAACACCGCCGCTTAAGACACATTATTAAAGGAGCACGCCCCATGAGCTATGATTTTGATCTTCTGGTTATTGGGGCGGGCTCCGGCGGCGTACGGTGCGCGCGCATTGCGGCCAGCCACGGTGCGCGTGTTGCCATTGCAGAAAGCCGACACTGGGGCGGTACCTGTGTGAATTTGGGCTGTGTGCCCAAAAAGCTTATGGTACAGGCCAGTGAATACGGTGATATGGTAGATGACAGCCACGGATTTGGCTGGACCTCTACCCGCGGCACGCATGACTGGGGCAAGCTGATGGCCGCCAAGGATCGGGAAATTACCCGCCTGAACGGCATTTATGTCTCCATGCTGGAAAAAGCCGGCATTACGCTCCTTACCGGCCATGCCAGATTTGTAGATGGGCACACTGTCCGCATTGAACCTTCCCCCCTTGCGCCGGATGAAGCCCCCCGCACCATTACGGCAGAACGCATTGTTATTGCCACCGGTTCCACACCCGTAAAACCAGATATCCCCGGCGCAGAACTGGCCATTACATCAGATGAGGCCTTTCACCTGCCGCAACGGCCAGAACGGGTGGTTATTATTGGCAGCGGGTATATCGGGCTAGAGTTTGCCGGTATCTTTGCAGGCTTGGGTTCCAAGGTAGATCTGGTCTATCGGCGTGATTTGCCCTTGCGCGGTTTTGATGAGGAAATGCGCAGCGCCATGGCAGAAGCCATTGATGCACGCGGCATTACCCAGCACCGCCACGCCTGTTCCACCGCCATTGCCAAAGAGGGCGCAGACCTTGTGGTAACGCTGGATAATGGCCAGCGCCTGCACACAGATTGCGTATTTATGGCAACGGGCCGACGCCCTAAAATTGATGCGTTGGGGCTGGAAAATACAGCCATTACCACCGCAGATAATGGGCGCATCAAGGTGGATATGAATAGTGAGACAGCCCAGCCGGGCGTTTACGCCATTGGGGATGTTACAGACCGTATCAACCTTACCCCTGTTGCTATTGCAGAAGGCCATAATCTGGCTGACCGCCTGTTTGGCAAAGGGCCTGCCCGCCAATGGTGCTATGCCACAACCCCCAAGGCTGTTTTCTTCTCCCCTCCGCTGGCAACCGTTGGGCTGACAGAGGAAGAAGCCGCCCGCAATGGCGTGGTAGACATTTATTTCACACGCTTTACCCCCATGCGGCACACTCTGACCGGCCGCACACGTAAAACAGTGATGAAGCTGGTTGTTGACCAAAAAAGCCAGAAGGTTGTGGGCGTACATATTCTGGGGGATGACGCACCAGAAATGCTTCAGGGTGTTGCCATTGCTGTAACGGCTGAACTGACAAAAGCAGATTTTGACCGCACAATCGGTATTCACCCCACATCGGCTGAAGAGCTGGTGACCATGCGTACCCGCACGCGGGAAACTCCAAAAGCTGAAGGATAATTCCCTATGGCACCTTCTGCCCCTTTTATTGGCGACCAGCGCGGCCCCTTTGATCTGGCATTAAAAGGTGGTTCCGTTGTGCTGCCTGATGGCACAGTGGAAACCACTGTTTACGTGAAAGATGGCACCATTGCCGCCATTGGCGGGCAGGCTGATGCCGCCCGCACCATAGACTGCACAGGCCTGACCATTCTGCCGGGCGTTATAGATACGCAGGTTCATTTCCGTGAACCGGGTGCAGAGGAAAACGAAAACCTCGAATCCGGTAGTCGTGCTGCTGTGCTGGGTGGGGTAACGGGTGTGTTTGAAATGCCCAACACTAAACCCACCACCTCTACGCCAGAAGCGGTGGCAGACAAGCTGGCACGCGCAAAAGGCCGCATGTGGTGTGAACACGCCTTTTACGTAGGCGCTACGGTTGATAACGCCGACCAATGCGGTGAACTGGAAAAACTACCGGGCACTGCTGGCATCAAGGTGTTTATGGGCTCTTCCACCGGCAGTCTGCTGGTTTCGGAAGACAGTATGCTGGAACGCGTGCTGAAATCTGGTCAGCGCCGCGTGGCCATTCATGCCGAAGATGAAACCCGCCTGAAAGAACGCATGGCGGAACGGATTGAAGGAGATCCTTCATCCCACCCCGTTTGGCGGGATGATGAAACAGCCCTGCGTGCCACCACACGTGTGCTGCATCTGGCCCGCAAAACCGGGCGACGCGTGCATGTGCTGCACATCACCACCCCTGCAGAACTGGCTCTCATTGCCCAGCACCGCGACGTGGCAAGCTGTGAACTCACCCCCCAGCATCTGACACTGGCGGGGGAAGAAGCCTATCCCCGCCTCGGCACCTTTGCGCAGATGAATCCGCCAATCCGTTCTGGTGCACATCGTGATGGCCTGTGGCATTGGGTATCCCAAGGCTTGCCAGATGTGATTGGGTCTGACCATGCGCCCCATAGCAAGGAAGCCAAAGGCCGCACCTATCCGGCCTCTCCCTCTGGTATGCCGGGCGTGCAAACGCTTCTGCCCCTGATGCTCAACCATGTTGCGCACCATCGGCTCACACTGCGCCGCTTGGTGGATTTAACATCCGCTGGCCCACAGCGCCTGTTTGGCTTGGTGCGTAAAGGCCGCATTGCCGTTGGGTATGATGCAGACTTCACGATTGTGGATCTGAAAGCCCAGTGGACGATCAAGGAAGAATGGTTGGCCTCACGCTGCGGGTGGTCTCCTTTTACAGGAAACACCATTACTGGCCGCCCTGTTGGCACCATTATCCGTGGTCATCAGGTGATGTGGGAAGGCACATTGGCAGACAAAGCCATTGGTGAGCCTTTCCGTTTTGATGCCACAGACAGGCCTGCAGGCTAAACCTCCGGCGCTGCCATTCAGCGCATAGCAAAAACCCCTTCCACCGTATTGGTGGAAGGGGTTTTGTTTTTATGGCGCTATACGTTTGTAAAAATCAGGGAAAGCTGGACCGTTTATAGGGGTAACGGTCAACCATCATCCGCAAAGGCGCAAACTCCTTGTTGGAAAATGACCTGTAATGCACCTGTGAGCCATCCGGGTTTTCAACAAACACGGTAGAGTTCCAATCTGCGGCACTGATACCTGTCCAAAGTGTAAGCACCAGTGCTTCCTTGCCTTGGGCGTCGTTCAGCACCATGCGGGCATCGCCCGATGATGGCGGCGTACGTGTTAACGGCCCCCAGCCACCTTTGTTATCCTTAAACCAGTCATTCACCGCTTTTACTTCATCTGGGCTGAGAGCACGTGTGCGGTGCATGGGGCCAACATCCAAAGTGCCGCTGGCCACTTGCGGAAAGGAAACCGGCTTCAGGTTAGGTAGCGCCACTTTCCAGATCAGCGCTGCCGTACTGAGCGTAAAAATAAAAAAGCCAATAATAAAAGCCGTCTCTTTCCGCATTATCTGTATCTTTCTCTTACCCGCGCACCGCTGCAATAACGCGGGCTACTTCTTCATCAGTCAGTTCCGGGTGGATTGGCAGCGCCAAAATCCGCTGTGCCAGATCTTCAGAAACAGGCAGCGCCGTACCATCATGATGATCACGGTAGGCTGGCTGTTTATGCAGCGGCAGCGGATAGTAAATGGCTGAAGGCACACCTTGCTCTTTCAGGCGGGCCTGCATCTGCTCACGCTCGGCACTGTTTTTCAGCAATACGGAATAAATGGCCCATGCGCTCTGGCTGTCTGGCACGCGCGCGGGCACCTGCACCACATCTTTCAGACCTGCATCGTACTGGCAGGCAATTTCCTCACGCCGCGTCAGTTCTCGTGCAAAATCATCCAGCTTGGCCAGCAACACAGCGGCTTGCAGGGTATCCAACCGCCCATTCATACCGGTGCGCAAAACCTCATACCGGGTTGTGCCTTCACCATGCGTACGCAGGGAACGATAAAGAGCAGCGCGTTCCGGGTCATCCGTGAGAATGGCGCCGCCATCTCCGTACCCACCCAAAGGCTTGGACGGAAAGAAGGAGAGCGTTGTTGCTGTGGCTTCCCGCCCCAAGGGCGCATCATTCAGCTTTGCCCCAAAGGACTGTGCGCAATCTGCCAACAGAAAAAGGTCTTCTTCCTGCGCAATGGCGCGCAAATCTGCCCACGGTGCAGGCTGGCCGAACAGATCCACCCCAACAATGGCGCGGGGCTTCAGTTTACCTGCTTCTCGCACAGCACGAATACGGCTGCGCAGATGCTCTGGGTCAATCTGGAAAGTGTTTGGGTCAACATCTACAAAAACGGGCGTGGCACCCAAAACCAAAGGCACTTCTGCCGTGGCGGTATAGGTAAACGCTGGCAGGAACACAGCATCACCCCGACCAATCTGCTCCCCCATCATCACAATCTGCAAAGCATCTGTGCCGGAGGAAACACCCACGCATTCCTGCGCACCACACCACTGGGCCAAACGCTGTTCCAGTTCCTGAACTTCTGGCCCCATTACAAAGCGACAATGCGCCAGAACAGCCTCCAGCCGCTGCCGCAATGCGGGCTCCAGCCGTTTTTGCTGGGCTGCGAGATCAAGAAAAGCGATAGGCCTGTTTTGTGAACTGTTCATAATGCCACCTGCTCATTGCCATCGGCCTGCGCCTGTCCGCTGTGTACAACACCCGCAGCCATAGCACCAGACGCCGCAGATTCCGGCGCCAGGGCACGCACCTCTCCCGCTGGGTTATGATCGAATTCCGGCACCAGCAATGCCAGAATACGCAAAGCAGCCTGCACATCACCTTCTCGCGCATAGGCCGTAATCTGATCCACCGCCTGGCGTATCTGCTCCAGATCCACCAACCGAGGTGTGGCCATCAGCAAGCCGGGTTCATCGGTTGGCACCGGGGCTTCCCGACCGTGAAACAGTTCTTCATACAGTTTTTCACCAGGCCGCAGACCCGTGAAACGGATGGTTACATCTTCATCAGGGCGCAAACCGGCCATATGGATCATCTGCCGGGCCAGATCTACAATACGGACGGGTTCGCCCATATCCAGCACAAAAATACCACCGTGCCGCAGCAGGTCATCAGTGCCAGAACCATCGGTATGGCGCATGCCGCGCACGCTGGCTTGCAGCACTAACCCCACAGCTTCAGGCACTGTCATAAAATACCGGCGCATTTCCGGGTGTGTGACTGTAAGTGGGCCACCGCGTTCTAGCTGCCGGCGGAACAGAGGAACCACAGAACCGGTAGACCCCAGCACATTGCCAAAGCGCACGGTAACACACCGCATGGCATCAGGCTTACCCGATGCACGGGCACGTACATCCAGCGCCTGACAGTACATTTCTGCCGCACGCTTGGATGCGCCCATCAGACTGGAAGGATTTACCGCCTTATCTGTTGAAATCACCACCATGGCCTGCGCTCCGTGGCGGGATGCCGTATCCGCCACAACGCGCGTACCATGCACATTGGTTAGCAACCCTTCTGCCGGGTTTGCCTCTACAATTGGCACATGCTTCAGGGCAGCAGCGTGAAACACCAGTTCTGGACGGAAACGGGCCATCACCTCATCTAGCCGGGCTTCATCTCGCACATCGGCCACAACCACTTCACGCGGCACATGGGGGGCACAATCTGCCAGTTCTACATCTATCTGCCACAGTTCAAACTCACCATGGTCGAGCAGGATAAGGCGTTCAGGGCCTAACAGAGCAATCTGCCGCACCAGTTCTGAACCAATGGTGCCACCGGCCCCCGTAACCAGAACTGTGTGGTTACCCACGAGCCGCTCCATGCCTTCCCGGTCCAATGGTACTTGCGGGCGATTGAGCAGATCTTCCAACGGCACAGGGCGCAACTGCACACGTTCTGCTGGGGTAAGATCTGTTAAAGCGGGTGTGCGTAATACCGAGATACCATGCACAGCCGCAGCATCCAGAACATTTGTCAGGGCACGACCACGGAAAGAAGGATCTGTCACCACCAAGGATTCGGGCAGTACGTTGTTTTTTGCCAGCCGGTCTAAAATAGCACCAATATCTTCTACATGCCCAAGAATGGGCACGTTATGGATGCGCCGACCTGCTTGATGCGTGCCCAAAGCCACAAGCCCGACAACACGAATCCCGGCTTCCGGGTTACGCTCCAACGCACGCAAATACAGATCAGCAACTGTATCTGCCCCTATCAACACCACACGCCGCAAATTGGCGCGGCGGAGGGCTATTCTGTGCGCCAAGCGGTACCCAACACGCAGCCCGCCCAACATCACCAGCAGAACCAGCGCATAAATAATGGGAAAGGTCAGACTGGGTAGCGGAAAGCCCACAGCCACAAGCCCGCACGAAAACAGTACGGAACTGGCAATAGAGGCCCCGGCAATACCCAAAAGATCTGAAACGCCCGAAAACCGCCAGTACTGTTGCGGCATACGAAATGGCACCCCGCTGACAAGCAGCGTGATAGCCCCTCCGGCCAGAAACCAGAGTGGATGCAGCAACCCATCTTGCGGGGCTGCCAACCACCGTGCCAGAGGTGCTGCCAAGGCTGCCAATACGCCATCCAACAGGATATTTACGGCTATCCTGTTTACAGGGCGCAGGCGCGGATTACGGTGCAGGGGCTGAGAGTGTTGTGATGCCATTATCTTGCACCTATAGCGTAGCACCTGCCATCCTAGAAGCGGCTCAACCGGACGACTGTCTTTTCATGTCTTTTTCTTTTTCCTGTGTGGCAATTTTTTGCCTGTTAGGTGCCTGCATTCTTTCAGCCTGCCTTGTGCGAGGTATGATCGGGCTTGCCGTTATGGATACACCGGGGCACCGCAGCGCCCATGATACGCCTACACCCAAAGGGGGCGGCATAGGCGTAATGCTTGCTTTTGCAAGTGTTTTGCCGGTTCTTATGTATGTTACTGGCCAGCCACTTTTTTCTTTCTCAGCCTGCGCGTTGGCTGCTGCCACCTTGTTGCTGTGCGCTGTTTCGTGGCTGGATGATATTTACCAATGGTCTCCGGCTATTAAATTTGCAGCGCAATGTGCCGCAGCCTGCATAATTGTAGCTGGAGGCATTACTCTGCCTTGGCCCACACCGGTTATTGGGGCTGCTCTTTCCATATTGTGGCTGATATTTATCACCAATGCCGTCAACTTTATGGATGGGTTAAACGGGCTGATTTCTGGCTGTTTATGTGTTGCAGCACTATGTCTGGCCGGAGCTGCTACTTATCTGGGCGTGCCGGCCTTACGCTGGCCTGCATTGCTCATGGCTTGTTGTCTGGCAGGTTTTCTACCTTTCAATTTCCCCAATGCGCGTATTTTTCTGGGTGATGTAGGAAGCCAAGGGTGTGGCTTATTAGCTGGAGCTGCCGCTCTGTATATCGCGGCACATTCTCCACTGCCCTCTGGATGGGTTGTTGGGCCTGCACTGCTGTTTCCGTTGATTTATGATGTTATTTTTACGCTTATTCGCCGCAAATTGGCCGGGCATTCCTTGGTGCAAGCACATCGTGGGCACTTATATCAGGTGTTACACCGGAGCGGCATATATGCTCCTGCCCTTTCCATTATGGAATGGGCCTTCACGCTTTGGGGTATGATGGTAAGCTGTTTTGTAGCCCCCATGCCGGTTGTGGCAGGAAGTATAACGGCTTTTATACTTGTGTGTGTGCCCCAACTTGTATGGACAGGCTTTGCCATTTTACGCACGCGCCAACACCCTGTTGGCGCGTGGTAAATATAGCTTTATTTTTCCAACGTCAGGGTCAAACCCTGTGCAGAACCGGCAAGCCGGGCACCCTGAGAAATGGTTTCGATCTTGATGCGCACACCGTTCTTGTTTTCCAGAACAGCACCGCCCAAGCCTTGGCCCAGTGTTGCTTCGCCATGAGCAGCACCATAGGTGCCATTAAAATCTGACAAACGATGCAGATTATAAACGGTGCCTTTACCTTCAATTTTGGAATAGCCAACGGCAGCAATTGTGCCACCGGTAATGGAAAACTTATAAGTTTTTCCGCCGTAACGCAGCCTGCCACCACCCCATGTATAGCCTACACCAATATCGGCTGATCTTGCCGTAATGGTAACCGTAGCTGTGGGCGAGCCCATAGCATCTTCAGCATGGGCAACAGGAATAAAACTAGCTGATGCCGCAAGCGCTGCTGCAGCAAAAAATGAAGAAAATCGCATGAAACGTTCCTTTCTTCTTGTTGGTCAGGCTGAAAAATCAGCCTGCTGCTTTAATATATAAAACAGCAGGCTTTTCAGAAAACCGTGAAGAAAAAACGTTTACTGTCTACAAAAGTTTCAAACTGGACGAAGCAGCTAGAACTCAGGCAGCCATCACACGGCGCACACGACGGGCGGCGGGTTCACGCTCTGCAGAACGCTGGGCCTTGCGGGCTGCGTTTTCTACAGTTTCACCCATAATGGTGCGAATTTCCTTCAGGTAAGCAGCACCTTTAGGTGTACGCTGCACCAGCACGGAACGACGATCCAGCGGATCAACCTTACGGCGTGCCAGATCCAGTTCACTCAGCCGGTCCAGAGCACGTGTAATGGCGGGCTTGGAAACATTCAGGCTGGCAGCCAAACCACGTACGGTATGGCCGGTTTCATCCAGATAGCACGTCAAAAACACTGCCAGTTGGCGAGCGGATAAATCTGGAGCATCTCCACGCACCAAAGACACAATCGTATCGCGCAGAGTTTTGGCCAGATCCTCTGTTTTTTCTGCTGCCTGAGGCATAAGCTTCACTTTCCTTTTGCTGCACGCTTCTCCCGATCTCTCAGGATAAAGCGACATGTTCCCGCTTCCTGTTACGGAACGAATCCCCTTGGGATTTCATATAGGAGGCGAAACGACTCTTTTAAAGTATTAATGAAAACATATTGTCTCTTCTTTTATGACACCTTTGTGGCAGCGGCATTTTGTTCTTCACAAAAAAGGTTCGTAATAGCTTTAAAAATGGCCCGAACCCCAGGAGAATCCCCACCTTTTGGCCGTCCTGGGCGAGAGCTGTCATTCCAGGCATAACTGTCGATATGCACCCAGCGCTGATCTGGATTTACAAATCGTTCAAGAAATAATCCGGCAGTAATCGCGCCTGCCATAGGTCTTGATGAAATATTACTAATATCTGCAACAGAACTTCCTAGCCATTCCTTATACCCTTGCCACAAAGGCAAGCGCCACATGGGGTCTGCTTCCTGCTGCCCGGCTTCCAAAAATGCCGTGGCAACAGCTTCATCATTACACAACAAGGCGGGTAAATCTGGCCCCAGCGCTACACGCGCAGCCCCTGTTAGGGTTGCAACATCTAACAACAGATCAGGTTTCTGTTCCCCAGCTTCGTGCAGCAAATCACACAAAACCAGACGGCCTTCTGCATCTGTATTGCCAATTTCCACTGTAAGGCCAGAACGGCTGCGCACCACATCCAACGGGCGCATGGCATGGCCGGACACACTGTTTTCCACACACCCCAGCCGCACTTCCAACCTTACGGGCAAATCCTGCGTCATAATCAGGCGGGCAAGAGCCAAAACAGTTGCCGCCCCACCCATATCCTTTTTCATACGTAGCATGCCGCTGGAGGGCTTGAGATCGTAACCCCCACTATCAAAGCACACGCCCTTACCCACCAAAGAAATCAGCGGTGCTTTTTTATCTGCCGTGCTGCCCTGCCACTGCGCCACCACCACGCGTGGGCCGCGGTCTGATCCATTCCCCACATGCGCCAGTAAAGGATAGGCTTTATCCAGCGCAGCACCCTTTATAACGTCCACATGGGCACCAAATTCCTTGAGCACCGTTTTGGCTGCACGTGCCAGATCTGATGGTCCCAACAAATTGGCGGGCGTATTGATCAGATCACGCGCAAGCCAGATGGAACGCGCCATTTCCGATGCCACGCTTGCACGTTCCTGCGCCGTAACCACCAAGCGTGTTGTGGGTTTTTTAGCGGATGCAGATTTCAGCCCATACTGATACGCCCCAAGGCAGAAACCCAAAATGACATCATGCCGCGCAATGTCATCCGGCGCTTCTACCCGCCAATCTCCTGCGGGCAGGTCTTGTGCCAGCGCCCCGAAAACAAATGGGTCCACCACACCTTGTTCGGGCACTCCAAATAATGCTGTTGGCACCCCATTTGTATCTGGCACCATTACCAGCTGGCCCGGACGCGCCTTAAAGCCGCAACTTTCTGCAAAAGCTGCTGCCTGCTCCCCTATCCATGAGCCCAAAACTGCCTGATCCGAAGGGCGAACAGCATGAACAGTACGCACCTTGCTTCCTCGGCGGGACACAACCAGACAATCGGCTTCACGAACAGGCATGACATTTCTCCCTTCGCTTTCAGGCAAATGGCCTGTCAGCATATTTCGGTCTGTAAGGATAATGGCATCTGATGGCTTGCTTTTCCACACGCAGCAGCAGACGATGTTTGCATGATGGTTTCTTCCCGCCGTATGGCTGCTGCCGCTCATCACGCATCTATGCCGGACGATGCTCCCGTGCGGGCCATTCTGGGCCCCACCAACACCGGAAAAACACATCTGGCGCTAGAACGGATGCTGGCCCATTCCTCTGGTATGATCGGCTTTCCGCTGCGGCTGCTGGCGCGTGAAAACTACGAACGCATGGTCAAGCTTAAGGGCGTGCGCTCTGTTGGGCTGATTACGGGTGAAGAAAAAATCATCCCACCACAGGCACGCTGGTTTTCCTGCACGGTAGAGGCCATGCCATCTGACCGTAAGGTGGAATTTGTAGCCGTAGATGAAATTCAACTGTGTGCGGACCCGGAACGCGGCCATGTTTTTACAGACCGGCTTTTGAATGCGCGCGGGCAGTCTGAAACGCTCTTTCTGGGCGCAGAAACCATCGCGCCGCTGCTGAAAACCCTGATCCGCGACATAGAAATAGACACACGCCCGCGCCTTTCTAACCTGACATATACAGGGCACATGCGCCTCTCACGCCTGCCAGCGCGCACGGCCATTGTGGCTTTTTCCATGGCCGAAGTGTACGCCATTGCAGAACTTATCCGCCGCAAACGCGGGGGATGTGCTGTGGTGATGGGGCAGCTTTCCCCACGTACCCGCAATGCGCAGGTAGCTCTCTACCAAAACCGGGAAGTGGATTATCTGGTAGCAACCGATGCCATTGGCATGGGGTTGAATATGGATATTCGGCACATTGCCTTTGCCAATATCTGCAAGTTTGATGGTTACAGAAACCGGCTGCTTACCCCAGCAGAAGCCGCACAAATTGCAGGCCGCGCAGGCCGCGGCACGCAGGACGGTACTTTTGGCACAACTGGGGAATGTCCTGCCTTTCCCGAAGGAATGGTGGAGGCCATAGAAACCCACCATTTTGAACCGCTACCGTTTTTGTGGTGGCGTAACAGCAAGCTCAATTTTACGTCTCCCAGCACACTTTATGCCAGCTTGTGCCAAAAGCCCCCTGACCGCTGCCTGAAATCTGCCGCTCCAGCATCTGATCTCTTGGCACTCTCTGCGCTGATGCAGAATGCCACAGTGCAAAAACTGGCCCACACACCTGCGCGCACTCAGCTATTGTGGGAGGTGTGCCAGATTCCAGATTTTCGCAAACTGGGAGAAGACAGCCACATCCGGTTGTGTGAGCAAATTTTCATTCTTCTTGCCCAAAAAGGGCACCTACCTTCTGCTTGGATGAAATCTCGCCTTGCCAATTTGGAGCAATTGGAAGGGGATATTGATGTTCTGATGCAGCGCCTTATGGGCATTCGCACGTGGTCTTACGTTTCTGCCAGACCGGATTGGGTGGAAAACGCTGCACATTGGCGTAACCATACCCTAAGGCTGGAAGATGCTCTTTCTGATGTATTACATGAACGTCTGACAACGCGCTTTGTAGATAAACGCGCGGCAAGCTTGGCACGACGCCTAGAAGAAGCAGACACCACCCCTTTGCTTTCGGCCATTACGCGGACGGGAGAAGTAAGTGTAGAAGGGCATGCTGTAGGCCATATGCGGGGCTTTAGCTTTATACCAGACCCCGAAGCTGCGCAGTCTGACCAGAAATTGATTCTTAAAGCAGCGCGCAGAGCAGCACGTAACCAGATTCCCCATCGTGTTGCGCAGTTCCTACAGGCACCAGACACCGAAATAACGCTGAACCTGCAAAGTGGCTCACTCAATTGGCAGGAAGATACGATTGCGCGTTTGCAAGCCGGGGCAGATGTGCTGCACCCAGTTATTGAAGTGCGCGAGGCAGAATTTCTGGAACCCGGTCAGAAAGAAAAAATCCGGCAACGGCTGGCTACCTTTGTGAACGCATACATCCACAAAGAGCTGGCACCGCTCTTTCGGGCAGAAAAAGCAGTTGCAGAGCAACCGTTAGTCCGCGGCATGGTGCATATGCTGGTAGAAAGCGGTGGCGTAGCGGAGGTGCCGCACCTTTCCACCCTGCCAGCATCTGCCAGACACATACTGAAGCGCCTTCAGATCACCCAGCAAAAAAATACGGTGTTCTGTAGTAAAATGATGCGCCCTGGTGCCATGGCTTTGCGCGCGCTTTTGCTCAGCCTGCACTCTGGCATTGTATTGCCAGAACTTCCACGCTCAGGTGCCGTTTCTGCGCCTTTACCCGCCAATCTAACAGCGGCTCAAAAATCTCTGCTTATGCAACTTGGGTGGATTATTTCCGAAGGCACCTTAATCCGACTCGATATTGCTGCTGCGCTGTATGCAGAATCTGTTTCCCTGATTGCACACGGATCACGGCAGATTCCGAATTTCTTTGCCTCTCGGTTAGGGGTGAAAAAGGCTATTCTTCCGGGCATTTTGCGCAGCCTTGGGTTACATGTGCAAAAACCCCAGATTTTACCGGATACACACGCAGGACCACCTGCCCCTTTTCTAATTATCCCCCGGAAAACTGTAAAAAATCGGAAACACTCAAAAAAGCGTACAGGGAAAGTTCCGCCAGAAAAATATAACCACAACAGCCCCTTTGCTGTGCTGGCAACGCTTCGGCAACACCCCTAACCCTAGCTCTGCTGTAAAAAGAAAGCTGCCCTCCTTACACAGGCGGGTTGCCATTAGGCCAAAAGCGCCTCATATCTGCGCCATCCTTGGTGGCAGGCTTCTATATAACGGTACTGCCATCTGACCCCACGCGGTGAGAGCCCCTCCTCCACCGCCAGATATTTTCGGAGATGGCAATGACCTACGTGGTCACTGAAAACTGCATCCGCTGCAAATTCATGGACTGTGTGGAAGTCTGCCCCGTTGACTGCTTCTACGCTGGTGAAAACTTTCTGGTCATCAACCCAGATGAATGCATTGACTGCGGCGTGTGTGAGCCTGAATGCCCCGCCGAAGCCATTTTCCCTGATAGCGACGACCGTGCAGCAGCGTGGGCAGAAATCAACGCAAAATACGCCACCCAGTGGCCAAACATTACACGCAAGGGCACGCCCCCGGCCGATGCGGAAGAATGGAAAGACAAGCCTAACAAAACAGAGCTGCTTTCCCCCAATCCGCAGAAAGACTGAAAACCCTTATTTACTTGGGTTTGAAAGAATGGTGTCGGCCTTAGGCTGGCACCATTTTTTTTATGGCCAGAACCTAACACGTACGCTTCCGCTTGGTGGATGTTCCACACTTCATTCAAAGCCCATATCGCGGCAGAGAACAGTGGATACCAGTTGCCTTGCATAGGTCCGCCAAAAAGACATAGCCCATAAAAAAGCCCCTGTAGCCATTATAGCTACAGGGGCTTTTTTCAGCTTGCTTTCCCACCGCCACTTAACGTGGCGGTAGAAACCTCACCATATTAGCGGGACATCATGTGCAGCGCGGTGTTGTTCATAATGAACACCGAACCAACAATCAGGATGGCCACGAAAGCAACGGTGAAAACAAAGCACATGTTGTTCCAGCGCTGTTCGGAGTCTCCGCCCATGTGCAGGAAGTAGTGCAGATGCACCAGAACCTGAACCAGAGCGAGAGCTGAAATAGCAGCCAGAGTGCCGGCTGGCGAAAGGCTATGGCTCATCACCACGCCAAACGACAGGACCGTCAGGACAACGGCAAGAACAAACCCGATAATGTAAGAAGATACGCTACCGTGGCTCTCGCCTGAGGAGGATGTATGCGGATTGCTCATCAGATCATGCTCGCCAGATAGACATAGGTGAAAACGCAGATCCAGACGATATCCAGGAAGTGCCAGAACAGGCTCAGGCAGGTGAGCTTATTCATCATACGTTCCGGAATTTCAGTCGTACCCATCAGCTGAGCGATCAGGGTAACAATCCAGATCAGACCACACGTGACATGCAGACCGTGAGTAGACACCAGCGTAAAGAACGCAGACAGGAATGCACTGCGATCCGGACCGGCGCCTTCTGCGATCATGTGCGCAAATTCACGCAGTTCCAGCCCCACAAAGCCAAGGCCAAGCAGGAAGGTAACGCCAAGCCAAAGGATAACCTTGGAAACCTGGCTCTTATGGGCGGCAATCATGCCGAACCCATAAGTGATGGACGAAACCAGCAGGAGGGCTGTTTCCAGCCCAAGCCCACCGAATTCGAACAGTTCGTGGCCGGTTGGGCCACCGTTAAACTGGTTACGCAGAACTGCAAACACGGCAAAAAGCGTGCCGAAGATAATGCAGTCCGTCATCAGATAGACCCAGAACCCGAACACCACCGGAGATTCGTGGTGATGTTCGTCGTGGCCTGCGGTCTGAACAGTTGTGTTCTGTGCCATGTTATTCAGCTGCCTGTGCCATCAGTTTACGGGTGTGCTCGTTTTCAATCCGGGCAACCTCTTCGGCAGGGATATAGTAGTCAATATCCTTATCAGCGCTGCGGGCAATTACCGAACCGATAACACCAACAAGGCCAATAGCAGCCAGCCACCAGATGTACCAAACCGCAGCAAAACCGAAGATCAGGGCAAAGATACCACAAGCCAGACCCAAAGAGGTGTTCTTGGGCATGTGGATTGCTTCGTACTGAGCACCAGCCTGACGGGTATCAATACCATTTTCCTTATCATGCATGAACGCATCGAGTTCGTGCACATGAGGAACAATAGCAAAGTTATAAACCGGCGGCGGAGAAGACGTGGACCATTCCAGCGTACGGCCATTCCATGGGTCACCGGTCACGTCGCGGTTCTGCGGCAGGTTACGGTCACGGATGGAAACATACAGCTGTGTAAGCTGGCAAGCGATACCAAGCATAACCAGAACTGCACCAACTTCAGCAACCAGCAGCCACGGATGCCATGCCGGGTTGTCGTAGTGGTTCAGACGACGGGTCATGCCTTCGAAACCGACGATGTAGAGCGGTACGAATGCGCAATAGAAGCCAACAAACCAGAACCAGAAAGCGCGCTTGCCCCAGGTTTCATTCAGTTTGAAGCCCATCACCTTCGGGAACCAGAAGTTCATGCCGCAGATGTAACCGAAATACACACCACCAATAATGGTGTTATGGAAGTGAGCAATCAGGAACAGGGAGTTATGCAGAACGAAGTCAGCACCCGGGATAGCCAGCATAACGCCGGTCATACCACCGATGGTGAAGGTGATCATGAAGCCAACAGCCCAGTACATGCAGGCATGGAACTGGATGCGGCCCTTATACATGGTGAACAGCCAGTTAAACAGCTTAACACCAGTAGGAATGGAGATGATCATGGTCGCGATACCGAAGAAGGCATTCACGTCCGGACCAGCGCCCATTGTGAAGAAGTGGTGAACCCACACAAGGAAGGACAGAACCATGATGGAGCAGGTTGCGTAAACCATGGTGCTGTAACCAAACAGCGGCTTGCCGGAAAATGCAGGAACAACTTCCGAAAACACACCGAAGGCAGGGATAACAAGAATATAAACTTCTGGATGGCCCCAAGCCCAAATCAGGTTGAGGTACAACATCTGGTTACCCCCACCATCATTGGTGAAGAAGTGCATCCCGAAGTAACGATCCAGACCCAGCAGAGCAACTGCAACCGTCAGAACAGGGAAGGCCACCATGATCAGGATGGAAGCACAGAAAGCTGTCCAGGTGAAAACAGGCATTTTCATCCAGGTCATGCCCGGAGCGCGCATCTTCACGATGGTTACAAAGAAGTTCACACCGGTCAGCAGCGTGCCAACACCGGAAATCTGAACGGCCCAGATGTAGTAATCAACACCAACGCCAGGGCTGAACTGATTTTCGGACAGTGGCGGGTATGCCAGCCAGCCGCACTGCGAGAATTCACCAATGAACAGAGAAACGTTCACCAGGATAAACGCAACAGCCGTCATCCAGAAGCTCAGGTTGTTCAGGAACGGGAAGGCAACGTCACGCGCACCAATCTGCAGAGGCACGATGAAGTTGAACAGACCGGTCATGAACGCCATGGCCAGGAAGAAGATCATGATCGTTCCGTGAGCGGAGAAGATCTGATCGTAATGGTGTGGTGGTAGATAGCCTGGGTTACCTGCATACGCCAGCGCGAGCTGAGTACGCATCATGATAGCGTCAGCAAAACCACGGAAAAGAGCGACCAGTGCCAGGATGATGTACATCACGGCTAGACGCTTGTGATCAACAGAAGTGAACCACTCTTTCCAGAGGTAGCCCCACTTACCGTAATACGTAATAAGTCCCAGTACCGCGACACCGACAATGACAACGCCGATGAACGTCCCTACCAGGATCGGCACATCCAACGGGATGGCCGAGAGCGATAGTCTCCCTAGCATAGATCCTATTCCTTCATATTCATGTCGGACATCGCAGACTGCTGCACCTGGATCATCTTGCCAGTGCTTTTGTCCATGACCATGCCATTGTTGTACTTGGCAACGATCGTGTTGAACATGCCGGGTTCAACATGCGCGAAATACTCGACGGGGTTCGCTTCGCTTGGGGCAGCAAGTTTCGGATAGGTCTGGCTATCCAGCTGCTCGGAAGAAGACTTCACCTTTTCAACCCAGGCATTGAATTCATCACCGCTCACAGCAAGCGTGTGGAATTTCATGTCAGAAAAGCCACGGCCACTGTAGTTGGCAGATTCACCCAGATAGTCGCCTGGTTCGCTCGCCAGCAGATGAAGCTGGGTCTGCATGCCTGCCATTGCATAGATCATGGAACCAAGACGCGGGATGAAGAAGGAGTTCATCACGGAATCAGATGTGATGTTGAAGTCAATCGGGGTGTTGACCGGAATGGCCAGCTGATTGACCGTTGCAATACCCTGTTCTGGGTAGATGAACAGCCATTTCCAGTCCAGAGCCACCACTTCAACGTGCAGAGGCTTGGTATTAGCTTCTGCTTCAAGTGGCTTATACGGGTCCAGAGAATGACAGGTCTGATAGGTAATCACTGCCAGGAAGAGGATAATCAGGGAAGGCACGCCCCAAATAATCACTTCAATTTTGTTGGAGTGGCACCACTTCGGCAGATACTCGGCGCTCGTGTTAGACTGGCGATACTGCCAGGCAAACAGAAGCGTCAGCAGGATGGTCGGAATCACAACAATCAGCATTGCGACTGTGGAGGTGGCAATTAGGGTTTTAACCCCTTCACCCACCGGGCCTTTCGGGTCGAGAACATCAAGTTCACACCCGGCAAGCAGCAATGCTGACGATAGGCCGCCCAATCGCGCCACTCTCGCCAGTAACTTGTTTTTCATCGCACGCCTCTTGGTTCTGACATCAAATTAGCCTCACTAAGACTCTTTGTTCTGCTGCCATAGAAGCCTGACAACAGCAAGAAAAACCGCGTTTCAACACGTCCCCCCTACCACTAACACATGCCAGACCGTTATTTCCCTCATAAACAGAGGGAACACGGCACATCATGCCGGTGACAAAATGAACGGAGTGCGAAAACACCTTGTCGGCACTTTATTCCTAAAGCGCAGATTCTCAAATGTCGGAAAAGTTCCATCAGCCTTTCGTCATAATCAGGTTAGCTGATATGGCGCTGCGGCATGGGTACGCTGGTGCGATAAAAACAGGGGCAAACAACTTCACGAAATATTACAAAATATTTCATTATATCCTATCGAAATACAATTTCGCTTTCGATTTCATGCCATTACATGAAAAAAACTTATCTCACATTTTCGTTACAAAATCTTGAATCACAATAACGGCCTGTTTTAGTACGCATTCCAGACAAACATGCCGCCATTCATCCAGAGCATACCTTCCCATACAAAAAACCCAGCCCTCTGAGAGGCTGGGTTTTCTTTTCCAAGATGCCGACAAAGCCAGTAGCCTATGCCGACTCCTTATATAAATTAGTCGTTGGAGTTTCTTGCGCCCATAAACTGCAGAAGAAACTGGAAAAGGTTGATGAAGTTCAGATACAGGCTTAACGCATCATATACGCTACGCTTGGCTGTCATTTCCGGGCCTTCATATGCAGCAAGCTGCGGATAGGTGACCCGGATACGCTGTGCATCAAACGCACTGAACGCTGTGAAGATGAAAACGCCGACAATGCTGTACACATAGTACAAAGCCGGGCTCTTCAGGAACAGGTTCACCAAACCAGCAATCAGCAGCCCAAAAAGCCCCATCATCAGGAAAGAGCTGAAGCGCAACAGGTTGGCTTTGGTGACATATCCCCACAAAGATGTTGCGGCGAACATGCAGGCCGTTACCAGAAAAACCCGAACAATGGATGTATCTGTATAAATAACGAAGATATTGGCCATACTGGCGCCCATGGCAGCGCAGAACGCCCAGAACAGTGCTTGCGCACCCTGTAGGGAAAGCCTGTTCAAACCAAAGGACATCACCAGCACAAACGCCAATGGTGAAAGCATGGCAACGTCACCCAACAATGTTGGGCGTGGCACCAAGCCACCCGGCACTTGCACCACCTGAAAAAACAGATGGCTCAAACTTGTGTTGGCAATAACATATGCCACTATACCGGTAAGCAGCAGGCCAGATGCCATCCAGTTATAAACGCGTAGCATATAGGCCCGCAGCCCAGCATCCAGATTGGCTGCCTGCGCATTCCAGTCTGTGGGCGTAGCGGGGGATCGGTAGTCGTGACTAAACGACATGGTGTTTAACTCTCCTTGTCCGGACAGGCCGGCTTTGCTTAATACTTGTGGCTGCCCTGCCCTGTCGTCAAGGGTTACAAAGAATCAGGTCAAAAACAGGGCGTTTTATTCCCGCCTGATTGTTATCTCTTAATATAACGCATTCCCCCACAAATCGGCTCTCACAAGCCAAGGAATAAAGTACCAGTATGTTTCTGATTGCCGGGATCCGCCTACCCGTCCCCATGTTGGAGTTCTTCCAGCAGATTCAGACCTTCTTTCCCAACCGGGAATGGGAGCCTGAACCCTTCCTCTTTCTGCCTCTGGTGGTTGTGGGAGAAACCTCTGACCCAGACATCATGGAGAATCTGGATGCGGGTCTGCTTTCTATCCAAACATCAACACCGGCAACACTTGTTCATGCTGGGTTAGACGTTGTGCAGCAAGGTGAACGAATCATTCTTACGGCCAAGATTCTGTCGGCTGTGTGTGATCACCTTTCCGTGAAAATCAGGCGTCAGGCTCAACACGCAGGCCTGAAGGTGAAGCGCACCTGCCACCCACTCAGCGTGCCACTCGCCACGATCTCAACAGTTCCCCCAGAAGACGTCCACAACTGGTTGCGTATCCACCATAGCCTGCGTGCACCAGAAGAGGAGGTTTATGAATTCACCCTGTTCAGTTCTTGGAAAAATCGTGAAACGACAGATATGGAACTTCTGGCTGATTATGCGTTTACATCAGGTTGCATCGCACCCTCATTCTTGTTATAACAAGAATTGTAAGCGCCTTTCATAACCTGATTGTGAGCATAATTTCCTGCTCTACAGGCCTGTAAGCACGGGAAATTATCCCGCAGAATGGAAGCTGCTATTCCTTCCCCGTGATTGACAGACAGCGTTCCCCTTGGCTGTTGTGTGAGAAACCGGCCTGCCGGCTATCTTTTTCCTCACCGTATATAATAGTCGAGGACATGAACGCATGACCCGCCCCGCCTCCGCCAAGAGACGTTCACTGCTAGGAATTCTCGCGGCCGGAACAATCTGTGCCGCTGCTTTGCCTTACGCGGCAGTCCCTGCCCGCGCTGACGGTCAGGGTAATACGGGGGAAGCGATCATCCATGCAGATGATCACCCCGAAAACTGGCTTTCTTATGGTCGCACCTACAGCGAACAGCGCTATAGCCCGCTTGATCAGATCAACCGCTCCAACGTGGGTGATCTTAAGCTGGCTTGGTACTACACGCTGGATACCAACCGCGGTCAGGAAGCAACCCCGCTGGTTGTAGATGGCATTATGTATGCCACAACCAACTGGTCCAAAATGGAAGCGCTGGACGCTGCCACAGGTAAGCTGCTTTGGCAGTATGACCCCAAAGTGCCAGGCAACATTGCTGACAAAGGCTGCTGTGATACGGTTAACCGTGGTGCAGGCTATTGGAACGGCAAGGTTTTCTGGGGCACGTTTGATGGCCGTCTGGTTGCTGCCGATGCAAAAACCGGTAAAAAGGTTTGGGAAGTTAACACCATCCCAGCCGATGCCTCTCTGGGCAAGCAGCGCTCCTACACAGTGGATGGCGCGGTACGCGTAGCAAAAGGCCTGGTGCTGATTGGTAACGGTGGTGCCGAGTTTGGTGCCCGTGGCTTTGTTTCTGCATTTGATGCCGAAACCGGCAAGCTGAAATGGCGCTTCTACACCGTTCCGAACAACAAGAACGAACCTGACCACGCTGCATCAGATAATATTCTGATGAACAAAGCCTACAAAACCTGGGGCCCCAAAGGCGCTTGGGTACGCCAGGGTGGCGGCGGCACCGTATGGGATTCTCTGGTTTATGATCCGGTCAGTGATCTGATCTATCTGGCTGTTGGTAACGGGTCACCCTGGAACTATAAGTATCGTTCCGAAGGCATTGGCTCCAACCTGTTCCTGGGTAGCATTGTCGCACTGAAGCCTGAAACCGGTGAATATGTCTGGCACTTCCAGGCAACTCCGATGGATCAGTGGGATTACACCTCGGTTCAGCAGATCATGACACTGGATATGCCAGTGAATGGCGAAATGCGCCACGTGATCGTGCATGCACCTAAAAACGGCTTCTTCTACGTTCTGGATGCCAAGACTGGTGAGTTCCTGTCCGGCAAAAACTACGTTTACCAGAACTGGGCTAATGGTCTGGACCCTCTGACAGGTCGCCCGATCTATAATCCAGATGGTCTGTACACCCTGAACGGCAAGTTCTGGTACGGCATCCCCGGCCCACTGGGTGCGCATAACTTTATGGCTATGGCCTACAGCCCAAAAACGCACCTGGTCTATATCCCGGCTCACCAGATTCCGTTCGGTTATAAAAACCAGGTTGGTGGCTTTAAGCCTCACCCGGATTCCTGGAACGTTGGTCTGGATATGACCAAGAACGGTCTGCCTGATACCCCAGAAGCCCGTACAGCCTACATCAAGGATCTGCACGGCTGGCTGCTGGCATGGGATCCGGTCAAGATGGAAACCGTCTGGAAAATTGACCACAAAGGTCCGTGGAACGGCGGCGTTCTGGCAACCGGCGGTGATCTTCTGTTCCAGGGCTTGGCCAATGGTGAATTCCACGCCTATGACGCCACGAACGGTAGTGATCTTTACAAGTTTGACGCACAGAGCGGCATTATCGCTCCGCCTATGACCTATAGCGTCAACGGCAAGCAGTATGTTGCTGTTGAAGTGGGCTGGGGCGGCATCTACCCCATTTCCATGGGTGGCGTGGGCCGTACTTCTGGCTGGACAGTTAACCACTCCTACATCGCTGCGTTCTCTCTGGATGGCAAAGCTAAGCTGCCAGCTCTGAACAACCGCGGCTTCCTGCCTGTAAAACCACCTGCACAGTATGACCAGAAGGTCGTTGATAACGGTTACTTCCAGTATCAGACCTACTGCCAGACCTGTCATGGTGATAACGGCGAAGGTGCAGGCATGCTGCCTGATCTGCGTTGGGCCGGTGCTATCCGCCACCAGGATGCCTTCTACAATGTGGTTGGTCGCGGTGCGCTGACGGCTTACGGGATGGATCGCTTTGACACCAGCATGACGCCGGATGAAATTGAAGCTATCCGTCAGTATCTGATCAAACGAGCAAACGACACGTATCAGCGTGAAGTGGATGCTCGGAAGAATGACAAGAATATTCCCGAAAACCCGACACTTGGCATTAACCCCTAATGCCTAGGCAGAGTTACGACGTCATTCAGCACACAGGCGATAAGTGGTAAAAATGATGATTAACAGGCTAAAAGCTGCCCTGGGGGCAGTCGCTGTCGGGCTTCTTGCGGGAACGTCCCTGGCGCATGCACAGAACGCTGATGAAGATCTGATCAAGAAGGGCGAGTATGTTGCGCGCCTAGGGGACTGTGTGGCTTGCCACACATCCCTGAACGGTCAGAAATATGCTGGTGGTCTTTCTATCAAGACCCCCATCGGCACAATTTACTCCACCAACATCACGCCAGACCCTACGTACGGGATTGGCACCTACACATTTAAAGAGTTTGATGAAGCCGTGCGCCATGGCGTGCGTAAGGATGGTGCTACGCTGTATCCGGCAATGCCCTACCCATCCTTCGCCCGTATGACGCAGGATGACATGAAGGCTCTGTACGCATACTTCATGCATGGCGTGCAGCCGATTGCTCAGAAAAATCATCCAACTGATATTTCTTGGCCGATGTCCATGCGTTGGCCGCTGTCCATCTGGCGCTCTGTATTTGCTCCGGCTCCCAAGGACTTCACACCGGCTCCCGGCACGGATGCTGAAATTGCACGTGGTGAATACCTTGTAACCGGCCCTGGCCACTGTGGTGCGTGCCATACACCGCGCGGCTTTGGTATGCAGGAAAAAGCTCTGGATGCATCTGGCGGGCCAGACTTCCTTGGCGGCGGTGGCGTAATCGACAACTGGATTGCCCCAAGCCTGCGTAACGATCCGGTTCTGGGCCTTGGCCGCTGGTCTGATGAAGACCTGTTCCTGTTCCTGAAATCCGGTCGTACCGATCACTCCGCGGCCTTTGGTGGCATGGCAGACGTGGTTGGCTGGAGCACCCAGTACTTCACCGATGCAGATCTGCACGCCATGGTGAAATACATTAAATCCCTGCCGCCGGTTCCGCCTGCACGTGGTGATTACAGCTACGATGCTTCTACGGCTCAGATGCTGGATTCCAACAACATCTCCGGCAATGCTGGTGCAAAAACATATGTGGATCAGTGCGCAATCTGCCATCGTAACGATGGTGGTGGTGTAGCCCGTATGTTCCCGCCGCTGGCTGGTAACCCGGTTGTTGTTTCCGATAACCCGACATCTGTTGCTCACATTGTGGTTGATGGTGGCGTTCTGCCTCCTACCAACTGGGCGCCTTCTGCCGTGGCCATGCCGGATTACAAAAACATCCTGTCTGACCAGCAGATTGCAGATGTTGTAAACTTCATCCGTTCTGCATGGGGTAACCGCGCACCGGCTAACACAACAGCAGCAGATATCCAGAAACTCCGTCTGGATCATACGCCGCTGCCAACACCGGGTTGGGCTAATGCAACTGAAGAATCCGCTACATGGGGTCTCTTCATGCCGCAGCCTTACGGCGCTGGCTGGACCTTCGCACCGCAGACACATGCTGGTGTGGATGAAGCACAGTAAAGCTTCTGCCTAAATAACTGGCCTCTTTCATGGGGCTGGTTAAAAAGCGCTGTAGTGGTAACACTACAGCGCTTTTTTTATGTTGTTTGCATTGTGAGTGAGCAGATCATCCCCACATGTTTGAACAACATGAGTCAGACCCAGACAAAATTAGAATTGTACACACCACATTCTGCAGAAAGCAGTGATGTGGAAACACAACTGAACTGTCTGGTGCAGAAAATCAGAAAATGCACGGCTTGCGCACATAAGCTGCCATTAGGCCCACGGCCTGTTTTGCATGTTTCCCCCCATGCACGTTTACTTATTGCCGGACAGGCACCGGGCACACGCGTACATGAAACCGGGGTTTCTTTTAACGATGCTTCGGGAGATCGCCTGCGAGGTTGGCTTGGTATGAGCCGAGACGTTTTTTATGATTCCAACCGCGTAGCCATTTTACCTATGGCGCTTTGTTATCCGGGCGTGTTGCCTAAGGGGGGCGATCGTCCACCCCCACCGGAATGTGCCAGCTTATGGCGCGAACGTATTCTGGCTTTACTGCCAAACCTGCGCCTAACCCTTTTGGTTGGATCCTACGCTCAGAATTATGTTTTGGGAAAAGGCAAAGTATATGAGCGGACAGAGCATTTTCAGGATTTTCTCCCGCAATATTTTCCCTTGCCGCACCCATCATGGCGCACCGGAGCATGGGAGCGTAAAACCCCCATGTTTCAGGAAAAAATCATTCCAGCTCTTCGGCACGAAGTGGCTCGAGCACTGGCTGATTAAACAGAACTAGAGCACCAAAAGCAGGCGCACGTCATTCACATTCGTTAACGTTGGGCCTGTTTTGACAAGGTCATCCAATTTTTCAAAAAAGCTGTAACTATCATGCCGTGCCAGAAAATCCTCGGCCGCTACATTGTTTTGCAAGCCGCGTTCTAATGTATCCGGGGTAAATATGGCGCCTGCAGCATCTTCCGTACCATCAATGCCATCACTATCCCCCGCCAAACCCCATATACCTGCCTGCCCATGTAAAGCGACGGCACAGGAAAGCAGAAACTCTGTATTACGCCCGCCCTTTCCTGGTTTTGTACCTGCACGAATACTCACGGTTGTTTCCCCGCCGCTCAGCAAAACAGCCGGAGCACGCACAGGCACAGCATGCGCCTGAACAGAACGCGCAATACCACTCATCATCACACCCATAACGCAGCTTTCCCCTTCCAGAGCATCTCCTAAAATCAAAGGAGTAACGCCTGCTTTGCGCGCCACCTCTGCTGCTGCCTGTAGTGCCATAAAAGGGGTTGCTATCATTTCAACCCGATTGTCTGCGTTGACAGAATGCTGAGCAGAAAATGCAGTGGTGTTTTTCTCCAGAACATGACGAACAGATGCAGGCACGTCTAAATTGTATTTATCAAGAATACGCAAAGCATCTTGAGGTGTTGTGGCATCTGGCACGGTAGGGCCACTGGCAATAATTGCCGGGTCATCTCCGGGTACATCACTAATAACAAGTGTCACCACTTGCGCAGGTGCGGCTGCTAAAGCCAGCTTACCACCTTTAATAGCTGACAAATGCTTACGCACTATATTCATTTCAGAAATTGCCGCACCAGAATGTAAAAGCTGGCGGCCAATATTCTGCTTTTCTGCCAGAGTGATGCCCTCTACCGGCAAAGCCAGTAGCGCAGACCCTCCGCCTGAAATCAGGGCAATAACAAGATCATCTGATCCCAACCCTTGAACGGCCCGCAAGATATCATGTGCAGCCTGTTCGCTCCGCGCATCTGGCACGGGATGTGAAGCTTCCAGAATTGTAATATGGCGCGTTGGAACAGCATGCTCATCCCGCGTAACCACAACACCCTGCAAAGGCACATCTGGCCACGCAGCTTCCAGCGCGGCCGCCATAGCGGCAGAGGCCTTGCCTGCCCCCACAACAATGCAGCGGCCTTTGGGTTTTTCCGGCAAATATTCTGCCAACACCTTAAATGGATCTGCTGCAGCAACCGCTGCATCAAACATGCTGCGCAACAGGATACGGGCTTGCTCATCCTGTTCTATTTTGATGTCTGACTGCGCCAATGAAACATTCTCCTGCAATGCTTTACCCTAATATCAGAACCTGTTTATGGCCCATCTGGTTTAGGTAAATGCTTTATCCAGATATGGAGAAGACGCATCAAAGAACGCTCGGTTCTCTGCCAATTCTGTTTCTATCACGCGCAGGCTGGCCAATGCCCGCAACATTTCTTCACGAACTGAAAGATTTGCTTCGGTTTCTTCGCAGTTTAACAAATACTCTACAGCTATATGTGTTGCGCGCGCAGTCCGGCCATATTGACCGCCATATCGGCCTGTAAAACGCTGCATGCGTTCCATCATAACTTCTACGGCTTTTTGTGCTTCTGGCGGCAGAATATTCTTTGCCAGAACGGTACGTAACCGCAGCACGTTCAATGCTATGGTCATGCTAGACAGCACGCCGCTTAAATACCGTTCCAAGACATAGGTATTCCCATCATCCGTTGCCATGGTGGAAAGGCGCACAAAACCATCTACACTGCGCCCGATAATTTCCGTTACCGCAGGTGGTCTGCGCTGCCCTGCCAAACGGCGCAAGCCACGCAGAATGTTCACACGCATATCCCACCGCAAACCATCTGGATCATACGGCAGAAACACCCGGTACATCCACATGCAGAACATCATGGCCAACAATAGCGGCATGGCGGTGTTGAAATACATAATTTCATCCATCCGGCCCTGATTGATTGGCCCCACCAGAATAGGCAGAAACAGATTATAGGCCACAGCCGCAAGCACTAGCGGAGGCCACGCAAAGGCTAACCCACCAATCAACATGGGCACAGCCAGACACATGGCCATCATTTCATAAATTGTCGGCTGGGCCATCACCCACAGATCAAGCAGTGCGCTCATGCCAATGACACATACAGTGCCATGCAGGAACGCCTGTGTGGCAAGAGCAGGCTGCTCCAAAGTAGAGAACAGCGCACACACAATGCCCACAAACATAATGAATGTAAGGCCGTCAGGCCACGCGGTGGTAATCCATATAACACCAGCCAGAAAGATGGTGACGGAAGCCCGCAAGCTATTGGTAAACGCCATCCGCCAGTCTCGGTAAGACTTCATGGGGTAGCGGAAGTGATCATGCGGTTGCGGATTGCGGCTCATTTCAAACTGTTCAATGGCCAGATACAATTCTTCCAACATGGTATCGAGCTTATGCAACAGTTGCCCTTGCCGGGTGAGCACTTCCTCCTGATTCACATCCATTGGGGGATGCGTGGCGGCTTCCATTTCTTTTTCCAGGCAACTCGCGGCCAGTTGTCGGCAGGTTGCCCGTAAAGACGTGAGATCCCGTAAAACCGGCTCAATAGGCTGATCATTATCCAGCCGGTCTGGCAGAGCCTGCAAAAAAGTGCTCACTTGCCGGGCTGTATCCTGATACTCCGCCCCCTGACTATGCGGCACCTCCAGCAACGCGCCCAAATCCAACCCGCGTGACAGCAACACTGTAATGGCTGCCAGAGCAGCTCGGGCGTGGTCACCCTCGTGCTGGTGCTTCCCCATTTCAATTTCAGCAAACTCGACTTGATCGCTCAGAGCGATAAGAGTGGAGAACACCCCGGGCGAATTTGCCACCGCGCGCCTATCGCCCTG
Source organism: Acetobacter sp. AC2005 (assembly GCF_037901235.1). Classification (NCBI taxonomy): domain Bacteria; kingdom Pseudomonadati; phylum Pseudomonadota; class Alphaproteobacteria; order Acetobacterales; family Acetobacteraceae; genus Acetobacter; species Acetobacter sp. AC2005. The sequence goes on from NZ_CP149625.1 coordinate 1,169,427, forward strand.
TAACAAGCGCAAAATGGCGGGCACCGCGCCTTTAAGGGCCTGCACAAAGTTGGTTGCCAGCCGTGTTCTGGCCCGCAGCCCCAACTGATACTGAAATAGGGAAGAAATTGTGGTTTCCACCACAATACCAAGCGTAATGTAGGTGGCACGCGCCATTGCGATCTGAAAAATATGATCGGGCGCTACTATGCCGTCCAGCGCAATAATAACGTATGTAAAACCCGATGCCCGCATACCATGGATACGGTAATTGGTCATAGCCGCGGGGCCGGGCAACAACGTGCCTATAAAACAGAAAGTGCCAATCCCTACAGCCACAAAAAAGATATAGAGCAGTGGTGATTGCGGCATACTGGCCACCAGCACGATGGCGCATATTGTGCCCACCACCATGCCGAACATATGCCAGCGCGCCTTGGCAATGGATTTACCGCGCGTGCCCTGCGCCACCATCCATACGGTAAGAGCAGCCCATTGCGGGCTCCCCAATTCCCACCACAAGGCAATGCCAAGAGCGATTAAGGATGAAATGGTGGTGCGAAGCGCATACCCAAAAGAAAGCAGATTGGGCGCAAACAGCCAGCGCAAGTGGTCAAGCTTGCGTGGTGGACCGCCACCAACAAGCGCCTGCCGGACAATAATAGAGACCGACCGCCAAAGCTGCCCCAAGGAAAGCGTCATGCTTTTCACGCGGCCAAACCTGAGGTGCTAATGGGGAAACAACGTGCCATACATCTTCTCTTACCCCAACATGGCAGAAAAGCGTATTCACACCTCATATGTTCTGTTCTGCACCCAGATGTGCAAACAGAACATATGAATATTGAAAAGTGCTTATTCTTCGTAAGTTAATAAAGTGGAAACTGGTGCATCCACTTTATTACGGCCACCCAGGCTGGTTAGCTCTACCATAACAGAAGCGCCTACCACGTTGGCTCCTGCCTTGCGCAGCAGTGCTACAGAAGCGGCCAAGGTGCCACCGGTTGCCAGCAGATCATCCATAACCACAACGCGCTGGCCGGGCTGAATGGCATCTGCCTGAATTTCCAGCGTATCGCTGCCGTATTCCAGATCATAGGTGTGGGAAATGGTTGCACCCGGCAGCTTGCCACACTTACGCAGCATCAGCAGCCCACATCCCAAGCGATCTGCCAGCGGTGCAGCTGTTAAAAACCCGCGGGATTCAACGGCTGCCAGCAAGTCTGGCTTAAGCGGCGCCACCTGCCGCGCCAAACGCCCCATGGCCAGCTGCCACGCATCCGGATTCCGCATAAGAGTGGAAATATCGTAAAATAGAATGCCCGGTTTAGGAAAATCGGGAACGTGCCGGATAAAGCGCTTGAGGTCGATTTCCTCATGTGCCGTCATGGCCTTAATAATCCTTCCTGCGTGCCAGCCCAAGGCTGACCCTCTGTTACTTCTGCCTTGTATCCTGCCAAAAAGAAGAACACGTTCGGGCAATCCGGCGCCCGCTCTATCCTGCATGCGCCGGTTCTGCAAGGTATGGCGGCTTTTCCCTTATGGTCTGCTTATGCCCCGGTACGTGCACTCAGTGCTGCTGTTACCACTTCCATCAAGCCATCCCGGCGGAAGGGTTTGGCCAACAGCCGCGCGTTTGCCACACCACCTTCTGGCAGTTTGGAATCCGCTGTGAGATCCCCCGACATATAAACCACAGCCAGTTCAGGATACCGTTCCACCAACACGCGTGAAAGGGTTAAACCATCCAACGGGCCGGGAAGCTGGATATCCGTTACCAGCAGATCAAGAGGCCCTTCCGCAGCCGCAGCCACATCAAACGCCTGTTCACCATCGCCAGCCTCCAACACGCGGTGGCCCGCCATGCTCAGAATGGTCACGACAATATCGCGAATAGCTGCGTCATCTTCCACCACCAGCACCTGCAAAGCCTGTGATGGCGCTGGTTTGCTTATTTTAGGCAGCGCGGTCGGCTGCAAAACCTGCGCAGCGGAAAGAGCTGTCGCCTTGGGCAACCACAAGGAAACCTCCGTCCCACTTCCGCTGCCAGTTGCCACCACAACGCGCCCCTTTACCTGTTGAGAAAAAGCCAGAACCATGGCCATGCCAAGCCCTGTACCTGCACCCTCTCGCTTGGTGGTGAAAAACGGTTCAAACAGATGGTCCAACACCTCACGCGTCATACCGCTGCCGCTATCAATCACGTCCAGCCGCACCCAATCTCCGGCGGGAAGCGGAGTCGGATCGGACACCACGCGCATGTTGCGGCCTTCCTCAACAGGCAGGCTCATCAGATCTGCGTTCACGGAGAACGTCACATTCCGGGCGGCAATGCGCAGCCGACCACCAGAGGGCATGGCATCTCGCGCATTGATAGCCAGATTGAGCACCGCACTTTCAAGCTGTGCCGGGTCTGCCCGCACGGGCCATACGCCCGAAACATCTGCACATTCCACCACAATTCTGGGGCCAATCACGCGCGCCAACAGCCCATCGAGCAGGGAAAACAGATCGGCCAGATCAAAGCAGTCTGGCACGCCAGTTTGCTGCCTGCGCATAAAGGAAAGAAGCTGGCTTGTAAGAGCTTCAGACCTATGCCCCGCATGCGTTGCGGCAGACAGATATTCCTGCCGCTGCTCTACCTGATCTGGCAGATCGTGCTCCGCTGCAAGCTCCAGATTTCCCAAGATAACGGTCAGAAGGTTTTTGAAATCGTGGGCAATGCCTGCAGTAAACTGCCCCAGCGCGCGCAGCTTTTGCGCCTCACCCAATGCGCGCTCACTGCGCAAACGCATGGTAATATCTGCAGCTGTCAGCACAAAGCCACGCCGTTCTGCTGCTCCGTCTGGGGCAAAAAACAATGTGCGGCACAGTTCCAGATCTGCGCCGTTAATGCCCTTGCATTCCACCACTACAGGCGGTGCGGGCTGCCCTTTGGCCAAGCTGGTTTCAACATGCTCCAATGGCTCAAGCAGCGGCACACCATCTACTACCAGCACTGCGCTTAAATCATTGTAAGACAGGCCAGGTTTGAAAAAACTCTTTTCCAGCCCCAGCGCCACAGCCAATTGTTCGTTCCAATGCCATAAGTGGCCATCGGCACCAAATACGGCCACGCCAAGGCTCAAACTGTCCAGCGTTGCCCGCAAACGCAAAGCCAAATCACGCGATGAAGCCTCGGCCCGTGCCGCTGCCAAGGAAGAACGATCCAGCACCCAGCCTGCTGAAACAAGGCTGAAAACACCAGTCAGAATCCCCAGCAACGCCAAACGGCGCTGCCAGCTTGTGTTGCGCAGCATATTGGCAACACGGTCTGCCTGATCAAGCGTGCTGGCCCGGCTGAGAATGGAAAGGTTCTGATCCAGATCCGCCAGAAGTTGCGCTCCTCCGGCGGGCGTACCCTCTGGTGAATGGGGCCATGCACTTATGGTTTCAAGCTGCTGCCACACGCTTTGCAGTGGTTCTACGCGGCCACCGCCTTCACGCAGTTGCACTACACGAAAGGATTCGAACCCACGCCGTGCATCAGAAAGCTGCTGAATGGCCTGCACATAACAACTGCCATCCTGCGGCTTATGTTCGGCCATCCATGCATAATGGCATATGCGGGCATCACTGGTAGCGTGGTGCAACCCGCGCAAGTAATTGCCTGCCGCGGTGCTCTGACGGTCCAGATTACCATGCCGGGCCATTTCATTGCCCAGCTCAATCCCCATTGTACCAAAAGTTACAATCAGCAGCCCGGCGCCAATAAGCGCCAGAACGTGGGCCCGTCTTGCTGGATGCCGTGGCATGTTATGCACGCTCCCTTCCCTCACCCCATCTTTTCATCTGGACTGGGCCGCAGCCCTGTCGCCGTCAAGAGCAGAGCGGGCATAACCGCTTTTTGTACAATTTTTAGTTCACATTCTGTCGATTAGGCCGCAGCAGCCCCATCAGGAACATCAGAATAGCACCACAACACATGCATCCTGCCATAGGAATTGCAGACACAGCCGGAAATTGGCCAACCACAACGCCCGCCACAGCACCCAGCACATATTGCAGCGTGCCAGCCAGAGCCGAGGCCGCCCCGGCAAGAGAGGGATGGTCTGCTAAAGCCCCCATCATGGCATTGGGGAAAATAATACCAGTAGGTGCAAGGGCCAGTAACATGGCCGCAATAACCAACCACACCTCATATGGCTGCCATGCCGGAGGTGCGTACCACGCGCTCCACAAACTGACTGCTACCAGCAGAATCCCTCCGGTAACGGAAAGGCAGATCGCGCCCATAAGCAGCTTGCCGGAATCAATACGCCCCACCAGCAGCCCGTTCACTTGGGAAGCCCCGATCATGAACACCGCAAAAAAGCCGAACAGCATGGAAAAATGCAGCGGTGAGAAATGAAACAGCTGCACAAACACAAACGGAGCTGCCGTAAGATAGCTGAAAGACATGAAGGTGGAAAAAGCCGTTATCAGCGCATGGCTGGCAAAGGCCCGATCCCGGATGAGGGTGACGTAACGTGTCACAAGCGTGAAGGGAGATAGTGCAACCCGCCGATCATACGGAAGGGTTTCTGGCAGCACGAACAGAATAAGCGCCACGCATATCGCGCCATAGGCAGCAGAAGCCCAAAAGATAATCCGCCAGGACACAAACTCTACAACCAGACCACCCAGCATAGGGGCCAAAATAGGCACAACCCCCATGACCATGACCAACTGAGACATCATGCGTGCCCCGGCATTACGGTCTGGCACCATATCGCGCACACAGGCCGTGGGAATAACCAGGCTGGCCGATGCCCCAACGGATGCCACAAACCGCGCAATGGAAAACGTGGTGATATCTGGCGCAAATGCACATACGGCAGAAGCCACGGCATACAGGGCATTGCCTATAAGCATGGGGCTACGGCGCCCAAACCTATCTGATAAAGGGCCAACCGTAATCTGCCCGATAGCCAACCCCACAAACCAGATGGACAGTGTAAACTGCACATTGCCCGCACTTGTATGGAAGGTCTGCTCCATGGCCGGAAAAGCAGGCAGATAGATATCTGTCGAAATAGGTCCAACGGCTGTCAGGAACCCTAAAAGCACAGGTACCCACATGGGGATGCGCCCACCAATAAAAGACGTTCCGGCATCCCGCACAGCAGAGGGAGAAGCCATAAGCAGCACTCCAAAAACAAACAAAAACAGAAGGAAAAAGAAAAATGTCTGGCAAAAACAGCGCTAACAGCTCTGCGGGCCAGCGCCTTACTATTTTACAAGAGGGTTAGAATGAGCCCTTAGTTCCTGACACCTCAGAAACAGCCAGACCATATACGGATCAGGAAACCTGCCGGGCTATACGTGCATGCCGCCATAACCACACCCCAATGGCGCCAGACAGCACAAACAACGCGCCACCAGCGGCATACTGCCAGAAAGTACCTACCTGAACCCCCGCCCCCAACAAAACGGCAACAAGGTTCTGCGGGATACCGCCCAAAAGGGTTGCTGTAAAAAACGGCAGCACATCCATACCTGAAATGCCCCCCAAAAGGTTCAGCAGTAATGCGGACCCCACGGGCAGCAGCCGCAAGGTAAGGATACTAGAAAACGGCTGACGTGTCAGAAATGCGTCCATTTGGGCAAAACGTTGCCCCAATTTCTGCCGCGCCCATGCACGCCCGCCCCATCTGGCCCAGAAAAATCCGGCCAAGCACCCCAATGTGGAGGCTATGGTGATAAGTGCAAGGCCTTCCCACAATCCATAAGCCAATCCGGCGGCAAATCCGGCCACTTGGCGTGGCAGCCCAAACCCGCACCACAAAACAGCACCAGATAGAAACACCATGCGGCCCCATACGCCTTGGCGCAGTACATCCGTACCATGCAGCATGCTATGAAGAGCTGGCACATGCCGCAACCCAACCGCCCCCACCACCAATACAAGCAGCATGAGCAGTGGACGCAAAAGCGATACAGAGGACCGAGAGGGAGGACGAATATGCTGTTCCATCCAGCCTAGCGGTACCATCTTCTTGCAGCAGCCCGCAAGCTGGCTGTAAACCCGATACAGAAATTTAACCCACAGCGCCAAAGGCTGCCATGCCCACCTCATCATCCCCCCAGACAGACATGACACCCGCCCATCGCAAGCTCATTTCAGGCTGGCTGTTTCTGCTTTGCTTCATGCTGCTGGGCATGATCGCCATTGGCGGCGTAACGCGCCTGACGGGTTCTGGCCTTTCCATTATGGACTGGCAGCCCGTAAGCGGCTTTATTCCGCCCCTTTCCCACGCTGAGTGGGAAAGGTTGTTCGCGCTTTATAAAACCATTCCACAATATCACCTTCAGCATGAAGGATTTGGGCTGGAGGGGTTCCAGAAAATTTTCTGGGCGGAATGGATTCACCGCTTCTGGGGCCGTCTGATGGGGCTGGTGCTTCTGCTGCCCCTGATCTGGTTTGTTGTGAGGGGCATGATTACGCGCCGGCTGGCCCTGCGCTTGTTCATCTTTTTTATTCTGGGTGCGCTACAGGGTGCCATTGGGTGGTTTATGGTGGCTTCTGGCTTCCGCCCCAACAGCACGGCGGTGGAACCTGTACGTCTGGTGCTACACTTGAGTGCAGCCCTGCTACTGTATGGCGCTATTTTGTGGACGGCATTTTCTATCCGCTGGCCTACGCCAGAAAGCCATGGTTCATCTTCAGCCGCACGTTTGGCTAAGCGGTTGGCTTGCTTCACCATCGTGCTGCTGTGCACCACCATTATTGCCGGTGGATTTACAGCTGGCACACATGCAGGGTTCCTGTTCAACACCTTCCCGCTGATGGATGGGCATCTGATCCCGACTGATTATGCCCAGCTTTCCCCTTTCTGGATGAACTGGTTCATCAACAAAGCGGCTGTGCAGTTTGACCATCGCCTTCTGGCCACTCTTACAGCCCTGAGTATTGGCGCTGTGCTTCTTGTTGGCCTGAAAGCAACGGATCTGGGGTCTAAAGCTCATAACGCCTTCATTCTTCTAGGATGGGCTGTGGTTATTCAGTACGCGCTTGGCGTAACCACCCTGCTGTTGGTGGTGCCTGTGTGGGCTGGTGCTGTGCACCAAACATTCGCTGCCGTATTGCTGGGCGTTATGCTGTATGTGCTGCATTGCCTGCGCGGCACCAAGGCTGTGGCCTGAGAGAGCCTTTAAGAACGTTTTAGTGTTGCGTTTGAAAAACTGGACGGTATGGTGCTGCGCATGAATTCCGAGTGGTTCACGTCCGATTCCCTGCAGGCCCGCAAATTAGCGGGCGCGGGCGGCGTGGCCCTCCGTCTGGATCTTCTCCTTCGACTAATCTGCCCCTGAGCGAGCCAGGTGGCCCAGCGCTGCCACGCCCAGGGGAGAACGAAAAGAGCGCCCGTGCATAAACGGGCAGAATATGGCACAGCCCCTCTATTCTTGTTCCAGACCAGACTTTTTCAGGAAGAATTCCATGTCTGCTGATACCACCAGCTTCAATCATCCGTCCTTTGGCCGCATGACGCCAGACCGCGTGATTGTGTTTGACACCACCCTGCGTGATGGCGAGCAATCTCCCGGTTTTTCCATGAACCTGGCAGAAAAACTCCGTATGGCGGAAGCGCTGGCCAATCTGGGTGTGGACGTGATTGAAGCGGGCTTCCCCGTTGCTTCCAAAGGTGATTTCGAATCCGTTAACGAAATTGCCAAAAATACAAAGGGTTCCGTTATCTGCGCACTGGCACGTAGTGGTGGCGCCAAGGATATTGCTGCTGCGGGTGAGGCTCTGGCCCCGGCAGAACGCAAGCGTATCCACAACTTTATTTCCACCTCTCCGCTGCACATGAAATACAAGCTGCGGATGGAGCCAGAAACTGTTCTGGAACTGATTACATCTGGCAATGCTGCAGCCCGCAATCTGACAGATGATGTGGAATGGTCTGCTGAAGATGGCTCCCGCACAGAACCGGATTTTCTGTGCCGCTGCGTAGAAGCCGCCATTAAGGCTGGCGCCACCACCATCAACATTCCCGATACGGTTGGTTACGCCACACCGGAAGACATGGAAAAAATCTTTTCCATGCTGCGCCAGCGTGTGCCGGGTGCAGATCAGGTGATTTTCTCTGCCCATAACCACAATGATCTGGGTCTGGCTGTTGCCAATACGCTGGCTTCTATCCGTGGTGGTGCGCGGCAGGTGGAATGCACCATCAATGGTATTGGCGAACGTGCAGGGAATGCCGCGCTGGAAGAAATTGTGATGGCGCTGCGCACACGGCATGACCAATACCCCTTCACGACCGGCATCCATACAGAAGGCCTGCTGAAGGTTTCTCGTATGCTGGCCACCATCACCAGCTTTGATGTGCAGCCTAACAAGGCCATTGTGGGCCGTAACGCCTTTGCGCATGAAAGTGGCATCCATCAGGATGGCGTGCTGAAAAATGCCGCCACTTATGAAATCATGACCCCTGAAAGCGTGGGTTGGACCCGTTCTTCCCTGGTTATGGGCAAGCATTCCGGGCGCGCTGCCTTCCGCGATAAGCTGAAGGTGCTGGGTTATGAAGGCATGGATGAAACACGCCTGAACGAAGCCTTTGCCCGCTTTAAGGATCTGGCTGACCGTAAAAAGGTTGTGTACGATGATGACATCATCGCGCTGGTGGATGATGAAGCCCGTGACCACGACCGCATCCGTTTTGGTGCGCTGAGCCTGAAATCCATTTCTGGCCAGCCTTCTGAAGTTGATCTGGAACTGAGCGTGGATGGCAAGGCCATTGAAGCCAAAGCTACAGGCAATGGCCCTGTGGATGCTGCGTTTAATGCCCTGCGCAAGGCTTTCCCGCATGAAGCGCGTCTCGCCCTGTTCTCTGTAGGTGCTGTAACGGAAGGCACGGATGCACAGGCCCGCACAACCGTGCGTCTGGAAGAAGCCGGCAAAATGGTAGACGGTCAGGGTGCAGATGCAGATACAGTTGTTTCTGCCGTACGCGCTTATGTGCATGCACTGAACAAGCTGCTGGTTAAACGTGCACGGACAGAACCAGAAGCCCTGACAGTCTGAAAAAACTTTTCAGACCCTCCTGCAAAACCGGGCAGACAGACCTTACCTTGAGATTATATGTCAGTTTCTTGACGGAAGGTCTTGTCTGCCTCGTTACGCACCGGTAATTCCTGCTCACATATTTCCAAAGCAGCAGGGGCAAGTTAGCGTGCCCGGCTTTCTCGTCCTCTGTTGTATGGTGCCCGCTTCAACCAGGAGTCCTGGATGTTTTCTCGTCTGCTCGGTCTCATGTCTGCCGACATGGCTATTGACCTGGGTACTGCCAACACCCTTGTTTACGTAAAAGGACGGGGTATCGTTCTGAACGAACCGTCTGTTGTGGCTATTGCAGATATACGAGGAAAAAAGCAGCTTCTTGCCGTGGGCGAAGAAGCCAAGCAGATGGTTGGCCGTACACCGGGTAATATTACGGCCATTCGTCCTATGCGTGATGGCGTGATAGCTGATTTTGAAGTGGCGGAAGAAATGATCAAACATTTCATTCGCAAGGTTCATAATCGCCGCGCCTTTGCCAGCCCCCAGATTATTGTATGTGTGCCCTCAGGCTCCACTGCTGTGGAACGCCGCGCCATTCAGGAAAGCGCAGAAAGTGCCGGAGCGCGGCGCGTATTCCTGATTGAAGAACCCATGGCAGCTGCCATAGGTGCTGGTCTGCCGGTTACAGAACCTTCAGGCAGCATGATTGTAGATATTGGCGGCGGCACCACAGAAGTGGCCGTTATCTCCCTCGGCGGTATTGTGTATGCACGTTCCGTACGCGTAGGCGGAGATAAAATGGATGAAGCCATTATCTCCTATATTCGTCGCACCCACAGCTTGTTGATTGGTGAAAGCTCGGCAGAGCGTATCAAAATCAGCCTTGGCTCCGCCATGATGCCGGATGAACCGTATGAAAACGGCCCGTGGCAAGATGTTAAAGGGCGTGATTTGATTAACGGTGTCCCGCGTGAAGTGCAGGTTTCACAAGCCCAAATTGCGGAAAGCCTTATGGAGCCCGTAAGCCAGATTGTGGATGCCGTAACAACTGCGCTGGAAAACACCCCACCAGAACTTGCTGCCGATATTGTTGATAAAGGCATTGTTCTTACCGGCGGTGGCGCGTTGCTCTACCGGCTAAGCGATGTACTTCGTCTTGCAACAGGCCTGCCAGTTACAGTAGCTGAAGATGCACTTTCCTGCGTAGCTTTGGGCACAGGCCGTGCCTTAGAAGAAATGAAACGTCTGCGCAACGTGCTGACAACAATGTATTAACCCAAGGCACCAGCTATCTGGCTGTAATCCGGCGCCAGAATGCAAACGGGCATGCCTTCCGCTTTCCTTCCCTCTAATTGGGGTTCCCGGCTTTCATGATCCCGGTTTCCATCCAGGTAAGACAAGCTCTTGGCAAACTGGTTTTGCCAGTGCTGCTGCTATTGTCTGTTGGGATTATTATTGCTGGGCAAGCCGATAGAAGGCTGGCTGATACGGCCCGCATGTATGTAGCAGATGCCTTAGCCCCTTTGTGGGGGCTTATTGCTCATACGCAAACAGATGTCAGCCACCTTGTGCAGGGCGTAAAAGACGCCCGGCACTTGGCGGAAGAAAACGCCAAGCTCCAAACCGAAAACGCCAAGTTGCGCCGTTGGTATGATGTGGCTGTCTCCCTCGCGCGGGAAAATGATAACCTGAAAACAGAGTTGCACTGGGTGCCAGAACCTACCCCGGCCTTTGTAACAGGCCGGGTGGTGGCAGATAGTGGCGGCATGTATGCCCGTGCTGTGTTGCTTGTAGCTGGCACCACCAGTGGTGTGCATGTTGGCAATGTGGCTTTGGCAACAAATGGTCTGGCAGGACGGGTTACCGAAGTTGGCCCTCATGCAGCACGCGTCTTGTTAATAACCGATATTGCCAGCCGCCTCCCCATTGAGCTGGAATCCAGCCATGCCACGGCCATAATGGCAGGCGACAACTCCCCCATGCCAAGGTTGATGTATTACCCGCAGGATTCACGCCCCATTGAAGGGGAGCGTGTTGTGACCAGTGATCAGGCGGGCGCCTTCCCCATGGGGCTGCCTATTGGCACGGTACATTATCTGCACCCCGGACAACCGGTTGTGCAGCCCTTTGTGCAACTGGATAAATTGACCATGCTACGCGTGTTCGATTTTGGACAATCTGAAATTGAACCACCTGATGCCCCGGGCCACGTGCCACTTACCCGCCCGCATCGGCCATTAGCACTGCCGTTCAAGACACTTCTGGGACAAGGGCAGGAAGGGTAACCTGATGTCCGATCCCTCACCCCCATCATGGGACCCAGATCTTGAACCGCGCCTAACACTTGGCCAGAAGCTGGACCGCACAGCGCGCCATCTACTGCCATCGGCTTTTATTGTTCTGGTTATTATCTTTTTTTCGGCTCCCCTTGCCATTCCCGGTTCTGCCGAACTGCTTTCCGCCATTGTTATTGGCTCGGTATTTTTCTGGTCTGTTTGGCGGCCTACGGGCATGCCCGCTCTGGCACCGTTCTTGCTTGGCCTATTTATGGATCTGGTTGGCTTTACACCTTTGGGCGTCAGCTCATTTATTCTGCTTCTGGTGTACGGAATCAGCACCTATGCCCGGTTTGGGCTCATGCGCATGAATTTTTTAGTAGTATGGTTCCTTTATGGTCTGATAGGTGGGGCCGCTTCTTTCCTGCAATGGGCGTTGGCATGTTTGTTCCGGCTGCACGGCCTTGATCCGGCGCCTGCCTTTTTTGAAGCACTGCTGTGCATAGGGGTTTATCCGTTGCTTTCCGCCACCTTCTCATGGTTCCTGCATATTCTGGATGAAAAGGAATCCGCATGAACAGGCATGAAAGCTTCTTATGTGGCTGAAGCGGCGCAAGAAAGAAAACCGGCGTTTTCTACCTGTTCGTGAACAGAAAGACCCCGCCCGTGGCGTTTTTACACGCCGGGCGCTGCTGTTTATGGCTGTCCAGACTGTGGCCTTGGGGGAGCTAGGCCGCCGCCTATATAAAATCCAGATAGAAGATGGCGACCATTATGCCCGCATGGCTGCCAAAAACCGTATCAGCAAGCGCCTTCTGGCCCCGCCGCGCGGGCGTATTGTAGATCGCTACGGCGTTGCCCTTGCCAATAACAAGGAAAACTGGCGCGCCCTTTTAATGCCCGAAGAAACCACAGATGTGACGGGCACGATTGAACGGTTTTCCAGCATTATTCCGCTAGATGAACGTGACCGCACACGAATCGCGCGTGAAATGCGGCATCAGCGACGCTTCGTACCCGTCATGCTGCGCGATTTTCTCTCATGGGATGAAATGGCGCGCATTGAACTCAACGCGCCCTCTCTCCCCGGTGTGTTGATTGATGTGGGCACACGCCGCGTTTACCCGGAAGGCGAATTGCTTGCCCACATTATCGGCTATGTCGCCCCGCCTAATGAGAAAGATGTGGCCCGCTCTGCCTTGCTGGCTCTGCCGGGTATGCGCGTAGGCCGCGCAGGTATTGAGCAAAGTCAGGATGACAATCTACGCGGCACAGCTGGATCTGTGGAAATGGAGGTCAACGCCGTTGGGCGTGTGATGTCTGAACTAAACCGCGAAGAAGGCGTGCCAGGTGAAGAAATCAGCCTGACCATAGATCGCGCGCTCCAGCAAAAAGTGCTGAACGCCATAGGAGATCAAACAGCCTCTGCCGTGGTGATGGACTGCCAGAATGGCGAAGTACTTGCCATGGTCAGCACGCCTTCGTTTGATCCCTCGCTGTTTGATAGCGGTGTAAGCCACGCGCAGTGGATTGAGTGGACAAACAATCAGCGCACGCCCCTTATCAACAAAGCCGTGGCGGGGGTGTATCCACCGGGCTCTACTTTCAAACCTGCCGTGGCAATGGCGGCTTTGGAATCTGGCCTTGTTTCCCCCACAGATCGTTTTTTCTGTCCCGGTCACCTAGATGTAGGTGGCACACGTTTTCACTGCTGGTCTCGATGGGGCCATGGGTCTGTTGATCTGCATCTGGCGCTTAAATATTCCTGCGACGTTTATTTTTACGAGGTCGCACGCCGTATCGGTATGGAACGCATTGCAGCCACGGCACATAAATTCGGCCTTGGTACGCAGTTGGATATTGAGCTGCCCCACACCCGCACCGGCCTGATTCCTACTCCGGCATGGCGGCAGGCTCACCACCATCACTGGAATGGTGGGGATACAATTGTAAGCGGCATTGGGCAGGGGTTTGTACAGGTTACGCCACTACAACTGGCTACCTATACAGCCCGTATTGCCTCTGGCCGGGCTGTACAGCCCCATCTTGTACGTGCCATTAACGGAGAAATTGGCAAGCAAGTACAACCAGACCACTGGCCCACCCTTGATATGCCAGACAGATATTTGGCAGCCCTGCGTTCTGGCATGTTTGCCGTTATTAACGAACCCCATGGAACAGCCCCCAAGGCACGGTTAGACCTACCCGGCATTACCATGGCTGGCAAAACGGGTTCGGCACAGGTGCGGCGTGTTTCCCGCGCATTGCGTGAAAGCGGGCATTTTAACTCCGCCAATCTGCCGTGGGAGTATCGGCCACATGCATTGTTTATCTGCTTTGCCCCATATGATTCCCCACGTTATGCCGTTTCTGTTGTGATCGAACACGGAAACGCAGGCGCTGATGCAGCAGCCCCGCTGGCTCGTACCATCATGCGCGATACTTTGCTGCGTGACCCGGTAACACACACCACACCGCCGCCAGAAAGTGTAGCTGATGCAAGCAGTCTGGTAAGTGATCCATGAAGTTTCATAAACGGCTGCTCAGAGCAGAACCCAGCTTCCGCCTTATGTCTAAGCTATGGCGTATCAGTTGGCTTTACATTCTGCTGATCTGCACATTGGCTGGCGTTGGTTACGTTACGCTCTATTCTGCCGGAGGTGGCACACCCTACCCGTTTGCCGCCCCGCAAGCTGCACGCTTTGCTGTGGGCTTGGTGATGATGATTACCATCGCCATGCTGCCGCCGCGTATGCTTATTCATGCAGCAGCACCCATGTATGTGCTCTCACTCATACTGCTGGTAGCGGTGTTGCGCATGGGTCATGTGGGTAAAGGCGCAGAACGTTGGTTGATTATAGGGGGGTTGCAGGTTCAACCCTCGGAATTCGCCAAAATTGCGTTGGTTTTGGCACTTTCTGCATGGTTTTCCCGCATCAGCTATGCCCGAATGGGCAACCCTTTGTGGTTAATACCGCCAGCTCTTATCGTGCTTGTACCTGTTGGCCTTGTTCTCAAGGAACCTAACCTTGGCACGGCAGTCATTATTGGGGGTATTGGGGCATCGCTATTTTTTGCTGCCGGAATGCGCCTTTGGCAAATTGTGCTGCTTTTGCTTCCCGTGCCTTCGCTTATCAAGTTTGCATACAACCATCTGCATGATTACCAACGTGCGCGCATCACCACCTTTTTGCACCCTGAAAATGATCCGCTGGGAGCAGGCTACAATATTATCCAGTCTAAAATTGCACTTGGTTCTGGCGGTATGTGGGGGCAGGGTTACCTGCATGGATCACAGGGGCAATTAAACTTCCTGCCCGAAAAACAGACAGACTTCATTTTCACAATGATTGCCGAAGAATGGGGCTTTGTAGGCGCTGCTGCTGTTATCGGGTTGCTGCTCATGATCATTCTGGGCGGCATGATCATGGCTATCCGGTGCCGTAATCGCTTTGGGCGCCTTATTGCCCTTGGCATCAGCATGAACTTCTTTTTTTACTGCTTAGTAAATCTTTCCATGGTGATGGGGGCTATCCCTGTGGGCGGTGTGCCTTTGCCATTGGTCTCTTACGGTGGCTCTGCCATGCTGAATGTTATGCTGGGGTTCGGGCTGCTACTTTCTACTTGGGTTCATCGTGATTCTATCGATGATGAAGACGAAGAAGACGCCAACAAAGAGCGTATCTGATACTTCTGTTCCCGTAAGTTCCTTCCTTATAAAAAAGGCCGCTCTGATATTGAGAGCGGCCTTTTTTAAATTATTTTACGGTCGTGATTATTTAGCACTAGCAGGCTGCGTTACACGCAAGATCCAAAGCTGTGCAATATCATGCGCACCGTTGTCTCCTTCAACACTACGCAGAGCAGCCAGAGCCTGATCCTTATGGCCAGCATAAAGCTCTGCCAGCCCCAAATGCAGGCGTGCGATATTCACGTCACTTACGCCCTTGCTGATAGCCTGCTGCATAAGTTGCAGACCTTTATCAGCCTGCCCGAAAGTAACGTAATTGTACCCAACCGTCAGCAAATCATCCCCATTGCTGGCGGAAGTAGCTGCCTGTTCATCTGCTGCAATAGAAGCCTTTTTGGAAGCGACAGCCTTTTCAACCATGGCCTTCAAACGGGCCTGACGTGGCGCTTCTGCCCCCTGCCCCAGCACACCCGATTGATAGCCCTGGTTCATCAGGTCTAGCGCCAGTTGCGGCGTGTTCTGCTGCACGGCAATTTCCGTCATATCCATAAAGTCACGCGCTTGGGAAACATCCCCAACGGCCAAACGGATACGATAAACATCCAGTTGCAAGGATGCCGGAATTTTGGTGTTTACAACCAGTTCATGCAGCAAAAGCGCCCAGTATTCCTTTTTGGGGTAATAGGTTGCCAGCAAAACATACGCGTGGGTTGTGGCCGCAGAATCTTTTAGAGCCGTCGCACTGGCCGCAAGCATTTGCAGTTCAGATTCGGTAGGAGTTTTACCAGCCTTTATGGTGGCATCAGCCTGCTGCTTCACCACCTTGATGGTGTTGGGGTAATCCTTCTGCAGATAGTAGGATTGCGCCAACAACGTTTCCATTTGGGGGTCAGACCCGGCAGCTTTTAGGTAACGCTGAATATTGGCAATAGCTTTGGGGTAATCCTTGGCTGTATAAGCCATGGTTGCCTCAGACTTCAGCATCTGATTTTTCATGGCCTGTGGCGTGCGCGGGGAAGCAATCAGCTTATCATAAGCCGCTGTTGCGGCAGAAAGATTACCAGCCTGCGTGGCCACGGCTGCGCGCATCTGCGCAATGGTATAATCTTCGTAATCTGTTTTGCCTTTTACGGCATCCGCAGCGTTTACTGCATCCATTGCCTTGGCATAATTATGTGTTGCCAGAGCAGACTGCGCGGCTTCCAGTTCTGTCCCAACCTGTTGGCCGAGTTCATCTGCCGCATGTGCAACGGGCTGCATAACAACCCATGCTGTTGTTGCACAAAAAAGGGTACGTAAAAAACGAGAAGCCATTCTCAAAAATCCTCACTTACCGTCAGCGAACTGTTCCTGTCCGACGATTCCGAGTTTTGTGACGCCGAGGCGCTGTGCGTCGGCCATGACGTGGATGACGGTTTTGTAGTCAGCCAGACGGTTGGGCTGGAGGTGGAACTCCGGGCGGGAAGCCTCTGGCCCGCTGGCGATCTCACGCAGATGCGCCTGCAGATCGGCCTCGCCATTGATGGGCTGGCCATTCCAGGTCAGCGAGTTGTCAAAGTCCACAACCAGTGTCACCACAGGTGTTTCTTCCGTGCTGGGCGGCGGGTTGCCCTGCGGCAGATCAATCGAGACCGCCTGCGTCTGCAACGGGATGGTGATGATCAGCATGATCAGCAACACCAGCATCACGTCAATCAGCGGCGTGGTGTTGATATCAACAATGCCTTCATCTTCCGTTGTGCTCTCAGAGCCAACATTCATGCCCATGGCCTGTGCTCTCCCCCACAAGATGGGGTGGCGTGCTGCGCCACCCGCCCCTGCCTATTTCGGCTTTTCCGTAATGAAATCGATATGGCTGATGCCCGCTTCCTGACACGTCGCCACCAGACGGCCCACACTCTCATAGCGTGTGGTCACATCTCCGCGGATCTGGATCTGCGGCTGGGGCTTCTGCACCGCCGCCTTCTCCAGCCGGGCCAGAAGATCGGCCCGGTCCCTGATCGGCGTTTCATCCCAGAAGGTCTGACCATCCGCCGTGACTGCCAGAACCACATTGCTCAGCTTGGTCTGGGTTGGCTGGTTCATGTCCTTGGGCAGCTGCACCTTCACGGTATGTGTCGCCACCGGAATGGTGATCAGAAAGATGATCAGCAGCACCAGCATCACATCCACAAGCGGTGTGGTGTTGATGGCGGAGACGACGTCGTCTTCCCCGCCGCTATCGCCAACCTGCATGCCCATAAGCGTTCTCCTTGCCTTGACCTGACCCGTTGATTAGCCGACGCGGTTGGAAACCGTGGCCGTGGTGGGGGAGTTGTCCGGGCGCACCACAATCTGATCCACTGCCCCATGACGCACGCCACCGATGAGGATGGACTGCAGGTCAGCGGCAAAGTCACGCACCAGGTCCATGGCCGTCTTGTTACGGCGCACCAGCAGGTTGTAGCCCAGAACGGCCGGCACCGCGGTGGCCAGACCAATGGCCGTCATGATCAGGGATTCACCCACGGGACCTGCCACCTTGTCGATGGAAGCCTGACCGGCAATGCCGATGGCTGTCAGCGCGTGGTAGATCCCCCACACCGTGCCGAACAGACCGATGAACGGAGAGGTGGAACCCACGGTGCCCAGAAAGGCCAGACCCTTTTGCAGGCTGTTCTGGATGTTGTTGACCGCGCGCTGGATGGACATGCCCGTCCAGCTATGCAGGTCAATGCTTTCCTGCATCGTGCCTTCATGGTGTTCGGCAGCCACAATACCGGTATCGGCGATGTAGCGGAACGGAGAGGTAGAAGTGAGTGCGGAAGCACCTTCCTGAATGCTGTGCTTGGTCCAGAAGCTTTTGGTGGCTTCCTTGGCGGCGGCGAACAGGCGGGCCTGCTCGATGAACTTGGTGATCATGATATACCATGTGCCCAGGGACATGGTGAGCATGATCAGCAGCACGCCGCGGGCAATGATATCGCCATTGGACCACAGAGCACCCAGACCGTAGGGGTTGGCTTCTTCCTTGGTGTCTGCTGCCGCAGGTGGCGCCTGTTCAGCCGGGGCGCTGGCAGCAGGTGCAGGCGCTTCTGGCGCCGCAGGGGCTGGGGCTGCATCCGGTGTGGCGGCAGGTGCCGGTGCGGAAGATGGCGCCGCATCAGGAGCCGGGGCCGTGGCTGCGGGTGCTGCAGGAGCGGCATCCTGCGCAAAAGCCGCAACTGGGGCTGCAGTGCTCATCAGCAGCGCCAGAGCCGGAGCCGCAAGACCTGACACAAAAGAACGGGGCAGTCTGGTCATCTTCCTCATAATCCTCATCATCAGGGCCCGATCCGCTACCCTGTTACGCAAACAGATCGGGCAATCCATATTTGTACTACTGGCCAGTATGAAAACTGACCCCGTTTTAGTCATCCAACCTAAATCGGATGACATAGACCTTGTGCAGTTCCTTCACCGGTGCGCCATTGCGCGTGGCCGGACGATAACGGGCCTTGTGCACGTAATCCAACGCAGACTGGGCAAAGGCCTGACCACCAGAGACCGACTGCACATGGCAGTTACTGGTCATGCCGGAAGCTTCCACATCGCAAATCAAAGTCACGCGGCCTTCGATGTTGTCTTCCTCCATTTCTGGGGGATAGACCGGCTGCACGTTATTTAGCGGTGCAGAACCAGCAGACGTATCTGGTGCATCTGTTGTGCCATCTCCGGCTGCTGCCGCACTGCTTGGCGCAGATGTTGCCGGCGGCGCTGCTGCCGTTTTGGTCTGCGGCGGTGTTGGGTGCTTAGGGGGCGCCTTGGCCACATGCTTGATGGGCGGCTTGGGCGGCGGCGGCACCTTGATCTTGGGCGGCGGAATGTACGGCGGCGGCGGCACAGCCATAACCGGCGGCGGGGGTGGGGGTGGCGGCGGTGGAGGAGGTGGCGGCGGGGGTGGCAACATAACTGTTTTGATAGGCGGATGTGTAACAGGAACACTTGCCGTGGTTCCCATACCGTACATCAGCCCCAGCACGCCCATAAGATGCAGCGCGACAACCACCAACAGGGCAACAACACTGACAACAGCCCCTACCCGGAACGTATATTTCACCGAGCCCGGCTGTTGCTCGTAGTCATTCATATTTGCACGTCCTCCTTTGTCACCCTGCATCGCAACGGATGCTATCGTCTTACCCTTGATACACAGGGCGTTACCGGAGCCTGTTTACCTTGGTATGACAATAGCAGATTGCTGTTCTGCCATACAGGTAACCTTTCCCGACTTTCGATTGGGCAATCTGAGAGGCTTTCTGTCAAGAATGTTCTGTTAATTTCACATTTTCTTTCACAAAGACAATCTGTTCTGGCGTAGGAACAAAATCGCTCTAACACTGAATTTTCTAAGATTTATCAGCGTTTTTCTGTTTCATGATGCCCGTTCTCACAACAAAAAAGCAGGCCCAAAATGGAACCTGCTTTTTTGTATTTTTGTTTCGATTTGGGAATAAACTCTTACTGGGCTGAAGCACTCGCCTCAGATCGCGTCGCCCCTACCCGCATGGCAAGCGCGGCCGCCATAAAGGCATCCAGATCACCATCCAGCACTGCATCCGGGTTGCCGGTTTCTACCCCTGTACGCAAATCCTTTACCATCTGGTAAGGCGCAAGCACGTAAGAGCGGATCTGATGCCCCCAGCCGATATCCGTTTTGGCAGCTTCTGCCGCTGCAGCCTCGGCTTCGCGCTTCTGCAACTCTGCCTCGTACAAACGTGCACGCAGCATCTGCATGGCCGTTGCACGGTTACGGTGCTGAGAACGGTCTGTCTGACAGGCCACAACAATGCCTGTGGGCATATGCGTAATACGGATAGCGGAATCCGTTTTGTTAACGTGCTGCCCACCAGCACCAGATGCCCTAAAGGTATCTACCTTCAGATCTGCGTCATTGATTTCGATTTCAATGGAATCATCAATAACGGGATACACCCAAACAGATGCAAAGGACGTCTGGCGGCGCGCTGCGGCATCAAACGGTGAAATACGCACTAGGCGATGCACACCCGCTTCTGTTTTCAGCCAGCCATAGGCATTGGGGCCGGAAACAAGAATGGTAGCAGATTTCAGGCCCGCCTGTTCCCCTTCCGAGCTTTCCATCAGCGTGACCTTGTAGCCATGCGCCTCTGCCCAGCGGGTGTACATACGCAGCAGCATTTCTGTCCAATCCTGCGCTTCCGTACCCCCGGCACCTGCGTTCACTTCCAGGTAGCAGTCATTGCTGTCTGCTTCCCCAGAAAGCAGGCTTTCTGTTTCACGCCGTTTGGCTTCTTCCGCCAGATCACGCAGCGTGGCCATACCTTCGGCCACTAAATCTGCATCTCCTTCAGCTTCTGCCAGTTCAATCAGTTCGCTGGTGTCGCGCACATTGGTTTCAAGCGCTTCCACACCTTCAATCTGATTGGCCAGAAGGGTGCGCTCACGCATCATTTTTTGCGCAGCGTCTGAATCATTCCACAGATCGGGATCTTCTGCCCGATTATTCAGTTCAGCGAGTCTTTCCTGGGCGACATCCCAGTTAAAGATGCCTCCTCAGCAGTGCCACTGACTGCTTGATCTGGTCGTTAAGGGCTTCAGTCTCGGCAGACATCAGGCCGATTCTCCATATTTTTCTATCATGTCAAAAAAGACAATGTGGTGTTGGCCCTCAATAAAGGCCACCCATACCAATGTCACCCCCGGCTGGTGCAGAAGGTGCTGCAGAACCAGACGAACCACCATTACCGGAAGGAGCATGCTCTCCAGATTGGCCGCCTCCAGACCCTTCAGCAGCCATATCACTTTCAGAATCAGGCATGTTTTCAGCACCTGTATCTGCGGCTGTCAGTTCCTGTGGGTTTACGTTGCTTGAAAGGTTTGCGCTCAGCCCCGGCACCTGCCCTTCCTTAAAGGCATCTATGGCCACGCCCCTGCCCGTATCATACTGCACAAGTGTAATGCCCGCGGGAGGTACAAAATCCTGCCGTGGATAACCATCCAAGGCGGTTTTCATCACCTTGTTCCACAAGGGGCCAGCAATGGCGCCCCCGGTTTCGTTTTTACCGAGGGACTGAGGGGTATCAAACCCGATCCACACGACAGTTACGATATCTGGAGTGTATCCAGCAAACCACGCATCATTAAAGTTCTGGCTGGTACCGGTTTTGCCCGCAATCGGCACATCTATACCCGTTCCAGCTCGCACACCTGTGCCGCGCCGGATAACATCCTGCAACATGGTGGTAATCTGGAACGCACTTTGGGCGGATGCCACTTGCTGCCGGCTATCATGCAAGGCAGGCACATCATTCTGCCCCGGCATGACAATGGGCTGCTCTACAGAAGCCGGTGCAGGTGCCGGTTTTCCTGCATCTGCGGGTTTCTGATCCGATGGTGCATCGGGGAACACGGCATCAGCCGCTGGTTGGTCTGCTGCTTGCCCACCATTGGTGTTCGTATCAGGTTGTGCGGAAGCTGTGGTCAACGCCAGCCCCTCCGGCCGCCAGATAACGTGGCCTTCACGGTCCTGCACATCGTCCACCAGTGTTGGCGTCACCTTACGCCCACCTGCCGCAAGCGAGGCATAGGCTCCGGCTTCCTTCAGCACTGTGGTTTCCACGGCCCCTAATGCTGCGGGGAGCACATGCGGCATGGAATCCACCAACCCAAGGTTGGTTGCCACATCCGCCACGGTTTTCATGCCCAGATGGGCCGCCAAGCGAATGGTAACCAGATTGCGCGATTCACGCAGGGCATCATGCAGAGTGGTGGGGCCCCAAAAATCTTTTTCATAGTTATTGGGGTGCCATGCTCCGTAAGAAACAGGAGAATCATCAAACTTCTGGGAAGGGGAAATCCCCTGCTCCATAGCATCCAGATAAACAAATGGCTTGAAAGAAGACCCCGGCTGACGCAGCGCCTGTGTTGCGCGATCAAACTGCGAAGCCTGAAAAGACCACCCACCCACAAGAGCCAGAACCCGGCCCGTACGTGCATTCATGGTTACAATGGCGCCTTCCACCACAGGCACCTGCATGAGGGCAACGTGCCCACCTTCGGCCTGCGGTTGCACCATCACCACATCACCGGCACGCAATGGCTTAAAGCGTCGTGCCCATGCCATATCCTTGGCCTGTACGATACCTGTACGAGGCTCGCCTCCACTTTGAGACGCATTGTTCCGCCGCACGACGCTTCCTTCAAGCCAGCCCACTTGCCCCTTTGCATCCAGCACAACAGCCAAACGCCACTGGTCAAGCATACCCGCAGGCACCGGAACACCCTGTAAAGCCTGTACCCATTCTGCTGTAGCGGAGGATGACCCGATATCGGAAAGATGATGCACTGGCCCACGCCAGCCACGATGTGCCCGATCATACGCCATCAGCCCTTGGCGCAAAATATCCTGAGCATTGCGCTGGAGCGGCAGATCCAAACTGGTGTGAACATCCAACCCGCCCTGCATGGTCACGTCTTGGCCGTAACGCTCCATCAGTTCACGGCGCACTTCTTCCGCAAACCATTCTGCACCCGGTGCCGGGCCGGGGCGCGTAAAGCTGCGGGTGGTCAACGGCTGGGCTTCTGCTACACGCGCGGCATCATGCGTAATGGCCCCAATATCGGCCATACGTTCCAGCACCCAGTTTCTGCGCCCTCGAGCTGCATCGGGGAAGCGTACAGGGTTATAATTAGTGGGAGATTTAGGCAGCGCCGCTAAAAATGCGGCCTCTGCATCATCCAGTTGATCAAGCGGCTTGTTGAAATAGGTCTGGGATGCTGCGGCAATACCATATGCGCCGCTGCCCAGATAAATTTCGTTCAGGTAGATTTCCAGAATCTTGTCTTTGGGCAGAACCTGCTCCACCCGCATGGCCAAAAAGGCTTCCTTAGCCTTACGCCGGAAAGATACCGCGTTGCTGCCCAGCAGCATGATACGCGCCACCTGCTGCGTAATGGTGGATGCCCCAATAGGCCGCTTGCCTTTGCCGCGCGTTAAATCCGTAAGGCCAGCACGCGCAATGGCAACTGGGTCCACCCCTTTGTGTGTCCAGAATTTCTGGTCTTCTGCCGCCACAAATGCATTTTTGACCTTATCGGGCACGGCACTAATAGGCACAAAAATACGCCGCTCATTCGCCAGTTCGGCAATAAGCTGATCATCTCCGGCATAAAGGCGGCTCATGACTGGCGGCTGGTAGGAGCGCAAGCCCTCTACCGTAGGCAGATCCGCCACAATCCCTTCGTATTGGGACCACAGCAGAACCACAGCACCCGTGGTGCCAACCAACGCCAACGCAGCCGTTGCCCCAAGCACCTTCCGCCATTGGCGAAAGAGCGGGCGGCGTAGATCGGGCCTGCGATTTTGCGGAGACCTGCCCTGAGAATGGCTGGAAGATGAACCCTGATCACCAGAAGACGGAGCGCTTGTCATACAGGCCCTTTACCATTCTCACACATAATCGTCTGCCCTGTTTGCGCATTGTAATAAAAATCATGGCCGAATTCCGACCACATCTACAAACAGTGCTAACCCAGCATGTCACCCAGCAGGCGGGCTGTATAATCCACTACCGGCACAATACGCCCATAATTGATACGGGTGGGGCCGATAACCCCGATAGCCCCTACTATCCGGTTCGCCTCATTACGGGCAGGCGCCATAACAACAGACATACCTGTAGCCCCAAACAACCCGCTTTCTGCACCAATAAAAATGCGCACCCCTTCAGAGTTCTCTACCAACTCCAACAGGCGCAACATGGTTTCCTGCGCTTCCAGCCGGTCAAACAGTGTTTGAATGGCCAGCAGCCTGTCCTGCCCATCTACATCGGCCAATAAACGAGATTGCCCGCGCACAATCAGGGTGCCCCCCAGCCCGTCTCCGCCACCATCCCAAATGGCAAGGCCGCTTTCTACCACCTCTGCTGTAAGACCATTCAGAATACTTCGGTCTTCCGTCATTTCAGAGCTTACGCGCGTGCGTAAATCTGGCAGAGATGCCCCCATGGCCCGTGCATTCAGGTAATTTGCAGCCTCCACCAAGGCGGAAGGCGGCATACCGGGCGGTGTTTCGATAACACGGTTTTCAACATGCCCATCCGCACCCACCAGAATAACCAGTGCGCGATTGCTGCCTAATGCCACAAACTCAATGTGCTTGATGCCACCATCCCCTTTGGGCGCTACCACCAACCCGGCAGCATCGGACATGCCCGCCAAAAGAGATGAAGCCTCTGTAAGCGTATCTTGCAGTGAGCGCCCTTTGGCCTCCAGCGATTGGCCGATGACCCGCTGATCTTCTTCCGAGAGCGCGCCAAACTGCAACAGGCCATCTACAAACAGCCGCAACCCTTTTTCTGTAGGCAACCGCCCGGCAGATGTATGGGGGGAAAACAGCAACCCGGCTTCTGTAAGGGATGCCATGATATTGCGTATTGTGGCCGGAGAAAGCGGCAGCCCAAGCCTGTGAGACACCGTGCGGGAGCCAACGGGTTCCCCGCTCGCTACATATTCTTCCACCACTTCACGCAGAATAGCCGCAGACCGCGCATTCAACCCCGGAGGCAGAGCAGCTTTTACTGGCAGCAAACCACGCTTCATGACACAAGGGCTCCTTCGCATATCCATAAATCCCGGATAGCCTTTATATACCTTATTCGTGCAGTTTTACTGCCGACAAAAGCGCACCATACGCGCCAGACATCTTATTTTACCAAGGAGCTTTCCATGCGCCCTTCAGGCCGCCAGCCAGACCAGATGCGCCCCATTACCATTGAAACAGGCTTTGCCCACCACGCTGAAGGCTCTGCCCTTATTCGCGTTGGCGGCACGGAAGTACTGTGCACTGCCAGCGTAGAAAACCGCGTGCCGCCTTTTTTGCGTGGCAAAGGTACAGGCTGGGTTACGGCAGAATACGGCATGCTGCCCCGCGCCACCCACACACGCGGCAACCGCGAAGCTGCCAAGGGCAAACAGTCTGGCCGCACGCAGGAAATCCAGCGCCTTATTGGCCGCTCCCTCCGCGCCGTCACAGATCTGGACGCTCTGGGTGAAATGAGCATTACGCTGGATTGTGATGTGCTGAACGCTGATGGCGGTACACGCTGCGCTTCCATTACAGGCGCATGGGTAGCGTTGCGTCTGGCCCTTGGCAAACTGGTCGCCACCAATGTGTTGCCACGCCTACCGCTGCGCGGGCAGGTTGCTGCCGTTTCCTGCGGGCTGACAACTGAAGGCGCTGTGCTGGATCTGGATTACGTGGAAGATAGCTCTGCTTCTGCTGATACCAACTTTGTACTGACAGCAGACCGTCGCATTGTGGAAATTCAGGGCACAGCAGAAAGCGCACCATTTACGGAAGATGCGTTTGACAACCTGTTTGCACTTGCACGCAAGGGTGTAACCGAGCTGTTTGAAGCCCAGATGGCTGCCGTGGAAGCTGCAGAAAAAAAGCGCGCATGAACGCTATAAAACTGGAACGTGGCAGCACCCTTGTGCTTGCCACGCACAATGCTGGCAAGCTGGCAGAATTTGCCACTCTGCTGGCTGATTTTGGCATCAAGGTTGTTTCTGCTGGTGAGTTAAACTTGCCAGAGCCAGAAGAAACGGCAACCACTTTTGCAGGCAATGCCGCCATTAAGGCCTTAGCCGCCGCCAAAGCTGCCAACCTGCCCGCACTAGCCGATGATTCTGGGCTATGTGTGGCCGCACTGGATGGCGCACCCGGCATTTATTCTGCGCGCTGGGCTGGCCCGAACAAAGATTTTGCTGGGGCCATGGCGCGTATTGAAAAAGAAATTGGGCAAGGCAAACGCAACGCATGGTTTATTTGCGTGCTGTGTCTGGCTTTGCCTGATGG
Source organism: Acetobacter sp. AC2005 (assembly GCF_037901235.1). NCBI lineage: Bacteria > Pseudomonadati > Pseudomonadota > Alphaproteobacteria > Acetobacterales > Acetobacteraceae > Acetobacter > Acetobacter sp. AC2005. The sequence continues at coordinate 1,195,256 of NZ_CP149625.1, forward strand.
CCGTACAGAAAGCTTTGAAGGCCGCATAGATGGCCAGATTGTTTGGCCACCACGAGGCACACAGGGCCACGGATATGATCCGATTTTTGCCCCCGAAGGCGAAGCCCGCACATTTGCTGAAATGGCTGATGCAGAAAAAAACGCCATCAGCCACCGCGCCCGCGCCTTTGAGGCCTTTAAAAACGCGTGCCTGAGCTAAAAGCCTAACTACCTACACACTAACCACCTGCCGGTTCTGCGGAACTGACAGGTGGCCCCTGAATGGGGAAGCGAATGAGCAAATAAGGTGGTTGGCGCTCATCCTTACCATCATGAAAGCCCGCAAGACGGTTCCACTGCCCCAGTGTGCAATACACATGGGTGTGCGTGCAAAAAATACCGTCTGGAGAAAGAATCCGCGGGTCATGCACCATGAGTTCCATGGAACCATCCGTATTGCGGCGAAAAATGGCATCATGCTCAAAATTGGTGGTGTAAATGCGCCCTTGAGCATCTGTTGCCAGACCATCCGCCACACCTTTTTCTCCTTCATCCTTTACGGCGGCAGCCAACGCACTTTCTGAGACTGACATATCTGACAATACGGCCGTAGGCAGGCTGTACAAGCGGCGACTGGTAAGAGGGGAATAAAATACGCGGCTGGAATCCGGGCTTAAGGTGATGCCATCCACCCCGCCAGTCACAAATTTGGGTTTTTGCGCGGGATCGTATTTAAGCGGTAATCCTTCCACCACAGCCATAAAACCAGCCTCTGCCTGTGTGGAGGAATGTTTCCCCAATACGCGCCGTTGCTGACCTGTAGCGATATCTACCACCACCAAAGCCGGACTGTGGCCGAAGGAACTATCGGTTACGTAAACGGTTCCTTCCGCCCCATGTGTAAGGTCCACCCGCAAATCATTCATATGGCTGTCAGGCAACAAAGCTGGAGCTTTTAGAGCGATAGAACGCACCAACTTATTGGCAGCAGGATCAAAGCAGACAATTTTTGCGGCACCCGGCTGCAAAGGTAATCCGGCCAATTTGCCATCATCAATCGCCCAGATAAAACCGCGCGTGTCCTGTGTCATACCGTGAATGGAAAGCAAGCGTTCTGCCGGAGGGGCATCTGATGGCATGCTCAGTGCAGCACTTGGCCACGGAACAAGATGGCCATTCACCAATTCCGCCAGCGTGGCCCCTTTATGGTTAATGGCATGCCGTGGAAAGCCTACAAAAACACGACCATTATCCGTCACCACAATGCCCGATGGCCCCGGCCCATAAAACTCCGCCACAATCTCGAATGACCCGGCAGATTCGTAACCCTGATCCCCATGCACCCCGGTTTGCACAATAGCGCTTGGAGTAGCACACACAGATTTGGCGAGCGCCAAACCCACCCCTGCACCACCAGCCACAAGCAGATGCCGCCGCGCCAGTTTGGAGCTACGTGTGGGGCTAAACGGCTTCTGATTCAGCGTTATGTTCCGGCGCACCATTCCGTTGTGTCTCCAGTTCTTGGGTGAATCTGAAACACAGTGTGGCACAGATTGGCAGATATCCGGGTGTTTTCTGCCCAGCCCTTTCATCACAACACAGCGCAACACAAAAAAATGGCGCCGGAAACCGACGCCATTTTCTTAAAACGTAATGCTCAAAAAACATAAAGGAGCAGTCAGACCGCCCCTTTATGGCTGAACAATTAGTCTTCGCCGTCTGTGTTACGACGACGGATAGCTGCACCCAGGATATCACCCAGGGAAGCGCCGCTATCAGCAGAACCGTATTCGTTGATGGCCTGCTTGTCTTCTTCCACTTCACGACCCTTGATGGTCAGGGCCAGCTTGCGGGCTGCACGATCAACAGAGATGATCTTCGCATCCACGCGTTCGCCAACTGCAAAGCGTTCCGGACGCTGTTCTGCCTTATCACGGGCCAGTTCAGCGCGACGGATGAAGCCGGTCAGAACGTCATCAACCTTCACTTCGATACCGTTGGTCTGAACAGCGGTCACGGTGCAGGTTACGATGGAGCCCTTCTGAACGCTGGCAAGCGCATCGGCTGCCGGATCTTCCTGAAGCTGCTTGATGCCCAGAGAGATACGTTCTTTTTCCACATCCACGTCCAGAACCTTGGCTTTGACAACCTGGCCCTTTTCGTAGTGCTTCATGGCTTCTTCGCCCGGTTCGTCCCAAGACAGGTCGGACATGTGAACCATGCCGTCGATGTCTGCAGACAGACCGATGAACAGGCCGAACTCGGTGATGTTGCGGATTTCGCCTTCTACGGTGGAGCCAACTTTGTGCTCTTCCGCGAACTGCTCCCACGGGTTGCGCTGAACCTGCTTGAGGCCCAGAGAAATGCGGCGCTTGGCGCTGTCCACATCCAGAACCATCACGTCCACTTCCTGAGAAGTAGCGACGATCTTGCCCGGATGGACGTTCTTTTTCGTCCAGGACATTTCGGACACGTGCACCAGACCTTCAACACCCGGTTCCAGCTCAACAAATGCGCCGTAATCGGTGATGTTGGTCACGCGGCCCGTGAAGCGTGCACCCGGCGGGTACTTCAGGGCAACATTTTCCCACGGATCAGCTTCAAGCTGCTTCATGCCAAGGGAGATACGCTGCGTTTCCGGGTTGAAGCGGATAACCTGCACGCGCACCGGCTGGCCGATCTGCAGAGCTTCGGACGGATGGTTGATGCGCTTCCAAGCAATGTCGGTCACATGCAGCAGGCCGTCAACGCCGCCCAGATCAACGAACGCACCGTAATCGGTGATGTTCTTGACCACGCCATCCAGAATCATGCCTTCCGTCAGGCCCTGGATCAGTTCGCTGCGCTGTTCAGCACGCGTTTCTTCCAGAACGGCACGACGGGACACAACGATGTTGCCACGAGCGCGATCCATCTTCAGAATCTGGAACGGCTGGGGCACACCCATCAGCGGGCTAACATCACGCACAGGGCGGATATCTACCTGGCTGCCGGGCAGGAACGCCATGGCGCCACCCAGATCAACCGTGAAGCCACCCTTCACACGGCCATAAATGGTGCCGTTGACGCGGTGATTGGCTTCGAAAGCCTTTTCCAGGCTTGTCCAAGCTTCTTCACGACGTGCCTTTTCACGGGAAAGCACAATGCTGCCATCGCGGTCTTCATACCGTTCAACATACAGTTCAACGATATCGCCGGGCTTAACTTCCGGCTTTACACCCTGTGGTGCAAATTCACGCAGAGCAACGCGGCCTTCGCTTTTCAGGCCGACATCAACGATAGCGTAATCATCGGTCAGACGAACAACGCGGCCACGAACAACGGAGCCATCAAAGCCCGTGTCCCGGCCAAGGGTTTCGTCCAGAAGGGTTGCAAAATCTTCACCGCGGAAATGGTCCGCAGTCTGGGTTGTGGCTGAAGCCATGTTTAACTGTTAACCTTGGGCCTGCCTGCAATGGGCAAGCAAGCTATTCCTGCGCCCCGCATTATGCGGCACGGCTTACTTGGCATGTCTATAGGGGCCATCCCCTGTAGCCTTTTTGCCAAGCCTCAAATCAAAATAAAAACAAACCTGCCTGATACGCAGTGTTTGATCATGCACAGACACTGTGTACAGGCCGCTTGTCAATACAAACCACCCGTGCACAGCCTGAAAACCGCCAGAAAAACGGCATTGCGTTACCACTCTAACACAATTCCGCAGAATTTTTATTCTGAGATTCCAGCGAGTCGTTCTCTTACAATCTGCAATGCTTTTGCCAAAACGGCATCTGCTTCCAGTTCATCTGTTTCAATCACATATGCGTCATCCGCCACAAGCATGGGGGCAGATGCACGCCCGGCATCTGCATCATCTCGCGCACGTAGGGACTCTTCCAGTTCTGCTATACGCGTTGGTGCATCAGGGGCATTGCGGTCTCCACCAAGCTGTAAGAAGCGGCGCAAAGCCCGTGTGCTGGGGGATGCTGTAATAAACAGCTTTACGTCTGCATCCGGAAAAATAGCGGTGCCAATATCGCGCCCATCCAGCACGGCCCCTTTTTCCTGCGCGAACCGGCGCTGCGTTTCCACCAAAGCAGCGCGCACTTCTGGCTGTGCCGCCACCTTGCTAGCAGCCTGTGCCGCTACGGGTGTGCGTAAATCTGGTCTTTCCAAATCGGTGGGCAGCAAACGGGAGGCAAATTCCTGCGCAGGAGAAGCCGGATCCTGCCCAGCATCCAACGCCAAGCGCCCAACAGCACGGTAGAGCAAACCTGTATCCAGATACGGCAGATGCAAAGCTTCTGCCAACCTGCGCGCCAACGTGCCTTTACCTGCGGCGGCTGGGCCATCCACTGCGATAACTGGGCCGCCTCGTGTCATGCTACAAACCCCGCGCCAATGCTGTTCATCAGATCCAGATACTGCGGAAAGCTGGTTTCGATAAAAGAGGTATCATCAATTTCCACAGGTTTTTCAGCCACAAGGCCCATAACAGAAGCGCTCATAGCCAGACGATGATCCATGTGAGTTTCCACCTTGCCGCCGCCGGGGATATGACCTGCCGTGCCGTACACAATCATATCATTCCCTTCCACAGCGGTGCGAACGCCGTTGTTTTCCAGCAGCGCTACGGTTGCAGCTAAACGGTCGCTCTCCTTCACCCGCAGTTCTTCAACCCCGCAAAAGCGTGAAACGCCAGATGCGTAAGCTGCGGCAACTGCCAGCACCGGATATTCATCAATCATGGAAGGTGCACGTTCTGGTGGCACTTCCACGCCCTTGAGAGCAGACGCACGCACACGCAAATCCCCTACAGGTTCTCCGCCTTCTGTGCGTGCATTCAGGATTTCAAGCTGCGCACCCATTTCCTGCAATGTAGTAAACAACCCGGTGCGCAATGGGTTGAGCCCCACCCCAAAAATGGTGATGTCAGACCCAGCCACCAGCAGCGCCGCAACAAGTGGGAAAGCTGCGGATGAGGGATCACCCGGCACGGCAACATCACGCGCCACAAGGTTGGGGCGCCCCTGCAAACGAATGATTCGGCCACCATCTGGCGTTTTTTCTACAGAAACTTCTGCCCCAAAATGGCGCAACATGTTTTCTGTGTGATCACGCGTAGCAACCGGCTCTTCTACGCGCGTTTCTCCAACTGCATTCAACCCGGCCAGCAATACGGCAGATTTAACCTGCGCAGAGGCAACGGGAAGGCGATAATCCAGCGGCTTGGGGTCTGCCAAACCACGAATGGCCATGGGTAGACGGCCACCCTCACGCGCAAGGAATGTGGCACCTGTTCCGGCCAGCGGGTCCATAACGCGCTTCATGGGCCTGCGGCGGAGGCTTGCATCCCCTGTCATCACAGATGTCATGCCATGGCTGGCCAAAATGCCAGACAACAAACGGGCGGCTGTGCCTGAATTGCCCATATCCAGCACGTTATCGGGCTCTTTAAGCTGCCCAACACCCGGCCCGCTTACGCGCCACTGGCCCGGCCCTTCCTGCACGGCATCTGCCCCCAAAGCACGCATGGCTGCGGCTGTGCACAGCACATCCTCGCCTTCCAACAGGCCAGAAATATGCGTGGTGCCCTTGGCAAGGGATGCAAACATAAGGGCACGATGGCTGATAGACTTATCTCCCGGCACGCGGATGGAGCCAGAAAGAGGAGCTTGAGCGCGAGAAACCCGTAACGGGCGGGTGGAAGATGTGGTCTGCTGTGTCATACCTTGTTCATTCCGGCGTGTGGGGCGGCAAGTCAATCCGCCAGAAACCATAAAAACTGCTTTCTGCTGCCAGAAAATGCATTTGTTCTGCAAGTCGGGTTTGACAGGACACAAAACACAATGGCATTTGGCGTCGCCTTATAGTCTGGTTCGATTCCATCTCGCGTTGCGGGAAGGTATCAGCCTTCTTTCCGGGGCATCTGTGCCCCCCAATCTGACTGCTCAGGATCGACAGGTAGCAAGATGTCTCAGCCCGATCTCGGCACCAAACGCGTCTGCGTCTCCTGCGGTGCCCATTTTTATGATCTCAACCGCACTCCAGCCGTATGCCCCAAATGTGGCACGGAACAGCCCCCACTGGTGCCCCGTTTGCGCCGGAGTTCTGACACCCTGTCCAACACCCCGGCAACAGCGGCACCCGCCAAGAAACCCAGCGAAGACGACATTGATCTGGATACAGATGCAGATACAGATGCCGATGACGTGCTGGAAGATACTGCCGATCTGGATGACGATGATGATGATGACATCAGCTCTGATATTGATGTCAGCACCGATTCGGATGAACACGATTCCTGATCTGCTGCCATAAACACGGCAAAGAAAAAGCCCGCCAGAAGGCGGGCTTTTTTTATGAAGATCTCATCAAATTTTTACGCAGGTGTTGAACGTCTTTCTATTTCCACACCAACGGCTTCGATTTCTTCAAAAACATCCAGCTTTTCAATTCGTACCCGCACCACTTTCACGCGGTTATCCGCCAGCACACCGGCAGCAATACGTTCTGCCAGCGTTTCCACCAGCCTGACATGCCCCTCCGCCACAATCTGACGCACCAGCACGACCACCTGCTCGTAGGAAACGGTACGGCTCAGATCATCCGCACCAATTTCCAGATCTGTGCGGTCATCCACCCCGAATGAAACGGATACGCGAATACGCTGCGACACCCCCTGTTCGTGCGGAAAAACGCCAATATTGGCATCCAGAATCATGTTACGGATAAACAGGCGGCGCAAAGGCGGCTGATCCGCCCACGGAGCAAAAACAGCCATTTTCTATTCTTCCAATACAGCACCGGCAGGCAACGCCGGAGACCATTGTAAATGCTGCCCACCATCCAGCGCCAGCATCTGCCCTGTTACAGAGGGTAAAGCCAACAGCGCCAGTGCGGCGCGCGCAACTTCCTGAGGCGATGTGCCATGCCCCAAAGGCACAGAGGCACATTGCCGGGCAAACTGTTCTTCTGTCTGCCGCGTACTTGGCAGCGCCGGCCCGGGCCCTATGGCGTTCACACGTATACCTTTAGGGGCCAGAGCCAGAGCCATTGTTTGTGTTAACGTCCACAAAGCGCTTTTAGACACAGTATAGCTGACAAAATGCGGTGTAAGAGACCACACGCGCTCATCCAGCATATTCAACACCATACCTTGCGCCGTTTCTGGTAGCGCCTTGGCAAAATGCTGCATCAGCACAAATGGGGCACGCAGGTTGGGTTTTAGGTGCGCCATCCAGCTTTCTCGCGTGGCATTATGCCATTCATCCCGCTCAAACGTAGAGGCATTGTTGACCAGCACACCCAGCGGCCCACCCAAGGCAGCCGACGCCTGTTCGACCAGAGGTTCCACCCCTTCTTCGCGCGCCAGATCTGCTTGCAACAGGCAGCTTTTCTGCCCGCATGCGTTAATGGCGGCTGCAGTTTCCTGCGCATCTTCCTGGCCTGAGCGATAGTGAATTGCCACATCAAAGCCAGCCTGAGCCAACCCCAAAGCTATGGCTCGTCCAAGCCGAGCCCCTCCGCCCGTCACTAACGCACGACGGGGAATGGCCGCCGAAATGGGAAAACCATCCTGTGGCATCGTATCAGCCTCCTTTATCGTCATGCTGGGCGCCGGGCACCCAGTGCTGCGGCCAGAGTACCATCATCCAGCACATCCAGCGCCCCGCCCATGGGCACGCCTTGCGCAACACGGCTGACAGTTACACCACCATAAGGCGCAAGCTGATCCATCAGCCAATGCATGGTGGTGGCACCTTCCACCGTTGCACCTAGTGCCAGAATAATTTCGCGCACCGTGCCTTTGTTCAGCTTTTCAAACAGCGGGGCTACGTCCAGATCTTCTGGCCCAATTCCCGCCAATGGAGACAGTGTGCCACCTAGAACCTGATACACACCACGGTGCACACCTGCCCGCTCCAGCGCCCACAGATCACCCACTGTTTCCACAACACAGATCAAGCCCTGATCTCGCAAAGGATCAGAGCAGATATGGCATGGATCTATCGTATCCAGATTACCGCAGGATGAGCAGGTTTTTATGGCATTGCCTGCCCGCTCCATTGCGTGCGCCAAAGGCGCAAGCCGGGTTTGCGGCTCCTTGAGCAAATACAGCGCAACCCTGCGCGCAGAACGCGGGCCAAACCCCGGCAACCGGCCCAAAAGCCGGATAAGCTGCTCTATTTCCTGCCCACCCATACCGGACAATTCTGTTACTCGTTCTGCTGTATCAGAACGGTAGTTTCATGCCGGGTGGCAGGTTCAGACCACCAGTCACTTTCTGCATTTCTTCAGCTGCTTTTTCATCCAGCTTTTTGCGCGCATCCGCACAGGCGGCCACGATCAGATCCTGCAGCATTTCCATTTCTTCCGGATCAGCCAGTTTGGGATCAATTTTAATGGAGCGCATGTCCCCTTTGCCACTCAGCACAACCTGCACCATGCCTGCGCCGGCTGAACCTTCAATGTTCATGGCTTCCAGCGTGCTTTGCATTGCTTCCATTTTGGACTGCATCTGCGTAGCCTGCTTCATCAATGAGGCAAGATTTTTCATCAACTATCCCTTTATTCTCAAAACTGCCCTGTCTTTGGCAGCCTGTTGCTATATGTCACACCACACAGCCTGAGGGGCGTGCATTACCTGCTCACCGGAGTCAGTCTGGAGACATGCCCGGATCATAGGGCCGTTCATCATCATCCAGAAACTCTGCATCCAGCGGTGCAAAAAGCAGCTCGGGCACAGGTTCTTCTGGCGGTAGGCCGTAATCATCCAAACCGTGATCGCGCACTTCGCCCAATTCCGCATCCGGGAAAAACTTGAGAATGGCTTTTACCAGTGGATGCGCTTCAGCTTCCTTACGCCGAAACTGGATGATCTCAGCACCTTGCGCATCTAGCGTGGGTTCGCCTTCTTCTTCCGAAAGGCCGACCCGCCAAGACATACCCGTGGCACGGTCCAATACTTTGCGCAGTTCTTGCGCAGCGCCTGCAGGCACGTGCTGTTCAAACCGCAACACAATATGCCCCGGCGCAAAGGACACCAGATGAGCGGCATGCCGAAGCTGCCCGTGCAGGATGGCTTCTTTCTGGTCCTTCACCAAAGCCACGGCTTCTCGCCATGTACGCGGATGAGGGAGAGTTTGCGGCTCAACAGATGGCGTAGGCGCCGGAGCAGCCACTGGCACGGCAGCAGAAATGCTTTGCCCACCACTCACCATACGCAACGGCGGCGGCTGATGCCCCGCAGAAACAGATGGTGCTGGCACAGCAGAAGTGCCCCCAGCAGTTGGCATTCCAGAACTTGCACCCATACTTGGCGCAGTTCCCCCCTGCCCTGCCGAACTCCCTGCTCCAGAAAGTCGTTTTATTAAATCTTCTGGAGATGGCAGGTCCGCCACATAACAGAGGCGAATGAGCACCATATCCGCGGCAGCTCGCCTATCAGATGCAGCTTCTACTTCCTGCATCCCTTTTACCAGCATCTGCCATGCCCGCATAAGCACCGGCACTGTAAAAGTATCCGCCATATGCGTGCCGCGCACACGCTCGGCTTCTGGCATATCTGCCGAATCGCGCAGACTGGGCACAGCGCGCAAGCGGGAAACCGTGTGCACCAGCTCAAGCATATCCCCCAGCACAAGGCCGGGGTCTGCGCCGCGTGCGTATGCGGCATCCAGCAACGCCAAAGCCTGCTCTGGCTTACCTGTCAGTACGGCTTCCAGCAGATCGAACACCACTTCCCGATCTGCCAGACCCAGCATGTCACTGATAACCGTGGCGCCAATAACGCCATCTGCATCAGTCTGTCCTGTACCCTGCGCTATGGCCTGATCCAGCAAGGAAAGCCCATCACGCACCGAGCCATCAGCCGCCCGCGCCACCAATGCCAGTGCATCTGGTGACAGGCGCACATGTTCTTTTTCTGCAATGCGGGAAAAGAGCCCCACCAGTTCAGATTGCGGAACACGACGCAAATCAAACCGCTGGCAGCGTGAGAGCACCGTTACCGGCACCTTCCGCAGTTCTGTAGTGGCAAAGATAAACGTAACTTGTGCTGGTGGCTCTTCCAGCGTTTTGAGCAGCGCATTGAAGGCATTGCGAGAAAGCATATGCACTTCGTCAATAATAAAGACCTTCATGCGCCCCTGCATGGGGCGGAAGCGCGTGGCCTCTATTATCTCGCGCACATCATCCACGCCGGTGCGGGAGGCGGCATCCATTTCCAGCACATCAGGGTGCCGGTCATTTAGAATAGCCACACAGTTGGCGCACACACCGCATGGATCTGCCGTTGGGCCACCTTTGCCATCCGGCCCAATACAATTAAGAGCGCGCGCGATAATACGGGCCGTAGTGGTTTTACCCACCCCACGCACACCAGTAAGCATAAACGCATGTGCCACCCGCCCAAGCGCAAATGCATTACGCAGCGTGCGCACCATGGCTTCCTGGCCAATCAGATCATCAAATGTGGTCGGACGATATTTACGGGCCAACACCCGGTAAGGTGATGCTGCCTGATCCTGCTGCGTTGCGGGAAGCTGTTCTGGCGCCTGCTGGGCGGGCTCATCACCAAACAGACCGGGGCCTTCCATTTCAGGATTGGGGAGTCCCTCATCCTGAGGAAGCTGCGCGTCTGTTTTGTCGCTCATGCCTTGCCCGAAGAAAAAGTTCACGCCTTGTTTTATATGCGAAACACGTGCCGCATTGGCGGAAAATAACGGGTGGAAAGCCGAACAATGACCCGGACGAAACTTACCATGGCTGCTTCCTTCCGGATCTGACCGGGTTGGCAAGGTATCCGTCCACTGCCGACTTTCCGCTTTTTACATAACACTAAACGGGTGCACATGCCAACCCTGTGTAATAGCCACCAAAGCCCGTTGCTTTACCTTCTGGCCATGAACAGGCTAAAAACAGAGCACCCCAGAAGCACAGACCTGTGTATTAAGAGAGTTTTGCGCGTGTTTTTATTCCGCCCTTCCACTCCGCTTTTTCGGCCACTTGCTTTGGCATCCCTCTTTTTTATGGGCTCTTTTGCTGCATCAGCAGTTGCGCGCGCAGATGATGATCCGCCGCCCCGTACAAACGTGCCCAATGTGCAACTGCAAAAAGAGCTGGCTGTCCTACACTTTAAACCAGAAGCAGCCAGCCCGGCCTGTATTGATGCCCTGAAAGAATTGCACAAAACACAGGATATGCTCAAAGCTGAAGAAGCCCGGTCCCATGATCAGGATCTGGCTATTGCGGAGGATGTGCTGGAATCCGATTTTGAAAACTCCATAGAAATGTGCGCCCCAGATGTGCAGCGCCTGTGCGAAGCACCCAACCCTTCCGCTGAACTGGCACATACCTGCGAGAAAATTGACAGCCTGCCTGATTCTGCAAACTGATTTTTCTTTAAACCCAGAAAGGCTTGGCCCTGCATGCACAATCGCACCTTCTGGCGCGCTGTTTCTTGCCCGGCCGGGCCTTATGGTTGGCTACCCCTTATTCTGGTTGCAATATTATTTTTTATAATCGGCTTTGTAACTTGGTTAAACGGCCCGCTGATATCCTTTGTAAAAATTGCATTTTCTCTTGATGACATAAGTGCATTTTTAGTTCCTTTCGTTTTTTATATTTCCTACTTTTTATTCGCTATTCCAGCCGGTAAAATTGTAACAAAACAAGGCCTGCGGCAAAGCCTAATATATGCCCTAAGCATTATGACAGCAGGCATGATTGTTACAGGCCAGTTTATGAAAGCGGCATCCTACCCCGGCACATTATGCGGCTTTTTAATTCTGGGTAGCGGATTGGCGCTACTGCAGGTTGCGGTAAACCCTTATATAAGCTTTTTAGGGCCAATTGATCGCGCTGCACAACGCATTGCAATTATGGGTATTTGCAACAAAGTTGGTGGCATTTTAGCGCCTGTTGCTTTGGCGGCTTTCGCTATGCCGCATATCGAAAGCTTACAGTCCTCTTATAGAAATCCGGCTTTACAGCAACAATTCATTTCCGCACTTTACTGGCCTTATATAGGCATGGCTGCACTTTTGGCTCTGACCACTTTATATATAAAGTTTTCAAGTTTACCGGATATAAAAACGCCCCTTTCAAACGATAAAGAATGTAACACCCCAATAAAATTCAATCCCACCTTGTGGTTCGGTGTTATTGCCATGTTTCTTTACGTGGGCGTAGAAGTTCTGGCAGGCGATGCTATTGGCACCTATGCATCTGGGTTTCATATTCCATTAAATATCTCCAGCCTTTTCACATCAGCCACTCTTGTGTGTATGCTTTGTGGGTATCTGGCAGGGTTGATATGTGTGCCGCGCTTTCTATCTCAAGAGCGCGCTCTTTTGCTCTCCTGTTTTGCAGGCTCCACCCTAAGCGTTTTGGCATATATGGCACACGGATACGCTTCTGTTGCATGTATTGCGTTTCTTGGATTTTCAAATGCCATGATATTTCCATCTCTTTTTCCAACTGTTTTAAACTCCACTCAAAATAAAACCTCTTTTGTATCTGCGTTGCTGGTTATGGCATATTGTGGGGGTGGCATTGTGCCGCAATGCTTTGTGTGGCTAAAATCCATTATAGGATTTCAGGCAGCATTTTCAGTATTATCTTGCGCATGCTATTTTGTAATTTCTTTATTTATCCTATTTTTTTCAAAAAAATCTCACACCACAACCCTCTGATGGCTTTCTAATATGACCGAACTTTCTGGAAATCTTGTGCTCCCCAATACGATTGTAAGCGGAAGCATAAATTTTGAAACCACAATTCAGAATATTACCCCAACCAAGCATGAAACAGACCGCTACATCCTCCCGGGCTTTATTGACGGTCACATCCATGGGGGTGACGGTGCAGATACAATGGATGGTGTAAAAGCCATTCACACACTCAGCCAGTTTCATGCCCGACATGGCACGACAACATTGTTGCCTACAACAATTACCAGCCCGTGGCCTGATGTTATCAGCACGTTGCAGGCTATTGCTGAAGTTACCGGGCAGCAGATTCCCGATGGTCCCATGATACATGGCGCACATCTGGAGGGGCCTTTTGTAAGCCCACATAAACTTGGTGCCCAACCGCCTTTTAATATCGCGCCAACACCAGATAAAGTTTCAGAAGTTCTTTCCTTAAACTGTGTGCGTGTGGTGACATTGGCGCCAGAGTTGCCACATGCACAAACCGCCATGGAAAGTTTTGCCAAAGCGGGCATACGTGTGAGCCTTGGCCATACAGTTGCCAGTTATGAACAAGCCCATCAGGCTATTTGCCATATTTGCAAAGCTGGTGGCGTAGCTGGTGGCACGCATCTCTTTAACGCCATGCCTCCCATTGAAAGCCGACGGCCCGGCCCCGTCACTGCCCTTATGTGCAGCGATGCCTATGCTGAGATGATTTTTGATACACACCATATTCATCCAGCAACATTCCAGTTGGCGCAACGCGTTATGCCGGATCGGCTTGTTTTTGTAACCGATGCCATGCGTGCTGCTGGTTTGCCAGATGGCCCAAGCCAACTTGGCGGGCAGGCCGTGATTGTAGAAAACGGCACAGCACGCTTGCCAAATGGTAGCCTTGCAGGAAGTGTGCTGACACTTGATGTCGCACTACGTAATGCCGTGCACACCGGAACACCATTGCACGAAGCTGTAGCGCTATTAACACGCAATCCGGCAAACTATCTGGGCCTGCATGACCGCGGCACACTGGAAACCGGAAAACGTGCTGATTTTGTTGTAATGGATTCTAACCTGCATGTGCAGGAAGTATGGGTAGGTGGCCAGCGCATTCATTAAAAAACGGGAAGAGTTTTTGTTTTTCTTCCCGTCTTAACATGCCCGATTTACTCTGAAAGTTGCAGAACGCTTTCTACACCTTTGCGCGTACCAAGCACTGCAGCTTTTTCTTTTACTGTCAGCTTGTGCTCAACTTCAGAAACCGTGTGAGATTCAGAAAGTTTTACCAAGCCAACCAACTGATCTGCATTGATAGGATCACCAGCTTTACGTTCTGGTGGCAGCATGGCCATATGTGCCTGCGCCAGCCCTACATCTGCACGCAAAGCGCGCAAAGCATCTTCTGGAAGGTCTGGAGCTTCATCACTTTCGCGGTCCTGTTCAACTTTTTTTAGAACATCCGGCATATTGGTTTCTTCTGGCACCAGAAGGAGGCCTGCCTTACGAAAATCCAAGCCCACGTTACGGCTGCTGGTAAAAGCTACCAGAGGAATGGAAAAAACCAGGCCCAACAAAACAGGCGTCATCCAGAAAAATAGTGACGGGGAAACAACCCATGCCCCAGCGCCCAACAATAAGCCGAAAATGGTAAAACGCCCATATTGGCGGACAATATCCATAAACGGCACGCCGCCATCATCTCGCCGCTGCGCATTCCAACCGGAATCATGACCTGTGAGAATGGAGAATACGCCAAGCGTTTGAATCAACATGGCTATTGGGGCAATCAAGCCACCAATCAGCGTTTCCACCAATATGGAACCTGCTGCACGTATGGCGCCACCACACCCTTTGCAATTTTCTCTATCCAGCAATAGCGCGATATAAGCGAGAAGTTTTGGTGCTAACAGCACAATCATGGTGCCAATAAACACGTACTTCGCCTGCACGGGGTCAACATGTGGCCAGTGCGGGTAAAGAAGTTTTGTTTCACCAAAATATTCAGGCCGTTCAAAATGCGCCTGAAGGGAAATGAGAATACCAGTTAGCAAAAACACAAGCCACAAAGGGGATGTTACATAAGCCCCAATGCCCACAATCATGTGCATCCGGCTAACCCAATGCAGCCCCTTTGTTGGCAGAACCTTGACGTGCTGAAGGTTGCCTTGGCACCAACGCCTATCACGAATAGCAACATCGGTAAGAGAAGGCGGGCTTTCCTCATAAGAACCATCAAGCGCTGGCACCATATGTATGGCCCAGCCCCCACGGCGCATCAGAGCAGCTTCTACAAAGTCATGGCTCAGAATATGCCCACCAAAAGGTGGTTTGCCCGGCACATGTGGCATACCCGCCTGTTCAGCAAAAGCGCGTGTGCGGATAATGGCATTATGGCCCCAGTAATTTCCTTCGGAGCCATGCCACCATGCAATACCGTACGCAATAACTGGCCCATACACGCGGCCCGCAAACTGTTGCAAACGCGCAAAAAGCGTTGTGCCACCAGTAATAACTGGAAGTGTCTGTATTAGCCCTACGCCGGGGTTACGCTCCATGGCGGCGGCCATACGCACAAGCGTAGCGCCAGACATAACGGAGTCTGCATCCAGCGTAACCATATGGTCATACGCTCCGCCAAAGCGGCGCACCCATTCCCCTAGGTTACCTGCCTTACGTTCCACATTGTTATGGCGGCGGCGATAAAAGATATGATCATATCCGCCAGTTTCTTCACGCAGTGCCAGAAATGCAGCTTCTTCCTCTACCCATACATCCGGGTTTGTTGTGTCCGACAAAATAAAGAAATCGAACGCAGCCAGTTCTCCTGTTTCCTGCAAACTGGCGTAAATGGCTTTCAACCCCGCCATAACGCGACGAGGGGGCTCGTTATACGTAGGCAGCAAAACAGCGTTCCGCCGTGTGAGCTGAGGCAGAGGACCAGATTTGCTAATCCCCAGTCCAAGCCCACCATGTGCAACCAGAGAACAGAACCCGGCAACCGAAGATGTAAATGCCAGCGCAATCCACATAAACAAAGCAATAAACAACAGCAGCATGATCACACCCAAGGTGGAAACACCTGCCTCATCCATCACTTTATGTGTGCGCCATGCGCCATAAGCCGTCAGCAGCAAAGCTGATCCAATAACAGCCAACCGACGCAGCACAATATTCCGTGGAGAGGTTACAGGCGTGCGGCCACGCCCAGCCATATTAGGTGCAGCATGAAAATTCTGCACCGGCATATCCAGCGGAGATTCTGAAGGAAGAGCACGAAACATTTGTGTAGAATCCGGCATGTTTACGGCGTCCATCGGTACAGCCACTGTTCAGATACTGGCCCGGCATCTGTTTCCAGCGCGCAGCTTAGATCTGCCACCTTGGCATCACCCGGCACAAACTCAAATGTCGTGCGCCACCCGTTGATTTCCGGGTTTGGCTCTACAACAACGTTGCGAATTGTACCCGCAGATGCCTGAGGTGAAACATGAAAATGCGTGTCCTTTGGCAGATGCTCAAAAGGTGCACCCACAAAATCTATGGCAAAAAAGCGGGCAGTTTTATCATCCACTACAGCGCCAACACGTGTGGCACCAATACGCGCCAGTGGCGTGGGGAAAGGTGCATCCCACCCCCAGTACATACGGTAGGTAAAGCTGTATTCCTTGCCAGCCTGCAAAGGTTCCTTTGGCCGCCAGAAGGCAACAATATTATCGTTCACTTCATTTGGTGTAGGAATTTCAACCAGATCTACCCAACCGGAACCCCAATCTCCAATAGGCTCAATCCACAAGGAAGGGCGCTTTTCATAATGCAAGGCCAGATCTTCATAATCATGAAAAGAACGCCGGCGCTGCATCAACCCGAAACCGCGCGGAGAAGTATCGGAAAATGTTGAAAACTGGAGATCAAGCGGATTACGCAATGGGCGATACAGCTGTTGGTCTGCACCTGTCCACATTTGCAGGGCTTCGCTATCATGTGCAGCGGGGCGCCAATCATCAATGTGGTTGCGATCGTTCCCATCAAAATAGAACATGCCCGTAAGTGGCGCGATGCCAGATTGTTCTATTTTGGTACGTGGAAATAATGTGGACTGCACATCAAACACCGTACTTTCACCCGGGCGGATGGTAAAACGAAAAGCCCCTGTAAGAGACGGACTATCCAACAGTGCATGAATAACAACAGATTGCACACCAGGCTCAGGTTTTTCCAACCAGAACGCACGGAAAAGAGCAAACTCCTCCCCTTTAGGGTCCCCCGTGCCATCAGCAAAACCACGTGCAGAAAGCCCGTAAATCTGGTCTTTCCCTACTGCACGGAAATATGACGCACCAAGGAAAACACAGAACTCTTCCATCACGCCAGGGATGTTAATAGGGGCACGTAAGCGCAAGCCTGCAAAACCCAGATTATCATCCACCCGCAAAGAAGAATCTGCATACGTAAACAAATCTGGCGAGTAAGGAACCGGCGCCGCCTGCCCATTTTGCACTTCGTAAATTTCAATCCGCGGTTTGTATAAAAAACCACGCGGATAAAACTCCACATCAAAGCCCAAATTATCACCAGCCCATAAAGCGCGGTCTGCACGGTAGGCAATACTGCGGAACTGATCAAAATTCAGATTTGAAAGCGCCTTTGGCAGGGTCTGATCTGGTGCCTTGTAAGCCCCGTTGGCCAACCTGCGAGCAATCTGCGCAACTGTGTTATCATCAAATGCACCCGTGGCATTTGCCAGCCCTTCGGCATGAGCCCGCCCAATGGCACCTCCTACCAGCGAAGCCAGGGTGGCACCTGCCCCTGCCTTGATTACATCACGTCGCTGCACATTTGCTGACACGTCTGTCTCCCGCTCTTTTGCTAAATTTTATGGGATGGTTTTTTCATTGTTCTGAATAGACCCATCTCATTCTGGTGAGGTTTTTTGTGGGCACGCAGACAATAAATTTTCCAGTTCCGTTATATCGGAACGCGCTGCCTGTGCAGCCTTCTCTTCAATCTGACGGTACAATGTGACAACAGTTTTACCTGTAGGGGTAAGAAAAGCCCCACCACCACCACCGGGCCGCGTAATAACCAAAGGTTCCTTAAAAAGCTGGTTCAGATTATCTACCAACAACCATGTCCGGCGGTAAGACATACCCATGGCACGCCCTGCCGCTGAAATGGAACCTGTTTCTTCCAACTTTTCCAGAAGATGTATCTTGCCGTGCCCCAGCGCAGGTTTGCCATCTGCATCCAGCCGCAATGTCAGTTTTACTCGTGCCGTCATGCCTACCCACTTTTCCAGTTATCAGCCTTTGAGTTGAATAACTGTATAAGGAAAAAACGGAAATTCTATATGACTCACAGCGCAGATACCACTTGGCGTTCCATGACACCAGATGATCTTACCGGTGTTATGACATTAACTGCCTGCATTCACCCTGATTACATGGAAGATTGGGCCGTTTTTGAAGAACGCCTGAAACTTGCACCCGATGGCTGCTTTTCTCTTGTGCGAGATAAAGAAGTGCTTGGCTATCTTATAAGCCACCCATGGCAAGGCCTTATTTCCCCGCCATTAAATACATTACTACATACCCTGCCTGATAAAGCAGACAGTTGGTATATTCATGATCTTGCTCTTTCCCCCGCAGTTAGAGGGCAAGGATTTGCACAACAAGCCTTATTACTGGCGGAGGATGCTGCGCGCAGGCATAATCTGCATATTCTTTTACTTACATCCACCTGCCACGCCATTAGCTTTTGGCAAAAAGCAGGCTTTACAGATGCCCCAACCCATAAAGCAGAACAGGCGGTGCTGGCATCTTATGATGCACAAGCCCGCCTGCTTCAACGCCCTATAGACTAGAAGAAAGTTCAGTCGCCTTCATGGTGTTCTGGCGCCACCATCATAGCCTCGGCAACAACACCGGCATGTTCACGCACACGGCGTTCAATATCAGCGGCCATTTCTGGATGATCACGCAGGAACTGCTTGGCGTTTTCACGCCCCTGCCCAATGCGCTGACTATCGTATGAGAACCAAGCCCCGGATTTTTCAACAACACCGGCTTTTACACCAAGGTCGATCAGTTCACCCACCTTGCTGATACCTTCACCGTACATGATATCGAATTCCACCTGACGGAAAGGCGGCGCCATTTTGTTTTTGACAACCTTTACGCGCGTCTGGTTACCCGTAACCTCATCCTTGTCCTTGATTGACCCGATGCGGCGAATATCCATACGCACAGAGGAATAGAACTTCAGGGCGTTACCACCCGTGGTTGTTTCCGGGTTCCCAAACATCACCCCAATTTTTAGACGAATCTGGTTCAGGAAGATCATCAGGGTATTGGAACGCGCCACCGTGCCCGTCAGCTTACGCAGCGCCTGGCTCATCAAACGTGCATGAAGGCCAACATGGCTATCGCCCATATCCCCTTCCAGTTCTGCACGCGGCACCAATGCGGCAACACTATCCACAACCAGAACATCAATAGCGCCGGATCTTACAAGTGTATCTGCAATTTCCAGCGCCTGTTCACCGGCATCTGGCTGGCTGATCAGCAGGTTATCTACGTCCACGCCCAGTTTTTTTGCATAACCGGGGTCTAACGCATGCTCGGCATCAATAAAGGCACATGTTCCGCCACGTTTTTGCGCTTCTGCAATGGCATGCAGTGCAAGCGTGGTTTTACCAGAGCTTTCTGGCCCGTAAATTTCTACCACACGCCCACGGGGCAACCCACCAATTCCGAGCGCAATATCCAACCCAAGGGAACCCGTAGGAATAACATCTGCCTCTACTTTGGGCCGCTGCCCCAAACGCATGACAGAACCTTTGCCAAAAGCACGTTCAATCTGTCCTAGCGCGCCTTCGAGAGCCTTTGCCTTATCCATTTTTACCATTCCCTTCCTGTGGGCCGGACTGCCAGATGTTGTAAGGCCCCTGAATGTGCATAACGCACCATGCACGAAAGATTATGCGTTTAATTCCTGCCATAAAGCCCCTGCGGCAGCAACGAATGTACCGGGAACCGCTTTATGGAAACTTTTTGTTAATGTTGCGATCTCTAACTGTTCTATTAAGAACAAATTGGCAACTTTTCAAGATGACAGCATGAGATTAAGCTGCCATCTTTTAAGATTCTGAAAATTATCAGCTCTTTTTTCCATGATCGGAAGAAAGAGCCAACCCAAACCCTCTGGGGTCAGTCCAACCAAAGCATTTGCTGCCATCACCCGGCAAACCGGCAGGGCAGGACACAAAATTGGCACGACCTACACCGTTGGTAACCTGTGGCCGACTACCCGCTATTGCAGCCTGCAACGCAACCGCGGCCGTATCTGCCGCGACATTTTGCCCAGATGCCGTGGCCGCAGCCTGAAACTGGTTGCCACGATGCGCAATAGCAACAGGTAGAAGCGGCAGAGGTTTCCGCACCGGTGAAGCCCCCAGCATAATGCCTGTAGAACCAGCAATACGCCCCGTACCAAACAGATTGTTCATGGTGAATGCGCAGCCAACGGATTCTCCCTGCCTATCCGTCACCACAAAAGATGTAGAAGCAGGCAAGGCTGGCAAAACAGACCCAGCAGGAATATGGCCAGAGTTCAGAAGAGCCTGTGCATCTGCAATACTGGTGGCCGCCCCTTTTGCGCCCTGCCGGGCACGCCAACCAGATACAGCCGTTTCAGCCCTTACACGGCCACCATTCTGCCCCACATTAGAAAGGTACGCGGCAGCCATGCCAAACCCACCATCTGCAGGCGGTGGCAGAAAACTGATATCAACACCATCAACACGTGCTGTAAGCGGCTGGGCTGCCACGGGAACAGCCGCGCGCAAATCCAACGTTGTCAGCCCGGCGCCAGCAGCGCGCGCAGCATCTGCAAATGTCTGGCCCAGCGCACCAGCATAAAGATCGCCCACACCAGCAATGCGCATCCGCTCCAGTGCACCAGCCAGACGCGTTTGCACCATTACGTCATCCGCCACCAGCACATTACCGTTGGCATTACCAAAAATGGCGCGGGTTCTTTCATCTGCCAGCAAGGGAGCCTGAACAGCAGCAAGGTCAGATGCCAACAGCCCGCCTACCGGCACCCCGCGGGATGCCAGATTACGGGCAGGCAACAGCAGATCAGCAAAGTCTACACTGCCGTAGCGCAGCTGCATCAAATACAGGCCACGGGCCAGCATGGGCACAGAGGCAGGGCGATCTGCCCCGGCATCATTCAACCCAGCTCTGGGCAAAAACACAAAAGCTTGCCCCGCACTATCACCCGGCTTCCATGCCAGACAGGCACCACCGCCGCCCAAAGATGCGCGGGAAGGCAGCGTGACAGAAAGAGCCAGCCCAAGGGCGGCCGCAGCATCTGCCGCATTGCCCCCTTTAGCCAGAACATCGCGCCCCACCAAAACGGCCTGCGGTTCATCCGCCACAACCTCTCCCACAAACCCGGTTTCCACAGGCTGTGCGATATGGCTGCCAGAACTACAGGCCGGCAGAACAGAGGTAAGAGCAAGAGCCAAAGCCCCCGCACGCTTGCGAGAACCAGAAAGCACGGTTTTAAACCGCGTAAAACGGGGGATAATAGAACGGGCGGCCACGCCTTGCTTTCTCCACTACTGGGCCCGTCCGGCGGGCAGTCGTCTGGATGGTATCTGTCTGGATTAACCTGCTTTACGGCGGGCAGCAACAGCCCAACCTTGCCGTAATGACCGCACGTGCCATACCATTCCAGTTTATGGACAAGGACACCATGCAGAATCTGAAATCTTTCTTCCGCCTTACAGCGGGTGCTGGCGCACTGGCCGCCGCCCTGTTTTGTGCGGACTCCGCGCCATTACGTGCAGCAGATAGCAGCTTTACACCTGCCCAGCGTGCCGAAATTGTAAACATCATGCGCAACGCCCTGAAAACCGACCCCTCCATTCTGTCGGATGCGATTGCCTCCCTGCAAAACCAAGCCGCGGCGCAGAAAAATGCCTCTGCGCTCGATCTGGTTCGCCGCAACAAACCGCTTTTTGGTGGAAGCTCTACTGATGTAGTGTTGGGGAACCCACAAGGCACCCTGAATGTAGTGGAGTTTTATGACCCGCGCTGCCCTTACTGCCGCAAGGTGCTGGATGATCTGGATGCACTTGTTGCCGCAGAACCAGACCTGAGACTGGTGGAAAAGGTTATTCCTGTTCTGGGGCCAAACAGTACATTAGATGCACAAGCCATTATGGCCGCTGGCATGCAGGGCAAATACATTCCGTTCCAGAAAATCCTGATGGCGGATTCTTCTGCCCCGGGGATGGATCGAATCCGGAATGCAGCACGTCAGGCAGGGCTGGATACAGACAAGTTGGTGAAGGATATGAAAAGCTCAGCCGTCACCACAGCACTGGCAAAAAATGTTGCCTTGGCCCGCTCCATCAATCTGGAAGGAACACCCACCTTCATTATTGGGGATCAGGCTATTATCCCCGGTGCGGTTTCTTTATCTGAACTTAAAGCTGCCGTGGATAAGCTGAAAAGCAACCACTAACCCTCTATTACGGCGGGTGTAGGCTTTCGCCCTCCCCGCCGTAATGGTTTTTCTTACGCGGCCGAACAGGCTGCCTGACGTGCTGGCATAATGCCTTCTTCACGCAGCAACACACCCAGCGCGTTAATCAGATCATCCATCATCTCATCTGTGTGGAACGGCCCCGGCGTAAGGCGCAGGCGCTCCGTACCCTGCGGTACGGTCGGATAATTGATGGGTGTTGCGTAGTGCCCATATTCGGTCAGCAAGCGGCGGCAAATACGTTTGCAACGCTCTGCATCTCCAATGGGAATGGGCACAATATGGCTGGGTGTCATGGTAAATGGCACACCGGCAGCCCGCAGGCGGTGGCGGAACGTGTTCACGCGCTCAAAAATGGATTCGCGCCGCCAGTTTTCCGCACGTACCTTGCGCACACTGGCAAGTGCTCCGGCCACAACCGGTGGCGGCAGAGCTGTGGTGAAGATAAAGCCAGAAGCTGTAGAGCGCAGGAAATCTACAATTTCAGCAGAAGCCGTAATGTAACCGCCATGCACGCCAAAGCCTTTGGCCAGTGTACCTTCGATAATATCAACCTGATCGGCCACACCATCGCGCTGGGAAACACCGCCGCCTTCCTGACCGTACAGGCCCACGGCATGCACTTCATCCAGATAGGTCAAGGCGTTGTATTTACGGGCAAGCGCACAGGTTCCGGCAATATCGGAAATATCACCGTCCATGGAATAAACGCTCTCAAACGCAATCAGCTTGGGAGCATCTTTTGGCGCTGCTGCCAGTTTTTCTTCCAGATCTTTCAGGTCATTATGTTCGTAAATGACTGTCTGAGACCCACGTGCACCCTTGATGCCTGCAATCATGGATGCATGATTCAGCCGGTCTGAAAAACAGATCCATCCTGGCATGGATGTCAGAATAGTTTGCAAGCTAGCCTGGTTGGAAACGTAGCCAGAAATAAACAGTAGCCCAGCTTCCTTACCGTGCAAGGAAGCCAGTTCTGCCTCCAACTGGGTATGCAGCGGGCTTGTGCCTGCAATATTACGCGTACCACCTGCGCCTGCGCCATGTTCCCGAATGGCGGCGATAGCAGCGTCCTGCACCTCCGGCACAACGCCCATACCCAGATAGTCATTGGTTGACCATACAATAACTTCGCGCCCTTGCGGCAGGTCACGCACAGCCTCTTCATACAAAGGAAAACGCTCTGCCTGACGGGCCAATGGCGTAAAGGTTCTGTAACGCCCCTGATGTTTGATCTGATCCAGCGCCTGATGGCAGTGATCATAAAAAGGATGGCGGGCGTTTTTTATCGCTCCCACGCTAACTTTCTCCTCGCTTCTCGTCAGAAACGGTCGGGGCATGGCGCGTACCCATCGGCCGTCTGGCCTGTGTGTTCACACGTTTGTGTATATAATGCTGCTTTACCGCACATACACCCGCACAACCGGTTTCGTCACGGAAGAATCCGGCATAGCGGACATTTCCACCTGCGCTTCCGATGCTCCGGCGTTAATGATTTCCTGCAACACAGCCCGGCCATCACCCTGCACCAAGTTCATCAGGGAAGATTGTTCCGCATCTGCATTGGCCTGTGGCGGCACCAGACATCTGACAACAAACAGAACATCGGGTTTGCGGCTAAGGGCAAGACGCGTGATCTGATCAACCGGTCCTTCCCACTGTGATGCAGGGGTGCCTGCTGCCAGTTCAATCAACGGCGGCACAGGCGGCGGGCCCGGCGGCGGCGGCGGAATATACGGCTTGGGTGCCACACCTGCGTTCGGGTTGAAGGTTTTTTGATCAACCAGCTTGCAGCCTGTCATGCCAACCAGCACGCACCCCGCAACAACAACACGGAGAAAAGACCCTTTTTCTATCACTCGGGAAACGGGCAGCATAACAGGACAGTTCTCCACCAGAACGTGTAATGGCAATTCAACATGGCTTCACAGAGCCATTTCTGTTTCTTTCGCGCTCTCCTGCACCCGGTGCAAGCCCTTTGGGCCTTTTCGTACCCTTTTCAGCAGCAAAAATTCGTTCCACACTCTCTTTTCAATGGCACAGGCCACACTCACAGAGCATTCATTCGCCCCTTCTGCTGCAACCTTACCTGCGCAGGATAGCGTTGTGCTGCGCCTATATGCAGCAGCCCGTTTAATGCTTGGTAAAGCCAGAAATTCTGCGCATCTGGCGTTGCTGCAAACACTTTGCCTGCCTGTTACAGCGCTATGGTGCCGCGTGTTGCGCTTTGATCCTGCACACCCAGATTGGCCTGATCGGGACAGGTTTGTTGTCCCTTCCGCCACCCTGCACCCCTTATTACAGGCCATGCTGCACCTCAGCGGCACTTATGGGTTTTCCGAGTCCCCTTTAGAATATGGCATGCATCCGGGTGTAGAAACTGCCCCCGGCCCTGCTGGCCAAGGCATTGCGGCTGCAGCTGGTATGGCACTTGCAGAACACCTGCTGGCAAAGCGCTATGGGCGTTCATTAGTAAACCATCGCACATGGGTGCTGGCACGTGATGGAGATTTGGCCACTGGCGTTGCCATGGAAGCTGCTCAGCTTGCCGGGCGTTTTGGCCTGACTCAGCTTGCTGTTCTCGTCAGTCCCACGCCCGGAGCAGATAGAACCGAGTTCTCAAACTCTCTGGCGCGCTTTAGCGCATCCGGATGGAGCATCCGCAAAGTAGATGCATCACAATTAAGCGCCATTAACGGCGCTCTGGCAGCCACATTACGGGCTAAAAAACCAACGCTTATTGCCTGCATGCCGCCTGAAAGCCCACAAACTTTTCGCCCTCAACCATACCTCTCCCCAGAAGAGGAACTGACAGGCCCGTGGAGCCCAACGGCCCGACGCGGCGCCACTGCATACCGTTCATGGCTAAAGCGGCTGGCCAGACACCGCCAACGTACGGCTTTTGAGCGTGAAACAACCAATACCTTGCCCAGCTTGCTCATGGAGGACTGGAGCCGACTGTACCGCCGCGCCATGCAGCCCACACATCAGGCTTCTACCCAGCAAGCTGCCATTACCAGCCTGCATACGCTTTCTGCCCTTTTGCCAGAACTGACGGTTCTAACCGCAACATCTGCATTGCCACGAACCACTGCTGCTGCGCATATCCAACCAGACTGGCCGTGCAATATTCAGGAACATGGCATGGCCGGAATGTTAAATGGTATGGCCTTGCATGGCGGCATTTTGCCCTGTGGTATAGCCAGCATGATTACAGTGGACCGGATGCGTGCAGCGTTACGTATGGCCGCCCTGATGCGCCAAAAAATTATCTATCTTTTAACAGATGATGGACTGGCCCTCAGCCACGATGGTGCAAGCTGGCAACCTGTAGAACAACTTGCCAGCCTGCGCGCCATGCCCCATCTGGCCGTTTTTCGCCCAGCAAATGCACAGGAAGCTTTTGCCTGTTGGAAAGCCGCCATCCGCTGGCAATCTGGCCCGGCAGTTATCATGCTCTGCCCCAACCCGCCCGAACATTCCCATGCTGTGCCCATGCAAGGTTCTGCTGCCCGTGGGGGCTACATGCTGCATGGCAGCGCCACACGGCAGGTTACCCTTATGGCATCTGGCCCAGAGGTGAGTATTGCTTTGGAAACAGAACAGCTTTTGCGGCAACACGGCATACAGGCCGCTGTTGTTTCCATTCCCTGTTGGGAAGTGTTTTCTAACCAGCCGGAAGCTTACAAAACTGCCATTCTGGGCACAGGCACACTGCGTGTGGGTATTGAGGCAGCTTCGGGCTTTGGGTGGGAACGCTGGTTGGGTAGCCAAGGATTTTTCGTTGGTATGGATGATTTTGGCGTATCCGCACCTGCCAACGCGGTGTATGAACGTTTTGGCATTACTGCCGGAGCGATTTGTGCGCGGGTTCTAAAACACTTGCGTGCATCCGGCGCCATAGAAGAAAGGTTTCTTCAGGCGCCATCACCTACCTCCCGTTAGCTAGAGCGGGAGCCGTTGTAACAATAAGAAGATCGTACAAGATCACAGAACGACAGAACGGAGAAAGAAAACCATGGCAGTCAAAATCGCTATCAATGGCTTCGGACGCATCGGCCGCCTTGTGCTGCGCGGCATTATTGAAAGCGGCCGCACCGATGTTGTGCCGGTAGCTATCAATGATCTGGGCAGCGTAGAAGCCAATGCCCATCTGTTAAGCTATGACAGCGTACATGGTCGCCTGCCTGCCGATATCCGAGTAGATGGCAACAAAATTATTGTCACTGCCAATGGCCGCACATGGGACCCGATTACCGTTTCTGCGGAACGTGATCCCTCCAAGGTTCCCTTTCAGGGCGTTGATGTGGCCATGGAATGCACAGGCCTGTTTACCTCCAAGGAAAAAGCGCAGCCACTGCTTACAGCTGGCGCACGTAAGGTGATTATTTCCGCACCAGCTACAGATGTGGATGCCACCATTGTTTACGGTGTGAACCAGGATGTGCTGACACCGGACATGACCGTGATTTCCAACGCATCCTGCACCACCAACTGCCTGGCCCCAATGGCCAAGGTGCTGGAAGATGCGTTCGGGATTGAACGTGGCTACATGGTCACCATTCATTCCTACACAGGCGATCAGCGCACGGTAGACACACTGCACAAGGATCTGCGCCGCGCCCGCGCTGCTGGCCTGAACATGATCCCGACCTCCACTGGCGCAGCCCGCGCTGTTGGTCTGGTTCTGCCGCAGCTTAAAGGTAAGCTGGATGGTACAGCCATTCGTGTTCCTACCGCCAATGTTTCCATCGTTTCTCTGGACTTTGTGCCCAAAAACGCACCAGCTTCAGTTGAAGACGTTAACAACGCCATCAAAGCTGTTGTCGACTCCGGCAAGATGAAAAACGCTCTGGCGTATTCTGATGCACCGCTCGTCAGTTCTGATTTCAACCATGCACTGGCATCTTCAACATTCGATGCCACACAGACAGCATTGGTAGATGGCGGCAAACTTGTTCGTGTCTGCTCTTGGTACGATAACGAATGGGGCTTCTCCAACCGCATGTCTGATACAGCAGCTCTGTTCGGAAGCCTGTAATGGCAGAACTTCCTTTCAGCACGCTGGATACGCTTGACCCCAAGGGCAAACGTATTCTGCTGCGTGTAGACCTGAACGTACCCATGAAGGACGGGAAGGTTACAGACGAAACACGTATTGAACGTGTTGTGCCCACCATTCGCGAACTGGCGGAAAAAGGTGGCCGGGTTATCCTGCTCAGCCATTTTGACCGGCCAAAAGGCAAAGTGGTGCCGGATATGTCGCTCCAGCCCATTGCTACGGCTTTGGCCACAGCTTTGGGGCGGCCTGTCAGCTTTGCGCATGATTGCATTGGCCCGGATGCCGAAGCCGCTGCGCGCTCCATGCAGGATGGAGACATCCTGCTGCTGGAAAACACACGCTTTCAGCCGGGTGAAGAAAAGAACGATGCAGGTTTGTCCGCAGCCCTCGCCAGCCTTGGCGATGTGTATGTGAACGATGCCTTTTCTGCCGCGCATCGTGCCCATGCTTCTACCGCTGGCGTTGCAGCCCATCTGCCATCTTATGGTGGCCGATTGATGCAGGCAGAGCTGGAAGCCCTTTATGCTGCGCTGGAAAACCCGGAGCGGCCTGTTGGGGCTATTGTGGGCGGCGCAAAAATTTCCACCAAACTTCAGCTGCTTGAAAACATGCTGGCAAAGGTGGACATGCTGGCTATTGGTGGCGCCATGGCCAACACGTTTCTGGCAGCCAAGGGCCTGCAGGTTGGCAAATCCCTGATCGAAAAAGACATGCTGGATACAGCACGCACGATTATGGAACAGGCCAAAGCCAAAAACTGCGATCTGATCCTTCCGGTAGATGTTGTGATTTCGGAAGACTTTATTGCAGGAGCACCCACACAGGTTGTGTCTGTAACGGCTATTCCTGATGGCTGGATGGCGCTGGACGTTGGCCCAGAAACCGTAAAGCTGCTGCAAAGCAAACTTGCTGGTTTGAAAACGCTGGTCTGGAACGGGCCTTTGGGCGTGTTTGAACTGCCACCGTTTGATGAAGGCACCAATGCTGTTGCTCAGGCTGCTGCCCAGCTCACGCAGGAAGGCAAACTGAAAACCGTAGCTGGCGGCGGGGATACTGTTTCCGCCCTCCGTCATGCCGGTGTGCTGCATAAGATGTCTTATGTATCCACCGCAGGTGGGGCTTTTCTGGAATGGCTGGAAGGGAAAGTACTTCCCGGCTTGACCGCTATCAGCACGACACTGGAAAAAACTCTGCCGATCTAAGCGAGAGTTTATAGGGTTTTAGAATACCCATTTGTTCTAAAATCCAGTCTTGCAAAACCACTTCAGATTTTGTGTCTGGAGTGGTTTTTTTTATGCTGCGCCTTCAGCTTTCAACTGCGGGCGTGGGTGCCCATACATTTGCATCAACCCAACACCAGCCATAACAATACACCCACCAATAAGGGTGCGCAGATTTGGCACTTCTCTCACCAACACAAATGCCAGCAGAAGTGTTGTGGGAGAAAGCAAATACAGCAAGCCAGAAGAACGGGCGACACCCACCTGCCCGACCACATGCGCCCAAGCGCCATACCCCAAAATGGACGGGAACACCCCCAGCACCCCAACCAATGCCCAAGCTTGCCAACCATTATGCGTATGTATGGCACTGGGAAGCCACGGCAAAAGCAAACCCGCGCCAATTAGCAAAATATAGGCGGTGGTCACCAACGCTCCGTAGCGCGTTACCAAAGGCCGTTGAAGCAGATAGTATGTTGCAGAGCATAAAGCTGCTGCCAGCATAACCGTGGTGCCAGAGCCGAAACCAAGGCCCCCGGGTTGGCCGCTCCCAATAATCACCACACCGGTAAAACTGATGAGAGAACCTAGCCACCCCCACACAGTCAGTCGTTCGTTCAAGAACAGAACGGCGGCAATGGCAGCTAAAAAAGGGGCTGTATTCAACAACAGGCTGGCTGCACCAGCAGAAACTGTCTGTTCACCCGTATTGAAAAGAATATTGTAAAGCGCAATGCCAATGCCGCCACATGCCAAAAAACGTGGGATATCTTTTAACCGCGGTAATGTTGGGCGCTTTACACACAACCAGCACACAACAAGGCATGCAGCCACCATATAACGAGCAGCAGCTAACGGAACAGGCGCAAAAAAAGGAAGTGCCAACCGCACAACAGGATACGCACATGCCCAAGAAAGCAGTACAGCCACAACGGCCAGAACAGGCACAGGTTTATGAGGCACCATGCAGCATCAGGCCTTGCAATTAAAAAGGATCATGGGAACCATGATTTATTCGCGCCGCAAAACCTGATCTGTCAGAAAAGAAGACAGCTTATTGGCTACAAACTCTTCTTTTAAAGCGTGCTCATCATATTCATTCCGCACCCATTCAAGAAAAGGCATGCGGCCTTCTCCCTCCGCCTGATAATGCAGAAAAAACGCATCCAGAATACCTGTGCGAGAGCTTCGGAAATGCCCGTATTTCCAAGACAGTTCCTTAAGCGCCTGTTGGGCAGATCCACCTTCAAACAGCACAACTAAGCCAGATGCCAAGCCAGCACGGTCTGCGCCAGATTTACAATGCATCAACATTGGAAAATCCAGCTTTTGGTACATATCCGCAAAACGCAGAATTCTGTCCTTATGGGGCGCACCACGGCTTTCAAACGCCATATCTACATGGTGCAAACCAAGGCCGCGCGCCGCATTGCGAGAAAGCGCATCAGACCCACATTTTCTATGCCCACGTAAGTTCACCAGCGTACGCAAGCCCAACCGTTCCATGGCTCTTTTCAAGCGCGCTGGGGTAGGATGGTTACACCGATATACTTTGCCCGGAATAACCGCGTGAAAGTTGGTCCACATCAGGCGGAAAATGGCATGATCTACAAACAGGCTGTCAGTCCAGGCCCGCGCACGGCCAGATGATGAAGAAAGATGGCCGTCAAACACGAAAAACCTCACTACCAAACAGATCGTCTTCTAGCAGGTTTCATGTTCCACCTTCCTCAGTTGCAGTCAATGCAGGAGGAAGGGAAGATGAAGTATCTTCGCTCAGGCAACAAAAAACCCGGCAGGGCAAAGCCATACCGGGTTTTTGTAAATCCACTGACTGGAAAGACGAAAAATCAGACTTTCCGTTCCAGTTGCAGTTCCTTGATACGCCCAATGGCCTTGGCCGGGTTCAGACCCTTCGGGCATGTCTGGGTGCAGTTCATGATCGTACGGCACGCATACAGCTTAAAGGTATCTTCCAACCCATCCAGACGGTCACCCGTATGTTCATCGCGGCTATCGGCAATCCAGCGATAAGCAGCCAGAAGAACAGCTGGGCCTAGATACTTGTCACCATTCCACCAATAGGATGGGCAGGACGTTGTGCAGCAGAAGCACAGAATGCATTCCCACATTCCGTCCAGCTTAGCGCGTTCCTCAATGCTCTGCTTCCGTTCAGAATCTGGCGGAGGAGCACTGTCTGCCTGCATCCAAGGCTGGATGGAACGCAACTGCGCATAAGCACCATCCAGATTAGACACCAGATCTTTTACAATAGGCATATGCGGCAGCGGATAGATGCGTACATCGCCCTTGATGTCCTTGATGGGTTTCAGGCACGCAAGCGTGTTTTCCCCATCAATGTTCATGGCGCAGGACCCACAAATCCCTTCACGGCAAGAGCGCCGGAATGTCAGTGTAGGGTCTATTTCGTTCTTGATATGGATGATGGCATCCAGCACCATTGGCCCGATGGTATCCAGATCAAGTTCGTAGCTATCAATAACCGGGTTTTTGTCATCATCCGGGGTCCAACGATAAATCCGGAATGTTCTGACATTTTTTGCCCCGGCTGGAGCGGGAAAGGTTTTACCTTTCCCGATCGTGCTGTTGCGCGGCAGTCTGAGTTCAACCATGTTCGCCTCCCTTTATCGCCCGTTCGTTCCGATAACTCAGTAAACGCGCTTCTTGGGTGGGAAGACCTGCACATCATCGGTCAGAGTCTTCATATGCACCGGACGGTAGGTCAGCTTCACGCCGCCTTTGTCATCCAGCCACGATACGGAATGCTTGAGCCATTCCTTGTCATCACGGTTAGGATAATCATCCCGCGCGTGTGCCCCACGGCTTTCATGCCGCGCAAGGCCGCTTTCCAGCGTGACAGTGGCATTTGCCAGCAGGTTTTCAAACTCCAGCGCTTCCATCAGATCGCTGTTCCAGATCAGAGAGGAATCTGCCACAGAGATATCGCTCACGCCGGTCCAGATATCGCGAATTTTGTCCACGCCTTCCTGCAGGCTTTCCTGCGTACGGAACACAGCAGCATGTGTTTGCATATCGCGCTGCAAACGCTCACGCAGGGCAGAAACCTTGGTGCCACCTTTGGCGTAACGCAGCCGGTCCAGCCGATCCAGAGCAGCTTCACCCGCACCAGCAGGCAACGGACGGGTAAAGTCTGTTGGCTTCACCACTTCTGCAGCACGGCGGGCCGCAGCACGACCAAACACAATCAGATCCAGCAGAGAGTTTGTGCCCAGACGGTTAGCACCATGCACAGACACACAAGCCGCTTCACCCACAGCCATCAAGCCCGGCACAACTGCATCCGGGTTATCCGGGGTTGGGCGCACCACTTCGCCATGAATATTGGTGGGAATACCACCCATATTATAATGCACGGTTGGCAGAACCGGCACGGGTTCCTTGGTCACGTCCACACCGGCAAAAATACGTGCCGTTTCAATAATACCTGGCAGACGCTGGTGCAGAAGATCAGACCCAAGATGCTCAAGGTGCATCATGATATGGTCTTTTTTCGGACCACAGCCACGGCCTTCCTTGATCTCGATTGTCATGGCGCGGGAAACCACGTCACGCGAGGCCAGATCTTTGGCTGTTGGCGCATAACGCTCCATAAAGCGTTCGCCTTCGGAGTTGGTCAGATAACCACCTTCACCACGGCAGCCTTCTGTCAGCAGGCAACCTGCCGGATAGATGCCAGTGGGGTGGAACTGCACAAACTCCATATCCTGCGTAGGAATACCCGCACGCATGGCCATACCGTTACCATCACCCGTACAGGTATGGGCAGAGGTGCAGGACTGATACGCACGGCCATAACCGCCGGTGGCCAGCACAACCATCTTGGCGTTGAAACGATGGATTGTGCCATCATCCTGGCACCAGGCCATTACGCCGCGGCATTCACCTTCCTCATCCATGATGAGGTCGATGGCAAAATATTCGACAAAAAATTCAACATTGTGCTTCAGGCACTGCTGATACAGCGTGTGCAGAATGGCATGGCCGGTACGGTCAGCCGCAGCGCAGGCACGTGGCACAGGCGCCTTGCCGTAATCGCTCATATGCCCACCGAAGGGGCGCTGATAGATCTTGCCATCTTCCGTGCGGGAGAACGGCACACCAAAGTGTTCCAGTTCACGCACAGCAGGCACGGCCTCACGGCACATAAATTCAATGGCGTCCTGATCGCCCAGCCAGTCAGACCCCTTTACGGTGTCATACATATGCCAGCGCCAGTTATCTTCGGCCATGTTACCCAGAGAAGCCCCGATGCCCCCCTGTGCGGCCACGGTGTGGCTACGTGTTGGAAAAACCTTGGTAACGCATGCGGTGCTTAGCCCTGCGGCGCCCATTCCCAACGTTGCACGCAGGCCCGAACCACCTGCTCCCACAACCACAACATCATAAGCGTGATCAACAATTCGGTAAGCTCCCCGTGACGGAGAGGTATTGGCGTTCATCGTGACGGCGCTCCCATTGCGTTCGGCCTGTCAGTCTTTTCAGGTTCGTGCCACAGCGCTTCAGGCTTTGGGGCGCTGGCGGCACAGGCTCTTGATTCTATAAGGCGGTGGCCCGGCTTATTTGGCGGTGCTGCCGCGCACAAACAGCTTGATAACGGCAATTACGCCCAGCAGCCCCAACAGGGAGGTGCCGATTTTAACAAGCAGGCGGGTAGGCAGATGCGCCTTGCCGTGCACGTAATCATCCACAATGACCTGAAGCCCAAGTTGAGCATGGTAGAAAGTGGAAATGATCAGGGCGATCAGCATGGTTGCGTTTACGGGCTTGCTGCCCCACTTCACCACTTCTGCATGATCTGCACCGCCGAGGCGGAACATCTGCACCACAAACCACGTTGAAAGTGGAAGCAGGGAAGCTGCCGTTACACGTTCGGCCCACCAGTGGCCTACACCGGAATGCCCGGCCCCAAGCCCGCGTGCCCGCCCAAGCTGGGAGCGCATGACTTCAATATGAGGAGCAGAAGCATTCATGTCAGGATACCTTTCCTGCTTTGGCGCGGCTGCGTTTGCGACAAATAGAAACAGCCAGAAGGCCTGCTGCCAGAACAGTGCTGACACCAGCGGTAACACCCACGGCTACCGGGCCATCCTTGTTAACTTCCTTTTTGTCGTACCGGTAACCGCTATCCCAGATCAGATGGCGGATACCGCCAACCGTGTGGTACACAACGGATGCAAGCCACCCCAGCAGCACAAGCTGCCCAAGCGGGTTGCCTGTTACCTTGCGCGCCGTGGCAAAGGCCTTTGGCCCCTTGGCCGCGGCCCCAAGCCAGAACACACCCAGTGCTGCACCTGCTGTTGCGATAACGCCCGTAATACGGTTCATGATGGAAAGAACCATGGAAAGGCGATAACGGTAGACCTGTAAATGCGGCGACATGGGCCGCTGAATAAGTCTGCCGTCACTTCGGCTCCCTACATAGAGGGCCTTGCGGATATCCTGCATTGTCTGCCTCGTACCCCGTCTCTATCCCGTAGCGCCGGCTGGATCCGGCGTTTGCATCGTTTTTGTCCTACGCCCCACCCCTCTGGCCGGTCAATTCAACAGACCAACACGAGGCCGAGAGGGGCGGGATTCTCACTCAACCGTGTCTGGGCAGGAGATCGAGAGCAATCATGGTTTCGGCAATCTGCACCGCGTTCAAAGCCGCACCTTTCCGCAGATTATCGGACACACACCAAAACGCGAGACCATTGGGAACAGTTGGATCGACACGAAGGCGTGAAACGTAGGTTGCGTCTTCGCCCACCGAGTCAATCGGAGTCACGTAGCCGCCATCTTCACGCTTATCCAGCACCACAACGCCTTCTGCTTCACGCAGGGCTTCGTAGGCACGCTTGATGTCAACAGGTTCCTCAAACTCAGCCACAACAGATTCAGAGTGACCAATAAACACGGGCACACGCACGCAGGTGGCAATTACATCTACATCCGGGTCGAGAATTTTCTTTGTCTCGACTCGCATCTTCCATTCTTCTTTGGTCGCGCCGTCATCCATAAACACATCGATCTGCGGAATGCAGTTAAAGGCGATCTGCTTCTGGAACTGCTCAATCTTCGGCGGGTCATTCACAAAGGTGCCGCGTGTCTGGGCGAACAGTTCATCCATCCCATCCTTACCTGCACCGGAAACGGCCTGATAGGTGGACACCACAACCCGCTTGAGGGTGAACAGATCATGCAGTGGCTTAAGTGCCACCACCATCTGAATGGTAGAGCAGTTGGGGT
Source organism: Acetobacter sp. AC2005 (assembly GCF_037901235.1). Lineage (NCBI taxonomy): Bacteria > Pseudomonadati > Pseudomonadota > Alphaproteobacteria > Acetobacterales > Acetobacteraceae > Acetobacter > Acetobacter sp. AC2005. The sequence continues at coordinate 1,230,016 of NZ_CP149625.1, forward strand.
TGGCAATAATGTTGCGCTTGATCTGCTTAAGGGCGTTCGGGTTTACTTCTGGCACCACCAACGGCACATCCGGGTCCATACGGAAGTGCGAGGTATTGTCGATCACCACACAACCTGCTTTGGCAGCAATGGGTGCATATTTTGCAGACACGGAGCCACCGGGGGAAAACAGCCCAACGTCCCATCCCGTGAAATCAAATGTTTCAAGGTTCTTTACTTTCAGAACCTGATCTCCGAACGAAACTTCCCGCCCGGCAGAACGCGGCGAGGCCAGAGCCACAATTTCATCAACCGGAAATTCACGCTCCGCCAGTGTTTTGAGGATTTCACGCCCCACGGCTCCAGTCGCGCCTACAACAGCAACCCGATATCCCATAATCCACCTGCTTTTGATCGTATATATATGTAGGCCATATATATGGCCTGATGGCGGCAGACCCTAGACCATTACGCAACCAAATGGAATTGCCCGCCACGGGCAGCTGCCCCGGTGGGCACACGCCCCGCCACTTTTCCTGCTTTCCTCAAGCCTTGCTATCCACCCAAAATCGAAACCCGCTGCCATGATCAACCGTTCATGCCCATGACACGCGAGCAAGGGGTGTGCCCACTTAAACAAAATTACAATAAATTACTTGAACACTATGACTATATTTTTTGATGCACATCATTGCAGCACCCCTACGCACCGTAGTGTCATAACTTTTGTGCCTCAGGCAGGATGCAAAACCCTGTTCTGACCTTTGCCCAACTTTTACAACAGAGTTTGGAACAGACCGTGACACTTAAAATTGCAATTCTGAAGGAAACGGCAGCCGATGAAAGACGGGTTGCCATGATTCCATCAGTGGCCCAGCGCATTGCCAAACTTGGAGCCTCCTTGGTTCTGGAACAGGGTGGGGGAGCTGCTGCCACTTATACGGATGCAGCATACACACAAGCTGGTGTCACCACAGAAGCGGATCAGCAGAAACTTCTGGAGGATGCTGATATTGTGCTGGCTGTGCAGCCGCCCAGTGTGGAAACGGTAAAAAAAATGAAGCCCGGCAGCCTGCTGGTGTCTTTCATTTACGCCAAAACGGAGCCTGACCTGGTAAAGGCTTTGCGGGATGGCAAGATCACTACATTTGCCATGGAGCTTATTCCGCGCATCAGCCGGGCACAGGCTATGGATGCACTTTCCAGCCAAGCGGCTTTGGCCGGGTATTACGCACCTCTGCTGGGCTGCGTACACATGCAGAAAATCCTGCCCATGATGACAACAGCCGTTGGCTCACTCCGGGCCGCGCGTGTGTTGGTAATGGGTTTGGGTGTTGCCGGGTTGCAGGCTTTGGCAACAGCGCATCGGCTTGGCGCTGTTTGCGAAGGTTATGATGTGCGCCCCGAAACCAAGGAAGAAGCGGAATCCGTTGGTGCGCGCTTTGTAGATACGGGTGTAGATGCTCGGGGCGCAGGCGGGTACGCACGTGAACTGACACCAGAAGAAAAAACAAAAGTGCGTGCTGCACTCAGCCAACATATTGCGCAGGCTGATCTGATTATCACCACGGCAGCGGTCCCCGGCAAACACGCACCACGCCTGATTGATGCAGACCAGTTGGCCGCCATGAAAGAAGGGGCTGTTGTGGTGGATATGGGAGCACCCAATGGCGGAAACTGCGAAGGCACAAAAGCCGGAGAAATTATTAAAGTTGGGCCAGTCACATTGGTAGGTCCCACTAACCTGCCATCCTGCCTGGCAGCTCAGGCAAGTGAGCTTTATGCCAAGAATATCTATAACCTTTTAGAACAGGTCGTGCATGACGGCGTACTGAAACCTGATTTTACGGATGATGTCATCAAAGGCACCACCCTTACGCATGATGGTGCAATAACCAATGATGCCATCAAACAATTTATCGAAAGCGCTCCTGCGGAGAAAGTATCATGATTACCGCAACATCCATGACCTTTATTATCGCTTTATACATTTTCATGCTGGCAGCCTTTACCGGCTATGTGGTGATCAGCCGCGTACCATCCATCCTGCATACACCCCTGATGTCTGGCTCCAACTTCATCCACGGTATTGTGGTTGTTGGTGCGCTAGATGCGTTGTTTAACGCAACCAGCATTTACGGACAGATTATTGGTTTTATTGGGGTTTTTCTAGGAGCAGGCAACGTGATGGGGGGCTACGTGGTAACAGACCGCATGCTTGCCATGTTCCGGCCCAGCCAAAAACCGGCACCAGCCAAAAAGGAACAGCAATAAATGTTTATTGAATACATTGTGGGCCTAAGCGGCCTTATTGCTGCCGGCCTGTTTATTTACGGGCTGAAAGCCATGTCATCCCCTGTTACGGCTGTATCTGGCATTGTAACAGCCGGTTACGGTATGATCTTTGTTATTGCAGCAACTTTTCTAAATTTATTTAACGTAACTGAGGCCGCCAAACCGCACCTTCTGGTAAATGTAGTACTGGCTGTATTGGCTCTGGTTCTGGGTTGCGCATGGGCTGGCTGGCGTGGCCGTACCGTGCAAATGACAGCCATGCCACAGATGGTTGCAATTTTTAACGGTATGGGCGGTGGTTCTGCAGCATGCTTGGCCGCTGTAGAACTTTTAAGCGATGACCCAACATCTCCACTACACCTTACCATTACCGTTTTGGGTGCGCTTATCGGGTGTATTTCGCTTACTGGTTCCATTATCGCATGGGCCAAGCTGGACGGCCGGATGAAAAAGCCGGTGCGCTTTGGTGGTCAGCGTATTTTCAATGCCGGGGTGTTTCTTGTTGCTCTGGTGTTGGGCGCACTTACGGTCATGCAGTATGCCACCCCAATGGGAGAACTCCCGCGGGATCTGTTCTTCCTGACGGCTCTGCTGTTTGGTGTGTGCATGACACTGCCTATCGGTGGTGCCGATATGCCCGTTGTTATTTCGCTCTACAACGCATTTACCGGGTTGGCTGTTGGGCTTGAAGGGTATGTGATGAACAACCCCGCCCTGATGATTGCAGGTATGGTTGTAGGCTCTGCCGGCACATTGCTGACTGTGCTGATGGCCAAGGCCATGAACCGCTCACTCACCAACGTGTTGTTCAGCAACTTTGGTGATAGCACCAGCAGCGCCAAAGGCCCGCAGGGTGAAATGAAATCTGTTGATCCAGCAGATGCGGCCACTACCATGCGTTATGCATCCAGCGTGATCATTATTCCCGGTTACGGGCTGGCCGTGGCACAGGCACAGCAGAAACTTTACGAGTTTGTCAAGATTCTTGTTGCCGATGGTGTGGATGTTAAGTTTGCCATCCACCCCGTTGCTGGCCGTATGCCAGGGCATATGAACGTTCTACTGGCCGAGGCTGGTGTACCATATGACATGATTTATGACATGGATGACATAAATGATAGTTTCGCCACAACAGATGTTGCACTGGTTATTGGCGCCAACGATGTGGTGAACCCGGAAGCCCTGACCGATAAATCCTCCCCCATCTATGGCATGCCTATTTTGAATGCTTACAAAGCACATCAGGTGTTTGTCATTAAACGTGGTACGGGCGTGGGGTATTCCGGCGTGCAGAACCCTCTCTTCTTCCAGAAGAACTGCACAATGGTATTTGGAGATGCACAGGCTGTGCTTTCCAAAATGGTTGAAGCTGTCAAAAGTCTTGGCGGCTCCTGAGCATGACAAGGGCGAGGCTTATTCCTCGCCCTTTTTTATTTCTCATATCTGTTTGTAAAATAAAGGAAGCATATCATGTCCGGAAAAATGAAAGCCGCTGTGGTTCATGAATTTGGCAAACCACTGACCATTGAAGAACTGGACATTCCCACCATTAAACCTACCCAGATTTTGGTTAAAATGATTGCCTGCGGCGTGTGTCATACAGATTTGCATGCCGCCAGCGGAGACTGGCCCAAAAAACCACATCTGCCCTTCATTCCTGGCCATGAAGGTGTTGGCACGGTTGTGCAGGTTGGCAGCGAGGTAGATTGGGTAAAGGAAGGTGATGTTGTGGGTGTGCCCTGGCTGTATTCTGCCTGCGGCCATTGCGAACATTGCCTGGCAGGGTGGGAAACCCTTTGCCCGAAGCAGGAAGAAACTGGCTATTCCGTAAACGGCTGCTTTGCCGAATATGTGGTGGCAGACCCTAACTACATTGCTCATCTCCCCAAAGGCGTAGATCCCGTAAAAGTTGCCCCCGTACTGTGCGCCGGCCTGACCGTTTATAAAGGCCTGAAAATGACAGATACGCGCGCAGGGAACTGGGTTGCCATTTCTGGCGTTGGGGGGTTAGGCCAAATGGCCGTGCAGTACGCCGTAGCAATGGGGCTGAATGTTGTGGCGGTAGATATTGATGATGAAAAACTGGCAACCGCCAAAAAGCTTGGTGCAACGTACACCGTTAATGCCAGAAATACAGACCCGGCAGCATTTATGCAGGAAAAAGTTGGGGGCGTACACGGTGGATTGATCACCGCTGTTTCCACCAAAGCATTTTCTCAGGCTATGGGTTATGTGCGGGCAGGGGGCACTTTGGTGCTAAATGGCCTGCCGCCGGGTGATTTCCCAATTTCTATCTTTGACATGGTCATGAATGCCATTACCATTCGCGGTTCCATAGTAGGCACACGGCTGGACATGATTGAAGCTCTTTCCTTCTTTGCGGAAGGGAAGGTAACATCTGTCACCACAACGGATCGGATTGATAACATCAACGCAATTTTTGATGCGCTCAAGAACGGTCGGGTGGAAGGCCGCGTGGTTCTGGACTTCCGCAACTGAGCAACTCCTAATCTCAGAAACAAAAGAAGGGTTATTCTGATGGCTTATGCAACAATCAATCCCTTCACCGAAGAGCAGGTGAAGACATTCCCCACCGCCACAGATGCGGAAATTGAAACAGCGGTTGGCAAGGCTGATGCCGCTTTCCAGAAATGGAAAAACTTCTCCCACGCAGATCGTGCACGCATTCTGCAGAAAGCAGCTGACCTGCTGCGCGAAAATCTGGATGAGTATTCCAAGCTGCTGACCCTTGAAATGGGTAAGCGTTTTGCTGAAGCTCAGGCAGAAACGGAACTGTCCGCTGCTATTTTCGAATACTACGCCAAGAACGCTGAAAAGCTGCTGCAGCCGCAGGACCTGCCCGTAGCAGACCCGCAGGAAGGCCGCGCCAAACTGGTGTACGAACCGCAGGGAATCATTGTTGCGATCGAACCTTGGAACTTCCCGTTCTATCAGGTTGCCCGCATTATCTCCCCTCAGCTTTCCGCCGGTAACACCGTTATCCTGAAGCACGCTTCCAACGTGCCGCAGTGTGCTGCTGCCATGGAAAAACTGATGCTGGATGCCGGGCTGCCAGAAGGTGGCTTTATCAACCTGTATCCGTCCCACGCACAGCTTGCCACGGTTATTCAGGACCCACGCGTACGCGGCGTTGCCCTTACAGGTTCTGAAGGTGCAGGTGCCAAAATTGCTGCTACAGCCGGTGGCGCACTTAAAAAGTGCATCATGGAACTGGGTGGCTCTGATGCGCTGATCGTGCTGAACGATGCAGACATTGAAAAAGCCGCCAAATGGGCTGTTTTTGGCCGCCACTGGAACGGCGGGCAGGTGTGCGTTAACGCCAAGCGCATGATTGTGGAAGACGGTGTTTACGACAAGTTTGTAGAACTGTACCGCAAAGGCGTGAGCGCCCTGCGTATGGGTGATCCGATGGACCCCAACACCACCATGCCGCCGCTTTCTTCCCGCGGTGCTGTGGAAGACCTGAAAAAGCAGGTTTCTGAAGCTGTGGCACACGGTGCAAAAGCAGAAGAAGTTCCGCTGGAAATGCCCAACAAAGGCTGTTTCTTCCGCCCTGTTATTCTGACAGATCTGGATGAAAGCAACCCGGCACGCCGTTGGGAATTCTTTGGCCCGGTTACCATGCTGTTCCGCGCAAAAGACGCAGACCATGCTGTGGAAATCGCTAACGATTCCCCATACGGCCTGGGCGGTTCCATCTTCTCTCAGAACGAAGAAAAAGCAGCTGAACTGGCCCGCAAGATGGACACCGGCATGGTGTACATCAACCACCCAACAATGGTAAAAGCTGATCTGCCGTTTGGTGGTGTGAAGCGTTCTGGCTTTGGCCGTGAACTGATTGACCTTGGCCTGAAAGAATTCGTCAACACCAAGTTGATCGATATCGTGGACATTGACGCACCGTTCTAATAGGCGCGCTTCAACCCAACAAAAAAGGCGGAGGGAAATTTCCCTCCGCCTTTTTTATACCGTGTAACGGCAAATTTTTTTAATTACTGCGGCACAACCTGTGCAAAAGCCCAATCCAGCCAAGGCAGTAGGGCACGCACATCTGCCGCTTCTACCGTAGCACCACCCCAGATACGCAGGCCCGCAGGGGCATCACGGTAACTGGCCAGATCAAACCCAATGCCTTCTTCGGCCAGAATGGTCAGCATCTTTTTAACTGTTTTGGTCTGCTCTTCGCGCTCAAGAGCCAAGAACCACGGGGCAACAATACGTAGGCAAATTGCTGTTGAGGAACGCTCTTCACGCTTCTGGGCCAAAAACTCTACCCAGTCCGTTTTTTCCACCCACATGGTCACTTCTGCCAGATTGGCTTGGCTACGTGCTTTCAGCCCTTCCAAACCACCGGCACCTTCAGCCCATTTCAGGCTGTCCAGCGCATCTTCTACGCACAGCATGGAAGGTGTGTTGATGGTATCACCCCGGAAGATACCTTCAATCAGACCATTCTTGTTCGTCATACGGAAGATTTTAGGCAGTGGACGTGGAGCCTGAAAACTTTCCAACCGCTGCACAGCCTTGGGGGAAAGGGCGATCATGCCGTGGGCGGCTTCACCCCCCAAAGCTTTCTGCCAAGACCATGTCACCACATCCAGCCGGTCCCACGGCAAATCCATTGCGAACGCGGCAGAAGTGGCATCACAGATCACCAGCCCATCATGCTGCGCTGGAATGGCATCTGCTGAAGGAATACGTACACCAGAGGTGGTGCCATTCCATGCCAGCACCACATCGTGGTTCCAATCAACCTGCGTCATATCAGGCAGGCTGCCATATTCGGCTTTCAAAACCCGTGTGTTTTCCAGCTTAAGCTGGGTAACAATATCTTGCGCCCATAGTGCTGAAAAACTTTCAAACGCCAGCACATCTACCGGGCGTTCCCCCAACATGGACCACAAGGCCATTTCCACCGCACCGGTATCAGAAGCAGGCACGATACCTACGCGCCAACCTTCTGGCACACCCAGAATGACGCAGGAGCGGTCTATAACTTCTTTCAGCCGTGCACGCCCTTCTGCAGAGCGATGCGAACGCCCTACCAACGCATTTGCCAGCGCCGATACATTCCAACCCGGCCGCTTTGCGCACGGGCCAGAAGAAAAGCATGGATTAAGGGGACGGCTGGCCGGACGAGGAAGAACGGATAAGGAAGCGGCTGTCATAACCTTGGCCAGAATAGGGGGAGAAGAAATCTGGTGCGAGAGAGGGGACTCGAACCCCTAAGCCCTTTCGGGCGGTCGATTTTGAGTCGACTACGTCTACCAATTCCGTCACTCTCGCAGCGTGGCCCTTTTCCTACCAGCAAATTGCCGCCGGGAAAAGAGGCATGCATGCTTTATCGGCACACTCTTTTTGTACCATCAGAGGCAATATAGGTGCCTGTCTGGGTATCAAAGCATGCATTTTGCACACAAGAATTGCCAGAAGAAAGTGGCTGCGGGTAATTTTGCACACCCATCGCCATATTTTCACGCGCAGCTGTTCCGCACAGCGGTGTGTTCAACGGTGCAGAAGGGTCATTCGTCAAATGGCTGTCATTCGTTGCAGATGGCTCGGTTGTCAGGCCCGGCGCAAAGCTTTGTGGCGGAATACGATGCCCCTGCTGAGGCGCACACCCTGCCAGTAGCCCTCCCGCCAGACACAGGCTGACAACACCAACAGAAAAACGGATGGACATGCGCTTTCTTCTTTCCTGACAGCGCGGACCGCTCCGCCCGCGTGGTTTGTATTGGCCGATCATAAACCTGATTGGCATTGCAGCTCAACTCAGCCTGTTACAGTTCCAGCACGCCTTGCTTTGGCTGGTGTGTGCCATCACCAATCACAGCCGGGCGGGCACCATCACCAAATGTCAGTTCTACGCGTTCGCCATCACGTAATTGTCCAGCACTGGTCACTGGCCGCCCCTCCGCCGTAACAAGCGCATATCCACGGGCCAACACAGCGCGAGGAGAAACGGCTTCCAACTGCCCGGCAATGCCTGCAAGAGCTGTCCGTCTTTCCCGCACCAAGGCTTGTAATGGAGCTGGAGATATCCGTAGGCGGCCCAGCTGGGCATCCTGCCTTTGGAATGTATGTGCCATGTTGGCTTGCAACATGTTCTCCAGCACAGCCAAACGGGTGCGCCGCCCTGCCAATAAGGTTTCAACCGCAGGCATATGGCGTTCAACTGCAACCAGATCTGCTTTCCGCCGCTGCACCAAAGCGGGCAGGGCAACATCTAGCCTACGGCCTCTATCATCCAGCTGCATGCGTGCTGTCTGCAACAGGCTAGGCAGATCCGGCATGGCAGAAGATGCACGATCCAGCCTTAATCGTGCGGTTTGCAGCAGGCGAGAAAGCGCACCCAGTGCTCGTGCGTTACGGTGTTCTATATCTGCCAGAAGTTCCGTGCGCACTGGCACGGCCATTTCTGCAGCGGCTGTGGGTGTTGGCGCACGCCTGTCTGATGCAAAATCAATCAGGGTTGTATCTGTTTCATGCCCTACGGCAGAAATCAGCGGAATGGTACACGCAGCTGCTGCTCGTACTACGGCTTCATCATTAAAAGCCATCAGGTCTTCTAGTGATCCACCGCCACGCGCCACAATCAGCACATCTGGCCGAGGCACTGCACCTTGGCCATCAAGCTGAGAAAACCCATCAATAGCCGCGGCAATACGGGCGGCTGCGCCTTCCCCCTGCACGGGCACGGGCCAGACAATCACAGGCCGCGGAAAACGCCTTTGCAAGGTTGTGCAGATATCATGCAGCACAGCACCTTGAGGTGATGTTACCACCCCGATCACGCGCGGCAAAAGTGGAATGGCTTTTTTACGAGCTGTATCAAACAGCCCTTCTTCTGCCAGCCTGATGCGCAGGCGCTCAATACGGGCCAGTAAAGCGCCTTCGCCCGCATATTCCATCCGCTCTACAACAAGCTGATAGCTGGAACGCTCACCATATGCCGAGATCTTACCGGTGGCGATAATCTCCACCCCGTTTTCTGGCGCCAGACCAAGGCGGGACACCGAACCTCGCCATACCACACCAGAAATTTTGCCCCGCTCATCCTTGAGCGAAAAATACACATGGCCGGAGGGGTAGCGTTTAAGTTCCGTAATTTCGCCACGCACGCGCACGCGACTGAACGTGCCCTCCAGCGTGCGCCGGATAGCCCCCGAAATTTCTGAAACGGTAAATTCCGGCACATTGTTGCTGGCCGATGGAATGTCAAACTGTTCGGTCATGCGGCTAACCTATGCTACAGACGCTCGCCCTGAAAAGAGCAGAACATCAAGATGCAGGAGAAAACAATGCGGGTACTTCTGGTTGGATCTGGCGGCAGGGAGCATGCGCTAGCCGCAACACTTGCCCGTTCTCCGGAACTTTCAGCCCTGTTTATCGCACCCGGCAACCCCGGCACAGCAGAAGTTGGGGTAAATGTGCCCATTGGTGCACAGGATGTTCCTGCACTTGTGCAGTTTGCTCTGGAACAAAAAGTCGATCTGGTTATTCCCGGCCCGGAAGCCCCATTGGTGGCAGGGCTGGCCGATGCCTGCGCCCGCGCCAAACTGGCCTGTGCCGGCCCCACGCAGGCTGCTGCCCGGCTTGAAGGCAGCAAAAGCTTTACCAAGGAAATCTGCTACGCCGCCAACATTCCCACAGCGCAGGCAGAACGGTTTACAGACGTAAACGCCGCCTTGACCTATGTGCGTGAAAAAGGTGCGCCCATTGTTATCAAGGCCGATGGTCTGGCAGCCGGAAAAGGCGTTGTGGTGGCCACCACACTGGCTGAAGCCGAAAGCGCTGTGCAAGACATGATGGCTGGTGGATCACTTGGTAATGCAGGCCGCTGCGTGGTGATTGAAGATTGCCTTGTAGGTGAAGAAGTCTCTCTTTTTGCATTCTGCGCAGGTGAGACAGCAACGCTGATTGGCGCTGCCCAAGACCACAAACGCATTGGAGATGGAGATACCGGCCCCAATACCGGCGGAATGGGCGCGGTTTCTCCGCCAAAAGGTTTTGGTCGGGCTGAACAGGAAGCTGCGCTTGATCTGCTGGTACGCCCCATGCTGAAGGAGATGGTGCGCCGTGGCACGCCTTTCCGTGGTGTTATTTTTGCCGGCCTGATGCTGACAGATAGTGGCCCGCAGCTGATAGAATACAACGTAAGATTTGGTGACCCGGAAGCCGAAGCATTGTTGCCACGCCTTACTTCTGATCTTCTTCCGGCTCTCAAGGCTCTTGCAGAAGATCGGCTGGATACCGCACCTGTCACATTTTCAGATCAAGCATCCGTTTGCGTTGTGATGGCAGCGCGCGGCTATCCTGGTGCGCCTGAAAAAGGTGCTGTTATTTCTGGTGTTGAAGATGCCAACAAACTGCCTGATGTGCAGGTCTTTCAGGCTGGCACCAAGCTAAATGCGGCAGGGGAACTTGTTGTAGCCGGAGGACGCGTACTGGTTGTTTGCGCCTTGGGAGACACCGTGAAACAGGCGCAGGAACGCGCTTACGAAGGCGTTAAGGCTATTTCATGGGATGGCGCAACATGGCGCACAGATATCGGTAACCGCGCCCTTTAAACAGCTTTAAATAACAGCCCTTGGCCATACAGACCGGCTTCTGTTTGGCTAAGGGCTTGTTGTTTAGCAGGCTCGCCCCAAAACCAAGGCATCTGAGCCATCTTCATAATACTTTTTGCGCAAACCCAATTTTTCAAAACCCTGTTTTTCATAAAGGGTTCTGGCAGATTGATTATTTACCGAAACTTCCAAAAACAGGGTTTGTGCCCCTTTGTGTTGCGCAACCTGAGCACACCATGCCAACAACTGTTGGGCCAAACCGCGTTTTCTATACTCTGGTAATACACAAACTGTTAGAATCTCTGCTTCATCCACCACACTTCGTAACATGATAAAGCCGGCAGGGTGATCTTTCACCATCACAATACCTGCGTGCACACCTGGAGATGACAGCAAAGCCGTTATGGCTGTTTGATCCCACTGGGCACCTGTATTGAAGCATTGCGTATGCATGCCGGCCAATAGCTGTGCATGTGCAATACTTGCTTCCTGCACATGCACGGTCAAACTGGTTGGGCCCGTAAGCCATCTACCGGCAATTTGGCTTCTGGCGGATCTACATACAGCGGAACAGGATCTCGCGGAGGGAGCTTTCCCCTGTGACGCTTTAATGCCGCACCGGCAATTTGCTCTGGCGTTGGCACGCATAGTGGACTGTGAAGAGCATGTGAGAAAGAAAGAGCCTCACTGGCATCACCTGCCACCAGCCAACTGCCTTCTGGTGCCTGCCAATGAGCTATCATAACTGCGCGCACATGCTGAGCATCTTCAACAAACACCCGGCCACGCCGCGCCGGTGTAACCACTAGCCACCCTTGTAACTCTGGATGATGCTGCAATTCTGCATTCAATGCAGGAGCCAAAGCTTCAGCCCGCGTTACGCCCACCAAGGGGCACCCAGCACCCAGCGCAAACCCTGCAGCCACAGCGCAAGATGCGCGCAGGCCAGTAAAAGACCCAGGGCCGACAACTACAGCTACAAGATCTGGTTGTATGCCAGTTCCTGCACCCCAGCCTGTTTTTTGTAAAACTGCATCGGCAAGAAGGTTAATGCTCTCTGCTGCCTGCTTACCTGCCACTACCTCTGCACTCAGCACAGAAAGCTTATCACCTTCAGCCAGAACGCAAGCGGCCATCCCGCAAGCAGACTCTCCTGCTGGGCTACCATCCAGAACCAGAATACGCTGCACCATCATGGAATCACGCAACAGGCTTCTTCAAACGCCAAACGTGGGGCACGTGGGAGCTGATTTTCAAAATCTCCATACCCAAGGCACAGTAGAAAGTTTGCACGCCAGCCTTGTTCAGCCAGAAAAGCATCTTCCACCAAAGCCTGATCGAACCCGGAAATTGGCAGAGCATCGAGCCCAAGGGCACGAGCTGCCATAATCATATAAGCCCCTTGCAGCGTACCGTTCCGAAAGGCGGTTTCCTCTGCCAACCCAACGTCTGATGCAAACCATGAACGCAGGTTTTCCTGCGGGCACAAACGCGGCAACTGCTCAAAAAACAACGGATCATGCGCAACAATGGCAATAACAGGCGCCCCCATTACCCGATTGACGTTGCCCTCAGACAAAGCAGGACGCAACCGCTCACGCCCATCTGAACCGGTAATGAAAACAAACCGGGCTGGGCTGCAATTACCGGATGTAGGCCCCATTTTTGTGAGATCATAAAGCTGGCGCAGCAAATCTTCTTCGACTGTGCGAGTTGTCCAGCGGAGGGGCGTACGCGCCTTTCTGAAAAGGAGATCCAGCCCGTTTTCATCCAGCATATGTATCTTGCCCTGTCTTGCGTCTATCATTGAAAGGGCAGGCATAAAAAACACCTGCCTGCTTTCTATGCCACGCTTTGGTGCGCGACAAAAGCAGACAGGTGCGGCACTTAGTCTACTTGTTCGACAGAAACCACTTCTGGCACGTAATGGCGCAGCATGTTTTCTACGCCATGTTTAAGCGTTGCGCGGGAAGATGGGCACCCAGAACACGCGCCCTGCATGGTCAAGCGCACGATGCCATTGCGATAACCACGGAAAACAATATCCCCGCCATCACCTGCTACGGCTGGACGTACACGTGTATCCAGTAGCTCCTTAATCTGCGTAACAATTTCTTCGTCTTCGGGGGCAATGGCATCTTCTGTAACAGCTACGCCTTCTGCCACGACAGGGTGCCCGGCCACAAAATGATCCATGAGAGTGGACAGAATTTGAGGACGCAGTTCTTCCCAATCTTCGGAATCTGCTTTTGTTACAGAAACAAAGTCGTTCCCCAAAAATACGCGGGAAACACCGGGAAGAGCAAACAGAGCTTCCGCCAAAGGAGAACGGCCAGCTACGGCATCGGCATCAATAAAATCAATGGTGCCAGCGTCCCCCATAACGGCCTTCCCGGGCAGAAATTTGAGCGTAGCAGGATTGGGTGTGCCTTCGGTTTCTATAAACATGACCAGTTGAGCCTGAGTAATGAGGAAAGAGAACTTGTTACCTTTCAGTTGGCATTAGAATGCGTACGAAACAAGTCCTGTATTCAAAGAAAAACGGTTCTTCTTAGGTGAATTCGCTTTGAATAATCAACTTTCCTTAATTTTACATGGCAGAATGTTTGCCTTGCTCTTTGGCAAATCTGCCATGCAGTTATGAAGCAGAAGGTAACCCAATTTAAAGCAGACCTTAACTGCGTAATGATTGCTCTTGCTGCAGCTTCTTCCTTAACGCTGGATCATGGGCATAAATGTACAGACCTTTGACTGCCCTTGTCATAAGCACATTGATGGCATTGAGCATGATCTGCTCCTTCACCTGCTCTGGTTGGGCCAAGCCATCCTTACCTGCAAAAGCAGCACCATCTTCATAACGTGTGGGGTCCAGGCGCAAGCAATCTGCTTGTGCATCATATGTAACAGATGGCCCCAGAATGAGCCCTACATAATTCAGATCAAACCCCTGCACGGTATAAACAGATCCAACTTCATTGATTGTATCGGGACGTTCTGCCCACGGCAGTTTTTCATCTGGCTTTGAGAGATCCCACCGCAGGTGGAAACGTCCTTCATCAATAAAGTGCTCTTTGCCATCCAATCTGTAAGGATAATCATAAGTCGCAACGATACGTGACAATCCGCACTGGTTATTTTTCTGTTTGATTAACTCGTACATTTCTTGAGCATCATCAAAACATCTAAAATCAAAATCCTGCTTTTTTGGGAAGAGTGTCACTTTTTTTGAACAGAAATTTTTTATCCATTCCAAAACATCCGTATTTGCATGCATACGAAACTGATCTGTCAGATAAAAGGTTTTTACCGGAAACCCACTTACAATTTCCGAAAGTGTATTTTTATTCCAATAGCTTTTAAACTTCAAAACCTGTTTTTCATCAAAAACAAGGATAACAATCCTGGCAAGCTTTATAATCTCTTCAAGATGATTGTTTTGGTTAAATCTATTGTATTTATCAGGACGCGTTAAAAGAAGATGTGCTTCATCAATTAGCACAACATCAGCTCTCTTTTTTAATTTATTCATTTTATTGATAAATGTTGTTGGGCGCTCAAAATCCTTTTTCCTGATATACAGAAAGTCTTCTGATATATTTGTATACAGCTTCATCATTTCAGGATGATTCACAATAAGGTAGTTTTCCTTTCCAGAAAAACAGCCTTCATCCTGAGAGCTTCTGGACATGCGCTGCAAATCATTAAATATAGAATTTATAACAAGGCTTTTTCCTGTTCCGGCATCACCTTCAATAACAAAAATAGCGTGTTCATCATTTTGGTGGGCTTTGCAAAACTCAAGAATATCTTGTTTTAACAAAGTCTGTGTGGGCGATAATTTTTGAAAGGGTGAAAGCTTCTTTCTTGCATTATTATCTTCAATAACTTCGTTCTGAAAAGCAGACATATCTTTTTCCTTACCTCATAAAAAAAGCCTTTCTTGAAAACAAGAAAGGCTTTTCCAAAAACATTCTTAGATTTAATCCTTAACGCAGGATACCTGTGTGACCAATGCAATACCGGCCCGGCTGCGGCCACACAGTGAGACCATGAGGCTCTGCACCGACAGGGATTTTGATCATGGAACCATCATCGGTGTTGATTTTGTAAACAACATCATCAAACCGGCCTGACAGCCATAGGCTTTTACCATCTGCACTTACATTCCCCATATCTGGGCTACCGCCACCGGGAATAGGCCAATCAGCTACAATCTTATTGGTTGCAAAATCAATAACTGTAACACCACCCGCCTTACTGTGCGGCTTACCATGAATTTTATGAGAACCACGGTTGGCAACATACATTTTTGTACCATCACGGCTGGGGTACAAACCGTGCGTACCTACACCTGTATGAATAAAACCTGTTTCCTTAAATGTATCGCCATCTACAAGGAAAATACCGTCTGCCATCATATCAGCAACGTAAAAGGTTTTTCCGTTTGGAGAAATCAGAATATCCTGCGGCATGCCACCACTGGAAAGAGCAAGGTAGCCCAAAACTTTTTTGTTTACTGTGTCAACTTTTACAAGGTGGCCACCAAATTCACATGTGAAAATGGCATAGCGTCCATCAATTGAAAAATCTGCATGGTTCACGCCCTTACATTGCGGAACTTCAACAGATTCCTGCAAAGCCATTGTATGCGGATCACGAAAATCCAGCCGTTTGCGGGCTTCTGCGACCACAATGGCTGATTTGCCATCTGGCGTAAAATACATATTGTAAGGATCATCCACCTGCACAGCAGGGCCGGGCTTGGCTGTACGGGGGTCTATTGGCGTCAGGCTACCGTTTGTAGTGCCTTCGGCATTGTTAGTGACCCATAATGTCCGCAAATCCCACGAAGGCACAACGTGTTGCGGGCTTTTACCAACAGGAAAACGATCCACGACTTTTGATGTCGCAGGGTCAATCACCGAAACATCATTGGAACGCAGGTTTGGCACATAAACACGTGCCGGATCTTGTGCCACTTCCGGTGAGATATTTCCCGCCCGTGTTTCACTATAAAGGTTATTTGGATCAATAACGGGAGGCATGCCCGGAATTGTTTCAATTTTTGTAGCTGAAGTTGCTGCATTTTGCGGAACAGGCGTAGAAACTGGTGCCGTTGCAGGTGCAGGAACTTCGGCTACTGGCTGCTGCACCGATGGGGCAGGTTGCGTAGCATCTTGGGCAAATGCCGCTGCTCCAGTGCTCATCACCGCAGCTAAAGCCGTTGCCGCTATCAAATAGGCTTTGGAAGCCATTACACTATACCTCATTATCTCTGGCACCATGATTTATCTATTATATCAGGTTCGATTTATCATGGTGCCCTAATAAGGTCTATTCTAATCTTTTTTAAGTAGAGAACCTATGTTCTATTCTGTAAAATAACTTACACTTATTTATTTCGTGCATCGTTAATAGCAGAAACTGCCGCAGTAATCTGCATATTAACCCCGACCAGCCCTAAACTGGCCGATGCTTTGCGCGGGTCCCCTCCATAAATACCTTGCGCGCTGGATGGCGGACCAGATTTTTGTAACGCATCCAGCCTTACCATTGTTGGATCAATAGCCAGCATCAGCGATGTGTCACTTATATCTGCGTGCATACCAACATCTTTTGCATATCCATGCTGGCTGAGCCATTGAGTATACTGATGCGGTATAACACTATAATATTGCTTTACATAAAGAGCCTGCGCCTGTGTGCCAGACCATTCCTTATTTAGTTGCGTGGCAACTTTATCCAAAGATTTCTGATACCCACCATGATCGCCTATAAAAACGATTAGACGAAACCCCTGAACCTGAAAACTTTTTGCAGCAGATGCGATCAATTTTTCAAAAACATCTGTCGGGACAGTAATGGTTCCCGGAAACTTCATATGCGAAGTGCGGGGAGATATCCCTCCTTCTGGAACATATGAAACAACCGGTGCTACAAGGGTTTTTCCAGATTTCTCCGCTATTCTTTGCGCTATTTCCATTACACGCGTGTTATGCTTGCCAACCGCAATATAAGGCCCACTCTGTTCTGTTCCTCCAACAGGAATAATAAGAGTTGTTATTCCACAGGAAATATCAGACTGGATTTCTGTCCATGTCTGTTTTTCAAACAGAACAGAAGAGGGAATGGCAGAACACGATGTTTCTGCCATTGCGCTATAAGTTTCTGCTCCGTTTGCAAATAGAGCAGAAAACCCAATACCAGCCAAAACTAAAAACTGCTTTTTCATTATTTTTTCACTAACAGCGGGGCAAGAAAGCGGCCTGTGTAACTTTCCGGACATGCAGCAATATCTTCTGGCGTGCCTTCGGCAACAATCTGCCCGCCGCCATCACCTCCTTCAGGGCCAACGTCTATAATCCAGTCTGCCGTTTTAATAACTTCAAGGTTATGTTCGATCACCACAACTGTGTTTCCCTGATCAACAAGGGCATGCAAAACCTCCAGAAGTTTTCTCACGTCTTCTGTATGTAGGCCTGTTGTTGGTTCATCAAGAATATACAGGGTACGCCCCGTTGCCCTACGCGCCAGTTCCTTGGAAAGTTTAACGCGCTGTGCTTCGCCACCAGAAAGAGTGGTCGCCTGCTGGCCCAAAGCAACGTATCCCAAACCAACTTTTTGCAGAATGGCCAACCTATCGCGAATACGAGACTGAGCCGAAAAATAGGGTAGGGCTTCATCCACACTCATGGCCAACACATCTGCAATGGATTTGCCACGGAACTTGATATCAAGTGTTTCACGGTTATAGCGCTGCCCTTTACAGGCATCGCACGTTACAAACACATCTGGCAGAAAGTGCATTTCAATTTTGATAACACCATCACCCTGACATGCTTCACAACGCCCACCTTTCACATTGAAGGAAAAGCGGCCGGGTTTGTAACCCCTTGCTTTACTTTCTGGCAGTTCTGCAAACCAGTCTCTTATCGGTGTAAAAAGATCTGTGTAGGTTGCTGGGTTGGAACGTGGCGTACGCCCGATAGGGGATTGGTCAATATCAATAATCTTGTCTAACAGTTCCATCCCCTTGATACGCTTATAAGGCTCTGGCGATGTACCTGCTCCCATCAACTGGCGAGAAAGTGCTTTATAGAGCGTATCAATAACCAGAGTGGATTTTCCACTACCAGATACACCGGTGACACAGGTAAATGTACCAAGCGGGAAACGGGCCGTTACGTTTTTCAGATTATGCCCGGTAGCACCTTCAACAGTTAGAACTTTCTTTTTATTTATCTTCCGCCGTTCAGCGGGAACCTCAATCTTCTTGCGGCCGGAAAGATAAGCACCTGTTAAACTATCGGGCGATTTGGCAACCTGCGCTGGCGTACCTTGGGCAACAACAGTACCCCCATTTACACCTGCACCTGGCCCCATATCTACAAGCCAGTCTGCACTTCTGATCGCATCTTCATCATGTTCAACAACAATCAGTGTATTTCCAAGGTTTTTCAAACGCTGCAACGTGCCAAGTAGACGCTCATTGTCGCGCTGATGCAGACCAATAGAGGGCTCATCCAGAACATATAAAACACCTGTCAGACCAGAACCAATCTGACTGGCAAGGCGAATACGCTGGCTTTCCCCCCCAGAAAGTGTTGCTGAACTTCTTGAAAGAGTGAGATATTCCAACCCTACGTCATCAAGAAACTTCAAACGTTCCAGAATCTCACGCAGAATACGGCGTGCAATTTCGGCCCTTTGCGGCGTAAGCGTTGGTAAAACCGTATCAAACCAGTCCAGAGCTTGCCCTATAGGTAAATCCGTAGCTTGCGCAATATTTTTCCCTGCCACACGCACAGAAAGAGCCTCTGGGCGCAACCGTGCACCTTCACACACATGGCAAGATTTTTCTGACTGATATCTGGAAAGTTCTTCTCTTACCCACATACTTTCTGTGGTACGTAAGCGTTTTTCCAGGCTTTTAATCACGCCTTCAAATGGTTTGGAAACAACGTAGCTTTTCCTGCCATCTTTATAGGTGAAATCTACATTTTCTGGAGTGCCATAAAGAATACCGTTTTGTACATTTTCTGAAAGATCTTTCCATGGTGTGTCCATGCTTACAGAAAAATGCTGTGCCAAACTTTCCAGCGTCTGCTCCAGCAATGGAGATTTTGCATCTTTCCAGGGCGCTATAGCACCTTTTGCAAGGCTTAATGTTTCATCTGGCACAACAAGATGTGGATTGAAGTAGGTTTCCACCCCGATACCGTCACATGCCGGACAAGCACCTTGAGGTGCATTAAAGGAAAAAAGCCGCGGTTCAATTTCTTCCAGTGTAAACCCACTTACCGGGCAAGAGAAATGTGATGAAAAAACAAGTTTTTCTGTTTCCTTGCTTTCATCTTTAGAAACCTCTTCAGCATACACAATACCATCAGAAAGTTCTAAAGCGGTCTCCAAGCTATCTGCAAGACGTGTTTCAAGCCCTTCCTTGACCACAACACGGTCCACCACAACTTCTACAGTATGGCGTAACTTGCGGTTCAGGCTTGGAACATCATCAATCTCATAAAGTGTTCCATCCACTTTTACGCGTGTAAAACCTTTGCGTTGAAGCTCTGCCAGTTCCTTCCGGTATTCTCCCTTTCTGTCACGAATAACAGGGGAAAGAAGCATCAGGCGTGTACCCTCCGGCAACGCCATAATACGGTCAACCATTTGGGTAACTGTTTGCGCTTCAATCGGCAGGCCGGTAACAGGAGAATACGGCACACCCGCCCGCGCCCATAACAGACGCATGTAATCATAAATTTCCGTAACAGTACCAACTGTGGAACGCGGATTTTTAGATGTTGTTTTCTGCTCAATAGAAATGGCAGGGGAAAGACCTTCAATGGAATCTACATCTGGCTTACCCATCAATTCCAAAAACTGACGTGCATAGGCAGAAAGGCTTTCCACATAACGGCGCTGCCCTTCAGCGTAGATTGTATCAAACGCCAAGGAAGATTTGCCGGACCCGGAAAGCCCTGTCATGACTGTCAGCTTATCCCGTGGAATATCAATATCCACGTTTTTGAGATTATGAACCCGTGCGCCGCGCACCCGGATACTTTGCTGACCGGAAAAATCTGATTTTTTCATGTAAGAAATCTGCCGCCGTTCCTGTTTTGTCCTAGTATGCCGCCTAAGGCCACCTTCATGCAATGCGTGATAAGGCGACGGCAGCCATTGTCTTTAATCTGATATGGGCAAGCCATGCCCTAATTGCCATTGCGCATCATGCTCTGATTGACCATCTAGAACATATAAACAGATAAAAGCCGGCCAGAAGGATATTATCCATACTGACCGCAGCATTGGATTAAGGATACAAGAACATATGGAACACCTTCTCGGCCAGCCGCAATCTGCTACACAAAACGGCGCAACATCCCCTCAGAATACGGCACCTGTAATTACAGACGGGTCTCAGGCCACATTCATGCAGGATGTGATTGAAGCAAGCCGTTCTGTTCCTGTTCTTGTTGATTTCTGGGCAGACTGGTGCGGCCCCTGCAAACAGCTTGCTCCGGTGCTGGAAAAGGTGGTGACAGCAGCGCGCGGCAAAGTGCGCTTGGTTAAAATTGATATCGAAGCAAACCGTGCACTGGCAGGGCAGCTTGCTCAGGTTGGCTTGCCGTTACAGTCCATTCCACTGGTTGCAGCCTTCTGGAAAGGGCAGATTCTGGATCTGTTCCAAGGCGCTTTGCCGGAAAGCGAAATCAAGAAGTTTGTCGAAAACATTCTAAAAAGCAGTGGTGGTGGCATTCTGCCCGCAACAGAACAACTGCGTGAAGCAGATGTGGCGCTGGAAACAGAAATGCCAGCCCGTGCGGCAGAACTGTATTCCTCCGTTATTGGAGAAGAGCCAGAAAACCCACGTGCATGGGCAGGGCTTATCCGCGCCATGTTGACATTGGATGATGAAGATGCCGCCGTTGCCGCTCTAGCAGACGTACCCGCCAAAATTACCGATAGCCCGGAAGTAGCTGGCGCACGTGCTGCGCTGGATCTGAAAAAGGAAGGACGCAAGGCAGCGGAAGAAATGGAAAGCATTCGTGCACGCCTTGCTGCCAACCCGGAAGATTTTGAAGCACGCTGCGAACTGGCAACAGCCCTGAATGCCGCCGGAAAACGGGAAGATGCCGCAAACGAGCTACTGCATATCATCAAGGTAGACCGGAATTGGAAAGACGGCGCAGCCAAACAGCAGTTGCTACGTTTTTTTGAAGCATGGGGAAATGAAGAGCCCGCAACAGCAATTGCGCGCCGCCGCCTGTCTTCCATGCTGTTTTCATGAGGATGTAAAACTTTTTGGCTGCCGTATTTTTTCAAGATGAAGATGATATTCCCCGGCGCATTCCCAAGCTGGGGGATATCACTTTGGCCGATATCCCTCCAGAAATCGGCCTATTCCCGTTAAGCGGTGTTGTTCTTCTACCTCGTGGAAGACTACCGCTTAACGTGTTTGAACCGCGCTATATCGCATTGGTGGAAGATGCACTGGCAACACAGCGCCTGATAGGAATGATCCAGCCGCGCTGGCGGGAAGAAGAAGATGAAGATAACGGCGCTCCACCACTGTATCCAATAGGCTGCCTTGGCCGGATTGTTTCCTTTACCGAGCGATCAGACGGCACCTATGCCATTACACTTGCAGGTCTCACCCGTTTTCGGCTCCTGCGTGAAACAGAGGAAACGCGTGGGTATCGGCAAGCTCGGATAGATGTTTCTACCTTTGCAGGGGATCTGAACGAAATTCCGTCTGCTCCGTTTGACCGGGAAAAGCTTCTGGGCTCCATGCGGCGTTACTTCCAGAAAAAGGGGCTACAGGCCCGTTGGTCTCTGCTGGAACAGATGGATGATGATATCCTGCTGGTCACATTGCCCATGATCTGTCCTTTCCCTCCGGCAGAAAAACAGGCATTGCTTGATGCCGAAGATCTAACTGACCGTGTGCGGGTGCTACAAACACTGCTAGACCTGTCTGGTCCGGAACAGGAAGGCCCACCTTCCTGAACCTTTTACTGAGGAACAGAGAACTGATGTCTGACACACCTCCACTTGATTCCCGGCTTCTTTCGGTGCTTGTGTGCCCTGTCACCAAAGGGCCTCTGACTTACAATACTGAAACAAACGAACTGATCAGCAAGAAGGCTGGTCTTGCCTTTCCGATCCGGGATGGTATCCCCATCATGCTGCCAGATGAAGCACGCCGCCTGGAAAGCTGAACCCACAGCTTTCTCTCTTTCTCCTTTACAATGAACCCGTCCATGCTTCTGGCGAAAAAAACAGGCACCCTGATCGGAAACCTTCTTTTGGTCTCTCCACTGCTGGTGGCATGTCACGGGCCTATTGAAGGGGACAACATTGATGTGCCCCCTGAGCGGCCGGGGCGCTTTCTACCTGAAGCTGCTCCAGCGGAAGCCAAGGCAGCCGAACAGGAAGAAAGCCTGCGCGAAGCCCAAGCCGCGCGTGAGGGCAAGCCTGAGCAAGTTCAGCCACCCAAACCCGAAGAACGTTACGAAACACTGCCCGATGCAGGTTCTGGGGCTGCGGGATCAATGGAAACAGAAGACGGGCATACCGTTACCCCACAAACCCAAGCTATTTACGGCAAACCGGCCGACAGATCTCCGGGCCATTAACGCCGGAGGGTCCTGCCGCGCTTATTAGCCCTCATGTTCTGCTTGGTCTGTATGCCTACGGCGCAGGATATTGGCACACACCATACCGATCACACCTGTCATCATGCCAATAGCCGTTGGAATAGCACCCCCTCCGGGCAAAATACCCACCAGAACACTGCTTAAAGAGCCAAGACTAAATTGCATTGTACCCAGTAAGGCAGAGGCACTACCAGCCTGATGTGCATGGCGTGAAAACGCCATAACGGTGCCATTCGGCCCAATAAAACCCAATGCACCAGTAATGCAGGTGATCAGCCCACATGTCAGCCACGGATGGGCTAGGCCTGCTAAACCTGAATAGGCCACCATCACAAAAACTCCGCCCATAATCAAAGCCCAGACAATGGCAGCCTCCAGCAAAGCTGGCATGGCAAACCTATGCACAAGCCTGCCGTTAATTTGTGTTCCCAAAATAAAGGCAGCGGCATTCATGCCAAAAAACATACCAAAAGCTGTGGGAGAAAAATGAAGCACCTGTTCAAACAGAACCGGCGCGCTTCCCAAATAGGCGAACATCACAAAAGTGGAAAAAGTTGTGATAAGGGCATTAGAAAGAAAAACAGGCTCTCGCAGAATAGTGCGATACCGCGTGAAAATTTCAAATGGGGCCAATCGCATCCGGTATGAGGGGGAAAGCGTATCTGGCAGCATACATATAATGCCAATCATCCCCAGAACGGCGTATAAGGTGCCACTCCAGAATATCCACCGCCAGTTTCCAAATTCCAGCACAAGGCTCCCCATACTAGGGGCCAGCACAGGCATGACACCAAACACAAGCGTAAGCTGCGCCATAATATGCGCACCTTTTTTGCCGGTTGCGACATCCCTTACAATGGCACGCGGAATAACTGCACTGGCAGATCCACCAAAAGCACCAATAAACCGCATGATGCAGAATAGGTGATAATCCCGCACCACGGCACACATGGCAGATGCAATAGCAAAAACGGCAAGCCCTATAACCAGAGGAATCTTGCGCCCAAATCTGTCTGACAGCGGACCTTGAGAGAATTGGCCAAAAGCCAGCCCTAAAAACCACGCTCCCAGCGTAAACTGAGCAGAACCTGCACCTCCACCCAAATCCCGCTCAACATCAGGAAAAGCCGGAAGGTACATATCTGTCGCAAGGGGGCCTATTGCCGTAACGAGCCCCAAAAGCAGAATAAGCCGTAGCGGCAGCCCTTTTTTAAAAAGGGCAGGGTGGGTGGAAGATGTTGTCATGATATCAGGCACCGAAAAAGAACGTTCTGTTCTTTCTCTTGATCTGCATCATTTGTCTATGAATGCAGACACAACGCATCAATGCTTTAGGCATAAAAAAAGCTGCCAGAGTGTCTGGCAGCTTTTTTGTAGAAGCTTACTTGCTTTCGGTTGCTGCCGGCGGCGGGGCCGGAGGTGCACCGTTTCCGCACATGGGCGGCATCTGGGGTTCAGGGCGTTCAGCAATCTGCTTCAGCTGTTTCTTGGTCAGAATATCATGAACCTGCGTTTCAACCTGCAGGCGCTGTGTTGCGCGCTCGGTCTGCATCGTGCTGATCTGCTGTTCAATCTGCTGCAGCTTAGCCTGATCAACCGGACCGGGAGTTGTCAGCACTTCACGTTCCTGCTGATGCAGGCTGTGAATCTGTTCCATGTCCGCTTTCGGGTCAGAAGGCTTGTTTGCGTCAAAAATAGCTTTCAGCTTTTTCTTCTGGGCGGAGGTCAGTTTAATGCCGTCCAGTTTCAGGATCGGGCCACCCATACCGTGATGATGCATCGGGCCACAGCCCGGACCACCCGGAGGAGGAGCACCAACAGCCGGAGTGGCTTCCTGAGCATGTGCAAAAGAAACTGCTGATGTCATCATTCCCAGCGTCAGCGCTGTGGCCATCAAAACTTTTTTCATCAGATTCGCCTTATAAAATCTTTACCGTAACAAAGTGCATAAACACCTTGTCTGCTTTCTGACTAATGACAAAGGCTTGTGTCTGAAAAAAGGCATAATTTTAAAAGAAAAATGTTTTGTGTCTGCTTCTACGCAAAAACAAGAACAAAGCCTTGCCTGCTGTACGTATAAAAAGGATGCCTTAATTCTAAGGCGACCGTTTGCGATTACCGCCTTACTGCGGCACATTAACTGTATGACCCGTATTTTTGTTGATTCTGACGCATGCCCCGTAAAAAACGAAGTGTATCGTGTGGCCAGTCGTTACAATATGCACGTTTTCATTGTCTCAAACAGAATGATTATGGTGCCTGAATCATCTCTGATTGAACGCATAGTTGTAGATGCTGGGCCAGATGTAGCAGATGATTGGATTGCTGAGCGCGTATCAGACGGAGATATCGTGATTACAGCAGATATTCCGCTGGCTGCGCGATGTGTTGAAAAAGGTGCTTACGTTCTTGAACCTAAAGGGCGAATTCTGGATGGTGATGCCATTGGCATGGCACTGGCAGTGCGCAATCTGATGACAGATTTGCGTTCAGCCGGAGTTATGACGCCAGGCGGAAGCGCGTTTGGAAAAGCAGATCGATCCCGCTTTCTCTCCGCTCTTGATACGCTGGTGATCAAGGCACGCAAACCCCGTTTACGCCCACTGACATTGCCGAACGAGTGAGCAACTTAAAATACAGTTAGATACGAACATCCGTATCTCACTATGCTTCATAGTAGGCAAGTGATGTGCACAAGCACAAAATGACTAGCTGAAGAATACGATCTATTATTTTTTGGAGGTTTTGGTAAGAACTGGTGGAGCCAATCGGAATCGAACCGACGACCTCCTGAATGCCATTCAGGCGCTCTCCCAACTGAGCTATGGCCCCACACTGTTCTTGCACACAGCAGCACCTGCTTGAGATGCGGCGTGTGCCCAGCCTCTTACATGGTCTGCCCTTAACAGGCAAGCCCCTATTTTCAGTAAAAAATCACTTTCATCTCTCTCAACGCTTCAAGAAGCGGCAGAAGAGGGAGCCCCTGAATGGAAAAAGCATCTCCTTCTATATGCGCAAAAAGCTGCAAGCCAGGCCCTTCCAGCCTATAAGCTCCCACAGAAGCCAAGCAAGCAGGGCCTTCTGTTTGTAAATAAGCATCCAGAAAAGGTTCTGAAAACAAACGCATGGTCAAACGCGGCTGATCCACATGCTGCCATACCACCTGACCGTTCCGGCACAGCACAACTGCTGTGTGCAGGATATGGGCGTTTCCCCGTAGTGCCAAAAGCTGCTCACGAGCCTGTGCCAGATCCTTGGGCTTGTCATACCATACTGAATCGCAGGACAGCATCTGGTCCGCGCCAATAACAAAAGCATCTGGCTGCTGAATAGAAAGCGCCTTGGCCTTGGCCTCGGCCAAACCAAGAGCCACGGCTTCCGGATTCCAGCCTTCACGTTTGCCTGCTGCTTTAAGGATGTCTTCGTTTACATCTGCAATGCGGACTTCAAAATCCAGCCCGACCTCCTCAAGCATTTTGCGCCTAGAAAAAGAACCACTCGCCAAAAGCAGTTTCGAATCTTTGTTCTGTAATGGAGTCGGCATTAGTACTAAATCCTGCATCAATTCGAGTCCCGTTCAGGTACTCGCAAAAAAATGGCCTGTGAGTACTCACCTGAGTACCGGGGTACATGTGGATTGTACGGAACTCATAACTGCGACGTACCGAGTACCGGGCACAACCCTCTAAAACGATAAACCGGTGAGTTGTACACAGCTCCGTACGGGTACTTTCTGGATAACTTTAAAAAGTCCTTGTTTTCCAATACCCTAAAATCTGTACACAGTGTGGGAAAGCTGGGGTACATTTTTGGAATACCGGGTACCCCACCATTCACAGTACTTTTAAACAACTACAAACCTATTTCTTTCTTTTTTTATAGGAAGAGGGGCGTGGACAGCGTGAACAAAGACGTGGCAGGACATCGAAGCATGATGACAGACCAACATATTCCCTCCGCCAAACGGCTTTTAAGAACACTCAATGGTGAAGCCCTGTGGCCGCCTCCAATGTGGCTGATGCGTCAGGCTGGTCGCTTTCTGCCAGAATTTCGGGCCATGCGTGCCAAGGCAGATTTTCTGACACGCTGCATGACGCCGGATATTGCAACAGAACTGACATTGCAGCCGATCAAACGCTTTGGAATGGACGGCGCCATTCTATTCTCTGATATTTTGATTTTGCCTTGGGCAATGGGGCAGTCCCTGGAGTTTGTGGAAGGCAAAGGCCCTGTATTAGGGGCTATTCGTTCTGAACAGGATCTGGCTAAGTTAGATCCGGCACGTATTGCAGAAGTTACAGCGCCTGTTTTGGAAACGCTGACACGCTTGCGTAAAGAATTGAATGGCCCAGATAAAATTGGTGTTGCACAGCCAGGGGCAACCACTCTGCTAGGGTTTACAGGCGCACCCTTTACGGTTGCCTGTTACATGGTTGAGGGGCACGGATCTCGCGAGTTTGCCGTTACCCGGCAAATGGCTTATGCAGAACCGGTTTTGTTTGATCGGTTAATGGATTTACTGACGCAAACAACAGCTGAATATCTTTGCAAACAGATTGAAGCTGGCGCTGAAGCCGTCATGCTGTTTGATTCATGGGCAGGCCTATTATCTCCATCAGAATTTCGCAAACACGTTATCGCGCCATCTCGCCAAATTGTTCAGACCATTAAAGCCCGGCATCCTTCTACACGTATTATCGGATTTCCGCGTTTAAGTGGGGTATTGGTTGCTGAATACGCACGGGAAACCGGTGTAGATGTTGTGGCGCTGGATACGGGCGCAGATATAAAAATTGTGCGTTCCATGCTACCTGAACATGTAGGTATTCAGGGTAATCTGGATCCGGTTGCTGTATTGGCGGGCGGGGATGCCATGAAGCGTGAAGCTCTGGCTATTCGTGAAGCTGGCCGAGGGCGTGCACATGTTTTCAATTTAGGGCATGGCGTTTTACCGCAAACGCCTGTTGAACATGTTGCTGAACTGGTAAGCACGATCAGGGAAACTGCATGATGGTAGAACAACCATTGGTTCTTTCCCCCAAAGGGCATCTTAAGCTTATTATTTTTGATTGCGATGGCGTTCTGGTTGATAGTGAAGAAACATGCTGTCGTATCAGTGCGGAAGAAGCCCGACGTGTTGGTATGAATGTGCCGGATGATCAGGCAGTAAAAGTATTTTCCGGCATGGCATTGCCGGGAATACAACACATGATTGAAAAAGAAACTGGTGCCCAGTTGGGAAAAGACTGGGCAAGCATGATGCAAAAACGCTTTGTGGCTGCCATGAAGAATGGTGTTGAGCCTATTGAGGGCGTTTATGATATGCTCAACAATATTCGAAAACTTGGTGTTCCTGTAAGGGTTGCATCCAATTCCTCTCAAGAAGAAATGGATGCAAAGTTTTCCATCACCAATCTTGAACACTTTTTTGAAAACCGTATTCACTCTGCACGAGATATGGGCATTCCAAAGCCTAAGCCTGATGTCTATTTAAAAGCTGCTGAAGAAGAAGGTGTTTCTCCTTCAGAATGTCTTGTGCTGGAAGACAGTGATACAGGAGCACGTGCAGCCGTTGATGCTGGCATGACTTGCGTTATGCTAAGAGCGGATGAAAAACCCATTCCTGAATGGAAAAATATTTTAAGAATTAACAGCCTCTCACAATTTGCACCATTGGTTCAAAAAGCTTTGCAACTGCAAGGGCACTGATAATGGTTATAGATGCTCTTTTGCCGTGGTTGCGTTGGCTGATAGCGTTTCACATCATGTCTGTTATGGCATGGATGGCAGGGTTATTTTATCTGCCACGGTTATTTGTTTATCATTGCCAGGTTGCGGTTGGATCTCAGGAAAGTCAGCGTTTCAAAATTATGGAACGCCGGCTTTTTAAAGCGATTATGACACCTGCTATGTGTGCTAGCCTATTTTTTGGCGTGCTTCTTGTGCTGACACCAGGAGGTGTAGATTGGCATGCAGGGTGGTGGCATACAAAACTTACCGCTGTATTCTGTATGTTTGCTTTTCATGGATGTTGTGCGCGGTGGTGTAAAGATTTTGCGGCTGACCGCAATAACCATTCAGAAAAGTTTTATCGGATTGCCAATGAAGTGCCGACCATCTTGATGATGGTTATTGTTATTATGGTTGTTGTAAGACCATTTTAAAAAAAGTCCCTGCATAACAGGGACTTTTTTATTTCTAGACCATGTTTTTAATACGTAAAAGACCAAACGCAGCCAGACTGACCATACAGGTTATCTCATTTTTTCGTATCATGTCTTCTACTTCCGAAAGCAGGAAGGTATGGCATGACATCCCTTGTTCTGTATCTTCTAGCTGGCGTTCTCCCTGAGTTAACCCTGTAGCCAAATATACGTGACCTTTCTGGGTGGAATATCCAGCACCCTGATAAACAATGCCTGCATGCTGTAGTGATTGGGCACGTAATCCTGTTTCTTCCCGTAGCTCACCTGCGGCAACTTCCTCCATTTTGGCATCGGGTCGCGCTTCCCACATACCCATTGGCAGTTCCCACAACCGTTTTTTAATTGGGTAGCGATATTGATTGACCAGAGTAACAGTTGGGCGGCCATCAGCAGATGTACCCAAAGGAAGGATCACAACAAAATCCCCCCGTTCCACAATGCCGTAGAGACCATCGTTACCATTGGGTAGCCGGATAATGTCTTCTCGCACACGGGTCCATGGGTTTTCATAAGTGATACGAGTGGAAACGGTGATGTAACCTTCATCATCTGGTGCAGACATATTCATGTGGGGTTCCTAAGTTTTGCTTTGCATTACCCTATCATATGCGAGCAAATTGGTACGGATTCTGATTATGTAACTCCATGGCCATGAAGGAATGTAATGAACGGAAATAATGACATCGAAGGAGCTTCAGAGCCTGTAGGAAAAACACTATGGTCTATCTTTGCCATCGTAGTTTTTACTTTGCTGTGTTATATAGAAATCGGTTTGCAAATGGCTGTTGTGCCGTTGTTCGTAAAAGAACAACTGGGGTTTAGTTCTGCAATCGCAGGGTTTGCTGTTTCCGTTCAGTATCTGGCCACATTTGTCTCCCGTATTGGAGCAGGGCATCGGATAGATACGCGTGGGCCTAAAAAAGTTGTTATTGCTGGGCTTTTTCTGGGTGCGCTTTCTGGTTTGTTTATCATGCTTGCACCTTCTCTGGCGGCATGGCCTGTAGGGGCTTTAGCTGTTGTTTTATTGGGCCGTATTTTTTTAGGTATTTCTGAAAGCTGGGTAGCAACAGGTGTTATTGTCTGGAACATCGAAAGAGTAGGTACACCCGGGACTGCTCGTGTGATCTCTTGGAATGGTGTTTGTTCTTACGGGGGCATTGCGTTAGGGGCACCTATCGCCATGATAATTTACCAGTCTCATGCTGCGCTGGGTGGTTTTCTGGGCATAGGTTTGTGTTGCATGCTTATGCTGCTTTCAGGGGTGCCGTGGGCGTGGCATCAGCTAGCAGTTAAACCCCTTTCACCTACACCGGATAAACGCCATTCCTTTATGACAGTTTTTGGCCAGGTTGCACCGTATGGCATGGCTTTGGCTGCAGGTTCTATTGGGTTTGGTGCCATTTCATCTTTGCTGACATTGTATTTTGCTGACCAGAATTGGAAAGGTGCTGCAACAGCACTCTCTATTTTTGGATGTGTTTTTGTTTTGACACGTTTTGGGTTTACCACTCAGATAACAAAGCGTGGTGGCACAGTTGTTGCATTGGTTTCCTTACTTATAGAAAGTTTGGGCTTATGTGTATTGGCTATGGGGCATTCACCTATTTGGGCAAACATAGGGGCTGCGCTAACGGGTGTCGGTTTTTCACTTTTATTTCCAGCTTTGGGGGTAGGGGCTGTGGCCCATACCAAGCCAGAAAATAAAGGGATTGCCATAGGCGCTTTTTCTGTTTTTCTTGATATAGCTCTTGGCTTATCTGGGCCTGTTTTAGGGTTTATTATCCCGTATTGGGGGTATCAGGGATTGTTTTTGACAACAGCACTTATGAGCCTTTTAGGTGTGGGAATATGTGCTTTTGTTTATCGTAAGGAAAATGGATAATTCCATTTTACCGTAACAGACAGATACTTAAAACTTTAGAAACTGATTTGGAGGGACATAAATAATGACAATTGATGTGCGTGCAGTCGCTGTATTCTGTGGTTCCCGTATGGGTGTTAAGCCTGTGTATCAGCAGGCAGCGCAGGAAACAGGGAAAGAATTGGCCAAAGCAGGAATCCGTCTGGTTTATGGCGGCGGTGCAAATGGTTTGATGGGCGTTGTGGCCCATGCCGTTATTCAGGCAGGTGGAAGCGTTACGGGTGTTATTCCTGAGTTTCTGAAAACCCGAGAAAAGATGAATGAAGAAGTTTCAGAGCTGATTGTTACGGATTCCATGCATACCCGTAAGCAAATTATGTTTTCACGGGCCGATGCTTTTTGGGTTTTGCCCGGTGGCTTTGGAACGTTTGAGGAGCTTTTGGAAATTCTGACGTGGAAGCAGCTTAAGCGCCACGATAAGCCCATCGTGCTTATTAACGTAGATGGGTGGGGCGATAAGGTTGTAGCTATGCTTGATGAGGCTGTGAAACAGGGTTTTGCCTCAGTAGATGCAAGATCTCTGCTAAGTGTTGTGCCTAATGCCGCCGCAGCTCTTGAATGCTCTCGTGTTACGGAGCCAGCTGAAGCATTGGGTATGGATGTGATGTAAAATAAGGCGTGCAAGGGTAGGAAGTCTCATTTCTACTCTTGCCTCTTAGGCCAGAGCGCTGTATAGGCAGCGTGTAATCGGAGTGTAGCTCAGCCTGGTAGAGCACTGTGTTCGGGACGCAGGGGCCGGAAGTTCGAATCTTCTCACTCCGACCAGATTTTTCCTTAAAAATATATTGTTATGTAATATCTGTGCAGAATATGCGCATGGCATAAAAAAACTTCTGCCCGGAATGGATTCCAAGCAGAAGCATTTTTCATAAATTATGTTGTGATATTAAGCACTTTTAACAACATAAGACTGCACGTCTGATGCATTTGGATGCTGAAAATTCTGCAAGGTGTCTTCCAGAGAAGGCCCAATCAGCAAAGAATCCCAGCGGTGCATTTCCGTCTTTTTGGCTGCAAGGGCAGCGTGATTGATCTCTTCCAGCTTTATGGCGGCATAAGAACCTAAACCAATGCTAGCCAAGAAAGCTGCCAGACCGATCAAACCAGGACCAGAAAACACATAATCATTCCAACGTGCTGTTTCAGGCAGCATCTGCCACAAATAAATAGAAAACGGCGTGTTATCTACAAAATCAGACTGATTGACGATTAAACCAGAATGAAAAATAGAAAACTTAAGCCCGCATGCAATAAAAATAAAAGTGGAGCAGATGGCCAGGCTAAGGGCAGCAAGCCACAGGGAAACAAAAGTTGCTTTTTTCCATGCCATGAGTCCGGCCTCCTAATTTGGGGTGTTAGGGGGCAAAGCAGAAGATAATTCCTCTTCGCTTCCTCCAATGATTAAAATGTATATCAGGAATGCAAAAAACGCAACATCAATCTGATCTTTTATCCTAGCTGATGAAGCGAAAAAGCAGTGGCAAACTGTCTTTTAATGCCCATGTAATAGTTAGAAGAAAGACATATTACGGTATTATACCGTGTAAGCAGTATCCAAGGTTAAGTGCAAAGGGCACCGATGTTATGTGGACTGCAATATCCAAAAAAATAGGGCTGGCGGCCCTTTTGGTATGCGGGCTTAGCGTTCCTGTATTTTCAGCACATGCTCACCCCGGGCCAGGCGGTGGTGGCTTTGGTGGAGGGGGAGGCTTTGGCCATGGTGGTCCAGGCGGCGGCTTCGGCGGTCCTGGAGGAGGCTTTGGTCACGGTGGCTTTGGCGGCCCCGGCGGTGGTTTTGGACATGGAGGCCCAGGCGGTGGCTTCGGTGGTCCTGGAGGAGGTTTTCCTCATGGTGGCTTTGGTGGCCCTCGTGGAGGGCCTGGCGGCCCCGGTGGTTGGGGCGGAGGCCCTTGGCGTGGTGGCGGCTGGGGGCCGCGATGGGGCGGTGGTTGGTATGGCGGCTGGGGTGGTGGCCCCTGGGGCTGGGGTTACCCATATTATGGTTGGGGCTATGGAGGCCCATGGGGCTACCCTTACTGGGGCGGTGGCTGGGGTTGGGGAGCGCCATTTATGTTCGGCTCGGTGCTCGGTCTAGCGATAGGAAGTGCCGCTGCATCTGAATATAATTCGGCACCACAGCAGAGTATTTATGCACCACCATCCTATTATTATAATGGCGCCCAACAGGGAGGAAGCACGCCTTCTTATCCACCGCCCCCAAGTTATGGGAATGATACGGATTCATCTTCTGTGGTCAGATGCAGTGCCGGGAAATTTTTTAATACCCGCACAGAAAGTTGTGACACAAAATAAGTAACAGAAGCTGAGCGCTGTAACGCGAGAATCCGTATCAGAATAGTTTAGGCGTGGCGTGGAAAGTTGGCGCCCTCTAGGCGGAGCAGCCACGCCTTATCATCCACACCACCATCGCCAGAATATCCTCCAAGGTTGGAAGTCCCCACAACGCGATGGCAGGGGATGAGAATAGGAATTGGATTTCTCCCGACAGCCTGTCCAACAGATTGAGGGCTGCCACCAATTTTTTTGGCGAGTTCTCCGTATGTAGTGGTTTCGCCTACAGAGATTTCCTGCAATGCCGCCCAAATTTTCTTCTGATAAGCTGTTCCATATGGATCTAGCGGAAACGGGCAAGCACCGACAGCCTGAGGATCATCAAACCAATTATCCAACCATTCCCGCGCCTGACAGAGCAGGGGCGTTTCGGTTTGATCTCGGCCCCATCCCCAATCTAGAGAGATAATTTTTCCGTCTTCCTCAGATAAAGTGATTGGCCCTAAAGGGGAGTGCAGCGAAAGTTGGGGCATGAAAAAATAACCTTACTTTTGTTCAAAATCTTTTGGTGTTCTGTAAACCGGATAAGGGCAAGGGGGAGGCTATCATTTTTTAACCCTACGTTTGCATGAAAAACTGCATTAGAAGCAGCAAGAAGAAACAAGGCATACGATAACGGGAAGGATGGCCGCGTTGGGGTATCAGGCTGAAGATACAATCTTTGCGCTTTCAACAGGAATAGAGCGTGCGGCAATAGCCGTGTTACGTGTGAGTGGAGCAGGCAGCCGAGACATTCTTTTGCAGGTTTGCGGCAAAGTGCCAGACGCGCGTAAGGCTGTTCTTCGTAAAATCTGGAACAATGCTTCTGCTCAAGATGACTTACTGGATGAGGCGTTGGTTCTTTGGTTTCCCGGACCGCGAAGTTATACGGGTGAAGATGGGTTTGAACTGCATCTGCATGCGGGGCCTGCTATTATTCGTGCTGTTTCCGAAGCGTTGGTGAATGCGGGGGCACGGCCTGCAGAACCAGGTGAATTCACCCGGCGTGCGTTTGTAAATGGTCGCATGGATCTGGTTGAAGCCGAAGGTATTGCCGATCTGGTTGCTGCTGAAACTGACGGGCAAAGAAAGTTGGCCTTGGCGCAAGCTGATGGTGCATTAAGCCACTTGTATTCAGGTTGGTCTGAGCGACTCAAAAAGATTCTTGCTTTTCAGGAAGCCCTTATAGATTTCCCAGATGAAGATTTACCGCCTGAAGTGGAAGACGGAATCAATCAGGAAATTCAAAAACTACAGTCTGAAATGCAGCAACATATTGCTGATGGTGAGCACGGTGAGCGGATACGGCAAGGGGTTGTGTTTGCTATTACAGGCCCACCAAACGCAGGCAAAAGCAGTTTGTTAAATTGGCTTACGGGTAGGGATACAGCTATTGTATCTTCCAAGGCAGGCACAACGCGTGATGCCTTGGAAGTAGCCTGCATTCTCGCTGGTATAAAAGTAACGTTTGTTGATACCGCAGGCCTACGAGAAACAGATGATGAGATTGAGGCTGAAGGTGTACGGCGCGCATTGTTTCACGTGAAACAGGCAGACTGTGTGTTACAAATGTTCCCGGCGAATGAACCTCCTGATGATGTATTTCCTGGTGCTGTTTTGATAGGCAATAAGGCTGATATTGGAGAAATTCCCAAAACCATTCAGGGCAATCCGGTTCTTGCAATCAGTTTAAAAACAGGAAGTGGGCTACCTGAATTATATGCTTTCCTAAAAAGGAAAGTTGAGGAGCTTACAGCAGCCTCTACATCCGGGGCGCCGCTTCTTACACGTGCACGGCATAAGGCTGGTGTGCAGGAGGCTGTACAATGCCTTCAGGCAGCATGGCAGCAGGACTGGCCAGAACTGCGTGGTGAAGAGTTGCGGTTAGCTATGCGGGCCTTGGGGCGGCTAACGGGGCATGTTGGTGTAGAAGATCTGCTGGATACGATATTCGGCCAATTTTGTATTGGAAAGTAAGGTGTGCAGGAAGGGCAGGCAATGAACAAGGCTTACGATGTTATTGTAGTAGGAGGTGGCCACGCTGGATGCGAGGCAGCTGCCGCTGCTGCGCGTTGTGGTGCCAAAACGCTTTTGTTGACGCACCATAAAAATACAGTTGGCGCTATGTCCTGTAACCCTGCCATAGGCGGTATTGGGAAAGGACATCTGGTGCGTGAAATTGATGCGCTGGATGGCGTTATGGCGCGTGCTGCAGATCGCGCCGGCATTCATTTTAAATTACTCAATCGGTCTAAGGGGCCCGCGGTGCAGGGGCCCAGAGCTCAGGCAGATCGTCTTTTATATCGTCAGGCTGTGCAGGATATTCTGGCAAACACAGAAGGGCTGGATATTGAGGAAGGCGCAGTAACGGATTTGATTTGTGATGATCAAAACCGTGTTGCTGGTGTTGCTTGTGAAGATGGGCGCCAATGGGCTGCGGGCGCTGTTGTGTTAACCACAGGTACGTTCCTGGATGGAGTTATTCATATCGGACATAAAAGCCAACCAGCAGGACGAATTGGAGAACAACCTTCGGTTGCATTGGCGTCACGGTTAAAAAATCTGGGCCTACGCATTGCGCGTTTAAAAACAGGAACCCCGGCGCGCCTCAAGCGCGATACGATTGATTGGGTATCGCTTGCTGTTGATAGGGGGGATGTATCCCCCGAACCGTTCAGCCGACTAACGGAAACCATCACAAACCCACAGATGGTGTGTGGCATAACGGCAACAGTTCCAAAAACCCACGATATTATCAGAGAGCATTTACATCTTTCAGCCGTATATGGCGGGGCCATTTCGGGCCGAGGTCCACGGTATTGCCCATCTATTGAAGATAAGGTTGTGCGGTTTTCTGAAAAAACAGGACATCAGATTTTTCTAGAACCAGAAGCTCTTCCTGAACACGAAGGGGGAGATCTGGTTTATCCCAATGGCATTTCTACCAGCCTGCCAGCAGATGTGCAGGATGCCATGATCCACTCCATTCCTGGTTTGGAGAAGGCTGTTATTGCGCAATACGGCTACGCTGTAGAATATGATTATGTTGATCCACGTGAATTGACGGTTTCTTTAGAGCTTAAAAAGTGTCCTAATTTATTCTTGGCGGGCCAGATTAATGGCACCACGGGTTATGAAGAGGCTGGAGCGCAAGGTCTTCTTGCTGGTGTAAATGCAGCAAGAAGGGCAGGAGGGCAGCAAGCTGTCAGCCTTGATCGTGGTAGAGCTTATTTGGGTGTTATGATTGATGATTTAACGACGCAAGGGGTGAGCGAACCCTACCGTATGTTTACATCACGCGCTGAATACCGTCTGACATTGCGGGCCGACAATGCGGATGTGCGTTTAACTCCGATAGGATTGGAGTGGGGGTGCGTAGGCGCGGAAAGGCGTGCAGTCTTTGAGCGGGATATGCACGAGATAGGCCAGTTGACCCAAAAAGCAGAATCAGAAAGTTGGCCCCCACAGGCGCTTGCTCAAGTTGGTATTAAAGTGGCTCAAGATGGCCGCCGCCGGAACCTGTTGGAGATAATGGGGCAGGCGGCTCATGAAGATGCCATAGAATCTTTAGCGCCTTGGGTGCGGGAGTATTCCGAGCGCGCGCGTAACTATGTGAGAACAGAAGCACGCTATAGCGGTTATCTGGTTCGGCAAAAGCGTGAGATCAAACAGCTTGAGGCGGAAACTGAAATTCGTTTTCCTCAGGATATGGACTTCAGAAAAATAGGTGGCCTGAGTGCTGAAATGCAGGAAAGGCTAGAGCAGGCACGACCTGAAAACTTTGGTGCCGCACAACGCATACCGGGCATAACGCCTTCTGCCCTTATGGCTGTTCTGGCTTATCTCAAGAAAGGGCAGCACCATGCACAAGTGGCCTGAGGGTGTTCATGTTTCACGTGAAACAGAAGAAAAGCTTTCTGCATTTGTGAGTCTTCTGGAGAAGTGGAACCCTCGTATCAACCTTGTTTCTTCTAAGGATATTGGGAATGTCTGGAGCAGGCATGTTCTGGATAGTCTTCAGCTTGTTCCTTTGATACAAGGCCAGAGCCGATTTATTGATATGGGCTCTGGGGGAGGCTTTCCTGCCGTTGTGGTGGGGATAGCAACCGGAATACCCGGGGTTTTAATTGAATCGGACCAAAGAAAGGCGGCTTTTTTGCGTGAGGCTGCACGGCTTACCCAAACGGATTTGGAAGTTTTGCCATGCAGGCTTGAAAGTGTAAAAGTTCAGCCCGCACCTGTAGTAACGGCGCGGGCTTTGGCCCCGTTGGTGAAACTTTTGGAGTGGGCACATCCGCTGTTACAGCCAGAAGGAAAAGCTGTTTTTCTTAAGGGGCAACAGGCTGTGCAGGAAATCCAAGAAGCGGAGCAGGTCTGGAAAATGGATGTTCGAACATATCCAAGCCAGACAAGTTCTGATGGTATGATTCTGGAAGTGAGAAATTTTAATCGTGTCTAAGGTTAAGAAAAGCGGGAAAGCCTGCCACGTTTTTGCTGTTGCAAACCAGAAAGGCGGCGTAGGCAAAACCACTACGGCCATTAATCTGGCAGCATCTCTGGCGGCTGATGGTGCTAAAGTTGTACTTCTGGATATGGACCCTCAGGGGAATGCTTCAACGGGGTTGGGGGTTGATTATGATTCCCGCAAAGGTGGTTCTTACGCGCTTCTTATGCATGAAAAAGCCGCAGATGATCTTTTGCAGCCGACCGAAATTGACAATCTTTCAGTCATTGCCGCCAATACAGAGCTGGTAGGGGCTGAAATTGAACTGGTAGATGCAGAGCACCGAGAAACCAGATTGCGCACAGCACTGGAGCCTTTGCGTGAGACCGTAGATTTTGTGATTATAGATTGTCCCCCAAGCTTGGGGTTGCTGACATTGAATTCTTTTGTGGCAGCAGATGGTGTGCTGGCTCCACTACAGTGTGAGTTCTTTGCTTTGGAAGGCTTGGGCCATCTGGTGAAGACAATCGGGCGTGTGCAGAAAAACCTGAACCCAGAGCTGAAAATGGCCGGCATTGTACTGACCATGTATGACAGACGGAATAATCTGTCTGAACTTGTGGCAGCAGATGCACGAAGCTTCTTTGGTAAAGATGTTCTGGAAACGGTTATCCCACGTAATATCCGTATTTCAGAAGCCCAGAGCCACGGTCAGCCTGTTATGCTGTATGATTCCAGAGCAAGCGGAACAACCGCTTATCAGGCATTGGCAGCAGAAGTCATGAAGAGGACATCGGCATCATGAGTGGTCAGTCGTCACGTAAATCCTCCGCACGTCCCAAGCTTGGTCGTGGGCTGGCTGCTCTGTTGGGTGATGCTGCTCCTGTAGATGAGCCTGCATCTTCCACCAATAAATCGGCTAGCAAGGCTGCACCTACAGCCAGTTCATTGCCGGTTGAGGTTTTGGCGCCAGGTCCATTTCAGCCGCGGCAGGATATGGAACCAGAAGCTTTGCAGGAGCTTGCTGAATCCATTCGTGAGCGGGGTATTCTTCAGCCTATTCTGGTAAGACCAGACCCAAATAAAGCTGGGCATTATCAGATTATTGCGGGGGAACGCCGCTGGCGTGCTGCACAGTTGGCGCAGTGCCATGAAGTGCCAGTGCATGTAAGAAACCTGTCAGAAGCAGATGCCATGGCAGCTGCTCTAGTTGAAAACCTTCAGCGTGCAGATCTAAACCCGGTTGAAGAAGCTGAAGGTTTTAGTCGGTTGATGGAAGAATATAGCTTAACCCAGGATGAACTGGCAAAAGCTATAGGCAAGTCTCGCCCGCATGTTGCCAATACACTGCGTTTGTTGCGTTTGCCTGATGTGGTGCGGCAAGAGCTTAAAAAGGGAACTCTTTCTGCCGGGCATGCACGTGCGTTGCTGGCGCACCCAGACCCTATACAGGCAGCAGCAGAGGTTATTTCTAAAGGGTTGTCTGTCCGCCAAACGGAGGCTTTGGTTCAGAAGGCTCTCGAACAGGCAAAAAATACAAAAGTAGAAACCAAAGAACCTAAAGTTCTGAAGGATCCGGAAATTTCTGCTTTGGAACGAGATTTGGGGACGCGTTTAGGGCTTAAGGTTCAGGTTCATTTTGATGGGCGCAAAGGCGGGTCTCTGCAAATTCATTACAAAAGCCTGGATCAACTTGATGCTGTGCTTGCCATGTTAAAAACCTAAATTTTCTGGCTTGTCTTAGGAACGTAGAGGTGGTAAAAACTGCCTCACTTCAGCAGTTATATGCTGTAAGGGCGCATAGCTCAGTTGGTAGAGCAGCTGACTCTTAATCAGCGGGTCCAAGGTTCGAGCCCTTGTGCGCCCACCAATCCTTTTCTAAGATTTTGGTGGTTTTAGACGTTAGGCTGGCAAGAAAGTCCAGCCTTTCGGCGTTAATCCAAAAATATTTGAAACCGCAGTTTTGTGCGAACAAGGGGTAGTATTGCCTTCTCCCGTCGCTATTTTTTCGCTTACATCAATTATGTCGGTTGGCTTTAGTTAGTGTCCGTTACATGGTTGAAAATGCACCTCAGGCGGATATTCGGAACTAAAGCTCTAAATACCTCTTTTAGTTGATAAGCCGCTCCGTTCAGTCTCATACGTCATAACTTGTTTGTCAGGACAAGTCGGGGGCCGGACAGGGTGTTTATTCCAGCTAGAAGAAGGGCCGTGTATCATGATTACCGTCCACCACCTGGATAATTCCCGTTCACAACGTATTCTGTGGCTACTGGAAGAACTGACACTTTCTTATGATATCCAGTTTTACAAGCGCGACCCCAAAACCATGATGGCTCCCAAATTGCTGCAAGCCATTCACCCCTTGGGTAAGGCCCCAATCTTAACAGATACAGACGGGAATGTGACGCTGGCAGAGAGTGGGGCCATTATTGAGTATCTCATCAATAAATACGGCAATGGCCGATTGGTACCGTTACATAACACACCCGAATATATTCGTTTTGTATACTGGCTTCATTATGCAGAAGGATCTGCAATGCCGCCGCTGCTACTTAAATTGATATTCGGGACACTGCCCAAGCAGGTACCTTTTCCCATTAGGCCCTTTGCTTTCCTGATAGCAAAAGGTGTGCAAGCACAACTTGTCAATCCACAGGTGAAATTGCACATGGATTATTGGGAGCACAGCCTGTCTGAAAATGAATGGTTTGCGGGGAATGACTTTACAGCTGCGGATATTCAGATGAGCTTTCCGCTTGAAGCTGCTGCTGCACGTGCTGGAGCAACGAACAGGCGACCGCACGTTGAAGCATTCCTACATCGTATTCATAGCCGTCCAGCCTATCAGCGAGCTTTACAGCGAGGCGGAGCATATGCTTATGCCAAAGAATAAAGGCAGCTAGCCTATGTCTTAGGCTACAGAGGCCGCGTAATTTCCTATTATAATTGAAACTTCCTCCAGAATATTCTGGTAGAAAGTGTAGTCCTTTTTATCCAATGTATAGAGAAACATGAGCAATCCAGACCATAATCAGATATCTCAAGATCCTTTTTCTCGTGAAGCAACGCGGCTGCGGAAAAGCTTTTTCGAGATGAATCTTTATGAAGGATTTGAACTTCTGATCATGCTGGTTCTTACGGGCCTGATCATGGTCATTACAACCATAGCAACATGGCATCTTACCAAAGAAGTTTGGTATCTGGTGATGTCATCGCAAATTGATGCGTCAAACATGCCGGCTTTTCAGGAAGTGTTTGGCAATATTTTTACGGTGATTATTGCATTGGAGTTTAAAAGTTCGCTGCGGATCAGTTTGTCGCATAGTCGGGATGTTGTGCGAGTGCGTACAATTGTGCTCATTGCGCTTCTGGCTGTTTCGCGCAAATTTATCATTCTGGATCTGCATGAAGTCAGGCCGGCTGAAATGTTGGCATTTTCCGCCGCTGTTTTGGCACTGGGTGTTGTTTACTGGCTGATCCGTGAACAGGATATTCGTGTGGCAACAGGTAAGGGCGAACTGATTGCTCAAGCACCTGTTCCCCCTGTAAAAACAGATGAATAATAGCCACATTATTATGATGTTATATTTTACTTTTCGGGAACATCATAACAGTGCAGCAGGGTGAGCTTTTCCCGCAGGAGCAAACACTTCCTTCGGTGTCAGATACCTTGTGGACACGGCTTGCAAGGTCATCTTTTCGGAGCAGGTTTCATTTAAACTGTCAGGATATGACGTATCTGACAGAAAAAGGTTTGCCCGTTGTTATGGAGCATGGGCGAGATTTTATTGCTCGGCGCTTAGCTCCGGCCAATCCGAAAAAAGATGGCAAACAAACACCGTGGAAGGGGCACCCTGTTTTTGTGGCGCAACATGCTACGGGAACATGTTGTAGATCATGCTTAGAAAAATGGCATGGGTTTATAAAACACCAGCCACTTTCTCCAACGCAGCAGGCTTATGTGCTGGCTGTTATTATAGGTTGGTTGGAACGCGAACTAGAACGCGAAAATAAAAAAGGCAGCCTTTAATCAGGCTGCCTTTTTTGTAATCAAGCGGTCGTTTTCTTATCCATCAAGAGCGTGGTGACAGCCTGTTTAAAAGGGGTAAATCTGTCTGCCAGACGGATGCAGGCTTGCCTGATGGGTTTAAACGGTAGGGCATCATGCGTGTAAAGTGAGGCTATGCCATTTGTACCGGCAAATAACAAAGCCGTTGCACATCTGTGTTGCCGTTCATACTGCCGTAAGGCATGTGCATTTCCGGCATCAGCCTGGTTGTTAAAGGCCGTGCGAACGCATTGGGCCAAGGTTTCTTGCCCTTTCAACCCCAGGTTGAATCCGTGCGCTGTAATGGGATGCATCCCTACGGCAGCATCTCCAACCAAAGCTAAACGACGTCCTACAAAGCGATGTGCATACACACCTTTAAGTGGATAAGCATGGCGCGTGCTGACAAGGCGCATTTGGCCCAGTCTGGCGCCAACACGCTGGGTGATTTCCGCATTAAATTCATCACGCGGTGTTACCAGAAGGCGCTGTATTTCGTTGGCTGGTAGTGTGAGAACCAAAGAGGATGCCATACCGTTTACTGGCAGCAAGGCTATCGTCTGGCCTTCATCAAACCATTGCAGGGCGATGTTATGATGAGGAGATTCATGCGCCATGCGGCAAACAAGCATGGATTTGTGGAAATCATGCACAATGGCGCCAATACCTGCGCGTCTGCGTGTAGGAGAAAAGCGGCCATCCGCCCCTACAACAAGACGCGCCTTAATCTGTCCGCCTGAATGATGGACGGCGGCATAATCTTGGCCTTGCCGTACAGTTTCTACGCTGGTGTGTGGTTGTAGATGAATACGCTCTTTCTCGCTTGCTGCGGCAAACAAGGCGCGCCGAATGTGGTTGTTGGAAACCAGCCAGCCGAGTGCTTCTTCTCCA
The DNA here is from genome assembly GCF_037901235.1 of Acetobacter sp. AC2005. Taxonomy (NCBI): domain Bacteria; kingdom Pseudomonadati; phylum Pseudomonadota; class Alphaproteobacteria; order Acetobacterales; family Acetobacteraceae; genus Acetobacter; species Acetobacter sp. AC2005. The sequence continues at coordinate 1,272,388 of NZ_CP149625.1, forward strand.
CGTCCATTTGTATCAAATGTAAGCGGGTGACGAAAACTGCCTGTTTCAACACGCGCTTCTCGCAAGGGGCAGATAACGCTTTGCGGGATATGGTCCCATGCTTTGCATTCTTTGAGAATACGCTTGGAATAATGCGTAAGGGCTATTTCCCGCCCATCAAAGGAAGGCTCTTCCCATACAGGTAGCGGAGAACGTTCTAGCACAGTTACAGAAAGGCCTGCCTTTTCCAATGAAAGGGCAGTTGCCAATCCAACCGGACCACCACCAATAACAACGGCATCTGTTATATGTGTCATGGTGTTTTTCCATCAGCGGCAAAACTTACCGGCTGGCCCTGCCAAGTTGCAGTGAACTGTGCCGGATCTGGACGCTTGGGTGTAGGAAGTGGTGCATCTGGCGTGCCGATAAACAAAAAACCGGCCAGTTTATGAGGCGCGGGAAAACCGAGTTCTTCAGCAAGAACCGGGTCATTCACAACGTCGCCAGAAACCCAAACAGCACCAAATCCTAATGCGTGCAGTGCATTCAGGATATTCATGGCACCTGCAGCTACAGTCATTTCCTGTTCCCATAATGGGATTTTATGTTCTGGCCGCAGATGCATACCCAGAACGAGTGTCATGGGTATTGTAGAAAATCTTTTAAAACGCTTTTCTTTTTTAAATTCAGGAACATCAGGATCAAGCCGAACCATACTGGCAACAATACGTTCAGCCAGCATGGAGCGTGCATCATCTTTTACAATAACATAACGCCACGGACGCAGTTTTCCATGATCTGGAGCTCGCATAGCAGCAGCCAGAACCTCTGCCATTTGCGCTTCAGATGGTGCCGGAGCCTTAAGGTGATCCGTAGATGCACGGGATAAAAGCATGTCCATGGGTGTCATAAGGAGATGTCCGTCTGGGTAAGAAACACAAGATCAGGCTGGGAAGGCTGGCAATGCTTTTCCGCCCAAAAGATGGATATGGAAATGGGGAACCTCTTGCCCACTATGGAGGCCTGCATTCGTAACCAGCCTGTAGCCATTTTCTTCCAGCCCAAGATCAAGCGCAATCTGGCCTGCTGCACGCATAACGCCTGCAATTTCTTCTGCTGGTGCAGTCTGACTGAAATCCATAAAGGAAACATAAGGATTTTTGGGAATAATCAGAACATGAACAGGTGCCTTGGGCATGATATCATAAAATGCCAGAACCCATTCGTTTTCAAAAATTGCCTTGCAGGGAATTTCTCCGCGAAGGATTTTTGCAAAAACGTTTTGCGGGTCATACGGCCCTTTACCTGTTACAGCCATTTTTGATTATTCCTTTACAGATTTTGTTGTTTTGGAGCGGGATGCTTTTTCTGCAATGCCACTTGTGCCTTCACGGCGTTGCAGTTCCGCCCAAACCTGATCTGGAGTAATGCCAGCATCTACCCACAAAACAATAAGATGGTAGAGTACATCGGCACTTTCACCAATCATAAGGTCTTTGCGGCCAGCTACGGCTTCAATCAGGCACTCTACAGCTTCTTCCCCAAACTTCTGGGCAATCTTGTAAGTGCCGCGGGAAAGCAGGCGTGCTGAGTGACTTACAGATGGGTCTGTGCCCTTGCGGCTCTGCACAACATCGTAGAGGCGGTTTAGAACAGAAATATCAGCTTCTGAAATTTCAGGAAGTGTCAGAGCCTCTTTATTCTTTTTAGATTTTGTATCTGTTTTTGCTTCTGTTTTGGAAGGTGCTTTTTTTGTCATGATACGGATTAACCTGCAAAAGGAGCGGGGGAAGGGCGAACTGGCAAGCCTGCTTCTGACAATGCCGTTTTAACCTGCGGAATGGTGAACTGGCCAAAATGGAAAACACTTGCTGCCAGCAACCCTGTGGCCCCAGCCTTGGCGCCTTCTACAAAGTGTTCCAACTTACCCACGCCGCCAGATGCAACAATGGGAAGCCTTACGGCCTGTGTTGCCGCTTTAAGAAGTTCCAGATCAAACCCTGTTCCCGTACCATCCCGATCCATGGACGTGAGAAGGATTTCTCCGGCGCCACGCTCTGCAACTTCACGGCACCAGTCTATGGCATCTATCCCGGTAGGGGTGCGGCCACCGTGGGTAAATACTTCCCATTTTCCCGGTGCTGTCTGGCGTGCATCTATGGCCACAACAACGCACTGGCTACCAAATTTGTTGGCAGCTTCATTTACCAATTCGGGGCGGCTAACCGCCGCCGAGTTCATGGCGCATTTGTCTGCGCCAGCCAGCAGAAGGCGGCGCATGTCGTCCGTTGTGCGCACGCCCCCTCCGACTGTCAGGGGTAAAAAGATTTTTTCGGCTGTTTTGCTAACAACTTCCAAAATCGTATCACGGTTTTCATGGCTGGCAGTGATGTCCAGAAAGGTCAGCTCATCAGCCCCGGCAGCATCGTAAACAGCGGCCTGTTCAACCGGGTCTCCCGCATCACGCAAGGAAACAAAGTTAACGCCTTTGACCACTCTGCCGTTTTTAACATCCAGACAAGGAATAACACGTAATTTCAGCATCAGCTTAAGACTTTCAGAGCTTCAGCAGGGGTTACGCGTCCATCATACAATGCGCGGCCCACAATCACGCCTTCAATACCCGGAGCTTCCTGCGTGGCTTCCCGCAGGGCAATCAGATGTTCAATGCTGCCAACGCCACCGCTGGCAATAATGGGAATGGAAACCGTATTGGCCAATGTAACGGTTTGTTCCACATCAAGCCCTTCCAACATGCCATCACGGCTGATTTCCGTGAAGATGATGGATGCAACACCAGCTTCCTGCATACGCAGGGCCAGTTCGGTGGCTTGCATGTCAGAAACTTCGGCCCAGCCTTCGGTTGCAACGCGGCCAGATCGGGCATCAATGCCAGCAACAATGCGGCCCGGGAAGGCGCGGCAGGCTTCACGCACAAGGGTGGGGTTTTTTACGGCAACGGATCCTAGAATAACGCGGCTGATTCCGGCTTCCAGCCATGCTTCAATGGCCTTCATATCACGCAGGCCACCACCAAGTTGCACGGGAATATCTGTTGATTCCACAATAGAGCGTACGGCATCTGCATTTTCGGATTGTCCGGCAAAGGCACCGTTCAGATCCACAACATGCAGCCATTTAAAACCTGCGGCTTCCCATGCCAGTGCTTGAGCGCCGGGATTATCTGAATACACGGTGGCATCATCCATTTCTCCACGGCGTAAACGTACGCAGGCGCCATCCTTAAGGTCAATGGCGGGATAAAGGGTCAGAGGGTGCGTGGAGGAAGATGCTGTCATGTTTTCAGGCCGCGTTTGCTGAAAGGAAGAAGGGAGGAAAGGCTGGTCTGTATCCAATGATTTGGTGAAGTACAGACCGCGCTGGTAAGTGTCACCCAAGCGGGTATAAAGTGGGTGTGTGCCCCAATGCAGAAAACCAGCCTTACGGAAAAGGGCAATGGCCCCTTCCTGCGTTTCGGGCACTTCGGTATTCATAATCCGAAAGCCCATGCTGCGGGCGGCATTTTCCACTTCGTGCAGTAGGGCCGTGCCTAAGCCCTGCCGCTGCGCATATGGTGCAATAAACAGATGCGCCAAAGTAACGCACATGGCTTGCAGCTCATTATTGCGGGCACTGCGCACAAGCTGTGCACATCCTACAATCACGCCGTTATGCCGGATAACAAACAGCATGCGTTCAGGCACCAGCAACAGGCCTTTGAAGTAGCGCTCCAGCACCTGCCGCCCTTGTGGCTGAAGCCAGCCAAAGCCACCGCCATCCAGAATGGAAGCATCTACAGCTTCACATAAGGCCTGAAGGTCATCTTCTTCTAGATTAAGAATGCGTTGAACGCGTTTATTCCGGGTCATTATACGGGCGCTTTCGGATCCCACCTTAGAAAATTGGCAAGAATCTTGAGGCCAACAGTCTGGCTTTTTTCAACATGGAACTGTGTGCCAGCAACATTTCCCTTACACACTATGGCAGGCACGCTGCCACCGTAATCTGTAGTGGCAAGCAAAACATCCGCCGCAGTGTTTTGCAGAGCATAGGAGTGCACAAAGTATCCATGTGGTGCTTCACCCAAGCCTTGGGTGAGAGGGTGCTGTGTATGGAGTTCCAGCTCGTTCCAGCCCATTTGGGGAAGGCGAAGACCTGTGGCTTCCATGAGGGTGATTTCCCCCGGAATCCACCCAAAGCCTTCTGTCACTCCATGTTCTCGCCCACGTTCAGCCATAAGCTGCATACCTACGCAAATGCCCAAAAAGGGTGTGCCCTTGGCCGTAGCGTTCAGTATGGAATCTTTCAGGCCGGGAATAGCTTCCAACCCACGGGCGCAATCTGCAAATGCGCCTTGCCCGGGCAGAATGATACGGTCTGCTTGCAAAACAGCCGTGGGTTCGTTGGTAATAACAACATCGGCTGCAATGCCAGAAAGCTCAGCAGCCCGCAGGGCAGCACGGGCAGCGGACGCCAGATTGCCGCCTTCATAATCAACAACGGCGATGGAAAGAGGCTGGGTCATGGAACCCTCTTGTTGCTGGTGACCCTGTCTGAATCCTGTTAGCCATATCAGGCGCAGCCCAGACAGGTTTGCGTTCTTCTCGGTTGTGCCCAGCGCTGCAGAACAGATGTGTCGGGCAGGGCTGGGTTAATAACCCGTATAAAAAATTATAGCACGCCTTTGGTGGAAGGAATGCTGCCTTGTGCCCGTGGGTCTGGTTCCACAGCCATGCGCAGTGCCCGCGCAAGTGCCTTGAACGCGGCTTCGGCAATATGGTGGCAATTTTTGCCAGCTTTTTCTCTCAGATGCAGCGTCAGCATGGCGGACATGGCAAAGGCCCGGAAAAATTCCTCTACTAGTTCGGTGTCTAAGTCCCCAATGCGATCACGGGTAAACGTGGCTTCAAATGTCAGAAACGGTCGGCCGGAAAGGTCAACCACGGCTTCACACAAAGCTTCATCCAGCGGCACAAGGGCATGGCCAAAACGGCGCACGCCACGTTTGTCTCCCAATGCCTGCTTCAGGGCCATGCCAAGGGCAATGCCTGTATCTTCAACACTATGATGACCATCAATATAGAGGTCACCCTTCACGGTTACGTTCAGATCAAACAGGGCATGCTTGGCTAATGCCGTAAGCATGTGATCGAAAAAACCGAGTCCGGTTTGAATATCGGCCTGCCCGGATCCATCCAGATCAAGGGTAATGGCGATATCGGTTTCGCTTGTAACGCGATGGATGGTGGCTTGGCGCGATGCTTTCATAATGTTGGCCAGTATAGCCCAAGATGGGGCGTAACGCCATCTGGGCAGCGGTGGGTAGAAACCTTCTTTTGTGGCTCAGGCCTCGGGCACATTCTGCTTCAGATCATCCAGCCAGAGGCGGGCATTGCCATCGGAGGGTGCGCGCCAGTCTCCGCGGGGGGAAAGGCTACCGCCGGGCATGACTTTAGGACCATTTGGCATGGCCGAGCGTTTGAACTGGCTGGTTGCAAAAAAGCGCTGCACAAATATTTCCAGCCAGTGGCGAATGGTGGGCAGGTCGTAGCTTTTTTGCTCGGATGCAGGAAAACCCGGAGGCCATTGGCCCGTTGAGGCGTCCTGCCAAGCCTGTTCTGCCAGAAAGGCTACGCGTGATGGGCTGAAACCGTAGCGCAGGATGTAAAACAGCGCGAAATCATGCAGAGCGTAAGGGCCTATAATGCTTTCTGTGCTTTGTGGTCCGTTTTCACCAACGGGTATGAGTTCGGGGGAAATTTCTGTGGCCAGAACATCTGTCAGCACCTTGCCAACAGCCGGGGCAAAATGGCCCGAAGCAATGCACCAGCGGATAAGGTGCTGGATAAGTGTTTTAGGCAAACCTGCATTCACATTGTAATGCGCCATTTGGTCGCCCACCCCATAGGTGCACCAGCCCAGCGCCAGTTCAGAAAGATCTCCTGTGCCAATAACAATGCCATGGTGCTGATTAGCGAGCCTGAACAGGAAATCCGTGCGCAAACCTGCCTGAACATTTTCAAATGTAATGTCATGCACGGGCTGCCCATCTGCATAAGGGTGCCGCATGGTGCGCAACATCAGTTCCGCGGCAGGGCGTATATCCAACGTTTCGTGCGTGATGTTCAGTTGGGCCATCAGTGCATTGGCGCTGGCAAGGGTTTTATCCGTGGTGCCAAAGCCGGGCATTGTATAGCCCCGCACAGCACTGCGCGGCCAACCCAGTTCATCCGCTGCACGCACGGCCACTAACAGGGCGTGCGTAGAATCCAGCCCACCGGAAATGCCGATAACCATGGCTTTAACGCCGCTTGTTTTAAGGCGCTGCTTGAGAGCAGATACCTGAATGGTAAAGGCTTCAAAGCAGTCCTGCGCCAGGCGCTCTGGAGCAGCGGGCACAAATGGAAAGCGGGAAAGGGGCCGTTTGAGCCCAAGGTTTGCAGAAGGAGGCGCTAAGGTAAAGCGAAGGCGCCGCCATGTATCTGTATCTTCTTGGTGTGCTGCATCAGCAAAGCTTCCCATACGCAGGCGCTCTTGCCGCAAAAGTGTCAGATCCACATCGGCAATTACAGTGGTTGCACCGGAGGGGAAGCGTTCGCTCGCGGCAAGCAAGGTGCCATTTTCAAAAATGGCAGTTTGGCCATCCCATGCCAGATCCGTGGTGGATTCACCTTCCCCCGCAGCAGTATAAAGGTAGGCAGCAATATTACGGGCAGAAAGCGATTGGCACAGCATGTTCCGGGTTTCTGCTTTGCCAACTGTAATGTCGCTAGCTGAAAGGTTGGCAATAATTGTGGCGCCAGCCAGTGCAGCATGTGCCGAAGGCGGGATAGGCACCCACATATCTTCACAAATTTCTACACTCAGGCAAAACGAGGGTACATCTTCTGCTTCAAACAGGAGGTCCACCCCAAATGGCACGGTATGGCCATCAATCTCTATTGTCTGCCCGCGAATATCTGCGCCTGGGCGAAAGTGCCGTGCTTCATAGAATTCTCGGTAATTGGGAATATAGCTTTTAGGCACTACCCCCAGAATTTTGCCGGAATGTATAACAACTGCGCAGTTATAAAGTGCGTTCTTCCATAACAGGGGGGCGCCCACAACCAGCATAGGGCGCAGCGTGGCAGAAGCCTGAGCCAAGGAAAGAAGAACTTTTCTGGTTTCTGCCAGAAGGGCTTCCTGTTGCAGCAGGTCTTCCAGCGTATATCCGCATAGCCCCAGTTCAGGGAATACACACAAAACTGCACCATCTGCGGCAGATGCGGAGGCAGATTCCAAGATACGCTGTGCGTTTATGGCCGGGTTTGCCAGTGCTACGGGCAAGGTGCAGGCGGCTACGCGGGCAAATCCCTGATGGTAAAGGGATCGGAACATGGAAGCAGACACGGTTTTCCTTCCTTGCGGCGCAAAAGCGTTTGAGCATCAGTATCAGCACAGGCTGAAAAGCGCCAACAGCCCTTTCCAACACAAGTAGGACAGGGCGGAAGAAAGAAAATGCACATTCAGGCATTTTTTTTCATTTTCCCTCTTGCCAACCTAAATGATCATCCGTAAAAGGAGGCCATCCAATGCGGGCGTAGCTCAGGGGTAGAGCACAACCTTGCCAAGGTTGGGGTCGTGGGTTCGAATCCCATCGCCCGCTCCAGATTTTCCCAAGAAAATCAGAGCGGTTTACAGAATTCCAGAAATGGGGTTCTGTTTTTTTTGGCTTATTTCATAAAGCCAAAACCTAAGTCCCACAAACAGTCTACCTGCTTGTGGGCTCAGCATTTTTATTCGTAATTTTTAGCTTATCGTAACCTCACGCTGTTTGGCGCTTTTTTGCACCAGCCTGATCCACGGATGGCGTGCTTCTACCAATGAGACTACGCGCTGTTTATGCGCCATTTTTTCTGTCACATTGTTGGTCATGGATGTTTGGTGTACGCGATATTCAGCCAGAACTTCTGGCACATGGGTGCCGCGTAAACCGTATTCGGCCATGGTGCACCAGAGGTCATAATCCTCCCATCCCATTGCATCCCGGCTGACATAGTAACCACCGGCGGCAGCCCATGCCCATTTAGCTACCAGCGCCATAGCATCAATGTAATTCCCAGCAACCAGTTGCATGGGGCGGAAAGGTTCCTGCCCCAATGTTGGGTGTTGGGCTGGGTCTCCAAATTGCTGAATAATTGGGTAGGCGTAAGCGGTTAAACCATCTGTGGCGTTGAGGAGTGTTTCACAGGCATGCGGTAAAAGCCGATTATCTGCATCTAACGGCAGAAAGAATGGGGTTTCAGCATAGGTAACGCCACAGTTACGTGCACCGCCCAACCCTGCATTGGTATTGGTTTGAAGTAGAACAAGACGGTTAAAGCGCGCCGTCTGTTTTTCCATCCAGCTTTTGATCAAGCTGATGGATTCATCTGTGGATCCATCATCAACAACAACAAGATCAAGGATTGGGATGGTTTGCAGCCGAACGGATTCTAGCGCCTCAAGAATAAAGCTTTCGTAGTTATAAGATGTAATAATAACGGTAACGTTTGCTTCTTGCAGGGCATCATGCAGGAACATTACGTTACATTCAGGAATATCCGGTAGGTTGCGCGCCAAGTAATTGCCACGTGCAATCTGCATTTCAGCGGTTTGGGCGGCCTGTTTTTCTCCCTTCAGGCTTTCCATAATAGTGCCCAGAAGAATGGCCTGACGTTGGGGGCCAAAGTGCCACATGACAGCGTGATACGCATCGCGCGCCATACGATGGCGTAAATCTGGATTCTCAATAAGTGTGCGTAATGCGGTTTCCCACTCATCCGGCGTGGAGGCAAACAGGCCTGTGCGGCCGTTTTCTACGCATTGGCGGAAGGGCGCGGTTGGGGAAACAATGGAAGGCACGCCAGCTAAGGCAGCTTCAAAGAATTTTAATTCACTTTTGGCGTTACAGAATGGATTCTGTGTTTCAAGCGGCGCAATTGAAATATCAAAGCGCGCTAGTTCAGACGGGAGAGCTGGCAAGGAGCACATGTCTCGCCATTCTATCTGGTCACGCACAGGTTCGAATTCAGGAAACTCGTTCATGAGCAGAACGGGCCGATGGTTTCCTGTTTCACGGAAGAGCACAAGCCGGAGGTTGGGTTTTTCCTGTAATAAGCGTGCAAGAACACCACTAACTTGAGCAAAGTCTTTCTGATGCGTGCGCGAGCCTGTTGCGTAGCCGATACGGATGATCGGTTCTGCTGGATTTAGCTGGCACATACGATATGCTTTGCGGCTTAAAGCCAAGCATTCTGCATTATATGTATTGGGCAGAGTATAGGTAACAGGCTGATACACTCGCATGGCATCTGCTAAGGTATCTGTTGGAGCAAAGCCAATATCTGTGCGCAAAAGGGTGCGCTGCATATCTGTAAAGACTGTTTCAATACGTTGTTCTGTCGCGCCGATACTGCGTATGCCGTCAATGATATCCATACGCGCAAGGCTAGGAATAAATGTAAGGTCATCTGTATCAAAAATAATGGTAATGTTCTGTTCTCGTGCCAGCCGCAGCATGATGTCTACATGACCACTGAATTCCACACGCCACAAAACCATGACATCTGCCCAGTTGATATCATCTGGGCCAACGTCTGCGCAGCGCTTCCATTGTGCGGGAAAACCAGCAAGAGAACAGGCATCTGCATTGCGGATACAGCGGTAATTTACGCCCGGGGAATCTGGTTCACCAGCAACAAAAAGGACATTGAAACCAGCAGACCGTGAAAGGGGAATGGCGGCTGAAACGGGAGTGGGTTCTGGAACTTCAGGAAAAGTAAGAGCCACAGTTGAACTGTGCTCAAGTAAGAGAGGTTGTGGAGCCGGAGGAGGGTGAGGCAGAGGTTCTACCTGAGGTGGTTGGGGTAGGTCTGGCACATATGGAACAACCACCCCTTTTACCAAGGCGCGAGCAATAGAACGAATAACGCCGGAAGGTGTTGAGAGATACGCTTTAAGCGCATTTTGCGCTTCAGTCCGGTCAAGAACCTCCTGCGCGAACCGGCTCCACAAATCGTGAATGTGCTGGGTGTAAGAGGAGTAGGTTTGTTTTAATGACTCTATATATGTACTTAGCGCTCTTATCTGGCTGTTAAGAGCTTCTGTTTGTTGCTGGTAACAGAGTTCTCTCTGCTTAACTGTGTCAACAAACCTTGCTAACCGGTCTGTAATCTCTTGTTTTTCTTGAATAAGAGCCTGTTGGTTTTTCTGTGTGCTCTGATTGTTCTCATAGTGCGTCAGCATGTGCTGGGAGAAAACGTGACTACGTGTTTGTACCAGATCCTGTTTGAGCGCATTTATCTGGGAATCGGCGGTCGTTAGAAGTGTTTTGTTGAACCAGAAATTTCCAGCAAAGGCGAAGCGTTCACGCAGCAGATTTTTGGCGGTTTTTTCCGCATCTGAAAGTTGGGAATCCGGCGTGAGCAATGGGAACAGGCAGGGAATCTCTGCAATGGCTAGAACGCCCAACCCATTTCCCTGTGAGAATGCAAAGGCTGGAAAGAGGCCGGAAAGATGATTCCATGTTTCTGCATGAGACGAGTCTTTTATACCTTCCAATAGAAGGAGAGTGCCTTTGGGGGCGGAGTTGAGAAGTTGTTGGATAGATTCTGCCGACTTCCACATGCTGGCAGCAATATAAATAGCCAGATTATTCTGCGTGATTGAAGATGGAAAATGCGTCTGGAAGGTAAGCTGGAAAGCTGAGGGATGCAGATTGAAACTAAAGCTTAATGTTTCCCTAACGGAAAGGCTGCTTGCGATTAATAATAATCCACTAAAAAAATCTTCTTTAAGAATCCACGTCAGAAAAGGGATATTTTCACACCCACATGTACTATTTGGTATGAGTACGACAGGAGTGAAAAGTGGAGAATCCTCCACTGATGAGAGAGATTCAAGAAGGGGAAAAGACGGTACAGGCATATGTCTGACACGAGTCCATTGATAAAGATAAAAAATTGCAAACAATACTAATGGGCTATTTTATACAGCGATCGAGAAAATTATAAATATTTGTCACTATAGATCGGATGTTTTTTTATTTCATCAAGGAAGGAAAGTTCTTACAGTGCAAACGGTTGGTAATGCTCTGCAATATCAGCTGTTAGCTAGGTAATAACACTATAATCTTCTTGCCTTTCGTGCAGTATTTTGCGAAGCAGAAAAAGATAGCGTTAAATTGCCGTAGGCAGGTTGGAATTTCTGGCTAGCGCGGCAAAATGTAAGAATAAAGGACGGATACATGCCGATTATCACGGTTGTCGGTGCGTCCGGTAATGTTCAGGTTACCGTAGACGGCGCACAGAATTCGGCCCTGTACAACCAGGCCACTGACCTGTCGAACCAGTTGAGCTCAGTCATCAGCACTCTTGATCCGCAGAATCTTGCTGCTGGAGATACAACCTTTAGCAGTGGTAACAAAGCCGGCTATGGGGTTATCACTTCTGCAGGTTCTTACCGCGTTGCAGGTGATGTTCAGTATCTGAGCATTGGTTCCGATGCCAACACACAGCCCGGTACAGCTCTTGATGGCTGGGTGAACGTGAATGCATATGGTGGCACCACCAAAAACATGACCGTTCTTGGTGGCACCAATACGGGTATTGCTTTCCGTGCAGGTGATCAGAGCGGCCAGTTCCTGGCTGGTTCTGGCGATAACCTGTTCGAAGGTAATAGCCTGTCTACCGCTGGTAACTGGAACATCATGACCGGTAACGGTGATGACACAGTGAACAGTGGTGCAGGGAACAACACCATTTCTGCTGGTTTGGGCCACAACACCATCGATCTGGGTTCGGGCATGAACTATGTTCATTCCGATGGCCAGGACACCATTACAGCAACCGCTGGCCGCCAGAGCGTTACTCTGTCTGGCAGCAGCTCCACGGTTCAGTTGTCTGACAACTCCCTGGTTGTGGATGCCAATGGTAGCCAGCAGATCACGGTTGGCGGTGCTTCCACCGTTACCGGTGGTTCTCTGGATTACATCAACTTCTCCGGTGCTACAGGCACTGTTGAAGGTGGCCAGAACAGCACGATTTCCGCTGCTCATGGTAACCTGCAGACCGAAAACACCGATTCTGCACTGATCAATGTTTCCGATAACCTCACCTTTATCGGCGGCACGGGCGAAACCACTATTACGGCTGGTCATGCAACCATCTTCGGTTCTAACGGGCTGGATATCCATGTTGGTGCAAGCCAGCAGGGCACTATTGATGGTGCTGGCGCGAACAACCTGTTCGTTGCAAACGATGGTAACGAAACGCTGGATGGTGCATCTTCTGCATTCGGTTTCCAGGCATTCGGTAACAACGCAGGCACAACAGGCACTCAGTCCTTCATCGGTGGCACGGCTTCCGATACGCTGGTTGCCGGTGTAGGCAATGCCACCCTAGAAGGTGGTAGCGGTGCAGCTAACGTGTTCGGTTTCCGTAACAGCGTTGCTGGCGCAGATTACACCATTCAGGACTTTGGTAGCGCAGCTAACAACTCCGTTCTGCTGGTTGATTACGACTACACCAAAGCTTCTTTCCAGACAGATGTTCTGGATAAAGCAGCACACAGCGGTAACAACACCACAATTACTCTGTCTGACCATAGCCAGATTACATTTGTGAATGTTGGTACCCTGAACGAAAACCAGTTTTCTGGTCTGAAGTAAGTCTTTAGAACAGGTTTACGTTCTTGTTTAAAAGGAAAGCCGGGCCTTATGGTCCGGCTTTTCTTTTTGAAATAGGTTGTATAAAAAGATTGTGTGATATTCTTAAAGTATTGTGAAAGAATTAAAGCTTATGGCGTATTCTAAACTGCCGTGTGACACGCCTGAAAAGCAGCAATCTACAGAAGAAGCGCTTACCGCCAGTTATCGGGCCAGTATGCGTATTCAGGCTATGCGTATGGATGGCATAGCTCATGAAGCATCTTCCCTTCGGCATGAACTTTCACAATCACAACATCAACTTAGCATCTGGCAGCATACGTTATCTTGGCGTCTTACGGCTCCGTTAAGAATAGCTCGGCATTTAAGTAAGGGTCAGCTACCAACCGGCCGAAAAATCTCAGATGTTTACCATAGGCTGCAAGAAATTTATCAGGATGAAGGTGCTGCAGGAATACGGTTTCGTATTTCCCACCGTCTGGCACGTTCATCTATTGGCCGTGCTGCTGAGCGTCTATTTGAACGTAAACCGGCCTCGGTTGTTACAAATGCTGATGGTAGATTCAAGAAAACCACAAGCATTTTAACGCATGAAGAAAAAATAAATCAGGTTTATTCTGCACATATTAGTCAGGAACGCTTGAAAGATTTTACGCCCCGGATACTCATTATTGCAGAGTTATCTTTGCGCCAATGTGCCAAATACCGCGTTTGGCAGAAAGAAGAGCAACTACGCTCTTTAGGCTGGCTTGTAGACGTTGTTGATTGGCGAGAAACGGAAGAAGCTCTTTCAGCTCTTCAGGTTTGTACAGAAGTTATTTTTTATCGTGTTCCGGCCTTTCCAGCGGTTGAAACGCTTCTTAAGGAAGCAAGGCGGTTAGAACTTTCTCCATGGTGGGAGGTGGATGACCTTATCTTTTCTGCCGAAGATTATAAGCAGAATGGAAATCTGGCCACTTTGGATAAGCTGGAGCAAGAAGAACTCCTTTTTGGCGTTCGGCTTTTTCGTAAATGCTTGTTGTCTTGCGATAAGGCTATAGCTTCTACGCGTGTGCTGGCTCAAGCTATGCAAAAAGCCGGAATTGAGCGCACTGTTGTTATAGAGAATGCACTGGATCAACAGACGCTGGATGTAGTGGCGACCATTCAGCAGGACGGTGTGCCCCAGCATGATACGCAGCGTGAAATACGCATTGTGTATGGTTCCGGCACGCGCACACATGATGCAGATTTCAGGTTGGCAGCAACAGGCATTCTTGCCGCCATGCAGGCAGATACACGGCTGACACTCCATATTATTGGCGATCTTACTCTGCCATCGGAGTTTGATGCGATGGGTGACCGTGTACAAACTCAAACGGGTCTGGATTACGCAGCCTATATGAAGCTGTTGGCGCAGGCAGATATTACAATCGCGCCGCTTGAACCAACGATTTTTAATGATGCCAAAAGCAATATCAAATTTCTGGAAGCTGCGGTTTTAAGCCTGCCAGTAATCTGTTCACCGCGTGATGCATTTATGCAGATTGTGCAGGATGGCAAAAATGGGCTTGTTGCGCAGACAGATGCAGAATGGCGCGATGCTATTTTAAGGCTGGCGGCAGATAGTACATTACGAAGCACAATAGGCGATCAAGCGCGTAAGGATGTTCTAGGCCATTACAGCCCAGAAGCTATTGTGGAAAATCAGGTGTTGCCAGTATTTGGCAAGCCGGATGTTCAACACGCACCAGAACTCCGTATTTTATGCGCGAATATTTATTATGAGCCACGCTCATTTGGTGGCGCAACATTTGTTGCCGAAGAAATGACACGCCAGCTTCAGCGGCAGGAAAACACCAAGGTTGCAGTGTTTACGTCCCGTCCAGCTATGCCTGAACGTGGAAAATCCAGCATGCGCTACTGTATGGAAAATACAGATATTCTGGGTGTTCTCACTTCCTCAGATCATGATTCCGTAGCTGGTTTGGATAATACCGATGCCACGCAGGCCTTTAAAAAGTGGGTAGAGGCTTTTCGCCCTTCGGTTGTGCATTTTCATGCAACACAAGGGCTGGGGTTAGGCTGTGTAAGAGTATGTATGGAAAAAAATATTCCTTACGTGATTACCCTGCATGATGCGTGGTGGCTGTGTGAACGGCAGTTCATGGTAAAAGCCGATGGACATTATTGCTTCCAAGAAAAAATCAATCTGCACACGTGCCAGCTTTGTGTGCCCCATGCACGGCATTTGGCTGATCGTCAGATATTGATGACAACGGCCATGCAACATGCGGCATTGCTGCTGACCCCGAGTGCCGAACACCGTGCGCTTTTTATTGCGAATGGAATAGCAGCAGACAAAATTCGTGTGAACCGGAACGGGTTTTTGTGGCCTAAATCTCCTCATACGCCCCGAGTAGCAGGCCAAAAGCTGCGGTTTGGCTATGTGGGCGGTACGGAAGAAATAAAAGGATACTCTCTTGTAAAGCGTGCCTTTGAAGCGCTGAAACGAGATGATTGGGAACTGGTTATCGTTGATAACAAGCTTAATCTTGGTATCAAATCTGTTTACACGGGAGCATGGAAAACACAGGGGCAGGTTTCCACAATTCCAGCCTATACGCGTGAAACGATAGATGCGTTTTTCAATAGCATTGATGTGCTTCTGTTTCCTTCTCAGTGGAAGGAAAGCTATGGTTTAACTGTGCGTGAAGCATTATCGCGCGATGTATGGGTGATCTCTACCGCTCCGGGTGGGCAGGCAGAGGATATTGAGGATGGGGTGAATGGCACCCTTATCCCTATAGATGGCAGACCGGAAACCCTGCAGATGGCGGTAGAAAACCTTCTGGATACACCCGGATTTATGCAGAACTATGTGAACCCAAACAAAGCTACTCTTGCCACGTTTGAGCAGCAAAGTGCAGAATTGGGGAGCTGGCTGCGCGAAGTGGTGCACGTTTCTGTTTAACAAGCAGACCGTTTCAGGTGGCCTACTTTCCAGCGTAGGCTATCTGCTGTGCTGATAAGATTATAAAGCGCTTTGCCTTTTGTTGTGGTGACTGCTGGTGCAGATCTGGATTCGTTTTTGCAAAGGCTGTCTGTAATCCATTGTGGGTCAAACCCGCAGGTTGATGGAATAACTTCTGGCCAGCGGTGCAAATTCGAGATGGCAAAGCTGTTGTTCCGTAAAAGTTCGCGTTTGATAAAAGGCACTTGCCCAGAAGCAGCAAGGGAATACCAGTGCGTGTGCATAGGGTTGGTGGGTAAAAAGCGAGCTAGGGGAGATTGCAAATCACTCCAAGCGGCCTGAAGGGGAATGCCAGCCTCTTGCAGTGCGACAGATAAACCTAACTCGCCATGCCAGATAATTTCATTCCGGCTCATTTGTTCAAAGGGTAGGGAGAAAACGCGCTGCACAGGTGCTGCTTGTAGTGTCTGCTGTGAAAGCCCAACAAACCATGATTGTAAGTGCGGCCTAACAAGTCGTGAGGCAACAGGCCCCCAAGCGGGGCGTATATATGCACGGGCTTGTTTTAGCATGTTGGTAAGCGGCCGAAATGGCCCGAACACACTGTCGTTCGCTAAAAGTATGTATGGGGCGTTAGTTGCAACGTTTTTTTCGAACAAAAAACGCCATGCTCCAAAGTCCATTCCGCCATTAGGACGCTGCCAGACGTGAATATTGTTTTTCTTACAGAAAAGAATGGTTTCTTTGTCTGCTGGTGTTTCACCAGAAAGAACCAGATGCAGAATAAAGCCGCAATCCAGAATGTTTTTTAGGTAAAACCGTGTAAAAATTGGTAAAATACCGTCTGGTGCAAATGCAGCAAAAAGACACACAGACCCCGGTGGTAAACCTGTGTCTGAAAAGTCACATGATCCGTTTTTGCTGACAGGATCGGGAGGATTTAAAAGATGCTGCATTTTTTAAGTTGGTTTTTTCATCAAAATGTGACTACAAGCCCTTAAAGCATAGGCATGATAGCCAAATAATTCTTGTGCATACAGTTCTGTCTGAAAGGGAGTTAGTACTTCATGAGCAAGGCCTTTATTGCAGCAGTGATCCAGGACTCGATCAACTGCACCGGCGTTGCCGCCAATCAGGCAGCGAATGACCTTATTGATGCAATTGTAGAAGAACTGAAGCGCGAAGGCGGTTTTACCCTTCCTTCTTTTGGTACTTTTACAGTGCGTAAAACCAAAGCTCGTAAGGCTTTGAACCCCCGCACAGGTGAGCAGGTGAAGGTCAAAGCTGGTAAAACGGTACGCTTTAAAGCAAGCCCGAATCTGAAAAAGGCTGTTTAAGCCTCAATATTTGGGTAGCTGAATAAGCTTTGAAAAAGAGCCTTGCGGAATTGCTTCGCAAGGCTCTTTTTTTATCAGGAATGATCAGGTGTAATATTTTCCAACCTATCTAGTTTGCGTAGGCCGGGGAAGAGCATCATCCAGATGCCGCTAATGCACAATGTGCCAATACCACCCAGAACAACAGCAGGGACTGGACCAATAGCGGCAGCGAGCATTCCGCTTTCAAACTCTCCCAACTGGTTGGATGAACCGATAAAGAGCATGTTCACGGCAGAAACGCGGCCACGCATTTCATCCGGTGTGCCAAGTTGGACCAATGCACCACGCACCATAACGCTAATCACGTCAGCTCCGCCCAATATCGCCAACATGATAACAGAAACGGCAATGGAGCGAGAAAAACCAAAGGCAATAGTGGCAAAGCCAAAAATGGCAACGGCCGCAAACATCCATAAACCTGCATGTCGTCCTAATGGATGACGCGCCAGAATAGCCGCTACCAATAAAGCACCAATACCTGGTGCAGCCCGCAGCAAGCCTAACCCCCATGGGCCTGCATGCAGAATGTCATTTGCAAAAATGGGAAGCATGGCTGTCGCTCCCCCTAATAGAACAGCAAATAGATCCAGAGAAATGGCGCCCAGCATGGTGGGTTTGCGGCGTAGAAACGCAATACCACCAAAAACAGCACCGAGTGTTGCAGGCTGTTTGGCGCGCGTTGGAAATTGCAATTTCATGGAAAAAGTACAAAACGCAGCAATAGCAAAGCTGAGTGCACACAACGCGTAACATACGCCAGCCCCCAAGCCATAGAGCAGTCCGCCCAAAGATGGCCCTGCGATACAGGCGACCTGAAACAGGGAAGAAGAAAGAGCTGCTGCACGGGGAAAGAGCGCTGGAGGAACCAGAGAAGGCAGAAAAGTTTGCTGTGCAGGTGCTTCAAAGGCGCGGCAGATGCCAAATATGACCACCAGCCCGTAGATCATGAGGGACGTGAGATGGTGAGAGAAAGAAGCATATGCCATAAACGCTGTCGCAAGCGCTTCAATCACTTGGCAGAAAATAACAATGCGTTGCCTGTTATGTTGGTCTGCTGCGTGCCCGGCAGGGAATATAAACAGCACCATAGGTAGAAATTGTGCCAGCCCAACAAAGCCTAAGGCAGCAGCGCTGTGGGTAAGGGCATAAACCTGCCACCCTACGGCCACCGCCTGTACTTGAGATGCAAAGGCAGAAAGTGTTCTTCCGCCTAGAACAGCAGGAATACCTTGTTGCCTTAAAAGTGAAGGAGACGGTGTGGAAGGGTTTGTCATGAGAACAGGGGCAGTCTGATAGAGCAAAAGGAAAAGCACCAATGGCGTTTTCTATCAGACAAAGGAATATTCCGTAACGTCAAGAGTAAGTGTGAGTATAAGAAAAGCACCGCAAAATGTCTTCTCTTCCAGTATATAATATTCTGAATATATTTTTGAATTTATATAATATAAAATAACAAATTAAGATTTTTACTATGTAAGAAAGTAAGATTTCTTATGTAATACCAAAAACAAACGCAATGTGCTGTTTTTAAATACAATGGTCATTTTGGGGAATATTAAGCTCTGGCTGGGGCGGGAGGATTCGAACCTCCGCATGGCGGAATCAAAATCCGCTGCCTTACCGCTTGGCTACGCCCCATCAGCATTAAGCTGCCAGTGCCGCCCTTTTAAGGCAAACTGGCAGCTTTCGTAAAGTGTGTTTTTCAGATCTTTATCAAAAGACGGAATTAGTGACCTTCTGCGAAGCTGGAATCCGCATCTGGCAGAGCTTCCAGATCAGGCAATCCATCATCCAGAGAGGCCGCTTCATCACCTGCGGGAAAGAGGCCAAAGCGGGCGGCTTTGTCTAAAGCCTGATCTAAAGCGGCCATTGTGCTGCCCATATCGGGGCTGTCATCTTTTTCCCAGGCGCGCAAAGTATGGGTCCATATGCCCACAATCATGTTCACGCGCACAAAACCACCTAGCCCGTTGGCGTTAATGCCAGCGGCATCTGCCATCCAACGCATGCTTTCAAGCGTGGCACCCCCCAGAATAATAGCTAGGGGCGGATCCATAGGCAGGCTGCGCAGCACAGAACCAAGGCCATCGCGATATTGCTGGAACACATCCAGCCGCCGCATCAACAGGTCAAACAGGCGCTCACGTGTGTTGCCGCTTACTGTGTCATCAGCTAGCGCCACATCATCCGCCATGCGGCCAAGACGGAGCAGAATGGAAGCCTTAAGTGGAAAGCGCTGCCGTGCCTCACGCAAGGAAAGACCGGCATCGCGCGCTGCATCCAATACAGAAATGCCAGACCAGCCGCGTTCTGCAGCAAGCGTTAGAGCAGATGAAACCAGCGCTGCATCAAAATCATCATTGTCCATTTAAAAACCTGCGGGAGAAGAAAGAAAAATAATATTCAATGGGCATAAAGGCAAAAATCAGGATGCAAGTTCCTTGGCGCGCTTAACAGCCGCCGCAATGGCGGTTGAAACGGCCTGTGGCCATGCATCAGACGCCATAAGAACTTTTAGCGCGGCTTCTGTGGTGCCGCCGGGGCTTGTAACGTTCTTGCGTAATTCTGCAGCATCGGTTGGGAGTTGGTGCAACATCTGCCCCGCACCATAAATGGTGCCACGTGCCAATGTGCGAGCCGTTGTGGCATCCAATCCTTGTTCCACACCTGCCTGTTCCAGAAGTTCCGCCAGAAGGAAAACATAAGCTGGTCCGCTACCGGAAATGGCAGCTACGGAATCAATCAGCCCTTCCTGTTCAACCCATACGGTTTCACCCACAGCGCTGAGGAGTTGATCACACTGCTTTTTCTGCTCTTCAGAGGCTTCGGGGGGGGCATAAAGCCCGCTCATACCCGCGCCCAGAGCAGAAGGTGTGTTGGGCATGCTTCTGATAATAACTGGAGAGGCCGCTGCATTTCCTTCCCGGCAAGCTGCCAGCAGGCTGGCAATGGTGCGGCCAGCCATAACGGAAAGTAGGGTGCCGTTCGGGAAGCGCTGGGCCAATTCTGCCAAAACCCCATTGGCTTTTTGGGGTTTGACAGCAACAAGAATAATATTTGGTTTAAAGTCAGCCGGAATTGCATCGAGAGAGCGCACAACACGGTGGGGCGCAGGAAGCTCCGTAAGGTGCCGGTCCATAATTACAGAAGGGGCTAATCCGCGCGCAAGCCAGCCTTCCAACATGGCACCGCCCATTTTACCGCAACCGACTAAAAGAATAGAGGGCAGGAGGGGGCTGTTTGTCATTATGCTTCTCCCTGACAATCAATCATGGCTGTTGCGAGCGCTGTTTTGGCATCCAGCCCTGCGTGCAGAAAAAAGCGAAAAGCAGGATAAAAGCGTTCGCATTCAGCCAATGCAATATCAATCATGTCTTCAAATACATCGGTCACGGCTGGTGTGCCGCGTAACAGCAGCGCATGGCGAAAGAGCAGAACGCCGTCTTCTGTATCCAGGCTGAAGTGCCCAACCCATATTTGCTCATTCGCCAGTCCGATCAGTTCATACAGATCGGCATGCTGTGTGGGGGCTGCCTTAAGATCAAACGCGCAGGTAAACAGAATAGCGCCCAGTTCGGCAGACCATGAAAAGAACAACCCATAATCACACCAGCGGGAAGGGGCTTCTGCCGCCATTTCCGTGGGGGTGCAGCGTTCGAATGTCCACCCATGTCCACCAATCACCTGTTCCATCAGGTCAAGCGGGTTGGTGAGCATGGCGGATGCTTCAGAGGTCAATGCTGGCATGGGGGTACTCCGTGCCTGCGGGAAGGCAGAAAAGAATATTGCGGGGAAGCGCGGCTTCAACCGTGGTGCTGATGCCCATGTTCACCGGTGTTATGGGCGAGTTTGTGTTCCAGAGCCGTCACGCGTTCTTCCAGCGCAGCCAAGCGGCGTTCGGCTTCTTCTTGGCCAATGCGGGCTTGGGCAGCCAGATCACGCATCACTTCAAACTCTTCACGGCGCACAACCTGCAGACCTGTCAGCACTTCGTCCACGCGGCTGCGAACAATAGCGTGAATTTCTTCACGCACACCTGTAAGGGCAGAAAAAGCTCCACCGGCCACGCCGGCAAGATCATCAAAAAAGCGCGGTTTGTTAGCCATGACCGGTGTCTCCATCATTCTGGTTAAACGGCATAAATATGAGCAAAGTGTGTTGATGCCGTTATCTTATGTTCTGGGCTTTATAAAGAGTATGAGCGCCAGATGCCACGCCTTACTTTTAGCGGCTGCGGGATATCTGGGTATCAGCCATTCATATGGTGCCGGGCATCCATTGACCGCGCCTGCGAGCGTTCCCATTATTATAAGTAATGTAATGAAAAAGCTGAGGGCACATGCATGCTCTTTTTATGCGGCCTTCAGGGATATGGAGAAAGTGATTTATGAACAATTTAACGGCGGAGGCATATCTTAAACCCCGCCTGGAAGCTTTTGTGAAAGAGGCAGAACAGGCCGGGTATTCCCGCGATGTTGTGATTGCTCTGCTTATGAGCCTGTTGGATACGGATAATTTTTCCGATTCCAGCCCCGCTAAGCAGGGAGGTGCTGCATGAGCGTGCGTGATCCGTATGATGTGCTGGGTATTTCCAAAAGTGCCAGCCAAGATGATATTCGCAAGGCCTATCGCAAGTTAGCCAAAAAATATCACCCGGACCTGAATCCGGATGATAAAAAAGCGGAAGAAGAATTCAAGGCCGTTAATCAGGCGAACGATCTGCTGTCAGATCCAGAAAAGCGTGCGCGTTTTGACCGGGGTGAAATTGATGCCGCCGGGCAGGAACGTCATCCCGGTTTTGGTGGTGGCGGTGGATTTAATGATTTTGGCGGTGGTGCTGGTGGCTTCCGCTATAGTGGTGGTCCCGGTGGCGCAAGTGGCTTTACCGAAGAAGATCTGAGTGATCTTTTTGGGGGCATGTTTGGTGGTGGCGCACGGGCGCGTCGGTCTGGCCCACGCAAAGGGGCAGATCGTTCCTATACGCTCAAGGTCAGCTTTCTGGATGCGGTGAACGGCGGCAAATCTCGTATTACCTTGCCAGAAGGCAGCACGCTTAATGTGACAATCCCGCCGGGGATAGAAGACGGTAAGGTGCTGCGCCTGCGTGGCAAAGGGGCACCCGGTGTGCAGGGTGGCCCTGATGGGGATGCGCTGATTACTGTTACCGTGATGCCTGATCCCACATACACGCGGGAAGGGAATGATCTGCGGGAAAATTTGGATGTAGATCTTAAAACCGCTGTGCTTGGTGGGGCTATTATGGTGCCAACCCCAACCGGAACGGTAAAGATGAATGTGCCGGCAGGTTCGGATACAGGGAGCGTGCTGCGGCTGCGAGGCAAAGGTGTGCAGGCACATGGCTCTCGCCCAGCAGGCAACTTGTATGTGACGCTACAAGTAAAAATTGGCAAGCCAGATGCGGCTTTGCAGGAGTTCCTGAAAAATTGGAAGCCTGTAGAAGATAAGTAATTAAGATATGTTAAGTCTTCCTCCGCCCATAATATTTTGGGCGGAGGAATTGGTGGAAATTCAGCTGTTAACCGTCATCACGGTACAGAGGGATTTCCATTTTATGCCCGTCTTTCTTAACCAGAACCAATTGAGCCGTATTTTCTGAAAGACGTGTGAGCGTAGCAGTTACGTCGTCTTGCTGCCCTTCCCATACTTCATTGGATTTACGTGCCAGAGCAAAGTGGTTTTGTTTTACAACTTTGCTAATGTTGTCAGGCACAACAACCAATAAACGCGCAGCGGGTCCAACTGCCCGGTTACCCATAATGGTAATGGGCTCCATAACCATTGTGACAGCCCATTTGCCCATAAAACTTGCAATGGAATAAGGCTGGGCTGGCCCGGCTTTTTCTGTGGTTGCAGGGGTGTTGGAGGGTTGAGCAAACACGGGAGAGACAAGGAGGCTGGTGGCGAGCAGTGCCGAGGCAATCTGTTTCAAGTCTGAAACTCCAAATGAATTTCTTCTTATGTGAACCTCCGGCAGGGGTGGCGTCCACCCATTTTAAGACATGGGCCACCCCATAGACCTTGACGAAAGGGGTAATCGTAGCCAGATAAGTGCTACAAACAAACCAGCATTGCAGAAAACGAAAAGGGTACAGGTATGAGCGAAGCAGAACGGCAAAACAGTGTAGTTTCTCCGGCTTCTGCAGCTTCTGCTTATGATACCATTTCTTTTAAAGAGTGCTGCCAGATGGCGGGAGCCATGTTTTTTGTATTTGCCTGTCTGGCATTAGGTCTGCACGCTATTTATTACGCAGGATACTAACAAAAAGGCCGGATAAACCGGCCTTTTTCTTTTACTCGTGGCGAAGTGTCACAACCAATACATCACGATAAGCAGGTAAGGCGGGGTTTACAGCCTGTACAGGCGTTACCCCATGATACACGCGGCTATCGTTTACAAACGCGGTATCCAGAGGGTTGGTTAGCGTAAAGCCGCCCACGCGTTGGCGGTTAAGATCGTGAATGGATGTTTCTCCGCGGGCAATATTTTCTCTGCGGATCATCACAACACAAACCCAATCTACACCATCTCGGTGCAGTCCTTCTGGCGTAGGTTGCCCGGCAGTATCTTTGCTGGCTTCAATGCGGAACTGATGAATTTCTGCATGCCATGCTGAAGGACGTTGCTTGGCAGGGGTCATGTCTACTGCCAGCCGATGCATCAACTTTAGAATGGATAGTAAAGCCGGATTATTGCCAATTTCTGGCAGCACAGGCTGAAACCAGCGTTCAATCCCGCCATTCAGCGTATTGTAATCTCGGCTCTGATAATGGGGCTGATGGGGTTTGCGCAGGATTTCCTGATCAGAAAGTGAGAACGTGGCATAGCGGCGGCGGCGATATCGCCCGCCATCCGCCATATACCGGTCACACCCCAGATCATTCCAGCTTGCGGCAAACTGGTCCCAATCAGCTAATCCAAAACCTTGCAGAATGGGGCGCATGCTTGCCGCTTGCAGGAAGGCAAAGCCCTCCTGCGCCAGCGGTTTTTCAATACAATCAAGGGATATTGCACCCCCGGAAAGGGTCTGGCCGGTTTCAGGCATGTGGTGGTTCTTTTGCTGCAGGCGGTGCTTCTGGGGCAGAAGGTTTGGCTTCTTCCTGCGCCTGAGCTGCACGTTGATTAATTTTTTCAAGCAGTTCCGGCGGCATTGTGTCCATTGCCAAATGGACCGGCGTGCCGGGCGGTGTGGTGGAGTAAGATGTTGGCGTGTAGAATTTTACACCCTGAGCTGCCATGCGGTTTGCAATACGGCGGTAAAACTCGCGCTGTACTTTCCACTTCATCATAGGTGCGGTTTTGATGGAACCCACCAGCACAGCACCGTTTCCGTCCGAACTATCAACACCCAGATCAACATAATCGGACAGGATGATGTTTTTGTAAGCGTCTTCCTTGCGCATTTCCTGAACGGTGTCCTGCATGATCTTGGCAACGCGTTCGCTGCTTTCGGTCAGATCCACCGTCTGGTGCACAATAACCTGGTTAAACCCACGGGCGGTATTGGCAATGGAGGTTACGGACGAGAAGGGAATGATGTGCAGGTCACCATCCACAGAGCGCACGCGCAATGTACGGATGGAAAGATGCTCAACAATACCGGCAATCCCTCCGGTGGTCACCCAGTCCCCTACCTGAATGGCGTCTTCTGCCAGCATGAAGAAGCCGGTGATAACGTCTTTAACCAAGCTCTGAGAACCAAAGGAAAGACCAACACCCAAAATACCGGCACCGGTTAGCAAGGGCGTGACGTTAATACCAATTTGGGAGAGCGTGGTAACCGCCACAAAAATGATGATAACGGCCAGCAGGACAGTGCGGATAATAGGCAGCACTGTACGCAGGCGGGCTGCGCGTGCAGCCTGTGCGCTGGAGGTGTAACGGGTAATCTGTTTTTCCAGCAGGCCGTTCACCACTTCCCACGCCACAGCGGCAACTGTCATGCCAATAAGCAGGCAGATAGCAGCGCCAATCAGACGACCACCAAGTGCGGAATCAAAGAAGAAGCGGAAGCTGGGAATGCTCCAGCTTTGAGCAAGGCAGACAATGGTGATGAAAATAATTGCAATGGTGATAATCCGGCGCACGAACGGATAATAGAAATCCGCCCGTTTTTGCATGCCTGGATAACTGGCTTCCAACGTGGGGCTGATGCGAAACAGCCTGTCCTGCAACCCGTATGCCAACAGGGCAATAACGCGGGAAAGCACCAAGCAAAGAAATGTTAGCAGTGTTCCACGCAGGATCCACTGATACCCACCTTTAAGATGTGCAGCCCAGACAAACCACAGCGCCATGTCCAGGAACATCACGGGCACCCACCACACATGTGCCAGCGTGCCAGCAAAAGCCCACAGGGCATTTTTACGCATGTTGGGGGAGGGTTGCAGTGCCCGTGCCACAATATGGCGGAGGCGCCAGATAAAGGCAGCAATAATCAGATGCTGGATCAGCACCACAGCACGCTGCATGGCATCCACACCGCGGGGGCTGAGGTCAAACTCACTTCCCAAGGTTGAAAGGCAGATCACAATGGAAGGGGCTGCCACCAGCACGTTCCACCACCGCGTAAGCAAATGTGCGGTTTCATCCGATGCAGGAATAAGCCGGATAGCAGGGGAACGTGGCGCCAATGTTGTTTCCACAACCAGATAAAGCCCACGCGCAATGGCGTAAGCATTGATAAGGGTGAGGGAAACAGTGTGGGCTTGTGCCGTAGTGGTTAGGAATTCTGCGCCCAGATAGCCGACAAGCAGGCATACCCCAACGGGCAGCAGCTTAATAAGAAAATGCAGCACATTATACGGCACGCGCACTAAGTAACGGAGCACCTCGGTGCCGCGTCGCTGATCGTTTTCACGGGTTTGCGTGGTATTTGCATCGTTTGCGACTGCGGCATCGCTGCTATCGGCTGCGGCAGCAGTTTTGGCTGAGGCTTCTAGCCGTTTTTCCCGGTTTTCTGCGTGCTGCGTGACAGAGTTCAGCGGTTTGCGCATGGCAATGCTGGTGCCGCGCTCCAGCACCAGGGCGAGACCAATAATCAGCAGGGCGCGGCTAAACGCATCAATCAGAGTTTGCCGAGAAGCCGGATTGCGGATTTCATTTTTAAACCATGGGCCAACAACACTCAAATCTTTGAAAAGGCTGGTGAAGTTGTTCAGGTAGCCATGAATCGAGCTTTGCAGCGTATCCAGTTCTGAATGGACATCGCTATCTATCACAGCGTTATCTGTCTGTGGTTTAGCTGCTGCGGGCGCTGGAGCCGCTTTGGGTGTGGCGGCGGGTTGTGCAGCAGGTAAGCCCTTGGCCATGAGGGAAAGAGTTTTGGAAAACTCCTCCCGCTTTTGCGGATCGTTCAGAACGTTCAGCAACTGCTGAGCATCCTGTTGTGTTAGACCGTTGGTTTGAGGAACCGCTGCTGCCGTATCTGCCCGCGCATGCGTTACAGGGAAAAGGAAACTCAACCCCAACGCAAATAGGCAAAAAAGACGACAAAGCCATGCAGCCAAAGAAGGCGACTGAGGCGGAGAGGGTGAAAAGGATAGACTCTGATCCGGGCTATTGGCCGCCATGGGGGCGCTGCATCCTTTGCTGAACGGGTAAGATAATAAGGGCACGCAAAAAACTGCCGCCCAATTTGTCTCTAGGGTAGGAGGCAAATTGGGTGGCATCAAGATGATGCGTGCTGATAGCAGTTGTTCAGGAAGGAGCGGGTAAGTTACCGGTGTGGTTGAAAGGGTGCCACTTGCTGCGTTTCTGCCCGGATAACCAACGTGCCGGCTATAAGATCATGCAGCCCCTGCTTGCGCCGCGTAAACGCAACCATGATGACGCCGATATACAGCAGCGGAAAAGAGATAAAGGCCTTGATGACAAAGCGCAGAATAGCTTGTGCTAAACTGATTTGCCCGCCTGAAAGTGTGACCACTTCCAGCCGACATACCCGCTTGCCGGGTGTGCCGCGGAGGGAAGATGCCTCAAACAACACATAATAGACTGCCGGAATAAGGGCGAGCAGCAAGCTGGCAAGTGGCCAGGGCCCTGTATGAATGTGCGGGATAAGAACCGAGATGTTTTCTGGCTGCACGAAGGAGGCAATATCTACCACATTCATGCTTTGCCCAGAGCCATCAATGGGGAGTTCCTGCCAATCCACAGTGACATTGGGGGCAACAAAAAAACCTAAAACGGTTTCTATGGCTCCAAGAATAATGCCATCAATCAGAAAGGCCCATACCCGCCACCAGAAACCGGCGTAAATCCATACAGGAGCGGGTGTGCCGGGCTGCATTCCATAAAAATCGCCAGAAGGTGCCCCCCAGCCGGGAGGCGGTGCCGAATTGGACATAAGAACCTGCTCCGCAGGAAAGATAAGTAAATAAGCAGTGGGGCAGAAAGAGGCGTTTAGCTGCGGTAAGACCCATTGATATCGATATAGCCGTGGGTCAGATCACAACTCCAGGCCTGAGCGGCGCCTGTGCCAAGGCCAAGATCAACAGCAATGTCGATTTCCTGCCCTTTCATATGCGCCACTACGGGGGTTTCATCATACCCATCTACAACGGTGCCGTTACGGGCAATGCATACACCGCCAATAGATACAGAAAGCGTGTCACGGTCTGCGGGTTCCCCACATTTACCAACTGCCATAACAACGCGCCCCCAGTTGGCGTCTTCTCCCGCTACGGCAGTTTTCACCAGTGGGGAGTTACCAATAGCCATAGCCACACGCCATGCAGATTGGTCGGAAACAGCACCGCTGACCTTAATGCTCATCAGCTTGGTAATGCCTTCACCATCCCGAATGACCAACAGGGCGAGATCGTGCAGAACGGCGTTCAACGCAGTGCGGAAATCAGCCAGATCCGGGTCTGTTAGCGCATCTATGGTGGCAGCAATGTCGGGGTTCTGCGCTGCTCCGGTCGCAAACAGCAGCACCATGTCGGAGGTGGAAGTATCCGAGTCCACCGTAATGCAATTGAAGGTTTTCTGGATACCAGCGCTCAACAGGGCCTGAAGCACCGGAGCGGGCAGTTTGGCATCGGTTGCTACAAAGGCCAGCATGGTGGCCATATCAGGTGCAATCATGCCACTGCCTTTGGCAATGCCCTGAATAATAACTTCCGTGCCTTTAATGGTGGCTTTGCGGACGGCAGCTTTGGGGAAGGTATCCGTGGTCATGATCCCGCGTGCGGCATCTTCCCACCCGTTTTCCGAAAGGGCGGTATGCAGAGCCGGAAGCGCGGAGGTGATGCGCTCAGCAGGCAGAATTTCCCCAATAACACCGGTAGAAGCCAAATAAACATTTTCGGCAGAGCAGTCTGCCAGCTTGGCAGCGGCCGCTGCTGTGGCCTCGCATGTTTTGCGGCCAGCTTGACCGGTAAATACGTTGGCGTTCCCTGCGTTTACAACCAGTGCGCGGGCTTCACCTTTGGGCAGAATAGCACGGCACCAATCTACAGGTGCTCCGGGGCATTTGGATTTGGTAAATACGCCCGCAACGGTGGTGCCGGGGGCCATTTCTGCCAGAACCAGATCTGTGCGACCCTTATAGCGAATACCTGCTGCAATAGCGCCAAGGCGAATCCCACGCACAACACCAAGTTCCGGCATTGGCAGGGCCAGGGGGGAAACGGGGATTGTCTGCGCCATCTGGCGGTATCCTTAAAGGGTATCTGTGCAAAAACCTCGCCCTTTATTTAGGGCGAGGTTTGCGGTTTAATGGTCTTATTTCTTAGGTGCAGCGGCAGGAGCAGGCGTATCTGCCAGCGGCTTGCCGGTGTTGGGGTCAAAACGCACAATCTTGACCTGGTTGGTGGCTTTATCCACGGCTTCACGCACATATTTCTGGATAAGGGCCTGACGGATTTTGTCACGCACTGCGTCCAGTGTGGGAACCGGGTCTGTGCGTGTGTCCAGCACCTGAATGACATGGTAGCCATACTGGCTTTTCACCGGAGTGCTGCTGATTTCACCTTTTTTCATGGCGAAGGCGGCATCGGAGAAGGCCGGGATCATGTCTGTTTTCTTGAACCAGCCCAGATCACCACCGTTCTGCTGGGCGCTGCCCTTATCGGTGGAAACTTCAGCGGCCAGTTTACCAAAATCTGCGCCAGCTTTCAGCTTCTTGATAACGTCATTCGCTTCAGCTTCAGTTTTCACCAGAATATGGCGGGCATGCACTTCTTTTTCGGCTGGCTTGCCTGCGTAATTCTGATCATAATACTGCTTAACGGCATCATCCGTCAGATGTGGCATAACCTGCTCAGACAACCACGCATTCTGCAATGCGGTGTTGGACGCATTTACCATCATCTGCTGGGTTTCAGGTTTTTTATCCAAGCCTTCTTTCTGGGCTGTAATCAGAATGGCTTTCTGATCAGCCAACTGGTTGACCAGCATGGGGAAAATAAGGTTCGGCGGCAGTTGGCGCATCTGCGGTGGCAGAGAGATCATGGCTGTCTGTACATCAGACAGCGTGATTTTTTCACCATTCACGGTGGCTACCACGGCGTTGGGGTCTGCTGGCTTTGCAGGAGCGGCCGCTGCTGCGGGAGCTGGGTCTGCTGCAAAGGAGGGCGTGCAAAGGGTGGTGGTAGCAAAAAGAGCTGCTGCTGCCAGTCCAAACGCGTGGGGAATAAGCCGCATGTGTATTAAAACCTTTAAAGCCATTAAAACCTATTTATCCTGTATGAAGGAGGGCTTTCCACCCGGCAACCCCTGTTTCAATCCTGCTTCCACCGGTACGGTTGGTTGACCGCAACCCGCCCCGGTCCTATTTTGCACGGCAAGCCAGCCATGCCAGTGTCTCTTACTGCATTACCATTTGGGGTAGTGCAGGGGTAAGGGGCCGCATTGTTCCGGAAAGGTGTTCATGCTTTCACGCTTTGTCCGCGCCCTGTTCGGCACCGCCAACGACCGGACGCTTAAGATATTTCAACGCCGGGTGCCGGAGATCAACGCGCTTGAACCACAGGTGCAGGCGTTGGATGATACCGCCCTTTCTGGCAAAACGCAGGAATTCCGGGATCGGATCGCCAAAGGCGAAAGTCTGGATGATCTGCTTCCTGAAGCCTTTGCCGTGTGCCGTGAGGCCTCGCGCAGGGTGTTGGGGATGCGGCATTTTGACGTGCAGCTGATTGGCGGCATGGTGCTTCATTCTGGCCGCATTGCAGAAATGCGCACCGGGGAAGGTAAAACCCTGGTGGCCACGCTGGCTGTGTATCTCAGCGCGTTGGCAGGCAAGGGCGTGCATGTTGTTACCGTAAACGACTATCTTGCCGCGCGTGACGCAGCAGAGATGGGGCGGCTTTACAGCTTTTTGGGCCTGACAACGGGCGTGATTGTGCCCAACATGCCTGATGATGCGCGCCGTCAGGCTTATGCGTCCGATATTACGTACGGCACAAACAACGAGTTCGGCTTCGATTATCTGCGTGATAATATGAAGTACCAGTTGGGCGAAATGGTGCAGCGTCCCTTCTACCACGCGATTGTGGATGAAGTGGATTCGATCCTGATTGACGAAGCCCGTACTCCGCTGATTATTTCCGGACCAGCAGAAGATAGCTCAGACCTGTATCGTGCAGTCGATGCTGTGGTTGCCCAGCTTGTGCAGGATCCGACCACGTTTGAAAAAGACGAAAAGTTCCGCACCGTCATTTTAACCGATTCTGGCTCCGATCATGTAGAAAATCTGCTGCGTCAGGCAGGTGTGCTGGATGAAGGCGGGCTTTATGATCTGCAGCATGTAGCTGTTGTGCATCATGTTCAGCAGTCCTTGCGGGCGCATACGCTGTTCTCGCGGGATGTGGATTACATCGTGCGCGATGGCAAAGTGGTGATTATTGACGAATTCACCGGCCGCATGATGGAAGGCCGCCGGTATTCCGATGGCTTGCATCAGGCGCTGGAAGCCAAGGAGCATGTGGAAGTCCAGCAGGAAAACCAGACGCTGGCTTCCATCACCTTCCAGAACTATTTCCGCCTTTATCCTAAGCTTTCCGGCATGACCGGCACCGCCATGACAGAGGCGGATGAGTTTGCAGAAATCTACAATCTGGATGTGGTGGCCATCCCCACCAACCGTCCGGTTGCCCGTAAGGATGAAGACGACGAGATCTATCTGACAGAGCAGGAAAAGTTTGCTGCTGTTGTCAAACTCATCCGGGATGTGCACGAACACGGCCAGCCGATTCTGGTTGGCACCACGTCGATTGAAAAAAGTGAAGCGCTTTCAGACCTACTGAAACGTGAAGCCATTCCACATAACGTGTTGAACGCCCGTTTCCATGAAATGGAAGCAAAGATTGTGGCGCAGGCAGGGGCACCGGGTGCCATTACCATTGCCACCAACATGGCTGGCCGAGGCACAGATATTAAGCTCGGTGGTAACGTGGAAATGCTGATCTCCCAAACCTTGGGGGATATGGAAGAGTCTCCAGAGCGTGAAGCTGCTGAGAAGGAAATCCGTGATCGTGTTGCGCGGGATCATGACATCGTGCAGCAGGCAGGTGGCCTGTATGTTATCGGCACGGAACGGCATGAAAGCCGCCGTATTGATAACCAGTTGCGTGGCCGTGCAGGGCGTCAGGGTGACCCCGGCAACTCCAAGTTCTTTATCTCGCTTCAGGATGATCTGATGCGTATTTTCGGTTCAGACCGCATGAGCGGAATGTTCCAGAAAATGGGTATGAAGGAAGGCGAGGCCATTGTTCATCCGTGGTTGAGCAAGGCGCTGGAACGGGCACAAAGAAAGGTCGAAGCCCGCAACTTCGATATGCGCAAGAACACGCTCAAATACGATGACGTGATGAACGACCAGCGCAAGGAAGTGTACGCTCAGCGCCGTGAATTTATGGCGACTGAAGACGTCTCTTCTATTGTGATGGAAGCGCAGGAAGATGTCATTGACGCGATGGTTGCGCGCCGTATCCCAGAAAAATCCTTTGCAGAACAATGGGATGTAGCTGGCCTTACGGAAGATGTACAAAAAGCCTTTGGTCTGGATCTGCCAATAGCAGCTTGGGCCAAGGAAGACGGTATGGATGCCGAGGCTGTGGCTGACAGGATCAGTCAGGCTGCCACTCAGGCGCAAGCTGCCCGAGCAGCCAATATCGGCCCGGATCTGATGCGCTTTATTGAAAAGCAGATTCTGCTGACAACATATGACGCCGTGTGGAAAGAACATCTGCATGCGCTGGATCAGTTGCGGCAGGGCATTGGCCTACGTGCTTACGGCCAGAAAGATCCGCTGAACGAATATAAGCACGAAGCCTTCCAGCTGTTTACATTCATGTTGGAAGAAATGCGCCAGCGTGTGGTGGGGCTTATGGCACGGGTGGAAGTGACACCTCCGCCAGCAGCGGCTGATCCGTTTGCCGATACGGCAGAAATCCATGCTGATCCAGAAGTGCAGGGATACGCCTCAGAACCGGGGCCTGGCCTTTCACCTGGTGCATCGCCGGAAATGGCCACGCCTATCGGTGGTAGCGCTATTATGCCGGATGATCCTTCAAGCTGGGGTGAAACACCTCGTAACGCGCCCTGCCCATGTGGTTCGGGCCAGAAATACAAGCATTGTCATGGGCGGCTTGTCTAAGGCCTGCCCGGCATTGTTGCAGACGACAAGGTAAGGAAGATGGCTGGTCATTCCCAGTTTAAGAACATTATGCACCGTAAGGGTGCGCAGGATGCAAAACGCTCCAAGCAGTTTGGTAAGGTTATTCGTGAACTTACGGTAGCAACGCGTTCGGGCTTGCCTGATCCGGCAGCCAACCCACGTTTGCGTGCAGCCATTTCTGCCGCGCGTGAAGTGAATATGCCCAAAGACACCATTGAACGTGCCATTAAAAAGGCATCTGGTGCTGCAGGTGGTGATGACTATGTGGAAGTGCGGTACGAAGGCTACGGCCCTGCCGGTGTAGCCGTTATTGTTGAAGGGCTGACCGATAACCGCAACCGCACAGCATCTGATGTACGAGCAGCTTTTTCTAAGCACGGTGGCTCTATGGGGGAAACCAATTCCGTTTCTTTCATGTTCCGCCGCTTGGGGGTGATTACATATCCGGCTTCTGTTGCTTCTGAAGATGAGATGTTGGAAGCGGCTATTGAAGCCGGTGCAGAAAATGTTGTTTCCACCGAAACCTCACATGAAGTGACGTGTGAAGTGGAATCCTTCTTTGCAGTGAAGGATGCGCTGGAAGCGCGCTTTGGTGAGCCGGAAAGTGCCAAGTTAGACTGGCGCCCCGAAAACACCGTAACGCTGGATGAAGATAAAGCACGCAGCCTGTTCAAGCTGTTGGATACGCTTGAAGACCATGATGACGTGCAAAATGTGTACGCCAATTTTGACCTGCCGGATGATCTGGCCGAAAAACTTTCGGCATAAATCATAATGGTACGTCTGCTCGGCATTGATCCCGGCCTGCGATTTACAGGGTGGGGCGTGATTGATGTCGAGGGCAATCGGCTCCGGCATGTTGAAAATGGCGTTATTGCAACCAATAGCGCTGATAGCGTGCCAGACCGATTAAAGGTGCTGCATGACAACCTGCTGATGCTGATAGACAGGTTGGAACCGCAAGAAGCAGCTGTTGAAGAAACTTACGTAAACCGTAACGGTTCGGCCACCCTTAAGCTGGGTTATGCGCGTGGCGTGGCGTTGTTGGTGCCGGCATTGGCTGGGGTAAGCGTAGCAGAATACGGCGCGCTTTCTGTTAAAAAATCGGTTGTTGGCACCGGATCAGCAGATAAAAAACAGGTGGAAATGATGGTGCGGCGGCTTTTGCCCGGAGCAGAAATTATCCGTGCAGATGCTTCGGATGCGCTGGCTGTTGCTATTTGCCATGCGCATCATCGTGCCAGTGCACGCCATATTGCAGCCGGGGTAAGAATGGCATGATTGCGTTTTTATGCGGATTGGTCATTCAGGTTGATCTGGGAAGCTGCGTTATAGACGTAAACGGTGTGGGCTATCTTGTTGCTGCCTCTACACGTACTTTGGCCGCGTTGCCGAACCCACCAGAAAAAGCACGGATTCTGATAGAAACCGTTGTGCGTGAAGATGCCATTCTTCTGTACGGGTTTATGGAAAGTGCAGAGCGTGAATGGTTCCGGCTGTTAACAAGCGTGCAGGGGGTAGGGGCAAAGGTTGCGCTTGGTATCCTTTCCACCTTGTCACCCGGAGAATTGGTGGCCGCGCTGATGACATCAGATAAAGCCAGCCTTACGCGTGCGCCGGGTGTGGGCGGTAGGCTGGCAGAACGGATTCTGACAGAGCTGCGCGATAAAGCTGGCAAAATGCCCGGTGGTGGTGGCGGAATTACCATTCCGGCCATGGCAACCCCTGCAGGTAGTATAGAGGCAGATGCCCTTATGGCGCTGGCTGGCTTGGGCTTTCGCCGGGCAGAAGCGGCACCCGTGGTGCGGAAAGTCATGGACGCGCACGGGGCGGCTGCCACGCTGGATCTGGTGATTCGTGACAGCCTGAAAGACCTTGCCCGATGAGTGCAGAGTTTACGCCTGATCGGGAAATTGATGCGGCACGGCGGGAGGAGGATGTTGGTGAATCCACGCTTCGCCCGCAAACACTGCATGATTTTACAGGCCAGAAGGCTAGCCGGGAAAACCTTTCCATCTTCATCAAGGCCGCTAAACAGCGTGGTGATGCCTTAGATCATGTTCTGCTGCATGGGCCTCCGGGGTTGGGTAAAACCACTTTGGCCCAGATTGTTGCGCGTGAATTGGGGGTGGGTTTTCGGGCTACGTCTGGCCCCGTTATCCAGCGTGCGGGTGACCTAGCTGCTATTCTTACCAATCTACAGCCCCGCGACGTGCTGTTTATTGATGAGATTCATCGTCTCCAGCCAGCCATTGAGGAAATTCTCTATCCTGCGATGGAAGATTTCCAGCTTGATCTGATTATTGGTGAAGGCCCAGCAGCAAGGTCTGTCCGTATAGATCTGCCGCCGTTTACGCTTGTGGCCGCCACCACGCGGGCAGGGCTTTTGGCCACACCATTGCGGGACAGGTTTGGCATTCCGCTGCGGCTGGTTTTTTATACGCCAGAAGAGCTATGCAAGATTGTGGCGCGTGGGGCGGAAAAGCTGGATTTTGCTCTGACTCTCGGTGGTGCAATGGAAATTGCCCGCCGTTCACGCGGCACACCCCGTATTGCCGGGCGACTGTTGCGCCGTGTGCGGGATTTTGCATCTGTAACCGTGCCTGCCGGGGTGCCGGTAGAAGCAGAAGTGGCGGATGCTGCCCTCAAGCGGCTAGAGGTTGATGCGCTTGGGCTGGATGCCATGGATAGGCGTTATCTGCGCCGAATTGCCGAATATCATCACGGTGGCCCGGTTGGTGTGGAAACGCTGGCGGCAGCTTTGGCCGAATCGCGCGATACATTGGAAGATGTGATTGAACCTTACCTAATTCAGGAAGGTCTGGTTTTGCGTACCACACGCGGTCGTGTTCTTGGTGAACGCGGCTGGCGGCATCTGGGGCTTACCCCTCCGGCTTCTGCTACCGGGGGCAACCAGCAGATGGATTTCCTTGCAGGCGAGGATGAGGGGGAAGAATGACCACCCACTCCATAGATTTTAGAATCTATTACGAAGATACAGATGCAGGCGGCATTGTGTATCACGCGCGGTATCTTGCCTTTGCAGAACGTGCGCGTACCGAGGCGATTCGGAGCTTGGGTATGCCGGCATCAAGTTTGCAGGAAGAATATGGGCTCGTTTTTGTGGTGCGTGATGCCCGCCTTGCCTACAAAATGCCCCTGAAACTGGATGATATTGTAACAGTTACCACCCGCTTGATTGACCTGAGGGCAGCCAGCTGCCGATTGGATCAGCTATGCACGCGTGGTGATGATATATGCGCTCAGGTTGAGGTTGGTCTGGCCTGCGTGAAAGTATCAGATGGGCGTCCTGCCCGATTTCCGCCGTTATGGCGTGATTTGTTGCAGAAATTGGCACCAAAGGGATGAAAGCGCCTCTTCTGCTTTTTTGAGTAACCAAGTAAGAAGCAGAAGTGTCGGGCAAAGCATGTGTCTCGACCGAGTCGGAGACAGATCGCCCGTAAGGGGTGCAGAGGCAGGAGGCATTATTGGATCGTGCGGTTGATGCGGCAAATCTCGGCGTAAGTGCGGCGGGGGATTTGTCAGTATGGGCGTTGTTCATGCACGCCTCGCTTGTTGTTAAAATTGTCATGCTGGGGCTGCTGGTTTGCAGCGTAATGGTATGGGCAATTATTCTGGACAAGTTTGTCACGTTGCGTCGCATCAATCGTGAAGCCACAGGGTTTGAAGATCGCTTCTGGTCTGGTGGCAGCCTTGATGATCTGTACGAAAGCGATGGCGCCAAGCCTACTAACCCAATGTCTGCCGTATTTGGTGCAGCCATGGGGGAATGGCGGCGTTCAGCCCGTATTCCCGGTGTGGATCTGGTGCGTGGCGGCGTTAAGGAACGTGTTGACCGCGCCATTGGCATTACCATCACGCGTGAAATGGACCGCCTGCGCCGCTGGGTAATCTTTCTGGCCACCGTTGCACCTGTTGCACCGTTTGTTGGCCTGTTTGGCACGGTCTGGGGGATCATGCATTCCTTTAGTTCCATTGCGGCTGAACACAATACAAACCTTAGCGTTGTAGCCCCCGGTATTTCCGAAGCTCTGTTTGCAACGGCTATTGGCCTGCTAACGGCTATTCCAGCTTATGTGGCGTATAACGTCATCAGCAACAGCATGGACCTTTTCCAGGATCGTCTGGAAGGTTTTGGCACCGAGTTTGCTGCCATTCTTTCTCGCCAGTCCGAAGAGAGGACCTGAGATATGGCAATGCCGTCGGGAGGAAGCGGACGCCGCCGCAGGCGTCCGATGGCCGAAATTAACGTCACTCCCATGGTGGACGTGATGTTGGTGCTGCTGATCATCTTTATGGTGACATCTCCAATGATGACCAGCGGCGTAAATGTTGATCTGCCCAAAACAGATGCGCGCCCGGTTAATTCAGACAGCAAGCCCATTACCGTTTCCATCAAGTCTGATGGTACGCTGTATCTGGGGGATAACCCCGTTACAGCAGATCAGCTTGTGGCCCAACTGAAGGCTGCTTCCAACAATGATCCTTCCCACCGTATTTTTGTACGCGGGGATGCCCATATTGATTATGGGCAGGTCATGCAGGTTATGGGGCAGATTACGGAAGGCGGCTTTACGCATGTGGCTCTGCTGGCGCAGCAACCTGCCAGCAGTGGGCATTAAGCCATCCGATAGGGTGGAGAGGTACGAACAATGCCCATGGCAAGGCCACGCCGGTCTGATCAGATTATACTCCGGCGATCGCTTTATCTGTCAGGGGGCGCGCATGTCGCGCTTCTGCTGGCACTGCTGATCACTCTTCCGCCGCCCAAGCCGCCGGAAGAGCCCCCACAGCCTACGATTGAAATGCAGTTCGAGCAGTCGGACGCACAAGAAGGTGGCCCTGCCGCCAAGGCAGAAAAAGCTGCGGCTGAACCCAAGCCCCCAGCACCGGAAGAAAAGGAAGCTCCGCCTACGCCAGAGCCTCCGAAGGATGTGCCGAATGAGGAGGCCCCGCCGCCACCTCCGCCGCCACAGCCTGTTCCGCCGCCACCTGTGCCGGAATCTGAAAAGCTGCCAGATGTGCCTCTGCCCCCCAAGGCGGAAGAGCCATCTCCTGAAGTTGTGAAAACACCGCCGTCTCCACCATCTCCGGTGCAGCCGACGAACAGTGTTGCCCCGCCTTCACCCATTACGCAGCCCACGGATACGCTGCCGGATGCGGCGGTTCCGTCTCATATCACGCAGCCAAACAAGGCGAAGAAAAGCCAGGCAGAGTCTCATTCCCTGCTGGAAACGTTGGATACGTTCCGGGCGGATCAGAAGCAGACGCATGCGCCCAAGGCACGTGCCAATCCGGTTGCTGGTGGCGCACCTAAGGGTGGTGGTTCACCTGTGGGCAGTAACATTACGGGCAGCCTGAGCGCAGGCCAGCAAAAAGCTATCGGGGCTGCGGTAAGGCGCTGCTACACAGAAGATACTGCCGCCAAGGATTATGCCAGCTTTGTGGCGCATTTGGTGGTTACGGTAGATGGAACCGGTGAAGCCCGCATTGTGCAGTTTGCGCCAGAAACACAGGCCCGCATGAATGCGGATTCTTCGTATCGTGCGCTGGCTGAAAGAGCACGGGCTGCTGTTCTAAGTCCAACATGTGCCAAGCTGCCAATCCCCAAGGAACTGCTGGGGCAGCCACGGCAACTGAAGTTTGTATTCAGGCCTTAAGCAGGCCTTAGGGAGGAAAACACATGGTGATGAGTACCCGTCCCCTTATTTCCGATCAGGAAGCCGATGTGCTGGCTGGCGCGCTGCGTCGGCGTAGCCTGCTGGGGGCCAGTGTGGCTGCTGGTGGTATTATGGCCATGCCTGTTGGTGCATTTGCGGCTGCCAGTGCCTCAGAAGCTGAAATTACGGTTGATCAGGCCCGCACGGCGCCTATCCCCATCATCATCCCCAATTTTGGTGGTGGCTTGGGCGAAAAAATTGCCGAAGTGTTGACGAATGACCTGAATAATACAGGCCTGTTCAAGGTTATGCCCGGCAGCACAACATCTGGCACGCCAGATTTTGCAACAGCTAAAAGCATGGGCGCATGCGCAGGTAACAGGTTCCGTTTCTGGCGGCGGATCTCTGTGCGGGTGGAAATGCGCCTGTGGGATGTGCTGAGCCATCAGCAGATTCAGGGCACGGCCTACACAACATCAGCAGCAAATTGGCGGCGTATTGCCCATATTGTGGGCGATGTGATTTACGAGCGGATGCTGGGTGAAAAGGGGTATTTTGATACCCGTATTGCCTTTATCTCTCGTTCTGGCCCGCGTGGCCATCAGCGCACACGTCTGGCTGTGATGGATCAGGACGGTGCAAATGCCCGTATGCTGACAACAGGTAAGTGGCTGACCCTGACACCGCGCTTTAGCCCGGTGAAGGATCAGATTGCCTTCATGTCTTACGCCAACAATCGCCCGCGGGTTTATCTGTTTGATCTGACTAGCGGCCGCCAGCAGATTCTGGGTGAGTTTGAAGGGATTTCCTTCGCACCACGCTTCTCACCAGATGGCCGTTCTGTTGTGCTGTCAGTTACTCGCAATGGTGGGTCGGATCTGTATATTGTGGATCTGGCATCTGGTTCTCGCCGTCAGATCACGTCTTCTGGTGCCATTGATACCAGCCCGTGCTTTAGCCCGGATGGCTCACAGATTGTCTTCAACTCGGATCGTGGTGGCAGCCCGCAGATTTACATCATGCCGGCTTCTGGCGGTGGTGCGCGCCGTATTTCTTACGGTCAGGTACGTATGGGTCTCCAGTGTGGTCTCCTCGTGGGGATCTGATTGCTTTTACCCGTATTGCTGGCGGTATGTTCTCGCTTGGCGTTATGGCGCCGGACGGCACGGGTGAGCGAATCATGACGCAGGGCTTTACGGTAGAAAGCCCAAGTTTCTGCCCCAATGGCCGCGTATTGGCATATTGCCGCCAGAGCCGTGCCGGGGCCGGTGGTGCAGGCTTTAACTCTACTATCGGAATGGTGGATATTACGGGCTTTAATGACCGCGTGCTGCCAACGCCAGAAGCAGCGTCAGACCCAGCATGGTCTCCTCTAAACGGCTAAAATCGGCTGTTCGGAAAGAAAACCCCGCATCACAAAAATGTGATGCGGGGTTTTTTGTCCATAATTTGGCCGCAATAAAGGCGGATACAGGCAATAAGCAGAACTGTGTCTTTTTCGTCTCACTCAGTGTATGGCAGGTATGAGATACAGAGATGCAACTTGACCCGCAGAATAAGCTATGGCTTAGGGCAAGTTGGTCTCCAAAATTCGTCGGCTCTTCGAAGGGTTCGGAGAGGAGCAGAAGAAGACGCGGGGATACAAGGTTAGAACTCTTTTCTCCGAATAGTTTCGCAAGGAACTAATTCTCAGGATCCGACACATGAGACTAAAAGTAGTTTGCCGCGCTTGGTATGGTTGCCCTGCTGTCAGCCTGCGCCCACGATAACGCAAACACTGGTGCCTCCAATGGTGCTGCTTCCACGCAGCCCACTATCAG
Organism: Acetobacter sp. AC2005; assembly: GCF_037901235.1. Classification (NCBI taxonomy): domain Bacteria; kingdom Pseudomonadati; phylum Pseudomonadota; class Alphaproteobacteria; order Acetobacterales; family Acetobacteraceae; genus Acetobacter; species Acetobacter sp. AC2005. The sequence continues at coordinate 1,312,526 of NZ_CP149625.1, forward strand.
CGGCCCCGTTCCCGGCAGTGAAGCTGATCTGGTTGCAAACGTGGGTGACCGCGTTTTTTATGACCTGAACAAAAGCGGCCTGCGCGATGATGCCAAGGAAACCCTGCAGAAGCAGGCTGACTGGCTGGCAAAATACCCGCAGGTTAACGTTGAAGTTGCAGGTAACTGCGATGACCGCGGCACCGAAGAATACAACATTGCTCTGGGTCAGCGTCGTGCCAATGCCGCACGTGATTACCTGGTTGCTAAGGGCGTAGCTTCTTCCCGCATTTCCACCATCTCCTACGGTAAGGATCGTCCGACCGCTCTGGGTGATGATGAAGATGCATGGGCTCAGAACCGTAACGCCATTACCTCTGTTAAATAAGATTTCAGATTTTTCTGAAAGTTGACAGAGCAGAAACAGGCCGGGTGTTAAAGCCCGGCCTGTTTTGTATTGTAAGCACTTGTCTTTCAGTAAAAGTGGTATGATGTTGCTGCCTATATGTTGTGGAAGGGTTAGAACCTGATGAAAGTCTGCTTCAAAGCATCGCGGCATGTCCGCACAGGGCTTGTGGCGTTGGCAATGGCAACCGCAATAAGCAGTGTGTGCGTGCCAGTTGCATGGGCGCGGGATAATGCAAATTCAGGCACAAATGATCTGATTGCCCAGTTGCTGGACCGTGTGAGCACATTGGAGCAGCAGCAGCGTGATATGCGCGGTGAGATTGATCAACTCACCAATGAACTGCAGCAAAAAACGGCAGCTCTTTCCAAGCAGATAGCAGATAACCAGTTTGCGGCGCAGGCAAATGCTGGTGCGGCAGGTGCTTCTACAGCTGCGGCCTCAACAGACACAACGCCCAAAGAAGACGCAAAACCCACAACACCAGATGGGTTACTTGCCAGTGGCAAGGTGGCTTTGCAGAAGAAAGATTATGCAGAGGCACAGTCTGATGCCGAATCAGCACTTAAAAACGCCAAAGGCGCTTTTAAGGTAGATGCACAGTTTTTGCTGGCGCAGTCCTTGGCAGGGCAAAAGCAGTATCGTCAGTCAGCCGTTGCTTATTACGATGCCTACCGTCAGGCTCCTAAAAGCGGACGTGCGCCAGATGCACTTTTGGGTGTTTCTGCTTCCCTGCTGGCATTGGGGGACAAAAAGGCATCGTGTGAAGCACTTTCCAAGCTGAAAGCAGAATTCCCCACGCCTTCCGCCCGTGTTGCGCACGCTGCAGAAGTGTATGCCAAACGGGGCAGCTGCGAATAACGATTGGTGTTGGTATCGGGAAGAGTGTCTGCTCCTGTATTTTTTGGGCGTGATGTTTTTTCCGATCAGCCCGTTTTTCCGGCCTGTTTTGCACAATGCATGGCGCAGTTAGGGCCGTTTTTCCCAGATCAATCTGACTATCCTCCTGTTGCTATGGCTGTTTCTGGTGGAGGAGACAGCCTGTGCCTTGCGTGGCTGGCATCTTTCTGGCGGAAAAATCTGTTGGCTTTGGTCGTGGATCATGGGCTGCGCCCGGAATCTGGGCAGGAAGCCCATCAAACAGTTGCACGCTTGCTTATTTCGGCACGTATTCTTTACTTTTTCCAGACCGCCAGCTCCGATAGCCAGCATGCCCGATATTGCCAGATAGCATGGAGCACAGATCTTTTGCTGGCCATCAGGCAGATGATTTGGCGGACGGTCTGGATGCGCCAGAATGCCGGAAGTGGGCCGGAAGGGCTGGCAGGCATGGGCTGGATAACCGTGCGGCCAGATATACGGCTTATTCGCCCATTACTTGGATTTTCTAGGCAAGCACTACGGAACACGCTGCGTGAAGCCCGTATTGAATGGGTGGATGACCCTTCCAATCAGGATCAGCGTGCGGAGCGGGTGCGTTACGCTATATGCTGCAAAAAAACGATCACGCGCGCATTTCTGGCAACTTGGCATGCAACTGGGTCAGGTGAGAATGCAAAAGGAACATGAGCGCGCAGCTTTGCCCAACACTTGTAATGTATCCTGAGGGATGGGCAAATCTTGGGGCTGAATTGCCTGAGGTTGATGTGCTTTCAGCTCTTGTGCGCAGTATTGGCGGAGCTGATATCCACTCATGGCGCGCGCGCTTGAGAAGATGGGCGCAGAAGTCACATTGGCTGGAGTCCGGCTGCTTTGGCATGAACAGCAATGGGTGCTTTTGCGGGAGGAAGCCGCAATGGCGCCTGCTGTGCAGGCAGAAAATGGCACGGTATGGGATAACCGGTTTGTGTTGCGTCTGCCTGCATCAGTTCAAAAAGAAGGATTGATGGTTGCCGGGGCAGGGTATGGGTTGGAGCGCAAAATCCGCAATGGGCTACAGGCCCGTTTTTGTGCTGTGCTGCCTGCACTGTGGCGTAAAGGTAAGCGGGTATCTGTGCCGCATCTGAATTGGGTAGCGGATGATGAACCAGATTTATATGCCGCAGCATTCATTTTCCGGCCAGCAGTTTCGGTAACCAGCAGCAGTGTGTATGGTGTAGTTGCACAAGATTCTTAAAATATGTGCGCCTCGCAGACTAGGAATACGCAGGCGGCCTCCCATTTAATAAAGGGAGAGGTTGCTTTTTTCTGCGGCAGCCGGTCAGATAAAGATTATTCCGGCATTCTCGCACTAGGTATGGATATACGGGCAAGATGAACAATTTAGGCCGCAATCTGGCGCTGTGGGTCAGCATTATCCTGCTGCTGCTGTTGCTTGTGAACATGTTCCAGCCGGGGAGCACGCAGCACGCGGCACACACAGCTGGCATATTCGGACTTCATTGCTGATGTGGATACAGGGCATGTTCGGTCTGTTGTGATGCAAAATCACAATATTTCCGGCACGCTGACTGATGGCACGGCATTTGAAACCTATGCCCCGCTTGATCCTTCCCTTGTTACCCGCATGGTGGGTAAAGGGGTGGAAGTTGTGGCCAAGCCATTGGAGCAGGAAGGCAGCCCGCTGCTGCGTTACTTCCTGAATTCCTTGCCCATTATTCTGCTGGTGGCCGCATGGCTGTTTATGATGCGGCAGATGCAGGGCGCTGGTGGTCGGGCCATGGGCTTTGGTAAATCCCGCGCCAAGATGCTGACTGAAAAGCACGGTCGCGTCACATTTGATGATGTGGCTGGGATTGATGAAGCCAAAGGTGAACTGCAAGAAATCGTGGATTTCTGAAGGACCCGCAGAAGTTCACGCGTTTGGGCGGTAAAATCCCCAAAGGTGTGTTGCTTGTTGGTCCTCCGGGCACCGGTAAAACTTTGCTGGCTCGCGCCATTGCGGGTGAAGCCAATGTGCCGTTCTTCACCATCTCTGGTTCCGACTTTGTTGAAATGTTCGTAGGTGTTGGTGCATCCCGTGTGCGCGACATGTTCGAACAGGGCAAAAAAGCCGCACCATGCATTATCTTCATTGACGAAATTGACGCTGTTGGTCGCCACCGTGGCGCTGGCATGGGCGGCGGCAATGACGAGCGCGAGCAGACATTGAACCAGATGCTGGTTGAGATGGACGGCTTTGAAAGCAATGAAGGCGTGATCCTGATTGCTGCCACCAACCGCCCAGATGTGCTGGATCCGGCTTTGCTGCGTCCCGGCCGTTTTGATCGCCAGGTTGTGGTGCCAAATCCTGATGTGTCTGGTCGTGAAAAAATTCTGCGCGTGCATATGCGTAAGGTGCCGCTGGCATCTGATGTAGACCCACGCATTATTGCCCGCGGCACGCCGGGTTTCTCCGGGGCTGATCTTGCTAATCTGGTCAACGAAGCTGCGCTGTCTGCCGCACGTCTGGGGCGCCGCACTGTTTCTATGCGTGAGTTTGAAGACGCAAAAGACAAGGTGCTGATGGGTGTTGAGCGTCGCTCTCTTATTATGAGCGATGATGAAAAGCGGCGCACAGCTTATCATGAAGCAGGGCACGCCATTACAGCTGTTCTGGTTCCCGAAAGTGAACCTATTCATAAGGCAACCATCGTTCCGCGTGGCCGTGCATTGGGCATGGTGATGCGCCTGCCAGAAGATGATCGCCTGTCCATGAGCAAGAAAAACGCATTTGCGCATCTTGTGGTGGCTATGGGTGGCCGTGTTGCGGAAGAGGTTATCTACGGTAAGGACAACGTCTGCAATGGCGCAATGGGTGACATTAAAATGGCAACCCGTGTGGGCCCGCAGCATGGTGACCGAATGGGGCATGAGCGACTGGGCATGATTGCCTATGCAGATGATGATCAGAACGGTGGTTTTTTTGCCGGGGCTTCTCGCAATTTCTCGGAAGAAACCGCCCGTGAGATTGATGAAGAAGTACGCCGGCTTGTAGATGAAGCCTATGTGCAGGCTCGGAACTATCTGCATGATCACATTGATGAACTGCGCCGTCTGGCAGAAGCTCTGTTGGAATATGAAACTCTGAGTGGTGAAGAAATCCGCCAGATCATGCGTGGTCAGCCGATCGAACGTAAGGAAGAAGAAGAAAGTGGCCCGGTTAACCGGTTTCTTCTGTGCCTCAGGTTGGCGGGCCGGATGTTCAGGGTTCGGATAAACCGGAAAATGAAAACGGCGGACCAGCCCAGTGCCCCAGCCAAGCTAACTTTTAGATCAAGATGTAGAGTGAAAAGAGGCGGCAGAAATGCCGCCTCTTTTCGTTTGAGAAGGGCTGATGAAATGACGTGTGCGCGGCTGATTGAACCCTTGGGCCTTGTGTATGGCAACATAGCGCAAGAAGCGATTAAACAGGGTGACGCTTTACCTTTATGTGGCGGTCCGGTGGCATTTACGTTTGTGCGTTTGATAGAAGGTTATCAAACCGTGGGTTTAATGCCTGTGCAGAAACTGCCGCAGGACTGGGCTCCAGAGCTTGAGCGGATAACGCGTTCTGTACCGCCAGTGGGTTTGCCTACAGATGCCCAGATCATGGGTATCCTGAATATCACGCCCGATAGTTTTAGTGATGGCGGCGAACTGGCGAGTATTGATCAGGCTGTTTTAAAGGCACACGAAATGGTGCGCAGACGCAACCGTTCTGGATATAGGCGGGGAAAGCACGCGCCCCGGTTCAGCTACAGTAACGCCGGAAGAAGAATGGAAGCGCATTGGTCCGGTTCTTGCTGCCCTAAAGGCAGAACTGCCCAATGTGGCTATTTCTGTAGATACGCGAAATAGCTATGTCATGCAGCAAGCTTTGGCGGCTGGAGCACATATTATCAATGACGTGACAGCTCTGGCGCATGACGAGGCAGCTTTGCCGCTTCTGGCCGCACAAGATTGTGGCGTTGTGTTAATGCATATGCGCGGGACACCACAAACTATGGCGCAGCATGCTGTGTATGAAGATGTGAGTATAGACGTGGTGCGTGAACTTGCCCAACGGATTGAGATTGCCGTAAAAGGAGGCATTGCACGACATCGGATTATGATAGATCCGGGATTTGGTTTTGCAAAAAACTTCGAGCAGAATAAGGAGCTGTTGCGGCATATTCTGCTGTTGGCCAACTTGGGATGCCGGGTTGTATTTGGTGTTTCCCGCAAACGGATGATTGGGAATCTTACGGGGGAAACCACACCGCATTTGCGTGATGCTGGAACGCAGGCAGCTTCTTTCCCTGCTATGGCTTTGGGGGGAGTAATTTTGCGGGTTCATGATGTTAAAGGCATGATGCAGGCTGTAAACGTATGGCGGGCAATCTTTCAGAATTAAAAAAGTAAGTTTCCGGCTGAACAAGGTTTCTTCCAGCCTGAAACCGTTTTAGAAAATAGAAGAAAACCGCAAGAAGGCAGTTCCGTTCTTTGTGCAGGATGGGCTTTTTCTGTCTGAAGCGGACAGAATGGAATGAGCAGAATGAAGCGTTTTTTCGGAACAGACGGTATTCGTGGCACCGCTAATGTTGCACCGATGACAGTGGAAGTGGCCCAAAAATTGGGGCAGGCCGCCGGGTTGCATTTCAAGCGGGGAGATCATCGGCATAGCGTTCTGTTAGGAAAGGATACGCGGCTTTCTGGGTATATGATCGAAAGCGCCATGGTTGCGGGCTTTCTTTCAGCAGGTATGGATGTCACGCTGGTAGGTCCGTTGCCAACGCCTGCAATTGCCATGCTGACGCGTTCTCTCAGAGCAGATCTGGGCGTCATGATTTCCGCTTCTCACAATCCTTTTGGGGATAATGGCATCAAGCTGTTTGGCCCAGACGGCTTTAAACTTTCTGATCAGGATGAAACGGAAATTGAAGCCCTGATGGAAAAAGACCTTACCGCATATCTGGCAACGCCAGAACATATTGGCCGTGCATCTCGGCTAAATGATGCTGCTGGTCGGTATATAGAAAGTGCCAAAGCATCATTCCCGCGCAAATTGCGGCTGGATGGCATGAAGATTGTGATTGATTGTGCCAATGGTTCTGCCTATCGGGTTGCGCCAACCGCATTGTGGGAGTTGGGGGCAGAAGTCATCCGCATAGGGTGTGAACCTAATGGCGTAAACATTAATGAAAAATGCGGATCAACTCACCCTGAAGCTCTCTGTGCCGCAGTTGTAAAACATCAGGCCGATTTGGGTATTGCTCTGGATGGTGACGCTGACCGCGTTCTGATTGCAGATGAAACCGGGCGTCTGATTGATGGTGATCAGATTCTTGCTCTTATCGCCCAGTCTTGGGCGCGAGAAGGTCGCATGGTTGGCAATGCCGTTGTCGCAACCGTTATGTCCAATATGGGGCTGGAACGGTTTCTGGAAAATCAGGGGCTGAGTCTGGAACGCACGGCAGTGGGTGATCGCTACGTTGTCGAGCGCATGTTGGAACGGCAGGCCAATATTGGTGGTGAACAATCTGGGCACATGGTGCTGACAGATTTTGCAACGACAGGTGATGGGCTGATTGCTGCTTTGCAGATACTGGCCGTACTTGTTCAGGATGGTCGTCCAGCGAGTGAAGTTTGCCGGCTATTTCAGCCATTTCCCCAAAAGTTAAAAAACGTTCGATACAAGGGGGCCTGTCCACTTGATATGGACGAAGTAAAAACCCGTCAGGCTGATGTAGAGCGTAAGCTTGCTGGCCGAGGGCGTTTGGTGTTGCGTAAAAGTGGTACGGAACCTTTGGTGCGCGTTATGGCAGAAGCGGAAGATGCGCAGCTGGTTGATGAGGTTGTTGACCAGATGTGTGATGTGCTTGAGCAGGCGCGTGTTCCTGCCTAAAATACAATCTAGAGAAAGGGGTTTTTAAATTCTTTTCTCTAGATTTGATTTCATAATTTAGGCACTGCTTCCAGCAACATGCTGATGGGATTCATGTAGGCTAGATATTGATTGTGATTGTTTGTGGGGTTTGCTCATAACAGGCAAGGATGCGCAGGCTTTGGAAATTTGAGGATCATTCAGAATATAGCCTCTTCCCCATACAGTGGAAATCAGATTTCCTACCCCTGCTGCCTGAAGTTTTTTGCGAAGTTTACAGATAAAAACATCTATAATTTTTATATCTGGTTCATCTCGCCCTCCATAAAGATGGTTAAGGAAGGTTTCCTTGGTTTGGGCAATGCCTTTGCGCAAGACAAGCAGTTCAAGAATGGCGAATTCTTTTCCGGTAAGATGAATGGGCTGATTGTTAACCGTTACAGTATGGCTGTTAAGGTTAACTGTAAGATCGCCAATTTGTGCAATAGGATGAGCATAGCCATGAGCACGCCGTAAAATGGCTTGTATGCGGGCTATAAGTTCAGTCGAATCAAAAGGGTCTATTAAATAATCGTCAGCGCCTGCAGCAAAAGCTTTGGTTTTCACTTCAGAAGTGTTGACTGGTGAGATGATAATAACAGGTGTTGTGAGTTTTAAAGATCGTAATGTGGTAAGGATGTCATAACCATAAATATCGGGGTGTTGTAGATGAAGAATGGCAAGGCCATAATCATAATTTCTGAGTAGCTCTACAACTTCCTGATCACACTGAACCATGTCCACTGAAAAAGAGGTTTTTGTTAATGCCGAAAATATTGCCTGACTAGAGGTAAAATTATTTTCTAAAAGTAAAATACGCATGGTGGAACCTCATTATGGTTCAGAGAATCAGAAATGCAGCCTGTGGTTGCATTTTGTTGTTATTACTAAACCTATACGTGTTTCAAAAAGAAACAAACATTATTTCGTTGAGAGCTTCTTTTTTGCGCAAACCAATTATGCAGTAAGTGCATACCTATAGATATATAATAATTAAGTGAAGATTAAGAAATTGATAAAAAACGTTAGGTTTTATTGTTAATTTTTTGGAAAAATTCTTCATTAACAATGAAATCTAGAGAAAGTTTGTTTGGTTTGTGATGAATACACTTCTTTGTGAACTCGGAATAGATACAACACAAACCTCTTCTTTTGTGATTGAGGGCAAAGCGCTGGGTTGAAGGATGGAGAAAGCTAAAATGGCCAGAGAGATGATTCTGCGAGACGAAGACGCAACAATAAGGTTGGCCATAAAACTGGCAGAATATGCGCAAGTAGGAGATGCCATTTTGCTTTCTGGTCCGCTTGGGGCTGGAAAGAGCCTTTTTGCGCGAGCTTTTTTGCGTGCGTTTTGTCGTGCCCCTCATTTGGAGGTCCCGAGTCCAACTTACACTTTAGTGCAATCGTACGAAGCTCCTTCCTGCGTTGTATCGCATTTTGATTTATGGCGCCTAGGTGGTCCTGACGAACTGGAAGAACTCGGATGGGATGAAGCACGAGAAGGCGTGGTGCTTGTTGAATGGCCGCAAAAATTGGAAGATCTATTGCCCGAAGATGCTTTGAAGCTTGAAATACGTGTTCTTGCTGATGGACAGCGCCAAGCCAGATTGGCCGGATGGGAAGATCGATTGAAAGAGGCAGATCTTGCTGGCGTTGGAACAGACGTATGAAACTCGCAACAATTCCCGCCCATCTTCCTTTTCTTGATCAACTGGCTTTCCGTTGGATCAAAGCTGCAAACCATGACGTAGAAGCAATAGGTGAGGGCATTATTGTATTGCCCGGCAGGCGTGCCGCGCGCGCGTTAACAGAAGCCTTTTTACGCTATATGGATGGTCAGAGTGTATTGTTGCCGCGGATAGTACCGATTGGTGCGTTGGATGAAGCAGAATTAGGGTTGTCTGCTGGTATGGGTGGCGAACTGGCTTTGGATTTGCCCCCTGCAGTTGCTGGTATGACCAGGTTGGCTGTACTGGCTCGGTTGGTTTTGCAGGCAGATAAAGCATTTGGCACACGGCCAACGTTGGATCAGGCATGGCCTCTGGCAAAAGCTTTAGCAGAGCTGATGGATGAAGCGGAGTGGTCGGGCGTCAATTTGGCGGCACGCTTGCCCGAAGCTGTGCAAGAGAATTTTGCGGAACATTGGCAAATCATTTTAAGATTTCTAGAAATTGTAACACAAGCATGGCCAGAATGGCTGAAGGAAAACGGGGTTATGAACCCTGTGGCCAGACAAGTTGCATTGCTTGAGGCACAGGCAGATTTATGGCGCAAACTCGCGCAACAAGGTGATAGTACACCTATATGGGCGGCTGGGTTTACGCATGTTATGCAGCCTACAGTAAAAGTGTTGCAAGCTGTTCTTGAATGTCCTGCGGGTAAGGTTGTATTGCCTGGTTTGGATATGATGATGGCAGAAGAAACCTTTGTTTCATTGCCAGACAGTCATCCTCAGGCAGGTTTGAGTTCTTTACTGAAAAATTTGGAAATCACACGAAATAAAGTGGAAGTTTGGGAAGGTGTAGGAAGTGGATCTGAACGATCATCTATTCTTGCCCGCGTTCTTCTTCCGGCCGAAGCATTGGGTGATTGGTCATGCCCTGGTGATGCTAAGTTAGAAAATGTTTACAGATTAGATGCTGCTGATCAGCAGGAAGAAGCTGTTGCAATCAGTATGATCATGCGTGAGGCTATTGAAAAACCGGCGCATCGGGTGGCTCTTGTAACGCCAGACCGTGTGTTGGCAGCGCGTGTGGCAACAGAACTGGCACGTTGGGGTGTGCTGGCAGATGATAGTGCGGGTTCATCTTTGGTTGATACACCTGCGGCTGTTCTATTACGCCTTGTTGCGCAAATGGTGGATAGTAAGTTCTCACCAGTTTCTCTTTTAAGCGTTTTAAAACATCCTTTAGTTGCATGTGGTTTTTCATCTGGTGTCTGTCGTGCAACAGCCCGGCTTTTAGAGCGGTCTGTTTTGCGCGGTCCAGCACCGCCACCTGGTTTTGCAGCTTTATGCCAAGTGGTGGAGAATGCTTTAAACAACCCTAATGAAAGAGCAAAAGCTAAACTAGAAAGAGGCATTACGGCGGATCGGCCATTTGGTCCGGTTGCATTGTCTGTTTTTATGGAGCGTTTGGCATTTTGTTTGGAACCAGTTCTTGGGTGGGAGCATGATGCTGTAGAAGCACGCGCTCACGCGGATTTAGAGCAGCATTGCGCGCCAGTGCCAGATTTGCTGGCAGCATTAATTGCAACAGTAGAGCGTTTGGTTGCTACTGATGAAGAAAGTGCATCAGAGCGTTTGTGGCGTGGTGAAGAAGGCAATATGCTTGCCAGCCAGTTGACAGAATTAATGCTGGCAGCAGAGGTTTTGCCGCCGCAGCCTCCTGTTGTTTTAGATGGTTTGTTAACGGCGGTTCTGGCTCCAGAACGCGTTGCCATGCGCCGGAGTGGAGATCCTAAATCTTTACATCCTCGTGTTTTGATCTGGGGCTTGTTCGAGGCGCGCTTGCAAACGGCAGAAACCGTTATTTTGGGCGGTCTTTCTGAGGGTGTCTGGCCGCCCGTAGTAGATGCTGGCCCGTGGATGAGCCGACCCATGCGGAAAAAAATGGGGCTTCCATCGCCAGAACAGGCTGTAGGTCAGGCAGCGCATGATTTTTTTGCAAGTGCAGCAGCAGCTGGCACGGTTGTTCTTTCCAGCGCACGAAGGCGGGAAGGAGCGCCTGTTGTACCTGCTAGATGGCTTACGCGGCTGAATGCTTTTTTGGCGGGACGAAATGGCCATATTCCCAATCATCCTGCTTTGTTTTGGTTGAATAAGCTGGATCAGCCATTAGGCCCGGCAACGCCTGTAGCACCACCGCAACCTGTACCGCCAGTTTCGTTGCGGCCACGTCGTTTGAGCGTGACAGAAATAGAAACGTGGGTAAGAGATCCATACGCCATTTACGCAAAACATATTTTGCGACTTGAAGTTTTGCCGGAGTTGGAAGAGGCCGCAGATGCATCTGATTACGGTATGATTGTGCATAAGGCGTTGGAGCGTTGGGTCAAGACATATGGCGTGACATGGCCAGAAAATGCGGAAAAGAAATTATGTGATTTGTTCCATATAAGTTTGCAAGAACACGTTTTGCGTCCGGCATTGCGTGCATGGTGGGCACCCAGATTAACGCGTATTGCTCAATGGGTGGTGCAGGCAGAAGAGAAGCGGCGTAGCGAGTATGGAACGCCGCGCGCCATTCTTACAGAAATTCGCGGGCAAGTGAGTATTATGGATGCACCTGCCGGCAGGTTTGACATTGTTGGTCGCGCAGATCGCATAGAATTAAATACTGAAGGGGATGTTATTGTGCAGGATTACAAAACTGGCACATTACCATCAACTAAAGATGTTTTGGCCGGTTGGAGCCCACAGCTTCCGCTTGAATCTGCCATGATTCTTCGTGGTGGTTTTAAGGAAGTTCCTGAACATTCAAGAAAAATATCAAATCTTATATACTGGCGCCTGACCGGTGGAGCAGTGCCAGGAGAAGAAGTGGTTGTGCAGGCACGTGATGCACTTAGTCTTACAGATCTGGCTGAACAGACTTGGGAAAATCTATTATTGCGAATAGCAGCATATGATCAGCCAGATCAGCCTTATCTTTCTCATCCTCATCCTGGCAGGGAACCACGTTTTGCAGATTATGCACGTCTGGCACGTGTGCCCGAGTGGAATGCCGCACGTAAGGAGGATGAAGAATGAGCATATCTGCACAGAAAGCTTTACAAAAAGCTATCGCTCAGGCCAATGCACAACAGGCTTTGGCATCAGATCCCTCAGCTTCTGTTTTTGTGTCAGCTTCTGCGGGAAGCGGTAAAACCAAATTGTTGATTGATCGTCTTTTGCGCTTGATGCTGCCGCGTTTGGCAGAAGATGGTTCCATTCAACCCGGAAGTTCACCAGCTCGTATTTTATGTCTTACTTTTACCAAAGCAGCAGCAGCGGAAATGTCTATTCGGTTGCAAACACGCCTTGGACGTTGGGTAACATTTTCGGATGAAGCGTTAGATAAAGAGCTGGCAGGTTTGTATGTGCCCTGTACAGATGAAACAAGGCGACGTGCGCGGGCGTTATTTGCAGAAGTTCTTGATCTTCCAGGAGGTATGCGTATTGGAACAATCCATGCGTTTTGCCAATCTTTGTTGCGACGTTTCCCTTTAGAAGCTTCCATGAACCCGCATTTTACAGTTATGGAAGAAACAGATGCATCCCTAGCCTTACAAACATGTGTGGAATCTATTTTAGGTCAGCAAAAAGAAGGGGTGATTTCCCCATTAGCAGGTCAGATATCTTTAGGTGATTTTATTTTTATTTCTGGGGTTTTAAGAAAGGATGAAAGATCACACTCTTTATTAAATCTCATTGTACAAGACCCTCATAAGGCTGAATCTGTGTTATGTCAGATTTTAGGTTTATCGTCTGATATATTGCACGGGAGTGCCTCTGAACTTCTTGAGAAATTATGTTCTGATTTTCCAGAAGAAGCTAATTTAAAAGAAGGATTTCAGATTCTTTCCAATGAAGGGTCTGAAGCGATAAAAAGAAATGCTTTCTCGCTTTTGGATTGGCTTTCCTGGCCTGCATCTGAGCGCGCAGCGCAATGGCTTGTGTGGCGAAATGGCTTTCTCACAAAAGATGGAAAGTTGCGTGCTGTTGGTTTGATTTCTAAAAAACTTTCTGAAAAATACCCTGATATTGCGCTCTATATTCAAAAAGAGGGTGAACGCATTAATAAGGTAGACGAGCAACTGCGGGCCAGAAACCTTGTTAAGATGGGGAGCGCATTGCTTAAAATGGCTGCTGCTGTTTCTAGTCTGTACACATTACAAAAAGCGAGGCATGGCCAAATTGAGTATGATGATCTTATTGAGCGTGCATTAGGGCTTTTGCGCGAGCCCGGTGCGGCTTGGGTCATGTATAAGCTGGATGGAGGCATAGATCATTTGTTGCTGGATGAAGTGCAGGACACTTCTCCCGAACAATGGCGTATTGCTGGAGATCTTACAGAAGAATTTTTTTCCGGTCTTGGAAGACGGGATGAAGATGAACCGCCGCGGACCATTTTTGCCGTGGGGGATTATAAGCAATCTATTTACGGATTTCAGGGAGCAGATCCAGATTCCTTTCGTGAATGGAGACAAAGATTCAAAAAACGTGTGCAAGATGCCCATTTGCTATGGCGTGAACCTGAATTAACGGTTTCGTTTAGATCAACAGAACCTGTTCTTAAACTTGTTGATGCTGTTTTTGCAGATCCAGAGGCAGCCAAAGGCGTTGTGGAAGAGCCGGGCCAAGTTATGGAACATATTACAGCCCGCCCTGGAAAGGGAGGGCGTGTAGAATTATGGCCATTGGTTGAGGCTGAAGAGAATGAAGATGCTATTAGCCCATGGGAGCCAGCTCAAGGTAATGCAACACGCCAGAGCCCACGCCAGAAGTTAGCCGATGCCCTGGCAAGATATATTGCTAGGCAGTTAAATCAAAAACCTGTGTTAGGACAAAAACCTTTAACAGCAGGTGATGTTCTGGTTCTTGTGCCGCGTCGCTCCCCATTCGTGGGTATGCTTGTGCGTGCTTTAAAAGGTCAAAATATTCCTGTGGTTACGCTTGTGCGTACGGGGTTGGCCGAGCATTTGGCTGTGCAGGATATGTTGTCTTTATGTGCGGCCCTTCTGTTACCACAAGATGATTTAACATTAGCTTGCGTACTCACATCTCCATTGGGGAATATCTCAGATAATAGCTTGATGGCTTTGGCGACGGGGCGTGAAAAAGGAGAGCCATTGTGGTCAGCACTGCGCGAACGTCATGCAGAACAATCAGATTGGAAACAGGCTTGGAATTTTCTTAATGGTTTGTTCCGACAGGTAGATTATTTAACACCATATGAGTTCCTTTCTGCTGCATTAGGGCCTGGTGGGGCACGCGCACGTTTTCTTGCGCGTTTAGGGGCCGAAGCAGCGGAGCCAATTGATGAACTTCTTTCTGCAGCAATAAGATATCAGGATCAACATCCTCCTTCTTTGCAGGGTTTTCTGCATTGGATGCGTCATTCAGAAGAAACCGTAAAGCGCGAAGCAGAATCTGGTGGAGATTCTGTAAGAATCATGACAGCGCATGGTTCTAAAGGATTGCAGGCACGTCTGGTGATTTTGCCAGATACAGTTGGTCTTCCTCGGTTTGAGGACAGATTGTTTTGGGCGCATGATAAAATACACAATATAGATGTGCCGTTGTATGTGCCACGTAATGCTTTATCCGTGGGTTTAACGCGTAATCTCAAAGAGGTTATGCGTGGCCGTGTGGTAGAGGAATATAATCGCCTGCTTTATGTAGCGCTTACGCGTGCGGCAGATCGGTTGGTTGTTTGTGGCTGGAAGCCAGGACGCAATGTGCCTGCAGAAAGTTGGTATGAAAGGTGCCGAATTGGTTTTGAAAAAGCCGGTGCAACAGAAGTAGATTTTCAGGAAGGTGAATGGTCTGGATCCATGCTTTTATTAGAAGAAGCGCCGCAGGAACAAACCGTTACCAAACAGTCTGCGTCGGATTCTATTGAGAGCCCTCAGGAAGTAACCACATTGCCGCAATGGATGGGATCAGCCCCGTTGTGGAAACCAATTTTGCCAGAAGCGGAAAGCCCGCTAGCGCGCCCGTTGGCACCAAGTAAACCAGATGATGCCATGTTGGGGCCGCTTCCCCCTGTTCGTTCACCGCTGGATATTGCTGCCGTAACGCCAGCCAAGGCGCGTGAAGCTGCTTTTCGACGTGGTAATCTGGTGCATTCTTTGCTGCAGTTTTTGCCTGCCTGTCCGGCAGAGCAGCAACCCGCCATGGCGCATCAATGGTTGGCACGACCAGCAAGTGGTTTGTCATCACATGAAGCTGCCGAACTTGCACAACAGGTTATTGCAGTTTTGCACCTGCCGGAACTGACAGAGCTGTTTGATCCGTCTGCACGGGCAGAGCAGCGTTTGGCCGGTGTGGCCGGCGGGCAGGTTATTGTGGGGCAGGTTGACCGTTTGCGTGTGCTGCCCAACAAAGTGCTGGTGTGTGATTTTAAAACCGGCCGCCATGCACCGCGTAGAGTGCAGGATACACCCGTTTTATACCTCCGGCAGATGGCGGCTTATCGTGCCCTTCTGCAAGGTATATGGCCCGATCGGCCAGTTGTCTGTGTTTTGGTCTGGACAGAAATGCCACGTGCAGATGTTCTGCCAGATGCGTTGCTGGATAAGTACGCCCCCGGCATTTTGCCTGAGGCTGTATCTTGACCGCAGCAAGCGCAACCTTAAGTGTTAGGAAGAGTTGGGTAGAAAGCCGTTTCAGCTTGTTACCCTGTATTGGTAAAGGCAGTTCACGGCATGCAGGCGCGTGCCGGAGAGTTTAAGGAACCAGAAAATGAGTGAACACACGCTTGCTGTCAGCGATTCCAGCTTTGATAAAGATGTTCTCAAGGCGTCTGGCCTTGTGCTGGTAGATTTCTGGGCAGAATGGTGCGGCCCTTGCAAGATGATTGGCCCAGCGCTGGAAGAAATTGGCAAGGAATTTGCCGGTAAGGTAACCGTTGCCAAAGTGAATATTGATGATAACCCAGAAACACCCAATGCGTATCAGGTGCGCAGCATTCCTACGCTTATGCTGGTGCGCGATGGTAAGGTTGTAGATAAAAAAGTGGGTGCCCTGCCCAAAAGCCAGTTGAAGGCATGGGTTGAAGGCGCTCTGTAATCAGAGCTTCAATGTAGCCTGAAGTTTAAGGGTAAACTGCAAGCTTCAGGCTTGTTTTCCGCAGGGGCATTTGGCCTGTAGGTTCTCATAAAACTTGGCAGATAGGTTCAGCCAGCGTAATGCAACGCGTGCTGGGCCATATATTTGTCCCTGCAATTTGTATTGTGCAGTCACAGGGTTCAAAATGAGCTGGATCACCGAATATGTTCGTCCCAAAATTCGCGGCCTGCTGCGTCGGGATGTGCCGGATAATCTGTGGACGACCTGTGACTCATGCAGCCAGATGATTCTGACCAAAGAGCTGCACAAGGCATTGAATGTGTGCCCCCATTGTGGGCACCACATGCGTGCACCGGTTATGGACCGTCTGAAATGGACGTTTGATAACGGGGATTTCACCCGTATTGAGCTGCCTTCTGCTCCGGTTGATCCGCTAGGGTTCCGCGATCAGAAAAAATATACAGATCGTCTTAAGGATGCGCGCGCAAAAAGCCATCTAGACGAATCGCTGATTGTGGCCCACGGCACCATTGGCGGCCATCAGGCTGTTGTTGGCGTCATGGCGTTTGAATTCATGGCAGGCACCATGGGGGCTGCGTTTGGTGAGCGCTTTGTGGCCGCAGCACGTTTGGCCATTCTTCAAAAGGCTCCTCTGGTTATCTTCACCGCTTCTGGCGGCGCACGTATGCAGGAAGGCGTTATCAGCCTGATGCAGATGCCTCGTACCACTGTAGCGGTTGAAATGCTTAAAGAAGCCGGGCTGCCTTATATTGTGGTGCTTACCAACCCAACCACAGGTGGCGTTACGGCCTCCTTTGCCATGTTGGGTGATGTGCAGATGGCCGAGCCCAATGCGCTGATCGGTTTTGCAGGCCCGCGTGTTATTCAGGATACGGTGCGCGAAAAGCTGCCAGAAGGCTTCCAGCGGTCCGAATATCTGCTGGATCACGGTATGCTGGATATGGTGGTGCAGCGTAAGGATGTGCCCGCAACATTGGCCCGTGTGATCGGGCTGCTGATGCATGCACCTGCAGATGTAAAAGCACCGCCGCCGCGCCCGCAGGCACCGGCTCCCGCCGCCGCAGAGTAATCCTTTCATGACAAAAGCAGCAGCTTCCAGCCCCACAGCAGAATTCACGGGCCGGACAGGCGCGGTGTTGGAACGGCTGAATAACCTGTATCCGGCACTTATTGATCTTTCCTTGGGACGGTTGGAAGCACTGCTGGCAAAGTTGGGGCACCCGGAAGAAAAGCTACCCCCAGTTATCCATGTTGCTGGCACAAACGGGAAGGGCAGCACGTGTGCCACTCTGCGTGCTATTGGTGAGGCCGCAGGCTGGCGTGTGCATGTGATGACATCCCCACATCTGGTGGATGTGACGGAGCGGTTCCGTATCGCCGGTAAATTGGTGAGCGAATCGGAACTGGTTGCCACGCTGGAAGAAATTGAGCGGGTGAATGACGGCGCGCCCATTACCGTATTTGAAGTTCTGACAGCCGCTGGCTTTCTGCTTTTTTCCCGTCACCCGGCTGATTTGGTGATTATTGAAGTAGGGCTGGGCGGCCGGTGCGATGCCACCAATGTGCTGCGTAAACCTGCTGCGTGTATTGTCACCTCAGTCTCGCGTGATCACGAGGCGTTTCTGGGTGACACGCTGGAAGCTATTGCCGCAGAAAAAGCCGGTATTTTCAAGCCGGGCGTGCCTGCCATAACAGGCAATCAGCCAGAAGCGGTTATGAAGGTTTTGCAAGCGCAGGCAGATAAGGTGGGTGCACCGCTTTATCGGCGTGGGGCTGAATGGTCGATTTCTCCGCAGAATGGTGCGGAGTCGGGTGCGGCTGAATTGACGTTTACAGATAAGGCCGGAGAACTCACATTGCCGCAGCCCGCATTGGTGGGGCCGTGGCAGGTTGAAAATGTAGGCCTTGCTGTAGAAGCATTGCGTGTTTCCGGCCTGTATGTGCCAGAACAGGCATGGCAGGGCATTAGCCGCGTGAACTGGCCTGCACGTATGCAACAACTTCACGGCAAGTTAGCCTCTCATTTGCCTGAGGGGTGGGAACTCTGGCTGGATGGTGGCCATAACCCCGGTGCTGGCAATGCGCTGGCGCAGGAACTGGCGCATTGGAAAGATCAGCCCCTGCACGTGCTGGTGGGAATGAAGCAGACCAAGGATGCCACGGGTTTTTTAAACCCGGTGCTGCCGTTTGCGTCTAGCGTTTGGGCTATTTGTGAGCCTCAGCAGCATTTGGCATTGCCGGTAGAAGCGATTGTGGAGGCTTCTGGTGGAAAGGCTCAGGTAGGGCCAACGCTGGTTGATGCGCTTGATGCATTGGTAGCCCAAAATCCACAACCGCGTGCAAGAGTGCTGATTTGTGGCAGCTTGTATCTGGCTGGTGTTGCGCTCAAGCAGGATGGATGGGTGGTCGCGTAAAACCGCCTACCTGCTATTTACCGCCAAATTTTTCAGTGGGAAAAAGTGGTGCCCCCAGTAGGATTTGAACCCACGACCTACCGCTTACAAGGCGGTTGCTCTACCACTGAGCTATAAGGGCACTGATGCGTATTTCGCAGGGGCAGAATTAAGCTGAAACCACCCCCACTCGTCAAGACCTGTTTTTGTGTTGATGAAAGGTTTTTTGGGGGCGCAGGATATTGCATCCAAACCGCTGCTGGCGCATCTAGGCTGCATGCCGCACTCTCATCTTCCTCCTCACCCAGTTCTATCCCTGCACGATAGCCAAAGTCGTGCCACGGTGCCGTTTACGCCTATCGATCCGGCACATGTAAAAGTCTATTACTGTGGACCAACAGTGTACGACTTGGCCCATATTGGCAATTTACGGGCCATGCTCACGGCAGATGTGCTGGTGCGCCTGCTGCGGCATGTTTATCCGCGCGTGACATTTGTGCGGAACATCACAGATGTTGATGACAAGATTACCGCACGAGCCCGCGCGAATGGGGAGGATATTGGCTCTCTCACCCAGCGCACCACGGAAGAGTTTCATCAAGATCTGGCATCCATGAATGTGCTGCCACCGGATATCGAGCCTCGGGCCACGCATAATATTGGTGAAATGCAAGCCATGATTGCGCGGCTGATTGAAAACGGCCACGCGTATGAGGCCGAAGGCCACGTGCTGTTTTCGGTCGGTTCGTTCCCGTCCTATGGCGCGCTTTCTGGTCGCAACCCAGAAGAGCTGGAAGCTGGGGCTCGTGTAGAGGTGGCCCCCTACAAAAAAGCGCCGGGTGATTTTGTGCTGTGGAAACCATCGGACGCAGACCAGCCGGGGTGGGATAGCCCTTGGGGCCGTGGCCGACCAGGTTGGCATATTGAATGTTCTGCTATGTCTCATCGTTATTTGGGAGATAGCTTTGATATTCATGGTGGTGGATCAGACCTTCTGTTCCCGCATCATGAAAACGAACGTGCCCAGAGCTTGTGCTGCTTCCCTCATGGCAAGTTTGCCAATTACTGGGTGCATAATGCCATGCTGCTGGTTGAGGGTGAGAAAATGTCCAAGTCTTTGGGCAACTTCCTCACCATTCGGGATGTGCTGGCACAGGCACCGGCAGAAGCTCTGCGGCTTTTGCTGTTGGGGGCGCACTATCGCTCCACTCTGAATTATACGCAGGCCGGTTTGCTGGAAGCGCGTAAAACGCTGGATCGGTTCTACCGTGCTCTTGCTGCAGGGCCTGTGCCAGAAACAGATGTGCCGGAGGGCGTGATGCAAGCTCTGGCGGATGATCTGAATACACCTAAAGCCATTGCAGAACTGCACGCTCTTGCAGCGCAGGCTCTGGCCGGAGACAGGCAGGCCGCAGGTGCCCTTAAAGCGGGTGCAGGCATGCTGGGGCTTTTGCAGAGTGACCCCGAACAGTGGTTCAAAGGCGATGCCTCTGATGAAGATGCGGCAATTGAAGCCCTGATTAACGAACGTCTGGCAGCCCGCAAAGCGCGGGATTTTGCAAAGGCAGACGCACTGCGTGATCAGCTTCAGGCTCAGGGCATTGTGCTGGAAGATACTAAAGACGGCACAAGCTGGAGGCGGGCATGACCGGTCGGGATGGGGGCGCCCCTCTGGAGCCAATAGGCAATACGCCTGTTGTTATTCTGGTGCGCCCACAAATGGCGGAAAATATTGGCACTACAGCGCGCGCCATGGCTAATGGCGGCCTTTTTCATTTGCGGCTTGTCAGCCCGCGGGATGGATGGCCGCAAGAACGCGCATGGCGAGCTTCTTCCGGGGCAGACCGGATTCTGGAAGCCGCAACGGTGCATGAGAGTGTAGATGATGCTGTGGCAGACTTGCACCATGTATACGCAACATGCCCACGCCCGCGGCATATCATCAAGCCTGTGTTAACGGCCCGAGGTGGTGCGGCGGAATTGCGTGCGGCAACAGGCCGCGGGTTAAAAGTGGGCCTGATGTTTGGCCCCGAGCGCGCTGGCCTTGATAATGAGGATATGGCCCGAGCAGATGCGCTTATTCGCTATCCGCTCAACCCGGCTTTCATGTCGCTTAATCTGGCGCAGGCCGTCATGATCATGGCGTATGAATGGTGGATGGCAGAGGATCAGACTCCTCCGCGTGAACTCATGACGAATGAGACCCATGTGGCGACCAAAGGGGAGTTGGAGAACTTTCTGCAACATCTGGAGCGTGAGCTGGATGACTGCGGTTTTCTGCGGAATGAGCAGAAGCGCCCCGGTATGGTGCGTAACCTCCGCCACTTTTTTACACGTGGTGAAGTAACAGAGCAGGAACTGCGCACGCTACATGGCGTTGTACGAGAACTGGCACATCCACGCCGGAAAGACTGATAAGTTTTTAAGGGAAATATATCTGCTGCCAGCCCATAAGAAGCGGCTGGCAGCAGTAAAGCGGCTTTTTAGTCTGCCGCCAGAGGCATGTTGTGGTGCGCCATGGCCTTGGTTACGTGGTCTTCCACCGCGTTGGTAATCTTATCTACCTGTTTGGCAAAGATATGATCTGCTTCGGGGAAAACCCGGTAATCAACCGTCACACCTTTTTGGGTGTTCAGCTTATCCACCAGTTTATGAATGGCAGGCTCTGGGGCCATATCATCCTTGCCGCCGGCAATCATCAGGCCGCCGCAGGGGCAAGGTGCCAGAAAGCCGAAATCATAATGCGCGGCAGGTGGTGCAATGCTAATCCAGCCGGTAATTTCCGGGCGGCGCATCAGCAACTGCATGCCAACAAAAGCACCAAAAGAATAACCGGCAATCCACAGCCCGCTGGCATTGGGGTTAACCATCTGCATCCAGTCTAGCGCTGCGGCAGCATCTGAAATTTCGCCAATACCGCCATCAAACCGTCCCTGAGAACGGCCAACCCCGCGCGAATTGTAACGCATGACGGAAAAGCCCATCTTTTCGAACGTGCGATACAGCGCATAGGTAATGCGGTTGTTCATGGTGCCGCCGTGCAGCGGGTGAGGGTGCAGCACGAGGGCAAGCGGGGCGTTGGGCTCGTTTGAATGGTGATAGCGCCCTTCAAGACGACCATCAGGGCCGGCAAACATAACCTCTGGCATTCGGGTTCCGCTTGATCATGGAAAACGTCCGTGGGCATGACGTTTCCGGGTTCTGTAAACAGGTCTGATTAAAAACGATGCCACGCTTCTAATCAGGCCATGCGGGTCAGAGGCCGCGCAGTTAAATGTTCAACACACCTTTCTTTTCCGTTTGTGGGGAGAAAACGGAAAAGAAAGGTCTTTCAGGTATATGGTGTCTCTGATGTGTAGAGAAAATAGCAGAAGATGTTTTCTGCCGTTGACCTGAGAGAAGACACAGGCATAATCATGCACCGAGATTCCGTGGAGATCGTAATGCGTGGGGGAAGTCTTTTCTCCCAGCGTGATGGGGCATGCTGCACCTCGTGGTGTTGACCATGCGGCTTTCTATAGCGGCTGTGGTGCCAAGATTTCCACATAAATCGTTATAATGGCTGTTTTTAGCCCTTTTGGGTATGGCATGTCTGTGTGGCAGGCGATCTGATTCGGGGCATCATGACAAGCAGAACAGAAAGAAACAGCAGTGGTTCAGATGTGGTCTATCTGGACGCCAATGCAACAGAGCCCTTGCGCCCCCAAGCGCGGGACGCGTTGCTGGAAGCCGTTGATTTAACAGGAAATCCATCTTCCGTGCATCGCGCAGGCCGTAAAGCTCGCGCTTTATTGGAGCAAGCCCGTAATACGGTTGCGCGTTATCTGGATGTAGCGCCGCTAAACTGTATTTTTACATCAGGCGGTACAGAAGCTAACGTGCTGGCCATGAGGGGACTCGGCCAAGGACGCCGATTCCTGATCGGCCGCACAGAGCACGATGCTGTACGCAAAGGTGCGCCAGAAGATGCACCAGTGGCATGGTTGGATGTAGATACCAACGGTCAGGTGCAGTTGGATAAGCTGGAACAGGCGCTGGCGCAGGACAAAACACCCGCCTTTGTGTGTTTGATGCTGGCTAATAATGAAACAGGCGTGCTGCACCCGATTGATGATGTGGTTTTGCTGTGCCGGAAGTATGGCGCGCATTTGCATGTTGATGCCGTGCAGGCTGCCGGACGTTTGCCACTTTCTGTTGAAAACAGCGGAATCGATAGCCTTGCATGTTCAGGCCACAAAATGGGTGGGCCAAAAGGGGCAGGGGCTTTGTTACTGCGTGGTCCGGCACCTGCGCGTGTGTTGCCACTATTTGAGGGCGGAGGGCAGGAGCAGGGCCGCCGTGGCGGAACACCGCCGCTGCCTGCTATTGCAGGACTGGCGGCAGCCTTGGATGCTGCATTGGAACAGCCACGAGATCTGGCCCCATTGCGGAATAGTATTGAACAGGCAGCAGTGGCTGCAGGTGCAAAAGTGTTTGGGGCAGACGTGCCGCGGTTGAATAATACCACCTCTCTGGCATTGCCGGGCAAGCGCGCGCAGGCACAGCTCATGCGGCTGGATCTGGACGGTATTTGTGTTTCGGCCGGTTCTGCCTGCTCTTCCGGTAAAGTGGCGTTTTCACACGTGTTGGAAGCGATGGGCGCAGGAGATCTGGCCGGGCAAGCTTTACGTGTTTCCTTGCCGTGGAATGTGACAGAGCAGGATGTTGCCCGCTTTATCGAGTCTTACACTCGTATGGCACAAAGCTCGGCATCTATTGGGCTTGTGGATTCTGTGGTGTAATTTTGGGCATGGCTTCATCCATTTATTTTGATCATGCAGCCACCACACCGTGTGATCCCCGTGTACGTGCAGTATTACTGGATGTTCTGGACCATGAAAATGGTAACCCCCATAGCACAACGCATGAAGCAGGGATGCGCGCGGCAGACAGGGTGGCCCATGCACGTTATCAGGTTGCCAACCTGATAGCGGCAGATGCCAAGGAAATCATTTTTACATCGGGCGCTACAGAAGCCAATAATCTGGCCATTAAAGGGGCTGCGCGCCACTTGGCCGCACAGGGTAGCCCGCGTAAACGCATTATAACTGTAGCAACAGAGCACAAATGTGTTCTGGAAAGCGTGCGGGATCTGGCGCAGGAAGGGTTTGAACCTGTTGTGCTGCCAGTGGATACTAACGGCCTGCTTGATCCATCTGTGTTGCAAGAGGCGTTAAAAGTGCCCACAGCCCTTGTTTCCATTATGGCCGCGAATAATGAAACGGGCGTGCTGCAAGATATGTCTGTTCTGGGCCATTTGGTGAATGAGGCAGGCGCTCTAATGCATTCTGATCTGGCGCAGGCCGCAGGAAAAATCTCTGTAGATGTGCACGCTTGGGGCTTGGCTCTGGCTTCTGTTTCCAGCCACAAGCTGTATGGCCCCAAAGGTGCTGGGGCATTGTTTGTGCGGCGTCGGCCACGGGTGCGTTTGGCAGCGCTGTTTTCTGGCGGAGGGCAGGAACGTGGTGTGCGTTCTGGCACTGTCCCCGGTTTTCTGGTGGCTGCTTTTGGCGAAGCCTGCCAGATTGCAAAGCAGGAGCTGGATACCGGTTTTGAGCATTTATCCATGTTACAGCGCGTTTTTCTAAATAAGCTGGATGCCGTATTGCCGGGGTGTGAGGTTAACGCAGCATCGGCCCCACGTTTGCCGGGTATTTTTAATCTGCGTTTGCCCGCAGGGGTTCCTGCGCTGGATGTTGTGGCGGTTATGCCTGATCTTGCTGTTTCTTTGGGTTCGGCCTGTTCTTCGGCAGAACTGGCCCCATCTTATGTGCTGGAAGCAATGGGATTGAATAGAGAAGAAGCGGGAAGAAGCTTGCGTCTGTCTCCCGGACGTTTTACCTCAGCCGCCGAAGCAGAACGCGCGGCAGACAATTTGGCGCAGGCTGTCTTGCGGGTGCGCAGTGTAACGTAAGTTACCAGGTTGCAGCCCAACAGAACGCCATACCCCCACATGCCGCAATGAAACAGCCTTTGGCAGGATGGAAACCAATGCCCCAGATGACATTTGTTGAACAGGACGGAACAGAACACAAAGTGGATGCGCCGGTTGGCCTTTCTGTGCTGGAAATTGCCCATAAGCACGGCATTGACCTTGAAGGCGCATGTGAAGGTTCTTTGGCCTGTGCAACATGCCATGTGATTGTAGACCCAACTTGGGCACCCAAGCTGGCAGCCCCTACGGATGATGAAGAAGATATGCTGGATCTGGCTTTCGGGCTGGAAAAGACATCTCGCTTGGGTTGTCAGATTGTCATGACAGAAGCGCTGGATGGTTTGGTTGTACGCCTGCCCAGCAAGGCCTGAAGTCGTTTTTAAAAGGATATAGCGCTCATGCGTATACTTGTTGCCATGTCTGGTGGGGTGGATAGCTCTGTTGTAGCTGCCCGCCTTCTGGAGGAAGGGCATGAAGTTGTGGGTGCTACCTTGCAGCTTTACGATTCGCGCGGGGCTGCAAAAAAAGGTGCGTGCTGTGCGGGGCAGGATATTCGTGATGCCCGCGCAGTGGCGGATCTTCTGGGCTTTCCGCATTACGTTATTGATGCGGAACGCCGCTTTAAGGATAGCGTTATAGAGCGTTTTGCGGATGCTTATGCATCAGGTGAAACGCCAGTGCCCTGTGTGGCGTGTAATCAGGGCGTAAAGTTTACAGATTTGCTGGGCCTTGCGCGTGAAATTGGCGCAGATGCCATGGCAACAGGCCATTATGTCCGCCGCGTAGAAGGGCCAGATGGTGCAGAACTGCACCGCCCGTGTGATGAAGACCGGGATCAGAGCTGGTTTTTGTTTGCCACCACGCGGGATCAGCTTGAGTTTTTGCGTTTTCCACTGGGCGATATGCCAGACAAGGCAGCAGTTAGAAAAGAAGCCGAGCGCTTTGGTCTGGTGGTTGCAGGCAAGCCTGATAGTCAGGACCTGTGCTTTGTAAGCGATGGCTCCTACGTGGATCTGGTGGAAAAAATGCACCCCGAAATGGCAGGTCCCGGTGAAATTGTGGACCAGCAGGGGCAGATTGTAGGCCAGCACGAAGGCGTTATGCGTTTTACCGTGGGGCAAAGCAAAAGGCTGGGGAATGCCGCGCGCCTGAATGGCGAACGCCAGATGGTGGTTGGTGTAGAACCAGGCCGCAGGCGCGTGATTATTGGCCCGCGGGAAAAATCCTTTGTTACGGCGCTTTCTGTGCGGGATGTGAACTGGCTGGTAGATGCACCACCAGAAGGCTTAGTGTGCCGTGTGCAAATGCGCGCACGTGAGGAGCCTCGGGCTGCCCGCGTGGTGCCTACACCAGATGGCGCCATGGTGTATCTGGAAGAACCAGCCATGCCCGCACCCGGGCAGGCCTGTGTATTCTATCAGGGCACACGTATTCTGGGTGGTGGGTTTATCCGCCGTATGGAAGAAACTGTTCCAGCGTAAACTCTTAGGTAAAGGGCACGAATGATGGCTGATGGTCGGCTTGTTATTGGTACACAGCGGTATTCTTCGTGGTCTTTGCGGGGCTGGCTTATGGTCAAGCTGGCGCAACTGAATGTTGATATAGACGTTGTACCACTGGCAGGTGGTGGCAAAACCACAGTGCTGAAAACACTGTCCCCCAACGGGTGCGTGCCGTATCTGGAGCATGAAGGTGCGGTGGTGTGGGATTCGCTTTCAATTGCGGAATACTGCGCAGAATATCAACCTGCTCTTTGGCCATCCGAACGATGTGAACGTGCGATAGCGCGCTCCATATCAGCCGAAATGCATTCCGGCTTTCGTGGTGTGCGTTCTGCTCTGCCTATGAATCTGGGCCGAGATGCCCGCCCCTTGGCTGAGCCTCTGACGGAAGATGTGCTGAAGGATATCTCCCGGATTGATGCAATTTGGACAGATGCCAGAACCCGTTACGGGGCTGATGGTCCATATCTGTTTGGTGCATCTTTTGGGAATGCAGATGCCATGTTTGCCCCGATTGTCTGCCGCTTTCTGTCCTACGGTGTTACGGGACTATCTGATGTTGCCCGCGCGTATATGGATGTCGTGCGTCAGCACCCCCTAATGCAGGAATGGTATCAAGAGGCAGCGGATGAACCAGCAGAGTGGCAGCTGGATATCTATGAATCCATCCCCTGATACGGTGTGACGTTCTGCAGTATGCACCACAGAGCGTATGATGCCGGAGGGGTAAAATGGCGCACGCCTTACGGGTTCTAACAGTTTTACCTCCCCGAGAAAGATTTGCACCGCAACAAGCTGGGGCCATTGCGTTATTGGTGCACCGCACAGTGTTAGAAGGTGAAACTGTTATCGGGTCATCTCTGTCTGTTCCCAGTTTTCAGGGCGTTGCTTTTCAGCCTGTGCCTTCCGTTTTGTATCCATTGGGGCGGATAGGCCGATATATTGCTGGGGTGGCCAAAAAAATTCGGCAGCTTCAGCCGGAACTTGTTGAAGTTCATAATCGGCCGGATATTGCATTGGGGTTACGCAAGCGTTTCCCAAATCTTCCTGTTTCTGTGGTGCTGCATAATGATCCATGCGGCATGAAAAAGGCACGTACAGCAGCAGAACGAGAAATACTGGCCCGCAAGGTGGCGGTGGTTGCAGTCTCTGAATGGGTGCGAAAGCGCTTTAACAGTTCAGAAACAGCAGCAGATGTAGATGTGTTGCCCAATTGTCTGGACTTTTCAGTTCTGCCTAAGGCCCCTCCAACGCGCGAGAATCTGTTGCTGTTTGCCGGCCGTGTTGTAGCGGATAAAGGCGTGGATTCCTTTGTGGCTGCGTGTGCTAAGGTCTTGCCTTCTCATCCCGCATGGCGTGCTGAAATTATTGGTGCAGACAGATTTGGCCCGGATTCTCCGCAAATGCCTTTTTTAAAGCAGTTGCGTGTGCAAGCGCAGGCAGCCCATGTGGCAATGGCTGGATATCAGCCTCACCATAAAGTGCTGGAAGCCATGGGGCAGGCGGCCATTGTGGTGATACCCAGCCGTTGGCCAGAACCTTTTGGTATGGTGGCATTGGAGGCCATGGGTATGGGGGCTGCAGTGGTTGCTTCCCCTCATGGTGGTTTGCCAGAAGTGGTTGGAACTGCCGGGGTATATGCTAACCCGGATGATGTGCCTGCTTTGGCAGATATCTTGCGGGATCTCATGAATGATCCGCAAAAACGTAGCCAAATGTCTGTTGCAGGGTACCAGCAAGTCCGCAAATTTGATGCGGAAATCATCCGTAAAAAACGGCAGCTTTTACATGAGGAAATTGTAAAAGCATGGCCGCAAAAAGAAAATAAACGCCTCTTCTTCTAAAGTTTGGTTTCCTTGTCAGGTGCCCACCCACACGCTTGCAAAGCTGCTTTCATGCCAGATCTTGGGGGCGCAATTGCTGTAATGGGTGGAGAAAATGGCAGGATCAAACTTCTGGCCAGAAGGTGCAATCCATCTGGGTGCGTAGTGCCGTAAAGAGGATCACCCACAATAGGCCAGTTCATGGCGGCGCAATGTACACGGGCCTGATGTGTGCGCCCTGTTTCAAGGGTGAGTTCCAGCCAGCATAAATCCTTACTGCGGCCAAGAACCTTCCAGCGCGTAGCGGCCGCTGCGCCAGAAGGAGATGCCACCATGCGCCAGCCTTTTTTAGAGGACTGTTTTTCAAGTGGTAGGTCTATGCGGCCAGTCTCTGCCTGTGGGCCGGTTTGTACAACTGCCCAGTAGGTTTTTTGTGCTGTTTTAGTGGCAAAGGCTTGCTGCAAAGCCAAAAGAGGCTGTTTGCGTAAGGCGATGGCCAAGCAGCCTGATGTATCGGTATCCAGCCGATGAGCCAGCCAAGGCCCATCCTTGCGGCGAGAAAGTAGGGGAAACCAGTCTTCAACGCTTGGGCCACCGGCAGGGCCTGCATGTACAGGCAGGCCCGCTGGCTTGTTCAGGATAACCAGATGATGATCCTGATAAAGGATAGGGGGCAGGTGGGCGGAAATGTTTAGTCCTCCCTATTGGCGCCAACCAGTACCTTGCGGCGACCAACATGGTCTGCTCGGCTGATAATGCCTTCTTTTTCCATCTGCTCAATCAGCTTTGCTGCACGGTTATAGCCGATGGAAAGCTTGCGCTGAATGAAGGAGGTGGAAGCTTTGCCTTCAGTGGTCACAATAGAAACGGCTTCATCATACATTTCTGATTCGCCGTTATCACCGCCTCCAGAACGGCCAGAACCACTGTTGGAGGATGCTGTTTCATCCACAGGTTCTGCCAGCACGTCATCATCGTAAACAGGTTCTCCCTGTTCCTTCAGGAAGTTAACAACCTGTTCCACTTCGCTATCAGCCACAAACGGGCCGTGCACACGGGTGATGCGGCCGCCACCTTGCATGAACAGCATATCACCCTGGCCCAAAAGCTGTTCAGCACCCTGTTCGCCCAAAATGGTGCGGCTATCAAACTTGCTGATAACTTGGAAGGAGATACGGGTGGGGAAGTTGGCTTTAATGGTGCCGGTAATCACATCCACAGAAGGGCGCTGTGTGGCCATAATAACGTGAATACCAGCAGCACGGGCTTTTTGGGCCAGACGCTGCACGCAGGCATCAATTTCTTTCCCGGCCGTCATCATCAGGTCAGCCATTTCGTCAATAATCACGACGATATAGGGCATGGGGTCTAGCGTAACAGATTGTTCCTCAAAAACCGGATTACCGGTTTCGGGGTCAAACCCTGTTTGCACGCGGCGTACAACCACTTCACCATCGGCACGGGCCTCTGCTGCACGGGCATTATACCCAGCAATGTTACGCACCTGCATGTGCGCCATGGTGCGGTAACGGCGGTCCATTTCGCGCACTACCCATTTAAGGGCGTTTACGGCTTTTGGCGGTTCTGTCACCACCGGTGTGAGCAGATGCGGAATGCCATCATAGATGGAAAGTTCCAGCACCTTGGGGTCAATCATGATCAGGCGGCATTCATCGGGGGAAAGCCGATAAAGCAGCGAAAGAATCATGGCGTTAACACCAACGGATTTACCCGAACCCGTGGTGCCGGCTACCAGCAAGTGCGGCATACGCGCCAGATCACTAAATACCGGTTCACCAGAAATATCTTTACCCAGAGCCAAAGGAAGCTGGCCTGGCTCATCCCGCCATGTGGGCTGATTGAGGAGCTCGGAAAGATAAACTGTCTCACGCGTTTGGTTGGGCACTTCAATGCCCATCACGTTGCGGCCCGGCACAGTGGCAATACGCACACTCAGCACAGAAAGAGAACGTGCCACATCGTCTGAAAGACCAATAATGCGGGCAGAGCGAATGCCCGGTGCAGGCTCCAGTTCATAGAGCGTCACAACAGGGCCTGCGCTCATGCCCACAATTTTGCCCTGCACACCGTAATCGGCCAGTACCTGTTCCAAAAGGCGTGCCGTGGCATGTAGTGCTTCTGGGGAAGGGCCCGTGCGTGTATTGGCTGGAGCGGGCTTGAGAAGGCCGAGAGACGGCAGTTCCCAACCACCTTTACGTACAGTGGCACCAGCACGCACCGTAGCGCTTGCACTGCTTTCCTGATTTGCGCTTCCAGAAAACAGGCGGCCCAGAAGGCCAGATTTGGCTGGTTTTTCTGCTGCTGGCGGCGGAGGGGGCGCTTGTGTGACAACTGGAGCCGGCGTGGCTGCAGGCGCTGGATCAGGCGTATGATGTGCCAATTCCATGGAAGAAGATGCCATAGGTTTTTTGCTGTCTTCTTCATGATGCAGCACCAAAGCTGTGCCTGAAGATGCTGGTGTAGATATTGGTGCCGCGCGGGGGATATCCTCTACTTCTGGCTCATCATGAGAAAAGAGAGACTGTGAGGATGCCTGAGGCCGGTTTTTATAAAAATCAGCCGTTTCCGTAGGGGTATAGGTATCTGTCTGGGGTTTGCGGCTGGCATAGTAACGCACGAAGCGCACCCCAAGTTTTCCCGGCAAGCGAAGCAACATAAGTGTTACGCGCCAGATGGCAAACCATTCCTCCCGCCGTAGGCCCGTGGCTAAAGCCATCAGCAGAAAAGCCAGTAGCAGCCCAAGCAGCCACAGCACCATGCCACCGGCCGGGCCAATGGCCGCCATACCAGCAGCAATAGATGTTTGAGCGATGGAATGGCCAATGCCTCCGCCAATGCCAGCTTGGGTTGGCCAGTTAATGGCAGGTAAAGCTGTAAAGAGCAGGGGAATAGCGGCCAGCAGCGCGCCAGAAACTGGCAGCAGGCATAAAATGGCTACAACACGCATGGCAAATACAGGCCAAGATTCGTGTCCCAACAGCCGGTGGCTCATAAACCGCCAGCCCCACGCAATCAAAATCAATGCAGGCAGAATCGCCGCCAGCCCTACGCCCTGTAACAGCGTATCGGCAAAAAAGGCTCCGCTTATACCTAACAGGTTGGTGGGTGGTTGGCCTGTTGCTGTATTGAAGGATGGATCATTCGGATTATAGCTGACAAGCGCAGCCAATAAAGCGCAGGCCAGAACGCATAGCGCGAGCCCACCACCTTCCTCTAGGCGCAAACGCAACGTGCTTTTGTGTGAGGATGGGGGATACTGATCGGATTGCGTAGGGCTTATGCGCGCCAAGGGTGTTGATCCTGACTCCAGAAGCCGAAACACATTTCCTGCATGTCGGAAATGTGTTTGCGGGTGATTGATGAGAATGATTCGGTTTTAACTGTAGCGGTAATCTATCGTGAACAGCTTTATAGCAGAAGCACCGGAAGATGGTTTTGTTAAGGAATATGCAGAGAAAATGCAGATATTGCGCACATAATTTTGCTCATAATGCGTTATTTATGTGCAGTTTGGTGAGGGGAGGCCGCAGAGCCTCCTTAAAAATATCAGATATTTATTCAGCCCAGAAGAAACCACAGCCTGAAAATAATCTGTTCTGGCCAAGTATATCTACGCAGTTTAGGCGAGTGTTTTAGCATACACCATCTGCGCCATCTTCCTATTAAACCTAATTGTGACAGCACTTTCTGTAACGCATCTACAACATGGCTATTGGGTGCTGAAAGATAAGTTTGTTTGCCAAGATACGCCAGATTATCCCGAAAAATGGACATAAATTGCCAAGGCCCGCGCCGCAGAGCAGCTAATGCGCGTTGCATAAATAAAGCAGGTGCCCCTACAGCATTATTTTCATGCTGGCGATAAAACAGTGTTGGCTGATTGTCTGTAATCACTATGCCATCTGCACCAGTAACAGCCAGATAAGCCCACCAATCATGCAAAATATGGTTTGGCGGGGAAAGACTGCCTTGTAAGAGATGGACCGCGGGCGGGGAAAGCATAATGGTGCAGCCCGTAGCAATATTTTGCGTTAATGCCATTTGAAAGCACGGGTTTGGCGGTAACGGCGGTGAAATGCTGATTGGGCGCAATTTGGTGTCTGTCAGGCGCTGCCGGGAACAATAAAGTGCAGGTTTTTGCGTGACTGCCAGGGCTTTAAGCCCACGTTCCAGTTTATCGGGAAACCAGACATCATCCTGATCACAAAAGGCAACAAAGTAGCCTTCTGGGGTATCTTGCAGAAGTGTGGCGTAAGAACGCACGACCCCCATATGTGTATGGGACGAAGTAATTTGCCTGCAACGTTGAATACCAACATCCAGCGCAAACTGATGCATGTAATCTATGCTTGCATCTGTAGACCCATCATCTCGCCACAGCAGAACCCAGTTTGTATGCGTTTGCTGTTTGAGGGATGTTAACAGGTCATTTAAAAAAGCAGCGCCATTGTAAACGGAAAGTAAAACGGCAACAGGAATGGGGTCCTGATGTTGGGGAGGGGCCATTCCGTGTTGCACGTTTGGTGTTTGCACCTAACTGTTCACTTCTGCGTTCTGCTAGGCGGATATTGATAAAGATAACCTCTTTGGGGCCGCCTATTCCCCATAAGAAGTGTCAGAAAGATGGGGCAGAGAAGATGTGGTGCACCACTTTATTCACGCTTTCCTGCCATTGCGGCATTTGAATGCCAAAAACGCGCGCAAGTTTACTGTTATCCATGCGAGAGTCTGCCGGACGTTTGGCTGGTGTTGGCCAATCTTCTGTGCGGATGGCTGTAATGGTGGGTTTGGCTTGGCCATATTCAGACGCCTTTTGCAGCGCCGCTTCGGCCAGACCATGCCATGTTGTTTCACCAGTGCCACAAGCATGGTAGATGCCTGCGTATTCATCTTTCCAGCCGGTTTTTTCAATAGTGGCCAAGATGGAAAGAATGGCCTGTGCCAGATCATCGGAACAGGTAGGGTTGCCGCGCTGATCACCCACAACTTTCAAGGCTGGGTTTTTGGCACCAGCATTCAGCATTGTGCGCACAAAGTTTTTTCCGTGCGCTGAATAAACCCAAGAAGTGCGCAGAATAATGCTGCGTGGGTCTGCTGCCAAAATGCGTTGTTCCCCTTCAGCTTTGGTGCTGCCGTAAACAGTCTGGGGGGAAACAGGGTCTGTTTCCACATACGGCCTGCCCTTGTCTCCAGCAAACACATAATCTGTGGAAACATGGATAAAGGGAATGCCACGTTCTGCACACAGGTGTGCCAGCAGTTCTGGCCCCGTTGTGTTGGCTCGGGCAGCGGCTTCGGGCTCGCTTTCTGCCAGATCAACAGCTGTCCATGCTGCGGCATTTACCACAGCAACAGGTTTAATGGCGTCTAGCGTTGTCTTCAGTGATTCAGGGCGGTCAAAGTCAAAATCCGGGCGGCCAACACAACGGATACGCGGCCCCCCAAGATTTACCAGAGATGTTGCAAGCTGGCCTTTTCCGCCAGTTACCAGAACAGGGCCACCAGTTTCAGACAGAATGCTCATGTTCAGCTTTCTTTCTCCGTATACTGGAACCACCCTTTGGCAGCTGAAAACTCTGGGGCCAGCAAGTCTTTTTCAGACAATACGGCGTCCTCGGTCTTAACAGGCCAATCTATGCCAAGTTCTGCACTGTTCCAGATAACGGCACGTTCAGATGCTTTGCTGTAAAGAGCGGTGCATTTGTATTGCACTTCTGCATTTTCAGTCAGAGTGCAGAAGCCGTGCAGGAAGCCCGGCGGAATCCAGAGCTGGGACCAATTTTCTTCGGACAGTTCGGCTGCAAC
Organism: Acetobacter sp. AC2005; assembly: GCF_037901235.1. Taxonomy (NCBI): domain Bacteria; kingdom Pseudomonadati; phylum Pseudomonadota; class Alphaproteobacteria; order Acetobacterales; family Acetobacteraceae; genus Acetobacter; species Acetobacter sp. AC2005. The sequence continues at coordinate 1,346,025 of NZ_CP149625.1, forward strand.
CCATTTGCCATAAGTGGGGGAGCCTGTACGGGCATCTACGGCAACATCCCAGATGGCACCACGCGTGCAGCGCACCAATTTGCCCTGTGCAAACGGATCAAGCTGGCAATGCAGGCCACGAATAACACCTTTCTGGCGGGAAAGGCTTTGGTTATCCTGCACAAAAGGTTCCGTAATGCCTGCTTCGCGCATGCGTTCGATATTGTAGGTTTCTGAAAAGAACCCACGATTGTCACCAAAGCGTGGCGGCGTTATCAGAATAACATCGGGAATGGCAAGGCGTTCGGATTTCATGCGCGGGAAACTCCTGCGTTGCTACGGGGAAAAGAACACAGCAGGCCTTAACGGCCTGCTCCTTCAGATGAGGCGAGGTTAAACAGCACCCGGCCCAGTTCTGTTTTGCCCATGCGCTTGGCATGCTCTTTAAGATGATCTGCAGAAATATACCCCATACGGAAGGCCACTTCTGCCGGAGAACCTACAAGCATGCCCTGCCGGGCCTGAATGGTGTGCACAAACTGGCTGGCTTCTAGCAGGCTGTCGGGAATACCGGCATCCAACCATGCACAACCACGCCCCAGACGCTCAACTTGTAGGTTGCCATCTTCCAGGTAAAGACGGTTCAGATCTGTAATTTCCAATTCACCACGTGCAGAAGGTTTTACCTTTTTGGCAAAATCCAGCACGCGGCTATCATAGAAATACAGGCCAGTTACGGCCCAGTTTGAAGGCGGATTAGTGGGCTTTTCTACAATATCAAGCGCACGGTCTGTTTCATCAAAGGAAACAACGCCATACCGTTCGGGGTCACGTACCTGATACGCAAAAACAGTTGCACCTTGAGGGCGTGCTGCTGCTTTCTGAAGGGAAGCACTGAGGTGATCAGCAAAAATAAGGTTATCACCTAGCGCCAATGCGCAAGGTGCACCTTGCAACCAGTCTTCAGCAATCAGGAAAGCCTGTGGAATACCATCGGGTGAAGGTTGGACGCGATATTCAAAGTTTACACCAAACTGAGAACCATCACCCAGCAGGCGCTTAAACTGTGGCAGATCCAGCGGGGTGCTGATGATCATGATATCCTTGATGCCTGCCAGCATGAGCGTGGAAAGCGGATAATAGACCATTGGCTTATCGTAAACGGGCAGCAACTGTTTGCTGGCTGCCAGTGTCATGGGGTAAAGGCGCGTGCCGGATCCGCCCGCCAGCAGGATGCCCTTCATGGGGGTAGGAGTAGCAGGTTTGTGAATCATGGAGCGGTGGTTCCCAGTCTCTGGCCTGTATAGCGGCGGGCACGAATGTTTTCCCACCATGTGCGGTTGTCCAGATACCACTGGACAGTGCGGCGGATGCCGGCTTCAAAATTATGCTTGGCTTTCCAGTCCAGCGCCTGTTCGGCGTGGGAAGGATCAATTTCGTAACGGAAATCATGCCCGGGGCGATCTGTTACGTAACGGATCAGCCGTTCACGCGGGCCTGCTGCATCGGGGCAAAGTTCATCCAGAATGCGGCAGATTGTCTGCACAACTTCCAGATTGGTGCGTGGTTGGCGTGCGCCAATAGCGTAGGTTTCGCCCGGTTTGCCTTTTTCAACAGCTTTCACCAAGGCTTCGGCGTGGTCTTCTACAAACAACCAGTCACGCACGTTGTCACCCTTGCCATATACGGGCAGTTCCTTGCCCTCAATGGCGTTGATGGTGATCAGCGGGATCAGTTTTTCAGGGAAATGCCAGATACCGTAGTTATTTGTCGTGTTGGTGACAAAAGTGGGTAGCCCAAAAGTGTGATACCATGCCCGAACCAAGTGATCGGAAGAGGCTTTGCTGGCAGAATACGGGCTGCGCGGGTCATAAGGCGTTGTTTCGGTGAATGGCGGATCATTGGGGCCAAGTGCACCAAAAACCTCATCCGTAGAAATGTGGTGGAAACGGAAGGCTTGTTGCGCTTCCTTATCCAGTGTCATCCAGTATTTGCGGGCGGCCTCCAGCATGGAGTATGTGCCCACTACATTTGTCTGGATAAAGACCCCAGGCCCATCAATGGAGCGATCAACATGACTTTCCGCCGCCAAATGCATAACTGCATCTGGTTTAAAGCTGTTGAACAACTGTTCCAACGCAGGTGTATCTGTGATGTTGGTCTGTGAGAACGTATAGCGTTCGCTCTCTGGAGCATCCTCAACCGTTTCAGGTGAGGCTGCATAGGTCATGCAGTCAACATTCAGGACAGAATGTGAGGTATTGTGTATGATGTGGCGAATAACGGCAGACCCGATAAACCCACAACCACCAGTTAATAAGATGCGCATGCTATGTCGTTCTTCAAGACCAGAATGATATAATTGCCTGATAATAGCTTATCAGTCATATGGGATAAGAAAGCAATTCTCCAGCATTCTTATGTTTTTTCTATACAAAGATGGATAGAGAAGGATATCTCATCTGTTAGACAAAAATATACACAGTCTGAGTATGGTAGAACTTCTATAAATGAGGGTATTTTTAATTCAATGACAGGAACCCGCCAAACAGATCCGATGCAGTGGGTGCATATGGTTCCGGAGCTGGCATTTCTGGCTGATTCCTCTTTTGTTATTGGAAAACCAGAGCAGTCAGATCCGTTTGTTTGTGAGAAGCGTAACGGAGTATGGGGGCCTGTTTTTGGGGAAGCGTTTCTGGATAATAAAGAGACAGCTTGTTTTTATGCACGCATGGCGCTGGAGATGGTTTTTCTGCTGAACAGCCTCTCTGCACATAATGTGAAAGAATATTTAAATCGTATCTGGGTGGCTTGTGCACGCAGTGCTGCACGTAAGTGGAAGGCTTCAGGCGGGGCTGTAAAGAGCAATCCTGAAACATGGATTGAAGTGCTGGCAGCAGAGACATTGCCAGACATGGAATGGTTGCAGAAGGTATGCCGGCAACAGGTATCTTCTGTGTTTCCAGCCATAAATGGCCCACATGTTGTTTCTGCCCAAACAGAAAATGATGATGATTTTTGCCTGTGGGTGCAGCGCGTGTGGCCCTATCTCGGGTCATCCGATGTGCTGATGGCCGAAGGCGGGGATGAAAGACTCGGGCTTGATCCGCAAACTCATCAAAACCGTTATGGCTGCACCTATCGTCCTTCAGCAACAGGTGGGCAGTATTCTTCTTCCACGGCATCATCTCCCTCACTACATGCGTTTAATGCAGTGGAACGATGTCGGTTAGAACTGGTGCGGGATATGTTGACGCAGCCCCCAGAAAAGCCGTTGCTTGCGTTGGCAGAGGGTATCAAGGCTTTTTTGGCGCAATACTATGGTGTTGAAAAACCCGACAACTGTATTTTAGCGTCATCAGGCACAGATTCTGTACTGGCTGCGTTGGCTCTTTCTTTAGTTGTTAACCCAGCTGTAGGTGTGGTGTTGGCCGGGGTGGAGGAAACCGGCAGCGGTGTGCCATTGGCAACGCAGGGGCGGCATTTTGCCAACACAACTGCATTGGGGTTCCGTGTTCGTAAAAGCGAGAAAATAGCAGGTTTTCCCGCAGGGACGCAGTTGGTGACAGCCCCGTTGCGCACCGAAAACGGCAAACTGAATTCTCGGCAAAATATTTTCCATATTTGCCAGCAGCAGATTCATAACGCCGTACAAGCCGGACAACGCGTGCTGCTCTATTTGCTGGATACCTCAAAAACCGGTCAGCTTGTTCCCGATATGCAGGTGGTGCAGGCATTATGCCATACATATCCGGGCCAGATTGATGTTGTGGTTGATGCGTGTCAGGCGCGCCTGATGCCGGAGCGTATAAAGGCCTATTTGCAGCAAGACTGGGCTGTTATGGTTACGGGGTCCAAATTTTATACAGGCCCGGCGTTTTGTGGGGCGCTTTTATTGCCAGAAACATGGCGGCAACGGTTGGATGATGCTGTGTTGCCATCGGGGTTGGTGGCCTATTTCAATCAGGCAGAATGGCCAGCCTGTAACGCAACGGCTTCTTTAAACAATGGGTTTAATTTGGGGCTATTGCTACGCTGGGTGGGTGCTTGTGCTGAAATCAGACATTTCGCCAATGTGCCTGCTTCAGAAAAAATGAGTCGTTTGGAGCAGTTTCTGAGTGGCATACGCCATATTCTGGAACAGGATCAGACAATAGAACTGTTGCCAGATGCCTTGGTAAAGCGGGATGCCTTGCCCAACGCGTGGGATCAGCAGCAGACCATTTTTTCTTTTCTGATACATGCTGGGGGCAACAGTGGCATGACCCCCGTTCTAAATCTTGCGGAATGTCGTCAACTACATGTGTGGTTAAAGCAGGATATTTCTGGCTATCTGCCATTTGGCTGCCCAGATACTGCGCATCAGATTATGGCCAGAAGTTATCAGCTCGGGCAGCCTGTTGCTGTGCCCTATGCACGGGTGTGCGGACAAATGGCCGGTGCTTTAAGAATTTCTGTGAGTGCACGCCATATTTCTGGCTCAGATATGCCTGCAGGCATGGCGTATCAAACGTATGTGGAGCAGGAGATACAAAATGTTCAGAATGCGCTGGAAAAAATTTCCCTGATCCTGCGCTATTGGCCGTTTTTACAGAAGGCGGAGGAAAAGCCTGCTTCTGGTCAGCTAGAAAACATGGTGGGTGTTGAGGCCGAAGCATTGCTCCCTGTTGCATTGTAGGGGTAGCCATTTCGGCTCTTGCGTCGTCGGTTGGCTGGCCGCACAACACACTCTATGAATGAAATAAGAGACCTTCCCAAAGTTTTACCCTCATCTCAGGATCATTTTCTGGATGGCCCCAAATTGGCACCGGGTATTACGCGCTTCTGGCTGATCCGCCACGCATTGGTGGAAGAAAACGCCCGTATGTGCATGTACGGCGCAATGGATGTGCCTTTGTGCCCAGATAGCCTTATTGCACAACGGCCGATGTATCGGGCACTGGCAGAACGTTTGCCCAAGCCTGCGCATTGGCTTGTAAGCCCGTTATCTCGCACACAACGCACAGCGCAGGCCGTGCAGGAAGCAGGATATGGCCCAGCCAAGCTGACAGTGGAGCCAGATCTGATCGAGCAGAACCTAGGCTCATGGCAGGGTCTGCCTTATGAGGAGTTGCCGCAATATCTTAATCTTGCGCCGCATCCATTCTGGGCTGTTGGGGCAACGGAATGCCCGCCCGAAGGCGAAAGCATGATTGATGTTTGCGCACGTGTTGGCCGCTTGCTGGACAGGCTGGCAGACAAATATGCACATCAAGATATTATAGCGGTAACGCATGGTGGAGTGGTGCGTGCGGCTTTGGCCCATGCCTTGCGGATTCATGCCGAAACGGCACTTCATTTTTCCGTGCAGAATCTGGCGCTGACCATCTTGGAACGTTTGGAAGTGGGCTGGCGCGTTGTCACTGTGAATGAATTGCCCGGCGTATAAGCCGGGCCCAGCCAAGATTGCTGCGGAAAAGCCCACCATGCCGGGTTTACGTGGCGGTTTAACTTCCTATGTTTTGTGTATGAGCCATTACGGTATGGCCATTTCTTCCTGAAGGGTTGTCGTGCATGTCTTCTTCCTCTCAGCATCCGGGTGCTCTCGCCGTTACGGACCAGCTGTTTTTTCATCGTCCCGATGCGCAACTGCATAAAGATGATGCGGAAAAGCTGACAAAAACGGCATTGGCTGGAATGGAGGATGGTGAGCTTTTTCTGGAATACAGAGAAAGCGAAGGCATTGCTCTGGATGATGGTGTTATCCGTTCGGCATCCTTTAATACAAGCAGCGGGTTTGGCTTGCGCGCTGTATTGGGGGAAGAAACAGGTTTTGCCCATTCGGATGAACTCAGCCGTTCTTCCTTGCAGCGTGCCGTAGATGCCGTAAGTGCCGTGCGTGCAGGGCGCTCTGGCCAGATGGCGGCACCGCCACGGGCTACCAACCAGCGGCTTTATACAGATGCCAACCCACTGGGTGATAGTGATTTTGCTACCCGCTCTGGCCTGCTTTCAAAAATAGATGCCTATGCACGTGGCAAAGATAGCCGCGTGGTGCAGGTTATGGCCTCCCTTTCGGGGGAATGGCAGGCGGTGCAGATCATGCGGGCCGATGGCACACGGGCGGCAGATTTGCGCCCATTGGTGCGGCTGAATGTATCTGTTGTGGTGGAACATGATGGCAAGCGTGAAAGTGGCAGTTACGGGCTGGGTGGCCGGTATGAAATTAACCGCTTGCTGAATGAAGAAACATGGCAGGGCGCTGTGGATGAAGCCTTGCGGCAGGCATTGGTTGCTTTGGAAGCCCAGCCTGCGCCAGCTGGTGCCATGGAAGTTGTGCTGGGTGCCGGTTGGCCCGGCATTTTGCTGCATGAAGCCGTTGGTCACGGGCTGGAAGGTGATTTTAACCGCAAAGGCACGTCCGTATTTGCTGGGCGTATTGGCAAGCGTGTGGCATCCCCCGGCGTTACGGTGGTGGATGATGGCTCTCTACCCGATCGGCGCGGAAGCCTGACCATAGATGACGAAGGCACGCCCACAGGCCGCACAGTGTTGATTGAAGATGGTATTTTGCAGGGATATCTGCAGGACAGGCTGAATGCTCGCCTTATGGGTATGGCCCCTACGGGGAATGGCCGCCGCCAGTCTTACGCACATATGCCACTGCCGCGTATGACCAACACCATTATGCAGCCCGGATCTGCAACCACGGAGGAAATGATTTCTTCTGTAAAGCGCGGTTTGTATGCGGTGCACTTTGGCGGTGGGCAGGTGGATATTACCTCGGGTAAGTTCGTGTTTGCAGCATCCGAAGCCTATCTGATCGAAAATGGCCGCGTAACGGCCCCCGTAAAAGGTGCAACCCTGATTGGAAGCGGGGCGGAGGCCATGACACAGGTTTCCATGATTGGTGGTAATTTGGAATTGGACCCCGGCATTGGCACCTGCGGTAAAGCCGGGCAGGGCGTGCCAGTTGGGGTTGGCCAGCCCGCTCTTAAAATGACCGGCCTGACAGTGGGCGGCACGGCTTAAGGATTTTTTCAGCCAAATGCTGTTGGGCTGAGTGTTTCTGTTCTCTGCTCTCTCATGCTAGAGCGTCTGTCTGCTGGTTCTGCCCTGCAGACAGGGGCCGGAGAGAAGGGACAGGATAAATGGTCGAGAACGGGTTTAAGAGTTCTTTCATGCGGGAAGCCGCTGCGCGCGGCTTTATTTTTCAGTGCACGGATGCCGATGCGCTGGATGCGCTGATGGCAGAAAAATCCGTGGCGGCCTATATCGGGTTTGATCCTACGGCAGATAGCCTGCACGTAGGCAGCCTTATCCAGATTATGATGTTGCGGCTGTTGCAAAAACACGGCCACCGGCCAATAGCGCTGGTGGGTGGTGGCACAGCCCGTATTGGTGATCCATCCTTCCGGGAAGAAGCCCGGCGGTTGATGACGGAAGATATCATCCAGACCAATCTGGCTGGTATTGAAGGCTGCTTGCGCCAGTTCCTTACCTTTGGTTCTGGTGCATCTGAAGCAGCGCTTGTGAACAACGCAGATTGGCTGGACAAGCTGGCCTATATTGACCTTCTGCGTGATGTGGGCGTGCATTTTTCCATCAATCGTATGCTGGCGTTTGATTCCGTCAAAAACCGCCTTGAGCGCGAGCAGGGGCTGACGTTTCTGGAATTCAACTATTCCATTCTTCAGTCCTACGATTTCCGCGAACTGAATCGCCGCATGGATGTGGTGTTGCAACTTGGTGGGTCAGACCAATGGGGCAACATTATTTCCGGTGTAGAACTGGTGCGCCGTACGGATCAGAAAAGCGTTATGGGGCTGACAACGCCGCTGCTTACAACGTCATCTGGCGCCAAAATGGGTAAGACAGCCAACGGTGCTGTATGGCTGTCTGAAAAACGCTTACCGGTGTTTGATTACTGGCAGTTCTGGCGCAACACGGAAGATGCAGATGTAGGCCGTTTTCTGCGCCTGTTTACCGAATTGCCGCTTGAAGAGTGCGCGCGTCTGGAAGCTCTGCAAGGTGCGGAAATTAACGAAGCCAAGAAAGTTCTGGCAACAGAAGCCACAGCCTTGTGTCATGGGCGAAATGCCGCTTTGGCTGCAGCAGAAGCGGCCCGTCAGACGTTTGAAGAAGGCCGCGTAGCTGCGGCAGACCTGCCGGTGCATGAAGTGGCAGAAGCCGATATGGCCGCAGGTATTCCGGTTTTTCGTCTGTTTGCAGAAGCAGGACTGGTTAAAACAAACGGAGAAGCCCGGCGTTTGGTACGTGGTGGCGGGGCGCGTCTCAATAATGACGTGATACAGGATGAAAATAAGCTGATTACACAGCAGGATATGGTTGATGGTGCCATCAAACTTTCTGCTGGCAAAAAACATCATGTTTTGGTGAAGGTTGGGGCTTCAGCCTGATAGACCGATAAGGAGGCTACCGTGAAAAAACTGGCGTTAAAACTGTCTGCTCTGGGGCTGCTGTGCAGTCTGAGCGCATGCGGTGGCCCCTATTATGGAGATGGTGGCCTGTATTATCCTTACGGATATTCAGGCTATGGCCCCGTATATGATGATTATTATGGTTACGGCGTTTGGGGCGGCGGTGGCCGCGGCCCGCGGCCGCCGCGCCCAGGTTTTGGCCCGCCGGGGGGGCGTCCCGGTGGCCATGGTGGGGGTATTGGCCCTGGGCCACGCCCAGGTGGTGGCGGAGGTGGTCGTCCACCTGGTGGAGGAGGCCCCGGTGGCGGGCCAGGCGGCGGCGGTCATCCCGGTGGCCATGGTGGACCCGGCGGCCCCGGTGGTGGCGGTCACAGATAATCTTGCTACGGCAGCATTTTTCAAAGTTTGAAGAGTGCTGCCTTTTTACCGGGAACGGTTTTTTGCTTACCTAATCAGTTCTGAACAGATGGGTTTTATCGTTTCTCTGCGCAGGGGCTGATGACGTGCTGTACCCTAAAAAAATAGCTTATGTAATTAACTCGCTAGAAGGTGGCGGCACAGGGGCTATGGTGCCCTCCATTACCGGTTTCTTTCGGGCGCGTGGGTGCGAGGTTGGCGTATTTGTGCTGACCCCGCGTGATAGGCGGGCAGAGCCGGCACTCCAAGCGGCAGGGCTGGACATACATATTAGAGAAGGTGGAGAAAGTGATCACCTTCAGGCCTATTTATGGCTGCGCCGTAAACTGGCAGCATGGCACCCAACCCAGATTTGGACATCCTTAACCCGCTCTACTCTGATTGGGCAGCAGGTTGGGCGCGGTTTGGGGGTGCCGGTTATCAGCTGGCAGCACAACGCATTTTTGAAACCGGGCAATATCCGCCTTTTGCGGGCCGCCAAATCTCTTTCAAAACTGTGGGTGTGTGATTCGGAATGCGTGGCAGATATCACGCGCGAACGGCTTAAACTTCCTGCAAATAAAGTTATGTCTTGGCCGGTTTTTCAGGCCTCGTCGGATATTAAGCCAGCAGAGCCTTGGAGGCCGGGAGAAGTAATTCGCGCAGGTTCACTCGGGCGGCTGCATATCGCCAAGGGATACGATATTCTATGCACAGCTCTTCAGCGTTTGCAGGCTTATACATCCTTGCCAGCGTTTGAAGTGACGATAGCAGGAGAGGGGCAAGAACGTGCCCACCTTGAGCAGATGGCAAGAGCATTAAAGCTGACGAATATTCGTTTTTCAGGCTTTGCGTCTTCGTCTCAGAACTTTTTGCAGACCCAGCATCTTTATCTTCAGCCTTCCCGGCGGGAAGGATTTTGCATTGCTATGCATGAGGCCATGCAGGCAGGTTTACCTGTAATTGGCAGTGATGTGGGGGAAATGGATCGGTCTATTGTAGAAAACGTAACTGGGTGGAAGGTGCAACCTGAAGACCCAATTATGCTGGCCGATACATTGGCGGCAGTGCTTGCACAGCCAGAGAAGCTTTCTGAAGTTGGTCAGAATGCCAGACAATTTGTGTTGGAAAAGTTCAGCAAAGAAAAGTTTTTTGAAAATGGCGATGCCATTTTTCGGCAACTGGCACGGCAGATTTAAAATACCTCAAACGCAGTAGGCCAAAGTGGCCACGTTTAAAGTGGCAAACACATTTCTACTTTGCGCAACGCAGAGCAAAAAAGCGATTCTTGCAAAATGTAGAGGAGAGACTGGTGCTGCTGGACAGGATTGAACTGTCGACCTCTCCCTTACCAAGGGAGTGCTCTACCACTGAGCTACAGCAGCATAGTCTGCGGGCGTTCTAGCTGTTCACGCGGAACGCCGCAAGACCAGATACGGTAAAAAAGACGAAAAAATTAATCGTCCCGGTGGGTTTTTTCCATGCGCTCGTGCTGTTCCTGCGCTTCAATGGAAAGTGTGGCAATCGGGCGTGCTTCCAGCCGTTTCAGGCCAATGGGCTCACCCGTTTCTTCACAGTAACCATATGTGCCGTTTTCAACCCGCTGCAACGCAAGGTTGATCTTGCCAATCAGCTTACGTGCGCGGTCTCGCGTGCGCAGTTCCAGTGCACGATCTGTTTCTACGCTGGCACGGTCAGTAATGTCAGCTTCATGGATGCCGCCTTCAGAAAGGCTGGCAAGTGTATCTCCTGCTTCTTTAAGAAGGTCGGCGCGCCATTTAAGCAATTTCTGCCGGAAGTACTCCGTCTGAAGAGGGTTCATGAACTCTTCATCTTCAGAGGGGCGATAATCTGGCGGTAAGGTAATCATGTCTGTCGTCAGCCTTTGCAATGACAGGCAGCCTGCCTTGAAAGAATGACGCGGCTTATAGCGGCATCCCGCTCACCCGCCAACAATTTTATGGGGCAAAAACGCAGAAAAGAGACACAGGATAAAGTAAGAGTAAGAAAAGACTACATTTAAAATGAGTAATGAAAAAATATTTTAAGAAAGTTCCCTGCTGTATAAACACTTTCTTAACACAATTATGCACGTTTTTGTGAGCTTGATGCTGCGATAAGCCACCCAACGAACATAAAAATCCACCCCGCTGTGGGGAAAGAAAAAACAGCGCTGGTGGAAGTAATCGGCCACAACAGAATGCAACAGGTCACAAACAGCATGGCTTGCTGCGGATAATGCTCTACATCTAGCGCGCGCCACCCCGTGCGCAACCATTGAAAAGCCAGTCCTATAAACACCATAAGCCCCGGTAAACCGGCTGTTGTGGCAATTTGTAGGTAATAGTTGTGAGGATGAATATTACATCCCCGATCCGTATCATTTGTAAGTGTTTCTATGCCCAGAAAAGAGAAGGCGTGGGTTTGAATAGGGACATGGCAGAAATTTCTAAAGCCATCCATACCCAGTCCCATCCAAGGATGTTGGGCAACCATGGTGATGGCAGAACGGAAAAGCTTGCCATAATCGCTTTGGGCGAAATGATGCAATTGGTCTGAAAATTTCAGAACCAGCTTGGCGTAAACGGGAGGAGAGATCACCGGGAGGCTGGCAATTAACCCACCCGCACAAGCAAGAATGAGGCCAAAGGGCAGGCGAAAACGGGGGAAGATAAACGCTGTAAGAGACAGGCCAAAAAAGAGCAGCACACAGCTCATACGTTGGCCGATCAGCACCATGGTTGTAACGCCAAACAACAGGAGCGCACAGCCAAGCCCCCAAGATTGCAGCTTATTGTGGCGTAACAGGCGTAAAACGCTCGGCATAATACCGGGAAAAAACAGCATCAGCAGCGTAAAACCCGCGCGGGGCTTTGTGAATGGGCCTGTCAGGCTGCCATCACCCCAGCGCGGCATCCCCATCATATTTGTGCCGGTTAGATACTGTTGCCAGCATTGGCTTATCAACCACAAGGCTGCCAGTAAGCAGATTCGTTCCAGCCAGATGCGCCGTGCTTCGGTGGCAAGAAGCCAGCATTGTAGCGCCACACAAAACAGGAAAAGTCGAGGCAGGCAGAGTGCCTGCACCCATGCTCCTGTAATGCCAATATGTACGGAGGAAAGCAGGCATAGCCCACAAAATAATGCGGCCAGTTTAAGCCAGGGTTGTTTAACCCATTGCCAATTTTGCAGCAGGCAACAGTGCAGCAGAAATAGCCCACCAATAACAGAAGCAAATGTGTCTGAAAGAGCGCGGCTATAGAATAGAAAAAACGGGAAGATGCTCAGACACACCAAGCCTGCTGCTGTTAGATATCCAGCCAGCTTGACACGGAGTGGGGAGGAAACAGCAAGGGGCATGTCTGGAATGGATAAGGCTGGCTACCCGATAGTGTAGCCAGCCCCCAATCAGTTTGAATGATTAGAAAGGGATTTCGTCATCAAGATCGCCGTTGCCGCCAGATGCATCCCAGCCGCCGGAGCTATTGCCACCGCTGCGTTGTGCTGGTTGCTGGCGTGGAGCGGATGATGGGGCGCCATAACCACTGCCGCCACTGTTATAACCACCGTAGCTGCTGCCGCTTCCGCCACCAAAGCCGCCGCCTTCACTTTCGCCTTCGCCACTATTGCGGCTATCCAGCAGCACCAGCTCACCACGGAAACGGTCAATAATCACTTCCGTTGTATAGCGTTCCTGCCCACCCTGATCTGTCCATTTACGGGTTTGCAGGGAGCCTTCCAGATAAACTTTGCGGCCTTTGCGCAGGAAACGTTCGGCTATATCTGCCAGACGTTCATTGAAAATGACCACGCGATGCCATTCTGTGCGTTCACGTCGTTCACCAGATGCGCGGTCATTCCATGTGTCACTGGTGGCCAGAGAGAAGGAAACAATTTTTGCACCGCTCTGGCTGGAACGCACTTCGGGGTCCTTGCCCAGATTGCCGACCAGAATAACCTTGTTAACGCTGCCAGCCATAAATGCCGTTACCTTCTATTTGCGTAAAATTCGTTTTCGTTCTGCCTATGTAGCGCACTGGCCGAACAGGTGAAAGCTTAAAGCCGCCAGATAGAAAATCGGGCAGCACCATGCTGGCGTTCTGCCAGAAAAGCAGGTGTGCTTGCTGTTTGCGGCGCTTCTTCTTCGTTGGAAAAAGGCAAAGGTTCCTCACGCCCGGTTTCAATAACCGCAATGGCATTGGGGGCAATCCAGCCTTTGCTTTGCAAGGCATTGAGGGCGCGCTCAGGCAGATTTTGATGATAGGGTGGGTCCAGAAACACTAACCCAGCCGGGAAAGTGCTGAGAGGTGGTGATGTCACATCCCGCGCAATTACGGTGCAGTTCTCTTCCCACTTGCAGGCTTGAATGTTGGCCCGTAGCGCGGCGAGGGCAGGGCGGCTCGTTTCGAAGAAAGTTGCATGCTTTGCCCCGCGAGAAAGGGCTTCCAGCCCCAGCGCGCCGGTGCCAGCAAAAGCATCCAGCACATGCGCTTCAGAGATAAGCGTAGGCCCACCCCAAGGTGCATGCAGCAGCATATCAAACAAGGCCTGTCGCACCCGGTCTGCCGTGGGGCGTGTGGTCTGTCCCGCTGGGGCTGTTAGCAACCGCCCCTTACGGCTGCCAGCAATAATCCGAACCATTAGTCTGCCTGTTTTGCGGGTGCACGCCGGGCTGGGGGAGCCTTTTCTGTTGCTTTGGGCAACTGATCACGCAACACGCGGGGAGAAACTTCTTCCAGTTCACGGCGCTGCAGGGTGCCGAGTTGGAAAGGCCCATAGCTAGTGCGTATCAGGCGGCTGACATGCAGGTTCATGCCCGCCATCACCTTACGGATTTCGCGGTTTTTGCCTTCCTTGAGGGAAACGGTCAGCCACGCATTGTCTCCCTTGCGCGAATCCAGAACAGCATGAATGGGGCCATAACGCACACCATCAAACACGCTGCCCTGAGCCAGACTTGCCAAACGTTCTTCATCCACTACGCCAAATACACGCACGCGGTAGCGGCGTAGCCAGCCGTTGGAGGGAAGCTCCAGCCTGCGGGCCAGTTCACCATCATTGGTGAGCAGCAGCAGCCCTTCACTGTTCAGATCAAGCCGCCCAACGCTAATAACGCGTGGCATGCCTTCTGGCAGGGAGGCAAAAACCGTTGGCCGGCCTTCTGGGTCTTTATGTGTTGTTACCAAGCCATCCGGCTTATGGTAGCGCCACAAACGTGTGCGTTCTGGGGCAGAAACGGGTTCCCCATCAACCTGCACAATATCGCCATTTGTTACAAAGGTGGCAGGGTGTGTGACCGGTTGGCCATTCAGGCGGATACGGTTTTCCTCTATCATGCGCTCCGCATCACGGCGGCTGGCAACGCCACTACGGGCCAGCCATTTTGCTATGCGTTCCCCTCGGGTTTCCTGCGTCACGCTGAATCTCCTGCTGCCTGTATGAAGGCTTTGAAAAGTGCTTTGTCTGCTGGGTCTATGCCAAATTCCGGGTGCCATTGCACCCCAAGGCAGAAAGAATGTGTGGGATCTTCAATCCCTTCAATAATACCATCTTCTGCCACGGCGTTAATAATGCCACGCCCCGGTGTTTTGACAGCCTGATGATGTGAGGAATTAACACCCATATGAGTGCGGTTGGCCGTGCATCGGGCCAACAAGGTATCGGGTGTTATTGTCACACTATGGCTTGCTTCATCCCGTGGGTTTGGTTGCTCATGCGGAAGGGCCGATGGGCATTCTTCCGGGATGTGCTGGATCAGGTTGCCACCAAGGGCCACGGCTATAAGTTGCATGCCACCGCATATTCCCAAAATTGGCATATCACGCTGTAGGGCTGCGGTTAGATAAGCAGCTTCAGCCTGCGTGCGGCGGGGGCGCAAGTTTATGGTGGGGTGAACTTGTGTTTCCCCATACAAGGTGGGGTCAATATCAAACGCGCCACCTGTTATAATCAACCCATCCAATAGGTGCATGTAATCGGCACAAAGCTGCGGGAATAAAGGGAGCGCAATAGGTAAGCCGCCCGCAGTGGAAACGGCAGACATATAATTTTCCCGCATGGCATACCATTTGAAGCGGGAATAACGGCCTTCGCCACCCTCTTCCAAATCAAGCGTAATACCAATAACGGGGCGTTTTTTCATCATATGCCACTAATCCTGAAAGAACGGGGGAGGGAGAGGGGTAAAGACCGTTCTTTCAGGGGGTATGTAGCAAAGAATGAGCGCGGGAAACAAAAACCCGTGCAGTCAATTCGTTTCTGGCCTGTCTGTTAGCGGGACAGAAAGGAAGGAATACTGATAGGGAGCGTTTTGGTGGCGGTAGGAGGTGGAGCCAAGGTTGCTGGCTCATAATTGACGCCATCTGCGATGGCGAGACCAAATCCTATGGCCGCAGCAGCCAGAATGAAAGACAGGCTATGCATGTTTCTGACCCTCCTCGCTCGGGTTTGGTATGATTGCAAAAGAGCAATCCCACAAGGCATCCTCACGCTCTGTTACAGAACGGATTAAGGCTCCTTTAAGGCAGGATGACAAAAAAGCATGCACGATTGCAAGAAAAATCTGGATTTTTTCTGCCATATAAAAGCGAAAAAAACCTGAACGTTTCGGATTGAAAAGAGTAACATTTCGTGAGCACACGGCATGACTAAACAAAACGGCATGGCACTTGCGTTAGAGCAGGCTCAGCTTGCTGCTGAAAATGGAGAAGTGCCCGTAGGCGCCGTGCTGCTGGATGGCAATGGAAATGTGCTGGCACAGGCAGGCAACCGGGTAGAAGAACTGCACGATCCATCAGCTCATGCTGAAATGTTGGTCATGCGTGAGGCCGTGCAGCAGCGGCAGGGGCAAAAGCTGGCAGATTGCACTTTATTTGTCTCGCTCGAACCATGTCCGATGTGTGCGGCGGCTATGGCGCATTTTCGGCTGGGGAGGGTGGTGTTTGGTGCGTATGACCCCAAAGGGGGTGGCGTAGAGCACGGAGCACGCTTGCCCCATCGGCCTGAAACCTTACATCATATGGAGGTTATAGGCGGGGTAAGGGAGCAGGAAGCGGCTGAAATGTTGAAAGCTTTTTTCCAGAAATTACGCAGCCGATAACATCTTGTGAAATTATGAAGATACGGCTTTTTTTTCTTGGTTAAGAAACCATGTTAGCGTTGTAGGCGTAAGGCACTGTAAACTCTGGGCAATCTGTGGTGGCTGCCGGAGCTGGGTGTTTGGACCGTCCGGGAATTGTCCTGTCGGGATAAAACAAGGAACAGTCGAAGTCGTGATGTCGGGAAAATCTGTGACAAAAGTTTGGGCGCGGAACAGACGCCGTAATTGGATGTCAGCCCTGCTGGCAAGCTGTGTATTGGTAACAGCTGCCGCTCCATGGTGCAGCACGCCAGCACGCGCAGAAGCTGATAGTGTTATTAAGCCCAACACCCCTACTTCTCAGCGGATTCCAGATTTTGTCAGTCTGGTTAAGCAGGTTAAGCCGGCTGTGGTGTCTATTACATCCATGATCCGGGCAGATGCCGTGGAGAATGACGGCGGTGGTATGGGTGGAATGCCCTTTCCATTCCCGTTTCCTTTCCAGATGATGCCGCAGCCATCGCACCAGACGATTGAGGCCAGAGGCTCCGGCTTCCTGATTTCAGCCGATGGGTATGTGGTTACCAACAACCATGTGGTGAAAGGCGCCACCAAGGTTACGGTGACACTGGATGATGGCACAACGCTGCCCGCTAAAGTGGTGGGGCGTGATGGCAAAACCGATCTGGCACTGCTGAAAGTTACAACCTCCGAAAAATTGCCCTTTATTGAATTGGGCGAATCGGATGATGTGCAGCCCGGTGAATGGGTTATTGCCGTTGGCAACCCGTATGGTCTGGGCGGCACTGTGACGGCTGGTATTGTTTCTGCCCGTGGCCGAGATATTAACGAAGGCCCTTACGACAACTTCATTCAGGTGGATGCGCCCATCAACCGCGGGAACTCTGGTGGTCCGCTGTTTACGCAAGATGGTAAGGTTGTGGGGGTAAATACCGCCATTCTTTCACCTTCTGGCGGTGGTTCCATTGGTATCGGGTTTGCAATTCCATCGGATACCGTGCGCAATGTGGTCGAGCAGCTTCGTAAAACTGGCCATGTGGTGCGGGGCTACTTGGGTGTAAACGCACAGGTTATCTCCCCCGTTATGGCGCGTGCGCTTGGCTTGCCTGCCCCCGCTACGCCCGGAGCGCCGCCAATTGGGGCGTTGGTGGCAAGCGTAAGCCCCGGGAGCCCGGCTGAAAAAGTTGGTTTGAAATCGGAAGATGTGATTACCGATTTTAATGGGCAGAAGGTCAGCAACCCGCATGATCTGGCCGTGCGCGTGGCGTCTATGGCCCCGGGTAAACAGGCGACAATTGGCTACTTGCGAGGCGGTAAAGCCCAGACAGCTACTGTCACCATCGGAGATCTGAAAACCGCTTCCAGTGATGGTAATAGCGGCAGCAATACAGATGTCGCACGTGGGCAGCGGCTTGGTATTGCCTTGGCTCCTCTTTCTCGCGATGTGCGCCAGCAGTTGGGGCTTTCAACAGATGTGCGCGGCGTTGTTGTAAGCGACGTTGATCCTGGTTCCCCAGCAGATCAGGCTGGGATTCGGCCGGGGGATGTTATTCAGGCGGTTGGTAGTCAGGCCGTGGATTCCCCACGTGCAGCAGTTGCCAGCGTAAAGTCGGCATTGGCTGCCAAAAAACCGGTGCTATTGCGGGTTCTGCGCGATAATCAGTCCCTGTTTATCGCGATCTCTCCAGATGGCGGAAATAATGCTCCATCATCTGATGACAGTGGTGATGACGACGATAACTAAAAGGCTCTCGTAGTCTGAAATGTTGAAAAGGCTGGTCCAGAAATGGGCCAGCCTTTTGCTTTTAAAAGCTAAACAGATTTCAGGCCGTAAGCGATGTCTTGCAGATTAGGTAGAGATAGAATGCGAATGCAGTGATTTTCTGTGCCAGAAATAATTTTATCACGGCGGAGGGCGCTGATGGTGCGGCTTACCGTTTCAATCGTCAGGCCAAGATAGTCTGCAATATCCACCCGAGTCATGGGTACAGAAGCTGTGGTTTCTGCATCAGGGTCGTGCGGGTGTGTGCGATGATATTGCTTGATGCGATCTAATAGAAAACTAGCCACTTTTTCCTTGGCTGTTTTGCGCCCCAAAAGCAGCATCTGCTCCTGTGCATCAGTCAATTCATTTGTAACGGCTGAGAGCAGATGACGGGCGAATCGTGGGTATTCTGCCAATAAATTTTCTATCTGCGTATGTGTGCAGCGGCACAACAATACGCTGCTTACGGTTTCCGCCCCAAAGGAATAAGTGCGCGAGTTGCTAAGGCCAACAAACTGTCCTGCATCTGCAAAGCCAGTAATCTGGCGGCGGCCATCAGGAAGAGATTTAAACAGCTTAACTGTGCCATTGATAACGTTGAAAAAGGCAGATGCAGGCGTGCCCTCTTCAATCACGGCTGTGCCTGGTGGCAGAGTAATCTGGCGTGTTGCCTGCGCCAAAACCGCCACATCCTGATTTTCTATGCTGCTGCAAAGATTATAATCGCGCACCTTGCACATCAAACACCGGGCGGACTCGGTATCTGTGCGCCCAGTGCGTTTGCCAGTGGAGTGGAGTGCCTGAGCAGAAGGAGAGGGTGGCATGGGAGCAGAATCCGGAAAGCCCGGTACCTTCAGCATTATGGCGAACGTGCTGGACCGGAAAGAAAAAAGAATGTGTTGCGTAAATATTATGTCATTGTTGATATAAATCAATAATGCGCCGATGTCTGGGGCAGATTGGTTACAATTTACCTTGGATATAGCCCTTAAAATGCGCTGTGATTAAAATGACACAGTATTGTCGCATATGAGGCGGAGATGCCTGATATTTGATCTAAATCAAGGCCGGAAGAATGGGCGCATGATTTTTCCCGCTTCAGATATCGTTCTCTAGCGCAGTGGAAAGACACACAGGCATGGTCAAGTTCCGTTCCCTATTTACGGCAGTGGTGGCTGGTGTTGCCGCTCTGGCCGGCACCGCCAAGGCTCAGACGGCAGCTCCTAACGCAGCATATGTGAATGCACCGGTCATGCAGCGCATTCCCGATGCACCAAAGCCGGGCGCAGGGCATTGCGGTCTGTTTGAAACCTGCGCCAGCACCAAAATTGGTCTGGGCCGTGGTGACTTCATGATCCGTCTGTCTGGCGTGGGTGTTCTGCCGCAGGACCGTGATAGTAACGTGAGCCTCAGCACGAATAGCGGTGGTAGTTACACGCATCTGAACCACACGCATCTTTCCACCACTAATCAGGCCATGCCGGAACTGACGGTGGAATACTTCATCACAGATAACCTGTCTGTGGATCTGATTGCCACCAGCACCCGTCATGAAGTGGCTGCTCTGGGTAGCGATGTGCCTTCACTGGGCGGGCCCCGTAAGCTGGATGTTGGTAGCGCATGGGTTCTGCCCCCTACGCTGACATTTGCTTGGCATTTCCGTCCGCATAAGCGCTTCAACCCGTATGTGGGTGTGGGTGCAACGGCTATGTGGTTCCACAACATGAACGGTAATCACGGTGCAGCTTTGGGTCTGACCAAGCTGAACGCTGGCTTCACCGGTGGTCCTTCTGTGAACGTTGGTTTCGATTATCAGATCGTCGGCAACTGGTTCTTCAACGCAGACGTCAAGCAGATGTTCGTGCGTATGCATGCTTGGGTTGAAAACCCTGCTGAAACTCTGAAAGTAAAAGCACACGAATCTCTGGATCCGACAGTGGTTTCCGCTGGTATTGCTTACCGGTTCTAAGAGATATTATGGGCGCGGCATCTGTATCTGATCTGATTTCCCGCTACGGTGGGAATCTGCCACGCTATACAAGTTACCCGACCGCAGCCAGCTTTACGGAGGCGGTCGGCCCCCAACAGGTTGCAGGCTGGCTTAAAGCTTTACCTGAGAATGAACCTGTCTCCCTCTATTTTCATGTTCCTTTTTGCGATGAACTCTGCCGGTTTTGCGGGTGCAATACATCCGTTATGCGGCATGAGGATGGGCGCCTAGCTTACGGTGACCTCCTGCGTGAGGAAATGCGTCGTATTGTGGCCCTTGTGGGGGAACAGCGCACAGTAAGGCATGTGCAGTTTGGTGGCGGCACGCCTACCACTTTGCCGCCGCATGCCTTACGGCAGATCATGCGTTCTATCCGAACATTCTTTCAGGTTGATCCGCAGGCTGAATTGGCCATGGAGCTTGATCCACGGCATGTGCCGCAGGATTATCCGGCTTTGTTGGGCGATCTGGGTTTTACACGCATCAGCCTTGGCGTGCAGGATCTGGAACCTCGGGTGCAGGAAGCATGTGGACGCCATCAGTCCTTTGAGCAGACAGAAGCCAGTATTCAGGCGGCGCGTGCTGCGGGCGTATCTGGCGTTAATATTGATCTGATTTACGGCTTACCGTACCAGACGGTTGAAAGCGTGGGTGAAACCGCGCTGAAAATTGCATCATTACGGCCAGACCGGTTGGCAGTATTTGGATATGCCCATGTGCCGTGGAAGCAAAAACGGCAGCGTTTGATACCGGAAGCATCCTTGCCAAAATCTGATGAAAGATTGGCGCAACGGGCGGAAATAGACAGAGTTTTGCAGGCGCAGGGGTATCAACCTATAGGGTTGGATCATTACGCTTTGCCAGAAGATGGTTTGGCTCAAGCTGCGCAAGCAGGCACGCTGCATCGTAATTTCCAAGGTTATACAACAGATTCCTGTCCTGTTTTGTTAGGTATGGGGGCTTCTGCCATTTCCATGCTGCCAACTGGGTTTGTTCAGAACATTACAAGTGTGGCGGCTTATGCGCGGGCAATGGCTGAAAGTGCAGATTCCCTCCCCGTAGCGCGGGGTGTTGCTTTTACCGAAGATGACAAACTGCGCGGAGCCATTATCGAACGCATTATGTGTGATATGGCCGTTGATCTTGCGGATGTAGGGCAAGGGCAGGATTTTTCTGAAGAACTTGCGCAACTCCATCCGTTTGAGCAGGATGGATTGGTAAAGATTGAAGGCCAGAAAATCAGCGTTACAATGTTTGGGCGGCCTTTTGTAAGGCACGTAGCTGCAGTGTTTGATACGCGGCGGCGTGCTTTGCAGCAGCAGGCCCAAGGTGCTGGGCAAGGTGCTTCACCACAGTTTTCTGCTGCCCTTTAAGTAGAACCAAACCTTGATTGTGCCAGTATTTTGGCGCAAGTAAGGAAAGCTTCCCATGAAAGGGAGCTATGCAAGACAGCCATAGCGGTGTCTTTTACCCAGCCGATATTCTGTGACAGCTGAAGGATCGGACGCCATGAGTCCTGATGCCACTGCTCCCGATCAGAGCGTGACGTTTTCTCTGCCAAATCTGCTGGCGCAAACGCCAGTGGCTTCTGACCCTTTTCCACATTGGATGCTGGAACACGTGCTGGAACCAGATGCCTGTGCGGCATTACTGGAATGGGATCCGGGCGAGTCGGCTATTGCAGGAGATGTGGGCGGTCGGCGTGAAACGCGGAACAAGTCTCGCGTGTTTGTTGATCCAGCCGTTCGGCAACAGGATGAACGCCTAAACCGTATGGCGCATTTGCTGGATAGCGCTGCCATGCGGCAGGCTTTTGAACGTATCTGCAACGTGCAGTTGGATACGGCAGCACTGCGGCTGGAATTGTGTCTGGATTCGGATGGTTTTTGGCTGGAACCACATACAGATATCGGCGCTAAAAAACTTACCCTGCTTATCTCTCTTTCCACCGGAGAAGGGGCCGATGAACTGGGGACAGACCTGATGACTCCAGATGGCCAATCAGTTGTGCGGGCTTCAGGTGCGTTTAATTCGGCGGTGCTTTTTATTCCGTCGGATAAAACCTGGCACGGCTTTGTAAAGCGGCCCATTAAAGGTACGCGCCGTACCTTGATTGTTAATTTTGTTGATCAGGACTGGCGTGCCGTGCACGAACTGGCGTTCGGGCCGCGTTCTGTTCAGCACTGATTTTTCTGACATGGCTGTTTCTGGCAGAACGGGCCTGCGTGCCCGTTTTTGCAATTCTGCGCCAAATCGGGTTTAGGGAAGCAGCATATCTTTAAACGGGGATAAAACGGGAATGAGCGAGCCTGTGCGGGAATCGATGGAATTTGATGTCGTTATTGTTGGGGGTGGCCCTGCTGGGCTGGCCGCGGCAATTCGGCTACGCCAGCTTTCTCCAGATCTGAGCGTTTGCCTGATTGAAAAAGGCAGCGAGATCGGAGCGCATATTGTTTCTGGGGCCGTGATTGAACCCCGCGCACTGGCAGAGCTTATTCCTGATTGGAAAGAACGTGGTGCACCGCTGAACACACCGGTGACATCAGAAGATATGCTGTATCTTACCGAAACTGGCAGCCTGCGTGTTCCGCTGCTGGATAAGGTTATGCCGCATATGGCAAACCACGGGAACTATATTGTTAGCCTTGGGGAAGTCTGCCGTTGGCTGGCGACGCAGGCAGAAGAACTCGGGGTGGAAATCTATCCGGGTTTTGCGGGTGCGGATGTCATTATCGAGCGCAACCGTGTGGTTGGTGTTGTGACTGGTGATATGGGTGTGACCAAGGAAGGCACACCCGGCCCTAATTATCAGCCCGGTATGGAACTGCGCGCCCGTTATACCCTGTTTGCAGAAGGGTGCCGTGGCTCCCTGACCAAGCAGGTGATGGCGCATTATGATTTACGCAAAGATGTAGACCCGCAGACATACGGACTTGGCATCAAGGAAGTATGGGAAATTCCGGCAGAAAAACATCGCCCCGGTTTGGTGCAGCACAGCTTTGGCTGGCCGCTGGATGACAGCACCTATGGCGGCGCATGGTTGTACCACTTTGGTGAAAATCTGGTGTCCTACGGCTTTGTGGTGGGGCTGGATTACGCAAATACGTGGCTTTCTCCGTTTGAAGAAATGCAGCGCATCAAGTTGCATCCGGCATTCCGCCAGCATCTGGAAGGTGGCCGTCGCATCTCTTACGGTGCGCGTGCTCTTTCCGAAGGTGGGTTGCAGGCTATTCCACGTCTCACTTTCCCCGGTGGTGCACTGATTGGGGATTCCGCGGGCTTTCTGAACGTGCCTAAAATCAAGGGCACTCATACAGCCATGAAGTCTGGCATGCTGGCAGCGGAAGCTGTTGTGGAAGCCATGAAAACCGACCGTGTTGAACCTGGTGTCTTTACAGAAAAGGTGCGGCGTTCTTGGTTGTGGCCAGAACTGCGGTCTGCCCGTAATATTCGTCCGGCTTTTGCGCATTTTGGTGCCAAGGGTGGTGCTATTTATGCAGCTATTGATGCCATGCTGCTGCGTGGCCGTGCACCGTGGACACTGCACTTTAAGCATGAAGACAGCGATACCCTTAAACCTGCGTCCCTGTCTGAAAAGCCTTTCTATCCGAAGCCAGATGGCAAGCTGACATTTGATCGTCTTTCCTCGGTCTTCCTGTCCGCTACCAATCATGAGGAAGATCAACCGGTGCATCTGCGCCTGCGCAACCCCAGCCTGTGGAAACCGGTGAACTGGGATGTCTTCCGTGCGCCGGAAAGCCGTTATTGCCCCGCCGGTGTGTATGAAGTGGCAGATGAAGCCACGAACCCACATTTGCAGATTAACGCGCAGAACTGCGTGCACTGCAAAACGTGTGACATTAAAGATCCTGCCCAGAATATAGACTGGACCACGCCAGAAGGTGGTGGTGGGCCTAATTATCCGGCCGGTATGTGAATTTGGAGTAAAGTACGGTAAGGCTGCGTCCGAACCATCCTGCGTCTGCAAGCGAAAGAAGTCATGAAGATACTTGTACCTGTAAAGCGGGTTGTTGATTACAACATCAAACCGCGTGTGAAGGCAGATGGCAGTGGTGTTGATACCACTGGCGTCAAGATGTCCATGAACCCGTTTGATGAAATCGCGGTGGAAGAAGCTGTGCGCCTGCGCGAAAAAGGTGCGGCTTCCGAAGTTGTTGTGGTTTCTGTTGGTGTTCAGAAGGCGCAGGATACACTGCGTACGGCCATGGCTATGGGCGCAGATCGCGCCATTCTGGTTCTGTCAGAAGAAAGCCCCGAACCGCTGGCCGTAGCCAAAGTGCTGCGCAAGCTGGTGGAAAAGGAAGAACCGGGCCTGGTTATTCTGGGCAAGCAGGCCATTGATGATGATATGAATGCCACAGGCCAGATGCTTGCTGGTCTGCTTGGTTGGGGGCAGGGCACGTTTGCCAGCAAGGTAGAAATTGCTGATGGCCATGCACGTGTCAGCCGTGAAATTGATGGTGGCACGGAGGAAGTTTCCCTTACGCTGCCCGCTATTATCACGGCCGATTTGCGCCTGAACGAACCACGCTATGCTTCTTTGCCAAATATCATGAAGGCCAAGAAGAAGCCGCTGGAAACCATTGAAGCCGCCGAACTGGGTGTGGACATGAAGCCCCGCCTGAGCATTGTTTCCGTGGCAGAGCCGCCGGAACGCAAGGCTGGCATCAAGGTTGGTTCCGTTGGGGAACTGGTGGAAAAACTGCGTAACGAAGCAAAGGTGATCTGATCATGACCGCTCTTGTTCTTCTGGATCATGAAGAAGGCCAGATCAGAAAGGCCGCTCTGTCTGCTGTAACGGCAGCCGCCCAGTTGGGTGATGTGCATGTGCTGGTGGCGGGTGATGCCTCCATCGCACAGGCTGCGGCTGCTGTGCCCGGCGTTGCCAAGGTGCTGCATGCAGCAGATGCACGTTATGCACACGAACTGGCTGAACCTCTGGCTGCTTTGATTGTTTCTCTGGCAGGCCAGTACGATCATATCGTTGCTGCTGCAGGTGCTACGGGCAAGAACGTGCTGCCACGTGCAGCTGCTCTGCTGGATGTACAGCCTATTCCAGATGTTATCCGCATTGTGGATGCAGAAACATTTGTGCGCCCCATTTACGCTGGTAATGCTCTGGCCACTGTTAAGTCTTCAGATGCCAAAAAGGTGCTGACGGTGCGTAACGCTGCTTTTGATGCTGCTGCATCTACAGGTGGCAATGCTCCGATTGAAGCTGTGGACGCGGTAGATGCCCCTGCAGTTTCCAAGTTTGAGACTGTTCAGCTGTCTGATTCCGAACGTCCAGACCTAGAAACGGCCCGTGTGGTTGTGTCTGGTGGTCGTGGCATGCAGAGCGAAGAAAAGTTCCATGCTCTGGATCCTCTGGCAGATGCCTTGGGTGCAGCTATTGGTGCTTCTCGCGCTGCTGTGGATTCTGGCTTTGTGCCGAACGAATATCAGGTGGGGCAGACAGGCAAGATTGTTGCGCCTGAACTGTATATGGCCTTTGGTATTTCCGGCGCTATCCAGCATCTTGCCGGTATGAAAGACAGCCGCGTGATTGTGGCAATCAACAAAGACCCAGAAGCTCCCATTTTCCAGGTTGCTGATTACGGAATCGAAGCAGATCTGTTTGAAGTCGTGCCGCAGTTGGTTGAAGAGCTGAAGAAATAAATCTTCGCTTTTAAACTATTTGCTTAAGCAACCCCGCATACATCCATGTGTGCGGGGTTTGTTTTTAAGTGGATATTGATGCGCCGTAAGTCGCCAGAAACATGCTTACAGAGGTATGAATAACTTTTTCTTCGTCCTCAGCCATATTGTCATAGGGCATGTTAAAGCGCTTTCTATGTGCAATCCGTGTCTGGCAAAGTGAGAAAAACTGCTCTGCGGCAAAAACAGGGTCATCCGTTTTTAATGTGCCGCGCTGGGTTTGTTCGCGAATCCAGTTAGACAGAGTTTCAATGGCAATCCGCGGGCCGTGAGACCAAAAGATGGTTGCAAGCTGAGGAAAGTGCGGAGCCTCAGAAACAATCATTCTGTAAAGCATCAAGCTTTCGGGCTGGGTAATCAACTGCACCATGGCGCGGGCTACGGCGGTAAGAGTTTCTTTGGGGGAAGCTTCTTTTTGCACCGGAGCAAGTGCTGGGGGAAGTTTTTCCCGACAGCATTTTTCTACAAAAGCCCCAAAGAGATCCGCTTTATTGGTGAAATAATTATATAAAGTGCCTTTAGAAACCCCAGCCTCCCGCGCAATGGCGGACATACTGGCGCCTTCATAACCGTGTTCTGCAAACACGTTATAGGCCCCTTTTAAAATCTGCTCTCGCTTTGCTTCTGATTCCCCAGTGCAGGCAGAAGTAAGGGAGGAAGGGGAGGAAGATTCAGACATCAGGATTTCAGACTTTAAAGATCAGGCGATTGACGCACAGAGGAAAGAAGGTAGGTTACCATGCTGACCGAACTGGTCGGTCAGTGCAAGGGCTGGTATTTTCTATCAGGCATATCATTTTCGGTGAGGGTGAACGGGTGGCAAAACGGAATGCACAGCGCACAGGCGCGTTGGCGCTGGTTTTCATGCTGGCGGGGTGCATGGTGGGGCCAGATTATAAGAAGCCAGATACATGGTCTCCCTCTCAGTGGCAGCGTGCGGCAGATAAAGATACATCACAGTTGCTGAGTGTCCCCACAACGCAGGCGCCCGATCCGCAGTGGTGGGCCATTTTTAATGACCCCGAACTGACTTCGCTTGAAAAACGTCTGGCAGACCAGAACCTTGATGTACAGCAAGCTACTGAACAATTTGCGGTTAGCCGTGGCCA